>NZ_FNCA01000010.1 GCF_900100715.1 Methanolobus vulcani | reverse complement strand
GCACGACACATAGGTTCAGTTCCTGGTTTTTCAAAGGGAATAATTCAGTTCGGTAACACTTCCATCGGACTTGCAAGGAAGCTTGCCATCGATGTTTCAAAACTGGATGAGGTCATTGCAGTTGCAAAGAAGATACATGCAGATCACCTGATGATGGCAACAAGTGAGACTTTTAAGGATATCTATGTCTGCGAACTCTCAACATGGCAGCAGGGAATGCCTAGTGAAATGTATGCCCAGATGCTGGAAATGTATGGTATTCCCGTGTTCCCGCAGGACCTTGAGAAAGTTGAAATCGAAAGAAGGGTTTCCAGGGATATCGATGACGTCGGTTATCTTGGACTGGATATTGTGAAGGATATCGGTATCACACTCGAAGCTCCGGTGGAAAAATGTATACTTTGCCAGGAGTGTGTTGAAGAATGCCCTGAGGATGCACTGGAAATTATTGAGGAAAACGGTGCAAGGATCGTCAATATCGATAGTCAGCACTGCCTTGGTACGAGTTGCAGGCGCTGCGAGATTATCTGTCCAGAGCAGACAATGAATCACAGTATCTTGAAAATAAAGAAAAAGAAGTAGCATGGTAAATTAAAGTAACATTTCATTTTTGAAGTTACAGATGATTTTTCGATTATGTAACATTCTAAAGCTATAATATTGTTTATAAGGTGAACACATGGATAAAATGGAACTGATTAAAAGAAATGTACAAGAAGTAGTAACTGAAGAAGAACTTGAAAGCCTACTAAATGAAAAAGAACATCCAACAGCATATGTTGGATATGAACCAAGTGGCAAAATTCATATGGGTCATGTTCTTACTGTGAATAAGCTGTTGGACCTTCAAAATACCGGATTTGAGATTACGGTGTTACTGGCTGACTTACACGCATACATGAATCAAAAGGGAACTATGGAAGAGGTTCGTGAAATCGCGGATTATAATAAGCGCTGCTTCATTGCACTTGGCCTTGATCCTGAGAGGACAAAATTTGTTTATGGCACTGATTTCCAGCTGGATCCTGAATATACGTTAAATGTACTGAAACTAACATGCACTGCATCTCTTAACAGGGCAAGAAGAAGCATGAATGAGGTTGGTCGCAAGATGGATGATCCGAAAGTATCTCAGATGGTGTATCCTATGATGCAGGCTGTTGATATTGCCATGCTGGGGATTGATGTGGCCGTTGGAGGAATTGATCAAAGAAAGATTCACATGCTTGCAAGGGAAGGTTTACCGGGATTAGGATACAAAGCACCTTTATGTATACATATTCCAATTTTGCTGGGGTTGGATGGCACTAAAATGGCATCTTCTAATGATAACTACATATCCATAGATGATACTGCAGATTCCATTTCAAAGAAGATTAAAAAAGCATACTGTCCAGCAGGTGTTACTGAAGACAATCCTGTGCTTCAGTTGTTCAAGTATCATATATTCCCTCGATATGATGAAGTCATTATCTACAGGTCGGATAAATATGGTGGTGAGATCTCATTCAAAGATTATCAGGAACTTGAATCTGCTTTTTTAAACGAAACACTTCACCCTGTAGATTTGAAAAATTGTGCTGCACAATACGTGAATGATATTCTTGAACCTGTTAGAGAAGTGTTGTAATAAGTGAAGCACATTACTAAAAAAAGAATGACATATCCAAAACGTTTATCAGAAAACATCTTCAAGAAAGGCTTATGTTCAAAGGAATTGTTTTTGACTCTGATGGAGTTCTGGTTAACTCAATGCCGTTTCATGCAAAGGCATGGGTTGAAGTTTTTGCTGAATATGGCATAGAAGTGACTGAGGAAGACATATATGAGATAGAAGGATCAAACCATGTGGGAGTCATTAACATCTTTTTTGGCAGGGCTGGCAGGACTCCTGAACCCGGAATATATGATGAAATACTCGAAAAGAAGAGGACTCATTTCCTTGAAAATAACCGTGCCGAAGTTTTTGAAGGCATGTATGAATGTCTCCTTTCATTGAAAGGCAATTTTAAACTGGCAGTCGCATCAGGTGCTGACAGGACAATTGTTACATCACTTATGGATAAGTTCTATCCCGGAATATTCGATGTCATTATTTCCGGAGAAGATGTTAAAAATGGAAAACCTGACCCGGAACCATATGAAAAAGCAATTGCAAAATTAGGTCTCAGTAAAGATGAGTGTCTTGTTGTAGAGAATGCACCTTTAGGAGTTGAATCTGCTAAGAATGCAGGTGTATTTTGTGTAGGAGTTCCGACCTATCTTGATGAAATAAAACTTCAGCAAGCTGATCTTGTAGTTAAAAATCATGCTGAACTTATAGATTGCCTGACAGGTTTGAGAGACTATTTCGCATAAATTAAAAAAAACAAAACGTTTGCTCATAAAGTTTATTTAGTTTGCATATTTTAATCCCTGCATGAAGTATTATCCCACCATACTAATTCTGTGTACTCTATTAGCAATATTGTCCGGCTGCATTGAAGACAGTTCTGTGGATGCTCTGATAAATAACCTGGACCATGAAAATGTGAGTATAAGGAATGCTGCAATAGAGAATCTTTCACAAATTGATGATGAGGACACAATTTCATCCCTGATGCAGGCGGCCAATAATAATAGCAACACAGTTGAAAAAAGGAAAAATGCAATCAAAGTCCTTGGTACAACTGGAAATAACAATGCATCTGAACTTTTGCTTAACATTTCCCTGGACGAAGGAGAAGAGAAAACAGTGAGGATGGCATCAATAATTGCTCTTGGAGAGATTGGCAACAAAACCATGATCTATTCTCTTGGAAATCTGAGTTATGGCGATGACGGACTTATCCTCTACCATGCTGCATATGTCTTTGATCAGATCGAAGGTAATAAAGAAAACGTTTATGCAAGCTATGGAAAGCTTCCATACCCTTTGAGTGAAGAACAAAGAGTCTACAGGAACAATTTGAGTGAAATAAAAGGTGCATATCGAGCTGATGGTACTTACCCATATATTAAAAATGCTACATCTATTCTGATTGATTATAATATCAAAAGCGGGTATATAGAGATTTCAAGCGATGTGAAACCTGACACTGATGTAATGAACGAGATCTACCAAATCTATGACACCGAAGCAAGAAAGAAAGGGATTTATAATGTGCCTGTGAGATTTGTTCGTTGTGGAACTATAAAAGCACCGGTATACTGGTACAATATCACAGACTTTAATGAGTTTAATATTACAAATTTGTCATCTACAGACTGATGCGTAAATTAAGGTTAAAAAAAGATTGTACGGTTATACCAACCGTACTGTTTCAAGATTTGTAAGTGCTTTTGTTTCCATCTTGTTTTTCTTGTGGATGGAGCTTGCAAGGTCTATGCATGAACGCTCGTCACCGTGCTCGGTGTAGACTCTTTCCGGACGTGGCTTCATCTTCTGGATGTAAGACATAAGCTGTCTCCTGTCTGAGTGACCTGAGAAACCGTCAACAACCTCAACATTCATGTTCATTTTAACAACATGGGTACCTTCTCTTGTAGAGAGTGGGATTTCCTTCCATCCTTTCTGGATTCTTCTACCAAGAGTTCCGTCAGCCTGGTAACCTACGAAAACAAGAGTGTTATTCTCATTCTCAGCAAATGCCTTGAAGTATTCAATAACAGGACCTGCATTCATCATACCTGATGTGGAAAGGATCACACATGGATGTGGCTCTTCAATGATCTTCTGGCGAAGTTCATTAGAATCAACAGGCTTGAAGCACTCTGAAAGGAATGGGTTCTGTCCTTTCTGGAAAATGAGCTTACGCAGGTCGTTGTTAAGATACTCAGGATATGTTGCATGGATAGCAGTTGCTTCCCAGATCATACCGTCCAGATAAACAGGAACGTTTGGTATGATTCCTTTGCGAATAGCATCTTCAAGAACGATCATTACTTCCTGACTCCTACCTACCGCAAAGGCAGGGATAAGAACAATTCCATCATTCTTCAATGTGGAATTTACAATGTTCTGCAGGTTCTTCTCAGCTTCCTGAAGTGATGGCTGTGTTGCATTGGAGTTTCCATATGTGGATTCCATGATAACACTCTCAACACGCGGGAATTTGTTAACTGCCGCATCAAAAAGCCTTGTCTTCTCATACTTGAAGTCACCTGTGACAACAACATTGTGAAGACCGTCACCAATATGGAAGTGAGATACCGCTGAACCAAGAATGTGTCCTGCATTGTGGAATGTAAGTTTGATATCTGGAGCTATGTCAGTTACTTCCTCATAATCAAGGACAATTGTATGTTTCAGTCCTTCCCTTACATCTGCTGAACTGTATGGAGGTCTCTTGCCCTCCTTTGCAGCCACATCGATGTAGTCAAGCTGCAACAGTGCCATGAGATCCCTGGTCGGAGGAGTACAGTAAATTGGTCCTTCAAAACCATACTTGTAAAGCAGTGGCACAAGACCCTGATGGTCAAGGTGAGCATGTGTCAGTACCACAGCATCTATCTGATTGATCGGGTATGCTTCAGGCACATAGAGATAAGGAGTCATGTTATCATCAGAACCGACATTGACACCACAATCGATCATTATACGGGATTCAGGAGTTGAGATGATAAAACAACTTCTTCCTACTTCCTTTGCACCACCAAGAGAAGTTACCCTTACCCATTCATCTTTAGAAGTGCATCCTCTGTGGATCTTTCTTCCAACAGATTTGAGGATGTCCTTCCTTTCTTTATGATTGGTACGCATGAACTCACGTATGTTCTGTACAGTACGTGATTTGATAGGGGGCGTCCTTACTACTTTTGGGGTCCAGCCTATCTTTTTAGTTATTTCTCTTAAAGTCTCTCCATGTTTTCCTATTACAAGACCAGGTTTCTCTGCTTCAATGATAACCTCACCCACATCAAGGTCAAAGTGATAATTGGAAACACCTGACTCATCCGGAACGGTCTGTAATATTTTATCAATTGATTCCTCAGGAGGCATAAGCACCTTTGGATCAGGACGTACAACAATACGGGTCCTCAGTGCTTTTGCCAGGTTCCTGACAATATTACCGTTATCTGCAAACTTTTTGGGCTCTTCTGTATAAACAACTAGCTGGGGGCCTTCAAACTCAACACTAGAAATAGTAGTACCGCTAGGTAGTTTTTCTTCTATTTTCTTCTTCAGATCAGATAGTACTTCTTCTACCGCCATTAAAACAGCCTTCCTTATAAAAAAGTAAAAAATGATATAGTTAAAAGAACTATATTGAAAATATTAGTTAAATGAGAAATTAAAGGATTTAGAATTGATTTAGAATTCTTCCCTCATTTTCTTAACTTCATCCATATCAAGTCTTGTATATTTATCCTTTGTAATTACAACCACGTCAATGTTCTCACCGGATGCAGAGTCTCTCTTCATTGCATTGTGAAGTGCCCTTACAGCCAGTTCAACACCTTCTTCTGTGGACATGTTCTCTCTGTATCTGTCCTCAAGTACACCATATGCAAAAGGAGAACCTGAACCTGTAGACACAGCTTTTGTTTCTTCGATACTTCCACCAAGGGCATCAAGTGAATAAATTGAAGGTCCGTTCTTGTCATATCCACCAACAAGAAGCTGCACCATAAGAGGATAGTATCTCTGTCCACTGAGCATGTTGGATAAGAGTGTTGTGAGACCCTTAATGGTCATGGACTCTTTACGCCTCATTTTGTACAACTTAGACTCCACACTCATGACCCTGACGATCTGTTGTGCGTCTCCCACGGAGCCTGCAATGGTCATTGCAACCCTATCATCGATCTGGTATACCTTCTTTGCAGTTTTACTTGCAATGAAATTCCCCATTGTTGCACGCTGTTCGGTTGCAAGAACAACACCGTCTTTGCAAACTATCCCTACAGTGGTTGTACCTTTGTAATGTTTATCATTAACCATTAATATACCTCATACAAAAATGAGAAAATAAATTTGAAAAATGCGCTATGCATGATAATGCATCAGTTACTCATTAGCAATTTTTATATATATATTTATCCCTTGCCAGGTATAATACCAATTTCCTCAGCAAGTGCCTTTACACGCTCGATACTTTCCCTTTTGATATTCTTCTTTTCCATTTTACGAATACGCCTGTCAATGGATATCCTTTCAGTACCAACTAAAAGGTTATCAGCATGGGCCACAATCTTCTGCTCCAGTGTTACAGGAATGTAATCGTCATCCGGAAGATGCATTTCCTTTGCTTCATCCCGGGAAATTCCTGCACCGATATGCCTTTTGATAATCTGTTGCAGTTCAGGTTCAAGACCATAGTACCTTGCAAGTTCGACACCAAGGATCGCATGATCGATGCCATGGCTTTGAGCTCTGCCAAGATCGTGAAGAAGACCTCCTATTTCCACAAGATCCAGATCAACATCTTTTCCCCGGGCTTTTAGAACGCTTGCTATCTCAAGGGCAAGATCAGAAACTGCAATGCAATGAGCTATAACTTTTTCATTGCAACCTGATTTATTCAGGATATTAATAGCAGCCTCTCGGGAAATCATTTTTCTCTGTCAAGGAATGCAAGACGCTTTTCTATCTTATTGATAAATTCAGCGTTGTCCTCATACATCATATCCTCACCACAGTAAGGGCAAAGGAACTCACATTCAGTAGCTTCATTGAAGTTCATGCGGATGCAGCCTTCAGGACATCCATAGAAAACATTATCCTCTTCGAACTTAACCCTGGTCTTGAGATTCTTTACAAGTCTTTTCTTCTCTTTAAGAAGTTGGGGTCCTATATCGGTCATATCAAGTGTCCAGAGGTAAGTAAGCCATCCACTGCTGGAGTCCCGCTCACGCCTGCATATTGCAAGTTTGTTCTCATTAAGGATAAAAAGGGTTCTTCTGACAATGTTAAGCAAAATCCCTGTTGCCTCAGCTATTTGTTCATCCGTAACCTCGCCTTCAGGCATATTCTCAATCATCTGCAGTCCGTCTTCACCCACCAGCCGAACGAGATAACCTCTGACAACCGGATCATTCAAATCTATCAAAAAATTTCACCTCATGATGTGCATGTTTAATGCAATTTACTTAAATATTAACCTTTGCTTGGAAATTCTGCCCGATACAAAACATCAATACCTGTTTGAAGTCATTATTCAGGATTCAAGTAAATTCAATGATTCACGTATAAACATGACGCTATCTTTCATCCCACAAATAACTTCATCACGATCATTTCCAAAACTTAGTACAGATATTACAGGTTCATTAGGCCCGATAACCTGACCTGCAACAGGAATATCACATACATCCCTTTCAAGCAGCATATCCCGGACAGTTTCGGTCATCACCATATTTCTTTCCGAATACAAAATGCATCGCCCTGCATACTTATTTACACTGCCTTTTTCTTTTAGACTTGTGATTTCAGCAGGTATCTCAATAATTCCTTCAAATGCTTTCAGATGAGATTCCAGAAGATTCATTCCTGTTGCCATTTCAACACTGTCCAGACTTCCCTGGAAACGTGCATTAACTTCAATAACAACAGGTCCGCTCTCAGTAATAATAAAATCAACACCGTTAGAGCCCACAAGTCCCAGTTCAAGTATTATATTTTCAGCTACCTGTTTCATTTCAGAAGCATACGGCGTGTCAAAGGGAGTTATGTTACCACAATATGCAAACGGCATTTCAGTAAGCCAGGTTGTTCCAATAAGCTGCTCATTTACAGCGATTGCAACGGCCCTGTCCTTTGTAGACAAAACTGAAACACTAACAGGAAGCCCTTCTACAAACTCCTGAGCTATTATTTTGCTCTTTCCGGGCGGCATTCCTGCTTTCTTCAGTCTATTCCCCAGTAGCAACAGATCTTCCGGGCTTTCGACTTTCATGTTGAATATTCCACCACCAGAACAGGCAGGTTTTACCATTATCGGAAACTCAAGCATTCCAATATCATGAAGAAGCACGGTTTCAGGATGTGCTACCCCTCTTTTTTTCAGAAAAATAGAAAACAGATGTTTGTCAGATACCTCTGCCATTATACGGGGATCATTTCCGAGAATCCAATATGGAAGTCTTTCAAGTCCTATTGTCTCAAAACCTGAACCAGGGATAATAGCGTCGAATTCCACACCGAACCCCTCGATAAGCTCTGAGATCTCATCCAGACTTATTTTGCTCGCGTCAAAACTTTCATCAATATCCAGTTTTGCAAAATCCCTGGCACATTGCTGTAGATCATGATCGCAAAAAGCATCGATAGCGTACATATTGTAACCGGCCCTGGAACCGGAACATACAATATTACGGGTGCTGAAACCAATTACAAGTATATTTATCATATTCCCACAAACAAAAGAATGACAACTCTTGATCACGACAGATCGGCAATGGCAAGAAGACCTTTTTCTGTCTTGACAACAGGTACCTCAGTTCCAGGTTCTGCCGAGAACATAACAGGTCTCTTGACTGTTACCGTTTCATATGTATCCGGATCAAGTACCATCAGGTCATCATTTTCTATTGCAACAAGCATTGTTTTTGGAAGATCATTTCTCTTTGCGATTAGTGTTGCTCCCTGCAGCTCATCAGGAGTAGCTGTAAAACGAGCACCTGTTTCGACATCCATTCCTGTCACATTTTTAGAGAATTTCCGTATCTCTATGATCCTGCCCTTGTAATCGATAATATCCTGTGGCATAAATTCCGGAAGCCTCAGGGAATAGGTTATACGATACATATCCTTTCCATCTTTTCTTCCCTGCAAAGAGGCAGATTCTGTGAAACTGCCACCCAGACGGGAATTTATTTCCTTGCAGATATGCTTCGCAGCATTGGAAGAGCCGACATAAAGATCGACACCTTCCTTGATTTCAAGTGAACTGGAGATGAAAGCAAGCCTGTCTCCTTTATTAACAAGTCTTTCAAGAACGGAATTAGCTATATTGATACATTCTTGTTTTTCTTCATCACCAGGAATACGATTGGTTGCACGGATCTGTATGATAGCCTCAAAATATCCGCCGGATATGCGGCTGCACATGTCACATGATTCACGGACCACACGAACTTCTGTTTCAAGTTCCTGATGGAACATCTCATCAAGTAACAAAGCATCGACTTCAATGTGCACCTTATACATGTAAGGTGTCAGTGCCCTTGGCTCAATATATATCTCTATGTCCTCTGCCATCTCATGCACAAAGAGAGCATCCTCTGCTGTGTGAATGACTATCTCTTCAAGACTGCCCTGGTCCACCCATTTGTTCTTTACGTTACGGGCACCGCAGGTAGGACATAGCTTTGCATGAAGCACAGGTGCAATTTCAGCAAGAGTAAAGTTCTCCAGAAAACACTCCTTGCATTTACCCTGAAACAGTTTTGTCGTCGGCTTTCCGCATTTGGGACATACGGTATTGTTCATCGGCTCTGATACCATGCTTAGTTAGATATTGTTTTCGCTTAGATATATTTCTGTTCTGACATCTTTCTTCTTATTTTCTGATTATATCCCAGGTAAACATCATTTACGTATCAGGTCGTATTTCATGCTTCCAACGCCTATCTTCTCAGCATATTCCAGATGGATCATCGGATCTATTCCCCACACGTTGTTGACACAACCTCCTCCGTCATGCTTCATCCTTTCATTAACAAGATCAAGGCTGGCCTTATCAAGAGCAACAGGATCCTTAGATGCAGTAATTCCAATATCACCTGCAAAAACAGGAGATGAGAAATTGAAACAGTCACATCCCGGTGTCAGGTCAAATATCCAGTTTATGTACCCTATTTTCTCAGGAAGGACCTTTACAGGACCAAAAGCTGCTTCACCAAGTCTTTCCTGCATCCTTACCGGAGCATCCGCAGGAGGGATAATTGCACCAAAATTGCAACTGGCAAAACATGCTAATTCACCATGACAAAGATCGCGATTAACACGGGCCTTGCCATCTTCCATAGAAATTGCATCCCAGGGACATGTTTTAACACACTTTCTACAGCCTGTACATTTCTCAATATCAATTGATGGTATTCCAACCTCATGCACTGCAGTTTTTCCTGCCTTGTCCAGACATCCCATCCCTAAGTTCTTAACAGCAGCACCAAAACCTGATGCGGGATGTCCTTTACAATGAGATATCACGATCATGGAATCTGCGCTTGCTATTGCAGATGCAACTGTAATACTGTCAATCACTTCCCCACCTATATCAACAGAAACAGAATCATCGCCACGGAGACCATCAGCACAGATAAATGGAGCACCCATAGTTCCTAAAGTGAAACCATTGGTCGCAGCCGTATAAAGAACATCTGCACCATTAAATCTCTTACTGGGATAAAGTACGGTAGTATCTGTGACAAAGGGAATGCCACCTGCTTCTTTAACGAGGTCTACTACCGTTTTTATAATCACCGGACGAACATAAGTAGTGTTTCCTAATTCTCCAGGATGTATTTTTATGGCAACTATATCACCTTCAGAAACTGGCGATATTGCCGGGAACAGGTCAGTTATCTGATCGATCTGTGTGTTCATCGGACCAATATTTTCTGAGGGTTTGAAAAATACTTGACTCATGATAATTCTCCAGTATAGGATGTGCTATCTCACTATTTATACATAATTCAATTATGTGAACTGACCAGTTATTATATATAATAGAATACATAATAATAAATATATTAAATATGTGCTTATGCAGGCCCCATGAATTATTCAGTGGCAGATGCAGTACAAATACAAAGATATTCTTAAAAACAAATCAACAAAGTTTATAATTTGCTTATCAAAAAAATGCCGAAAAACAATAATCTATATATATTTCACATATATAAATAGATTACATGCATCTTGTATATATCTGTGCGTGGAGTATTAGAGCTTGAGATAAGAAAAAAGGAGAGAAATAAATGAAAAATATCAAAAAGTGTATGGAAATATATACAAATAATACAAATCTCACAGCAGACACACCTGAAACCGGGCTCAAGCTGATAAAGAACGGTCATTATAGAAACAACATGGATGAAGAAGACATAGAGTTTGCACGTTTCATGATAGGTGGAATGGGTGCAAAGTAAAAGCAGACATATCGGCCTATAATTGCCAATTTTAAGCGTGGAAGAAACATGAAAAGAGAAGAAAATCTGTGCTGTGAATTTTGCAATACCAAACTTAAAAGACAGTTGATAGGATCAAATGTATTCTACTACTGTAAGGATTGTGGAAGGATCACTGCCGCAAAAGATATGGTAACGATAAGAATAAATGAAGACGGAGTAAAAGCATGTGTATGATAGAAGAACTTGGGTATTCTGAGGAGAACAAAAAGATCTATTGTACAAGCTGCATTATTTTCCAGAGAACAGGAAAATGTGAATTCCTGAATTATCTTGAATCAAAGATAACTGCAGATCTGAACAATGAATATTTCCAGGAAATATTGATCGATGATTGCGGTTTTTAATACAAAACAAAACCGCAGTCTGTTTATATTATTCTATGAACCAGTCCACGTAAGCAAGTAGTTCTTTTTTATCCCAGTTATCAAGCTTTTGAGGACTATTCTTCCTGGCACCACCAAAGATATCTGCTTTTTGCTTATCATCTAGAACATGAACTTTATATTGCCCTTTCTCACTGTCACGTATAAAATAACCAGAACTCATTGACTCTGATTTTTTCCACATGCTTATTTTAGAATAATCCCACAAACAGTTTGCCCATTCTGCCATCTTTTCAATGTGCTCATCTTTCACATCCTCAATGTCACCCATAATGACACAATGCATCCCATTACGTGTAAGTTCGATGCTGTTGTGAGTTCTTACAATCAAGTCCATTTTATCCCAAGATAAAACGACATACAAATAGTATAATAAATTATTGTTCAAAAATTATTTTCAAATTGATCAAAATACAAAAATGATAGACAAAAAATGAAGGAATAGATGCTATGCAAAGATCATAGCATCTTCCAAAGCATTTTAGAGTTGTAATTTCATTTCTTCTGTGGTGGCCAGTTCTTTTCCATCCAGCCAGGGATCCTACCTGAGTCTGCAGGACCTACCATCACATTAGCACCTGTTGCATCTTCCACATCACCCTGCAGGCGTGCCGCAAGTCCAGGGATAACAACGGTGTTGTGTGTTGTGTCCTTCTTCAGATCAAATCCGGATTCCTCGATTCCCTTCTTGATCTTCTCAGCAGTAAGCTGTCCACCAGCTACTGCAGCCTCTACACCGATACCGTCGGTATCGATTGCCCAGAGGAAACAGTCGATCTTGTTGGATGCGATGTCACTCTCTACTGTGTAGTATGTAAGAGCGAAGTTGGTTGTGACGAGAACTGGTGAATCTGCAGTTGGCTCTCCTACCTTGTACATACCCGGATCTACTGTGACCGGCTTTCTCGGGTCAGTGTAGATAGTATCACGGATGTGCAGTTCAGGGAGCATTGCATAAGGCTCTGTGCTGTGGAGAATCATTATATCACCATACTTGATGGTAAATACTGAAGCAACCACAGTTTCCCAGTAAGAAGCACTTACAGGGTCATCGTGTGCCATCCATGCTGTGAATGGAACTGCCATAATCGGGTAAGCGATCTCGCGGTCACCGTCAATTCCAGCCCTGCGTACCTTGATAAAGTTTGTAAAGGTCTTTTTGAGCTGCTTGCCGGTCGGATACGTTCCAGGATCGAGTACAAGTTTCTCGGTACCCATTGCTGCAAAGGTCTTTGCCAGTGTCTTAAGCATGTCAAGGTCATCTGGTGCAAAGAGTGTTACAGGTACATCGTACTCAAGCGCAAGTTCCCCGACTTCCTTCCAGTTGTCCTTGTTTGCTGCATAGAGCAGTGGGTTTCTTCCTTTGGATGCCTCAAGACCAGCCTTTAAGACTGCAGGATCGAATGAACAGAGAATAATTGGCAGGTCTGTTGTTTCAATAACCTTTTTGACAGCTGCTGCAAACTTTGCAGGGTCTTTGGATGTGCAGCGTACTGCGATCATATCCACGGTGAGGAAGTTACCTACATAGAACTTCTTGAAGTCCTGGATGTAGTTCACCCTCTCAACGAGGTCCTTCTCATCCATGCTGTCGGTTACATCATATGCGAACTGTGTCTGGTTGAAGAATGTAAGTTTGTGCCTGTAGAGAACATCGTCTCCACCGATCTTTGCGATCTTGTCACCGACACCGATCTCGACTTCCCTGATCTCAGGAGCAAGGAGTGCATCGAGCTCTTCGTATTTCTTCTTGAACTTTTCTTCAAGGATAGGCTTACAGTCGGTCAGTTTGTGTGACCTGTCGATAAGGTGTGCTGCAAAAGCCATACATGTAGCTTCACCACATTCTCCACAGTTAGTGGCTGGCAGGAATTTGTAAGCTTCGAGTGGACTGTTAATTTTCATTTATCACACCTCCGCTCCAATCCAGTTGGTAATGTCTATCTCTTCGGACTCGATGGAGCCGTAGAGTGTCTGTGTGATCTCTTTGAGCACCTGTACGGATGTTGGGTGCATCATCATGAACATATCGTTACCTGCAAGTGAGAGTGCAAGACCTGTGACAATCTCCCAGATAGGTCCACGGTATTCCCTTGGTCCCCAGTCAGAATCCTGGTTGAGTGGTGATGAGACCATCCATGCCTCACGGGCACCCCATGCATTGGTGGTACCGGATGACATTGGGAATGTCAGTTCGTCGTCGCCCATAAGACCCGCAAGTCTTATACGCTCCATGTTAGTGTAAGCGTAGTCAAGACCGTAACCCAGTGCTGCTGTGGTTGGGTCCATTACAATTCTTTCCCTTGGGACATTACACTGCTTCATAAGCTTCCTGTTAAGCTCTTTCTGAGCGTTTATCTCAAGCTGTGTCCAGGAAAGTACATTATGTCCGTAGTCCATGGCTGCCTTTGCAATCCTCTCGTAGTCAAGGTTCAGACTTGCGGATGCAAGGAGTACTCTTTCTCCTTCTGCAACTTCTGCTGCCTTCTCGAGTACTTCAGGGTCCTTCTCAGGGTTACCTGAACCACCGATAACGATTGGTACGTCAACTGCCTGGAGTACATCCTCGACAACCTTTGCTGCTTCCTTTGCAGGGGTGTCGTTGATGAGCGGGTCAGTTGAAATTAAGTGAATTGTTACCATGTCTGCGTTAAAGTCACGCACGACCTTCTTTGCCCATTCGGCAGGGTCGTTGATAACATCTTCATAGTTCCCCTTTACTGCCTTTGCCATACCGATTGGCATGTCGAAAACGTCCATTGTGACGTAGTTTCTGTGTGGCATTTCAGCATCGAAGTAATATGGAAGTGCGTTCTCCCCACCAATGGTTACGGTGCTCTTTCTTGAACCACCGTCACCTGATGTTGCACCAAGTGTTACTTCCTGGATCGGGTTCTTCCAGTTATCTACCTTTGCAACCTCGAATTTGGAAGCAAGAAGTTCCTGTATCTTAGGAGAAGTTGGGAGTTGTCCTGCCTGTGGTGCCTCTGCCATTCCAAAAGCAGATGCGAACAGCTGTTCAGCAGGGAATCCAAGTATCCTTCCAATGTTTGCCATGTGAAGAGAGATCTGTGATATCTCACTTCCGATAGCATAGGCAAGTGCAGGGTTAAGTCCGCCACCGCCTGTTATATTAAGCTCAATGTCACCTTCAATGGTCACACCTTCAAGTGATTCCACATTGAGGTCCTGCAACATATCACTGAGCTGTGATAATTTCATTTTCTTTGTCATGTGCATTCCACCTTATGATATATTTGTTACAAACCAAGTTTCTGAGCGATTTTTTCAACTTCCTGTACTGCAACGGAATTGTCAGGAAGATCAAATAAAGGTTCCCCGGCGAGATCTCTTTCCACTATCATCTCGTCCACAGGAATCATTCCTATTAGTTCAAGACCGAGTTCTTCAGCAGTACTGGAGATCCTCTCACGGTTTGCATCTGTGACCTTGTTTGCAATAACATAGATGTTGGAAACATCGGTTTCCAACTCGTTCACAAGTTCCCTGATACGCTCAGCGGTCCTAAGACCCCTGCGTGAACCATCCGTAACAACTACAAGGTCATCAACGTTCCTGAAAATTTTCCTGCTGAAATGTTCCAGACCGGCTTCAGCATCGATGATAAGTATATCATAGTTTGCCACGAGCTTGTTCATGATACCACGAAGCAGGTTGTTAACATAACAGTAACATCCTGAACCTTCAGGCCTTCCCATGACCAGCAGGTCATATCCCGGCATCTCTTCAAGAATCTCATAGAGTTTCCCTTCTAATATTGATTCCTTGTTGATGTCAGGAGGAAGGTTATCACGTTCTTCATGCATGTACTCTTTGATGTCACCAATTGTTTTGGTAGTATCACACCCGAGAGTTTCCGGAAGATTTGTATCAGGGTCCGCATCAACGGCAAGGACTACCTTGTCACCCTTTGTAAGGTGGCGAATGAGAAGACTGGTCGTTGCCGTCTTCCCTGTTCCGCCTTTACCTGTTACTGCAATAATCTTAGCCACAGAAGACCTCTCTTAGTCCTGTTTCTTAATGATCACTTTTTCGATGCTTACCTTTGCGTTCTTAAGGACGATCTTGACGCCGCCTGATCCACCGCCGCTCATCATAGGCATGGACGGCATGAAGTTGCCTGGCATCTGCATCATCTGTGGAGCAGCAAATCCAGCCTGTGGAGCTGCTTCAGTTGCCTCTTCCTCTTCTGGTGCTTCCTCCTCTTCCTCTACCCATCTCTCAAGAATTGGGTGTTCCTTGTCCTTGAGGAAGTTCCTGAGGCTCTCAACATCTGCTGCATCCTCTTCGGTTGCAATCTTGTCGCGGATATCTTCAGGAATATCGTTGACTACCTTGTCCTTGAGCATCTTTGGCATCCATACAACTCTGTCCCAACCACCATCTGCTTCGATGAACTTTGGTGAACGGAAGTAATTGACACCGATTCCAAGGAAGCCAACAACCTGCTTACCTCCACCTGTCTGTCCTGCCATGGTTGAGAACTGGAGACCATTTGGTGCTGTGCCTGCGAAGTCCCTGTCTACCCATCCGATACCATCTACTTCAGGGATGTAGAAACCTACTACCTCGAAACATCCACAGGATGTGTGTGGGTACTCGAAGAATGAGTGGAGCTTGATACGGTCGTATTCGCCACTTGAAAGTCTCTTTGCTGCTTCATTGACACCGGTGTATTCTCCGGATTCTGCGTCAATGACATCGCCCTTTGGAATTGCGAACTGAGGACCTTCAGGGTCTACCTTAGCAGCTGCCCTTCCGTCGAACCAGTTGATAGCACCACAAAGTGAGATCCTGTCCGGTGTAACGACACAAACGTTGGTTGGAGCGAATGATGCACAGAGAGTACATCCGTAGAATGTGTCAACATCCTCATCGTGAAGGTCACGGGTCCTTTCGTCCCTTGCCTTATAAACTGCTCTTGCGTTGTCGATCTCCTTGTCGATCTCAGCTTCATCTGTAATGTAAATAGCCTCTACAGCCTCTATGAATGGAAGCTCATTCTTAAAGAGCATCATGATAGCCTTTGCAACGGACTCGAATGAGGTCATGCCCTTTGCAACAGCATCCTTGCTTACCCTCATCCAGACATCGTCTCTCTGGTTAAGGTGCATGAAACCCTGTATGTAGTTCTGGAATTCGTGGTTCCTTCTTTCAACGATTGACTCAAGGTCAGCTTCCACAAGCTCTCCTGCGATCTTGTAGACCATTGCAAGAGGATATCTTGAACCTTCTTCCATGTCTGAAAGGTCAGGACCGATGAGTGTGAACTTGTTGTCCTCAACTTCACTCATCTCTGCTGCCCTTACAAGCTCGAATCCTTTGGATTTAGGACCGCCGAGTTCCACGTACATACCGTCTTTTCTAATCCTCTCTCCTTCAAACATAGGAGATATTTCAAAAGGGAATTCATCTGCCATGATTAGTTCTCCGTATTGTCACAAAAAATTAAATATTCTCAATTAATTCGTCAAGCGCTTCAAGGTGCACCTCTGGTTTCAGGTTACCAAAGGACAGTGTAGCGTTCTGCATGAAATGTCTCTCAATTGCAAGGTTCTTCAGATCTGTGAAATTCTTAAGACCTGCAAGCACCTGGTCAAGATAGTATTTCTTGTGTCCGAGGAAAATAACTGTGTCATAAGGACCCTGTCCGTCAAGACCTGCCCAGTTCTTATCTCCCAGGAAGTGACCAAGTGAATGAACATTTATGTATTTTGCATCGACATCCTTGTCAACCAATGCAGTGATAGAGTGACCGGTAGCAGCTACCGGGATACCCTTCTTTGCAATGGCAATTGTCTTCTCTACAAGCTTCTCATCTTTGAGGATCTCTGAACCTACAACAAGAAGAGGCCTCTTTGCCTTGGCAATCATTTTGCCTGCCACATTTGGATTGACAGGTTTTGCCATTTTTCTTCCCCATGTTGTGTATATCTGGGTGTTCTTGGTTGTGTCCACCATTTTAGCATCCCTCCTTGCAGAGTCTCTTGACATTTGTTGGCTGGGCTGAAACATCTGATTTCATTGATGGGCCTGAAAGGATCTTCTTGCGCTTCCAGTCGATTTCCCATCCATGTTCTGCCTCAAGGATCTTAAGTAGCTCTTCACGCTTTGCAAGTGGGAGGTCTGTTTCTGTCCTTACGAACTTGTACCAGTCATCCGGTCTGTGACCAAGGTATTTCTGACTGAGCTCCATGTAGTGAGTGAGTTTGATCATCCTTCCCATATTGTTGTCAGATGGACGGATACAGTTCTTTGCAAGCATTGGAAGAAGCTCTTCTATAGTTTCTGCAGTTGTGAGCAGGAACTCAGGTGATGCAGGTATTGGCATTTCAGAACCATCTCTTGCATCATATACCTTCCAGTCATCTTCCTTGTAAGGCTTACCTATAAGCGCCCTTCTGTACTTGGAACCGTGTGGCCCTACAACTACAGGGATACCAAGCCTGTTACATCCTGATGCGATAGATGCTGCCTTCTGGGAGTATGCACCCCATGCAACACCGACAGCACCGATACGGTTTGTGATGTAATCGGCAATCTCTTCGTAGTTACCGGACACATTTCTCTGTGCGAAGATTGCAGCTACTTTGATTGCTGTTCCTGTTATGTGTGAGTTTGAAACACATGAACCTACGTTAATGAGGTTACCTGCAAGGAACTTTGCCGGATACTTCTCATAAAGGGTCTCACCATCTTCGTTCTTGTACATACCAAGGTCCATTGCAGAACAACCTGACATTACAACGATGTAGTTTCTCTTGAGCATTTCATCTGCTACAGTGTAGAGGTCCTTTGTTCCATCCGGATAGTTGGAACATCCTACCATTGCAACAATACCAGGTGTTGTTCCCAGTACAAGGTTTACACCTTCCTCACGGATCTCAGGGTCACTGATCTGACCTCTTCCGGCACGCATAAGGCCCTTCTCCTCACGGATGAGTTTCTGGGATGCCTTCTCTATCATATTAAGTACAGGAATATCCTTTGGACATGCCTGGTCACAGCGTCCACAGGCGATACATTTGTCATGCAAATACTCGAACTTGCTGAAGTCCTTGTCAACTCCTGCCCTCATTGCTGCCATGATCGGAAGGTTGTCCGGACAGTCCATTTCACATGCGCCACACTGGACACACTTTGCAGAAAGCTCCTGGAGCTCTTCCTCGCTTGGAAGTGCCTTGATGCCCATTTCCTCGCGTATCTTTGACATCTTTATTGCAAGCTCAGGTGCAACTTCTCCGAGAACATCGAAATCAAGAATGAGTGCTCCCGGCTCTTTGAAGGTTGAAAGGTCTTCAATAATGTCTGCAGCACTGTCTTTTGACCTGTTGCGCAGGCCGTACATGATTTTTTCATTAGTAGTAATTACAGGGATAGAGAGTTTCTTAGCTTCATCAAGGACATCTGCCCTGACACACTGTTCATCTACAACGATTACATCAGGAACACCAGACCTTATCATCTTGAGTTCCTTTGCAAGGGTACCGATGACTTTTGCCTGTGGCTTCTGGCCCTGGTCTGTCTGATAACGTGTCATGTCGATCGCAGTACAGCAAAGTCCTGCAAGTTCCATCTTGTCCTCAAGACCGTGATCATGTATGTAATCCATAATGTTAGTAACACCTGCTACATTGTGACCAATCACGACAAGTACTGGCTTGCTTGAGTCAATACAGCCCATTCCGATCTCTACAAGAGGAGCTTCAGGGTCTGACTTTGGCATTCCTAAACAGGAGATTTGAGCAAGGTCTGATACTTCCATACCTACGTGGTCAAGCATACCACCGTGAAGGATCTTTGACTCGAAGTCGATTGCTGCTCCTTCCTGACCTGCATGGATTGTTGCAAGCAATTGTGTGAGCTGTTCCTCAACATAGTCCATAACTTCTTCAAGGTCACCAAGTGTCTCAGGCTTGATACCTGTTACAGCCTGTGTATTTGGTGCTATCAGGTTTGAAGGACCTACCTCTATGGGCTTGTCCTCACCGTATAGGTGTATCAGGTGGTGAAGGATGTGACGTCCGTGTCCTGCGTGTGCAGCTGCACCGGTAATTACCCTGAGCAGGGTTTCACGTGCCTGGTGTGCTTCCATATTGATACCACATGCACCTTCCTTGTTGTCTGAAAGGTCACATTTACCAAAGGTACAGTAACAACACTGGTCACAGACTGGTGTGTAAACTGGCTGGTAACGTGACAGAAGTGTATAGTCCCAGTCTCTCAGACCAGAGATGCCAGGCTTTGGAGTTGGACCTACTTCAACTCCTTCTTCTTTCGCCTTTTTCTCAATGGCACCTACGATCTTGCCGATTGTGATCTGAACGTTTTCCAAATCATCAATGGAAAAGTGTCCAGTTTCTAAGTCGCTCATGTTTGTTTTGTCCTCCTTTTGTAGATGTAGAAGTGCTACGAAAAAACACTATATTATTATAGATTATTACCAATTTAACAATTCGTAATATTTATGAAACTGTAGTGTAGGATATTCTAATAACACTATCCCCTATAAAAAAGTTTCTGGAATTTATCATGATTATTTGTTACCATTCCTCCAATGTTTCACATCAAGAGTCTGGCCAAAAGGGTATATACGTACATATGAGTAATAAGTGACAACAATATACGATTTTAACATATAAGTGTTCCGATAACTGTCACGATTATTCTTGATATACGATACCCTGTAATCGTGTGTTTTTCGGAAACGGTTTTATTTAATGCCGTTCTACCATAAAGGAGCATTTAAGAAGCATTTAAATCACGGTGAATCATTTGGACAAAAAATGCTGGATATGTGGCAAAGAAGAAGCTATTCCTTTTAAATGCCGTTTTTGCGGTAAAACGTTTTGTTCCAGACACAGACTCCCTGAGCAGCATGCTTGTGAAGGCCTGGAGCAGCTAAAAAAAGATGGATTTAGTAGCGGAAGTTCTGGCTATGGAGCTAATAATAGTACTGATGACATATTCAAAGACGCTTTAAAGAGCACTGCAAAATATGCAGCAAAGAGCGCAGTGAAAGGTGTTGGAAATAACATTAAGTACTCCATGAAGAGCAGCCCCGCAATGGCCATCATATATCTGTGCATCTTCTCCTTCATACTTCAGCAAGTGATACCCGGATATACGCAGTTGTTCCAGCTGGTACCGGCATTAGTATTGCAAAGACCCTGGACTCTTGTAACCCACATGTTTATCCACGCAGGTTTCACACACATATTCTTCAATATGCTGGTCCTGTTTTTCTTCGGACCGGAACTGGAAAGAAGAGCCGGAAAGAAAATATTCATATATGTATATTTCACTGCGGGCCTTGTGGCTGCCATTGCATATACACTGACCAGTAGCAGCCCCTATACCCCGGTTGTCGGAGCCAGTGGTGCAATTATGGGAATATTTGCAGCCCTTGCAATTATAGCGCCCGACATAAAAGTATATGTATACTTCATCCCGATGCCGATAACGTATGCACTTATATTATTCGTACTTCTGGACTTCTTCCTGCTGGGATCAAATGATATGATCGCCCATACAGCCCATCTTAGTGGGGCCCTGGTGGGACTTCTTCTGGGAAGCAGGATAAGAAGAGCGCAGATACGCTATAACTATGACAATATGTACTACAGAAGAAGGTGATCTGTTGGCTGCAGCCTCTCACCTTGCCAGACTTTTCCCACGGCCGGAAGAAGGCGAGGTAATACCTATCCAGTTCATTGACATGCAGGAAAAACTGGCTGGCTGGTCACCTGAACTTAAAAGGTCGGTCTATGTAGACGATTTTAAAGATACCGATGGCCTGAAACGTGTAAGGGAAGTACACTTACTTAGAGTTTACAACTGGCTTCTTGATGGTGAAAGTCTTATTGAACTTTCAGACATGGAAAAAGCCCGGTTTGAAGAAGTAATGGATATGTTTATAAAAGATGGCGGTGAAATTCTTTTTACAAGAAAAAGAATTGGTGGGAGGTTTGTAAACTACTTCATCCTTGGTGATGAAACCAGGTCACGATCAGATATTAAAAAGCATTATCTTGCAGAGATTATGGATCATTAAGACCCTTTTGCTGCAACAAAGCGGATAATATTATAGTAAACTATTAAATAGTGCCATTACAGGGGCATATCAGTAATTATTATATTAAATTAGATGTTACCCCATTATTAACAATTATAATATTTATCAATATAAGCCTAGTATATTATCAAAATTATCAAAACTATCGGAAAACAATTTTCCGGTAATGACATGTATTCATAATTATAGTGAGGCATCATGGCCAATGTTAAAACAGGACTTAATTCAATAGTCAAATACCTTAGTACAAAGAAAGAGACCGGGAGGCGAAGTATTGGTCTTCTTGTCGATGGCCCTAACGTGCTCCGCAAGGAGTTCAATGTAAATCTGGAAGAGATCAGGGATGTGCTGAAGGAGTACGGTAATGTCAAAATAGGACGAGTATTTCTGAACCAGTACGCATCTGATAAACTTGTGGAAGCCATTGAGAACAACGGATTTGAACCTATCATATGTTCAAGCGATGTGGATGTCAGGCTTGCCGTGGAAGGAATGGAACTTGTCTATAATCCAACGATCGACACCATGGCATTGGTTACCAGGGATGCGGATTTCAAACCGCTTCTGAACAAAGCCAATGAACATGGAAAAGAAACAATCATTTTTGGCGTAGAACCCGGATTTTCCACTGCCCTTAGAAATTCAGCAGACTATGTCATCTTACTGGAAAATGATGAAATGAACTACTACGATGATTCACATTTCGAGGAGGAAGATGATGACGATATTGAGTATACTGCTGACAATGATGTCGGCCGAAAAACTCATAGAAAAAAAGAGGCATTAATTGATTATTAATGCTTTTTATTGATTTTTAGTTTCATTGATCATAGCTTCCAGTCTGGAAGGAGAAATACCATGTTTCGTATCGGTACAGTTCTTGATCCTGTCAAGAAGTACGGTAAGCTCCTCCTTGGAAAGTTTATGACCCATCTCTTCTACAATACCTTTCAGGGCTTTCATTCCTGTGTGTTTGCCTACAATGAGATGACGCTTTCCACCTACCATTTCAGGACTGAACAGTTCATAGGTACGTGGTTCCTCAAGAATAGCGCAAACATGGATTCCAGATTCATGTGAAAATGCATGTTCGCCAACAATTGCCTTGGTAACTGAAGGTCGGAGACCGGAATACTGGTTCACCATTTCTGACAGTTCTGTCAGTTTAGTAGTATCATACCTGTCAATTCCATACTGTATCCTGAGTGCAACAAGCACCTCTTCAAGTGAAGCATTTCCGGCACGCTCCCCAATTGAATTTACAGTTGTATGAAGCTGCTTGGCACCTGCCTCTGCTGCAGCAAGGGTATTTGCCGTTGCCATTCCAAGATCATTGTGACAGTGGATACAGATCGGAGTGTTTACGACTTTTTTGATCTCACTTACAAGATAGTATGCGCTGCTTGGATTCAGTATACCAATTGTATCTGCAATGCTCACATAATCCACCTTGTATTCCTCAGCGGCCTTGAATGCCGTTTTGAGAACTTCAATATCAGTCCTGGTACCATCTTCTGCTGCGAATCTAACACCAACTCCGTGGTCCTTTGCATACTGAACAGCTTCCATTGCAGCTGCGAACATCTCTTCACAGCTTTTATGATATTTGTACTTTAGATGCAGGTCTGACATTGCAATGAATATACTGATAAAATCGACATCACAGTCAACTGCAACTTCAACATCACTTACCCTTGACCTGGCAAGACAGCATGTTCTGGCATTGAGTCCCATATTGGCAATCTCTTTCACAACATCCTTTTCAGATGTAGAAACCACCGGAAAACCTGCCTCGATAATATCAACGCCAACTGAGTCAAGCTTTGTAGCAAGGGCAATCTTTTCCTCCCTTGTAAAGACCACTCCAGGTGTCTGCTCACCGTCCCTGAGTGTCACATCACAGATCTCAATATCAAGAGGTGGCAAATTCAAATAATCCATAAGCTTGTTTCTTGAGTAATCTTTATTTTCTGACATGCTTTTGACTCCATTGATTGCTGGTCAATTTCCAGTTCCATTATATAACTGTTAGGTTTTTTAAGATAATTTCCGGTTTTTCCTCAAATGTCTAAGAGCAATGTTTATTTAGAAATTAGAAGGCAGTTTTATGCTGATTTTATGTATTTTCTATCTAAAAGAGAGTCACACCAAAGGTTGCGCAAACTTAAACTTCATGATAGTTTGCTCTGCACCTTTTCATAGAATCCGTTAATAGAACTGCTCACAAACCTTGCCGGATTCTCAGCCCTGGTAACTGTAACAACATCATTTTCCTTCATATTGTAAGAATGCTGCCCATCGATTACAAGTGCAGCTTCTTTTTCAGGAATTGTCATTTCTACTTTGATATTACTATTTCCAGGTACGATCCATGGTCTTGAAGACAACTTGAAAGGAGCTATGGGCACAATGATCGAAGCATCCACACGTGGATCTACAATTGGCCCTCCTGCACTCATTGCATAGGCCGTTGAGCCGGTGGGTGTTGCAACTACAATACCATCGGCCCTCATATCCTCTATTTCCGAATCATCAATCGCAATTCTGAAAGTGAGTATCTTTGCCGGTCTTGCAGTGATAAGAACTATCTCATTTGTTGCATCCTGCAATCGTCTATCATTTAAATGAACACTCAGACGTGAACGCTCCGTGTAACTGAAACCTTTTAGAACATCAGCAATATCCTTTATGGCATCCTCAGGAGGAACATCTACCAGAAAACCCAGTGTTCCCATATTTATTCCCAGAACAGGGAGAGGGTCTTTCATCTTTGAAATATTGCGAAGTACTGTACCATCTCCTCCAACTGAAATAATGAGCTGTACACCTGCACTTTGCATCTGCTCAACCGGAAGACAATTCTCTGTGATACCAAGATGTTTTCCAGTCTTTGGTGAAAAGAAGATTTCCACTTTTGAGTTGAACTCATCATAGATCTTCCTGACCATATCAAGAGCATCCTGCTGGTCAAATCGCGATACGATACCTATTTTACTTACCTTCATTTATCATCCCTGTTGAAAGCTTTAAGATACTCTCATGTGCACGTCCGTTAGATGCAATCACACAAACCCTGTTTAATAATTGGTTCTCTAACTTTAAAGAGTCACCGTCTCCATCGGTAACAATTCCCCCGGCTTCCTCTATAATGAGCTTGCCAGCTGCAATATCAGTAATACGCATTGTACCTCTGACATCTACAAAAGCATCAATTTTTCCTGCCGCAATATAACATAGATCCAGAGCTACACTTCCAAATGACCTGGTCCTTCTTACATTCCCGGAAATACTTGATGCAGCCACAATGTTGCGTCTGTAACCATAAACACTGACACAGAACTTACGAATATCCGAATTATCAGATGCTTTCAGTTTTGCACCATTATAATAAGCCCCTTTACCATTTTCCGCATAAAATGTATCCCCGTTGGCAAGGTTCTGAACGTATCCGAATATTATGTTGTTAAGGTCAGTTGATGTTATGGCAAGTGAAACGCTATAAAATGGAATTCCCTGTACAGCATTATAAGTGCCATCTATAGGGTCGATTATAATTGTCAGTTCTGGAAGCTCAGGAGACTTACCTACGATCTTTTCTCCGGCTTCTTCACTGATAATTCTGAAAGGACTATCTTCATTTCCCAGAATTTCAAAAATAGCTTTTTCCGAAACGTCATCTATGAGTTTCGTAGGTGTGCCATCGGCACCGGTATAAAGGGTTTTGCCGGCCTCAGATGTGCCGACAATATCCCTGATAGAGACATGCACCGCTTCTGCTATCCTTTCACTCAGTTCCAGGAAATCACTGCGCACGTGCATGTAAACTACTAAGGTTTGGTAAGACTAAATTAAAGTCCCATTGCCTTGTTGGTCTTTGCTATAGACTTTGCGCCGTCCTTTTCAAGCTCCATCATAGCTCGGATAGCATCCACATTCTCCGGAATGACAATAGATTCCTGATGAATACCCTGGAAGAAGTAAAGTTCTCCTTCATACATTGTAACAGAATCCTTCCAGACTGAATTCTCCCACATGTCACCTCTTGGGCGTCCGATATCTTTTGCAAGTTCCATTATTTCGGCAGTTGAACTGATACCCTGTTCTATGAATCGTATACGGGATTGCTTTGCGAAAAGATCCTTTACATCTTCACTTGTACAGTCCTTCTCAAGTTCCATGTTAAGTGTATGGACATGCATCAGTGTGGTTGAAAGCTTTACAGCTGTTGATGTAATGTTAATGTGAGGCATGATGGATTTTACATCAGGGCCGTGATGTGAAGGAAGTTTGATAGGATTTGGTATAATAGCATTTATAGGTCCGGTCTTTATATCATTCGGATCTGCAGACCTCCTCATAAGCGTTACTCTTACCTTCTTTACTCCATATTCCTGGTCAAGTGGATAGATAACCCTGCACAGACCTGTTGTGTTACAGGATACAACCCTTACGAAGTCCCTGCCAAGTGCTTCTGCATAATTTGCCTCTGCATTGAATGAACAGCCTGCAAGTTCATGATCTTCGCCACCCTGCCAGATCGCCTTAACACCTGCTTTCTCATAGAGTGCTTTGTTCTTCTCCCCAACCCCTCCAGGCGTACAATCCACAACAATATCTGCCTCTGCTGCCATGTCCTCTACTGATCCTGCAGCAGGAATTCCTGCTTTCTTCATATCATCTACCCTGTCAGCTAAGGTATAGACATTGTAGCCCTTGTCGTGTGCAACGAAAGCCTCATAATTTGGTCTTGTCTTTGCAATACCTATTATTTCCATGTCGTCCTGCATGGTAACAGCATCAGCAACACGTTTACCAATCGTACCATACCCATTTATTGCAACTTTTACTTTTGACATATTCAGTTCCTTCCTATCTTTTCGTCCTTAATTTTAATATTAGTACCTCAATAATTGTGAGTGAAATCTAAAATCCACTTAAATATACAATGTCTTTTATGTATAATAAAATCATTTGTGAAGTATAGCTTCACCTGTCCCAAAGTTGATCTCTTTTACAGATCCTTTTACAGTCTCGCTCTCTCCGAATATGCCGTAGACTGTGACCGAATCCCCATCAACGACAAGTCTTGTTACAGATTCCATAACTGTTTCACGGTTATCACCGTCAACAAGGATGACCTTTAGCTCACACATACTTTTTCCCTCCTTAATTGTTTATTCAAATAAGCGGGCCACTGAACAGCCCTTTGGAGCCCCGATATCTTCTCCAACGGGATCACACTTCACCTTTAGTAAATATGCTATTGGTCTATAATTCTCTTCTGACATGGTCTCATAGTTTGCCATACCCTTGCTGATTATAAGTGAAGCATTATCAAGGGCATCCTTAAGATCCTGTGGAGCTTCCTGCAAACGGACACCTATGGCGTTAGATCCGGTTGTCAGAACACGGTCGACCTTATCAGCAATTCCGAACTCTTCAATCTCTTCCATGGTCACATCGTTCAGTATTGGTGCACCCCTTACAACAAGGGTGATGTTACCACCCATCTTTTTGATAATCTCAAAGACAAGTGTATCAATAAGGATCTCACCGCAGTTATCTGCAAGATAGACAACATTGCTGAGTTTATCAAGTATTTTATCAGTATCATCTATATCCAGTCCGCGCTGGAAGTGTTCCTTAAAAGTTTCATCGAACACATCAATAGGGACTTCAAGGCCCATTACACCATAGTCGAAATAGTTACCTATGACTGCAGCAAGCACCGCACGTTTGAAAGTTGCAACATCATCCCCATCACCGTTGAAAACATGTGAACGTATCACAGGCATGAATCTGGAAGCGGTTTTACTACTGAGTTCTTTCATGCTTTTGTACGGATCATTGTCATCCAGGATCTCATAGGCTTTCCTGTGCATTGGGGTTGACAGTTCTGCCGCAGACATCCCCGGTTCATAGAGGGAATTGAGCACTTTTATTCCTCCGAGAATTGCTTTTTGTATCAGCTCTTCGTCATCGGTTGACAGTTCCGCTTCCTGGTGAACCCTGGAAAGCAGGCAATATGAACATCTTGGGTGAACTTTCATCGGACCATTCCTGTGTGAGTTGTCGGGTGTGTATTTTTATCATCTGCTATAAGCTTAACCTTGTTTAATATCCGAAAAAGAAAAAAACCTTTGTGTGTATCTATAACCTGATCAGGATTTAAGATAATTATGAACTACAAAAGTATTACTAAATTCAAACGTTTCAAATTAAAAACCGAACACGGACGTTATATTATACTTGGCAGCATAGATGGCATACTCGCAATTCTGGGCGTAGTCATAGGTACTTCCCATGTGGCAGATGACCCGGCAATTGTCATAAATGCAGCGCTCGGAGGAGCAGTTGCCCTGGCACTTACAAACGGAGTAGGATCGTATCTTGCTGAAAGTGCCGTTGAGTTCGGCAAATTAGCAGAACTTGAAAAACCACTACTACGAAGCCTTAACAGGACAAAGATAGAGGAAGAAACTAAAAAGAAAATATGGAGCGATTCCATATTTCACGGCGGGTCAAGTTTCTGCGGCTCATTGGTCCCTATACTTCCTTTCTTGCTTCTGGAAGAACACGCACTTGAAGTGGCAGTCGTACTGAGTATAGCGATCCTCTCAATACTTGGAGTGTATTCGGGTAAGCTTGCAAAGCAGAGTATGATAAAACATTCAGTTCGCATGGTCGGACTGGGCATAATGATCGTTGCAGCAGTTACTATACTTGGACTGGAGTAAAACAAATTCAACATAATCTGATAGTGAAATTCACTATTGGCTTTTTTTTATATTGTTTTTTCAGTTTTTCACTCATGTTTAAATTACATGGACATATATAGAGAGCCTCATGCTTGAAACGGTTGCATTATTGCTTGTAAGCCTTGTGATGATCACAAAAGGAGCAGACTGGTTCGTTGAGTCTGCTGTAACTATTTCCGAGAAAAGCGGGATCCCGAAAATAATAATAGGAGCTACTATTGTCAGCTTTGCCACCACTGCACCGGAATTCACCGTTTCAGCTATGGCAGCCTATCTTAACCATGTTGAAATGACAGTAGGTAATGCAGTTGGTTCTGCAATATGCAATATCGGACTTGTGCTTGGAGGAGTAATTGTCATCAAAGCAATACCAGTAGAGCTTCATGGTTTTACACGTAAGAGCGGATTCATGCTTGGTTCTGCTTTGTTGTTATTTGCTGTTTCATATGATGGAGTGGTAAGTTCATTTGACGGAATACTGCTGTTACTTGTGTTCATAGGATTCCTGTATTATAACTACCGCCTTCAGAGTGCTGTTTTTGATGGAAATGAGGAATTCAGGGAAAAAGTACCTTTAAGTCAGTTAAAGAAAGATATACTTCTTTTTATTGCAGGTGCATTACTTGTAGTAATTGGCAGCCGCATCCTTGTTGATGCCGGAATTACTATTGCAGAGTGGCTTGGAGTTCCTGAAATGATCATCGCCCTAACACTTGTTGCACTTGGGACATCATTACCGGAATTGATAACTGCGGTTTCAGCCACTTTAAAAGGACATCAGGACATATCCATAGGAAACATACTTGGTGCAAATACCATGGATATCGCACTGATCCTGGGAGCATCTTCACAGATAAGACCTCTTACAATACTTCCCCAGTCCCTTAATTATGATTTTCCATTCATGATCGCATTAATGATAATTCTTATAATATTCGGTATTACCGGAAAGAAGCTGGAAAGATGGGAAGGAGCAATTATTCTCGGAGTCTATTTCGGATATGTAGCTGGTCTGTTCACGCTATTCAACTAATGAAGAATAGAATGATAAATCGATAGATTTAAATTCGGATTTTAGCTACATCACTATGAAAAAAGGTGGTATATTTATGAAAAATAAGTATCTGATATTCATTATGTTGTTGGTGCTGTCCCTGGCAGTATCCGGATGTAGCGACAAAGAACAGACTGTAACTGTTCAAAATGAAGATGGTCAGGATATAGATGTTACCTATACGGAAGGTGCAGAAGATGATGTCTGCCCCATAGGTTCAACTATTACAATGAGCAATCCAAACACCGGCGAAGGTATGGTGATGGAAGTTATGGGTACTGAGGTCGTTGATGGAATAGAGATGTGCCATATGGTGGCTGAAATAACTGTGCCTGCAGATGATAATGTAGCTAAAATAGAGATGTACACTCCGATCAATGAGAACGATGAAAGCTTCATTATGACCTATTACGATGTGGATGGTAATGTTCTGTCTGAAATGAAATTCATGAATGGTAAAATGACCATGACAGACGAGAACGGTGAGACTTTTGATATGACTATGGGAATGGGAGAATAATTATTTTCCCTTATTTTATCTTTTGATGCTAACGTTTAAACTTATTTTATTACGCTTTAATGATTCCTGAATTGATTTTAAATATGATAATTACCATGAGTAATAACTATGCAATTACCGTCCCCAGATGAACTGAAACAGAAAAGGATCGATCTCGGCATGACACAGAGTGATCTTGCAAAACGTGCAGGTGTCAGCCAGCCACTGATTGCAAGAATAGAAGCAGGTGATGTAGATCCAAGGTTATCAACTCTCAGGAAAATAATTGATGTTTTCAATGATATCGAAAAAGAGGATATTTATCTCAGGGATATAATGAACATAGAACTCATTTCCGTAGATCCGAACGAGAGTATAGATAAAGCTGTCAGTATCATGGAGAAATACAACATATCACAGATACCAGTAATACAGAATGGAATTTCAGTTGGCAGTATATCAGAAAACATGATCGTCAGATCCATGTCTAATAAAAAAGCTTCAGAGGTTTCCCACATGAAGATCGGAGATATAATGGGAGATTCATTTCCAACGCTCTCTCCCGGCACTGATATCAAGACCGCATCTTACATGCTTGAAAAACATCCTGCTGTCCTTGTGCTGGAAAAAGGACAGGTTGCAGGTGTTGTTACCAAATATGATATCCTGAAATTGCTGAGTGAATGATTTTGTTTAGGACAGGTTGCAGGAGAAATGATGAGTAAAGCTTACAGAATAGGAGAAATAATAGGGATTCCAATAAAAGTAGATCTCTCATTTCTAATAGTATTGCCTTTATTTGCATGGTTCTTTTCCATACAGTCAGAACCCTTTGGATTTGCAGGTATCCAATCTGAAATAATGAAATATATCCTTTCATTGCTAACTGCACTCCTTCTCTTTGCATCGGTATTGATACACGAACTTGCCCACTCATATTTCGCCCTGAGATTCGGAGGAAGTATCAAGGAGATCAGGCTTCATCTGCTGGGAGGTGTTGCCGCCATGAGAAAAGAGGTGCATGAACCATTAAAAGTGATAATGATTGTAGCTGCGGGACCACTTTCAAGCATCGTTTTGGGTGTGATGCTTCTTTTTTTAGGTTTTGCATTAAATCCGGTATCCCTCAAAGATGGAAATTCTTTGTTTCTGGTAGTTTTCATCCTCGGATATGTAAATATCTTTCTGGGGCTTTTCAACCTGATCCCAGCATTCCCAATGGATGGAGGACGAGTACTCCGTGCATTTCTTTCAATATACATGGATTATGTAAAAGCAACTGAAAAAGCTGTTTTAATTGGAAAGATATTTGCAGTGCTTCTAGGTATTTTAGGTCTGTTCACTGATCTCTGGTTACTTCTTATTGCATTATATATATACGGCAACGCAAACAGAGAAGAACAGCTGGTTAAAATGACATATAGTAGATATTAGTGCTATAGCAAAAGAATTTTATTCCTTATCTTCACGATACTAATAGATATAAGGGTTATTTGATACATTCTGGCAAATTCTAATAAATTTAAATATAAGGAAGTCTAACGGATAACTGACTAAATTATATCTAAATGATTGATTTTTTAGGCTGGATAAAAAAATGAAATCAAAACTATTAATAGCACTACTCCTGATAGGTATTGTGGCACTTTCAGGTTGTACTGATATCACTGACTCCTACAAACCCGGAAGTTTCGGAGCAACCACAGAAGAACAACAGATTGTAGCTGCAGTTACTGAAAAATATGGCGACATGACAGCCAGTGGAGAACCAAGGCTCCTTGAAGTTATGATGACATCATCAACTGAAAACTTCATACCTGTTGATAAGGTGTTGAAATACTCAAAGGATTCTGAAAAATTGTATGCATGGTTCATCTATGACAATTTTGACAATGACATAATTAGTGTGGAATGGATCTACCTTGATAATGACTATTCCATTTACACCTTCGAATCTGAAACCGGTGAAGACTTCGGACGTGGAACGTTCATACTCGAAAAGCCAGATGATGGCTGGCCTCTTGGAAACTACAGAGTAATAATAAGTGGTGCAGGTGTCGAAAAATCAGTTGACTTTGAAATAATAGACGGAGCAACTGTTTCAGTTCCGCTGGATATTTCAAACGGTACAACAACAGACATCCAGACATCTGGAACTGAAAATACAGCAACAACAGGAGAACTCCCAACTCCGCAAAGCGGATTTACAGCAGAAAGTACAACATACACTTTTATCGGAGACTGGACCTCTAACTGGGGTGACATGACATTCAGGAAATCAGGTAACAAAATAGTCGGTGAATACACACATGATCAAGGTAAGCTCGAAGGTGTTGTAAATGGCGACGTATTCATAGGAACCTGGTCAGAAAGCCCTTCATACGCAGAACCGAACGATTCAGGCGACGTAGAACTTAAACTAAGTAAAGACGGTAATTCATTCGAAGGAAACTGGAGATATGGATCTGATAGTAGCTCATCATGGAGCGGCGGCTGGACAGGAACCAGAGTAGAACAATCAACAACTGAAACAACCACAACATCATCTGGCGTAGAACCTGGCTGGTATCTAGTTAAAGTTGAAGACTACGGAGACAAAGTAATCAGCACAAATGACTACTACACATACGATGTCGAATACGAAAGAGGTAACGTCCTGACCATTGATACAGGAGACGAAGGCGAAACAGCACAGGTAAGAACGATCAGTGAAGAACCAAAAGACTTCTACGCTGCTGAAGAAGAGATTGCAATTAAAGTCAGAAAAGAAGCTGTATTTATAGCAACCGATGGTCTCGGACTTGGTGATACGAGCAACATAGACATAGACATGGCAGATATCGGAGTTGATGGAGTTTCATCAAGCCATTATAAGCTGGAAGATGAAACATATGGAAAGTCCTTCACAATGGATTGGAAAGACACGACAGGTGATGTCAAAGAAGGTACTTTCAAAGCGAATGCACCGGAAGCAAATGCATATGGTGGCTCGTTCAGAATACTTTACTCATACCTCAATGGTGGAGTATACAGAACAAACTACATATACGAATGGAGAGAGTAATTCTCTGCCATTCTTCTTTTTTCTTTTTGATTTTTCACAAACCTTTTTTCAATATCTATCCTGTGGAGTATTTTTTAAATCTGAAAAACAATTCATTCCAAAGATAATTGCTTGCAAAGCGAATGTTTCTTATAAATTTAAAGATTCTATGATGTTATTTGCTGTATGGAAATTGACTGAAATATAGAACTACCCTTTATAGAGCAGATTTTAACTTGGAGTTCATAATAGGTTTATATAATAGGGTTGCATATCAGGCAAAAGTTGCCGTATGGACAACGTACCCAGAGGCAAATAAATTTCAGATTTCATTTACATTAACATGATCAGGAGATTAATATGGATCTTGAAGATACACTTCTTATGATGCCAGGACCGGTTCCGGTCGCACCTCGCGTTCTCAGGGCAATGTCAAAGCCCATGATTAATCACAGGGGAGCAGAGTTTTCAGCAATGTTTGATGATTGCCGTGAAATTCTTGCCGATGTTTTCCAGACAAAAAATGATATTTTTATCTTAAGTGGCTCAGGCACAGCTGCAATGGAAGCAGCTGTTGGATGTACAGTAGGCAAAGATGATGTAGTAGTTGCCCTTGAAAACGGTAAGTTTGGTGAAAGATTCAAGGATATTGCTGCAAGGTACGGAAAGGTAAATGCTCTTGAAAACGAATGGGGACACTCCTTTAACCTCGAAGATGTTGAAAAGAAACTTGAGGAAGGAGCAAAGGCAATCACCCTTGTCCACAATGAAACATCTGTAGGTATACAGAACCCTGCAGAAGAAATAGGAAAACTTGCAAAGAAATACGATGCACTTTTCATCATGGATGGTGTCACAACCCTTGGAGGAGACACTGTAAAAGTTGATGAGTGGGGTGTTGACATTGCAGTAGTGGGTTCCCAGAAATGCCTTGCTGCACCACCAGGACTTTCCATGATCTCAGTCAGTGAAAAAGCATTTGAAGCAATGAACGAAAAAGATGCACTTCCATATTACCTTGATCTTAAGGCACACAAGAAGAGTGCTGACAAGTCACAAACACCATACACACCAGGAGTTCCTTTATTCTTTGGTCTGCAGGAAGCTCTGCACATCGTAAAAGAAGAGGGCATGGAAGCAAGGATCAAACGCCATGCGACCGGTGCAAAGGCAATCCGTGCAGCAGCAACTGCAATGGGTCTTGAGATGTTCCCCCAGCTTAACGATAAGTACAGTCACTATTCCAATACAGTTACAGCCATGAAGGCTCCAGAGGGAGTTACAGGCAATGATATTAAGAAGGACATGATGGCAAGGGGAATTACCATTGCAGGCGGACAGTCACACCTTAGTGGTAAGATCTTCAGGATAGGAAGCATGGGTAATGTTCAGCCAAAGGACATCATGCTGACAATACAGGAACTTGAAGTCGTTCTTAAGAAGAGAGGAGTAGTATCCGATCTCGGCCCAGGAATAGAAGCTGCCAGCGAAGTGCTGGACACACTTCTTTAAACATCCTGATAATTAATAAAAAGGTAAAGCATGGCAACAATAGGAGTCGTTGACACAACATTTGCACGCTTCAATATGGGAAAAGCAGCCATAGATGAGATACAGCAGAACATCTCTGCAAAGATTATACGCAGGACTGTTCCCGGTATCAAGGATCTTCCGGTTGCAGCTAAGAAGCTCATAGAAGAAGAAGGATGCGATATAGTCATGGCTCTTGGTATGCCAGGCAGAAAAGAACAGGATAAGATCTGTGCCCACGAAGCATCCACTGGAATAATCCAGGCACAGCTTATGACAAACACCCATATCATAGAGGTCTTTGTCCATGAGGATGAAGCAAAGGACGAGAATGAACTTGTGTTCCTCATGGACCAGAGATCAAGGGAACATGCACTCAATGTTGTAAAAATGCTGTGCAGACCTGAGAAAATGATTAAGGAAGCGGGTACCGGTCAGAGACAGGGCTTTGAAGACGTTGGCCCTGCAAGGATGTAATACCGGAAGAAATCAACAGAAGATTAATATTAAATTTAAATCTAAACTTTAAGTGATTATTATGACCATAAAATTGGGATTTGTAATAGCTGAATTTAACAGGGATCTTACATTCCAGATGGAAATGCTTGGTGAAGAGCATGCTAAGTTCCTCGGAGCAGAGGTTGTAGAAAAGATCCTGGTTCCAGGAGTATATGATATGCCACTGGCTATCAAGAAACTCTGCCAGCGCGATGACATCGATGCTGTTGTCACCATGGGAATTGTCATCGAAGGTGCAACCCAGCACGATGAAATCGTTGTCCAGCATGCAGCAAGAAAGATCACAGATCTTTCACTGGAATACAACAAGCCTGTCACACTGGGAATTGCAGGACCTGGAATGACCAGGATGGAAGCACACCAGCGTGTTGATTATGCAAAGCGTGGTGTTGAAGCAGCTGTCAAACTGGTGCAGCGCTTGTAAATATGAAATAACTACAAAATTACATGATAAGAGTTTCAAAGTGCAAAACTAAAAAATGGTTGTGTTAATTGCATGGCATCATCAAGATTAAAGAGGGTGGAAGAATCAGCAACGATGAAAGCTGCAAATACTGCCAACAAAATGAAAGAGGATGGTATCGATGTTATCAGTTTCACATTAGGTGAACCTGATTTTGATACACCGAAACATATTTGTGATGCAGCCGCAGATGCGATGTACAGGGGGGAGACACACTATGCACCCGGAGCAGGAATCTCCGAATTGAAAAAGGTTATAGCAGATAAGCTTTGCACAGAGAATAAACTGGATGCAAAAGCTTCAGAAATTATTGTAACACCCGGTGCAAAACAGGCTATTTTTGAAGTCATGATGTCAGTTCTTGATGATAATGATGAAGCTATACTCTTTGATCCTGCATGGGTCTCATATGATCCTGCCATAAAATTTGCAGGTGCAAATACAACATGGGTTCCAACTGATACTGAAAATGGTTTCAAACCTGTTGATATTGAAGAGTATATCAACGAGAAAACCAAGCTCATTGTTGTCAACAGTCCCGGGAATCCAACAGGTGCTGTTTACGATAAACAGACCCTCAAAAATATAGCTGACATTGCTATTGACAATGACATCCTTGTACTCTCAGATGAGATCTATGAAAAGATAATCTATGACCAGGAACATGTCAGCATCGGTTCATTTGAAGGAATGCAGGACAGGACCATCACTGTTAATGGTTTCTCAAAAGCCTATGCAATGACAGGCTGGAGACTTGGTTATGTTCATGCAAGATCAGATATCATCAAACCCATGTTAAAGATACAGTCACATTCAGTCAGCAGTGCAACAAGTTTTGTGCAGTACGGCGGTATTGCAGCACTTGAAGGACCACAGGAACCTGTAGCTGAAATGGTTGCAAAGTTCAAGGCCAGAAGGAATGTTCTTGTGGATGGCCTTAATGAAATAGGAATCAGATGTCAGAAACCTGGCGGTGCATTCTATGCATTTGCAGATGTCAGTGAGTACGGGGATGGAAACATCATTGCCAAAAAACTCCTGCAGGATGCACATGTAGCAGTCACTCCGGGATCAGCTTTCGGAGAAAGTGGCAAGAACTTCATCAGAATTTCCTATGCCACATCAATCGAGAGGATACAGGAAGGACTGGAAAGGATCAAGGCAGCACTTGTCTGATTCTTTTTATCCATATTCATTTCTAGTTAATTCAGAAGTTTACAGATTACTCCTGATATCTTTCAAGCACCTTTTTCACAATTTTGGCACTGCCGCATAAAGAACAGGTAAGTGAACTCTCTATTCTGATAACCTTGCAATCAAAGCCTCTCAAGTGCAGGTCCTTTTCAAGCTGACCTGCATCAAAACCCTGGTCATATCCAAGTGCAATGATATCCGGCTTGATCTGCATAATAGGATCAAAAATATCAGATTCACTACCAAGAAGAGCTTTGTCCACTATTTTCAGGGAACTGACCATTTCCAGTCTTTGCTCATCCGGTATTATTGGTCTTGGTTTATGTCTTATCATGGACTCTCTGGCAACGATTACGTAAAGCTTATCACCGAGTTTTTTTGCTTCGCTCAGATAGTGGATATGTCCCGGATGAAGCAGATCGAATGTTCCTGTTGCAAGTACTTTTACCAAAACATCACCTGTGTGCTGCCTCCTATAAACAAGCATCTTTTATAAAGGTAGCTCCACCCAGAAAAATATCCAGAAAATGAACTGCTTAAATCTAAAAAATAAAAAAATAATTTTATTTTGTAAAATAGCTCATCCGGAAAAAAGTATATGTTCAAATGTTTATCGGAGCTATTATATAAACAACATTAATATTAATATAGTATATAATCAATATAAAAGTATCCAAGTATGCAACATTTGCATAAATATGATTTTTAAGTGCTCTCTTAACCACTTATAATATTTTGATAAACATTTTCGGACAAGAATAATCAGAATCATAATTTCAACCACTGGTGACCACATGAGAATTTATAGAAAAACTGCCATCACACTTGGAATTGTTTTTGTGTTTCTATTCTTGCTTACAGCTTCCGTAACCTATTATGTGTTTTTAACTCATACCGAAGAAATAGAACGTAATGTCCTGAATGATAATACACTCAGAGTACATAGAGCCTTTGATAATGAAATATCACATATGGATTCAACTGTTTACGATTGGGCTGCATGGGATGCAACCTATGAGTATATGACAAATAACAATTCGGATTACATAATCTCAAATCTGGATGATATTGAAACTTTCCTGACTCTTGACATTAATTTTGTACTTTACTACAACACAAATGGTACTCTGGTGTATGGACAAGCCTGTGATCTTGAGAACGGAATTCAAGTGCCACTCAGTGAAGAGATACTGGACGCTATTCCCAAAAATAACATCCTGATAAACCATTCATCTATTGATTCCACTGTATCAGGAATTGTCATGATTGGAGATTCACCAACAATAATAGCATCAAAACCAATTATAAAAAGTGACTACTCTGGCCCTATTCATGGAACACTAATCATGGGACGTTTCCTTGATAGGTCCTTTATACATCCAATGGAAGAACAGATATTACTTCCAATTGAAATATATCCACTTAACAATAATAATATGCCTTATGACTTTGCGGAAGTCAGGAATCAATTACTGGATGAAAAATATGTCACCAGAGTCAATAAAGACAAGAATGGAGTATCAGGTTACTTTTTGATTGAAGATATTTATGGGAAACCTGTTTTAATTGCAAGAACTGAAATGCCCAGGCTTATCTATAAAGAAGGACTCGATGCCATATCAGTCACATTCTACCTTACACTTCTGATCTCTATTTTGTTTGCCGTTTTGTTGTCATTCCTCCTAAAAAAGAATCTGCTTTCAAGAATTACGTTCCTGCGTAATGGAATCAATGAAATTGACTTTAAAGGAGACATCAATTCCAGAATAAAAATTCAGGGGAATGATGAGCTTTCTGAACTTGCAGAAAATATCAATTCGATGCTGGATTCATTGCAGGAAAAAAGCATAATATTCCAGTCAACAATTGAATCTGTATCCTACGGACTTGTTGCATTTGATAAAAATTCAAAGGTCCTTAAAGGTCCTTTTTATGAATCCTGAATACAGGCGTATATTTAATTTTCCATCTGATATCGGACCAAGAACTAACGGAGACACAATACTTAATGAGATCTTAAAATTGGCCGAAAATCCTGAAGCTGTTGAAAATGAAATCAATAAAAGACGATATTCAACGAGTTCTAATAGATCATTATTGAAACTCAAAGATGGAAGAACAATTCAGACATATTCAATTCCACTTGTAGTTAACAACGAAATCTATGGCAGGATATATACCCATAACGATATTACAGAAATACTTCTTCATGAGAACGAACTTCGAAATGAAATATCCAGAAGAGAAGATGCTGAAGAAAAGTTAAGGCTTAGCGAAGAGAAATTCTCAAAAATTGCCACGTCAGCCAAAGATGCAATAATAATGGTCAACAATGAGGGTAAAACAATATTCTGGAATGAAGCAGCCACCAGAATGTTCGGATATTCTGAGAATGAGATCATGGATCGGGAAGTACATACCTTCATTGCACCTGATAGATATTTAGATGGATACAAAGCAGGTTTTAAGAATTTTACAGAAACCGGACATGGAGATGTCATCGGCAATACTATTGAGCTGGAAGGTAAACGCAAGGATGGAACTGAGTTCCCAATTGAGCTTTCCCTGTCTTCCATGCAGCTTTCAGACGGATCGTGGAATGCAGTAGCTATTATACGTGATGTTACTGAGAGAAAAAAGATCGATAAGATGGAACATGAGCTTCTTGAGAGACTGACAACTATCATCAACAATATCAACAGCGGCATACTTCTTATTGACAAAGAGAATAAGACGATAGCAGATGTAAATCCTGTTGCTGCTAAAATGATAGGATTGCCCAGAGAGAAGATAATAGGCAATGTCTGCCACAAATTCGTTTGTACTGCACTTGAAAATCAATGTCCTATAATTGATCTGCACCAAAAAGTAGACAAATCAGAGAGGATCCTTCTGGACAAAGACGGAAATGAAATACCTGTTATAAAATCCGTAGTTTCTGTAAAACTTAAAGGAAGAGAATACCTTGTTGAAAGTTTCTACGATATTTCCGGAAGAAAGAAAGTTGAAGAAGCACTCATTGAGGCAAAAATGGCGGCAGAAGCATCCGATAGAGCTAAAAGCGAGTTCCTGACAAATATGAGCCACGAACTTCGCACACCTTTAAACTCTATCATCGGTTTCTCAGATATGTTGCTCCATATTGGAGAACATGAACTTGACCAGAAACAAACAAGGTATCTTAACAACATATCCAATAGTGGGAAACACCTGCTTGAAGTTATCAATGATATTCTGGATATTTCTAAGATAGAAGCTGGCAGAATGGACCTTTCAATTGAAGAGACAAATGTTGTTGAGATCATGGATGAGATCATGAAAAATGTGTCTTCACTAATTGCACAGAAAAACCTGACATTTGAATATGATGTTGCAGATGATGTTACTGTTATAGATACAGACAAACTCAAATTCAAACAGATATTGTACAATCTGATAGGCAATGCAATTAAGTTCACAATGGAAGGTGGAAGTATCAAGATAACAGCAAAAAGAGTCCTTAACAGAATCGAAGTAGAGGTAAAGGACACTGGTATCGGTATATCCAGGCAGGACCAGAATAATCTTTTTGAACCTTTCAGACAGGTTGATTCTGCACTAAACAGAAATTATCAAGGCTCTGGATTAGGACTTGCAATTGTCAAAAAGTATCTTGAAATGCAAAAAGGTTCTATCAGGGTTAAAAGCGAACCTGATGCAGGTTCAGCATTCATATTTGAATTGCCTATTTATGGCAGTTCTCAAAAATAAGCTAAAAAAGGACTGATAATCACTCTTTAATTTTTCCGACAATCGGGAAATTGTCCAGTGCATCTACCTCATGTGGGGCTTCCAGATCCAGAGACTCGGTCAGATCGGTTCCTGCTTCATGCAAGCCCATGTGCTCTCCTGATTCCCAGAACTCACTTTCGCTCACATCATAGACCTGTCCTGCATAAACAACATAAACTTTCTCATTATCAGTACCATTGTACATGGCTACTTCTTCAAGTGTAAATTCCTTCATATCCTCACCACTCTAGAATCATCCTTCAAATTAATAGACTTTTGGGTATTTTCTATATTTACGTATGAAATTACAGATTTAATATTTTAGTATGCAACCGCCTTCATTACCTGTCTTTTCAAAATATTGCTGGTGATATTCCTCTGCCCTGTAGAACGGACCTGCAGGTAGTATCTGTGTTACTATGGGCTTTTTGGAACGGTGCAAATATTCGCGTTCTTTTTTGGAAGACATAGCTTTGTTCTTCTGATCTTCATTATGATAGAATATAGCAGAACGATATTGAGTCCCTACATCAGGGCCCTGTTTATTAAGACTTGTAGGATCATGCATTTCCCAGAAAAGCTCCAGCAGCTTCTCGTATGGAACTATCTTTGGATTGAAAAGAAGTTCCACTGCCTCCGCATGTCCCGTATTACCCATGCAGACTTCCTTATAGGTCGGATTTTCCTTGTCTCCCCCGGTATAACCCACCTGTGTAAAATCAACACCCTGCACTTTTCTAAATACTGCTTCTATACCCCAGAAACAACCTGCTGCAAAAGTTGCTTTTTCATAGCCTTTGCCGAGTAATTCCTCTTGTGACAACATCTCATCACCTATGAAATGGTGAGCAGACATAAGCCATAAATGTTTCTGTTATTGGGACCTACCAAGAACTTCTTCCTTAATGTCTAAATAGCATTTCTCAAAAAGGCTTTGTCCACCTTCGATCTCAAGAACTTCAAAATCGAATATTTCTGCGAACTCATCCACCTTTTCATCAAAATTCTCAGTATATTTAAGTCCGGTCTGGACCTTTGCAACCCGTTTATATCCTGTGACCTTATTGACCTTCTTAAGCATCTTTATGGTCTTTTCAGGCTTCTCAGGATCAACTCTCATGATCTCACGCCAGGCATGAGCAAACATCGGCGTAAAAAGGAACGTTCCATGCTCGCTGAACTTTTTCAGCGTAGCCAGATATTCTGCGCAACCTCCCAGAGTTGCACCAACACAATCATCAACTGTACGTGTATCGTCCTTCAATATCCTGACAGGACAGGTTTCTTCAAGATGTGCAAAATCAACTCCTATCTTATCAAACACATTACCGCATAGACCGTAGAACATAAGGATAGCATTTGAACATGTACTTAGCTCATCTATCAACTTGTATATCTCAGCTTTGAGTATTTTGGGGAACTCATGAAGTGCAAGTTCAACCATATAGATCATTACTGTATACTTTTCAGGATCGTTCCTGTAAGTCTCAGTATCAGATCGGAGTTTTGCAGGTGAAAGTAAACGAAACTCCAGACCAGCTTTCCTGAGTTTTGAGACAAAGTCATCTTCCTGACCGTTACCAACTACGAGAATTTCATCTACAGAACTATCGTTTTCAAGTATGTGCACGATCTCATCCTGAAGTATCTTGCACGACAGTATCGTCAGTAATGGCATAATGTTCCCTACATGTTATTGGTTATTCACTCTTTTGCCTGTACATATATACAAAGCTCAGTACAAAAGCTACAATTCCGGAAGGTATTCCTACAAACAGTGAGAAAAATATTTTATCCTGCAATGCCTGAGTGACCAATATAGTAACCAGAACAAAAATGATGAGACTTATTATAACCATTTTTACAATATGCATATTATCTCTTAATCCTCAATTTCATGACTTTTTACAATAGATTGTCGCTTCACTGGTTTAGTAAAAATACTAGTAACCTGATAGAATGAGAAGTTAACGCTTCTTGAAGTATGAAATTATATGCCAACAAATAAAATCAGAGAGGAAATATGAGTATGCAACCCGAAAACACAAGTTCCGTAAGCGTGAGAACAACAAAAATAGATGACATCCCTCTTATTATGGAACTTGTAAAAGCTTTGGCTGAATTCGAGGGACTGAATGACCATGTTCTTGCAACTGAAGAGAGCCTCAAAGAAGGAATGTTTGGAAAGAACAAATACGCAGAAGCGATTGTTGCAGAGATGGACGGCAAAGCTGTCGGATTTATTGTATTCTTCCATAATTTCTCTACTTTTGTAGGAAGACCGGGACTTTACATTGAGGATATATTCGTCTATCCTGAGTATCGTGGTAAAGGTGTTGGCAAGGCACTTTTGGTTCACTGTGGAAAAATAGCAAGGGAAAGGAATTGCGGAAGATTGGAATGGAGCGTACTTGACTGGAATCCTGCCAGAAAGTTCTATGAACATATGGGTGGAGAGCACCAGAAAGAGTGGCTTTTATACAGACTGGATGAAAAGGGCATAGAAGAACTTGCTGAACGGAAATAAAAATTTAGAAATAAAAGCAAAGAACAATAGGCAGCAATTACTTTCCAAAGTAAAGAATTATATCTACTCTGTGATAATGAAAGTTAAATGAAATAAATTAATCAAAAATAAAACAAAGATCGTGGTTTGAGAGAGATCATGTATCCTGGCATTTTAGTAAATACCATGTAATGCCAGGTGTGATCCAAATAAAAGAGATTATTCAGTTGCAGTGTCGTTTGTAGCTGCTTCTGCAGTAACGTTCTCTGTAGCCATCTCTACGTCTTCTGTGACGTTCTCTGCTACCATTTCTACATCTTCAGTTGCATTCTCTGCTACATCTGCTACTTCTTCAGTAACGTTCTCTGCTGCATGTTCTGCATCTTCTGTGACATTCTCTGCAACATTCTCTGCTGTATTTTCATCTGTTGTTGCTTCTTTTGTTGTGTCTGCACAACCTGATACGGCTACAAGTCCGATCATCAGGAAAACCATAAGTATACTTAAGAATTTCTTCATGTTACGTCTCCGATCACTACTGATCTATATATTCTATAGACGTCTACGGATAAACCATAAATTACTTAAGTTTTTCGATAAATGATGGTTCCTGATGCCATATTTAAAGTAGAAAAAACATGCAGAGACGTAGTAGGTAAATATAAAATAGACTCATATGAAACTCTAAATTGGATCAAATGAATCTGAAGAGCATGTGGCTGGAAAGACTAAAAGATTTTGATGATGCAGGAATTAAGCATGTTTCAATAAGACTTGTGATTTGAAAATAGAAAGAGAACGTAAAAAATAACCATGAGTAAAAGCTGAATCCTTTCACTCAATAAATACCATGGCAGCAATAACAGTTGTCCACTTGCCATCCTTGTCGCCATATGCAGTCTGGCAATAATGTGTAGTATCTATAATATGGCCACTTGCCTTGTAGACCTGTTCCCTTTCATGCCATGCACAGTTTGAATCGAATTCTATTCCAAGAGTTGTTGCAAGCATCGTTGCTGCAATATCTTCGGCATATTCTCCGGCTGTTTCTTCATCCTCACCAAAGGAATGATGCTCGGAGATATAACCATAATTATTTTCATTTACAGGAACTGCAGTGCCCACTGCTGCTGCTATAAGCCTGTGAGGTTCTTTTGTTTCATTGCGTGCCATTACACAATGTACGATCTCCCCGGCAGGCAGGTATCCAATTCCTTCATCTCTGGATATCAGTTTACAATTTGGTGGAAGTATGCTGGAAACGGTAACAAGATTATATTTCTCAATAAGCGCCTCGCGCAGTGCCAATTCAAAAGATGCAAGCTTATCCTTGTGAACACCAACACCTTTGGTCAAAAAGCATTTTTTTGGAACCATTTCAATCATCGTTTAATATATTATGCATCTGTTTTACAGAAATTTATCGTTTTCGAATATAAACTGATATCATCAATCCACAATCATACTTGAAATTGTATCTTCATATAAGAAGATTATGAGTGCCCGAAAAACAATAATAGGAGATAGTTTCCTATTAAAAATAATTTATATAGAACCGGGCAGTTCAAGAGATTTTAAATGTTGTTTCATGGAATCAGAGTCATTTTTTGGATACTGATGTATTTAGGTGTAATATATTAAAGGATGAGTTCCTTAACAGAGGGCGGAGCAAGCTAAAAATGGACATTTCCCAGCTGATAGAAAAAATAAAATCATCCCGAAGGTATGAGGGACAAATTACACACACAGAAGATGTGCCCGCCAGAAAAGCATCTTACAAAGAGCTGGAAATGAATCCACTTATAAGATACGCTTTGAATAAAAAAGGAATTCAGCAACTATACGCACATCAGGCAGAAGCAGTTGAAAGAACAAGAAGTAAGGAAAACATCGTTCTTTCTACCAGTACCGCCAGTGGAAAATCATTATGCTACATGCTCCCTGTTTTTGAAAGCCTTTTGCAGGAACCACATGCAACTGCACTATATATATCACCCCTGAACGCTCTTGTAAACGATCAGCTTGATACTTTCAGGGAACTGAGCCATACAATGGGTTTGAATGTAAAAATCGACCGATTCGTAGGCTCAATGACAAAAGCCGAAAAAGATGCTGTCAAGTATGGAAATACAAAGATAATATTCACAAACCCTGAAATGCTCCACCTGAGCTTCCTGCAATGGAAACAACAATGGAGGCAGTTTCTTTCCAATCTTAATTATATCATCATTGATGAGAGTCATTCATACAGTGGTGTCATGGGAAGTCATATGGCAAACCTTCTCAGGAGACTGAATCGTATATGTGACAATTATGGTGCTAACCCACTTTACATCTGCTGTACCGCCACAATTGGAAATCCGGTAGAACACAGCTCTGCTCTGACAGGCAGGAAAATGACACTAATAGATAACGATAGTTCTGGTCAGGGTGCACAGAAATTTGTGTTCTGGAACCCACCCCTGTACTCACGTGCACAAAATTTCACCCAGAGAAAAGCCAGTTTTGGGGAAACAGTGGACCTTTTTACAACCTTTGTACAGAGCAACCTTCAGACAATTGTTTTTGCAAGGTCCAGACAGAAAGTTGAAAGAATGTACGTACAGGCAAGAAATACACTTGCAGAGAGAGGAATCGATAAAAATGTCAGCCCCTATCGCGGAGGTTATCACGGCAACGAACGTGAAGATATCGAAAAAGCACTTGCTTCCGGAGAGATCGATGGTGTCATCTCCACCAACGCCCTTGAACTTGGAATTGATATCGGCGGACTTGATGCCTGTATTATGGATGGTTTTCCAGGAACTATTATGAGTGCCAGGCAGCAGGCAGGAAGAGCAGGACGTGGAAGCAGGGAAAGCATAGTTACCCTTGTAGCAGATTCTAACGCTCTTGACCAGTACTACATGAGAAATCCCGGAGATTTTTTCAGGCGGGAATGTGAGGAAGCTGTCATAAATGTATCAAACCGTTATATACAGGCAGGCCACCTTCTCTGTGCAGCAAGGGAATTACCACTGAAACCCGAAGACAAAGAATATTTCGGACCTGAATTTGATACTATTGTGCAGGTTCTTGAAGAGGAAGGATTGCTGGAAGGAGAACTTGAGAAGCGTTCACGTGACCCTGCACCTCACATGAAAATATCTATAAGGAATATTGAAAATGACAGTTACACCATAATTGATAAAACTAATAGAAAACCACTTGAGAAAGATATCGAAAGGTTGAGAGCATACAGAGAAGCATTTGAAGGTGCAGTCTACATCAATAAAGGTAAGCCCTATTGTGTCACAAAACTTGACCACGATAAAAAAGAGATCCATGTGGAACAGGCAAGTGATGGATACTATACCAGGGCCATGGTCGATTCAGATATTGTTGTAAAGGAAGTTGTTGAAACAAAAGACCTGCTTACATGTCCTGAAGTAAAGGTAGGTTTTGGTGATGTTGATGTCACACAACAGGTAACAGGTTACAGAAAAATACAGCAAAGGTCAGACACAGAACTAGGACAACATTCACTTGATATGCCGGAATTTAAGCTTGAGACCGAGGCCATATGGCTTGAGCTTCCATATTCATTCACCGAGCTTGTGAATGAGTATGACCGTGAAATTGCCGGCGGAATTCATGCAATAGAACACGCTATTATTGCAATGTACCCGTTGCATCTGTTAGCTGACAGAAATGATGTTGGCGGAGTTTCAACGCCATCACACCCTGATATTTCAGGAAACAGCGGTATTTTTGTTTACGATGGACATCCCGGTGGTGTAGGCTACGCTGAAAGTGGTTATGGAAGAATCTCAGAGATGTTAGAGGTCACACTGAAATCCATAGAGAGCTGTCCATGCTATGATGGATGTCCTTCATGTATCCAGTCTCCAAAATGCGGGAACAACAACAATCCGCTGGATAAGGATGCTGCAATAATGATCCTGAGAAAGATGCTCGATAAACCAGCATATATACCGCAGAAGAAGAAAGTGCTAAGAAAGGTTGAAAGACCTTTGAAAGATGAAACTTACGTGCCTGTGCAAAGAGATCCTAAAGACAGGCCATTTGACCATACTGCAGCACTTAACAGAGCAAGGAGAAAACTCCGGCAACGTGACCGTAAGAGTGCTGATGAGTGGATCCGGGAAGGTATCAAAGCCGGAAAGGGAAAAGACCATGAACTGGCCTTTGAGTGTTTCTCGGCTGCCCTGCAACTTCAGCCTTCAAACGCAACAGCACTTATGAATAAAGGTATGACATGCCTGCGACTGGGACAGAGCCAGATGGCATTGACAATTTTTAACAAACTCATAAGTCAGGGATATGCAAAAAGCGTTGTATGGAAGCACAAGGGAATAGCTCTGCACCGTCTCGGTGATTTTGTTGGTGCAGTAGAGATGTTCGATGAAGCACTTAAAGAAAAGCCTGATGATGCTAAACTGAAAGAACTCAGGGAAAAATCTGCTTCCAAAATTACAAAATAAAACAATATGCAATCTAAAAATAAAGTAACCATCCGCCGAAGGCGGCACATTCCTATGATACTATACAGAAGAGTATTCCTTAGATTATTGCATTTATGCTCTAATAATACAGGAGTTCTAAAAAGACATATTCAGAGTATTGCACAGATTTTTTTATTTCATCTTGTGGGAAAACGCCGGCTTCGCCGGACCCTTCGGGATTCATCAAGTTATTTATGATCTACGATAAATCATAAAAACAGGATTTCTGCGGAACAAAATGAATGAATCAATGAATCAATAACCAGAGATAAAAAAGAATTGAACCCATCGATGAGTTCAATTTCAGACTAATTTGAGTAAATTTATGCTTCAACAATCTTAATGCTGAAAGTAAGTGCCTTTCCTGCAAGAGGATGGTTCATGTCAAGTGTGAGTGTTTCGTCTGTCACTTCACTTATTCTTGCAGGCATCTGCTGACCATCTGCAGTACCCACCACAATCGTCATACCTGCTGTTATCTCGGTGTCACACTGAAGCATGGATTTTGGAACTGTCTGTGTCATAGCAGGATTTGGTTCACCATATGCATCTGCAGCTTCGATCCTGAATGTCTTCTCTTCCCCGACTTCCATTCCTTTAACAGCCTCATCAAAACCTGAAATGACCTGACCTGAACCTACGGTAAATTCCAGAGGTGCATCATGGTTTTCAGAACTATCAAAAACAGTACCGTCATCAAGTGTGCCGGTATATGAAATCTTTATTGTATCTCCGTCTTTTATTGCCAAAAATATCAACTCAGTTTATAAAAATAAGTTAGCACTCATTTAGCTCAAGGACGTGGGGACTTTACTTAGGTGTTTTGGTGAAAAAATGCATACGGTTGTCATTACAAGTTTTAAAGTAGGATTGGCTACAACATATATGCCGATAACGGACTCAAAAATTCAGAATCAACCCGGAAAGGAGAAAAAACATGACTGACAGAGATCTGACAAAATCACTAAAGGATAGCGCTTTTAAAATGAATGCCGACATTATTGGATTTGCAGATCCAACATGTTTTTTGAATCCTGATTATACAGGAAACAAGCCACAGGATGTTATGCCTGATGTCAGATCGGTTATTGTTCTTGGGGTAAGTGTTCCACATGGTGCATTTGAAACATTACCTGCTGGAAGAGCAGAGTACACAAATACACTCATGGCAGGCACTGCAACGCTGAGAGTAATAGCATTCCAGCTTGCAAAGCTTATTGAGAAAAAAGGCTACAAAGCAACCATATTGCCATCCGAAGGAAGTGAGTTTGGGTACTGGTATGCCAATAAAGAGACATTGAAAGCCAATATGTCAATCAAATATGCTGCATATTATGCAGGACTCAGTAATTTCGGCATGAACCATCTGCTTATAAGCAAGGAATACGGTCCAAAGGTCCGCATGACTGCAATACTCACAGATGCTGAGCTTGATAATGAGACTGAGATCACATTACCTTTTGTTCATGAACACTGCAGCAGTTGCCTGAAATGCATAAAGATATGTCCGGCAGGCGCATTGTCAGAAGATGGAACAATTGACAAGCATAAGTGTGCTGATTACATGTTCAACACACTTGGAGGACTCAGGTGCGGAATGTGCATCAAGGTCTGTCCATTGTGAAAAACTAATAAGAAAGCGCTATTTTTAAAACCCTATTTTAACCATATACTGGAATTGAAGATTACTTTATAATGTTAAAAAGCCAATGGATTAGCATAAAAGAGGGAATTTGATGAAAAGAATATACAAATATTATCCTGAAGATTTTGGCGAACTGAGTGTAAAAGTCATTCATATGGATCTTGTTTTCGATGTCTTTGATGAACATACAAAAGTGACATCTGATCTGAAATTGCAAACCCTCGGCAAACCCATTGATGAACTTGAACTTAACTGCAAGAAACTGGAGATACTATCAGTAAGCTGCAATGAACGTGAAATTGATCACGAATACAAAATAAAAGAGGACATACTTCTTATCAAATTCAAGAAAACCGTACCTGAGAACACTGAAATAGTAATCAGTACGGAAACTATCTGCAGGCCAACAGACAACATACTTGAAGGACTCTATTACGATGAAACACCTGCAGGTGCTCCACCACAACAGATCACCCAATGCCAGCAGTGGGGATTCCAGCGTATTGTGCCATGCATTGATGACATGACCGCAAAGTGCACCTATACTACCACCATCATTGCTGATGAGAGATACACAAATCTCATCACAAACGGAGATATCATAATAGAAAGACACTCTGTCGGAAATGGCAGAGATAAGATTGTCTACGATAACTCTGTAACCCCGATGGCAACTTATCTTTTCTTCCTTGGCGTAGGTACATATGATACGTTCAAAAAGGAATTTGAATACCCGGATGGCGATACCTTTGATCTGGAACTGCTTGTACCACCCAACTCTGATCCTGTAATTGCCGGAAAATCACTGGATGCACTTTATGATTCAATTATGTGGATCCACCTGTTCACTGGTCCTGAACAATATGATCAGGTTGAAAAGCGCAAAGAGATCATGGATATGGTCAAGCAAAGGGATCTTCTTAAAAACGAAGGAGAAGCTGCCGGTGAGAAGCTGAAAAAGATAAGGGAAGAACTAAAAAAGGCAATTGCGTCAATTAAACCTGGATACAAATATACCGGTACTGTTTACAGAGAGATCGGCATGCAGAATTCTAATTTCGGTGGAATGGAAAATGTGGGAAATACCACAATCAGCACCAATCGTATTATGCCATTCCCTGCGATGACAGACAATGCTTTTGAATATCTCATGAGAGTTAAGGTGCATGAGTTCTACCACAACCTGAACGGTTCAGAAGTCACAGGATGGAGCCCTTTTGAAATCTGGCTAAACGAAGCTGTTACCGTCCATATTGAAAGAATGTACCATGCATATCATTTCGGAGAGGAATACAGCCGTCTTGGTGAAGTGCTTACACTTCTTGCACCGGGTTCCGGAACTTTTGCACTTGACAGGGGAGCAGCTTCAATGCCTATCATCCCTGATGGGTTCAATGACCCTGATGATCTCATTAGTTCAGTTACCTATGTCAAAGCTCCTGAATTTGTGAATATGATACAGACCATGATGGGAAAAGAGACTTTTGTAAAAGCTCTGGATGCTTATCATTCCAGATATAAGCATTCTAATGCTACAAGCTGGCAATGGATCGATGTTATGAAAGAAGTTTCCGGCATAGATTTCAAAGATATGGCGGACATATGGTTGAAACAGACACAATTCCCTGTACTTCATGTTGATTCTTCATACAGTGAAGAGGAAAGAAAATGCACCTTATCCTTTAAACAGGAAGTTCCGGAAGGAGCGTCCTTCTGGGAATTGCCAATATGTGCTGCACTTGTGGATGAGAACGGTAATGACCTTGCTGAAGTCATGGAGCGCATGACAGCCGAGGAACAGGAAATTATTATCAACAATGTTGATAAACCTGCATTCCTGTCCCTTAACCGTAACTATTCGTTCTTTGGAAAACTCGTTCATGATGCAACTATCGATGAATTGATACTGCAAGCTAAAACAGACTCAGACCTTATTAACAGGTTCCTTGCGTTCTACAGGATAGTAGATTCCGAGAAGATGAAGCTGATCAAAGATGGCAGTGATTTGCCATCTGAAGAGTTCACAGATCTTTTCCACGAACTCATTATGGATCTTGATCTGATGGAGAGGACAGGTGCACAGTTCCTGACAATCTTTGAATCTGTGGAAGATGAGAAGTTCTCACACAGCTACCAGTTGTTGTATGAAGTAAAACAGAAACTACTCAAAGCAATAGCAAGCAAACATGAAGATAGTCTCATGTCACTCTATGAGGCTTGCAATGCAAAGATAGTTGATAGTTTAGATTACCTTGAGCAGCAGGTTCATGAAATCAAGTGTCGACAATTGAAGAACAAATGCCTGTCTATTCTTTCAACTCTTGATACTCCGGTCATCCATGAGATTATCAGAAAGCAGTTCGAAACTGCACAAAATGCCACTGACAAGTTGGTGGCATTTGGTCTTTACCTTGATAGTTCCGCATCTGACAAAATTGGGCTTATGCAGAATTACCAGAAAGAAGCTGAAAAGAATCCGGTCAGCTGGGAAGCTTACCTGAGAGTTATTGGAAGCAGCAGCGGAGATGATGTAACTGACCTTGTAAGGCAGGTTGAAAAATCGGAAACTTTCAGGATTGAGCAGGCAAATGACCAGAGAGCTCTTTTTGCAAGTTTCTCTTTCAACAGGAAGAGATCCCTGCAAACTGAAAAAGGAAGGGAACTTCTAACTGAAATTATTCCAAAACTGGCTACGGTGAATGAATATAATACTGTAAACACTCTCAACGTGCTTGCCAACATCGACAGGATGGAAGAAGAATATCATGTTCCACTTGTGGAAATGATGCTTGGTTTCCTGAACAAGCTCGACCCTGAGAACAACCCGAGTGTGTATAACAGGATAAGAAAGATATTGCTTAATACTCCGAATGCTGTGGCAAAGTATGAGGAGCTAAATGGGAAAGTTGACCTGAGTTAATTGATTTATTAAAGAAGTATCTCAATTTACTTTGTCAGTATGACTTCAGGGACTATATCCTGAAGTTTATTCTTTTTTGCATGTATTTGCTACCACATATAAAATAAATATTCAATTTAGTGTCCTTTTATTTTGTTTATTACTGAATATTATTTTTTTATGGTTCACGTTGTTAATACATAAGTATATATTACATGATGTATTGTGCTACGAATAACTTAGAAAGTAGCATGAAAATAGAATATTATTGATATTAATAATACTGAAAAACAAACATTACTCGATTTCAATATAAAAACAAAAAGAAGGATTTCTAAATGGAACACGGAAAAATAGACTGGAATGAAGTATGGAAAAAACTCATGGCTGCCCAGCAGGCAGCAAACAAAGAAGTAGAAAAGAACCTGTGGAACAAAAAAGATAATGCAGAAAGGTTCTGGAAAAGAACACAGGAAAACTCAGAGAGAACACGGCTAACTCTGGAAGAGCTTCCTCTTACACCAGAATCCAGAGTACTGGATATCGGCGCAGGACCCGGAAGGCTTTCAATACCTATTGCAGAAAGGGTTGCACATGTAACCGCTGTAGAACCTGCAGAAGGCATGAAAAATCTGCTCCTTGAAAATGTCGCTGAAAAAGGAATAACTAATCTGGACTGTGTAAGCAAACGCTGGGAAGATATCGACGTCGGGAATGACCTCGATGGTTCTTATGATATTGTCATTGCATCATTCTCCCTTGGTATGCCGGATATAAAAGATGCAATCCGGAAAATGGAACAGGCTTCTTCAAAACATGTTTATCTCTACTGGTTTGCAGGAACAACTCCATGGGAAGAGCATTCTGTAAATCTCTGGCCATACCTGTACGGAATTAATTATACATGTGGTCCTAAATGCGATGTGTTGTACAACGTTCTCTACGACATGGGAATATATCCTGATATGCAGGTATTCCCTCTGGAATACACTAACAATTTTGCATCCATGGATGAAGCCATGGATTTCTTCAGATCACGATACATGATCGAGACACCTGAGCAGGAAACTATTCTTTACAATTACCTCAGGGACGAACTCTCATGGAACAACGGACAGATCTCTGAAAAAGGTAATTCAACCCGCGTGCGGATCTGCTGGGAAAAGAAACAAAACAACTAGGAGATGATATTTTGAAAATACTGATATGCGGAAAAGGCGGATGCGGAAAAAGTACATTAACAGCTTTACTGGCACAGACAATGTCCAGAGAAGGATATAATGTACTGGTGGTTGACAACGATGAATCCAATTTCGGACTTCACAGGCAATTGGGACTCGAACTGCCTGAAGATTTCCTGAACTTCTTTGGCGGGAAAAAAGACCTTGTTGAAAGAATGAAAGCTTCTTTTTCAACAGGTGAAGAAGTAAAGTTCTTTGATAAAAGATGGGAGATTGCAGACATACCCGGTGAGTATGTCTCAAAAACAGATAACATTTCACTGATGGCTGTTGGAAAAATACACGATTTTGGAGAAGGATGTGCCTGCCCCATGGGAGTTCTTTCTAAGCATCTTCTCAAGAATATAGATGTCGGAAGTAACGACATTGTTTTAGTTGACACTGAAGCCGGAATCGAACATTTCGGCAGGGGAGTGGAAGAAGGCTGCGATGCACTGCTAATGGTCATTGATCCTTCTTATGAATCAATCTGCCTTTCTGAAAAGATAAGCGGTCTGGCAGAAACTGCCTGAAAAGACCTCTACTATGTACTTAACAGGGTTGAAGGGGAAAGCAAAACGATTCTTGGAGAAAAAATCCCGGAAGAAAGGATTCTGGCAACCCTGCCTGTAATGGTTTCGGTTTTTAAGGCAGGACTGCTTGGTGAACAATTTGATGTGGATTCACCTGATGTTAACTCTATTGCATCTTTTTTGATGGAAATGAAAGAACAATAAGTAGTTCCAAAATTGCCGTTTCATCCCGAATTCTTTCGGGATTTAGATTTTTCATTATATAAATGTGGGTTTAATATTGTTAAAATGAAAATATTTGCCGGTAAAAAGTAGATATAGTTTGACTAGAAAAATTATTAATTCACATAATATTCTAATTAGTAGCTAATAAGTAATACTTTTATAGAAGAATGTATTATCAACTCCCATTCATATGTTCAATTAGAATTACAGTTGATTTTTAGATATATCACAAATACAAGGTGTTTAAATAATGGATAAAAAAAGGTTATTGGTACTATTTTCAGCATTCCTGATATCTTTGGTCTTAATGACAGCAGGTTGTGTTGATCAGGAAGATACTCAGTCCAGCATTACGACTTATGATACTGATGCAGGATCAGAGAAAGTGGATGTTGTTCGTTTGAGCGGTGGAGATTATGGTTATCCGCAACCATTCTCGATATATCCGAGAGGTCCTGGATCATCAAAGGTTGGAATGATCTTCGACAGTCTGGTAGAAAGAGATGAGGTTGGCATAATTCCATGGCTGGCTGAAAGCTGGGATGTTAATGAAGACGGAACAGAATACACATTCAATCTCCGCGAAGGCGTAACCTGGAGTGATGGAGAGCCATTCACAGCTAATGACGTTAAATTTACTTTTGATTATGAGCAGGAATATGTGCCTATATCAGGCGGTATGGAAAATGGAGTTGTAGACAGCGTCCAGGTTGTGGACGACAATACTGTCAAATTCATACTTACTCAGCCGGTTTGCACATTCCTTTACAAGATGACCGGTTTTAGGATCATACCTCAGCATATATACGAAGATGTAACAGATCCTGCCAGTTACCTTGAGCCGGAAGCTGTTACAGGTACCGGGCCATTCCTTCTTGAGGAATATAATCAGGAGCATGGAACATACAGGTTTGTAACAAACGAGAACTTCTGGGGGCCGGACACAGCTGTTGAAGCAGTCGAATTCGTTCCTGTCAGTGATGCGCTGGTATCTTTTGAACAGGGTGAGATCGATTTCACAAGTATATCACCTGATACTCTTGAACGCTTCACATCAGATCCTGAAATAAGAGTTGAACAGCAGCCTGCTTTCTGGGGATACCAGTTCTATTTCAACATGAACAAATGCACAGAGCTTGATGACAAAAAAATAAGACAGGCATTTGCTTATGCAATTGACCGTGAAGAACTTGTGGAAAAGATTGGCAGAGGCGCAGGAAAAGCTGGTAAAATGGGTATACTTTCTGAAGACCACATCTGGTACAACCCTGACCAACCGGAATATGCATACAACCCTGAAAAAGCCGGTGAATTGCTGGACGAAGCAGGATGGACCGATACGGACGGCGACGGAATACGTGATAAAGATGGTGAAAAACTGTCATATGTATTGTCACTTGGAAGCAGCGAAGTCCGTATTGGAGAACTTATAAAAGCAAGACTCCTCGAAGTAGGAATTGATGTCCAGGTCGAAGCTCTTGAAAGTAAATCCCGTGATGCAAATCTGAAAACCGGAGACTTCGAGCTTGCAATAAGTGGTTTTGGGGGATGGGGAAAAGATGCGGATTACCTCCGTACAAGATACTGTGATGACACTACAGAAACAAACAGTGTATCATCCGGCGCATCAGTGTTTGGTTATCACAATGAAACCCTGAATGCTCTTGGAGCTCATGAGATGCAGGAACTTGACGATGAGAAACGCAAGGAGATTGTCTACGAAATGCAGACCGTACTTGCTGAGGACATACCTGCAATACCACTCTATTACACCACAAAATACGATGCATGGCGCATCTCTACCTATGACGGATGGATAAATATGTACGACCATCACGCAAGAACACACAGTATTCTATCATATCTTGAGAGGGATGGAATTGCAGCAAAGAGATAATATCAAAAATCTGGTCGACTGCTGGAATAAAGCCTCCGGCAGCCGTCAGAATATACAGGACGAAGGCAGGATGGCAGAGGTCTGGAACAAACGTTCAGTGAGCTATGCCAGAAATATGGAACAGGATAGAAGACAGAAGAAAACGGACCAAATTCTTGAATTTCTTGATGAATGTGGATTTGAGCCAGATGGAGCAAAGGTTCTGGATATCGGGTGCGGACCCGGCACCCTCTCCCTTCCTCTTTCAAGAATGGGAGCAGATGTTACTTCCCTTGACATATCTTCCGGAATGCTTGACAGACTTAAAGATTCAGTAAAGCAAGAATCACTTCCTATAAACATTATTGAATGTTCCTGGTGGACCGCGGACATAGATGAGCTTGGATTCAGGAATGAATTCGATCTTGTAATTGCCTCCATGACCCCTGGAATAAAGGATGCTGAGAACTTTGACCGGATGATGACCTGCTCAAAGAAGTTCTGTTATTACAGCAACTTCCTGAGAAGAGAGGAAGATAAAGCATATCGTGATATCCGAAGCTCAATACTTGGCGAAAGTTCAGAGAACAATATGAATGGAGGAATGAACTTCCCTTTCATGTATCTCTATCTTGCAGGATACAGGCCGTCTGTCAAAATCAACCATGCCGAATGGAAAGAAGAAGCAAGCTGGCAGGAAACAGCAGACCGTGCAATAGATTTCATTGGGCGTGGCCGGGATTTTGATGATGAGACAAAACAAAAGATAATGGATTATTATCAAAACGCTGCGACTGATGGAATGTACCTTTCAGAGTCAGATGTGTACACTGGCATGATGGTCTGGGAAGTTTAACGGCAGGATGATATTATGAAAAATGACAGGAATTCATTTGTTTTCAGGTTAGTGATAACCCTTTTTGTAATTCTTGCCATTAATTTCTTCCTTCCGCGAATTATGCCGGGTGACCCATTCTCCACAACTTCCGAAGATGATTCAGGAGATGAGGTCATTATAATGACAGAAGAACAGCGACTGTATTACATGAGCTACTACGGACTGGACAAACCAGTGCACGAACAATTCCTAGTATATTTGAAGAACCTGCTAAAGGCTGACCTTGGCAGGAGCATATATTACAAAATGCCGGTCAGCGATGTGATAATGCTGCATCTTCCCTGGACTATGATGATAGTCTTTGGATCAACAGTTATCAGCACAGTTGCCGGTGTGATTCTTGGTACATTTTCGGCAAAGAACCGTAAAAAAGGCAGTGACAGGCTAATGATGGCTGGCATGATAGCCTTTGCTGAGATTCCTTCATTTTTGCTCGGACTGATACTTCTTCTGGCCTTTAGCGTACATTTCAGATTATTTCCACTTGCAGGTGCTATTACTCCCTTCGCACACTATAGCGGACCTGTGGAACAGCTATGGGATATCTTATACCATGCTTTCCTGCCTGTTATGACCCTGTCACTGGCACAGCTAACCGGAGTCTACCTGCTCACAAGAAATACATTGATCACAGTAACCACGAAAGATTATATCCGAACCGCACGAGCCAAAGGACTGGGTGAAAAGACTGTATGGACCAGGCATGCACTCAGAAACGCACTGCTTCCGGTGGTGACCAGAGCAGGATTTATGATTGGGATAATGATGGGAGGTGTTGTGCTGGTTGAGAGTGTTTTTTCTTATCCGGGAATTGGAATGACACTGCGAAGTGCCGTTGTTGGTCGTGATTATCCGCTCATTCAGGGAATTCTACTGGTAATTGCAGTTTCCATACTTATCTGCAACCTGCTGGTTGACAAAATATACAGTAAACTTGATCCGAGGGTTGCAATATGATCGAGAATGTCAATGTCTCCGGGTATGCCAGAATAATAGTTTATATTCAGGCTTTGAGTATTTACAGAATCAGTCTCAGTCTGAACAATACATTCTCGAAGTTCAGTACAGAAGGTAAGATCGGCGTCCTTGGAATTCTTGTAATAATCCTGATGGCTGTTTTTGCCCCAATGATAACACTTTATCCACCACAGAAGATCACAGGCGACTCCCTTGAATCACCCGGATCGGTTCACATACTCGGTACCGATGAGCTTGGAATGGATATCTGGTCACAGATATGCTACGGTGCAAGAATGAGCCTTACAATAGGTCTTGCAGTGGCATTTATCTCGGGTTTTGGCGGCGGAGCTATCGGTATACTGGCCGGATATATCGGAGGACACGTTGATCAGGCACTTATGAGAATTATCGATGTTACAATGGCACTTCCAAGTTTTCCGTTGCTGATCGTAATATCTGCTTTTCTCGGGCCGAGCATTCTTAATGTTATTCTTATACTCGTTCTATTCAGCTGGGCAAAACCCGCACGTATCGCGCGCTCACAGACACTAGCAATAAAGAAGAACAGCTATATTATTGCTGCCAAAAACTACGGCGCAAAACCACTTTACATTCTCCGCAGGCATATTTTCCCTGAGGTTATGCCTGTTCTGTTCGTGCTTATCATCGGCATATCCTCACATGCAATCATAGCCGAGGCAGGACTTGCATTTCTGGGACTGGGCGATCCAACATCCAAGAGCTGGGGTATGATGCTTAATAGTGCAACCGGTTTTAGCGCGATATATTTCACACCTTACTGGAAATGGTGGCTGTTGCCTCCGCTATTCATACTTATTTTCCTCCTGCTGTGTCTCGCGTTTATTAGCAGGGATATGGAGAGAATACTTGATCCCAAATTAAAGATAAAGAAAGGGGTTTAATCATGAGTCTGCTTAAAATCAATGATCTTAAATGTCACTATCAAACTGAGATCAACACTGTAAAGGCAGTTGACGGTGTTTCTTTTGAAATAGAAGAAGGGGAGATTCTCGGCATTGTGGGAGAATCAGGAAGTGGAAAGACCACTGCTGCACTTAGTATCATGGGACTTCTGCCGGAAAACACGGCGATTACAGGTGAAATAACCTACAAGGATAATGTGATCTCCTCATTATCTGAAGCCGAAATGGACAGATTCAGATGGAAGGATATTGCAATTGTTTTTCAAAATGGGATTGAAGTGTTGAATCCTGTTATGAGAGTTGGGGTTCAGGTAATAGAACCAATGTTGAAGCACCTCGATATCAGTCCCGATGAAGCACGTAGCAAATGTGCTGATCTGTTCACGACCGTTCATCTTGACCCTAAATGGATGGATTCATATCCTCATCAGCTTTCAGGAGGCATGAGACAGAGAGTTATTCTGGCAATGGCCCTGTCATGTGATCCTAAATTACTCATCCTTGACGAAGTGACTTCAGCACTTGATGCATTCACAAGGAAGGAAATAAGGGACCTTCTGGTTGAACTTCAGGAGAAGAACGGGTACACAATGTTGATGATATCACATGATATCACTTTTGTTTCTTCCGTGGCATCCAGAGTTGTTGTCATGTATTCCGGAAAGGTCGTGGAAACAGGTCCTGTAAAGGATGTTCTGATATCACCCAGACACCCATATACAAGAGGACTCATACATTCAACACCAGATATTTTTGTATATAAAGACCTCTGGGGAATTCCCGGTGATATTTCTGCTGGAAGCGGTTTCAAGGGTTGTCCATTCTTCTCAAGATGCACACAAAAGACCAGTAAATGCAATGAAACAACACCTGCTCTGATCCCTGTTGGCGGAGGAAGGGAAATCGCCTGCCACCGGGGAGGAATAGCAGGACTTTTGCAGGCAAGCGACCTGAGTTACAGTTATCGTCTCCCGGACGGACAATACCTGAAAGCAGTTGATGATGTTGATCTGGAAATAATGGAAGGGGAGGTGCTTGCAATTGTCGGACAGACAGGTTCAGGCAAATCAACGCTTGCACACATTCTTGCAAACGTGATACAACCAGCGACAGGGAACGTATCGTTCATGGGTGAGAACACCAACGCTGAAAATTATGGAAGCAGGCTTAATGGAGTACAGATTGTATTTCAGGATCCGTTCAACTCAACCAGTAACAGGTTCACCGTGATTGATGCTATCAAAGAACCTCTTGATATCAATAAGATAGGATCTGAGGAAGAACGGGTACAAATGGCAAAAGACTGCCTTGAGCTTGTTCATCTTCCGAATAATGATATTTTCCTCAGTAAATACTGTGGTGAACTTAGTGGTGGTCAGAGACAGAGAGTCGCACTTGCAAGAGCCATGGTAATGCAGCCAAAACTCCTTATTGCAGACGAGGTTACTTCAGCTCTGGATGTTTCGACATCTGCAAATGTAATGCGTCTTTTAAAGGGACTTCAGAACAGGAGAGGATTTGCAATGATTTATATCTCACATGATCTGTCTATGACGCTGAAAATTGCTGACAGAATCTGTGTTATGAATCATGGAAGGATCGTAGAGATGGGTAATTCCCATGATGTGATGCTTTCACCTTCCCATGAGTACACAAAAAGACTTGTTGGTTCAAAGATCTCTGTTTAACGTCTTGCTTAATATGAATACAATATCAATTAACGGCCTGACTAAAAAATTCGGGGATTTCACTGCAGTGGATGATGTCTCATTTCATATTAATCGTGGTGAAATTTTTGGTCTTCTGGGACCAAATGGCGCTGGTAAAACTACAACCCTCAAAGCAATAACAACTTTAGGAAAGCCAAGTTCTGGTTCGATCACAGCTTTTGGTATAGATGTTGTAAGATCACCAAAGCAAGCCAGGAAGATGTTTGGATATGTTCCACAGGCAGTATCTGCAGATGGAGACCTTACAGGTTATGAGAACCTTCTCATATTTGCCAAATTATTCTACGTGAATAAGAATGAACGTGACAAAAGGATAAACAATGCCCTTGAGTACATGGGCCTTTCAGACAGAAGTCATGATCTTGTAAAACACTATTCAGGCGGTATGATGAGAAGACTTGAGATCGCCCAGGCTCTGGTAAACAGACCTAAAGTACTTTTTCTTGATGAGCCAAGCATAGGACTGGACCCTTCTTCTAAAAGGCAGGTCTGGAAATACATTAAAAGACTGAATGAAGAATTCGGAATGACCGTAGTTATTACAACCCATGATATGCTTGAAGCAGATGAACTCTGTCACAGGATAGCTATAATGAATTCCGGGAAAATAGCAGTGATAGATACACTTTTCCTTTTGAAGAAATCTATTGGTGGAGATATTATATCGCTAAGCTTAATGGAAAGTGCCCTGAATGTATCGATTCCTGATGATTTAGGAATGATAATCGGCAACGATGATAACCGTCTCCTTATCTCTACAGACAATGCCGAAACTGCTATTCCTAAGATAATAAGGCATTTTGAAGGCAATGGAATTGTTGTCAGTTCTGTAACTGTTAACAAACAAACACTGGACGATGTTTTTATGAAGTATGCAAAATCCAGCCTTCAGTCCCAGAGTTCCATGAAGGATATCCGCTCTGTACGCAGAAGTTTTGTGAGGCGTGGAAGATGAACTATACAAATGACATCTATAATTTTGCATACAGTTCTCTTTCAATAGTTGAAATGGAGATAAGAAAAATCCGCCATGATTCAACTGAACTCTGGACAAGAGGAGTCCAGCCTGCCCTATGGCTTCTCTTATTTGGTGAAGTATTCAACAGGGTTCGTGACCTATCAATCCCTGGTTATGATTATATTCAGTTTCTCACTCCTGGCGTATTGGCACAGTCTGGTCTGTTTTGTTCATTGCAATATTCTATGGGATAACCCTTGTATGGGAAAAGGATGTGGGATTATTGGCCAAATTGCTTTCAACTCCCTCACCCCGTTCTTCAATAGTAGTTGGGAAAGCTCTGGCTGCAGGTGTAAGAGGCGTATTCCAGGCAATAATGTTCTTTACCCTGGCAGTGTTTATTGGTGTGAACCTGCGGCACAATCTCTTGAATATGATAGGCGTTTTTGTTGTAGTTATCCTGCTTGCAATGTGCTTCTCAAGTTTCTCAATGTGCCTTGCATCATTTTTTAAGACAAGGGAAAAGATGATGGGTATAGGTCAGATGATAACCATGCCGCTCTTTTTTGGCAGCAACGCAATCTATCCTATAGACCTGATGCCATCATGGCTCCAATCTATATCTAAACTAAATCTGTTAACCTATGTAGTTGACGCACTCAGAGCCTTGCTTCTGACAGGAGATTATTCAAATATCCCTAACGACATAGCATTTCTGTCTGTGATCACTTTTTTCCTCATAGTCCTTGCTTCAATGTCTGTTAGCAGGTTGCTTGATTAAATAACAATAGATTTGCCTATGTAGAATTCCTGTTTATACAAGTAACACAAACTTTGCTCTTTTTCAGTGACACAAAAACAACTTGCAAGCTAAAAACAAAGTAATCATCCGCCAAAGGCGGCACATTCCAATGCTGCTGCACAGAAGATAATTACAAAGAAGATTGTATTTTACAGAGAATTCTACAGAAGTACTGAGAAGAAAGTACAATGATTTGCAGATTATTTTGTTTTGTATTGTGGGAAAGCGCCGGCTGCGCCGGACCCTCCGGGATCACTCTAGTAATTCATGACCTACGATAGAACAGATTTATTGACATGACAAAACTGGTTTAGTTACTTTAAAGTTTTAATGGTAGGATTTCTACAGAGCCATAGATTTGTTTACTTAAGCGGAAGGAAATAACTAGAAAATAGATATACTGGTTAAAAAACCGTCAAAATCAGAATTCAGAACAGAAATATTCATTTTCTGTTCCTGCACCGGTTGCAGACAAGAGCAGTGATTTCGTATACTCATGACAGCAATCAGAAATGATCTGTTTTCTGGAACCGTATTCAACGATCTTTCCTTCTTTCATGACAGCAATATTATCTGATATATACGCCGCCGCTGCAATATCATGTGTGATAAACAGGAAAGTGATACCTGTCCTTTCCTTCATATCAAGCATCAGGTTGAGGATGTCAACTCCAATGGATGCATCCAGCATGGATATAGGCTCATCGGCAATTATCATGTCAGGTTCGCTAATCATTGCCCTTGCTATCGCAACCCTCTGACGCTGCCCCCCGCTCAGTGTATGTGGATATTTACGAAGGAAACTTTCAACAGGTGTGAGCCCCACCGATTCAAGAGCACGAATAATCCTGTTCCGGTCAACATTTTTGCCATTATTGATAATACAGGGTTCTGCCACAAGCTGTTCAACTGTCATCATGTGGCTCAGTGAATCATAAGGGTCCTGGAATATCACCTGGACAAGAGGTTTTCTGTTTTCTGTAGAATTATTGTTGATATCGGCAAAAGATATATTTCCCGAAGTCGGTTTCAGCAGTCCCAGTATCAGTTTTCCAAGAGTAGTCTTGCCACTTCCGCTTTCACCAATAATTCCAAGCACCTCACCTTTTTTAACAGTAAGGGAAACATTATCAAGAGCCTTAACCTCAGGTTCATTCCTGAACATGCCTCTACCTTTGAACACCTTACTGACGTTGTCTATTTTTATGAGCCAGAAATCGTCCATTATCATCACTCCGGATGGCACTCTAAATTACACCCCAGATGGCAGGCCACTTTCATACTACCTGTACACTCAGGAGGCCTGACTGTCCGGCATATTTCTGAAACCCTGTCACAACGTTCCATGAACTCGCAGACTTCATACTTCTTCAAAGTTGAAGGCGGAGTGCCTGATATTCCTTTTACCCGCACAGGCTCACACATCAGTGGCAATCTCGAAGCCAGAAGTTTTTGGGTGTACGGATGAACAGGATTGTTAAGAATTTCGTCCCTTGTACCCGTTTCAACGATTCTTCCTGCATACATGATGTAAATCCGATCACAGATTTTGGAAATCGTATGCAGGTCATGGGAAATCACAAGCATGGAAGTTTGTTTTTGCTGTACCACATTTTTTAGTAACTCGATTATCTTCAGTTGTACCGTTGCATCCAGCGCGGTAGTTGGCTCATCAGCAATTATGAGTTCAGGCGAAAGGAGCATTGAAAGTGCAATCATTATCCTCTGTCGCTGTCCTCCACTGAATTCATAGGGACATGAATTCATCCTTGAAGGAGTGATACCTACCATTTCAAGTGATCTTGTAGTTAAAGAAAGCATTTCCTCCCGTGACATATTTGTATGGGCTTTAATACTTTCAAAGAATTGTGACTTTATTTTAACAAGTGGATTAAGTGCATTCATGGAAGACTGTGGCACAAATCCGATGCGTTTTCCTCTGAGCTGACGCATCTTTTCCTTTTTGATATTATCGATTTTCTCTCCACTGAAGCTAATATTTCCTGACATCTCCCGACTGCGGGAATTTATATCCAGAATTGTCATGGCAAGTGTGGATTTTCCAGAACCGGACTCACCGATAAGACCTACAATTTCGCCTTTGTTTATGTTGAAATCCACATTTTTGAGAACATAATGTATGCCCTCCTTTGTTGAGAAATTTACAGTTAATCCCTGAACATCGAGTAATGACATCATTTATCACCTTCCAGTGCCTGTCCCACAAGCACAAAAGAGAGTACAAGCAAAGTGATGCATAATCCGGCAGGCATTAGCCACCACATCCATGCATCCGTGAAAAATACCAGCGGATACGAAATAGCATATTTTATCATGGTTCCCCAGCTTGGATACGAAGGGTCTCCAAGCCCAAGGAATGCAAGTCCTGATTCGGAAAGTATGGCCCGGATAGATTGCATGACAACTGTTGTAATCATAATCGGATACAGGTCAGGAATAATGTGTTTTTTGATTACATACCAGTTACCTGCACCTGAGACCCTGGCAAAGTCCACGTGACCTGATACTCTTAATGTTTTTGTCTGTGCTCTGGTGATTCTTGCGCCAACCGGCCATCCCATTAAGATAAGAATGAAAATAATATTCCAGAGACTTGGACTCAGGTACGCTGCAAGGATAAGAATGAGCGGGAGGTCAGGTATCATGAGGAAAATATCAACTCCTCGCATCATGACCCTGTCAAGATTCCCTCCTGTATAACCTGAAAATACACCTGCAAGAGTACCAATGATGAGCACGCCGAAAGAAACCAGCAGGGCAACCATCAGCGAAGTTCTCGACCCGTAGACGAGATTGGAAAATATATCTTTTCCAACATCATCGGTGCCAAGAGGATGTTCACTGCCTGGTTCAAGTAAAGGACTGCTGGACACGTCGGCAGGTGAATAAGATGTTATAAACGGTGCTGCTACGGCAATAAAAATGAAAAAGCAAAGTATGGCAAGTCCGGTAATACCTTTCGGACTTTTCAATCTCTGAAACAGCGTTTTTTCGTGCATTTTCACTCCTGCCCCGTTCTTCCATCAATATATGAACATGCAATGTCAGCTACATAGTTACATGCCAGCACCACCAGTGACATGAATATGAAAGCTCCCTGCAGTACCGGATAATCACGTTCTATGAAAGAATTGTATACCAGCATTCCCATTCCCGGATATGAGAATACGGTTTCTATGAATACTGTACCTGCCACCATAAAACCAAGCATCGCTGCTATCTGGTTTATCACGGGAACAATTGAATTGATAAGCACATGTTTTTTTATTGTTCTCTCTTTAAGTCCCCTGGCTTCTGCCATCAATACATACGGTTTTCCGAGTTGCTGGACACAGATATTTCTCACAAGCAGGTATGTACCCGGCATTTCAAAGGCGGCAAGGCAGAGCATCGGCAGTGCAAGATGGGAAATGATATCCAGTGCATGATCTATGAATCCTGCATAATTCATATACGGAGTCATTGAACCTGACGTCGGGAACCACCCGGTTTTGTATCCGAAGACAAATATCATTATAGCGCCAAGGAAGAATGCAGGTATCGACCTGAAGAATGGCATTATTACAAGTAGTGCATGGTCCAGTTTTTCCCCGCGTTTCCAGGCAGATTCAAGACCAATTATAATCCCGAAAATAGTTGAAAATACAAGAGCAGTACCCATGAGAAGTATGGTCCAGGGAAGCCTTCCCACCAGAATGTCAACTACAGGCACATTATAGAAAATAGAATAACCGAAATCAAGATGCAACGCATCTGAGATGTAATGTATGAACTGGATATGAAGAGGGTCATTAAGATGATAGTATTCCATCAGCTTGTATTTTGTTTCTTCGTCAATGACCACAGGAAGATCAGAACTCTGGCTGCCTGTGATACTGAGTAGTGGTCCGCCGGGCATTACCCGGGGAAGAAAAAAATTGATTGCAAGGATCAGGAAAAAAGTGATGGCATACTCCAACCCTCTGGATATTATATGCCCAGACCTTTTCCTGTCCATTGTTCTTAATCTCCCTTGCGTTTTCCCTGTTTAGCGTTTCCCGTGGAGTATCAGGATAAAAGCACATGCAAGAATTGCAACTGATTCAAGTATTCCTATGCTGTCAACTGAATTCTCTGTGTTCGTTGTAGTCGTTTCATCACTGTCCCCGTTCCAGGTTCCATAGATGAAAACAAGTTTGTTGTATTCGGTTGGCACACCGCCACCTACTCCACCATCCGTGTAGAAGAAACCGGTTACTGTGTCCTTGCTGCTTGCACTGTAAACGTTTCTGTACATGAGTGGGATTGTTGGCACGTTGTCAGCGATAAGGACCTGCATCTCATCAACCAGTTCCTTGCGCTTGTTCTCATCCATTGTGCTCATCTGCTCTTCTGCAAGAGCCATGAACTCTGAATTGTTCCATCCGGTTGATGTCGGGAATGAGTTCAGCATTCTGGCAGGGTCAGTGGATGTACCATGTGAGTATATTGCCAGATCAAAGTTGCCTGCTGTGACAAGTCCGTCAACGGTCTTGGTATCTCCCGGTTTAAGAGTGATTCCAATACCTATTTTTTTCAGGTAGGTCTGGACAAGTTCCGCGATCCTCTGGCTCTGCTGATCAGATGAATACAACAGCTGGAACTCAAGTGGATTTCCTTCTGAATCCAATCTTATTCCATCACTGTTAGTTTCGGAATAGCCTGCATCATCGAGCATCTGATTGGCTTTATTGATATCATATTCGTACTGAGTTACATCTGGGTTATACCAGCTTGAATAAGGAGGAACATATCCGGGGTTTCCTCCGATTCCACCACCGTGGAGTACTCTGCTCTCGATATCAGAACAATTCAGTGAATAATAGATTGCCTGCCTAACTGTTGTATCATTTAGTATTGTGTTTGAAGGAATATTGAACCTCAGGCGGTAAACCCAGTATCCTGGTCCGCTGATAACTTCCATGTTATCAGATTCGTCAAGTGCCTGGACCTGATCAAGAGTCAGACCTGATTCATCTATTTCCCCGGTTTTCAGGGAAATAACAGCATCGGATGTTTTGACATAGATGAGTGTGTCTATGATCGGTTCGCCAAGGAAGTAGTCTTTGTTTGCTGTGTATTTGTAAGACTGCTGATCCGTATCATAATCTTCAAGAATGAAAGGTCCTGTACCTATTGCAGCCTCATCTTCCATGTATTTGCTTGGGTCTTCTACATTTTCCCATATGTGTTTTGGCATGATAGGGATGACTGCTGCAACCTGCTGTATGAAAGGTGCATATTGGTAATTCAGGGTAATTACTACGGTATAATCATCAGTAGCTTCAACGCTTTTAATTACCGCAGTATTGTACCAGCTTGAGCCTATCGGACTTATGGCAGCCTTATCTTTGATGTAATCCATTGTGAAAACAACATCATCTGCTGTGAAAGGTTCGCCGTCATGCCAGGTAACTCCTTCTCTCAGGTGGAATGTCCATTCAAGGCCGTCATCGGAACTTTCCCATGACTCCGCTAGAAGACCCGTGAAATCTCCTGATTCTTCAGGCCATACGAGTGCATCAAAACAATAGCTTGTCATGATGTATCCGGGACCACGTGGATAGAATGTCAATGGGGAAGGAAAACCCCAGTCAGCTGTTGAACTTGTGCCCCAGCTGGCTGTAAATACTCTTTCTTCACTACTGTCTTCACTTGAAGCGGATGCAGGTACGAATAATATTGTACTGACCAGAAGTAATGATATGAAAAGAGAAATTGATCGTTCACTCAATTTCATCCTTACCATCCTCTGTTATATTCTTCATAGCATGGGATGCAGATATATTCACCATTCTGGACTCTGGTCCGTGATTCTGCCATCATTTCACCGCATTTGGCGCACTGAAGAGAATTGAATATCCTTGCTTTTCCAGGAATCTTTGCATCAACAAATTTGACCTCGAACATCTCTTCAACAGGAGTGTTCCGCATTGTTACGGAGATGCCATCCATTCTTTCCCTGAACTCTTTTACTTCTTCCTCGGTTGCAGTGCCTGACATTACCTTAGGACGAAGTTCGCTGACCTTTGGATCGATGCTGTCAATATTAAAACTGGCTTTGAGAGCGACTCTTACGGCTTTTTTGCTTTCACGACAGATGAATGTGAATACCTGTTTGGCATGGTCCTTGTAGATGAGGTTGCCTTTGCCTATTGTGCAGCCTGTAAGTACCTGTACTGCATCTACTCCGCAGGCATCGTTTTCTACGATGGTTACAAGTTCCTCGTCAATATCCCTTTCTGTTTCCAGTTTCTCAATACCTGCTTTTGCTGCAATGTAACCAATAGTAAGGCCTGGACAGACATGTCCGTGGAACTTTGCAGCATCTTCAAAAGAAGCAAATTCTCTTGTTGTATTTTCGGTAGAACAATCTGATGACATGATAATCACTGACTGTAAAATGTAGTAATACATATAATACTTTTTGTGTTATTTGTTTCTACGTGAATATTATAATGACAACTATAATCGGACTTCAAATGGAATTCATCATATGATAAAGCAAATAATGTGACATCAGTAATATTGTAATTTACTAAAATACCAATAAAAAGAAAGGTAAAAAGTGTAAATGGCTAAAACAATTTCAGGAAATATTAAACAGAATCGTTTTCCTTATACATTTTGGCAAGCGGGTCTTTTCCTTCAGGGAACATTGCAGCAAAAGGCTCAAATTTGCCGATTTCTTCAACCGTGCAGAAATGCATGCCATTATCAGCACCCATCATCATTAAAGGCCGGGCTTTGTCCACATTGCATAATCCGTCTTCACCATATACTTCATCTGCAACTTCCAGATGGACAACTTTACCCATGATAAGTATGTAGCTGGGTTCTTCATACAGCTTGAAAAGTTCACATTCCATCCAGACATAACATCCTTTTATTCCGGGAGCACTGATCTTTTTTGAGCTTTTTTCCTCAAGACCTGCAAATTCAAACTCATCCTGGTCTGCAGGAATAGCTTTTGCAGTTGGTATAACCTTGTCTGCAAAGTCTGCGCCTGCAAGGTTAACAACAAATTCTCCGGTCTCCCTGATGTTGTCAAGTGTGTCCCTTCTTTTTGCTGTTGCTATGCATATAAGGTCAAGAGGCCTGAGCACCGGCATAACGCAGCCATAGGGAGCGATATTCCTTACCCCATCCGTGCTTTTTGTAGAGATAAAAGCAACTGGCAGAGGCATTACTGATTCTCTTTTGAATGGTTTTAATTCCATATGTATCACCATTTGATTTACGATTGTTAGTAATAACTTAAACTAATAAATAGTTATTAGTTGTTATTTTTTAAGAGATTCGTAATATTGATATACAAAGAATTCCTATTAACAACTAGACATGTCAAGCACTACTACAACAATAACTAGAAAGTTCTCCGAAATATATTCTGTATAACAAATCAGGCAGTTCAAGCGTAACTGCTTTGTTTGACCTGTTGATATTGGCCAATTCATGTACCAAGACCTTCCATTAAAATTGGCCAATCCTCCTATTGTGGAAGTAGATCGTGCTTTTCAAATTGTAAAGCAGATGTAAGAATCGTGGATTACGTCAGTTACTATCTGGATAATGAACAGTTCCCTGCAACATGAGTTATTTCACCTGTTTATGCCAATGTTATACTAACTAAGGATTAAGGTCCACATATGTATTGGCTATCATTTTTTTGGAATATGAGTAATCATTGAGTAATCTTCGACTCTGGAAAAAGTTATTTGGTTTTTACGGAAAATGTATAATATAACATATTACTATTTAAATTAAAAACTTCATGCTAACTATAGAATATATCCAATAAATGATAATAAAATGTATATACATAAAAAAATATTGGATTCTTAATTTTGTTCAAAACAAGGATTATTATGAATTCCGAAATGATAATCGCACTAATAAATAATGCAGCATTACTTCTTTCCATAGGTGTTCTATATGATGTTTTTGTCTCCAATGTGGAGATCAATACTCATTTGAAAAGTATAATTTCTGGCATTCTTATTGGCCTGATAGGTATTGCATTGATGCTAAATCCATGGGAACTTTCCTTTGGATTATTCTTCGATACACGCTCTATTCTATTATCTGTCGTAAGTCTCTTTTTTGGCTTTGTTCCTGCTATAACAGGAGCACTGATCATAGCCCTATATCGTCTTTACCTGGGTGGTGTGGGAACACTAGCTGGTATTTCCGTAACATTGACCTCTGTGATACTTGGATTGTTTTGGAAGCGAAACAATGAGAAATTACAAAAATATTTAGGTATTTTTGATTTCTACGTTTTTGGTCTTCTTGTTCACATAGTCATGCTCTTTTGCATGTTATTGTTACCCTGGCCATTTGCATTTGAAGTCTTAAAAAATATAAGTTTTCCAGTGATGTTGATATATCCTATTGGAACAATGTTACTAGGAAATCTTTTGAAGAATCATTTATCCCGTAGGATAACACAGGATGCTCTAAAAGAAAAAGAGAGTATGCTTCAGGATTTTATCAATAATGTTCCAGTAGGCATGTTTCGCATAAATTCAGATGGTACAATAATCCAGATAAATCCTGAAATGACAAAAATTCTAGGGCTGGATACTATTGAAGAAACTATTGATTATTTAGAATATATGGGAAAAATAGATCACAACTCAAGGTCTCGAACAGAAATATTGGGCATACTTAAAGAACAGGGATTTGTAGAAAATTATGAATATGAGGCTTTAAGGGCAGATGGAAAACAAATTTGGATACTGATCAACATAAAGATGAGTGATGAAAGAAATGGAGATTCTTTCATAGTTGATGGTTTCGTTTTTGATATCACTGAGCGTAAGCAAGCAGAGAAACAAATGTTGCTTGCAAGAATAAGTGCTGAAGATGCAAACAGATTTAAATCACATCTTTTATCGAACATGAACCATGAATTAAGGACCCCTCTTAATTCCATATTAGGCTTTTCAGATATTATGATAGAAGGAACTACTGGAGAACTTAATAAAGAACAGGAGAAATACCTTCAGATAATATATAACAGTGGAAAATCACTATTAAATCTTGTTAATCAGGTACTTGATCTATCTGAGATCGAATGTGGAAGTCTGGAATTCAAACCAGAATTGATTACTATCAAGAATGTTATCGAAGACGTACAAAAAAGAGCTAAATTCTTATCTTCAAAAAAGAACATATCAATAGATAGCAGCATCGAAGAAAATATACCTATTATAAAAGCTGATTTCAACAAGTTCAGAGGCATCATTTTTAATCTGGTCGAGAATGCTATTAAGTTCACACCGGAAGATGGCAGGGTTAATATCATTGTTAGAAAAAAAGATAACAGCCTTGAAATATCCGTAATAGATAGTGGAATTGGCATCACAGATGAAGATATAAAGAAGATATTCATGCCATTTGTACAGGCAGATGATTCAACCACACGCAAATATGGAGGTGCTGGACTTGGACTTACTCTTGTAAAAGAATATGTAAAGATGCATGGAGGAACTCTTCAGGTAGAAAGTGAAGTTGGAAAAGGCAGTACTTTCACAATTTCTCTTCCATTGGATGAACTTACATATTAAGCGTTTTGTATATGAATTGGTCCTTCTCTGCGTAAACTCTGTAGAATGCTCATTTTGTAATTTTATTTAATTGAAAAAAGCGAGTAACACAATTATTAAGAGAGAATATAATGTTTTTAAGTGGGCCTAACCGGATTCGAACCGGTGACCGCTCGGTTATGAGCCGAGCGCTCTAACCTGGCTAAGCTACAGGCCCAATACGAGAAAAGTTTGAAGCGCCGCAAACAGGGCTCGAACCTGTGACATTCTGGTTAACAGCCAGACACTCTACCAACTGAGTTATTGCGGCTCTCAGCATGGCGCTCACGCGCGAATCCTTCTAATGCACTTATTGCTTTTAAACCTTTTGATTGCAGGGCTTTTTTGGTCCTATTTTGAACCATTTTTGACCCAATTTTCATTCAATATTTATCCGTAAATTTTACTTCATCATTATGATAATGATTATATATCATACAAAATATATGTTCCAGTAGAAACAAAGGGGTCGAGAGCAGTATAGTATTAATATACAGTAACACCATACAGTTACAGGAACATTATTTTCACAAAGATAATATTAGAGAAAATGCCCTAACCTGCTCTAATCATCCAACACAACACTGATTGGAGTGCCGCAACGTGGGCAAGTACCCTTACCTGTCAGTTTGTATGTGTCCAGCCCAAACGTTCCTCGTTTTATAAGAAGTTCTCCGCATTCTGGACAGAAAGTATGCTCGTGACCATTTCCCGGGACATTGCCTATGTACACATATCTCATGCCTTCTTCCCTGGCAACAGAATAAGCCATCTCAAGTGTCTCCAGAGGGGTGGAGCGAATATCCTGCAACTTGTAGTATGGATGGAAACGTGTAAAATGGATAGGAGTGTCTGCGCCCAGGTTCTCAAAGATCCACTTAGACATTTCACGTATCTCAATCTCAGAATCATTAAGAGTTGGAATAACCAGATTCACAACTTCCACATGCATTCCAAGCTCCTTTGCAAGTTTTGCAGACTCAAGAACCGGAGCAAGCTTTGCACTTGTAATATCCCTGTAGAAATTCTCAGTAAAAGCCTTGATATCCACCCTGAAAGCATCAAGATATGGAGCAATCGTTTCCAGAGCTTCCTGAGTGATGTATCCGTTTGTAACATAAACTGTAGCAAGTCCCGCTTCCTTTGCAAGCCTGGCACAATCATAGGTGTACTCAAACCATATTGTCGGCTCATTATAAGTCCATGCTATTGATCTTGCACCGGAAGCTACTGCCCTTCTTACAGCCATTTCAGGAGTAATCTCAATAGCATCTGCCTCATCTATGCTTATCTGTGAAATTGTCCAGTTCTGGCAGTGCTTACACCTGAAATTGCATCCGATCGTCCCAAGAGAATAAACAACTGAACCAGGGTAAAAATGATACAAAGGTTTTTTCTCAATAGGATCAAGAGCTTCACTTGAGACCACATTATAATTCAGCGTATAAAGAGTTCCTTCGCGGTTTTCTCTCACTGCGCAAAAACCACGTTTCTCAGGTGATATCCTGCACCTGTGAGCACATAGTTTGCACTGGACCTTATCGTCATCAAGTTTCTCATAGAGCATAGCTTCCTTTATCATCAAAAATCCCCATTTAAATATTTGATCTCATCATTGATGAAACTAAGTATTTCCAAAACTAATCGTTGCCTAAGATCGGGAATCATAAATAAATCATCAGGACAAAAGATTCAGCCTTGCATCAAAAAAGGTCTTTGTAACATTTATTTTGATATCTTCCCCGGAACTTCCCGCCAGAAAAAATACAACTGCTGTGTCATTAGAACTGACAGAGTATTCTGTATCGCCAAGTCCTGCATCAGCAGCCAAAGTTTCAAAATAACTTTTCCAGGAAGAAGGATATAAGGTCTGGATTGTCATTGTCATATCAGTAAACATGACACCATCCCAATACAGGGAATCAGAACCATTTGTTCTGAAATTAACCTCCTCTATAGAATTACTACTGATAGCTTTTCTTGGACCATTCAGATCAATTACATTAAATTCCACAGTAATATTGGTGGAATTATCAGTCCTTCTGATATCCATCTGGGGACCAAGACGCATCAAAGAGTAACTGTTCTGTGCCAGAATGAGAGAGCCACCCTCATAAGCATATTTCTGATTGACAAAATAATTATTGTCAGACTTGTAACTCACGGTTCCAAGGTTAAGTAGCAGAGAATCACTATTATAATCTATTCCTGGAGTAGTTCCCACAATATTAATTCCAAAATTATCCTCATTCACAGTGAGTCTTCCACTCGATTTTTCCGGGCTGAATATGGGCAATGAAGCTCCACCCATTTTAATCGGAACACTTACAGAAAGACTTATGTAAGGATCAGTCCTGGCATAACCTGAAAGGATATCCAGTTCATTTTTCATTCCTGACATATCATAAAAGACATCATCCATATGTGACTGCTCGGCAGAGGTTTTCCATTCAGGTATGTACTGGACATAAACAAGTGTGATCACAGATACCACTATACCAAATAGAAGGACAGCAGAGACAGCAGCAGAGATTGCTTGTTCACTGGACAGGAAATCTTTCACACCCATTTGCTTGCTCCTACAAGAATCATTTTCCATTTTACTCATGGGTTCGTCCTCGCATAATAAGCAGCCATATCAGACTCACTCAGCGTTACATTGTATATCTCGACCTCATCAAGATAACCGCGTAAATAATAGTCATTGTTGCCATAGTTCTGCCTCCCCATCCAAAGATCGTGATTATTGGGTACAAGAGGGAAACCGTCCATTGAAAGTGATTCGACAAATGTAGCATCTTTGTAAAATTTCACATCGCTTCCATCAACAACAACACCAATCTGATACCAGACATTTTTCTGAAGGTTCATAGCTGATGTCTGTATATAATGATATCCTGCATTTGTCCACTCGAAATAGAGTTCTCCACCTGTGGCAAAAAGGTCAAAATTATCCACTTCATCCATTCCCTTTCCAATTAAGCACACATCATTGTTGGTATTAAGCCTCAACCAGAAAACCAGACTCATATTCTGATCGAAATCCAGTGAATCATTATCGGAGACCACAAGATAGGCACCATTTCCGTCAAACCTCATAGAGGTTCCGTTTATTGCTGTACTGGACCAATGAGCATTGTTGATATATGCATCGTTACCATCAACACTGTCATAAGCAATAGAACCTGAATTCTCATCGAACTTCCATCTTGAAACAGGAATAACTGATGGTGTTGCCAACACTTCAGGAGATGAAAGCTCGTAATAGCCACTGCACTTAATATATGTGCTTGAAGGATTGAAATTGACCTGAGTGTTGCCTGAACCATAGAAACCTATATTCGAAATGTTAATCGCGGAATTATTGGTTTCCCAGTTAATGATCGTATTACCTTCTGCTTCAAGATAAGTCTGGCTGGAATCAGATGGAAGCTCATACTTTAAAGTTGAATAGTAATTTGATATTGGCTGGACATAGATATTAGTAACCTGGCCTGTATCCTGCAAAACACCATTTATGTACAGATTAACATTCAGATCAAATGTTGATATCTGGGAATTAGTGATACTCATAGAAATGGTACCTGATGTTTGGTCATTTACAACTTCAAGTTTGACCTCATCGTTTTGGTTCAAATTATACCTGATGCTGTCTATGTCTACATATCGGTAATTACCATCATTTGTAAAACTGATATATCCTCCATTTTTAATTACACCACCCTTTGATGGTTTGTTCAGGGTTATCTGGTTTGCAAAGATACCTGGAGGAGCCACTACAACCACATTCTGAGAAGTAACATCTGTCTTGCCATCATTATCAGTAACAGTAAGAGTTATTGTATAGGTTCCCGCTGAAGAATAATGATATGAAGGATACTGGCTGATGGAAGTTCCTCCGTCACCAAAGTTCCATGACCAGCCAACAACAGTTCCATCAGCATCAGATGACCGATCGGTGAAGGTAACTGTTTCAAATGTGCCGGGGTTTGAAGGTGAATATGTAAAATCAGCAACTGGAGCATATTGTTGCCCAGTTACATTTCCATTTGATCCTGAAACCATTCCTATTTCTTCTCCAAGAAGAGAACCGCTTTCAATAATGGTATTTGAATCGGTCTGAAGTAGTATCATTCCAACATAATCATTTTCATTGATCGTGGTATTCCACAGGACATCCGTATCAATAGCTATTGTCTGTCCAAGATGCCAGCTATTGTCCCCTGTTATCTGTTTAAGCTGAGATGAGGACATGTCCCTGCGTGTACCGTTCAGATTGAGAATTATTTTCACTTTATTGAGGTCAATATTCTCACCGCCTGAATGTCTCAGGTAGACAGTATCTGAATTGACATCCACCCAACCATCAACATCTGCATGCACTACATTATCTGCATGAAGATATGAGAACACGAATACAGCTATTACTGAAAATGCAAGCACGGCTATGGCTGTCAAAAGAACCTCACCGATTATTTCGGATACTGCATTTTCATCATGGAAGATTTCCATGACTTTGGATTTTACATTATCAAGCTGTGCTCCCATGTATTTCACCTCAGATGAAGAATGCAAACAGCAGGTAAGCAATAGACATCATCATGATGGAATGCTTGTAACCTGAATGAATGGTTCCCCCTCCCATTTTTCCTGCTACCAGACCTGAACAGAAACCCTGTATCATAGCAGCATGGAAAAATATCAAAGTGTATTTTTCAAGGTCAAAAGCATTTGACAGACTCAAACCTGAAATAGTACCTTCAGTAGATGCGGGCATTGCCGGCAGGAAATAAGCTGCCAGTATATAAACAATGAACAGGAAGACCATAAAAGCAATGTAGATAATAAAAACGTAAACAAACATCTCTGCATTACGTTCTTTTTTAAGCTGTCTTTGAATATCAGCATCATGAGCTGCAATTGCAAGTACGCTTTTTATGTCACCGGTTGCCTCATTGGCTTTAATTATCAGGTTAATGATGCGTCTGGTCATTTCAGTGCGTATCCGGAACTCGAATTTTTTCAATGCATCATCAAGTTTTGCTCCCCATGAAATATCATTGACAAGACGTTTTACTTCTGAATGGAGGATTCCTATCTTAAGCTGCATACTCATGACAATAGCATCAACAAGAAGAATTCCAGCCTCATTTATACTTGCAAGATTATTGAGAAAATCCGGAATATGAGCTTCTATCTGGTTTACGCGATAATTCCGTAACTCATCAAATATGATGTAAGGCACAAGCAGAATGATGAGGGCAATAAATATCTGATCATCGACTATGCTTAATGTCAGAACATTGAAGCTGTTGATATAGAGAATATTTGCAATATTTATGTATTGATTAACTGTATAGAACAAGTACAATAGTGAAGCAGGTACAGTGACTAATAGGACATAAGAGGGATTATTTGTGAAAAGTGCCAGCGGATGAGTGACTTTGTCCATGAACTTTACGATCCTGGCATAATTGCGCATCTTTTTCCTTTTAACTTCCTCATCAGGTTCACCCTCCATTAATTCCACATGGAAAAAAACATCAAGTTTCTTTTCTACCATATAGAAATCGGGAATCTTGGGATTATCATTTGTAAGTGAATTTAACAGAAGAAGGAATATCACTGTTCCAATTGGGATTATCAGATAAACTATTAGATTAAGAATGCCGGCTGAACTTGAATTAATAAGTCCAAGAACTACAAGGATAGTTATCAAGAATAGCGGACCTGCAACAAAAGCTGAGATGTATACTTCTGCAAGTACACTAAGAGTCTCAAAGAATATTTTCTGTTCCTTTGTAGCTGTGAGACGATACTGGTCATTCTTAGCCTTGAGATATGAGGTTACATCACCACCACTGTTCACAATGGATGTCATTCCATCCAGGAAGTCCTTGAATTTCTTGGAAGGACTTCTCTGTCCTGCACGGTCAAAAGCATGAAGAAGATCGGTCCCATAGTATTCCATATCCTTTACAATATAACCAACTTCTTCTGCTGCAGCACCATATATGTAATAGTTCTGTGCCAGTGATTTCATAATATCAATAAGATTCATTCCACCGCCGTGGCTCATTGCATAAAGATATGCAGTTGTGTGGGGAAGGGACTGATTTATAAGAGAGCTTCTTACATTTGCCTGAACTTCAGGTATAGACATGAAAATGTAATATGTCAATGAGCAGGCTATCACAGAAAAAAGAGCAGCCATTCCTATACTTAGCAACAAATGGAAATTGGACCAGATCCATGGAATTCCAGTTCCAATACCTAACATATATGGCCTTACGTTCCCAAGAAGATAGTATCCGGCAAACAGCCCTACAAAACCTGCAAACAGTGCCATGACAAGGGAAAAGAAATAGGTCTGGGCAATATATTGCTCAACAAGCATACCCAGTCCTGCTTTGCGTATCAACAAACGCTGGTCTTCATATCGATCGATGTTTCTCCTCACATATTTTCCAAATATAAAGTGGGCAGTTGAGTCAATGATATCCATACCAGAATCTCCTACATGTTCTGTTCTATCATTGTCTGCAGGGTATCTGCTTCCATGGCTTCAATAACACTATCAGGATTTGCATCATAAGCCTGCACTACAAGAGATATTCTTACATAATCCCTCATGTTCTTCTCGCGAAGATACGTGAGGATGCGGACTCTATTATCCAGTTCATCTGCAAGTCTGTTCCTGTCCCATCCCCTGGCGATCATAACCTTGTTCAGGGTGTACGAATCGCCGGTCTTAATGAAAGTATCACTAATTGGGTCCCAGCGATAGAGTTCGTTTATTCTTATGTAGCCGGTCTTGGCATCTATACCTGTAAATTCCACAAGACTCTGTGTTCTGCGAACCCTTTTATTATTCACGAATGTCTGCATCTGGATACTCAGGATATCAAGTGATTGAAGCATCACATGAGGAACATTAAGCGGTGGACTGTCAAGCCTGTTGACAACGGTCTGGACATCACCTGCGTGCATTGTGGAATAAGTTGCATGTCCTGTGGATATGGCCTGGAACAATGTGAGGGCTTCTTCTCCCCTGATCTCTCCCACAAGTATGTATTCCGGCCTTTGCCTGAGGGCTGAACGCAACAGGTCATACATGGATATCTCGCCTGCACTGTTTGCATTCAATGGTTTACGTGTGACACCTGCTATCCAGTTATCGTGATGAAGTGTGAGTTCTCTCGTATCTTCAATAGATACAACTTTTGATAAAGGCGGGACAAATAGCGAAACTGCATTGAGCAGAGATGTTTTTCCTGATGCGGTACCCCCTGCGAATATGGCACAATCACCGTTTTCCATTGCAAGCCAGAAATATGCCATCATTTCAATGTTACATGTATTATAATTTACAAGATCGATAGGTGTGATAGGATCGCCACGGAATTTCCTGATAGTAAAAGAGCTGCCTCTTGTTGTGATCTCTTTTCCAAGTGTTGCCTGAAGACGAGAACCATCAGGAAGGGTTGCATCTACCATTGGTTCACCAACAGAGATATGCTTACCACTTTTCTGGCAGAGCTTTATTACAAGAGAATTAAGTTCCTCTTCGCTAAAAGAAATGTTTGTTTTGATATTGCGGTACTTGTTATGATACATGAAAACCGGGATATCTATTCCATCACATGAGATATCCTCTATACCAGGATCCAGCATCAGTGAGTTTATACGGTCATGACCAAGGAAATTACGTTTCAGATAATAGAATATTTTGTAAGCTGAAGATATTTCCAGACTTGCATGATACCTGTTGAAAAGAGTTAGAGCATGTTCAATGAGCACGGTTTCTTTGTTTCTATCTGTGCTGACACCTCCAAGACTGAGAATGTCCTGAAGATCATCATATACCCTTTCAAGAATGTCCTTTTCATATAAGGTTAGCTTTGGCTCAATCACATGATAATAATTGATGTTTCCTCGTTCTAATATAATGATGAATGAATAAGGTTCATTTACCCAGTAACGTTCAACCTCTTGATAGCCATCAGGAACTTCAAATTCCACTAAAGGTCCATGTAATTCAGGATCATAATCAGGAAGCCTGGTACGTGGGTGTCTGATTGAATGGATTCCCGACTTGATATTAGTAACTAAAGTGGATAATCTGGAAGGGTCTTTTTCTCTTTTATAGACTTCTTCGTTTTCAACTGGAATTGTTTCCTCAATAATTAGATCCCGGGGTTCCATCATCGATTATTATATAATCCCTAGTATATAAAAAGTCTTTGTTATTTATTATTATAATCATTGTGGAATGGATTTATTATCAAATGATCAAGCTATTGCAACAGCCACGTCCATAGGAGATTCCGAATTATTGACGATATTGAAGTATAATTTCTCAGATGAAACCAGTTCTGCAGCTCTGGCTACGGTTGCAAATTCCTCAAATCTGTGATCATCATCTAATATCACAACATATCGATGTCTTCCCAGAACTTCACTAATATCTGGAGATACTATAATCTCATCCGGAGATATGGAATAATTCTCACTGAATATCAATGAGTTTGAAGGATCGAATATCTCAATGGAAATATTATGTCCCAGACTATCCTCATTGCTTATCTCAAAAGTCAACGGATCGATAGGATACTTGTCATGCCTTTGCTTTTCTTTCTCATAATCGGTCATGTAAAGAACGTATATTGTTTCATTACCAGCCGTGTCTCCAGTAGGTGATATCTGATAGAAATGTGTACCAAAATCAACATAGCAAGAGCATAAATTATCTCCACAGTAAAATTCAGCTTCATTGGCAGCCACCCCATTGGCATATCCACGGTAGTAACCTTCTGTTTTGTCAGATTTAAAGATCATAATATTTACATCCTCATCCAGCAGCATGAGACTAAAATTGCCACTATCCAATGATTCCCTTAACCTGTCAACATCCACAGTAACGGCTTTATATTCGTCCCAATTAGCTTGCACATCTTCTTCAGCTATCATATAATCTGCATCATTGATGATTTTATTTTCAGGTGAGAAATTTGTGTATAAAAGTCCTGAAACTGCAAATATGACCAATACAATTGCAATTAAGGAAAAAGGAATATTTTTAGATGTTATTTAACTCCACTCCACACTACAATGAAGTAAATAGTAAGTTGAAATTATTTAAATATGCCCGGAATAAATTACATATGTAACATTGATGTTTTAATTTACAGACTGCATAAAAAAGCATAAATGTGGATTAAAAAAGAGTAAAAAGGAAAATAAAAAGAACTATCCTGAAATTAAGCCGGAAGTTCAAGTTTGCCGAAATTCTCTTCGTAACGTGCCTTCATGACATCCCATGTTGGAAGGTCGGTCTGGCATCCGATGCTCTGAACAGCGAAAGAAGCAACTGTGGAACCGATCTTGCCACATACTTCCAGTGGGTAGCCACGTGTATAAGCAAGCAGGAATCCGGCTCTATAAGCGTCGCCTGCACCTGTTGGGTCGAGTGCTTTCACGGCGACCACAGGAATCGTTACTTCAGTTCCTTTGTTGTAGATCTTACTGCCACTTGCATCATAAGTGACAACTACAGTCTCGATCATGCTGAGAATATCGTCCATGGACTTTTCGGTCATGTCACAGACGCGCTGAATCTCATGCTTGTTCGTAAAAAGGATATTGGTGTTCTCAAGAATGCTCTCAAGGTTTTCTCTTGAATATGTTATAAGATCCTGTCCCGGATCAAATGAAACGAACTTTGCCTTTTTAGCAATCCTTGCATTGTATGTTGAATCTGATGTTGCAAGATGTACGAAATCCACTTCCGGTGGTTCCAGTTCCTTTAGCTTAATGGATGCTCCCCAGTGGAAATATGTGCTCTGATTGTGCTCTCTGTCAGTGAACACGAAAGCTCTTGTGCTTTTGTGCTCAGGGAATTTGTAGAGAAGTGAAAGATCAACACCGTATTTCTCAAATTCAGCCTCATATCCTGAAGAAGCAAAATCACCTCCAACAGCGGATATAAGCTGGGCATTTCCGCCAAGTATTGCTATTGCAACTGCAATATTGGCAGCTCCGCCCCCATAGTACTGGTTGTAATCTATTATAGGATGGGATTCATTGTGGACTGCAATATTCTCTACATCAAAAAGAAGATCAATAGCTGCATGTCCTACAACAGTGATTGCCCGGTCCATGTGAACACCTTACTCGAATTCCTGAACATCGACAACGGCAAGAGGAACATCTCTTAATGCACGGCCGATGACGGATTTTGCAATCCTTGATGCATGCTCAGGGCTTTCAGCATCAAATACCTTCATTTCAAGAACAAGACCGACAATTGCAGTGTTGGCAACAATAAAAACACTGCTTAATGGTTCTTCACACGCAGAACAGAAGGTTGTTCCTATATCCACTTCCACGTAATCCAGTTTAGGATTTAGGCGCTTTCCTGCTTCAGAAATAGCAACTCCTATTGCATCATCTGCTGATTTTACGTCTCTAACCAACCAGGCGGCTTCAAGTGTAACATGATAATTTGACATTAGATCTCTCCGATTTATACTTCATTTCTTCTTCAATTTAATATTTCATATCGTAAACAACACGTCATCATCGACGTCAAACAGGCCAAGTCTTGCTCCTGCGTCAAGCCATGCATGTCCGTAACTGAAACAGACCAGGGCATTGACAGGGTCATCAATTTCAATAAAGTGAAGACCATCATTATAGTATGAATTTGCCATATTACGATAATCTCCGGCCACTGTATACATATGAGATTGCGGGATCGGGGCAACTTTAGCCTTTTCCAGAGCTTCCCTTAATAGTCGCTCATATCTCTTAACTTTTTCATTCAGGTCAGCAGCCATATCGATCACCCTGTTCAACGGTATTCATAGTTATTATCTGTTCGCCCGGAAAAGCTTCTTGAACAATTTACCTCCACCCTCAGACTCTTCACCATTTGTGGCTTCAACCCGTGGTGGTCTTGAAGGTTGTCTCTTAGGAGGAGGTGTGAAATTTGTGTCCTGTCCCGGAGAATCGACTACTGGAATGTCCAGAACATCATGTTCATGTATCTCAACTGTGTTTACAGCCGGTACAGGCCTGCGAACCGGAGTAGGAGTTACCGGTTCAGGGATTTGGTTTGCTGCAAACTCAGGGGGTGGGGGAGTTGGAGTCCTTGCGGCCTTGAGAACATTGACAGATTCACCACCATGCTTGGATTTTCTAATTCTGATATCAACAAGCACTGGCCTTTCTATTTCATTGCTCACAAGCATGGCAACGCCGGGAGGCAGACGCATAAGTTCTTCCTCAACATAGGATGTAACACCCTCCAGACCCTTGCTTATAGCCTTAAGGTCGTTAGGGTTTGTTACCTTCATTATTACCTGCGTTCCACACTGTGAGAGCACATTCTTGTCAACCCTGGCAGGTCTTTGGGATATAACCATCATTCCAAGACCAAATTTACGTCCCTCGGATGCAATAGTCCTGAGAATATCCGTACTGCTCGTCTTGCTGAAACCTTTTTCAGGTGCATAGTTGTGAGCTTCCTCAACAACAAGCATTCCAGGTGGGATCTGATTCAGCTTACGAGCCTCAAAAAGACTTGAACAAAGGCTGGCAACTATCATACTCTGCAGTTCAGGAGCAACTCCCTTAAAGTCTATTACAGCAGCTTTTCCTTTCTGGAACAACTCGGTTATGGAAGTAGGATTTGGCGATAGGATATTTGTATCCCTTATCTGTTCAAGAACATTGATAACATTCCACTTTGCCTTGCTCTTGTCGTTGCCCACTTCGAAAATAATATCCTCGATGGTATATGTCTCCATTTCCACACGTAGTTTCTGTATAGCTTCATACAATATTCCGGTATGCGTGGTAGAGAAATTATCAGGGAAAATTGATGTCAGGTCCCTTACAGTAAGGTTCATTCCATTAAGTCTGAAAAGCTCATCAGCATCAGGGTTTATTGCCTTGCTTGCAGGAGTATATACTTTAATACTGTTGCCGTAACCTTTTGGTTTGACACCGAACCGAGCGAAATCCTCAGAACTGCCTTCACCTTCTACTTTCAAAGATGAATATTCACTATGAGGATCCAGAATAAGCATTGGAATATTATGATCGAGCAGCTCTTCCAGCAGTACGGATGCTGTATAGGACTTACCACTTCCGGTCTTTGCAAGGATACTACAATGCTTCTGCACAAGACTGTTGACACTTAACTGTACTTTGATATTGGTACCTTCAAGCATACCGATATTCATTTCGTTGCCTGTAAGTCCGAGCACTGATCTTGTAAGTCCCTCGTCTGCTGCAAATATAGGGCTTCCCGGACTGAATGGGATCACAGGTGCACGAAGCATTCCGGTCTCATCCCTTGAACCGATGATCACTACCTCGGCAACTATTTTATCATCGCTTTTATCAGCACGCTGCCCCTTCATGGCTTCTTCGATAGAAAATGAATCACTGTATCGTTTGATGGCCATTACCTGACCAAGTACCCATGTGTGATCTTTCTCGTCCGATGACGCATCATGCCATACTTTGACGTATGCGCCCCTGTATACTTTGGAACTGTCAAAAACCATTACTTTGAACTCAAAGGTTCCTGTTTCTCCAAAAATAACGCCTACTGAACCTCTTACCATTTTTCATCCCTCAAATTCATGGTCTTCGGTATTATGTTTATTATGTATTATTATATCTTCCCTCAGTCATCAAGACCTTCAAGTATCTCAGCTGGTGCTCCAAGTAATTCCACAAGGGCTTCTGCTTCGATAAAATGAAGAGATGCAGGGATGACCAGTATGTGAAGAGGTTCTCCGAAGTCCTCGTCCTTTAAAGCATGAGCATACCCTGCCTTAACAATTGGAGCTTCTGAACCTGCTCTGGCAATACCCACAGCAATTGCATTCTCCATGATGCCTTCGCCTCGTTTGTCCTCTACCTGAAGAAGCAATGAAAGTGCCTGGTTAACTGTCATGTAACCTTTATCCTTGTCGATGTCAAGGAAAACAAGGGTATGCATATTGTTCTCTTTGTTAAGCTTAATAGTATCATAAGGTGTTTCGGATACTACTGTGACTCCACGACTGCTGGTATATGGATGGGGAATTGTTGATGCTTTTCCAAATCGATAGTTCTGGAGACACGAGAGTCCACAGATAGCTGAGGCAATAGATGAACCATGTATAAGTTTGGTCTCGATATCAAGGTTCTTTGCACGCAGTCTCAGGTCAACATGGGTTGTGGAAACCATGGTGTCCCCTCCTGTGAGGAAAGCCACATTCTTATCTTTAGCCTCTGAAAGCCAGTCAGGAGAGATTTCCACGTCTTCCCTGGAAAGTAGATTGACCTTTTTCCCGTATAGTGATTCAAGTTCTTCCGGTGAGCTACCCATCAGTCTTGATGTGTAGAATTCAGCAAATACCATATCAGCATTTTTTATAGCTTCAAGTCCTTTCAGGGAGATATCTTTCTCGTCAAAAAGGCCAAGTCCTATGAAAGTGAGCATAATCCGCAGATATGTCCTTATGTGATAAATGCTTTGAGAATGCACAGGGAACAATTAAAGAACTATAGATGTGTAGCCTGAGAGGCAGTTGAGTGAGTGTAAATGAAAACAAGAGTCGCAATGTTTTTATAGAACTACATACAGTTAGTTTCACTCGTATATAATACTATACTGACAAATTACACTACTATAATTTATTTATACTATTGGAGGTCCGAAGTCATGGCAGGATATGGTAATCAACAACAGCAACCAATCATTATCGTTGATCCAAGTAAAGAGCGCACAACAGGTAAAGACGCATTATCAATGAATATTGCCTCTGCAAAAGCAGTTGCAAGTATTGTGAAAACAACCCTTGGTCCAAAAGGTATGGACAAGATGATGGTAAACATCATGGGTGACATTACACTGACAAACGACGGTGCAACAATTCTTGAGGAAATGGAGATCGAACACCCAACCGCAAGAATGATCGTCGAGGTTGCAAAGACACAGGAAAAGATGGCAGGTGACGGTACAACCAGTGCTGTTGTAATGGCAGGCGCACTTCTTGACAAAGCACAGAAACTCATTGAGACCGGTGTTCACCCAACAGTCCTTGTGAAAGGTTACACAATGGCAACCGAGAAAGCCCTTGAAACACTCAAGAACTACGCAGTCACCGTTGAGAAAACAGACAGGGAAATGCTTGAGAAGATCGCAAACACATCCATCACAGGAAAAGCATCCGAAATGGCAGGCGACCATCTTGCAAAGATATGTGTTGATGCTATCTATGCCATTGAGCATGAAGGACAGGTTGATGTTGATAAGGACATTGTAATGGCAAAGGAAGTCGGCGGAACCATTCACGACACTGAGCTCATTAACGGTATTTCCATCAGGAAAGAAGCACTTCACAATGAGATGCCACGCCGCATCGAGAATGCAAAGATCGCTCTTATTGACACTGAACTTGTATTTGCTAAGACAAACACAACTTCAAAACTGCATGTTGACAGTGCTGAACAATTGTTCGATTTCAAGGAACAGGAAAAAGCAAACTTCAGGGCAGTTATCCAGAAGATCATAGACACAGGAGCAAACGTTGTATTCTGTTCAAAGAAGATGGACGATTACGCGCTTCACTTCTTTAAGGAAGCTAACATGTATGCAACAAGACGTGTCAAGGATGAGGATATGGAAATACTTTCATACTCAACCGGCGCAGCTCTTGTGAGAAATGTCAATGAGATCACAGCTGATGACCTTGGATACGCAGAACTTGTTGAACAGGAAGACGAGCATGAGGAGAAGACCTACATTAAGGGCTTCAAGGATGCAAGGACCATGACAATCCTCATTAAAGGAGGTTCTGAGCATGTTACCGACAACATCGAGCGTGTGTTCGATGATGCGCTCCATGTGGTCAAATCAGTCTACGAGGACGGTACTATCGTAGCTGGTGGCGGTGCTTCTGAGATAGAGGTTGCACAGGCACTCAGGAAATATGCATCAAGTGTTGAAGGTCGTGAACAACTTGCTATCAGTGCATTTGCTGATGCAATTGAAGAGCTTCCAAAAGCAATTGCTGAGAACTGTGGTTTCGACACAATTGACACTATTATCGATCTCCGTGCAAAACACGGTACTGTGAAGAACGCAGGTCTGGACATTGAGACCGGAGATGTTGTTGACATGCTGGATAAAGGCATTATAGATCCTCTCAGAGTCAAGACACAGGCTATCAAGTCCGCATCAGAAGCAGCAATTATTGTGCTTCGTGTTGATGATATGCTCCGCGCAAAGGAACAGGCCATGATGGATGTCAAGCCTGAGCACAACGTACACAACTACGATATGGCAGGAATGTTGTAAAGAGGTTAGCCCTCTTACATTCTTTCTTTTTCTCTTTTCTTTTTCTTATCAGTTATTCAGTTCCTATTTGTCCAATGTAAAAAACAGGCTAAGCCTTCTTCTGAAGACAACCGATTGATAGTTTGGATAGTGGTGTCCATTTTAGATTCGCCTGGAACTTCCTGACTCTCATATTGATTATCCCTGTTTCAGGATTTAAGAAACATTAACCTTTCATTGAATCGATAGCAATAGGCGGTTGAAATTATTAGAACACATGACTAAAATGATTAATCATGATAAATGGCGAAACGTATATATACTATTGATATGTAGTATATCATGATAAATCATGACAGAACACTACTACAACAACAACATAAATCTCAGTAAGTTTGCAGCGATGTTGACAGCTCTTGCCGCTACGATGGTAGGATACTATTCCTTCATGGCATGATCTCGAATCTGCCATGAAGACATTTTAATTACAATAATTTCTTTCCTCCAAACCCACTTTGGCCAAACTGGGAACCATAAAAACATTAATTGGTATTAATTGATTTAATATATCATATCTGATCATCTGAAAGACCATAGAACTTCTTATAATCATCAATTGCTTTTTTTGCCTGCTTAGGATACTTTTCAAGCATGCAACTAAGGAACTCATCCCTTGTAGTGAATTCTTTCATCCTGTTGATAATCTTTGTTGCATATTCCTTTGATGAAGGATTCTCTTTCTGAATCTCAAAAGTAAGACAAAGTGCATCCTGTGGGAAGTATTTCCTGCGGATATAAGGTGCCACTGAGCCAAGAAGCACATCATGGTCAAGTTTGCTGAATGCTGGCACACCGATGCGCTGCAGTCTTTCAGCACCGGTCAGTTTTTCGAGGTTTTCAGCAGAATAGGAATGAATCTCAATGTAGACTTCAGGCTCCAGTTCTTCCACAGCTTCTATGATAACTGTTCCTATATCAGTAAAATAACTGTCATCAAGAGTAGAGACATAGTTCCCATTATTCACAAGCGGAATTACAGCGAGAGTACCTTTTTGCGGTGCTTCTATACTTTCAAGGATGTCTGAAGTATCTTTCCACTCATCACCATGCAGGCCCGCCACAAATAACCTGACAGGTTTTCCTTCTCCAAGTATCCTGTATGTCATATTGACCTCAACTTATGTTTAATACTTCAGATCCATTCTCTGATGATCGCACTTTTTTCTGTGCTATTTTTTCTGTGCTATTATGTATATCTCCTGCCTGTCAGATCCCAGAATGTCCAGTATCTTTACACCAAGAGACTCAATTTTAGCAATTATGGGTTTACTGTTCTTCTCTTTCCCCATTTTGATGACCTGAAGTAATTTACCATTGTCCCTTAGAAGCGGCAACACTCTTTCAAGAGCTGCCAGTGAGTCCATTGGTTCAAGTGTCATGTCACTGAGAATCACATCAACAAGCTCCGGTGACATTTCATCCAGAGGAATCCGGAACACATCGCCAAACATCACAGCGACATTTTCCTTTTCACTGACAACTTTGCCAAGTTCGTCATCAAAATCCCTGCTAAACTCCACACCCTTCACAGATGAGGCTATCTCAGATGCCATCATAAGGAATCCTCCTGCACTGGAACCCAGGTCAAGCACCCGGTCACCCGGAGATATCACACCTGTTGCATCCTGTATCCTTTTGAGCTTGAAGTAACCACGTGGCATATCAAGCCCCTCATCCACATCAACCTCAGAATCAGCACTGATGTCCTTTGATGGTTTCTTGACGACTGTGCCGTCAACCCTGACACTTCCGTTGAGTATGGCGGTCTTGGCCCGCCCACGTGACTTAAAGAGTCCTGCTTCAACAAGGTATGCGTCCAGTCTCATGGTTCAATTAATAAGGAAACGTACTATTTATAGTATCAGTTCCAGACTATATCGGTAAATTTTACTCAGAGATGCGGTTCTCATGAACAATACTATGATAAAGAAATTCACTTCACTCTTCCCATTATGGGCGGTCCTGCTTTCGGTTGTGGCCTTTGCTTATCCTTCCATCTTCTCACCATATAAGGATGCTATAACCCCACTGCTGGGAGTTGTAATGTTCGGAATGGGCATCACCCTTTCTGCAAATGATTTCCTGCTGGTACTCAAAAGACCAAAAGTGATTGTTATCGGAACCGCATTGCAATATATCCTGATGCCGCTTATCGCATTCATCCTTTCATACGCCCTGAACCTCCCTCTTGAAATAATGGCAGGAATGGTGCTGCTTGGAACCTGCCCCGGAGGAACTGCATCAAATGTGATATGCTATCTTGCAAAGGGAGATGTAGCACTGTCAATTACACTCACATCGGTGTCCACACTGCTTGCATTCATACTAACACCTGCACTCACCTGGCTTTACATAGGCCAGGCAGTGCCCGTAGAAGTTGGAAGCATGATGCTGAGTATTGTGAAAATAGTACTTGTGCCTGTGGCACTTGGAATATTCCTGAACACATTCTTCGGCAAACACATCGAAAGATTCAGACACGCATTCCCTGCATTGTCAGTAGCTACGATAGTCTTCATTATTGCAATTATAATCGCCCTGAACAAAGACAACATACTTGTTGCCGGAAAACTGGTAATAGTTGCAGTCATACTGCACAACGGATTTGGATTTGCCAGCGGTTACCTGTTCTCAAAGACACTGGGACTTGACGAGAAGGATGCAAGAACCATAGCAATTGAAGTTGGAATGCAGAATTCCGGGCTGAGCGTTGCACTTGCAGTAAAGTATTTCTCTTCGCTTGCAGCTCTTCCGGGTGCTTTGTTTAGTATATGGCATAATATTGCAGGGTCTGCTCTTGCTGCTTACTGGTCATCTGACAATGACAAAACAAGTTTATAGAATGCAAACCGATGCTTCATCCACAATGGTGATGATTTGTTAAAGGCTGTAATATTCGATATGGATGGTGTGCTTGTTGATTCTATGTCAGATCATGCAGAAGCTGTCCAGCATATTTTTGACGAAATTGGCGTTGAAATGGATAAACAGGATATCTATGAGAGAGAAGGAGAAAGAACTGTTGACATCATGAGATTCCTGCTTGAGAAAGGAAGCGCAGATGCATCCAGGTTTAACATATTGGATATCGTTGAGAGATACATTGCAGAATTTAACAGGATAGCAGAATTCAGGGTTTTTGAAGGGATGCCGGAGTGTCTCCTCGGTCTTAAAGATAAATTCAACCTTGCAGTAGTATCAGGTTCTGACAAACCTATTGTTCAGGATATCATTCAATCCGAATATCCCGGAATTTTCAGAGAACTTGTCACAGCCGATGATGTACAGCGTGGAAAACCAGACCCGGATCCATACCTAAAAGCAATAGAAATGCTAGGGATTTCAAGCCATGAAGCTATTGTTATCGAAAATGCACCCATGGGAGTTGAGTCTGCCAAAAAAGCAGGCTTGTGTTGTCTGGCAGTTCCCACATACCTTGATGCTGAAAAATTCCATCAGGCAGACATGGTCATTGAGAACCACACCCGCCTTTTAGAGTTCCTGAATGAACTGGAACCGTCTTATGATTGTGCACGGTTAAAATTATAATTGCACTTTATACCACTCTCATCGGAACAAAGGTTGCATGATACACATTTTGCGACCTCTGTCTCGCCATTTTTAATCTTTGCCACAAGGTCAGGTTCACAAATAAGAGGTCTGCAAAGAGATACCATATCGGCATATCCTTCATCAAGCATCTGTTCCATGACAGCCTTTGAGCGTATACCGCCTACAACCATTACAGGAACATCTACTGCTTCCTTTATCATTTTGGAATAGTCCTTGTAATAAGCCTCTGCATCAGTACTCTTTATTTTAGTCCTGAACATCTCCTGTCCTGCTTCGACAATTCCACCGCTGACCTCTATTGCACACACACCATTTGCAGCAAGTATCTTCGCAATCTCAACGCATTCAGGAGCATCAAGGACATTCTTCGTTCCTTTAGGAAAACCATCGGTTGCATTGAGCTTGACAAGTATCGGGAACTCATCACCTATCATCTCGTGTATCCTGTCGATAATGTCAAGGATGATTTGTGTTCTCTTCTCTGTGGAACCTCCCCACCTGTCCTTACGCCTGTTCGTGTATGGAGAAATGAAATTGCTGAGCAGGAAACCATGAGCAACATGTAACTGAACACCATCAAAACCTGCTTCCTTTGCTCTCCTTGCAGCGTTGGCAAAGTCTTCGATCGTCTGAAGAACTTCCTCTTCGGTCATTTCCTCAGGGGTCACACCGTTCTTTTTATTGGTCACAGCAGATGGTGCAAGAATCACGGGATTATCCGCAGTCATCATGGTCTGCCTGCCACCGTGAACTATCTGGATAACGATCTTGCTTCCGTGCTCATGTACCCTTGAGACGATCTTCCTGTAAGGCTCTATGAACTTATCATCATAGATTCCCTGCTGAAGAGTATCACTTTTCCCATTAGGATTGACATATGCATATCCGGTGATTATAAGCCCCACTTCTCCACGGGCAAGCTCTTCATACATGTCACCAATCCTGTCGGTTGGCGTGCCATCGGGCTCTGCCATCCACTCATGGGTAGCAGAACGTACAAAACGATTGGGAACTTCCATATTCCCCAGCATAATAGGTTCGAACAACATGCAGGAATATTGATAGCAGGAGCTTATATGCTTTTTCTTAGCTTAAGAAGAGCTGTACTTCATTTCTTCAAGCTCTTCCTTCAATGATTCATTGTTGATCCTGTAAACAAGCATTGATGCAAATAGCAAACCAAAAGCCAGCATATTAACAGCAAGTGTAAGCTGAAGTGAAGTTCCTTCAAGTCCACCGCCGCTGCTTCCGTATGAAGAACCACCGAACATCAGTGGGTGGGCTGAACGCCACAATCTGATAGACAGGAAACTAAGTGGGACAGAGATAAATCCTACAATTCCAAATACAGCCGCAAGACGAGCTCTTTTTTCAGGTTCCTCAAGTGCCTGACGCAGCATCAGGTAGGCAAGATATACAAGGAACAGTGCAAGTGAAGTTGTAAGCCTCGGCTCCCATATCCAGTACCAGCCCCATGTTGCTTTGGCCCATATCGAACCTGTGACAAGTACGAGGAATGCAAATACTACGCCTACCTCAGCGGCAGAATGGGCAACGATGTCCCATTTGCTGCTGTTTCCTTTAAGGTGCATTATACTGGCAATAAAAACAACAGTGAACGCAAGATATGATACCATAGCTATTGGCAGGTGGAAATAGAATATCTTGAAACTGCTGTCAAGTATCTCACTGGCATTGCCTTTCATCTGGGGCAGATAGAAAAAGATCATCCCGATGGCAATTAGCATAACAGGAGCTGTGATGATTGCAAGTATCCGTTCTTTTTTCCTGTCAATGAGCATGGTTGTTCTTCTGCCTTATTAAAACTCCTTGTTTAAATGCTTTTCATACATCAAACATGAGTCAGAAAATTATTGAAGATTCTCAAAATAGCTTGTTATGAATTTTCGATCCTAATGTCCTTTGACTCAACAGCTTCAATAAAAGCCTTTGTATTCTCTACAGTAAAACCAATTCGTGTACTTTGAGTTGCCATCTGGATAAAGAATATGATATCTCTCTTTGGCCTTAACCAATCCAGAGGGAACCAGGTCATAAGATTGCCGGATCCCCAAATTCGCCATTTACCGGTAGTTAAAGTTGCCTGTCTTTTCTCCATCTTAAAAATATCCTGGAACTTCACGAACTTTGCCTGTCCTAATGGAAAATAGTATTTCTTAAGACGTATACCTTTATCATCTACGTCTACAAGTTTATCGGAATATATCAGATTGTTTTCCATTTTTCCTCCATGAATTTTAACTTAAACGGCAGATACAACAAGAACTCTGAATAAAATGAAAAGTGACTCTGATTAGAGTCACTTAACAGATCAGGTGTGATTTATTATTGGTACTTATTAAAATAGTATTTAACAGCAATTTTCGATTTTTCCTCTGATGGAAGTGAAGTAAAATACTTTTTCCAGCCAGGACAAAAGTTAATGTGCCAGCGCCAGAATCGTCCTAGAAACGACTTTGATTTTTCATCATATTTTTGTCTCAACTTACAGTTTGCACAATTGCTTTCAGCCATAACCATAATCCTCCCTTTTACCCCATTACTAGAGATATTGTATCCATTAATTAATATTGGTAGCGTTTGAACCTATATGACAACTAATCGGAACGATTGTAAGGTATGTGTAAATGACATTTGCTTCTCAGGCTTTTGAAAGTGAATTTCAGAGTGTCTTAATCCATCACAGTATATTCGAACACAAGCTGTCCTACAACGAAGAATATCAGATCATACACTATAAGCAACCTGAGTTCCGAAGAAATACTACTAATTCCGCCATCTGTGAGTATCGTCCCGGTTGCCATAACAGCAGGAATGATCACAGGAATAATTAACGGAAGCAGAAGCACCGGAAGCATGATCTCCCTTGCCCTTGTGCTTGCTGACAATGCTGAAAGCAGGGTTCCCACACTGACAAAACCAAACGTTCCCAGAAAAATTACAAGTGCAAGTCCCGGAATGCCACTGATATTGTAGTTGAACAAAACTATGAAGATTGGTATTGTGAGCAATTCCACAATGAACATCAGGACAGCATTTGATATTGTCTTCCCGATGTAGATCGAGCTCCTGTCAATTGGTGAAAGTTTCAAACCTTCAAGACAGCCGTTCTCCATCTCACCTGCAAAGGAACGTGAAAGTCCCAGAGTGCCTGCAAAGGTGAAAGCCACCCAAAGAACACCAGGTGCGAGTTTTCCTACAAGTTCTGTCTGACTGAGAACATCAACGAACGAGATGCTGAAAATAACTATGACGATAAGCGAGAAGATAAGCATGGAATTGAGCATCTGTTTTGTGCGAAACTCGTATTTCAGGTCTTTTGCTGCAATGTAGAGGCTTTTCTTCATTATCTCACCACAGGCAGATTAAACGTTACTTATTCCCTCTGCATCGGTATCCTTTTCCACTATGGAAAGGTACTGTTCCCTGAAATCATCCACGCTTTCAATTTCAGTTTTTAGTTTATCAAAGCGTATTTCTCCCTTATCCATTATGAGCATGCGGTCGCATAGTTCAAAGGCACGCTCGATGTTGTGGGTTATCATTATCCTTGTAACATCAGAATCTCCGGTACTCATGAGCACACGCTCAAAATTAGCAGCAGCATGCTGATCAAGTCCGGTATATGGCTCATCCATGAGCAGAATCTCAGGCTTATGCAACAATGCCCTTGCAATAGAAAGCCTCTGTTTCATACCTCTTGAAAATGAACCGGCACGTTCATCTGCACGCTGAAGGAGATTTACACTTTTGAGTATGGAATCAACTTTTTCATCAATATTATTGTTCTCAATTCCATACATGCGTCCGAAAAAAACAAGGTTTTCTCTTGCTGTCAGTTCATCGTAAAGGTAAGTCTCATGAGAGATTGCACCTATCATACCCCTTATTTTCTCAGGGTGTTTTTTGGCGTCAATTTCATTAACAAGCACACTTCCTCTGGAAGGATTGATGATCGTGGACATTATCTTTAGAATAGTGGTCTTTCCGGCCCCGTTGGGACCGAATACGGCAACGAACTCACCTTTTTTGATCTCAAGATCGATATTGTTCAATGCTTGCCTTCGCCCAAAGCTCTTTGAAAGACCGGTGATAGAGATGATACTGTCCATTGGAGCTATATTTATTGGTTATATAGATTAACGTTTTGTCCAGAAGTGTTGATTTCAGGACAAAACGGAAAAAACTGATTTTCAGAATTATTTTCTCTCAAACGCTGGACCACCAACATCCGCGTTGTTGTTGTAACCCACGCTTTCCCAGTATCCCTTGTAGGGTTCATTGATAACTTCAATGGCAGTAATCCATTTTGCCCACTTGTAACCATACTTATCCTCGGCCACAAGCTGCAGAGGGAATCCTCTGTCTGCAGGCAGGGTTATGTCATTGAGTTTATAGGCAAGCATGATGTCATTGTCCACAAGATAATCCAGCTCAAGTGAAGTTGAATAGCCGTCTGTACAATAGAATACGACCGTCGTTGCACTACTGTTGATGCCAGTTTCATTGAACAATGTGTTCAGCGTAACACCGGTCCATTTTGCATCGAATCCCCAGCCTTCAACACAGTCCATGCGCACGAATCTTGAAACTGAAGGATATGCAAGCAACTGATCATAGCTCAGGTTGACAGGATTATCAACCAGGCCATAAATTCTTAGCTCATATGTATCCGGATCTATGTACTGAGTACCTTGAATAGCATTATTTCTCTGTTCTGAGATAGGGGTCAGTTCCTGTCCTTCAAAAACGGTAGCTTCGCCGGAAGTATTAACCTCCTGGGGTGAATTTTCAACGCATCCGCCAGCTAAAACAAGAATTAAGGCTACTAGACAGTAAATTAAGAAACTATATTGCCTGAGTTGAGCCATGAACTAACCTCCGGTTCAAATGCAGTCAAGAAGTTCTATTCCCCTGTCACTCAGGAAATATTTATCCTCGATTATGTTTAGAAATTCCCCATTAATAAGGAACTCTGTGTGATACTTGAACACCTTTTCATCAAGTTCTGTACTTTCCAGAAGTTCACTCCTTGTAGCTCCGAATGCGCCGATAGCTCTTATAAGCTGGCGCCTGATTGGGTGTGAAGCTGCCTTGTGGGCAAGCTCATGCTCTGCTTTGACCCGTTCTCTTTCAGAAGGCTGTACATCAGGCAAGTCATCAAGATCATCATCCAGCATTTCCTACTCCTCCTAATTTCAGTATGCAAGTATAGTGTAAAAAGTGTTGTGCAGGAAATACTTTTGAATGATGGAACGGGATGTGATCAGAAGCCACAGAATAGAATATCTAGAAAATCAGATCCATAATAATTCATTGAAAATAATTCAGGTGCTTGCTTTCATATTCCTTTAATATTTAGGAGAATATAAATGCTGGCTTGTTGTTGAAAGCAAACAATTTTGTTAATGCAAGAGGGTGCATTTTATCTGAGGGGATCGTTGGTGCCAGCATTTATATTAATGTGATCAAGCCACTGCTTTTTCCGGATGGCAGACATGTTTTATCTCCATTTCAGATGCTTTTTGTGACTCTTTTGCGACGATTCCCGGGTCAGCAGGCAGGAATATAAGACTTCCATTCTTGTATCTCATAGGAGATCCGATAGCCTTGTAATATTCATTCTTAAGGCTCTGTATTGCCGCTACCACGGTTTCGTTATCATACTTCGAATTGCCAAGGTTTGCAAATGCTACGCCAAGCAACAGATTGTTTGCGTGCAAGGCAAGATGCAAATGCCATGTGTCCTTGTCAACGAACTCATGAATTTTAATATCCATAACCAAATTGCTCTCATTTTCCCTCAATGTCACAATCTCCTTGTAATTGATTGCAATCACTACATTGCATGAACTCATATAAAAGTAGTTTGTTATTATATATAGAATGATGTACACGAATAAAATTAGCATGTACTTAATACGGAATATCATGTTCACAGAATCATTCGAACATGCCTTTAGGCATTGGTTTACTATAGTGAACATCCCTTTTCACATAAACTTCATAATTTTCACTAGCAGTATCAAATACAAATATATATTCAGTTTTAAAGTATGCCCAGTACTGAGCAAATGGGTTGCGGGCATCGCTAAGTACCACTGTGACATTAGAACCATAATTAGACACATTATAAACCGGATAATCCACCTCACCCGGAAGACTGGAACTGTACAGGAATTGTGTCCTTTGTATGTATGGCTCAGAAGAAGCATTGTCACAATAACATTTTTCCACAAATCCTTCTTTCTCTACACCAGACCAGTAGCTGAAAGTCAATATCCTGTATGTAGTATCATTGAATTCATAGGCCGAGAGAAAGATCCCCGGTAATATAGGATAAGAATCCTGATAGCTAATATCATGACCTTCTGCTCTTTCAATATCTGATATTAAAACTGCTTTTGCCAATGGATTAAAAGCACACCATATTACAAAGATCACCAGCATTTTCCTGTACAGTGATCTGTGTTCACCTTTTGAAATACCGGTAAGCCAGCTACCATTGCCCTGAAAAAATGCGCTAATATGACCATTTACTTGCGAAGAGATATTATTCCCATTTAGAACACCATTGTTTTTGCTTTCACGGACACGGCCTGCCAGAATATAGTACAATGGTATAAATGAGATGACCGTAACCATGGGATCAAAGAAATCAATTGCACCTATCGTTGAAGTTTCTTTTATGAAAGGAAAAAATGGCCTCATTTTCCAGCTTGTGACATAATCCAGATAAATATGGCTGAATATGGCAGCACCGGAAGCGATAGTAAGCATGCGATCCTTTTCTCTATACCAGATATAGAAAGTTACGATCAAAGCAAAAATGAGTGAATGCATGAACTCTCTGTGACCCATCATGTAGTAGAGACCATTATACATCTGGTGATCAAGGTGTCCATCTATTGCAAGGAACAATGCATTCAATATGAAATCCAGATCAGGCAGTATTGACATAAAAGCAACTATCTTGATCTGTCGTCTATTAAACCCTGCAACTGATGCTATCAGTAACCCGATTCCCAGATGGGACAGTGTATTTACCATCCTGTCATCCTCACCCAGTATAAAAGATGGCACTATTTCTTTTTATATTTTTGCAGGGTGCTGGATGATTAATTAACTCAGTATTTTCCAAGAGCTTTCGAAACAAACCTGTGGAAACCGTGAATACTTCCACTACTGCCAAGATACATCATCGGACATCTTCCAGTTATTATCTTCAGATCCTGCTTATACTCCAGATGATTGACATCACAAGTATCTGTTCTCCAGTGAACCCAAAAGTTAACAATACCTTTTTCAGCCAGCTTTTCAATTATTCTGGCAGGTTCTCTTTTTGTAATGCCAATTATTGCATTTTCCACGCTTTCTGGAACCTCTGATGTATCCTGAACTGAGCCTTCAAGGGGCTTATCAGAGTAATCAAGTACACATACACTTTTTCCTTTTTTCCTGAGTTCATCTATTGTCCACTTGATGGCAGGCTTTGTACCATCTGTTATAACAAGGAAATTGTCTCTTTTCCAGAATTCTTCCTGCTTTGTAACCATGCTATCCTTCCTGAAATTATGCAAACAAACCAATTATCTGATGGTTTAAGTTCTTTTTCAAAAAGGATTTTTAAAAAATAATAATGAACATAGTTACGGCTTTATTCTCTTATTACCGGTACTGCAATCTTGCGATTGATCTCTCCGTCAATTCTGACAATTTTTATAGGTACTCCATAGGTTTCCTGCAGGTTTTCTTCGGTGACAACCTCATCGGCATGCCCCATGGCAAGGAATTTTTTATCCTTCATGATGCCAACCTTACTGGATGAAAGGAAAGTGTGGTCTGGAAAATGTGAAGTCATAATCAGAGACAGACCTTTACGTGATAATTTGCGGACCATTTCAATAGTACTGATCTGATTACCCACATCCAGATGAGAAGTCGGTTCATCAAGCAGCAGGATCTCGGGTTCCTGGGCAAGCACACGGGCCATGAGCACAAGTTGCATTTGTCCACCGCTGAGTTCGGTATATGGTTTGTCTTTTATATGTTCGATGTTTACCGTTCTGAGAGCTTCCAGTGCAATATCCATATCATTCATTGAAGGCGTTGCAAAAGTATTCAGATGTGGTGTTCTGCCCATCATGACCACCTGCAGTACCGAATATGGAAAAGTGGGTGTGTGGATCTGAGGAATGAAACCTATCTTCCGGGCCAGGGTTTTAGGTGCATATGTAGTTATCTCCTTTCCATCGATACATATACTGCCTGCATTCAATTTATATAAATTACATAAGCAGCGAAGCAATGTGGATTTACCGGTACCATTTGTTCCCAGAATGCAGAACACGTCTCCCGGGTCGACAGAGAAGGAGATATCCTCAAAGATATTCCTTTTGCCGTCGTAGGAAAAAGTGGCATTCTTTACTTCAAGTCTTGCACACATCATGACCACGTCTTTTTAGCTTTATATAACAAATACAGGAATATCGGAGCACCTAGGATAGAAGTGATTATACTGATGGGTATCTCCACAGATGCCAATGTCCTGCATATTGTGTCTACAGCAAGCAGATAGGAACCTCCCAGCAGTATGGATGCAATTATCATATCTTTGTGGTCAGGACCGACAACCATTCTGGAAATATGAGGAATTATAAGTCCCACCCAGCCGATCACACCCCCTATACAAACTGCAGCTGCTGTCAGAAGAGTGGAACAAACAATAACTATTGGACGAAAACGTTTCGTATCGATTCCCAATGACCTTGCCTCTTCATCACCCATTGAAAGGACATTAAGTTGCCATCGCAGTAAAATGATTATAAGCATAGCAATTATGAAAATCGGCATGATAGGAAGTAGATTTGCAGAAGAAGCCTTTGAGAAAGAACCCATAAGCCAGAATACTATATCTGGAAGCTTGCTATATGGATCAGCAACGAATTTCATGAGGGAAATGATTGCGGAAAACAGACCACCCACGATGATTCCTGCCAGCACGAGAACCAGCGTAGGATTACTGCGATAGACACGGCTTATTGCAAAGGTCATACCAACGGCCAGCAGCCCGAATATGAATGCTGATAACTGGATGACGCTGTTCCCCTGATCCATCAGAATCGCGAGAGCTGCACCGACCCCGGCACCGGCAGAAACACCAAGAATGGACTCTGAGACAAGAGGATTGCGGAAAACACCCTGATAGGTCGCACCCGACACTGAAAGTCCTGATCCTGCCAGAATGACAGCCATCGCCCGGGGTAATCTCACATCCCAGACAACAGTGTTCATAGCTGTTGGCCATGTATGCCGTATCGACCAGAAGAAGGATACCTTCACACCTGTAATGACCGCTATCATATTTCCTATCCATTCCATGATACCGGCAACCAGAATAATCACCACTGTGACCGGGTCTATTGGATATCTGCCAACAAAGAGAGCTATGATGAGAACACATAAAAGCAACAGGAACAAAGTGAAATTGATAGGTGCTTTACTCAGATGTGAAGTAAGTTTCACTCGGTTGATCAGAGTAACGTTACACAGGCTCCACGTTTTTTTCATATTTATCATTTCCACTTGTCCCATGATTTCTGAGCTATATCTGAAAATCAATGTTCATTTATCAAAAAGTATTTTCAATAAACAACCTCTTCAATACCTGCTTCTTTCAGTAGCTTTTCAGCAGTTGCGATAGTATTGCGATACTCCATACGGTCACGATATTCTAGTGCCGAGTGCAGGAACCAGTTATTCTTGTACCCGGGAACACGATTGATATGCACACCACCTATGCGATTACCACCACCAGCCATGACCCACATGGGAATATCATCGTAGCTCCAACCTGCTGCCGGGCCAATATCAATATTCCTTAGAATAAGACGCATTATCGCGATTATACGTGAGCCTTCTATTGTCGAGCAGCGCGGATGATCTGCCATTGGAGTTCCTGTGACAGGGAAGAAACGGCTTACATAAACGCTTTTCAGATTCCTGAACTGACGGACAAAGAACATGAAATCCGCATAGTCCTTGTAACGTTCAGGACCTGTTGTAAGTCCGGCAAGCATTCCCGTACCAAATTCCAGCCCGGCATCGCTGATCATCTCTGCCAGCTCCACCTTGGCATCAAAACTATCTCCTGCCTTTACCTTACGGAAAAGATCACGGTTAACAGTTTCAAAAGAAGCACCTATGCGCTTCACACCAAGTCGTTTCAATTCTTGAATGTTTGCCTCTGATATGGCAGCACCTACATTCACTGTTATGTCAGCTGATGTCATTGGTGCGATTGTCCTTACTATATCTACAATGTCCCTGCCATCTGAACGACGGTCTGTGCCACCGCTTAGATGGAATTCCTTCAAACCCTGCTCTTCTATATATTGCACGCCAATCTTGATCTCATCAATTGTCAGTGGCTGTGTTGTGTCCTTTGTCCAGTATGGACAATACGAACATAAAGGCTGCAGTTTACATGGAAGAACAGAGGCTATCCCACCGCTCCACCTGAAAGTGTTACCGATCTCTGCATTCCTTACAGCCAGTGCGGTTCGGAAAAGATCCTGTGCCTTTACAGCATTCTCAGTCTCTTTAAAAAGGTAAAGAGCCTCATCGTAATCAATGGGCTCATCAAGAGCTTTCTGAAGAATCTTTGTGTAGTCCATTGCCAGATCCGTCATGCTACCGTCTCCGCGATCTGTTCATCAGTCATGTTGTCGTAGAGGTAGAACTTTGAATAGAAATCACGTGTCTCGGTATTGAAATCAAATGTAACCTCGCTCGGATACAGAGTTTCTGCCGTCCACATAAGACCCATGATAGATTGTACACCATCCAATGATTCCCAGCGAGGAGCTGCATAGACACGGCCATTCTGCACGGCAGTTATAGGTTCCCACTGAGTGTCATTAAGAATCGAATTTTTCTCTGTCTCTGTTTTTGTAATGATAACATCAGGATTCCACAGAATAATCTGCTCGATGTTAACAGCCAGATGCTCGTTTACCAGATCGGCAGATGTTAGTGAACTGTTCGTGTCATATAAACCAGTACCTCCTGCAAGGTTGATAATCGAGTTCATTACTGTCTCCGGACCAACAGTTGAAAGAGGGCCGTCGTGGGATGCATAATAGACTTTCAGACGCTGTTCCTCAGGTATCTCTGATGTGATGTCCGTCACTTTTGTGATTGAACTGTTCCAGTAGTCTGCAAGTTCATTCGCTTCTCCCTCATTACCAAGTAATACCCCCATGAATCTAAAAGACTCTTCGTAATATCCAAGTCTATCTTTGGATATGGCAACAATTGTTGCGTCATAGTCCATCTGTTCCTGATCTATGTTTGGATCCTTGGTCATGGATACTATTACATCCGGATCAAGTGCCAGCATCTGTTCCTGATTCATGCCTTTAAAATAGACTCCCGTTACGGGAAGATTATGTAGGAAATCATTCGCATCATCAGGCACAAGACGAGGGTTTGCATTAAAGACCATATCGATGCTGATAAGTTTCTCCGGTGCCAGCCTCCATGTCATATAAGTAGGGATCGGATGCAAGCAGCTTACTTTCTGAAGATTTTCAGGGGTTGGGATCTCTGATGTTCTTCCTGCCATATCAGTAATATTCCAGGTTGTCGTACTATTATCTGTAGTAGTAGAATTATCACTTGACACAGTTTCATCAGAAGTGGATTTACTGGAACTGGATGAACTGCCACTGCTTGTGTAATAAGAAGAGGCAGATGTATAATCAGAAGTGGTATTATTTAAAGAAAAGTCTGTAGTATTCTTATCAGTCTCAATATCATCTCTGACACTCATCATTTTTTGATCTGTACTGTTTTCCTTTTCAACTACATAATCATTGTTTTCTGTGATCTTATCAGAAACTGGATCACTTTCATTTACCAACTTACTATCCACACAGCCACTAAAAAAGACTGCAACTACCATCATTATGGTTATCAGAAGAACTTTTGTTTCTTTATTCATATAGATTCCACCTTCCAAGTAATTTATACCTGTAAGTCTGCAATCTGCAATGAATGGACTTGAGCATCTGCAAGAGAACAGGAAGTGCATTATAGCTTCCACTGTTGCTCTAAGCATATTCTGTATCCTGCATAACCCGCTGGTCTGCCGGTTACATGCATATGCACGATGTCACGGCCAGAAGTAAAGCAATGTCAGAAATATCGTACCCTTTTTACATTCATAGCATTGTGTGCCTGACTTTCCGCACTTCATGCGTTATGTTCAAACAAACATAATGGTATAAAAAATATCCGGTTTTGAATGACATTATTACTCCAACAAAAAATAAAAATCAAGTCCAGATGAAAGATAATGCACTAACCTAACTATCTGACAAAGAAAATAACGAATATTAATAAATATACAAAATAGTGAAATAGCAAGCGTTTTCTATAAAGCCTTTACAGCATTCATATATTTTCAAACATGTTCTATATCCTTCATATTGACTTCAATACGTTTATCAGGATATGTCAATTTATTCCTTTTGCCTATGAAAGAATCATCTTTATCCGCAGCCATTTGCCAGGCTACAGATGCCGGAATACCCATGATCATCAGATCATGCGGAAGCCATAGATTACCCGTGGGGTCAGTAGAACCTACATAAGCTGAATCCTTCGGCGCATTTTCTGCCATTCCCGCCGGGAAAGTTATCATCATAGCACAAGTGGAACCAGCTGGAACCAGTGTTCTGAAAAAGGGATCTGAACTGCGAAACTGTGCCAGGCCGCATAGATTTCTTATCTGTTCGGCACCTGCAAAGAGTATTACCGACCTTACAGCATCTGATGGTATGTTATCGGTGTACGGAGCCAGGACGATGTACCTGCCGGGAGGAGTAATCTTTCCGGCACGCTGTTTCTGCTCATCGAATAGTTCCGCTGTTGCCTTCAGATGTTCGGCAGCACCGCCATGGAAGTCCGGTGTGCCCACAGTTACGAAATACTTCAGTTTCGGATGTGGCTCAGCAAACCCCATCCAGACCAGCCCACCGCCACAACACTGCTTATGACCCGCCTCTATATATACAGGAGGCGTTTTTTCAATCAGTGATGCAGTATAGGCGACCTTCGGTATACAGCGATCTATTTTGTATGAAGGTATGGCTCCCTGCGGAATCTCATCCGTACCATACACACACAACGGCCGGAGTTTCAATCTTCCTGCCTCCACAAGCCAGTTTCCAAGTTCCCGAACACTCAACATGGCATCTTTATACATAAAACCCGCTCCTCTGAGCAAATATTCCCTGAGTAAATATTATCTTACAGCCAGCCTCTTTCCGTCCAGTGTTCCACATTATGAGGCCATTTTTCCCTGTTTGCCATTATTACATTTTTGAATCCTTCTCTCCAGGCTCTGTGTTCTGCTTCCTGTTCAGGATACTGTCTTTTTTCCCGGATGGCCTCCACAAGGTCCATGCCCATCTCATGCGATCTGCTTACAGCAGCTTTCAGTTCATCAGGACCCTGTACCATGGCACAACCAACACCTCCGGTGACAATGGCACCACAGCTTTTCAGGAACGCATTCATGATGTCAAGCACAAAATCCACATTCAGGCTGCCTGCAGTAGTCAAAGAAAAGCCATACTTTTCTTCAAAAAGCTGTTCATGAATAACAAGAGGACTTCTGTCAAATAGTGTTTTAAGTTGTGCCGTTACGTTTGTAATGTAATTAGGACTGCTGCAGATTATCCCGTCTGCTTCAAGCAGTTTTCCCATTACAGCATTATAATCATCTTTTATAGGGCAGATACCGCTCTTATGACAGGCGTCACATGCTATGCAGTATTTGATATTCAGCTTTGCAACATCGATAATCTCAGTATCTGCTCCTGCCGCAGCTGCTCCTTCAAGGGCTGCATTCAACAATTTCAAAGTATTACTGTTCCTGCCTCTTGGGCTTGATTGTATACCGATTATCTTCATAATATTCCTCACGTATCTCAACAGACAACTGACTCGGTTCTGCAGGGAAGTTAACAAAACTGGAAGTTTCCTGAAACTTTCATTACATTAAATGCAGCAGAAATAGCATTTGAATGTTTGCATGAAAGCAGACACCTTAAAGATCAGTATGGTTTCATATGCCAGAACATCAGAAACAAAGCAAGCATAGATTGTTTAAGTAATAACATCAAAGAAAATTATATGTCAATTATCTCCAAGTACAACCGTGTATCCTATGTTTTTGATATCATGGAAATTCCTATGGAATACATATGGTTCAGTAAATGGAGAAAAGATATTTTATCCGGATTGTCTGGAAGAGTGCTAGATGTAGGTATTGGAACCGGGAAAAATATACCCTATTATTCGGATGAATGCGAAATTGTTGGTGTTGACATCAGTGACATGATGCTTTCCCATGCAAAGGAAAAAGCTACTCATAAGGATAACATCTCCTTGTTCCAGATGGATGCTGAAAAACTGGGATTTGAGGATGACAGCTTTGATTATGTGATCACTACCTTTGTCCTGTGCTCGATACCAGATCCTGTTTCTGCATTAAAAGAAATGAAACGTGTATGCAAACCTGATGGAATGGTCATCAATCTGGAGCACATGAAAAGTGATAACAGGACTATTGCTTTCATTGAAGACCTGCTCAATCCGCTTACTGTTGCAATGACAGGTGTGAATATCAACAGAGAAACTGTAGAGAATGTGAAAAAAGCAGGTCTTAATGTTGTTGATGTTAAAAATATGGCCCTGAAAGATGTTTTCAGATTGATAAAATCAAGACCTTAAATCAAGCAAATATTTCATTCAGGTCTTTGAGGCAGATATCAACATCGAATTCTTTCAGCTTGTAGAACTTCTTGGCGCGGTTGTCGTTATCCTCAAGTCTCAGATCACTTTCAACAAACCCGGCCTTTTCCAGTCTTTTCAGATGCAGCTGGACAACCTGACGGGAAATTTCAAGATCCTTCGCCAGATCATATATGTATCTCTCTCTCTCCGAGAGCAGATACAGGAGTTTTAACCTGACCGGATGAGAAATCGCCTCTCCGATAGTTATTATTTGCTGAAGTGTTTTTGCCATTTGAGAACCTGCTGTACTTAGTTCTGTAATGTTGAATTAGAGAATAGATAATAGACCTAGATCTCATCAAGTTTTTCTTTAATGTCCTGAACCATCTTCTTTACGTCTTCCACATCTTTTTCAACCCTTGCCAGACGATCATTATTATCAGAACTTCCGGAATCGGATTTATTGAGAACTGCAACCACCACCCATACAATGGCAATGATGATCAGTATGTTCAAAAGAAGACCCCATATTCCGTAACCATACATGCTGCTGCCCATCATTTAATTTTCACCTTTAAAAATTATATTATTAACAAAGAGTATATGGAAAGAAAAGTATTACTACTTTTTGGCCTTCCACACTCGTTTATTGAATCGACAGGCAAGAATCAGTATCTATAACCACAGCCACCGTATCCACCATAGCTGCTCCCACGCATTCCACGTCCGCCCTGATAGTACTGACCCTGATATGTGGAACCTGCATAGAAATCTTCTATGACATCACCGGTATACGCATCGATACGGCCCTGCTTGACAGTATCATTTTCAGTATAGGAAAATACCCACCATCTGCCCATCTGGTAGACATCGGATTCTGATATTGCCTGTCCTGTTGTATCTTCTGCGATCGCAATAGCATCATTGACATTGCCTACTGCAATATCAACTGCTTCCCCGTCAGTTGCATATGCTCCGTATACCGGACAGTCAGCATATCCATAACCGTTCATATATCCGTTAGCATATCCGACACATTGTCCTGCCCATCCATACATCTGCCCGAAGAAAGTAGTGTCACCGTTCTCATCTGTTGCTGCACTTGCCATTCCAATCCCTGCAATTGCTGCAATGAGCATTCCAGCAAGGAGTATTGTTGTAGTTTTTCTCATTTTTTACACCTTCATGAATTGCAGAAATATATCATCCTGCATATGTAGCCTTGATGCTACATATGTATGATAGATGAGTATATAAAGATTATGTTTAACTGCAAATTTATACCTGTTTTTAGCAGTTATGGAAAAAGAGGTTAATTAGATTACAAAAAAGCATGAAAATGTATTATTTTTGCCGTTCTATATACCAACCTACAAGAGGTGGGATCCAGCAGAGGTTAGCTGTGATTGTTTCCAGAGCTGTAAAAGTCTGTGTAGTAGGACTGAATCCGAGAAAACGTGCACTTAAAAGACCTATCGGGACAATTAATATAACACCAAGACTTGCAAGCATAACCGGATGATGAATGTATCTGTTAAAAGCTTCATTCCATGAACCTTCCTTTCTTTTCAAGAAAAACATGCCTGATATGTTAGCTCCTATCTGATCACTGAGAGCATAGAAATAAGGTATGTAGAATCCTTCAATGCCGTAGACATCAACCCCTGCAAGCCGGCTTCCAAGATCAATTACCCAGGGAACAGCAATACCAAAAAGTTTACCCCATCCATAAGCTTCTGCCATTGTCTGACTGCTGGGTTTGAAATGTTGGCGTATGGAATAGATTCCCTCGAATATACTTTCTCCTTCACCTGCCAGGGTCCTTACCAGCCATTGTCCTACAGGACTTCGCTGGTAACCATATACATCCAGAAGTACCCCTGCAATCAAACCCACAACATATCCGGGAAGTGTATATTTAATAAGTTCTGAGAAGTTTTCAGTTTCGAAATCCTCTTCATTATCTTCTTCAGGTTCTTCCACAATAATCATAGTTTGTTTTTTGTATAAGTATTTCATGCATCAGAAAATCTGAAAGAAACACAAAAAAAAGATAAATGTAAATAATTAGCATAATCAATAAATTATTTTATAAATGATGATTTACATACATCTTCTGATAAAAAGTAAACTCCGTAGATGAAAAATTATGAATGAAGACGAACCAATAGAAGCCTATGCAGTCACAGACTCTAATATAATCTATAGAATATCATATTTTTGGGGGATTCCGATAATAATAGTATTTGGATGGCTTAAAAACAAATATGTGAGCATCTTTTCAGTTGAACATGATGCGCACAGGCTTGTTGTATTATATTATGGCATCTGCCCTGTGGTGAGAAATGACAGACTCCGTATTGCCGGTTCAATGGAATATGGAGGAAATATAGGTATCAATGGAAAAGTAATGATAGCTTATAAGATCGAGAACCTTTCTACAGGAGACACGTATGAAAAAGTATAAGAATATTTACCATCATATTCAATGTTTTTTATAGTTTTAAATTTATGCATTGTTTTGACAGGAAAACATGAGAATCTATATCTTTCCAATATATGATTTAAATATAGTGACTAAGTTGCCCACCCAACATAAAGAGTATAATATTTATCATTAACTTTGATAAAATGAGTATTATTGTCTTCTAAGAGGGAGCCAAAATTCTCGACTCTATTAATGGCTTCTTGATCTTTTATTGGTACTTTAATTTCTTCTCCTGGCGAGGATATCGCTTTTTGTATATAGGGGTAGGTATTTAGTTCATCAGGCGTTAATTCTAAGAAAGAACTTGGTTCTTCCGAGAGTTGTTTTGCTTTAATTGAAAGACCAGGGTTTGAATTGTGTATTGCCAGAAAAACAAACAATAATAAAATAACGACTATAATCCCGATTATAATGATTTTTAAATTTCTGTTTGTCATTTTGTTACCCTCACATATAAAAAGGAAATATGTTTAAACATCATACATGTTTTTTTTGATGGAATTTACAAAATGTTTGTTCTTTTATTTATTATGATACATAATTATTGGCAATACTTTATAAAAATATGATGTAGAGGGTTCTACATCAAAAAGGTTTTAAAGGTGGTTTCTGTTTGTTTCGATAGTACTATCACAAGTACTGCACCAGTCATCTGTTAAGAACATGTACGTATAGGTCATTATGCAAGTTGGGCTAGTGACATATCCATGGTCTGGACAACCATAGTTATGAGAAGCTTCATGCTGTGCTAGATGCCAATCTGTTGAGGCAGTTCCTTGATGTTTCATTATCCATGCGTCGCCTCCATAGTAATTGATAGATTCTGCACGACCCCAATGATCGATATATTGGTTTGTGAAAATGGCCATCATATCACAACCCTGTTGATTAGAATCCCAACCCATTTCGCTTTGTGCTTCTGCCATTAATTCTAATGTATCAGTTGTATATGAACTATCCCATTCAGAGTATTTCTGAACTATGAAGTTAATGTCATGATTACTATAGAATGCATCGTCTGCGCCTTCGATTGTGTTGTATGCTTTGCTTTGCCAGTCGTCACCAAAATAACTCCTGTATTCTTCGTCTGCGACAATCCATACATAAACATTAATTGTGCTTCTTGTTGAAATATCAGAATTTGCCAGTTGATCTGATTTCATTTGAGTTATGGATTGGTTTTTGAGGTCTTCAGGATAGTTATCAGGAAGACAGCTTATATCTTCAAAGCTTTCGATGTTGACAAGTTGAATTTTCATATCCTCTTCAACAAGTTTTCTCACACTTTCATTTGTTTTCGCTAGTTCACGAATTTCATCTGTTGAAAGTTTACTTATATCAATTTCGTCTTTATCCAATATTATATTGGATTCTTGGTTCTTTTCTTTACTTGTGTTTTTTGCGCTTACTGCTGGAATTAATACAGTGCCCAAAACAAGCATAATAACAAGCAGTGTGCTTAAAGTTGTTTTCTTTGTATTCATATTTAGTACCCCATACCTCTTTGACAAAAACCTTAGTACCCCATACCTCTTTGACAAAAACCCATAACTTTATAGATTTTCATACAGAGAAGGTTTTTTATGGATTTGTCAGTCGACAACAACCCCACTGTATTTATAATACAGCAAAAAAAGATTTACACAATTTATAATAAAACTTATGGCCATATTATCAAACTGTTACTGAATTAACCAACTATTACTCGAACCAATTTCAAAACTCTTTTTGAAATTTATACCAATACAGTAAAAAACATGTAATGTCCGGCAGTCCTCTGAAAACCATATTTAGCCTTCTAGTATCTGCTTGCTATTTTCCTGAATACCTTTTTCAACCATGCAAAGAATAGTTCTATTGTCCCTTCTTTTTTGTATGCATTGCATTAGGAATTCTCTCCCATTTTTAATTTCCATGAAACACTATCAACACAAACAATATCCATAGAAAACTTACCTTTCTGATAAGTGACAATCCTTTAGGTATTCTATTATCTCACTCCATACTCCTACTTTTGACTATCTTTTAAACTTTTTCAAGTCAATGACTGGAGAGAAGCATAACTAGTTGGCATATCTCCCCCATCTCCATCTAGTTATTAGAATTAAGAGAATACCATTGATGACCTTATGGTCATCAGCTCTCTTTCTCTCATTTATTGGTTATGGTGGTAAATGCAGTCGAATAAGCTTCCATTACTCATCAGAGAGTTCTCTGAATTCCACTAGTATTTCCACAATAAAATCCTGTGAAATAGCATTTATAGTTTTGATATGAGTTCAATAAAAAATAGAAAATATCGTTTTCCAATCAACAGTGATCAGAACAACTTCATCTTTTTCCCGATACCCAGCTCCACAGCTTTTGTATAAGCAATATTTGCAGTCACAAGATCCTGCACTGCAAGCCCCGTTGAATCAAATATAGTAATATCCTCATCAGAAAGACGACCTTTTTTTACTCCTGCGACCACTTCACCAAGTTCGGCATGGATATCTGATTCAGAGATAATTCCCTGAGACAGCGGTACATTCACCTCTCCTGAATGGGATGCCTGGACAATATCGTCAACAATTATCCTTGCTTTTTTCATAATTGAGGATTCAAGTTCCTGCTTACCCATGGCGTCAGCACCTATGGCATTGATATGTGTGCCTTCATGGATCCATTCGGCCTTCACAACCGGTTCTCTCACAGGAGTGGTCGTTACAAGGACATCACAGTTACATACATCCTTAATACTTTCCTTTCGAGTAAAGTCACAATTGACCACTTTTTTCATATCCTTTTCAAAGGACTCACAGTGAGCAATATTCCTGCAGGTGATCTTAACTTCCTCTACATCCATAACTTCTGACAATGCCAGCAGTTGAGTTCTGGCCTGGCCTCCTGTGCCAACCATTCCGACCACATGTGAATCTTTGCGTGCAAGATATTTTGCAGCAACTCCGCCTGCAGCACCGGTTCTCATATCAGTTACATGCGTACCGTCCATGATCGCAAGAGGAGCACCGGTTTCTGTGGAATTGAGAACTATCACAGCCATCACCGTTGGAAGACCTTTTTCACGGTTATCAGGGTGAACGTTGACAATTTTGACACCTGCAATGTCCTTTTCTTCCATAAACGATGGCATGGTACGCAGATCACCATTGTGCTTCTCAAAATAAAGATAGGATTTCGGAGGCATCTGCACTTTTTTAAGGCCATGCTCCCTGAAACCATTCTCCACAGCAGACAGGGTAAGAGGCATATCTATAACACTTCTGACATCAGACTGGTCAAGCCAAAGAACATCCATTTCCACAACACTCCTTCTATTCAAAATATATGAAATATGTTGGTATGATAGAATAAAACTCTGTTCATTCTTTTTTTAGTGAATATATATTATATATTATAAGAAATGTAATATATTATGTGATGGGACAGAACTCGATCGACATGTCAAGAAAAGATATCTCTGGTCTTTTGAATACAGGAGAAAGGCTGCTGGAACTGCTTGAAGAGATGTCTGCTAATAACGAGTATGAATACCAGAAAAATCGTAATATCTTCACTTCGGAATATGTAAAATGGTATAACAAATGCCTTCCGCTTATTCGTAGTATGGTGCCGGACAAGGCTACCAGATTTGAAAGTCTGTATCATACTAACAAACGTTCAGGAATGAATGAATACACATATACTGTACAGGACTATATCCATGGAATCTATTTTAAGGACAGACCAAAAAACTATACAGATACTATAATCTCTAAAAGAGTGAATGAGCAGATATCCATTTTACAGGCATCCGTTGCAAGAACTAGCGATTTTACTTTCGACATGGAAAGTTTTGTCAAAATTAACCCGATACATAGAGTGGACTCATCATCAATTATAAGACAGAATAAATTGATAGATCTTGATTTTTTTGATGAGCATTACAATTCTATCCGCACAGAAATAAACACCTGTTTTAAACAGGGATTTTACATGGCAAGTCTTGAATTATCAAAAAGACTCATAAATAGCCTTCTGGTAGACCTCATCAGAAGTAATTTTCCCCTTCCAAGTGAAGGCCACAGGTCACTTTACTACGATTATCTGAAAAAAGATTTCAGGGGTACAGAAGAATTGCTAAAAGCGCTCTCTGAAAAAAAACAGGACTTCGATATAAACCCTGAAGCTATCGATTATTTGATAGAACTTATTATTCCGATGGAACCTAAGAAAAAACCGGAATCTCATAGCTTCGGAGCTATCCCTAAAAGAGAAAACATTCAGGCTCTTAAAATTGAAGAAACAATGGAACTTGTCATCGAAATAATCGATTTCATAAAGAAATAGGCTATAAATTTTATTCCCGGAATTACTATGACAACGGATGAATTATCGGATGGAAAACTTGAGAAAGAGAATCAAGATCTTAAGAAACTGGTTAATGAGTTAGAGTTATCCTTTGATACCTTTAAAAAAGATAAAGAAGAGGAATTGACCCGGAAAAATGTCTTGCTTGAAGGACTATTAAAATCAGTACCTGAACTTGTCTATTGGAAAGATGAAAATGGAAAATATCTTCTTTGTAACTCTGAATTGGCAAAATCATTCGGAATGAAAATAGAAGATATTATCGGCAAAACAGATTACGATTTCCTCAGCAAAGATGATGCTGATTCAGTTCGAATAATTGATAAAAAAGTCATCATGGAAAAACAACCCAATCGAAATGAAGAGTGGGTTACTTTTCCTGATGGAATAAAAAGGTTCTTTGAAACTTATAAGGCACCTCTTTATACTGAAAAAAATGAATTCATTGGCACTATGGGAATAAGCAGGGACATTACTCTTCAAAGAAAAGAAGAGGAGGACCTTGCCAGAGCGCATGAACAGCTTCTTTCAGTAATAGAAGCATTCGATGACCCAGCATACGTTGCTGACCCTGCTACCTACGAACTTCTTTTTGCTAACCGGGCAATTAAAAAAGATATGGGAGACGATATTGTAGGTGAAAAATGCTACAAAGCCCTTCAGGGAATTGATTTTCCATGCTCATTCTGTACAAATCATTTGATTTTCGGAGAAAATACTGGAAAAGCCCATGTCTGGGAAACACAGAATAGTAAAAATAAACGCTGGTATCGCTGCATCGACAAAGCTATTGAATGGCCTGACGGACGCATGGTCAGATTCGAGATGGCTGTCGACATTCACAGGGAAAGAATAGCACAAAAAGCGTTGCAGGAAAGCGAGGAAAAGTACAGGACATATGTAAATGCCTCACCTCAACCTATTTTTATTCTTGATTTTGAAGGAAAATGCATAGATGTGAATCCTGTAGCTTGTAGAATTACAGGATATTCCAGAAAAAATATACTTAATATGCATTTCTATGAATTGTTCCCTAAAAATGAAAAGATCCATTATGAAAATGATTTCAAGCAACTGAAACTTAATGGTAGATTTACTGGTGAGTTTGCAGTGGAAAACAAGAATGGAAATCAACTTTATCTTGTAATCGAAGCCCTGGTAATACCGGATAATCGTATTCTTACAATGTGCACAGATATTACGGAAAGGAAAAAAGCAGAAGAGGAAATAATTCAGTCAAAGATCCATGCGGAAGCTGCAAACAGAACAAAGACCGAGTTTCTTGCCAATATAAGTCACGAGCTGCGCACACCTCTTAATTCTGTTATTGGGTTTGCAGACGTACTGATGAGCCAGGTAGCTGGTGAGATTAATGAAAGAACCTATCTCAAAACGCCTCTTGAAACTTTTTCCAGCATAGTAGAAAACATGCAATATCCAGTAGTCCTTTGAAAACAACATTAAGCCTTTCATATCGACTTGCTATTTTCCTGAATCCCATTTTCAACCATGCAAAGAATCGTTCAATTGTCCCTCTTTTCCGATATGACTCATATTCAAGTCTTGTAGGTCTTCCTCTTTTAGGATATTTCCTATTCCTGATATTAACAGGAATATTACTTTTGATCGCTCTGCGTCTCAGATATTTCCTGATTTGTATCTCATCATAAGCAGAATCCGCAAGCACTTCCAATGGTCTGGTTCTTG
>NZ_FNCA01000016.1 GCF_900100715.1 Methanolobus vulcani | reverse complement strand
TCGATGATGACCATTGTGTCAGCACCATTCTCGACCATTTTCTGAGCGTAAGCAACACAGAAATCGGTTGTGAACTCCATGAGTGCAAGGCCGAAGGCTTCGTCTGTGAAGATAGCCATGAACCACTCATCACCGTTGATGTGCTGTGCGAGTGAGAAAGGACCTATCATGCTTCCCATGATCGGGAGTTCTTCACCGTATTTATCTGCAAGTATCTTGATAGCATCGCATACAACACCGATTCTTCCGTGATCAAGGTTGTAGCCCTTGAGTTTCTCGATATCTTCTAATGTTTTTACTACATGACCTACTACGGATGGTTGCTGCTCCTTTGTTCCGGCCTTGATCTCACAGCCGAAGAACTCGGCTTCCGCAGTAATGTCAAAAGGCACACGTACAGCCTCAAAACCAACTACTGTGTGACCTGCTTCGGCAAGTGTTGCCATTTTTTCTGCATCGCTGTTAGCCTCTGGCCAGAATGCACCACAGGCTTCCATCTGCTCAACAGTGCCTGTCTGGGTAACACAGACAGCAGGCATCCTGTCAACAGATTGACCGGTGAGTGCACGGGATAATCTCTCTTTGGGGGTATATTCGGACATAGATTCAATCTCCTTATTGTGATTATTCCCAAATCTGCCACACATGCATATATATTTTTCTATTGCCCATAGGTAAATTTATATAGAATGGATGAAAAACCACGCCTGGAAAGAGATAAATAGAAGAAAGAGGAGCCTTTTCAGGAATTACAGCAAGTAAAAGAACTAAAAATAAATAAGGTAACTTGATTGTGTTTTTGAAAAAAAGAAACTTAATTATGCCCTATCAAAAAGATCAATACATATATGATATATTTAGATTATATCGAAAATCAGGCAGGATTTCAAGCCGGCACATTTAGCACAAAATATAAATATTAGTTATTAGAGGCGGGCAAGTTGAAGAGAGAAAGAAACACATAAAAGTAACCCTCCTTCAGAGAGAAATAATGTAATTACATTTCCAGCCTCAATTCTGATGCATATAATATTTGCTACAAAATATGTAATGAAAACAAAATAAACCATAAGAAAAACAATAACAATTGACACTGCAATTAGATCTATATTCATATATACTCAAGTTATATGCGAAAATATAAATAATAGGAACTATTCTTATTTTATGTCTATAAAAGTAGAGATCCAACTACTGCTATATTGACAATTTTATTCTTTCGGAGGAGAATAGTCATGCAAAACATTTACAAGTACCTCAAATATGCAATCGGAGGGGAAAAACGCACAGAAAGAGAGCATGACATCAAGGTATTCAAAAAAACAGAGGAATTGGCTCTCAAATACGGTATCGAATATGATCCTAAGATTTTTGTTCCTGATGATCTTGAAATGGCAGATGCTGTCTTTGAAGCAGGAATTGAGCTCCTGCACTCTGTTGGAATATTCTGCAGAAGCACCCAGAGAATAATCGATATTGATGAGGAGGACATCCTCAAGGCACTTAACACCACAAATCCGCTTGAGATCGGCAGACTCAAGGAAAAAGTAGTGGTACCACAACGTTATCCCATGGTATCATTTCCACCTGTGATCATTGGCGGACCTATGGGAGGAAGCGTATCTGAGGAGAATTTTCTTTACATAAACTTAAGCTCTGTTCAGGAAAATGTTGTGCAGGGAATTTACAGTGGAGCCATGAAACAATTTGGTGGAGAATACATTCATCCAAAAAGCCCACTTGAAATGCTGGCAGTTCTAAAGGCAGCACGAAATGAAAGACTGGCAACGAAAATAGCCGGAAGGGAAGGACTTGCCCTTATGGGACCAAGTACACCTACACTTACAACATCATCCTTACTTGTCTCATCAGACGAACTCTATTCAAGCGCCGACCCACAGGAAGTATACATGGACGACCTTAAAGTGGATTACGAAACACTTTCTAAATGTATATATCACCAGGAGCACGGCAACCATTATATCTCAGGCCAGGTGCCTGTCTTTGGCGGACCATGTATCGGCTCACCTGAAGGACTTGCAATAATAGACGTTGCTGAAACACTTCAATCCAAAGTGCTTGCACACTCCAGCATACATGCATCAGGTGCAGTCCATGCCGACACCGGATCATCCTCAGCCAGGGAGATAATGTGGGCATCGAATTTATCATCACTTGCTATTTCCAGGAATATGAACTATTATACTGCAAGATACTACTGGAACTCAGCCGGAATATGCACTGATATGATGTTCTACGAGACTGCTGCACAGGCAATTGGCGATACTGTTTGCGGAAGGAATATGCTTCTTGGACCAAGCGGTCGCCTTGGAAGTGTTCCTGACCATTCTTCTGGTCTTGAATCCCGCTTCATGGGTGAAATGGCACAGATGGCAACTCACCTGACACTTTCAGAGGCAAACACTCTTGTAGCCAAAATATATTCTAAATACGCCGACCGCCTCAAGACTCCTCCCGAAGGCAAACCTTTCGGCAAGTGCTATAACATACGCTCCGAATACGATATGGAACCCACCGAGGAATACCTGTCACTCTACAGGAAGATATCTTATGAGATCATGGGCGATATTCCAGGAGAGCCTGTTTAGAGAAAGATATTATGAATACTTTGAAGACCATTCTGTGAGAGAGTTCAATTTTGCAATGGTTCTCTTATGATTTTGAAGTCCATATTCACCATAAATAGTCAAAATTTCTTCTTCAGAATTTAAATAATGATACCATCCAAATGTATTGAGATGAGTGAACCATTTTTTGAGCATTCCATATAGCTCATTGTCAATTTGCAAATACAAATAATCCCTTATAAGGCTATTAAATTCACCATCATTAAGAATTACTAACAATGCCTTTTTGCTACAATACTTTTTCTTAGCCCAGGATGTTGCCAATCTTAAAGCATATTGACTCGAAGAAGCTTCCTCCTCTTTAGAATCTACAAAATCAAATAAGCACCTAAAAGGATTAAACTTCAACAGTAAATATTGATATTCAAGATCAAAATGATTCAAAGAATTCTTTTGATAAATAACATTGTTATCAAAATTTGAAACTAAGAATTTAAAATAGCCCTCAAACTCAAATGAACCTTCATACCATGATTTCACAGGAATACAAGAATATATGTCCCACAGCAAATCTCTAAATTCCACTTTAGTTTTGGTGAGTTTAATTGTTATAGAATCTATTTCTCTTTCAATAGCATTTTTCTGGAAAACTAAATCCTTTAGAAACAATCTTTGATTTATATTTTCAACCAACATTTGATTAGTAGTAATAGTTTTACAGATACCGCTATTAATCACAATTTCAATTAGGTTGCAATAAAGACCTTCATTAAAACATGTTTCAAGTTCATCAAAATCAGAATCCTTGTTGACATGAACTTTAATCACATCTATGCAATTATCTTCGTAATATTTCGTTTTGTCTTCGGAATCTTCATGCGTGTAAACTACCTCGATTGCTCTAAATAATTTATTATTTTGGAAAAGAGAAACATCAGGTACGTAGGAATTATCAATTTTCTTTTCTGGTATCACACAATCAATACCTTCTAAAACAGAATAAGAACTTTCTTTGTAAAATGGCATTAGAGTATGATTTGGATTAAAACAATCTTTAGGATATAGTCCATATGGGATTGCATCGTAAAGAATGCATTTTTCCGCATTTAACTGCTGCTTTGGACAAACTAATTTCAATACAAAATCAGAACCTTCCTGACATTTTGCATCTAAAAACTTGCTTATAAAACATTTAGTATTGTAATGTAATGAAGATTCACCACTATGGTCTGCTTCTTCATGATGAACAAAGTGATGTTCTCTTTTTGGTTCTTCCTTTTGATTTCTTGGATACATCTCCTTTCCGCATGTTATGCAAAAATAAGGATTTTGAGGGATTGCATCCTCTATATAAACGATATTCTTTTTTTCATCGAAAGCATATACATATTGAACCAAACAAATCAAACCTACAAGCAATTATTTTACATATATTGCAAATGATTTGATATAAGTTTACTACAAGCAAAGTGAAAGTATTAAGCAATCTTCAAGAATTACCACAAAAAAGCAATGTGAGCCAGCGATAAACACGCTGGCTCGTTGGGAAGTGATAAACTACGTTATCACAGGGATTCATTCATCTTAAAAAGTAAGTCCGAACTCTTCGAGCTTCTTGCGTGCACCGTCGTAGACCTTCATGTACTCGTCAGTTGGTGTTACGGTAGCTACATCGTAACATTCCTGGAAAGTCTTACCCTCTGGTGCATTTGCATAGTTGCCTTCGTATGAGCTGACAAGAGCGTCAAGGATCTTGTTAACCTCAGAAATATCCATTCCAGAGGTTGCCCTTGCGACTTCTCCCATCATCCTTGCTTCCATACCTGTAGTCTTGTCCTGGACAACACCCTTTGCAGCTGCAACACCGGAGAGGATCTCACGGCCTGATGCTGTGTCAGTTATAGACTGAGCGGATGCTTCAAGGAGACACATCTCGGTACATGGACCTGCACATGGGTAATACTGGTTACCGGAGATAATGTCTGTGAATTCGGAGATAGTTGCACATGTCCATCCTGCAATCATGAGGGTCTCACGGGTGTTTGTGGATCCCCAGCGGATGTGGACAGGACCGTCAAGGTGCCAGCTTGCATTGCTCATTACAAATGCATTGATGTGGGTTGCGATATCAACGATAGCAGTTTCTTCTATGCCACCGGCATAGCCACCAAATATAGGCATCTGTTCGTCCATAATTATGTCACTGTTACCCTGATAGTGTGCCATTACACTGATAGCATCAAGGTCGATCTTAAGCTCATTGAGCTGTGATACTTCGTGACTGTCGCTGCAGACCTGGCCACCGACGCAGTCTGAAGCGATATTTCCCTGAGCGGACAGGGAAGTCTCTGGTCCCTATATGCCCATGCCTGGCCTTCCGGCCATTGCGGCTGCATTCTTAATGAGCCTTGTCTCTGTCTTTGCTGCAAGAACCTCGTATGGGCTCTTTGGAATTGGTGGCTTGCCACGGACTGTCATCATGACACCATTGACAATTGTGTCGACTTCCTTCTCAAGAGCATAGCTCATGTGAACAGGCATAAACATGTCTTCAGAAATTGGTGAACCTGTTGGACCACCCTGTACGATTGGCTTTCTCTTGTCACCAACGCTTCTCTTCTGGACCCTTACAGCGTCTCTGCCGGTACCGAGTGTGAATTCCTTCTGGACGTTGTTAAGAGCATCCCAGATCTCTGCTTCTGTGTATTTTACTACACGGGATGTGTCGGTACAGAAGATACCACATTCAAGGAGCATCTCGAAACCTGCTTTGAAGAGGTTTTCCATCATGTCCTTGTCGGTTGGTACGAATTCGTTCTTGAAGTCAAGGTTGTATTTCTGTTTGAGCTCCATTGCCTTCATTGGGATTGTCATGAGGTCCCAGTCATCCTGGGTCATCTTCTCTCCCTTCTTTGCACGCTCATAGAATTCAAAACAATCAAGTGATCTTGCGAATGTCATATTATGTGCCTCCTTACTGCATGAGGTTAAGTGCTACACGAGCTGCGTCTGCTGCATTCTCTGCGGTTGCATCTGCTCCGATCTCTGCGATCCATGCGTCAGATACCGGTGCTCCACCGAACATGATCTTGACAGAGTCTCTGAGACCCTCTTCTACGAGCATGGATACTGTGTCCTTCTGACCGAGCATTGAGGTTGTCATGAGTGCTGAACCGACGAGCAGGAGTTTCTTGCCCTTGTTCTTTGCAACTTCCTCAGAGATCTTGTCGTTTGGTACATCTACACCCATGTCAACTATCTTGAAACCGTTTGCTTCAAGCATGGTTGTTACAAGACGGTGACCGATATCGTGAATGTCGCCTTCCTGCACGTAGGTGATTGCAAGACCTACACCTTCATCATCTGCTCCTTTTTCTTCTGCAAGTATAGGTACCAGAATTTCCATTGCAGCATTCATTGCCTTTGCAGACATCATAATCTGTGGAAGATAGACCTCTGCTGCCTCGAATTTGTCTCCGATTATCTTCATACCTGGTGAAAGACCATCGTTTATGATCTCAACTGCTGTCATACCGGCATCCAGGGCTTCCTGGGTCGCTGCGGCACAGCCATTAATGTTCTGAGTGACAATTGTGTCCCTGAGTTTGTCTAACATTTCCTGATTTGACATATTTAGCCTCCAAAATGTATTTCCGTTTTTTATTTGTGAAAAAATGGTAAGCGAAAAGAAATGAGTTCCACTAACAGTAGAACCCAGATCAATTTACCAAAAATATTTACTTCAACTGTCCCCTGAATTTGTTACAGCTGTTGATGTTGATATCAAGAAGCTTCTCGATGTTCATCTTTGCTGCAATTCCCTTTGGAGCACCTGCAACTGAAGTGACGACCCCTATACCAAGCTCTTCTCTCAGTTCCCTCATTACATATTCGTCACTGAGGTCATCTGTAGTTACGTCGAGTTTCTTTGCAACGTAATCCTTTGCTTCTCCAACTCTCATGCTCTTTGACAGCTCCATTCTGGCAACAAGGTCACCAGCAGCTCTGATTCCGCTCATACCGGAGGTCATTATGTGGGAGATCGGCATACCCATCGGGTCGCCGACCCCTATCTATATACCATCCACGCCAGCAATTTCGACCATCGCCTTGCTGGCTCTTGATACAGCATCAATAGTTGGGGTTTCAAGCATTGGGATACCACCGACACCCATTCCCATATTCACATGACATGGGATAGTGGAAGCTTTAACAGCTGCTTTAATGAATGTAACAGCTCTTCCCAGGTTCCATGCTGCACTCTTGCTGGTGTTTGTGTTGACTACAGGACCGAAAACGTTTGCTCCTGCCTTTGCAGCAAGTGCTGCCTGCTCGTGTGGCCAGAGACCTGCGAGGGTAGTACCATCGTACTCAAGCTCACCGTGCATACCGAGCATGAGTTCTCCTGCCATACCTGCTTCAATGTATATGTCAGGGAACTGTTTTCTCAGTGCTTCAATTGCGTGGAGTGATGCGTACATGTCACCGTCGCCTGCTGCACCGATTGTGTCAAAGTTGACACCGTCAGAACCGGATGCCATCATTCTCTGCATGATCCAGATAATGTCTCTAGTAAGGTGTTTTGCAGAGTGTTCCATGGACTCTCTTGCCTCATCGATCTTAAATGCCTTCATAAGATCTCCAGGGTTCTCAAATGGTCCGTCTGGTGTGTAGTAAAGACCCATGTTTGGCATTGCACCGTAGAGCAGTGGGACAATAGTGTTCTGCTGGCAGACTTCCATTGTCTGCATTTCCTGTGCAATCACTGGCTTTGCTGGCTTGAAACTGTAGTCGATGTGGCCGAGTTCCATTGTGTCAGCACCGAATGCTCTCTCGTGCATCATTACACCGACGAGCCTGCTGGATGGAATGCCTACTCCACTGTTACCCTGGTCACCATCTATTCTGATGGTTCCGATATCGTGGGTTACAGGTACTTCCTTGCCAATCTCGACTCCTACCATCCTTGAAGGCATGGTAAGGATCTCTACGAGCTTGTCGAGCTCATCTTCACTAAGATCTGGAATACTTCCAAGATCTGCAGCATCTGCCATACCTTCCTTAAGGTCAGCAATGATCTGCTCCTTTGTCATGAAAACGCGCTTTCCGTCACCCATTCTCAATTTATATTCTGTTGCCATGATTATACCTCGCTTAAAGCAAAAGTTCCTTAGCTTTTACAACAGCTTCACTTGCATTTTCTGCATAGCAGTCAGCACCGATCTTCTCAGCCCATGCCTGGGTTGCAGGAGCACCGCCGACCATTACCTTGATGTTGTCTCTCATGCCCTGTTCCTTGAGCATCTCAATGACATCCTTCTGTCCCTGGAGAGTAGTTGTCATAAGTGCTGAAAGACCGACCATATCTGCGTTTGTCTCTTTTATCTTGTCAATGAAGTCCTGGAGTGGAACATCTCTTCCGATGTCGTGGACTTCAAAACCAGCAGACTGGAGCATGGTTGATACAATTGACTTTCCGATATCGTGGACATCGCCTTCAACGGTACCGTTTACGATTATACCGAGTTTCTTGCTTACAGCATCTTTTGGCATATCTGCTTCAAGGAGCTTGACTCCTTCTTCCATTGCGCCTGCTGCCATCATTACGTGAGGAAGGAATAATTTACCTCTCTCAAAAAGGACACCTACTTCGTTCATTCCTGCTGCAAGACCCTTCTCAATGATCTCTGGTGCAGGGATGCCTTCGCCCTTTGCCTTTTCAACAGCTGCTGTTACAACATCTTTCTTACATGTGACAACAGCATCTGCGAGTTCTTTGAACATTTCTTCATTGCTCATTTGTACACCTCAATATTTTTGTTAGTTTTGATAATTTTTACTTTGTTTTGGTTTGAAGTTGGGGTATAACCTGAAGGTTAATCTCCATAGCAAAACGATAGATATATAAGTTACCTTAAAATACACTATTTAAATGTTACTCATGCATCTTCATAGCATCTAGTATATATATTTTTCTACCATATTGACTTACAGAACCTTCAGGGAATGACTAAATAAATATGAACAGAAGCAGATCCATTACATTCATGACCATGGGATAACAGCCTGTAACTTCACTGCATCTGTCTACTCAACTGATCACAGATTTTTCAAGTTCCTCCTTTAGAACTGTGAAACGAATGTTCTTGCCTGCCAGAGTGCCACTAATGCTACTATAAGGATGGCAACCATCCACAAAACATCAGCAGCTGGCAGAGGTGAGTTCACCCAGTAAGCATTGTAAGCTTCCATTGCAGCTTGTGTCTGTACCATTATTATCACTCCTTATACGTACATCAAACAGGCATCTGCAGCCCTTATTTTTCCGAAATCTGTCAATTCATACTTGTGCAGAAGGAAACCTTTCTTGTAGATCCCTTCTTCATCGACCTTGACCTCAACATCTTTCAACATTCCACCTGATGCAAGTTCAATGATATCGAAGTTGATGGAATCCCTCTGGAAATTACCTTTAAGGCCATACTCTTTCTGGATTTGCTCTACAATCTCATAGTTCCATTTTCCACCGTTGCACAACTCAAGTATCCTGAATTTTATAGGACGATTACCTACCATTTCAGTCACCTCTCAAAGATTCCATTTCACCTGTGTCCTCAGAGAACATGATAGAACTACCAGCAAGACAAAGAGCACCACCCAGAAGAATGGTCCATGCAGGGACATCTCCGAAGAAAAGGAAGATGAATATTACAGCGAACAGACCGTACAGGTTACCGATACCCTGGCCCCTTCCAACACCAATAAGTGGGAAGGACTTATACCATGACACGTAACAGAAACCAAAGGTAATACCTGCAAATACCAATACCATAAGAGTGAGTGGTTCGAATGCCATGAATGCGTACTTGAACATAGGGAAGCCAACGATTGCCAGTATAGGAACTATAATTATCCACCAGATGATGTTCTCACCGAGGAACCTCAGTGTCAGACCAACATCAGGCTCTGCAATATCAAGACCCTTTCCTGCGATTGCACCTTCTATACCCCAACCGGCTGCTGCCATGAGACCACCAAGGTAGCCAATCCATGCAACGTTTCCGCTTCCTAGTTCAGTAATCAGTCCACCGCCGAATATGGTGATACCACCTAGAATAATGAAAGCAATACCTAGATAAGCTCTCTTTGATATTTTCTCACCATACCATTTCTGGGCAAGGACAGAACCTACAACAGGATACATAAGAGCTGCAACAGCTGCAAAAGCACCGCCAACAAAACCCATTGCGATAAAAGAACCCAGAATGGCCATAGGACCACCGAAAATAGATGCCATGAAGAACCATTTTGAACATGGATGGAATTCTTTCACTGTTCTCTTCATCTCACCGAACTTACCAAGCACACCGTTCCAGACGGCAAGTGCCACAATAACTGTTAACGCATTAAATGCCGTAATTAGCACTGCTACTATAATAAGTGCCACACCATCGCCACTTCCCGCAGCGATCTCACCGTACATCTCATCGAATGGATTAAGTACCCATACTGTTGTACCGGGGATATACCACAAACCCCATAGAACCGCACAGAAAAGAGCCCACATATAGCCATACTTGACCCTCTTCTGGTGTTCTTGCTTTTTTAAAGCTTTTAAATCCAAAGTCAATACCTCCAATTTCAAACCTTCTAAAGTGACATGCCAGCACATGACATGTTGATGATTCCAGACTTTTCTGGAAACTAATATTTGTAAAAGATGAAAATATGCAGCACCGATCAGCTGCAGTCAACATCTTTATGATGTGCTGTTTGACGGAAAAGTCATATTCCTTCAGCACCAATTATATGAAGACAATAAGTGCAAAGATTGTCTTCAGATTGTGAGGAGGTATGCCTAGTACATCCTCACAACTTCGTATTTTGTTTTAGTTTTGCTTTCAGAACATAGCATTAAGCTTGGAAACCACATCTGTAGCATTTTCGCCGTAGATGTCTGCTCCGATCTTTGTTGCCCAGTCCTGGGTTACAGGTGCACCGCCAACCATTGTCTTAACGGTATCGCGAATTCCTGCTTCCTTGAGCTGTTCTTCGATCTGTATCTGGCTGACCATTGTTGTGGTCATCAGAGCGGATGAACCGACTACATTAGCCTTGTTTGCTTTCACAGCTTCTACATACTTGCCGATTGCAACGTCTCTTCCAAGGTCTACAACCTTGAAACCTGCGATCTTAAGCATGGTTGCAACAATGTCCTTACCGATTGAGTGAATATCTCCCTCGATGGTACCGATGACGACTGTTCCTTTGCTTGCTGTTTCTGCGCCCTTTGCTTCAAGAGCTGGTGTAAGTACAGCTACTCCTGCACTCATTGCCTCAGATGCTGCAATGACGTGTGGAAGGAAGACAGTACCTGCCTCGAACTGGTCACCTACTTCATTCATAGCTGCAGTGAAACCGTCCTGAATAAGATCTACTGGATCTACATCTGCATCAAGACCTTCCTGTGCTGCTTCTGCTGCTGCTTCTTCATCGAAATCTAAAATTGCTGCTTTTGCTTTTGCAATAATCTCTTCTTTTGTTGCCATTTTTAAACCTCCTGTTTACATGCTGGCTCTGAAAGCCTTGTCAGCCTTCTCCACTACTGCCTGCATGTCCTTGAGCAGGTCAGCGTCAATTGGTTGGACTTCATGGTTCTTCATGATGTCAACGACTTTTTCATGAGCAACCGTTGCGATGTCCTTAGAACCTGCCATTTCCCAGTCTCCGAACATGAGTCTGTCAATGATCATTGGGCTGGATGGGAGGTCGATGTTCTGTCTTGTTGTCTTGTGTGCAAGGAAGTTGTTTCCAATACCAACCTGGTCAATGGAGTCAACTGCCAATGTCTCCTCGGTTACAGGGATTCCCTGCATTGCCTTCTTTGTCATGGAGATCATATCATTGTCAAGAACGAGCTGTTCGAGTGAGAATGTCATACCGAGCTCAAGCATACCTGCTCCGTACAGGGTGTTTGCACCTGCGAAGGATGGAAGAATTGTTGTCATTGTCTTCTCATGACCAGCCTGGCCATCAGGTATCTTGGCATCTGCCTACGAACCAGCAACGAATGTTGGCAGACCGTAGTACTGACCGAGTTTTGCAACAGCTGCACTGATAAGTCCAAGTTCTGGTGAACCTACTGGTGCTGTTCCTTTCTTAAGATCGAATGTTGTGGTGGAGCTACCATACCATACTGGTGCACCTGGCTGGACCAGCTGTGCCAGAACGATACCTGAGAGTACCTCTGCGTTGTGTGTAACGAGTGTACCTGCAAGGTGTACTGGTGATGATCCTCCTGCCATTGCCATACTGAGTACGTTTACAGGTGTTCCGAACCTTGCACCCTTTATGATGACCTGACATGCATTGACACTAAGTTCAAGTGGGCTTGTTGGACAGAGAAGTGTTGAGAAAATTGGCTTCTTGCGTGCTTCCTCATCGTCGCCACCATAGTATGCTGTTGCGATCTGCTGGTAGTAATCTACATTCTCGCCTACAGGGTCGATGTGGTGGAAGTGCTTTGTTGTGTTCATCAGAGGGGTCAGGGTCTCGTGTACATCCTGTGCACCCTTGCCTGCCCAGTCCCTTGCGGAAACTGCAAGTGAGTAGTAGTCGATGTTTTCTGCCCAGTCACAGATCTTTGCTGTGTCTGCAAGATCCTTTTCTGTTGAGTCAACTGTTGTGTACTTGCCTGGTCCTTCGTAGTTGCACATCTTGACACCGGTACCGAAACAGGTCCAGTGTACCTTTCCTTTGTGTTCCTGCTTTGTGTTGTGCTTCTTGTCACGTCCCCAGAGAACGAACTTTGATGGACAGTCACGAAGTGCCCTGTTAACTACATATTCAGGGATCTTTACTACCATTGTCTTTTCATCAACTAAACAGCCACCCTCTTTGAAGATTGCTCTAGCTTCAGCGTCTGATACCTGGATACCAGTGTTTATGAAAACATCCATTGTAGCATAGTGAAGTGCTCTGAGATCATCTTCTGAGAAGAGCTCCAGAGTTACACCGTCTAATGGACGTCTACCTGGGTAATAGTGGTTTACCATTTTCTTAGCCTCCAATTTGAATTATGTATCCGGAATACCTCCACGATATTCCGAAGGATTGAACCTGCCTTGTAGCAGTTTGTTCCTGATTCATAGGTAGAATATGCTTGTATATAAGCTTTTCTTATTAATCTAGTATTTATATTTTGCTATTGAGCAGATTTAAGAAGTGATATATAAAGATAACTAAACACAGAAATTAGATCAAAATAATAAAACCAGCTATAGCATTCGATTTATCATAAACTGATAAATTAAAGCTTTTTCATAAAAATGAATTAGATTCTTTCATGTATATGTACTTTTTGATGAGCCCCCATTTCGAACACATATTTAAGTATTTCTATTTTGGATATATTCTGCTGAAAATTATCTGGAACATAACAAGAAAAACCCATTAAATTTCAGGATAACTAACCCATTCTAATATAGTGACTGAAAGCAATACTATATAGTTGTTTCTAGTCGCTAATACCAACACATTATGCCATTAGCCATAATTACAGCTATTGATGCCGATTTTTTAGTTAACAGCGTTAATCAATGGAGCACAAAATATATATAATATCGTTTTGGAAATTCCACACAAATAACACAAAAAGATAAGGAGTTCATAAATATGAGTTATAGTCTTGGCATAGATGCAGGAGGAACATATACAGATGCAGTCCTCCTTGATGATGAAAATGAAACTATAATCGAGTCAAGTAAATCACTTACCAGCTATCCTGATCCACTTGAAGGAATCCGCGGAGCAATTGATGGACTTGATCCTGACAGGCTCAGAGAAGTAAAAGTAGTTTCAGTATCGACCACCCTTTCAACCAACAGTATTCTTGAAGGAACAGGATCACCTGTGGCGCTTATACTCATCGGGAACTTCGATATCAAAGAAGAACTTCCAACTAAGCACTATTTGCAGGTTAAAGGAGGGCACGACCATAATGGAATAGAAACAAATCCTCTGGACACTGAATCCATAAAAGATTTTGTCCTGAAGGTAAAAAATAAAGTCTCAGCTTTTGCAATCTCATCATATTTCAGTGTCAGAAACCATGATCATGAACTCTGTGCCAAGGACATAATTACAGAACTCACCGGCCTTCCTGCTATCTGCAGTTATGAACTCTCACAGGACCTCGGTGCATTTGAAAGAGCGGTCACAGCATTCTTAAACGCCCAACTGATACCTGTAACTGAGAGATTCATGACAACAGTTGAAGCTGAGATCAAGTCAAGAGGAATAGATGCTAAGGTATTCATGCTCAAATGTGACGGCTCTGTTATTGGAATACAAAGCGCTCTGAAAAAACCTATCGAATCCATATTTTCAGGTCCTGCCGGAAGTCTTGTTGGAGCATCATTCCTTGCAAAAAGCGAGTCATGTGCAGTTATTGATGTTGGTGGAACCAGCACAGACATCTCAGTCATCTACAACGGTGTACCGGAAATGAGCGATGCAGGTGCTGTTGTAGGCGGATGGAAAACAAGAGTCAAAGCCATAAAAATGGAAACTTCAGCCATGGGAGGAGACAGCCACGTCTGGGTCAAGGGAAAAGATGTCAACATTGGCCCAAGGAGAGTTATCCCCCTATGCAGGGCTGCTGTACTCTATCCTGATTTCCTTGAGCAGCTCAAAGCAAATCCAATCCCATCAAAAATGAGACTTGGAATAAATTATCAGCCAACCAAGTTCTATCTCAGAACTGATTATGAGGCAATAGAAGCAAGTTCAGAAGAAATGGAAGTTCTTGAAGCCGTTAAAAAGGGACCAACATCAACAACCGAGATTTTTAATCGTATAAAGAAATACCCTGCAAGCAAGATATTTGACAGCCTTATCCAGAAAAGACTGCTGCAACCAATCGGATTTACACTGACAGATGCACTCCATGTGCTTGAAGAATATACAGAAAGAAATGTGGAGGCAGCCAACATCGGTGCGGATATGCTTGGTTCTATTGTTGATATGGACAGGCATGAGTTTGCCAGATATATCAAGAGAGAATTTGCAAAGAACATGGCATGTGACCTCGTTTCATTCTTCCTTGACGGAGTAGAGAAATCAGAGATCAGGAAGATATTCGACATCCAGTCGCCTGCAAAATTCAAGATAGAAGTTCCTGTTGTTCTAATAGGAGGACCTGTGAGCGCTTTTGTTAATGAGATGCAGGAAATACTTGATGCAGAGATAATCCTTCCTGAATATTCCAGCGTCGGAAATGCTGCCGGTGCGCTTGCTGCAAAAGGGATCAGAAGATTTGAAGTACTTATAAGACCAGCATCAATGGCGGCTCCTGACTGGGAATTCCTTGTGTTCTCCGAACACGGAAGAAGCAATTTCTATGAGTACCAGGAAGCTCTGGACTATGCGGTCAATCTAGGAGAAACTACTGTGCTGAATTATATGAAGGATGCAGGACTTGATTCCAATCACATTAAAATAGATGTTAAAAAGGAAGAAATCATCCCACAGGGCTGGAAAACTCCAATGGAAACAAAGTTAGTGATCCTTGGGGTCGGCAATAGAAATACAGAACCGGAGTGCTGTTAAATTCCTGACTCTGGTTCTTTTATAAGAGAAGAAATTGATATGAGGACATCCTGTCCTCCCCAGTCTCCTATTGTGAATTTGGATTTTACCGGAACGAGTATGCCTTCCTTACTTATCAATGGTATCTCGGAAGTAGAGGTCTTGCCTGCCATGATCTCATCGAGAGTTGAAAGTACATCGTCTTCCCAGCCTTCAGGATAAAGCATAAGGAAATCTTTCATTTCAAGATCGTTCACCTTATAATTTAGAGTATCAGTCAGTGAAGAATTCACATGGAGAATGCTTCCCTGCAGATCCATGATAAAAACCATTTCATCAAGTACGTTCAGAAGTGAAGTCATATGATTTTTGCTTTTCTGCAAGCCTGAATCCTTCTTCATTCGGGAGATCACTATTCCAACCTGGTTTGCAATAGTTTCTATAAGATTTCTTGAACTTGCAGGGATCTCAAGTTCTGAATGGGATCCAAGTACCATGGCTGCGACCAGTTCTTCATTGTGTTTTATAGGAATGAAGGCCATTGCCTGCAAGCCTTCATAGTCAAGCTTTGCTGCTGGCAGCATCATGTTGATCTCGGTGAAATATTTGTAGACAGGGAAGCCTGTTGTAAACATGCGGGCCATAAGAGTATTAGGCTTAAAATGAGAAAGGGAGTCCATAAAACTTTGAGAAAGTCCACGATACGAGACAGCATCAAACTCACCGGTGTGTTTATCCACCACATACATAATTCCTGAATCAATGGATTTAGCTTCAATTGTAAAATCGAGGAGCCTGTCAAATGTATCTTCAAGACTTCCGGTATCTCCAAGGACATTATCAAGGTCACATTCCACACGCATGAAATTATTAGCCTGCTTGCGTTCGGTTATGTCAACAATGATACCTTGCAGATAATCTACCATGCCTCTCTGATCATAATGAAGCAGGGTCCTTTCATCAACCCACCTTACATCACCGGATTTTGTAAGGATCCTGTATTCCTGGCTAAAATCCGAGAAACCCTCACGTGAGGCTCTGTCAACCTCATTCCTGACCCTCTGTAGATCAGAAGGATGAATGATATCTCCATAGATTATCTTGCCTGTTATGAAATCATTAACAGTATAACCAAACTGCTCTATGTTGTCTGATACGAACTCTACAGGCCAATCCTGCTCCGGTTTCCATAAGAAAACAATAGCAGGACTTGAACTCATGATGGATTCCAGAACCCTGCGCATCCTCAATGCTTCATAAAGGATCTCAGTGGTCTGCTTGTACTGTACAAGTTTCCACATCCCTTCCATTAGAAGAGTGAGTTGCCTGACATCAGATTCATCATAATCGCTTTTTTTGTTGGCTACACCTGCAACGGCAACTATCTGATCATTATCAAACACAGGAATAGTTATATGACGGACCAGTTTCTCTTTTGTTCCGGGATATATCTCATCTATACGCTCTGTTTCGTAGTCCCTGTTCACAATAACTGCTTTACGTACCCTTATAGCCTCGCCCCAGAAACCTGTAGAGCGAACCGGGTGTACAAATGGTTCTTCTGAATAATAATTATGGGAATCATAAGGCCAATGATATGTTTCAAGAACATTCTCATCCTCATTGAGGAATTCAAGGTATCCGATTTTACTATTTGTAAGATTCACCGCTTTTTCGATGGCGTATTCCGCAATTTCACTCATTGGGGAATCCTGCATCTGATAAAGCTTCAGTAGAGCTTCAAGACGCATTTCGTTGAGATTGATGATCTCCTGAGCCTTTTTGCTCATTTCAAGGTCTTCCATGATTCCAACACCACCTATCAGTGAACCATCATTGTCCAGAACAGGTGTGAAACTGGCTTTTACAAAAAGTTTCTTTCCGCTTATGGCAGAGTGATATTCACCTTCATAGTAACCGGAGTTTCCAAGAAAAACAAGATCAACAGCACTTTTCAGGTTTTCATCATTAAGTGAGGAGAGCACACTAAAGCCTGCTATCTTCTTTACGGGTGCCCCTATTATGTCTGAAAATGCTTTGTTGCAGTGAGTGATTATTCCGTTCTCATCAAAATAGATGATACCAACGGGTGAGCTTTCAAAGATGACCTGGTACTTCTTTCCGGTTTCCAGCAACTCACGCTCGGTTTTCTCAAGTTCTGTGTTGTCAATGATTATACCCTGGAAATGAGTGATTGCACCATTTTCATCTCTTTTGATGAAAGACCTCTCAGTCACCCAGCGAACCTCACCATCTTTAGTTAGAACACGATAATTAAGAGAAAAATATGAAGTATTCTTTTTTTCAGAGTGCTTTTTTACTTCTAAATGGATCCTGTCAAGATCATCAGGATGAACTATATCCCCATAGAGCAGTTTTCCTGAAAGGAAATCCTCAGGAGAATAACCAAGACGTGTAATGTTACCTGAGACTGATTCCACAGGCCACTCACCTTCTGCCTTCCATAAGAAAGAGATGACAGGACTGCTGTTGTAAACAGCTTCCAGTTTTTTATCAATAATGATAGAAGTAGATGTGTTTTCTTCCCTGGCCTTGGTCTTTCCTGGTCTGTTAGTTGAAATGTTCATCACCCCTGAACTTGCATTCATATTTTTTAGATAATAGCACTTGCGGAATGTCCCAGTGACCAACCTTAAATCCAGCACATAGAATCTCTGTTAATCACTGTATTTTACAGAGGAAGTATTTTTCGAGTATATAATATTAACGGTTACAAGTGTAGATACATATTACATAAAAGTTATGACTGAAACAAGAAATACAGCGCATAAGTGAGTCTCCTATATAAAAGATTAAAGAAAATATTCTGAGTTAGAATATTTGAGAAATAAAAACATAACAAAATATAAATAATAGTGATTTTAAGCCAATTTTGTAAATATGAAAGAGAATAAATGCTGAAACCTTTTCTGAAAAGATAAAAAATCAGTATTATTCAAGGATAAAACTCTTTTGCATCAAAGCTGCACATTTTAACTATATATAACTTTCTAATGCCATTTAAGCATCCAAATCGCAGAATCTGTAGAGAAAAACACAATCAATAGAGATATTATTATGTAAAAAGCAAAAATATGTTTCTAAGATGATACCAATAAATATAAATAAGGGATTAACCATACTAAGATTTAGAGATAAAACAACTTGCCTTGATTAAAATGGGTCTATATCATGGCTGAAATCTCAGAGGAAATTCTACTACCTCCTTCAATTGCTCCTCTGTTTTTCTCCACAAAAACAGAATGGAGCAAGAATTTCCTGCAAATTGATTTGTTTTTTGAGGTCAAAAAATGCCTTCATTAAAAAGAACCATCTACCCGACGTTTGTTATTACAAGCTAGGAGGTTCTCTGATGTACAGTCTTGGAATAGATGCCGGAGGCACCTACACTGATGCAGTACTTATCAGAGACTCGGACGGAAAGATACTGGATTCCAATAAATCACTTACAACTTATCCAGACCTGTTAACAGGTATCAGGAATACCCTGGACGGACTGGACGAGCAGTATCTGAAAAATGTACATTATGTATCCGTTTCTACAACCCTTGCTACTAATAGTGTCCTGGAAAAAACAGGCTATCCTGTGGCACTCATTCTTGCAAATAATACAGACATCCCCAACAGGTCAAAAATAGAGCATTTTACTCTTGTTAGTGGTGGACATAACAGTGCCGGAAACGAAGTTTGCACACTTGATCTGGATTCTGTCCGTGATTTTGTTCTAAAAGTTAAAGACAAGGTCTCTGCATTTGCAGTTTCATCATATTTCAGCGTGCGTAACCCCGACCATGAACTGAGGATCAAAGAGGTGATCACTGAACTAACCGGACTTCCAGTAGTCTGCGGACACGAGTTATCACAGGACCTAGGTGCATACGAAAGAGGGGTTACGGCATATCTCAATGCCAGACTTATACCAATTTCCAGTCATTTCATGGAAGCCGTCAGTTCAGAAATGAAAAGAAGAGACATTGAAGCAAAACTTATGATGCTCAAATGTGATGGCTCGGTCGTAGGCATCACTGAAGCCCTGAAAAGACCAATAGAATCTGTATTCTCAGGACCTGCTGCAAGTCTTGTGGGAGCGGCTTTCCTTTCAAAAAGAGAGAATTGTACTGTAATAGATGTTGGAGGAACCAGTACCGATGTATCCCTTATACACCGTGGAGTTCCTGAACTCAGTGAATCCGGTGCCATAGTTGGTGGCTGGCAGACAAAGGTCAAGGCAATACGCATGGAAACATCCGCAATGGGTGGTGACAGCCATGTTTGGGTGAGGAACCATTTGACAAACATTGGTCCTCGAAGGGTCATCCCTCTCTGCCTTGCTGCTATGGAATATCCGGAGATCACTGAAAAACTGAAACAGAATCAGGTGATCCTTCGCAACCAGATTGGAGAGAATCTTCAGCCAACGAAGTTCTTTATCAGGTCTGGACTTGAGGCTTCTGATATAAACCCTGCTGAAGAGGAACTGCTCTTAAGAATAAAAGACAGACCACTTACAGTAAGCGAAATTTACTGGAACGAGAAAAGACTTCCAAATCCAGGAACCCTTGACCTGCTGGTACAAAAGCGACTCATCAAAGCAATTGGTTTTACTCCCACCGATGCACTTCATGTGCTTGGAGAATATACCCGATGGAACAGAGAAGCATCAGTTCTTGGAGCTGGCATTCTGGCTGGACTTTCCGGAACTGAAGAAAAAGAGTTTTGTCTCGGGATAAAAAAAGAAGTTGCAATTAACATGGCACTGAACCTGATCTCATTCCTGCTTGAAAATGTCAGCAGGGAAGAGATAGAAAAAGTGCTCAGAGGAAAGTTCTTTGCAGAATTTAAGGTTGATCTTCCAGTGGTTCTTCTTGGTGGCCCTGTGAAAGCCTATGAAAAGGAACTTGGTGAATTCATAGACGCAGAGATAATCCTGCCAGAATATTGTGATGTGGGAAATGCTGTTGGAGCAGTAGCAGGAAAAGGTGCCAGAAAACTGGAAGTTCTTATTAAGGCAAATTACACCGAATCGAAATACAATCTTAAAACATCTTCTTTTATTACTTTCTTCCCGGGAGGCAGGGAAGAATTCGCATCATATCATGAAGCGCTGGAATTCGGAGAAGAGATCGGCAGCAAGCTCATAATGAACTACATGAGTGATGCAGGTCTGGACACCACCGATGTCAGCATCGAGATGCATCGCAATGATATAGTTACACATGAAGGCGGACTTCCTGTGGAAACAAGACTCACTTTTTCCGGCATTGGAGAAGTCGGAGAAAGCAGGAAAATGGAGGTAGATTAATGCATTACAGTCTTGGAATAGATGCCGGTGGAACATACACCGACGCAGTCATTGTCAGGGATTCTGACAGAAAGGTTATTGATTCCAACAAAGCTCTTACAACATATCCTGATCTTTTAACGGGAATAGAAAATGCAATCGGCGGACTTGACAGCAAGTATCTGCCTGATGTCAAACTTGTTTCAGTATCAACAACCCTCGCAACAAACACAATACTTGAAAAAACCGGCTATCCGGTTGCTCTTATACTCATAGGAAAACACACACTTCCTTCAAATATACCCATAGAGGATTTCATTGTTGTAAAAGGTGGACACAACGTAGCAGGACTGGAAGATGATATCCTGGATATTGAAGCTGTCAGGGAATATGCACTGAAAGTCAAAGACAGGGTTTCCGCTTTTGCAGTATCCTCATATTTCAGCATTCGTAATCCTGAACATGAGCTAAAAGTGAGAGATCTGATTTCGGAACTCACAGGACTTCCCATAGTCTGCGGACACGAACTGTCACGGGACCTTGGAGCATACGAAAGGGGAGTTACAGCTTACCTGAACGCACAACTGCTGCCAATTGCTGACCAGTTCATCCATGCAATTCAGACTGATATCAGCAAGCGTGGTATTGATGCAAAGCTCATGATGCTCAAATGTGATGGCTCAGTAATTGGCATCCATGAAGCCATGGAAAAACCTATTGAATCTATATTTTCGGGACCTGCTGCAAGTCTTATGGGTGCTTCATTTCTTTCAGGAAATGATACCTGTGCAGTTATCGATGTTGGAGGGACCAGCACAGATGTCTCGTTGAACTACAGCGGATTTCCTGAACTTGTGGATACAGGAGCTGTGGTTGGTGGCTGGCACACAAAAGTGAAGGCTATACGGATGGAAACATCCGCAATGGGTGGAGACAGTCATGTGTGGATCAAGAGCCGCAATATCAATATCGGACCACGCAGGGTAGTTCCACTCTGTCTGGCTGCTATAAAGTATCCGGGATTTATGGAAATGTTAAAATCTGGCAGGACTCCTTCAAGAATTCAGCTTGCTGAAAATGTTCAGCCAACCAAGTTCTTTGTAAGAACCGGAAAAGAAGCCAAAAATCTTAGTTCATTCGAAAAGGAGCTCCTGGAAATAATACAATTTGAGCCTGTTTCCCTGAACGATATATTCTGGAAGATCGGCAAGCCAATATCTCCGGATAGTGTTGATTCACTGATACAGAAAAGACTGGTTCAGGCAATCGGATTTACTCCAACCGATTCTCTCCATGTGCTTGGAGAATACACAAAATGGGACCGTGAAGCTTCAGTTATTGGTGCTAAGATCCTTGCAAGACTTACACCAATGGATGAGATTGAACTTTGCATGCATATCAAAAAGGAAGTTGCGATCAATATGGCACTGGACCTTATGAGTTTCATGTATAAAGGAGTTTCAAAAACCGAGATCGAGAAGATGATACGTGGTGATTTCCTATCACAGTTTAAAGTGAATGTCCCGGTGGTGCTTCTTGGCGGACCTGTAAGTTGCTATGTTGAAGAACTGAACAGGCTTATTGTCGCCGATATTATTGTCCCTGAACATGCCGATGTTGGAAATGCTGTCGGAGCCCTTGTAGGCAAAGGTGTCAAGAGCATAGAGATACTTGTTAAATCATTTTACAAAAAGACCGAAAGAAGCATTTTGATGTTTTCTCCAGTGGAAAGAAGGGAGTTCCCAACTTATTCAGAAGCTCTGGAATACGCAACCGAGCACGGGAAAAAACTGATACTTGACTATATGCAGGAATCTGACATGAAGCCTGAAAATGTGAGTATTGACATTAAAAGAGAAGACATCACAATGGCAGATGGTGATGATGGTACCCCTATAGAAACTAAGCTGATTTTCCTTGGTACCGGATTGCCGGAAAAAGATAGCTAATATCAATGATATTTTAATGTTTCGTTGTAATCATCATAATAGAAAACAAAAACAGCATCTGTAACATAGTTGAAACTTCCCGAAGAAAGAATGGACAATAAATATAAATACCATTAACCCTAATTAGAGACTAGATTCAATCAACCATCATGGAAATCAGATCAGGTTGATCGAATGGACTCTAAATCCGTTCAGTCGGGTTAAATTCCCGAGGTTTCCGCCATATGTGTTTCATTGTGTGACCGGAGTCACATAATGACAAAATCTTTTTTCTTTTGTTTATGACACTATAGCCAGCAGCTTTTAGCATCATTCCAGCTGGAAAAATGTCCTGAAAACCTCTATGGAATCAAGGAAATCCTGTTTACCCATTAACTCTCTGGTTGAATGCATTGCCAGCATTGGAACTCCTACATCAACCACATGAACAGGCAGATATTTGCTAAGGATTGGACCAAGAGTTGTTCCGCCTCTCTGATCGGAATGATTCACAAATTTCTGATAATTAACACCGGCTTTGTCACACAATTGCTGGAAAGCAGCAATTGTTTCAACTTCTGAAGCATAGGAACGATTGCCACTGATCTTAATTGTTATACCTTTGTTCATCACAGGCTTGTTGGTAATATCGTTCTTTTCACCGTAATTTGGATGTAATCCGTGAGCTCCATCTGCCGAAATAACAAAGTAATCCTTCATCTGACATATTGGTCTTTGCTCTATCCCCACATGGATCTTTTCCAGAATTGTGCTCAAAAGTACAGAATCAGCACCCTGTTTTGTCATGGAACCGATCTCTTCATTGTCCATGAATGCTGCTATATTGATTCCGCCTTTATTTTCTGAGGACACAATAGCTTCCATTACAGCATACACCATGGAAAGATCATCTATTCTCGGACAGGATATGAATTCTCCTTTTGCTCCAACCAACACGCCTTCCTCACAACAATAGACGCTCAGGTCCATATCCAGAATATCTTCTGCATTTACACCTGCTTCCTTTGCAACCAGATCAAGGAGATAATTGTCCTTGACCTCATCTTCGATCAACTGGGTCAGAAGAGGCTGCATTTCCTTTTGCACCTTGATCTCCACCCCTTTATTTGCTTCGCGATTCATATGGATAGCCAGGTTTGGAATAGTAAGTATTGGCCTCTGGAGATCCAGGTGAATCACTTTGGGTTTCAATACTTCATCAGACTTTACAGCTATTCTGCCAGCAATGGATAATGGACGGTCGAACCATGTATTGAGAATCGGACCTCCGTAGCGTTCCACATTGAGTGTAAGCATTCCTTCACTGCTCACTTCCGGATTTGGTTTGATCCGGAATGCTGGATTATCAGTGTGAGCAGCAATGATCCTCATACCTTTTGCGAGGGTTTCACTGCTTCCAATGGTAAAAGCGATGATCATGGAAGGATAAGGTGACAGCCAGTATTTTCCTGATGCTGACAGATTCCACTGCTCATTCAGATCCAGTTTTGAAAAGCCTTCAGCACCCAGACGTTCCATTATAGTATCCACAGTCTGAGCAGGTGTTGTTGCCTTTTTCATAAAACCGAAAAAACCACTGATATAATCCTTTGAATCATCCATAATTACCACTTAACAGAATCTTTTCTTTTATCTTGTCATTATTAGTAGATAATATATTAGTAGAGATCAGGCTCTGAGAATCCTGCTGATATAGGCGACACAAACATTGCTCTTTTTTATTTCCACAAAAACAATTGGCAAACTAAAACCAAAATAACTATCCGCCGAAGGCGGCACATTCCAACCCTCTTTACAGAAGAAAATTGCATTTATACTGAGAATTCTATAGAAGACATGCGAAGAAAGTACTCCAATGCAATATGTCAATTATTTAGTACTTTTTTGTGGGAAAACGCCGGCTTCGCCGGACCCTTCGGGATCACTCAAGTTATTCATGACTACGATAGATCAGTTTGGAAACTGATAACAACGTAACTATCTACTGCATATTATTAAAGCTCATAAAAAAAGGAAAAGTTTCTCCGGAGAAGTAGTGCAATTCATCAGAGGGATTCAGCCCGAAGAATAGCGACTTTGGAATTGTTTTCTTAATTGTTTCAATATTTGTGACTCTTCGCCACTTCAATCATTGCCTGGAGATTGACGGTTGGTGTCTTGCTTACAGTACCACATCCCGGTGCAAGCAGATCGATACCCGCATCAATGACCTTTTGTGATTGTTCCCTGATAGTTTCAGGTGTCTGGTTCCAGAGCATGTTCACAGGGTCGAGGTTTCCTACAATGACAGCTTTTTCAACATTAGCGACTGCTGCTGCTGCATCAACATTCTGGTCAACACTGATAGCATCTACACCGGATGATTCCATGAGGGCAAGACCCTGGGTTGTGTCACCACATATGTGAAGAACTACAGGCACGTTGACTTCGTGCATTGCATCGATGATCTTTTTGTGGAAAGGAACTACGAATTTTTCGTAGAATTCAGCACCAATGAGCTGGTAACTTGCTGTTGGGTCGATGATGACCATTGTGTCAGCACCATTCTCGACCATTTTCTGAGCGTAAGCAACACAGAAATCGGTTGTGAACTCCATGAGTGCAAGGCCGAAGGCTTCGTCTGTGAAGATAGCCATGAACCACTCATCACCGTTGATGTGCTGTGCGAGTGAGAAAGGACCTATCATGCTTCCCATGATCGGGAGTTCTTCACCGTATTTATCTGCAAGTATCTTGATAGCATCGCATACAACACCGATTCTTCCGTGATCAAGGTTGTAGCCCTTGAGTTTCTCGATATCTTCTAATGTTTTTACTACATGACCTACTACGGATGGTTGCTGCTCCTTTGTTCCGGCCTTGATCTCACAGCCGAAGAACTCGGCTTCCGCAGTAATGTCAAAAGGCACACGTACAGCCTCAAAACCAACTACTGTGTGACCTGCTTCGGCAAGTGTTGCCATTTTTTCTGCATCGCTGTTAGCCTCTGGCCAGAATGCACCACAGGCTTCCATCTGCTCAACAGTGCCTGTCTGGGTAACACAGACAGCAGGCATCCTGTCAACAGATTGACCGGTGAGTGCACGGGATAATCTCTCTTTGGGGGTATATTCGGACAT
>NZ_FNCA01000009.1 GCF_900100715.1 Methanolobus vulcani | reverse complement strand
GCACGACACATAGGTTCAGTTCCTGGTTTTTCAAAGGGAATAATTCAGTTCGGTAACACTTCCATCGGACTTGCAAGGAAGCTTGCCATCGATGTTTCAAAACTGGATGAGGTCATTGCAGTTGCAAAGAAGATACATGCAGATCACCTGATGATGGCAACAAGTGAGACTTTTAAGGATATCTATGTCTGCGAACTCTCAACATGGCAGCAGGGAATGCCTAGTGAAATGTATGCCCAGATGCTGGAAATGTATGGTATTCCCGTGTTCCCGCAGGACCTTGAGAAAGTTGAAATCGAAAGAAGGGTTTCCAGGGATATCGATGACGTCGGTTATCTTGGACTGGATATTGTGAAGGATATCGGTATCACACTCGAAGCTCCGGTGGAAAAATGTATACTTTGCCAGGAGTGTGTTGAAGAATGCCCTGAGGATGCACTGGAAATTATTGAGGAAAACGGTGCAAGGATCGTCAATATCGATAGTCAGCACTGCCTTGGTACGAGTTGCAGACGTTGTGTGACCATCTGTCCTGAGCAGACGATGAACCATTCACTGCTGAAGATAAAGGAAGAATAATCAGGAAAAATAATTCAAATTAATTTGAAGTTCCACTGGAAATAAAGGGATTAGGAATTATTTATCAAATTTATTCATTGAACTTCAAAATTGTTGTTTTAAGAGTTTCAAGATCCACTACCGGCACCTGTGCAGGTGTCGGGACAACATTTACTCTTTTCTGAAACTCAGTCTGGTCCTGCCAGGTGCCTGAATTTATCAGCAGAACATTTTTGTACCATTCAACACCCACCGTGTGTACGTGACCGCAGTGCAGGATATCCGGTACGTTACTAATAACAAAATAATCTCTTTTTTCAGGTGCAATGGAAACACGGCTTCCGTAAATTGGCGAAAGGTGTCTGAACTTCATCATTTCAACCATTGCCTTTGTAGGCTCGCCATATGAAACACCCGGAACTGAGGCCACCAGATCGTCAATGGAACGACCGTGATACAGCATCACTTTTACACCATCCAGGTCAACAATAGATGGATTACCTACAAACGTGACATTATCAGGGAAATAATCCCTGATACATTCAGGCAGTCTTGGCTGCGGTTCAGCCTGACGTACTGCATCGTGGTTTCCAGGAGAAATAATAATCTTGATGTGTTTTGGGATCATATGGAAATATTCACCGGCTTTTTTGTACTGGTCGTAAACATCCATGATGGAAAGCTCTTCTTCCTGTCCGGGATAGATGCCAACGCCGTCCACAAGATCACCTGCTACCAGAAGATAGCGTATCTCTTTTGAAATAGCCAGCAAAGCCTCATTATCAGTATCGCCGTTTAGAAAATCAATGAACCTGTCCCAAGGTTCTTCAAGGAAAGTATTACTTCCGATATGAATATCAGATGTAAGGATTGCCTTGCCGAAACTTCCGGTCTTTTTCGGATTTACAGCAGGCAGGTCCGGGAGCGTGACCTTCTGTGCTATCATAAGATTGCCATCATTTGTGAGAGTTCCTGTGAAACCCACAACTTCGTCCAGTACAAAGTGACTTGCCTGCTCATAAAGTTCCTTGTCAGCCGAGCGTATGAGAACTGAAAATGAACCTGTGGGATCTTCGACCTCAAGGATCTTATGACCATTGCTGGTGCTTTTCATATCAGATATCATTCCGATTATGGAAACTTCTCCTGCCTCGCGGCTGCCCCTGAAATTAGTGCCTTTGCCTTTTTTCAGGCTCTCGATGGGGCGTGCCGTTATCCTTCCACGTATGATATCGCTGAGCCTTGTATACCTGTTCCTGAAAAACTGAACGAATTCCATGTACTCACCGACACATGTTGAATTATCGGTAATATCAGAAAGCACGGAAATCGGACTGTCAACGTTACAGTAATTACTCTTGAAGCCTGATGACATTGAAGATGGCTGATAAGAATAAGATGAGTCATATGGATCGTCATACGAATCACTGTAGGAATTATCAGGTTCCGGAGAAAGCTCTTCTGATAGCTTGAAAGTCTCCTCATCTACATGAAGGGAAGAATTGAAAGCTTCCAGATCAATGTGTTCAACATCAATTACGAGCACTGAAAGATCTATATGCTCAAGTACGTAAGCTACAAGTTCCCTGGGTGTACAATGAGAACATATAAGGTCCACTGCTTCAGGACTTATCTGATAGCCTTCTTCAATAAAGGCTGTAAGGACATCAGTTTCATTCATGGTGATACAATAGTTAAGTACAGTTTATCATACAATAAAAATCTGAAAAATGTTTTATAAGGGGAAACATTTTATTTTTTGCAATTATATTCCATAACTCATTAATAGATTCTTTCATTGATTTGGACGGAAGACAGGTAAGAACATGAACTTAAAAGAAACCTACCATGTTTTCAAAGAAAGTGATAATTTCTTTGTTTCGCTTGCCCGGGACATCCTGACTGTTCTGTTAGCCGTATTGGTATTTGCAACTTTCTCTCAGATCGTTTTCGGTATGTGGACACCTATGGTTGCAGTAGAATCCGGAAGCATGCAACCCCATATGAATATCGGTGATATAATATTCATCCAGAACATCGACAGGGCGGAAATTGTCACTTATGAAGAAGGCATGAATAACGACTACACTACCTTCAAGAATTACGGTAATGTGATACTTTACAAACCTTATGGACAGGAAGGTGTGACACCAATTATCCACAGGGCTATGTATTATGTTGAAAAAGGAGAGCCCATGTGGGACGGCGGACCCGCTGCGCCTTATGCCGGTTACATCACAAAAGGTGACAACCAAGTGACAAATAAATACTATGACCAGCAGGGACAGGTGAGTTACCTGATGCCTGTTAAGAAAGAATGGGTAATCGGTATTGCACGCTACAGAATTCCATACGTAGGATATCTAAGACTCCTGCTTCCTGGTTTCTAATGGAATAAGACAAAATACTAAAAAGCTGGAAAATAAGAATATAAGATATTGAAAATACAAGAATAAAAGTTGGATCTTTAAACTTCAATCTGAGTTTAAAGATGCAACTGTGTTGTGAGGACGGGTTTGAAGAACTCAAGTGGTTTAAGCCTGTAGTCCTCAAACAATACTTTTTTAGTGCTGTTTATCGGGACACTCAACACGATCTCTTTTGTCCTGCCGTATCTTCCCTTGCTTACAACTACTGCATTGACGATACCAAGCATATCAAGCTCGGACATCAGATCTGTTACCCTGCGCTGTGTGAGAATGTCCATATCCACCTGAAGACATAGTTGGCGATAAACATTGTAGACTTCCCCGGTCGTGACGTTCTTGTAACCGTTGTTCCTCAGGAGCATTACACTGTAGAGTGCAAGTTTGGACTGGGTAGGAAGGGTGCGCACAACTTCAATGACACGATCGACTTCGATCTTTTCCTGAGCACCTTTAACATGCTGTTCTTCAACATGGGATTTATTTTCTCTTTCTGCAATTTCTCCTGCAACTCTGAGAAGATCAAGAGCGCGTCTTGCATCACCGTGTTCCTGAGCTGCAAAAGCAGCACAGAGAGGAATGACCATTTCATCAAGGGCATCAGGCTTGTAAGCTATTTCAGCTCTTTCATGAAGGATATCACTAATCTGGTCAGCATCGTATGGTGGGAAAATAATTTCTTCCTCTCCAAGAGAACTCTTGACTCTGGGATCAAGAAATTCTGTGAATTTCAAGTCGTTAGAAACTCCAATCATACTGACCTTTGCATTTTCAAGATCAGTATTAATCCTTGATAAGTTGTAAAGAACATCATCACCTTTTTTGATGAGCTTGTCTATTTCATCCAGAATTATAATTACAACCTGTCTTTCATTATCAATTGTTTCTTTGAATTTGAAAAAGACCTGATCTGTAGGCCATCCGGTCATTGGAACATCTTCACCGAACTGGCGGGTCAGATTTGCAAGAAGCCTATACTGAGTATCAATGACTTCACAATTAAGATAGACAACTTTACAGGAAAGTCCAAGTGATTCACCTTTTCTTTCAAGCTCAATTCCAACATGCCTTGTTACAGCTGTTTTTCCTGTACCGGTCTTTCCGTAAATAAGAATATTAGAAGGAGTATCTCCCCTGAGCGCTGAAACAAGAATAGACGCAAGACTATTGATCTGGTCATCACGGTGGACAAGCGAATCAGGAGTGTATGAATGTCTTAAAACCTCTTTGTTTTTGAAAATAGGTTCATTTTCCAGTAATTCCTGGAACAGGCCATCTAATGATTTACTTTGCATTTACTTATTTCACCCTATCCTTAAAACTTACAAACCACTCTAACATCTGTTTGTTTTGGATAAGAACTACCAATCAAGAACAAATCAAAATCAACTTAAATCTGATTTGAAAATTGTGAATCAAATTGTATGATTGAAATGATTGATTGGATTTCCTCTCTCAATTCCAAACGATACAATGGAAGTGGTGGTTATTAATGTTTATGGTTTAGACCCCTCTGTTTCAACTGGAAAGTTATATAAAAATACAAGAATGCTTTTAAAAACGTATCAAGATACTTTGTTTTTGAATAACAGAGTAACATGGATATAAAGGATATGACTTCATATGGAAGTAAACCCCTTTATTTCAACTGGAAGGTTTATAAAAAACAGAGACCCTATGATTTCTTCTGGAAGCTGGAAAAAAGATATGACTATCTTTTTTTTAAATTTATAAAAAAAGATGGCAGTGTATATATCGATATATTACTATATAAGCTTTTCTTTATTTTAAATTAATTTTAATTATATTTTTAAAAATTAACTTAAAAATTATACTAAAAAATAGTTGAAGTTAACTGGATTTCTCAAAATAAGATAATTTTTTGAATCTCCAGTAGAAACAATGGGGTTGCACTCATTAATAAAATTGGTTTAATAAAAATAACCATAATTCATAATCCTAAAAACAAATCTCCAGTAGAAATCATGGGGTCAGTATGTTACTTTAGTATCTCAAGTATACAATCTGAATATCACTATTTTAAGTAATTTAGCCACTTACATATTCACTTAAAATACTGAACAAATCTTTCAACAACTTTTAAAAAATAATCTTATTTTTCTATAAATAGATATATAGAATAAAAGATATATACATTGAATAGAAACTGTGTGGTGACCAGGGAAATGTTAGTTGAAAATGAGAATATCCAATTCCTGTCAAAAAAAATAGCATCTATTCAAGCAGATATAGATACAAATCCAATACTTAGATCATTATTAGATTCATTTCCTCACATGATCGGTGTATATGACAGTAACTATAATATTCTATTTTTAAATCGTGCGGGATTTACACTATCAGGTTTTAAGCTTGGAGAAGAAAAAGAAAAAAAGTGTTTTCAAATTTTTGGAAAATCTGCTCCATGTGAAGATTGTCCGGAAACTATTTCACGAAAAGATGTTTCTTTTGCGTACAACGAATATCTTGATAAAAAAGAAAAAACCATTTGTCTGAGATCATCTTACAATTATGACCAAAAGGGTGATTTGGCTTATATAACTGAACTCACAAGATTTGAAGGTTCAAAGTTCCTTTGTAATCTTCAGACTGAAGATGGAGAAAACCAAATCCAGATAACCTTCGATTCATTGGTACAATCTATTCCTTCTGTTGTTTATTTTAAAAATCATCAGGGTCAGAGTATAATATTTAACAGGGCGTTTGAAAAATTTACAAAAACGCCTGGAACTGAAATAACGGGTAAAACTGACAGAGAATTATTCCCTGGATCTATTGCTGAAAAATTTCTTGAGCTTGATGAAGAAGCGATCAATACAGGTGAAACCATACGTTTCACAATGGATTTCATTGACGATGAAGGAGAAAAAAAATTCATAGAGCTCACAAAAACAGCCATTTTTGATTCACAAGAAAATCTGGAAGGAATTGTTACTCTTATACGTGATGTCACTGAACATGTAATTTCTGAAGAAACATTGAAAATATCACGTGATGAGCTGGTCCAGACCTATGAATTTATTCATAATCTCATGGAACTTTCACCCATAGCAACTTTGTCTCTCGACAATAAAATGAGGATCATAACGATCAATCAGAAAGCTCTTGATGCTTTGGGTTTTGAGTTTGATGAATTGATCGGTGCATCTTTTTTGAATCTTCTCAAGAAACCGGAAAAATTCCAAAGAGGTTCTACAAAACCTAAGGTACTTGAGTTAATCACAAAAGATGGTACTTCTTTAATGGCTAATGTCTCCCAGTCCATTGTAACAAAAGAAGGAATGGATGAAAGAGCTGTCATTACTTTCCAGAACATTTCCGATTTGAGAAACCTCTTTTTTGATCCTTTACAGGAGGAAATAACAGATGAGGATTTTGATGCAGATGGAAAATATATAGATCTTGAAGCCGGTCATATTTATTTCAGGGACGGGATTGAAGCAGATGAAAGTTACCAGATGTTTGCAAACATGGTGAAAAGTGGTGTTCCCGGACTTTGCATTACAAGACAGAATCCTGAAAGAATAAGAGCTGAATACGGACTGTTGAAAACCCCTTTTATCTGGTTGACCAAAAATCAGCAATCTGGCCAGCCGTATATTGATTCTAGTGAGCTCTACAAGTTACAGCCTGCAATTTACAATTTTATTGAAAAAGTTGATAGAGGAGTAGTGTTCCTTGACGGTCTGGAATATCTGGGCCTTGATAATGACATAAAGTCTGTTATAAAAGCCATCGAGGAGGTAAACGATTCAGTCATGAGTTCAAATTCCAGTATGGTCATTCATGTTGATTCTTTAACCCTTGAACAGAAAGATTTCCACTTGATGACCCGCTGGATGAAACATATAAAAGCAGTGTAAAAGATGTCGGGAAATGAAGTAATCAAACACGATAGCAGAAAAGAACAAGGGGCAATTAGCCATGGAATACTCGGAAATTGATCTGGACTTTATAGTCGGTATTCCTCAGCTTGTTACTAACATAACTATTTCTGATTCTCAGTGGACACACGGTAAAGTAGGTATAAGTGACCAGGAACTGTGGCTTTCAAAAAGAGATGATTGGGAAACTATTCCTTTAAAGTCCATAGAACTTGTGAACCGAAGACTGCCAAAAAACATAGAAAACAGGATAATGGCTTCCAGTCGTCATTCTAATTATATTGTTGTGGATTACAAAAAGCTATCAATGTTTGGTACAGGTTATGTGACATCCTCCATGATCTTTACCGGGGACAGATCTAATATTGAAAAATTGAAGTCCTATCTGCTTTCATATTTAGGTTTCAGTGCGGATGCAGAATATGAGCAATTAAGTTCTGAGCAGGTGAGGTTATTGTTCCTGCTTTCTTCAGGAATAACTGACATGGATGTACTGCTTCCTATTTTCAACAAGGATAAGATTCTTTTGAAGCATGCATTTGCGGTGCTTAAAAAGAAAAAACTTGTAGATGAATTTGCTCTTGTCACTCCTAATGGATATGCAATAATCGAAGACATGAAAGGAAAAGGAGAAGGTACGATTGGCAAAGATCTGACCAATTCTTTCAAGCAAATCGTAAAAAGCTGGAGTCACACTACAAGTTTCAAAGCCACTGAGAACATGAACAAAGTTGCATGGAAATTCGATATTTCTTCATTGATAGGTCATGTAAACACAGAACATCTATGGAAGTTTCTTCCACTGGAACAATTAGAAACGGTAAGTATTGAACTTTCCAATTCAGGTTCTAATCTGAAGATCGAAACAAAAAATGATGTTGACATCACGCTGGAATCAATTGAGGATTCGATCACATTTGCTATGTTCGATATCCTGGATAGCAATCAGGATACTACATACAAACTTATCAATGCGATTTACATCGGAGTGAAAGAAAAAAAAGACCTTGCATACCTGTGTTCCATTGAACCGTTTGCAGTTTCGTCCAAACTTGAACACATGGTACAGACAGAACTTATTGATGATGATCTTACACTGACCCCAAAGGCAATTAAGATGATAAAAGACCACTTGAGTGAAAAAGTAACAGATTCTTCTTTAACCGGTTTTGTGGAATCAGAGAGACTCAGGGAATTTGAAATGGAATATGCTAAAAAGAAGATGATGGATAAATTATTGTGATGTAAAGGTGATGCAAATGAGATTCATAGATACTATCGAAGGATTGAACAAAGTCTTTCAGACTGATATACCAAGAAACAGTGTTGTTCTTATTACCGGTGCCCCTGGTACCTTAAAATCAGGACTGACCTTCTCCATACTTTCAAAATACCTGGAAGGTGCTGATGAATATGGCTTATATATAACTCTTGAGGAAAGCAAAGCCAATCACATCAGGAATATGGAGCATATGGGAGTGAAACTAACAGAGAGACTTGGAATTCTTGATTACAGTGACTACAGATTGCAGTTCGATGAATACACACAGGATCTTATTTCTACCATCGAGACCCAGATCATGCAGTATAAGAGAAAATGGGGTGATAAATTTTCCTGTGTCGCACTGGATTCACTTGGTGCACTGTATTCACTTATGGAAGAGAGTGATGATGAAATGCGCAAACGTTTGTATCACCTGTTCGAACCTTTGCGCCGTGAGAACCTTACATCTTTTATCATATTCGAGAATTTCAATACCCTTGACACTCATCAGTCACAATCAGGTATAGAGGGCTATCTTACAGATGGTATAATAGAGCTTGGAATAGCTTCAAAACAGAATGTGTCCTACCGTTTCATAAGGGTGCTCAAGATGCGTGCAACGACACATAGCATGGATCCGTGGGTTGTTACGGTTTCCGATGAAGGTCTGAAGATATACAAAGGTGTATCCTGATCTTCTTTTTCATTCTATTTTTTATTTTATTTTTTCATTAATTTTTTAGAACATTTTTTAAAAATAAATCCTTAGATAATTGTATATGTCATTTCGTAACACAATTGTTTTAAGCATCTTCTTTTATTCATATAGCAAATGAACGAAACCGGCCTATCTGAAGAGGAAATACGTAACATCTTAAACGATTCTAAGGGTCAGGACCTGAAATACGAACGTGTGCTGAGTTCTATGTGTACCTATCCGCACAAAATTGCAGTACAAGCGCACATGCAGTTCATAGAATCGAATATGGGTGACTTCGGTCTTTTCAGGGGAACATATAATCTTGAGAAAGAGATTTTAAGTTTAATCGGAGATCTGCTTCATAAGGCTGATGCTGTGGGTTATATGACAACTGGTGGTACCGAGTCAAATATCCAGGCTATTCGTTCAATGAGAAATCTCTTTTTACAAAGTTCAGAGTATCAGAATTCTGCTAATAGCAGTAAGAATAGTGATAATAAATGTGCAAGACCAAATCTGGTGGTTCCGGATTCAGCTCATTTCTCTTTTGATAAGGTTTCGGACATACTTGATGTTGAGCTCAGGAAAGCAAGTCTTGACGATGAGCTAAAAGTCTCAGTTGAATCAGTAAGATCACTGATAGATGAGAACACAATTGGTCTTGTAGCGATTGCAGGTTCAACGGAATTCGGCCAGGTAGATCCGATAAAAGAACTTTCGGATATTGCTCTTGAAAAGAATATTTTCCTGCATGTTGACGCAGCATTTGGAGGTTTTGTCCTTCCTTTCATGAAAAAGTCCTACGAATTCGATTTCAAATTACCGGGAGTTACATCAATAGCTATCGATCCTCATAAAATGGGTCTGAGCACAATTCCGTCAGGAGTTCTTCTTTTCCGTGATTTCCATCAGCTTGAAAGTCTCAAGGCGGATACGCCGTATCTTACTGTTTCCACACAGTACACACTGACAGGAACAAGAAGTGGTGCTGCTGTGGCAGCAACATATGCAGTTATGAATTTCCTTGGAAAGGAAGGATACAGGAAAACAGTTTCCAGATGCATGGAGTTAACTCATTATCTACTGGAAAAACTTAAAGATATGGATGTTTATCCGCTGATAGAACCGGTTATGAATGTAGTTGCACTGGAAGTCCCAAAATGTGACCTTGTTAGAAGCAGACTGGCAAAGGAATTCAACTGGCAGGTCTCTATAACCCAGAATCCACATGGACTTCGTCTTGTTATCATGCCCCATGTAAGTTTTGAAATGATAGATTCTTTTGTTGCCGATCTGAAAAAGATTCTTGATTCACTTGAATAATCTAAAATAAAAAAATAAAAGCTGAGGGGATGAGGCTTGATGACACCTGGCCTTGAAGCGTGTAAGGCGTGTGTTCATCTTGCCTTTTCTAAATTCTAGTATGTCTTTGTTACTTATACTCCTGAGCCAAGCGGGGTGAAAGTATTCAGAAGTCCCATGAACAATTTTCAGGGAAAATTTAGAGAAAAGAATGATTATTTTCAAAAATAAGTTAAAACTAAATATTAACCCATCTAAAATACTGTCATGAATTCTTCATATAAGATCGGGAGCATTATGGGAATACCCATAAAAGTGCACATCACTTTTCTGTTCGTTCTTCCCATTTTTGCGCTTGTATTCGCAACAAACCCACAACCTTATGGTTTTGCGGATATTGGTTCGGCTGCGATGACCTATGGATTGTCGCTTTTAACAACCATACTACTATTTGTTTGCGTACTGCTCCACGAGCTTGGCCACTCTTACATAGCCAAAGGCTACGGTGTTGAGATCAAGGATATAACACTGATGTTACTGGGTGGCGTATCATCCATGGAAGAAATTCCAAGGGAACCATCACAGGAATTTAAGATGGCATTTGCAGGACCACTTGTGAGTCTTATAATAGGTTTTGGTCTTCTGGGACTGAACATGCTTGCTAATTCTTACGTGCCATCTTACAGCAATACATGGTTCTCTTTAATGATAGGCATCCTGGCTTACATAAACATAATACTTGGAATTTTCAATCTGATCCCGGCTTTCCCTATGGATGGTGGAAGAATTCTAAGATCTATGTTTGCAAAGAGGATGAGCTATGTAAGGGCAACTCACTATGCTGCTTCCGTTGGAAAGATGTTTGCTTTCCTGATGGCCCTAGTGGGTGTTGTTTCTAATCTCTGGTTGCTGTTGATAGCCTTTTTTGTGTACATGGGTGCTTCAGAAGAGGACAAGTCAACCACTGTTACAGTAAGTCTTGAAAAATACAAAGTTGCTGATGTCATGTCAAAAGATGTGATCTCGGTCGAACCGGAAATGACAGTTGAGGAACTCTCACATTTTATGTTTGAGAACAAACATCTGGGATATCCTGTAATAAAGGGCAATTCTTTAAAAGGGATTGTAACCTTTACAGACATACGTAATGTACTGCCACATGAACGATATGCGGTCGTTGTATCCGATGTTATGACCAAGGATGTCGTAACATTGCCATCAAGCGCCAGTGCGGCAGAAGCATTCAAGGTAATGGCGATCAATAATATAGGGCGTATCCTTGTGGTGGATGACGGTAATGTAACGGGCATCCTTTCAAGAACCGATCTTATGAGATCGCTGATGTTATTGAACGAGTGACCAGGTAGTTCTACAGTCTTAAAGGGGATCTACATTGAAACATGATAATTTAAGTGATTCCCAGGAAAACTCTTCGGATTACAGTTACACATCAACTAATGATGATATGTATTCTGAGGAATATCCAGGGAGTTCATCGTTTTCCAGTTCAGGGCCTTCTGAGATCCAGATCATAAAAGAGGTCATCAAAGATGATATTTCTGAAAAACCTGCATCTGAAGGTGAACCTGAAAATACTGAAAGGCCCAGCGAGATAATTCTTGTGGGAACAGCCCACGTCTCTGAAAAAAGTGTCAGGGAAGTCAATGAGGCTATTGAACGGGAACATCCGGACATAGTTGCAGTTGAACTCTGCCGTTCCAGGTATGAAGCTATCAAAGGCAATGTCCAGAACGCTGATATTCCGGTAAAGGAGCTTCTAAAGGAAGGCAAGGTCTATTTCTATCTTGTTCACATGTTGCTGGCTCATATCCAGAAGAAATTTGCTGACGAGATGGGTGTTCAGCCGGGTGCAGAAATGATAAGTGCTATCGAGGCTGCTGAAGCCAGTGGCGCACAGGTTCTTCTCATTGACAGGGATGTTCAGGTAACTCTCCAGCGTTTCTGGAGCAAGATGGGTTTCATCGAGAAACTGAAGATGCTTGGTGGACTTATTGCTGCTGTTCTTGGTATTGGTGGCACTCAGGATATTGATATGGAGACGATAACCAATCAGGATATAGTCTCCATGCTTGTGGAGGAGTTCAGGGATACCTCACCAAATGCTGTCAAGGTTCTTATTGATGAAAGAGACGCATACATGGCTAACAATCTTGTAAAAGCTGCTATGGGTGGCAACAAGAAAATTGTAGCTGTTGTAGGTGCAGGTCACAGGGCAGGTATCCAGCGTTATCTTGAAAATCCAAAGACCATTCCCAGAATTAACTATGGAGTTGAGGCTTCAAAGAAGAAATTCAGTGTCATGAAGCTTTTCGGTGCTCTGGTGGTTGCAATTGCTCTTGGAACATTCGCATTGCTTATTCTTTCCGGAGTTCCACTGGAAACACTTGCACTTGCATTTGCATGGTGGTTCATCATAAATGGTGTTCTCAGCGCTGCCGGTGCATTGCTTGCAAGAGGTCATCCTTATTCAGTTCTGACGGCTTTTTCGGTTGCATGGCTCACATCCCTTAACCCGATGATGGCAGCAGGATGGTTCGCAGGTCTGACCGAAGCAAAATACCGCCCTCCGACAACCGATAATTTCAAGGAGCTTGTTGAGATCGAAACAACCGAAGACATGATGAAGAACAATCTCTTCCGTGTTGTTCTTGTGGCAGCTCTTGCCAATCTTGGAAGTATGATCGGTACTTTCCTTGGTGTTTATGTAATGATCCAGGTTACAGGAATCGATCCTCAGGAACTTATCCGCAATGGAATAAGTGCCGGATTTGCAGCTCTTGGACTGGGTTAAAAAAGGTAAGCACTTTTAAATCCCTTTTTACTTCCTTTTTTCTCGTTTTATTCCCTGTTTTTGACTTTTCCCCATCTCATCGAACTTAGCTGCCAGCTTGTAGGATATTTTAGAGAGATAGGCAGTTCCCCAGGTTGCTGCAAGTACAGCTCCGAAAAGATCGAACATGAGGTCCAGCATTGTGTCACCAATTCCATGCTGGGCAAGTATGGCATCAAAGCCAAGTGCTGATGTAAGCACATCGCTCAGGAATTCGATAATTTCCCATACTACTCCCATTGCAAGTACGAATATGAGTATAAAAATGAAAAGCACCCTTGGAGGTATGTAAATTTCATCAACGTATATGTCGATGGCTCTTATCAGGGTATATCCGGCAGCAGCGACTACACTGGCTGAAAGTGCATGGGTTACGTGGTCCCAGTTGTCGATGTAGTTGTAGAATTCAAAGGTTCCGATGGTATGCAGAAAGATAGCCAAAGTGAGCCAGAGTACCACTCCTGTATCCTGTTTGATGTTATATTTGCGTGTGATTATATGAGGTACAAAAGTGAGGATAAGTCCGGTTGTTGCATTCACTGTGGTGGATAAGTCCCTTCTTAAGATTCCAAACAGTAGCAGCAGTACAAGTCCACCCTGCAGTATTCTGGCTGCTAAAACCTGTGTTTTATCGGAAATTCCAAGAAGTTTGCGTATGGGGGCAGGTGGTCTGTGTGTGACATAATCATCTGTTTCTACCGAAAAATGAGTTGGAACCTCAACAAGATCTGTATTATTGGATGACCTGAAATACCACCCGAACAAAGCTCCTGCTGCAACTCCGGCTATTGTGGCGTAGATGAACTGCTGCATAACAACATCGTTGATAGCATCAGGTGAAAGACCGCTAAGGAGATAGTTTGTTCCGAAATAAATATCCAACAACCATTCAGTGAGATGCAATAGTCCTGATATTGCAAGTGTGGTGACGATAACAAGCAGTATTGCAAACCTATATGTCATTTTGACCGAGGTGAACCAGTTAATCTCAGCAGCCATAAGCAGTGCAATGGTTGCTACTGAAACGTAAAACGGTATACTGGTGGAAAAGAAGTACCAGGCAGTTGAACTCCCCACTAATGGCAGGATGGCCAGGAAAATAAAATACCACGATGGCATAACTGAGAGTTTGCGCATCCTGATGGCAGGTGTTATTATTATACTTATGACAAAGGCGATCAGTATGGTCCACATGAACCTGCCGTAGATGAAGTTACCTATCCCAAGCAGTGTTAGGAACAGAACTATTGTCCAGCCGGCAAATGCATTAAGAGAAGTATTTTTCAGTAGTTTGCGGAGTCTGTCTATCTGGACCATAATTATTTCTAAATTACAGTAGATGGTTTCTGATATTAAATAGCTTATATTATACAACTATTTCATTTTTGGAACTTTCTTATAATAATAAATTTTAAAAACATATTTAGAAAACTATTTATTAACTTCAAATCTTCTAAAATATGTTGATGTAATAGGAGGAGTTTAAATCAACCGGGAAAATGTACGATCAAGTGACTTAAAATCTGTGGGATATGATAGTGAAAATAAGATTTTAGAAGTTGAGTTCAATAGCGGTGGAATATATCAATATTCTACGGTTCCAGAGGAAATATATTCAAAACTAATGAGTTCCAGTTCACATGGAAAATATTTCCATAAAATGATACGAGATAAGTATCCTACTAAAAAGGTGAAATAAGTGGACTTAGAGTTGATTCGTCTCGTCAATTTCAAGTGTTTTTCAGATAGTGGAGAAGTTCCTATCCATAAACTAACTTTTTTTATTGGAGAAAATGACAGTGGAAAAACTTCTATATTAAATGCATTGGATATTTTTTTAAACAATAAACCATTGAGTCCTGAGTTATTTCATAGACTTAGCGAAGTTTTTTCAGATTCTTGTGAGATAGAATTAAGATTTAAAGTAAACTCGGATTCCACTGTAGTAATACCACAGTATTTTTTAGATGATTCATATTTTTCAGTGAAAAAAGTTTTTAAAATAAATGACACTGATAAAATCATAGGAAGTTGTGAAGTAAAACGTCAGATTTTCGAAATTGATGATTTGAATAACATAAATTCGCTAAAAGCTACTGCTTTAAAAGAATTGTGCCATAGTTTTGATTTACCATATACTAAAGTTGAAGATGCAAAAATAGCCTTACAAGAGTACGTTTCATCTAATTATGATTATCTAGACAAAAAGTTAGATTGGGCAGAAATCAAATGGAATGACATATCTGAATATTTGCCTAGAGTTGAGTATTATGGTAGTTCGGATTATGGGAATCCTTTGACTTTTATTCATAAAACATTAGATTCTGTATATAGAACGTTTTTTTATGATTATGATGAAGATGGGCAAGAATCTTTAAAAGAGTCTTTAGTTTCGAAGAAAGACGAGATAAAAGAAAGTTTGAACAAAAAAATAGAAGATGAATTAAAAGAAAAAGTTCAGACTATAATTCCAAAAGTAACATCTATTAATGGTGATTTTGGAATCGATTTTGCAGCAGGTTTCACACTTTCTGATATTAATGTTGATTATGGTCAAGGTCCACATTCTATTAACAATATTGGAGATGGGTCTAAGAAAAGATTGTACTTAGCAATTATTGAATGGGACAAAGAAGTAAGGTCTAAAAGTTTGCAAAAAAAAGTAATTAGATGTTATGATGAACCTGATGCGAGTTTGGATTATAAATCACAAAAAGCAATGTTTTACTTATTAAAGTCACTTTCTGAAAATAAAGACGTAAACATACAGCCTATAGTTTCAACACATTCTCTTCAGATGATTGACAGGGCTTCAACTAAGAGTATTAATTACATAAAACACAAAGATGGTCTTTCTAAAGTTGAATTTTTGAAAGGAAGTGACAATAGTGACATTTCTGAGTTTCTTGATAATGTGTATGAAATTTCAGGAATTACAAATAGTGGTATATTCTTTGAAAGATGTTTTTTGATTGTTGAAGGTGAAACTGAATATTTCGCTCTTCCGATTCTGTATAAGAAATATTTTGATAAATGCATGTCTGAAGATGGAGTTGTTTTAATCAATCTTCAAAGTAATAGTTCTTGGGATAAAATTCTCAAATTATTTAGTAACTATAAAAGTAAAGCTACTTTAATGCTGTTAGATAGCGATATAAAAGATTCAGGATTAGGCAAAAGGTTGAATGAAGCTAACCTTGTAAAAATGGGATTTCAACAAGACTTTTTTGACAATCATATAGTTTTAATTGGTGAGAATGAATTTGAAGATGTATTTGATGATGCTTTGATTTGTAAGTGTTTAAATGAGCATTGGCCGAAAAATGGTGATGAATGTTGGGTTGATGCAGATGTAGCATCATTGAGAAAGACGTCTAAGTTTTCAAGTTCACTAGAAAAAATGATAAGTGAATACAAACGAAATAATGATGTTGAATATGATTATTTGAAAAAAGTAGATTTTTCAATGAAACTTGCCAATATGATGGAAAAGAAAGATATTGAAAAAATAGAGGCATTAGATTCTTTATTTAAAAAAATTGAATCTATTACTGAATAAATTAACATGAGAACTATGATCCATATTCAGTTCTGTCTATTCATCCGGTATAGGAAGTCCATGTTGTCTCAAAAATGACAACTTATCCCAGTATCCTCTCTGAAAAACGATTTTATCATCTACAACATGGAAAAATCCACATCCACGAAGTCCCAGTGGGTCTTTCCACTCCAGTATTGCCCACTCACCGTCCTCAAAGATATTTTCAACTATGCAGACCATTTCAGCACGGGAAAACTCTTCCTCGAACATCTTCCTGATGGCTTCTTTACCTTCAACCGTTTCTTCCGGAACCTGATAGTTTACGGCATCCTCACTATACATTTCACCAAGTTCGTCGAAGTCTGCATTGTTGAAGGCTTCGACCCATTTTTCTATAAGTTCTCTCGGACGCATTATCTCAATCCTTACTTACCTGTAACTCTCATTTTTTACTAATTAACGGAACATCCGGCAGGTTCTCGTAAACTTCATCATAGCTCTTATATTTAGTCAAAGTCTCTACAACAACTGGAAGCGGGTCTGCCCAAATTTCAGGTAGGTCAGCTTCACCTTCGATTCTAATTTCATATGCAAGCTTCTCATGAGGTGGGTTGAACTGAGCATACACTCCTTCTTTATTTCCTCTTGCATCCATCCGGTACCATCCAAATTCTTCCAGATAAACTGCATTCAGAGCGTGCAAACAGAATTGTCCACCTTCTGCATTATCATCCCTGTTCAAGCGCTGGTAACAGATTCCTGCCGGAATTGAGTTTGCCCTGAGAAGTGCTGCAAGGAGATGGCTTTTAGCATAACAGTAACCTGTTCCATGCTCAAGGACTTCGGATGCTTTCAGGGTGACAGGATTCATATGGTAGTCATAGCTGTGTTTGATCTCATCTCTGACGAACTCGAAACAGAGTCTGGATATTTCTATAAGGTCCTCAGTTTCTTCTGCAAGTTCCTTTGCCTTCTTTAGAACATCGGGATGGTCGAAGTCGATGATGGCTGTTGGTCTGAGATAATCCTGCATTCCTGTCATAAATGTCAACTGTTGTAGTAATTAGCGTTATTTGAGAAAAAATGCACGGGTAAGTGGAAACTTGGAGAACAGTTGGACAATATGGCCATAAGCAATAAATAATATGTTCCGATAAGAAATTTCCTTAGCAAGCTATACAAAAAGTTCTAGCAACATTTGATGAAATTAGTTGACAATTACTATATGCTAAAATGTTAGATTTGGACAAACTTAGAAAATTATGAGAATTGGTTCATTGGTTAGAGCAGGATTAATCCTGATTATTATTTTTGGAACGATAGTGACAGTCTGCACTTTAAATGGTGATGATGGCTACCGTGTTAAAAAAAGTCCATTTTTCTATCTATATCATCCTTCTGCATTATTGCACCCATTTGGTGGTGGTGATGAGCACGAGTATATTGTCACTCCGGGGCATTTGCCCCTTGAAGAAGGTGATGTAGTTGATGACAGTGGTCCAGACAAGCAAATCACTTTCTGGGAACTGCCTTTATGGATACAACTATCTGTCATAAGTGGAGCTGTATTTTCTACGGTAACACTACTTAAATGTCTTCCACTTCTTCTTGGGAAAATACTGACAGGAGGTACCAATCCTAAAATGCAGGAAATTGCCTCTTACATAGCTGAAAATCCTGGTTGTATGGAGTCTGAGATATCTGAAGACCTTGATTTGAAAAGAGGTACTTTACGTTATTATCTTTCGAAACTGTCCTCTGATAATCGAATACAGACATTTAAAAAAGGCAAGTTAAAAGGCCTCTTTCATATCACTTATTCAAAAACGGAAGATGCAAAATTGCTTCATCTTCACAGGAAGAACAAGAACCGCAGGAAAATAATTGAGATAATATCTGAAAGACCGGGTATCACAGGGCAGGAATTATCCTCTACCCTGAACATTGACAAAAGTACAGTACACTGGCATATCAAAGCACTCCATGAAGATGACCTGATTGAGTTCAAAAAGGATGGACGATACAAAAAATACTATCCACAAGCTTCTCTGTTATTTGATGAAAACTATTAGATATATATAAAAAATCTATTTCATAGTTTTAGACAATGGCCATAATTATTTTATAAGTAGGCTACCAATTAAGCATACTAACATTGAAAATAACATAGCATCAGATACATAAAAATTAAAAATGCTCTTGGATTTTAAACCAACAAAAAAATGATCTGATCAAAGAGGAGGAAAATATGTACAACAATGAAAGAATACGAATATACAGTTTAATTGCTTCGATGCTACTTATCGGAATGGCATTTTCACCTGTTGCCAGTGCGGATATTGAAACATATGCCACATCAGAAACGATATTAATCGAAGGCAGTGATGAAGCAATACTATACTCGGATATAACTTTTGCAAAACTCAATATCAATCCGACTTATTCAAACATTGATTTAAAGCCAGGGGACAATAATGAGATTTCCGTAACAGTCACCAACAAAGATAATAAAACAATCACTCTTGAGCCAAAAATGGTTCCTACGGCATATCAACAAAATCTCATTGATGAAAACTGGGTAAGCATAACACCTTCCAGCAAAGATTTGGAACCGGAAGAAAAGGTAGAATTTACAATTAAAGTGGACATTCCTGAAGACGCAGATATAGGAGACTATGGGGCTAGTGTTGCTTTCACAGACGATACAATGCCGCAATCATACTCCGTCTATCCACAATATATCAATGCTATGTACTTATATATTGAAGTATGGACTCCTCCAAACATTCAGATACAGACATCATACATAAGAGACCGTGTCGAATCAGGAGAAGAATATGATTATGAGATCACACTTAAGAACATAGCTGACCATGATATTGAAATCGATCCTGAGTTTGATGATGATCAATGGAGTTTTTCCAGTAGATATGGAACAAGTGGATTTGCATTTGAAAGTGATGCAATGGAAATTACTGCTCCATCTGTCGTCAAAGCCGGAGAAACGGCTGTAGTCAATGTACACCTTGAAGTACCTGAGGATGCAAGAGGCACATATTACGGGGATATTGATCTGAATATTGATGATCCTTCTATAGATGAATGGGACGATGAAGTATCATTGAACTTTGATGTATGGACCCAGCCTGTTGAGCCTTACGCTAAGAAATTTACAACTCAGACCAACGATCCTATCACAATTAAGTTGTCCTCTAGTGTTTACAATTATGACAAATGGATGGGGACAGGCAGTGAAACAGAAACCGAAGATCCTTCCTTTGACCTGGAACTTGAAAATGGATCCGGTAATGTTGAACTGAAGTTGATCAGAACAACTTATGGCGGTACTGTAAGTCTTGGAGCTTCCTCCTATCCTCCATGGGAAATCGATAGTGCTGGAATTTATCAGGAAACTCTGGAATCATATGTGGAAACATATGAAACATCAGGTGCTGTTGGAGAATGGACATTGAACATTCTTCCGATTAATATAGAAGAGTTTGACTATTTGATAACCATTGGGGACTCGGAATAAATACCAGACATGGACGTATTGGTACGTCCTGTCTATCTTTTTAGGTGAAATACATGGTTGGTATGTCTAAAATATCCATAGCTTTGGTAGTTATGATATTTCTCTTTGCAGGTATTATTTCCCTGACAAATTTTACTAATTCTTCTTCTGTTAATGAATTTCTATGGACCGGGGCTCCTCCTTCTAATGCTGATAAGATCGAGGCAAGAATATCTCAGCTGGTCAGTCCTTACCAGGGTATAGAATATGACAACATAACACTCGCTACATCAGAAAAGAATAACAAAATCCACATACATGCTACTGCCTCTACATCAGCTTCAAAGTATATGGATAGATATGATTTCGTATACAGTGACAATGAAATAATTATCACCGGATATATCCTTGAAGCTATCCCTGAATCTGTCCGGTCTGAAGCTATTAGCCTTGCTCTTCAAAACGAAGAAGTTGCCAGTGCTATGGGTTCTGGTATGTATACCAACGGAGATCCTTCCGTAAAACAAATATTACCAGAGACCTCGGAGAAATTCTATACCGGAAAACCCCTGATTAGTGTAACCTGGATGGATAGTTCGATATCTGCCCTGATTGATATGGATACTCGTGCAGTTGTTCAGGTGTGGACAGGATCAGAATAATCATTCCTGTTGAAAGAATAAACTTATTTTTAAGAGGAGGTAGTATCAAAATTTATCAGAAAACAATCATTACCTTGTAATAGTGCGGGTAATTGTTGATTTCCTGTTTCGTAAGTATTATGAAATCATCAGAGGCAGTGTCTAATAACATTGCATCTATGGATTTTGAATTCTCATGGTTGTATCCACCCCCCATGTAAAAAAGGTTGCAAAAGGCAGGAAAAATACAACAACTAACAATCCAACTGCTTTTGCTATAGAAATATATGGATTTTCCTTATTTTCATCGAGTTTTCTTTTCTCAATCAGTTCTTAATTTGTATAATGCTAAGCTGGGGTACTAACCTTCATGTCTCTCATTAATAGTATCCCGCCGAGTACAAACAAAATTCCGGTTGGAATCCATAAAATTCCCATGAATATGAATCCGGCAATACCTGATGCAATTATAATTAATGCAGAATTACGCACGTTTTTCGATAATTTGTAAGCTGCTATGATTCCAATGAATGCAAGTGCTGTTGCTGAAAATGTCTGGATTGCCAACACTGCTTTTGGGTCAGATATTCCCAATACTGGTGTCGCACCATAAATAAAGCCTATAGCTATACCATTGGTGGGTATTATCCCTTCAATTAAGCCGTATAGTCCTAAACTTACAAAGATACCTAAAACTCCACCAATTATTGCCAGGTACCTTCCTATTGTCAGGTATCTTCCTCGGTTTGCTGCCATTTAATAACTCCATATTTTTACAAAACTTACTATATTCTAAAATTAGTTCGTAAATTAATTAAAAATTACATCTAATTTATTTATTGATTATGGTCATACTATCCAACTGACATTTTTATCTGGGTAAAGTCAGGACTGACAATCATATTGGTTGGATGCATTGGCCATAAAAAATATATAGTTTACTAAAAAATTAGTACAAAGTTAAACAAATTTTCTGATATTATCTGAGTTTAAAGGACAAAGACCGTGAATCTTAGAATAATCACATTAATGCTCTTTCTCTTCCTTACTGTTGGTTGTGTCTCTGCAACTACAATAACAGTAGGTGACAACAGCACTACAAATCTCTCTTTCAGTTCCATACAGGATGCGATAGATCATGCTCAAAAGGATGATTCTATAATTATTTACAGTGGAACATATTCTGAATCTCTCACGGTAGACAAACCTTTAAGCATAAGCTCCTTTTCGCTTGACCCTGAAGATGTTGTTCTTATTTCTAACAATTCATCTGCCCCAATAATTCACATAACAGTAGATAACGTGAAAATAAGTGGATTAACGATTGAAGGGGCTAGTAGTAACCCCTCTGTTGTAGGTATATTCATTGATCATGCAGATTCTTCTCTTGTAAGTAACAACATTATTTCTAACACACTAGACGGTCTTTATATTGTCTCCTCTTCAGGTAGTGAGATTCAAAATAACACTATCTTCCTGAATATTGAACATGGGGTCCATCTTCTTGATTCCACACTGAACAACCTGGAAAATAACAATGTTCAGAATAACAAACGCGGTCTTTATGTGGATGAATCTGATCAGATTACCATTGAAGGTAATAACGTCAGTAATAACCAGATGTATGGAATAGCCCTCAGGAAATCCTTATTCTGCACAATTGTCGAGAATGAACTAATACTCAATAATATTGGTCTGGCATTGACATCATCTGATAAAAACACAGTCTTTGGCAACAATCTCAATGAGAACAAGCAATATGGTCTTCATATATGGGAATCAAATTCAAATTCAGTAACAGATAATTATTTTGCAGAAAATAAGGATTCTGGACTATACTTGACTTGTTTAAGCTCAAATAACATATTCGAGCGAAATTCTTTCTATAGCAATCTGAACGGGATAACAATCGAAAGCACCGATGACAATATTATTAAAAATAATAAGTTCCGGTCAAATGAAGAATATGCTATTTACCACCGATTTCCAGACGATAAAAATAGTATTGAGGATAATTCATTTGCAGACAACCGTGCTGAAAACATAAAACTTAGTCTATTACAGGCTATTCTTATTGTGATCATCACTCTGACAATACTAACTATAATTGCTTTTTATTTCGGCTTATCCTGGTTGAAGAAAGGACTTTTTGGTTTAGTTGCATTGATCATAATCTCAGCTATTTTGCTTCTTGCATGGTATTTTCCATTCGAGTCCAGTTTGCCTGCAAACAATGTTTATGTTGAGAATTTAGAGGCCAATTCAATTCCCATAAATGAAACATATTCAAGAGTGACACTTTCAATGAACCTAAACTATCAAAACAAAGATGCTTACCTTCATACCAACAATACAGGAGATATGATAGATAACCTGCCGGTCTTTGTTCAGGTAAGTGTTTCCACACCTGCTGACGGGTCATACTCAGATGAAGATACAGAATTGATACATGAGGAACAAGTGGTCTTAGAGTATCTGGGTTCTAATTATTATGAATGTACAATTGATCTGGAATCTGGAAAAACATATGAGGTTTTGGTAGAGGTCAACCTGAAAAGGGAATTGGAGTATCCACATCCTTATTATGGAGAAGTGAAGTGGGAATTGCTTGGAGTACTCTCAGATGATATCGACTTGCGATGACTAATAAAACTATATCAGCGCTATACAGGAAAATAAAAATGAGGCAACCATACAAAATTGGATTATATCTACTCATAATCATTTCATTGATTTTTTTGCCAACATTATTTGGTGATAATAGTAACACTGACAGCGATTATGATATAAAGAGCTATAATTACGACCTTATAATTACTTCAGACTCAAAGATAAGTAATGTAACTCTTTACATGCCGATCCCTGCTAAAAATAATACATCATCCATTGGTTCAAACCTTATGGAACGTTGTTCAGAGGATTATCCCTCATGGAATTGTTCCATAATAGACACAGAATATGGAACAATGCTGGCTATGAGCATAGACGAGATTACACCAATATTCTATTCTGATCCTATCGATGTACCAGTGCCAGGCAATCCTGATGAAATGGAAATAACATTCATAAAATCCGGCACCTATTCTGAAGAAACACCCTACCCTCAAGAAAACATTTACCTATCCGCAGGAGCAACGGTCAATGATACTATTGATACCCAAAATCCCGTAGGTACTTCTGAAGTCCTGATGCCAAAGTTCAACGTTGTAGAAAACGAAGAAAAAGCAGCAGCCATGGTCGAACTTTATAATAAACCAAATGCAAAATTATACGACTACGATAGCATGATATATGCTCAATATGATGCACCGGATAATGCCGAAGTCCAGATATACATAACTTCAGATGGTTCAAATGAATGGTTTACTAGTGGCTGGAGGTCAAATAGTTTCAGGGAATCAATAATAACCACTCTGACGGGTCCTCAGAACGGATGGAGTCAGGTATCAGGTGAACTTATAACAGGAGAAGGGAGATATCCATGATATAATCCTTTGATCTCTTTTTTAACTTTCAATAAGGAGCCATAAAGTTACGTAAAAATCTCACTTCTGGAGAAATAGAATTGACACTCAAAACGATAACCGATAGAATAAACATACCTTTACTATTCACATCATTTACATACACAGCATTGTGGATCATTGGAATAATTTCATTGATACTAACTCAACTTGTACCAAGTTTATTCATTTCCTATACAACAGCAAATTACATCATCCTCTCTCTTCTATATTCTATCCATGATCCTTCCGATGTTAGGAATCCTGCTATATATGGATAAAATAAGACCGATCTCTAAGAGATGGTATCTGGCAATTCCACTCTTAATCTCGATATTCTTATTAACGTATGTTCGAGATCATCTTTACATGGCAGCTATATACGATATCTCATTCATGTCTGCCAATGGTAGCTTACCCTTCTTAGAGACACAAATTGGACAAGGCCTTGTATCAATAATATTCTCAATATCTTCCATATTGCTCATTCTCTCAATGCCGGATAACAGAAGAAAAGTAATGAGAATACCTTTTGCCCTCTCTATAGTTATGACTGCATCGATATCCATTTACTTCATAGTAACCCAGGTTATAAGGGCATACTATTCCCATGTTCAGATATTCGGAATTTTGCACATCATCTGCATTCTATTATTTGGTCTTTTTCTTAGTTGGTTTGCTGTTTTTGAAGAGTATTTGGAATAATGAAATTTCTCATGTTCAAGAATATTGGATTCAATGTAAATTGAAGCATTATTATCAGTTTGATGATAGGCCACATTTATTTTATACAAAAAACCACACATATTAAAAACCATTTACAATCAATAAAATAGTTTGCAGAATACTAACAAGAGGAAACAATGACAACCAAACCCACTATCCTTTTAGCCTTCTTAATCATTGCAGCACTGCTGGGAGTATCTGCCTAGCTCATTCAAGTCTACTACTTCGACACCCAACATGGAATGGCTCAGATAGATTATGCAATCAATGTTTCTGATGACAGAGAACTGGTTAGGGCTGCCACTGATGTATTTATTGGTAAAGTAATCGAACAGACTGGCACGTCAACAGAACCATATCTGCAAACTCATTTCAGTGTTGATGTCATAGAAACGATAAAAGGAAATGCTACCGGGAACGTCATCGTAAACCAGTTCGGTGGCTATGAACATGTGCTCATCTGGAAGTATCTGACCCTTGCGGATGGAGATGAATTACTCCGGCCGGGGGAGAACTATCTTTTTGTTACTAAAGGAGATGATGAAAGTGGCTATACTTTTGCTCCTACATATGGTAACCTTTTGATCGAAGATCAGGAAGACTATCAGCAGAAGAAATTGAGGTTCCAGAAAGCATTTGCAGAAGAGATTTCTTTTGAGTTTCCATAACTATTCCTGAGTTCTTCAAAAGACCCAAAAGCTATTAATAACTCAAATCTTTTTATTTTAGCTAAATAAATTTTGGAAACCATGCACAATAATAAAAAAATAATCATCCAGGTAGCAAGTATAGTCTTCATAATTAGCTTGGTTTTTGGCTTACTTACTGTCTACCAATCACAATCATACGATGAATCAAATAATGAGATTAAATTCTCTGAAATATCAAATGATCCATTCAAACAAGTTCCGGCAGCATTAGTTGATTATAATTCTTCAAAGGACTATATTGATGATGTTCTTACTTCAGTTGACCTTGGCAAAAAAGAACAAAATATCATAGGATTGATTGAAGATAAAGAAAATAATATAATCCTGGTAGAATCAGATGGAAATATAATTGAAATTATTTCTGATAATGAAAAGAATATTATTGCAACAAGAAATCAGGAATTAAAAGTAATCCAAACAAAGGAATTCACTAATAAAAGTGGTGCTCTCAATGAAAAAACCACAATTCAATTGTGTGAACTGGAATTACATTTAACAGAATCAAATGGCTCTTACAGTGTCAATGCCATTAAAATAATACATGAAAATTGGGAAGACAGTTTTCTCCATTTGAGCCATCAAAGTAAATATGTTCATCTAAGTGGCATATACTTGATTGACATTGATGACAATGTCATTGCATCAGGAAAAACCAATGCATTGGAGAATAGTCCTATTTTGTCAACACAATCCTCCAGAACCCACATTCAAAATCAAAAAGTAGTTGCTGTTTTATCAAACTCTGCTACCTGGAAAAGTAAAGGATTTGGAATTACTTCTAAATCAACTCGCGAAACGCAGGTAAGTTTTGATAGATTACTAAATATTGAAATCTGGGTTGCAGGAGATTCCTGGATTGGTTTCTGAGACCATCAGAATTTTGAATTTTAAATTATATTTCGCTTTAAGGAACTATAATTATCTTATTTATTTGAATTTAGTCGTCCTTCCTTGAGTTTAAGAAAAAATGCATGTTTTTGATGAATCAGAAGAGATTAGTTGGAAATTGTTCCTGAACAAATTTTTAAAACATAGTTCAGGTGAAAAGATACTTCCAGAATATAAAAGAGCCACTTTTAAGAAGCTCCTGCTTTGCAAACTCGTGAGATAGAATTATCCTGAAAGATCTTTTCAAGATCAAATAACGTCATTTATATTAAGACTCTATGGCCCTATTATCCAATTAATAATCATATATTAAAATATTTAGTTATGTTTTAGTTGGATAATAAGGCCATAATTACTATATATATTACTTCACTATTTTTTCCTGCAAACATAAAAAAGGTGAGATAAATGATTAAAAAATAGGATTGATATTGATAATAATGATGCTGTTTGTAGGTTGTGCGATGGCAGGCGAGAATAATGCGAAAGATAAGGATAGATACAAAGTTACCCCTATAAAACTCTCTGATGATGATCAATCATCTGGTGATATTGTCATGAGACTTTTTTCAGGGACCATCACACAAGGTGATACCGATTGGTATTCAAAATATGTTGGTTCTTACACTACAACACTTGATACACACCTTGTTTGGGGAGACTCCTCAGATTCTCTTAGTTTGACAATATACACACCAGATGAAATTACACTAGGACCATATTACGACAGTTTTGATGGTTCAACCAATGGTAGGATTGATCTGCGTATTGAGGATTCCCATGGTGTTGAAACAGGTACATGGGATTATCGTGTATACGGATATAGTGTATCAGGTACTGAAACATATACAATTGGAACATGAAATACAAATTGATCTTAAGGGCAGGATTTGTCCTGCTCATCCTTTTAGGATCAATAACATTAGCTTCTGCTAAAGAAAATGATAGATATCTTGTCACCCCAGCCATTGGGCCAGTTGGGGATGGTAAAGTACTTGATGATAGTGGTCCGGATAAAGCCATCACTTTTTGGGATTTGCCACTATGGATACAATTGTCCGTAATAGGCGGAGCAACCCTATCTACTTTTGTATTTTTAAAATACCTTCCTCTTTTCCTTGGAAAAATATTCACAAAAGGTACTAACCCTAGATTGGAGGAAATCGTCTCTTATATAATTGAGAATCCAGGTTGTCTGGAATCCGAAATTGCTGAAGATTTGAGCTTAAAGAGAAGCACTCTGAGATATTATATTGCAAGACTGGAATCTGCTAAACGTATACATACTATCAAAAGAGGCAGGATAAAATGTATCTTCCATGCTACCTACCCAAAAACTGAAGATCAAAAGCTTCTTGATATGCATAAGAGAAATGAGACACGCAAAAAGATGATTGATATTATAACAAAAAAGCCAGGTATTACCGGGCAGGAGCTATCTTCTGATCTCAATATTGATAAAAGCACTGTACACTGGCACATCAAAGAGCTCCATGAAGACAAATTTATCAACTTCGAGAAAGATGGGAGATTTAAAAGATACTACCCACAGTCTGTTTTGTTATCGGATGACAACAGCAGTAATATGATAAAAATGGAGGAGAATCAGATTTTCTCCTCTCTTCAAAGCTACGAGATCAAATCTAAATAGTTACCAGTCCAAACCCGTAAACAGGGTCCTTTCCTGAACTCCCGAGGTCAATCGCGTTAGAGCAAAGCAATGCTCTTATTTCCTTTGAACTCAAGGATGGATTCTCACTTTTAATCAATGCAGCAATTCCACTTACAAACGGTGTTGCCATTGATGTCCCTGATTCTGTAGCATAGGCATCATTGAGGAATGTTGAATAGATACTTACTCCCGGTGCAGCTAGCTCTACTTCATCTCCGTCAGAACTCCACATTGGTGCAGTTCCAGTACTGTCTATGGCTGAAACCGCTATTACGGAATCAAACTTTGCAGGATACTCAACATTGTTTGAAGTAGTATCACCATCTCCGCTGTTACCAGCTGCAGCAACTAAAAGAACATCAGAACTATATGCATAATCACAAGCTTCTTCAAGTGCCTGTGAATATTGAGTAGTTCCAATACTCATAGAAATGATGTCCATATTGTTATCAACAGCCCATTCTATGCCTTCTATCACATCAGATATCTGTCCATTGCCGCTTTCATCCAAGACTTTTACAGCATATAGTTCAGAATCATATGCCACACCAACGACACCAATAGAATTATTGCAGGCACCTATTATACCGGCAACATGTGTACCATGCCCATTGTCATCATCCCATTTCTTACTGCTTTTGTCTCCTACTAAACTTACTCCACCTGCTACATTCAGATCAGGATGTTTCTTGCTTATTCCAGTATCTACTACTGCAATCTTGATTCCTGTTCCTGTACAATTGTTCCAGGCATCTGGAGCGTTGACCTCAGAAACACCCCAATCAATGATCTGTGAGGATTGAGTTTCTTTCTTTTCAATACTGATAGAGACATCATCTTCTATATAGCGAATTTTCTTTTCACTGAACAAATCTTCTATACTGGATTCCGACATATTTGCTGAAAAAGCATTTATTTGTTGATGAATAGTGTAATTTGAAATATTGTATTTTTCAAGAATAGCAGTGTCTATATTCCCAGTGTATCCTACAATCACTGGTTTAGCATCTACTGCTAATGGTAATGACAACAATACCATTGCGATTAGAAATATTGTTTTGATATTCATGTTTTCTCCTGTGGTAGGATTTCTACAATATTCACCTACCTGATTGAACATAAAAAATCTTTATATGAGTTATATTAAGAATTTATGGCCTTATCATCCAACTTAAAAGTAATAGTTTTCATTGTGTAACGTTTCAGTTTGATGATATGGCCATGAAATATTTATGCAAAAGACAATAATTTCTTTTAGAGCATCATAAAGATGTTATGGAGTTCAGTTTGACTTAGCAACAGTGGTTGAACTCCATGCCTGAGGCAGAGTTGAATTTGTAGTTTACACTATATAAGGATAGCTTTGCTTTCAGAGAAAATTACATAATAGAGGACGATAAATGAAAACCAAAGAAATAAAAATTACAACGTTGACTCTGATTGCAATGTTTGTAGTAACCATGGCGTTTGTACCGGCTGCTATGGGCCAGAAAAATGACTTCAGTCTGGAAAAAGAATATGGTGAACTTTTCCTGAAGAATATGGGCCAGCCAGGAAAATTAGTTAAACCAATTCCATTAAATAACCTAAACGGCGATTTGGAAGCAGTAGCATTTTCCATAAAAAAGGGTGGCTACATAATTATTAATACAAATGACCTTTCAATTCCTGAATTTTCATTCGAGAAAGATTCACCATTTAGTGACAAAACCAAGACATATGTCTATAATGGTCCTCTTGCCTACATGGAAGAAAACCAAGGAGAAATATCCCAGATAGGAATAGAAAAAAACACAAAGGAAACAACCACTCCAGAATATATTTATGCTGCTAAAAGCATCGATAAAAATAAAAAACTGTCAGATCTAAAAGCCTCAGAAAGTACAATAAGCATACAGAATTATGGTGGAGAATTGGATCATTCATTAAAAACATGGGTAGCTACAAGTACTTATGATTGTGGCCCCACAGCAGCTGCTATAACTCTGGACTATCTCGATGGATACCACAATAGTGCTTTCATTCCGTCACAATACGAATCCCAAAGTGCTTTGTTTCCTTATTTAACTCCCAGCTACATTCCAACAGGTGCAATTTTGCCGCAAATGGAACAAGGTCTCTTTGATATTTTATTTGATCATGGTCTCACTAGCAGTTACGACGCAGATAGCAAAAACTATGTTGATAAAAACAAGGTAATATCTCTTGTTAACTCTGACAAGCCTTCGATTGTTGGTTTAAACAATCATCCTACATATGATGATCACTGGGCAGTAGTACATGGATACTATGTCCAAACTACTCCATGGGTAACTCCACATTATTATGTCTTACTCAATGATGGATGGGGAAATAATGATGTTTATACTCTGATAGACAGTTGCTTTGAGGAAATGGTATACATTGAATAATTCAAAATTTAGAGAGATAGTAAAAACTATCTCTCTAATTATTTTATTTAAAATCATGATTATATAATGGATTTAGAACAAAGTGATTAACTTTAGATGATACTTATGAGAAAAATAAGATATTTTTTAATTTTAGCTATTTTTATAATTGGGCTAGTCGGTTTCATACAGTATGAATCTGGAAAAGATATAATCGAAGAAAGGCCAAAGACCCTACTTATTAATGCTAATGGCAATCTGGAGATGACAAATGGTAGTTATTCCGATATAACCAAATTGTCCATCCGAAATGGATACAACGGCAATTTAATTGAAATAACTAATGAAGATGAAATAAGTGATTTGATAAAACACCTTTCCAGATTTTCATATACAGAAAATTCTTCCCTAGAAGGGCGTAGAGGATGGAGTCATTCAATAAAATTCTACGATGAAAGTCAACTGATATCAACATTTGTTATTAGTAATCATTATCATATTAAAGTTGATGGTGCTCATTACACTCCTGATGAACCAGGAATTGAAAACTACGTACCTGATAGATATCCCGAGTTGGTTTATTAATATAACTGGAAAATTAATCATAAGCAAGCTATATTTTGTCTATTTGGCATCTCTAAAAATGCAATGTAAAGGCATAGTATTTTCAAACAGAAAGAATTCAACATCATAGGTTATTGAATAGTTTTTTGCCAGGGTGATAGCTCTTATTCTATTTTTCATTTGAATCCTGAAAGCTAGTTGTGGCTTTTCAAGGGCGTCTAATTAGGACTTCAGTATAAAAGCTTATGCTTTTTTATGGAGGAGAGTAGCTATAAATAGCATAATCTTCACGTCTCATAGACAAAAAATCTAAGATGTATGGAGGAATCATTTTGAGGATTCAATTGAAAGTTATCCTAACAGAGAAAGCCCCCTCAATTTGCCAATTCCTGTACTTTCTCTGCGTAAAAGATATTCTAAAGCACGTGAAACATGCTTATTATTCCAACAGCATTGGCATTACAAATATGAACATTTCTTCTATGGTAAAACTCTTTATTGTGATGTGCGTCAGGCAGTTATCTTATAATAAAACTATAGCTTCACTAACAGTTGAAGAGGCTTTGCTTCTTCGTATTGTTAATAAGAACGATGATATTTCAATGCTAACTGGAGCAACACTTCACCATTTTGTGAAATACAGGTTAAGAGAAAAAGGATTTAGAATGGATAAAAAGATGAGGCAATTTGATTATTTCAAGAATATAAAAATATAAAAGGGAAATTTTTCCCTTAAGCTCTCTAACAATATCTATCCTCTAATCCATCTGGCAATGAGAAACTCATATCACTGATTGAATGGAGAATGTCATCATTATCTGGTCCATCATCTTGACTTAGGCTATCGTTCGCACCATGTACAACAAATATCTGTGTTATATCCCATCCCAAAACATCGGTATAACGTCTTGGTGTCGAAAAAAGATTACCTTTTGAATCTGCATGAATCCATGTTGATCCATCCCACAATTCATTAAATTGGTGTGCAGTGTTTAGATTATTAACCGTAAAAAATATACCAATTCTCCTTGTAGGAATTCCTAATGCTCGGAGGTATGATTCGTATAGAACTGCATATTCATCACATATTCCATTAAAACCATTTTCGATGATCCATATGTCAGCTCCAGTATAAAGAGGAGAAAGTATACTTTCATTATAATTCATATCGTTATGTACTTGAGTTAATACTGCACTTGCTGTTTGGTATGGAGTACTAGTACCGTCACCGGCGCTTGCAGCTCTTCTTGCAATTTCATATTGATCATGATGATTTAGATCATCTAGTTCTAAACTTACTCCATCATCAGGGTCTTCTAGTTCGCCGGGCTCATTGCTATACATTTCAACCATAGGAACACTAATTGTAGGTGCGCTGGTCAAATAAAAATACTCACCACTCTGAACATATGCCCGAATTGAAATTGGCTTTTCTCCTACTGTGGGGAATGTATTTTTATCAACATAAAATGGTATAGTTACAGTACCATCTTGTCCTGATACCAAATTTTCATAAAACAGGACGTATCCTTGATTTTCATCAAGTGAGACAATTGATATTGCACCTTTTGCAGTAGTTGTTCCATAGTTGTGAATGGTAATTGTCTGCAAAGCTATTTCATTTTGAACCCAGCTCCAGTCACAGTTAACATTTGTTATTATTACATTAGGAACCGTGGCAGTTGTACTAATTGTTCCTTTGTCAGATGAACTTTGATTCAAATCATAACTTATTGTTGAAGACATTTTCATTACATTTCCTTCGTCGAATGATTCGATATCCAAAGTCATTGGATATTTTTCTAAATACATAGTTTCAATCATGTTTGAAGAGATGTCAGAGTAAGGTACAATTATTTTTTCCAACTCATTTTTTGAGTAATTCTTAAACTCGTCCATTTCCAATATTTTGTCAATGTACTTCTCTTTAACTAGTGCATGATTATCTCCATTAGACTTTTCAAGTTGCGATATTTTAATTGAATTTTTATTCGTTGAGTTATGAGAGATATTGCTTGAATCCAATAGTTTGGCTGAGCTTGTCCAGTCTATGTTCTCATAGTTCTCCCAAACAAAGGAACTGATATTTTTTCCTAAAGGACTGCTTTCTTCGATAGTATTGGACGCATATTCTGAGTTTGCAGATGCAAAACCAGAAATAGAGACTAACATCGATACTGCTATGAATACTATAAACAGTTTTCTTAAATCCATTTTATTTTTTCTCCTCTTTTCATGCTTCAGAGACTAGGTTGCATAAACATGAAAAATAGCATAATCTACACTTCCATATCTCTGTATATTCTATGGTCTAAGCTGGAATGGAAATATTTGATTACTTCATATTTCCACACTAATTAAAAAATTGAGATGGTTTAATTAAAATTTTATGGCCTAATCATCCAACTTAAACGCAATAATGTCTATCTATTAATATAAACCAAAGAGAAATTATTGATGAAAATGGTATAAACAAAAAATAGCTAAAATAGCTCTTCAGAATCCTTTTTTTGATTATTTAATAAAAGATTCTGCCAGAAAACTAGAATCTTTTTTGGAGTCATGACTGACTTTATAGAAGGAGTTACTTTGAACAAAAGAGGATGAAGTCAAGAAGTTGACCCAAAAGACATGATTAGACAACTGCTAAAGTGATAATTCTTATTCGGTCAAATTGCTGGTATTTTCTATCGAACAAATTGAGGTTATATTTCCATGCGTATAATTATCAGAAACATTTTGTAATTCCAGTAATTCAGCTGAGCTTACCCAATCCACGTTTTGATAGTTTTCCCATATAAAAGAGCTTACATTTTTTCCTAAAGGACCACTAGTTTCCTTTTTGTTAATATCCTGATTCAAAGGTGATAATTCAGGCCAAATAAAATAAGATGATAGCAATAGCAAAAACAATGTAAGTATCGCATATTTACTTTTATACGCCATGAATAGTCCCCGGTATTAAAACTTATTCTATATCTTCAATGAATTTTTTGTATATGGTTTGTACAAGGAATACAGAAAGGATTCCTACAACAACTAAAGTTGTGAACAATGTTGGCAACAGATGTTTATTCCTTTCCATCTTTTTTTATTTTTCAAAGAGTATCAACAAAAATATTATATTTATGGATTTAACCATTGTGGTCAAAACCTCCAACAGAACAGTGATGTGATATTGTTAGGCTTTAGACATTGTTTGGGATTTGAGGAGAAGCACAACTAAGACAAGTACAAAATATCTTAGAAGAAGAACGATTACAATATGACTAAAATACAAAAAATATGAAAAATGAAAGGGCCTTTTAGCAAAGGTCTTTCAGGTGGAACTGGTACTTACCGAGTTTGCCGCCGTAGTTTCCTGCGGTGATCTTTGATACACCAGGAACTGCGATAGCTGCTTCGATACCTGCCTTCATTGCCTTCTGGATTGCATCCTCGTCGACACCGTTGATGACAAGCTCGTAAACTGCCTTTACTCCTTCTGGAATTTCGGTACCTTCGACCTTGTCCCTGATGGATGGGCAGAACTTCTCGTTTGCAGTTGCCTTCATGAACTTGTAGTTGTTAAAACCAGCCTTGGAACCACTTGCAACAATTCCGCCTGGGAATGGAGTGATTGTACCTTCAAGGTCCTTGATAGCATCTACTGCAACCTCTGCTGCTGTAAGTGCTGTCATCTGGCTGTCACCGAAGATAAAGAAGTTACCGCCTGCAATACCTGCTACAGCACCAATGTTCTCTTCTACGAGGAAGTCACCTTCCATAATTGGGATGCTGTACATCTTGCGGCCTGCTACCTCAGTTTCGGATTCCATACCGTCACCGAAGAACTTGAGTTTGAAACCTACATTGAACTGCTTCTCAGCTTCTGGCATACCGTTGAAAACAGCTGTTGTTGGTGCTGTAAGTACACACTGGCCAAGGCGCTCAAGTAACTGGTGTTCAAGTGATTCGTATCCGAAGGTGCAGATCTGGATGTATACACCAGGTCTTCCGTCAGGAGTCTCATCAGGACCAACGAACTTTTCAATACCTGCTTCTGCAGGGCACATAATAACAGAGGTACCGAATCCTGTTGCTTCAAGTGCAGCTATCTCTGCCCAGCGTTTTGTTGCTGCGGTGATAAGTACTCTTGAGATCTTGATCGGGAACGCTTCTGCAAAAGTATCTTCGATTTCTACTCCATTGATTTCCATAATAATCCCTTGTTTTAAGTTGAATTAAGTAGCCAACATTCACATGTTGCACTAACTATAGCAGTAATACAAGACAATTACAATACATATACTCTTCGAAAAGAAGACTATCTTCCGCCTGACTTGCGGTATGTCTTATCAAAAAGGGCAAACATCTCCCTGTCAATTTCCTGATACTTGCCGATCTCAAAAATAGCTTCACTAACAATAACTGAAATAGATTCGATGTTTGAAAGGTTTGCAAGGCTTTTTGACGAACTGGCAGTAGATTCAACCATCTGCTCCTTAATAGATATCTCGCATACCTCAACAATAGCATTGACAGCAAGTGAGACGTTGTCTCCCTGATTATCTGATGCCGCAACAGTACAGAAATGTTCCATCACAGGAATTATCCTTGAGACCTTTTCATCTGAATGTTTCCTCGCGGCAACAACTCCTATGTCTTTCAGTGCAGCAGTAACGTCAGGAAGAGATTCCTCTCCGAATATCTGCCCGACCTCTTCAAGTGCTTCTATCACTTTATCGAGGCAGTCATGCCTTTCTCTTCCAGGAGATTCCTGCACAGCTTTAATTCCGATATCCCTCAGTGAATAGATAATAAGTTTCTTCAGATGTTTCTGGTCTTTATTATCGACTGTCCTTGCAAGTTCAAGCAGGACTTCCCGGATGTTGCTAAGGGTTGCAGTATCCTTGTTAACTGCTGCATCAAGTGCTATCTTCTTAAGCAGGACAACTGACTTTTCAGTACTGTCGAGCATGTCTTTTTTAGCAGCTGCAACTCCGATATCACCGGTAGCGATTGCAAGTTTGTGAAGAGGACTTGAGATGCTCTTTTTACTGAAAATGTCAACTATATCCTTAATGTTCTTTGAGTGTTTGATGAGTGTGAGTTTATCTACCGGAGGAAAGTATTCTATTTCCCTATGCAGTTCGAAGAAACCAGTCATATTGTCAAGGGTTTGTAGACTAAAGCTTTCCATACCGGATTCTGCCGATTCTTTTCCAATGGAACCGAAAGCATCGATAACTTCCATCAATACGAACCTGTTCTTTTCTTCTCTTGCAAGGATGGCAAGCTGGTACAGGTGTATATTGATATACTTTATAATGAGGTTCTTTTTTCCACCGGAACTGAGAACTTTTAAGCACAAATTTGGGATTGTCCTTACTCCCACGCTTGCAGTGAAATCATCATTATTCCTGACGGCTCCTCGTATTCTATCGATCACAGGCTGGAGCGGGTCGATATTTTCCTTCCCTGCTTCCAGTTTTCTGTAACTTTCATTCATATCATATATCTGCAGGTCTTTGGTCAGTTCCTCAAAGGTCTTTTTCACAGCTTCAGTTCTGAGGTAATCAGCTAGGAGGAAAGCTAACACAGAGAAAATGAGTGAATATACAAACAGCATTATCATTCCCATGGGTTTGAAAGTTCCGAGGAAATGCATAATGGATGCTGCCAGGGTAAATGTTCCGATGGTGTAGGAGAACATATCTGTAAGTGCGTCTCTCTTGCCTGCAAGCCAGAGGCAGGCTGCCCAAAAAATCCCAAAACAGATAGCAAGAAGAACATTAATTCCAAAAATATCCATCTGCTGACTTACAAGTATAATGGAAATATATCCAAACTGAATAACCACTGCACCGATAGCAAGATCAGCTCCAACATCCCTGAGATTGATTTTCAGGTAATTTTTGATCAGGATGTCTGCAATAAGGAAGAGTGATATTACTCCACTTATAAGAGCTGTATCAACAATATCAGGTATGAGGATCTCCATGGCTTTTATATTGTTGATTTGTATTTATATATATATTTATTGAAATAAACGGTCTGAGATTCATTCCTGATTATTTTATTATCTCGAACATTAAAAAAAGCATGTTTTAGCATAATTTCTTTATATTTAATCTTAATTTATTAGTTATATTAGGAAGAAGCATGGTCAAATTCGATGATGAGATCGTATTTCTTCCATCCGGGGAACAAATAAATGAGATTACAAACATGGAAAATAATTGCCATTTTTTTGCTTGCAATTCAGCTTTTTATATCTTTGCAACTCAGTGAATGGGAAATACATGCCAAATCAGGATTCGGTGAACTTACATTTCATATTGGATTATTTATGGGTCTTTTACTTGGTGTGTCGGTTACAAAAATAGCTGACAAATATACAAAAAGTTGAATGAACAATGCAGAAAAGATTTTCTCTGCATAGAAAAATAAGTAAATCGGAATATTGAAATTAATCAGACTTGCCGTCTTTGTCAATGGATAGCATTCTGGCATTTATGGCAACTATGATCGTACTCATTGACATAAGCACTGCTCCTGCTGCCGGTGAAAGCAATATTCCTTGCTGGTACAGCACTCCTGCAGCGAGCGGTATTGCCAGTGCATTGTAACCCGTTGCCCAGAAGAGGTTCTGCACCATTTTGCTGTACGTTGCCTTTGAAAGTTCCATGATAGCCAGCACATCAAGCGGATTACTTTTTACAAGTACTATGTCCGCTGTTTCCACTGCAACATCAGTACCGGCTCCGATTGCTATACCCACATCAGCCTGTGCAAGGGCAGGTGCGTCATTGATTCCATCTCCCACCATCGCAACGATGAGTCCCCTTTCCTGAACCTCCTTTATTCTGGAAGCCTTCTCATCTGGCAGAACTCCTGCAAAGTAATCATCAAGACCGATCTGGCCTGCAACTCTTTCAGCCACCTGCTTCTGGTCACCTGTGAGCATAAAACATTTGATACCCATTTCTTTTAGCTTGCCGACAGCTTCTTTCGATTCAGGTCTGACAACGTCTTCAAGTGCAATAGCTCCCACTGCCTTCTCATCAATCAGAACAAAAACCGTGGTTTTCCCCTGACTGCTTATTTCTTTCAGTTTCTCTCCAGGATAACTGATTCCGTCAACTTCCAGATATGCAGGACTTACGACCTTCACATCTTTTCCATTAACGGTTCCCTGTGCACCTTTTCCTGAAATGGCACTGAAATTCTCAACCTTATATCCAGGTTCAGCAGAATTCAGTATCCCCTTTGCTATCGGATGCTCGGAATCAGATTCAATGGATGCTGCATAACTGAGTATTTCTTCTTCCTGCATGTTCTCATCAAAGACAACAACGTCACTGACTCCGAATTCTCCCTTTGTGAGAGTTCCTGTCTTGTCAAAAACAATTGCATCAATATTCCTTGCTCTCTCAAATGGTCCCCTGTTCCTGATAAGCAGTCCGTTGCGTGCACCTATGGCAGAGGAGACGGCAACTACAAGCGGGATTGCAAGTCCCAGAGCATGAGGGCAGGTAATCACCATAACAGTCACCGCTCTCTCCATTGAGAAAGCCAGATCGGTATTTGCCAGCCAGAGCCATGCAAAGAAAGTGAGAGTACCGGCTGTCAGTGCAATTATTGTAAGCCACAATGCCGCTCTGTCGGCAAGGTTCTGGGTTTTTGATTTACTCTGTTGTGCCTGAGAAACAAGATCAAGCATTTGTGACAGGAAAGAATTCTTTCCAGTTTTGCGAACCTCAACTGTAAGAGAACCTTCTCCATTAATGGCACCGGCAATAACTTCGTCCCCTTTTTCCTTTGGAACCGGATTTGATTCGCCTGTAAGCATTGCCTCATTCACAGAACTTTGCCCGTCTACAACAACACCATCAACAGGAATCTTCTCCCCGGGTTTGACAAGGACTTTATCTTCGATTTTAAGTTTATCAATTGGAACATCATCTGTTCTTCCGTCAGCTTTGATCAGGTGAGCATCCGATGGCATGAGCTTTACCAGCTCCTGCAAGGCCATGGAAGCTCCCATGACAGATTTCATTTCCATCCAGTGACCGAGGAGCATGATGTCTATCAGGGTTGCCAGTTCCCAGAAAAATAGCTTTCCCTGAAGTCCGAAAACAACAAGACTGCTGTATCCGTAGGCTACGGTGATGGCAACCGCAATAAGTGTCATCATGCCGGGATTTTTTGCAGAGAGTTCGTCCTTTATTCCTTTGAGGAAAGGCCAGCCGCCATAGAAAAAAACCACAGTTGAGAAAACAAACAGCAGGTATGTGTCACCGGTAAAGGAAGGAATGACAATTCCAAAAGTCGAACCAAGGAAATCCTGTATGATAGGAGACAGGAGAAGTATTGGTATCGTCAGAACAATTGATATCCAGAACCTTTTCCTGAAATCCTGGACCATCATTGCATGATGGTTGGAATGATCTCCATGACCCTGATGAGATTCGTGTTTTCCATGTTCTGAATGTTCACCATGTTCATTATGGGAAACATGATCTTCATGCTTCTCTCCTGATTTCTCTGTCATTTCATGGTGCATCTCATGTTTTGCGTGATTGTCCTCATGCTCGTTTTCATGTTGATGCATTCCATTTTCTTCTTTTGTGGCAGAATCATCATGGTTCATATGTTCCATTCTTTCACCGGTAACTTCTTTTTTAGATTCCAAGTTTCTTACGGTTGTTCTCAATATGTTCAAGCATGAGTTCCACTGCTTTTACGGCATCAGTTTCCACATTCATTACTCCGCCTGTAACGTCTTTACAGTCCTCGGTGAGAAGTTTCACAAGATTTGGTGCTCCTGTAACGGTTGGAACAGGATTCACATGTGTATAAAGTCCGAATGCCAGTGCAAATACCGCGTCTATCGTTGCTTTCTGTTCCATATACTCAGGAGCCGTTGCAACAACTGGCAGATCAGGCACAGGCACATCGCCAAGAGCTGCAGATACAGCAGCTATCAGATCAGCGATCCTGCCTGTATCGGTACAGGTTCCGTAGCTGAGTACCGGAGGAATTCCCAGTGCTTCACAGATAGCTTTTAGTCCGGGTCCTGCAAGTTCTTTTGCTTCGGGACTACAGAGTCCTCCAACCTGCATGGCTGCATTCCCACATCCCATGGAAAGCACAAGCACATCCCTTTTGATAAGTTCCTTCGCAACGGCAATACTGTGACTGTCCTGACCCGTGTCTCTCAGGGTTGTACAGGAAACAAGTCCAGCTACTCCACGCAGGGTTCCGTCTTTGATGGCATCCAGGAGCGGGTCAAGTTTTCCTCCCAGTGCATCCAGTATGCTTTCTGTGGAAAAGCCTACCACAGCTTCACTCATCGGCAGATCTGTAACAGGCTTTACACTGGCCTTCCGTTCCTTGAAATTATCAATACCCATCTGAAGCAGTTTTGCCGCCTGTTCACTTGCTTTTTCAGGAATGTAGTCTAAACGGTCGCTGACACCTTCAAATGAAACAAGATCGCTCACAGGAATGAGCTTGAATTTGTATTTTTCAGCATACATCGGGTCTATTGGCATTGAACAGTTCATGTCCGCAACAAAAACATCCACACAACCACTTGCAAGCACAGCCTCCTGCATGATCCAGTTTCCGGTAAATCCGTAGAAAGCGTCATCCATCTCCCACCGCTGTATCATTTCCTGGCCTGTCTCAATGTTGGCAATAATTCTGAGACCTTTTGCTCCAATCTGCTTTGCCTTATCCTGCCACTGCGGTTTTCTTGCAAGCTGCACCATGGCAAATCCCAGAAATGGCTCGTGTCCGTTCGGAAGAATATTCACGTAATCAGGATCAAGAACTCCGAGATCTACTCTCATGTTGTGAGGTCTGGGCAATCCGAATATGATGTCCTGGCAGTATTCATTGACTATCTGGCTCTGGTATGCCATTGCCACACCAAGTTTCATGGCCTTCAGTGCAAGACTGACGTAATTTCCATCTACATTGGTCAGGGATGAGCTTGTTGACCTCAGGATCTCTGTCTGGATTCCTCCGGGAAAGATACCGATCTTCTTCCATAACTCCTGTCTTTCCTTTGGAGCCAGTAATTCCACAATTTTACTTGACTGTCCGTATTCCCTTGTAAAATCCTCTTCTACAAAATCACAGAGTTTCAGGGCAACATCTCCTATGTTTCCACTGGAATCTATTCCGAGTCTTCCGGCAAAGTTTCTCAGTTTTTCCTCTTCGGTGATCTTAAAAGGAGTTTCACCTTTTGCGGTGGCCCTAAGTGTCTTGATGGTCTGGTTTGTATGGTACTGATAGGTCGAAGCACCCATGACGTTGCGTAAAAGCATCATTCTCATGGCCATTCCGTCGGCAGTTATTCCACAAACTCCCCTTTTGTCCTTCAGTGCATCTCCACGGCACGGCCCATTGGAACAAAGATCGCAACGCATTCCTCCTTGACAAAACGTACATCTTCTGTCCGGGCTGCTACCCATTCCCTGGGCTTCGTAGCGGTCCCAGACATTGGTCATACCGTCTTCTTTTATCCTTTTATATACTGTACGCACTGACTCATGATACGATATTCTGTCATCTTCCACATTAATTCCCCATATGTTTGAAGTCGGGCTTTTATGTGCCCATTATATATGGAGATAGTACAACATAAAAACTCTTTGGAAGGTATCTTCCCAAAATTTCTGAAATTCTATATTATCATAGTTCTTTCGATAAAATAATCTCTCTCAAGTTATTATATAAGAATATATATAATATATCAGATACTTTTGCTGCTTAAGGAACAATATACTTTTTAGGTTCCTGTTGAGGGATTTTATTATGAAGAAAACGTATTATTTGCCAGGATGCATTTTTGTATGTATCATACTGCTATCCTGCTTAGTATCGGCTGTCTCTGCAGAAGATGTGTATGCAGCGCAGGAAAAACAGATGCTTGATCTTATCAACGCTGAAAGGATAAGTTACGGTCTTGAACCCTTAAGTCTCAATCCTGTTCTTACTCAGGTTGCCAGAGACCATAGTAAAGAGATGATAGAAAAGGATTATTTTTCCCATGATTCCTATGATGGTACTCTTTTCTGGGAAAGAATGAAGGATGCGGGCTATCCAATCTATCGTGTTGCCGAGAATATCGCCATGAATTATCCTCCTGATGTTGTGAAAGCTCACGAGAACCTCATGAACTCTCCGGGTCACAGGGCTAATATCCTGAATCCCGATTACAATGAGATAGGTATTGGCATATGGGTCGGAGAATACACTTCATATCCGAACACTGCCATGTACACAGAGGACTTCGGCTGGAATGCGGACGCACAAACTGCATTTTCCATTACTTCATCCAGCCCGGCGTCATACAGCATAAGCTCAGATGGCAGTGACCAGCTTTTCAGCATACAGGCAAACGATTTATGTGATGTCAGCTGGTCGGTGGACGGCACTGTTGTCAAGACCGATGAAGATGTGACCGTTTCTTCTTACAACATGCAATCACCTTCGGAAGCCACTCACGATATTGAGGCAACCGCCGTGAGTTCCGGAGGAACCGATTCCGTTGCATGGGAACTGGAAGTAATGCCTTCTGAATCCATGAAGGGAGATTTTGACGGAGATAAAGATGTTGACTTCGATGATTTCGTGGAATTTGCCGAAGTCTATAATTCAACATCAGATAATGTAAAATACAATCCAGTATTCGATTTTGACAATGACAAAGATGTCGATTTCGATGATTTCGTGGAATTTGCAGCAGTGTACAATAAGTGAATTTAAAGACCCGGACCACCAATTATAAGCAAAACAATAGGACAGATGAAGTGAGGACGTGTTGTGATCGCATTCTCGCTATTATCAACAGATAATTTGGATACCGTCTCAAAACCAGTTTATCATCCTACTTTTTGTTTCAGTGTAACAATATATTGTTACTGTTGAAAAGTAATCCCGACTCTTTTTCTTTTTTATTTGAAACCAACAATAATTAATAATACAACAATACAAAAATAACACACTGGTGAAATCATGTTAAAAATAACTCCCTATATGGGGCCACTTGTGATCATCGTTTCAATAGCAGGATTATGGTTTCCACTGCTTGGCTATTTCATGTTGCTTGTTTTTGGTGCTATCTTTCTGATCGCACCGTTCAGAGGCCGCTGGTTCTGCGGAAACCTTTGTCCGAGGGGAAGTTTCATGGATTTCTGGGTGGGTAAAGTCTCAGAAAAAAGAAAGATACCTAAGTTTCTCAAAAGCTACTGGATAAGAGTTCCTCTTTTCATGCTAATGATTGTTTTTATGGGTTACAGGCTCATGAACACTCATGGACTCATCAACCAGATTGGAATGGTGCTTGTGATAATGTGTCTGGTAACGTCTTCCATTGCAGTTGTATTGGGAGTTACGATAGCTCCAAGGACATGGTGCACTTTCTGTCCTATGGGGACACTCCAAAGCATAGTAGGTGTGAATAAGTATCCGCTAAAAATGGATATCGAAAAATGTATCAAATGCCACAAATGTGAAAAGATCTGTCCGATGCACCTGAATATCGTGGATATGACACATAATCCTGATTGTATCAAATGCGGAAGATGTATTGATATCTGTCCAAAGGATGCGCTGAGTTTTGGGAAATCTGTAAAAGATGCGTGATTTCTACTCTCTACTTTTCTTTTTTTCCTTTAATTCAATTTTCCCGGCAAATACAAAAGTAATGAACACCCTTGAAAAGTAAATATGGACACCCTGAACTTTGACGGCTCATGCGACCCGAATCCCGGCGGAATAATGGGATTTGGATGGATAATCAACTGGAGCACTGGAAAAAAACCAACAGAAGGGAGCAAGGAAAAGAAACCTTCACCATCCAATACCAATAACGTTGCCGAGTACACAGCCCTGAAGGAAGGTATTTCCAATTACCTGAAACTTGGTGGGAAGGGTCCTCTTCACGTTCGTGGTGACAGCAAACTTGTTATCAGCCAGATGTCAGGGAAATGGAAAGTCAATAACGAAAATCTTGCAAAGATCAAAGAGGAAACTGCTTCCATAATTAAAAAACATAATCTGAAGGTTAAATTCACATGGGTTCCCAGAGAGCAGAACAGTATTGCTGACAGGCTTGCACTGCCTAAATCCAGAAGAAACAAAGTGTCAAAAACAGAATCAAAAACATCAAAGGAAAGTTCTGTAAAACCTGAGAACAGAAAGTTCGTTGCAGATGTGAACTCTTCTTCTGTTTCTTCAAAACTGAGACTTCAGATCAATGAGCTTAACACTTCTCCATCTCCGGGTTTCAAATCGTTTGCCCAGCTTAAGGTTGGAGGATTTGACTCATTTTCAAGAAAGAAACTTGAGACTTTGCAGAAAGAAGCAGGTTCAAAAGCTTCGTCCATTGCCAAAAAAGAATTCCCCAAAAATTCAAGCCAGCAAGCCTCAGCACTCAGATGGATGCTGAGAGGACTTTCGACCGATCTTGCGATAAAAAAGGTCAAAGTTGATATTGAACTCAGTAAAAAGAGAAAAAAGTAGTAAGAATCAATTTATCGGGGTTTCAGAGTGTTATCATCTGAAAATCAGATGCATGGAGCTTTTCTGATCGTGAACCAGAAGACACTTCCACGGCCAATTGGATTATTTTCAACTCCAATTTCTCCACCGTGAAGTTCAACTATTCTTTTTGCAATTGCAAGACCAAGACCGCTTCCCTTTATGCTTCCCTTCTCAGCACGTCTGAAGCGCTCGAATATCATTTCCTTGTCATTATTATTGATCCCCGGTCCGGTGTCAGTGACCTGTATTTTCCATTTGTCCATTGAATCAGAAATGGATATTGCTATTCTTCCGTTTGGAGGAGTGAATTTTATAGCATTTGAAAGCAGATTGAGGAACACTTCTTCCATTATTGGGTTCATAAATGAGGGATAAGGTCCGGTTGCTTTCATATCGAAATGAATATCCTTTTTATTCATTTCAGAACCGAGGTTCCTGACAACTTTTTCGAGAATGGGCAAAAAGTCATACTCTTCAAATTTTATATCGTCTATAGATTCCAGTTTAATGAACTTTGAAGCTGACTCTATCATATAGATCATTCTTTCATTGTTCTTGTGTATCTTGTCAAGCAGGTTTTGTTTGCTGTCCTCATCCTCGACAATTATCAGCTCTTCAGTAAAGCCGCGTATTATATTTGCAGGATTAAGAAGGTCGTGTGTCAGTATGTCTGTGAAAAGCACTTTCAAATGGTTTGCATCTTCAAGACGCTTTGCATATTTTTTGAGATTCTCTTCAGCTTCTTTCCTGCTGATAGCTTCTGCAAGCACATTGGCCACAGATTGCATGAAGTGCATATCGTCCTTAGTGAACACCCTTCTCTGCGTAGTGTGTACGTTCATGACACCGTAAGGGTCTTCTCTGCTTCCGATAGTAACATCCATACCGCTAACAATACCATTCTTTTGCAATAATGAAAATCCGCTGAATTTGTCCTGTGAATTGTTATCCTGAATAAGTGAGTCTTCTTCGCAGTCAGAATACAATGTATAGCAGACAATGTCATTTTTGCTGCTTTGACTCTCATTTTTGGTGTTGTTCTCTTCTTCCCAGCCAACACCGGCAACCATGACAGCGTTATGGTCTTCTTTTTTCATGATTCGGCAATATTCGACATTAAGAGTGTCTGTCACAAGTCTGACAGATTCATGCATAAGCTTGCCAAGATCTGCTCCTGCGAGTCCTTCCTGTCCCAGTTTTGCAACAGCAGCCTGTTGTTTTTCTCTCATTTTCAGGATGTTTTCAATGGATTTGCATTCACTGATGTCTTTTGCATGCCGTACTACCATTGACACATTGCCATTATCATCAAAAAGAGGTGAAAGCTCTATGAGTTTTGCTTTGTTGTCAATAGGGTCTGTTATTTCGAAGCTGCAGCATTTGCCGGTGGCAAAAACTTCAAGCATACGGCATGATTCACAGGGTTTTGTCTGCTTCATTAGACAATTGTAACATAATGGATGACCCATTTTTTCATTAGCAGCTATAGAATCACAATTCTTCCAGTTACTTGTTACAATCCGCATATCCCGGTCTATTACGACTATAAGGTCCTGTACCGATGACAGGGTTTTTTTCAATAGACTGAGCTGATTATTGTTCAGCTCATCGTTTTTCGTGTCACAGATCGAAATGTGAATCCCCCGGATACTTCAATTATTGCGATTCAGGTGCATGTAGCTTGTTATCCAAACATTATATCATTAATATAATGTTATAATACTGAATCAAGATGAAAACTGTCTAGAATTCTGCTATTTATATGTATCCGGGGTCTGCATATATGATGATGAGGATGAGTGTGATATATAGAATCTTCATCAGTATACTTCTCAAAAAATATCAATAAAATCTATGTGCAGAGAGCGAACAATATTATAAGCACATAATATATCCAATCTCATATATTTACTTCAGGTAAATATCTGATATTTACCTTCTAATCTCGTTCCGCAATGCTTGCAAAACATGGCATCACTATCGTTTTTATCATTACCGCAATTAATGCAGACATTCTTAGGTCTTCTCTTTTCCCTTTCTTCAATTGAAGCAAAACTGATCTCAGCAGTCACGATACCTGTTGGAACAGCAATTATACTGTAACCAATGATCATAACAACCGAAGAAAGTGCAATTCCAAGTGGTGTTTTTGGTACAATATCACCATAACCCACTGTTGTAAGAGTCACGATAGCCCAGTGAATGCTCATAGGTATGCTGGTAAAACCATTCTCTTCCCCTTCTATAAGATACATCAGCGAACCCAGGATAACAACAAGTGTCAGAACTGTGAAAAGGAAAACAGTAATTTTCCTGCCGCTTGCTTTTAATGCGCTTATCAGCAGTTCAGCCTCGTTCAGATACTGCACAAGTTTGAGGATACGGAATATTCTCAGAACTCTTAGTATCCTGATAACCAGCAGGAACTGGCTTCCCGGCAGGAAAAGACTCAGGTATGTAGGCATGATGGCCAGCAGGTCAATTATCCCTAAAAGGCTGGTTGCATATCTGGTCTTACTTTTGACACAAAGCAGCCTCAGAGTATATTCAATTGTAAAAAGTATGGTGAAGAACCATTCTATATTATAGAGCAGGTCACCGTGCGCAAGTCTGAATGACTTCACGCTGTCAAGCATGACAGCCAGTACGCTCAGAAGGATGCTTACTATAAGAACGATATCGAAATTCTTTCCGGCAGGAGTATCAGCCTCAAATATTATCTCATAAAGATGGCTTCTCCAGTTATTTCCATCCGGTTTGTTATCTGAATATTTTTGCTCATATGCAGCCATTGTAATCCTCAGAAATCAAAAAGGCTCTTTTGTCCTGTACTTTCCTGAAGGTTGCCAACCCTGACACCAACACGCCTGAAGTTGATTGTACTTTCGTCAAGGAACTGTTTCATGAGTTCCACGGCATTCTCAGCCAGTATCTCCCTGTCGCTTACGGCATGATTGAAAGTCCTGCTTTTTGTTGAGGTTTTGAAATTTGAAAATATAACGGTTACTGTAACAGAGCGGAACGATACTTTCCTTTTTTTGACCTTGCTAACAACATCGTCCATAAGCTCATCAAGCAACGAGAATATCATATTCTCATTCCGGCTGTCATTTTTCAGTGATGCCATCCTGCCTATCTGGTCGCTTGCAGTCCTCTCCTTCACAGGACTGTCATCCTGACCTGATGCAGCTTGTTTTAGCCACATACCTTTATTCTTTCCAAAAACAGAAATGAGTTCCATAACATTAAAAGCTGCCAGTTCTTTAACGGTTGTTATTCCCATTTCGATCAGTTTATCCTCAGTTACCTTGCCAATTCCCCATAATTTCTTCACAGGCATCGGTTTTAGAAAATCCTCAGTTTCTTCCGGTCTTATCACAGTTATCCCATCGGGTTTGCGGAAAGATGATGCCATCTTAGCAATAAGTTTGTTTGGACCGATGCCAACTGAGCAGGTTATTCTCTCCTGTGACTTCACTTCTTCCTTTATCCTGAGACCGATTTCTTTTGCAATATCATAATCACCGTTGCAGGATTCGGTTATCTCAAGAAATGCCTCATCAATACTTATTTTCTCAAAGGATTCCTCACTATCTGCATTTGATCTAAGGATTTCCATAACATTTGCAGAAACCTCTTCATAGAACGCTTTGCGAACCGGGAGAAAAACAGCATCAGGCTTTTTGGATTTTGCAAGTTTACATGGCATAGCAGAACGAATTCCGGCATCTCTTGCAATGTAATTAGAAGTACTGACAGCTCCGCCTGATTCACCACGGTTGGAATACATGCAGACAACTACAGCTTTTCCTTTAAGCATCGGTTCTTCCCTTTCTTCTATTGCAGCATAGAAATAGTCCATGTCCACATGAATTATCACACGTTCCATCACTAAGTAAGAAGGTTTGGGTTCTTTTTATGGTTAACTGAAAAATGATTAAAAATGAGTTTGAAGAACCAGATTTAAAGTATAGTATCCCTGCAATCCACATAAATCCGGCTGAAATCAGGCACTTTTCCTGAGATTGGTTTTGCGTAGAGGTAGAGTTTCTCATATATCGGCTTGAACTTCTTTATAACTCCAAGAACCGGATCATCAGGGTCTGTGTAAGCTCCGAAGAACTTACAGTTAGTGTCAAACATCAGGTTATTGCAATAGTCAATTATCTCTTCCATTGCAAGACTGTGATCCTGTTCAAATGCAAAATCAACAATTGAATGCATTTTGCATACCTCGCCTTCTGATGGTATTCTTGGCATGCTGACAAAATGTCTGAGTATTCCATAGGCATTTGTCATGAGTTTCCACATAGTTGGCTCTTTTGTATAGGTAAGTTCCATAAGGACAGATGAATCCCAGAAACCAGCACATGCAACTATATGTCCTTTCCACTTTGCCACAATGAAATTCTCCAGACCGTATCCCAGTATTCTTTCAGTATAGTCCCTGAAACTCTCTGTTGTAAATGGATAGAATTGAGCATTTCCATGGTAGTAGCTATTGATCAGCTTAATAGCTTCATGGATATCATCAGGATTTATCCTTTCAATTTCATATGCGCTTTCTATCTTTTCCTTTTTATAAGCTGAAATTGAAATGGCCTGTATTTTCTTTTCTCTCATGTAGCCTAGTTTTTCAAAAAGATCAATGAACTCTTCATTTGGTTCATATGCATAACAATAGATATAAGAAGCTTTAACTTCTGCTGCGGCTTTTTCTGCTTTCCTGATAAGTTCGACTTCAATTCCCTTATCTTTGTGTTCAGGATGAACCACAACTTCTGCAATATAAAGATATGGTTCATCCGTTCCTTGTTTAATTGTCCACCCTATCCACCCCACAGCGGTGGCATTCTTTTCTGCAACACGGATCTCCCAGTTGTCATAAATTTCATATCTTGCTGTTATATCCGGTCCCTTGTCAATGATCATTGCGCGTTCTTCATTTCCCTGAGGACACAGCTTTTCAATGTCCAACAGAGTATCGTTGTCCTCTTCCCTAAAAGGTCTTATATTGACCATGCGATCACCCGGTCTCTTTTATGAGATGTCCCGGTAATAAGGGAACCCGGAAAAACAGAGTCATAACTCCGCATCACAGATTTTGTATTCTACTACTCCCAAATAAAAATTGAATTTGATTGGATATATAGGTTTTGGATTTAAATAATGTCCATATTAATAATATAGCAAGAGCAGCTATCAAATTGATAAGCTAAAAACTCCTCCTAATTATCTTCATTCCTCAAATTCAGCAAGTGCCGTGCTGAGATATCTCTCTCCGGTATCCGGTAATATCACAACTATCATTTTTCCCGCATTTTCCTCTCGTCTGGCAAGCTCTAAAGCCGCGTGAACAGCTGCACCACATGATATCCCAACAAGTATTCCCTCTTTTTTTGCCATCTGTCTTGCGTTTTCAAAAGCATCCTCATTACTGACTTTGATTACCTCATCAATAATCTCTGTATTCAGTACATCAGGGATGAAACCGGCACCAATTCCCTGTATCTTGTGAGGTCCTGGCTTGCCACCGGAAAGTACAGGTGAATTCTCTGGTTCGACAGCTATTGCTTTAAAAGAAGGTTTGCGGGCTTTAATTACTTCAGAGATTCCAGTAATTGTTCCTCCAGTCCCGACACCTGCCACAAGATAATCTATTTTACCATCCGTATCCTCCCAGATCTCTTCGGCAGTGGTACGGCGGTGAATATCAGGATTTGCCGGGTTCATGAATTGATGTGGAACAAAGGATCTCTCAGTTTTCTTTGCGAGCTCCTCAGCTTCGGCGATTGCTCCGTTCATACCCTTGTTCCCAGGTGTGAGAACTATTTCAGCACCAAGCATCCTGAGTATCTTTCTTCTTTCAATGCTCATGGTCTCAGGCATCGTAAGAATAAGACGATATCCTTTTGCAGCACATACAAAAGCCAGTCCTATTCCTGTGTTGCCTGATGTTGGTTCTATGACAACAGAATCCTTGTTGATCATTCCGTCTTTTTCAGCCGTTTCTATCATATTAAGAGCAATACGGTCCTTAATTGAGCTTAATGGATTGAAGGATTCAACTTTACCGATCACAGTTGCATGGCAACCTTCAGTGATTCTGTTCAGGCGTACAAGAGGTGTGTTGCCAACGGTCTTAGTTATGTCTTCGTAAATGTGAATTTTACCAACTCCATTATTTGTGTTCCTTTTTCTCCTTAAAAATTAGTCTTGGTTCTTCGATGATCACTTTTGTATCAGGCGGAACAGACTTTGTGATCCATACATTACCGCCAATTACCGTTCTTGCTCCGATTACAGTGTCTCCCCCAAGAATGGTTGCATTGGAATAAATGATAACATCATCTTCAATGGTAGGATGCCTTTTCTGATCCCGTATGAGTTTTCCGGATTCGTCTTTTGGAAAACTCAGAGAACCAAGGGTAACACCCTGATAGACACGTACATTGTCCCCTATCTCACAAGTCTCACCTATAACAACACCAGTACCATGGTCAATAAAAAATCCTTTACCTATCTTTGCACCGGGATGGATGTCTATTCCTACAACGCTATGAGCATACTCTGTCATGATGCGGGGAATTATGGATATTCCCTGCTTGTGCAGTTCATGTGCTGAGCGGTAAATTGTCATAGCAAATATTCCCGGATAGCTGAAGATGATCTCATCATGGCTTTTAGCTGCAGGGTCACCTTCATATGTGGCAATGATATCTGAAGCCAGCATGGACCTGATATCAGGTATCTTTCTCAGAAATCGTAATGTCTCCTCGCGTCCACGATCAATGCATTCGGTGCATTCCTCATCGCAGCGGTTGCATTCGTGTATTATGCTGTTGGTTATCTGTTCTGATAGTTTACCAAACAGTTCAGTGATCTCATTTCCCAGATGATACGGCAAGGTATTCCTGTCAACTGTCTGGTCTCCAAAGTAACCGGGGAAGAGAATATCCTTCAGCAGGTCGATAATTTCTACAAGCGCTTCTCTGGATGGGATAACAGCAGCTTCAAGGTGGTCAAAACATCCTCTTTCAGAACAACTGTTGACGACAAGGTCCACGATATCCGGAATTTCCGGACGGTATATGTTGTCGACCATGGAGTTTAGAATCGTGCATCCTTTTTGTTCTGATGATGTTTTGGCCATTTTATCACGTCATTTAAAATCTGATTTATTTATATTGTTCACAGCGTTAACAATACTCACATCTACAAGCTCTCTTTTTTGCATAATTTTCTCATTCTAAAATACTTATCTATATTCAGCAACGTCCACTTTTATTAAACCCATATATGATTGAAGATAATACCATTTAAAATCTTTGAAGCTGCTATTGGAGCATTTCTCCAATTTCTGCAATAAGTGCCCCTGCATCATTTTTCCTTTCATCAGGTGCTAGTTCCACAAATATTGGTCCGAATACTGTGAGCATAGAATTCAGATCAGGATAGGTACCAATACCTGTGTTCAATCCGATAGCAAAGAGCTCATTATTGGTTTTATCCACATTCTTTCCGTCAGAAAGATGGCCATTTTTCAGTATTGATCTGACTTTTGTGAGTTTCAGTTGCATCTGATCAAATATTTTCTGACTTTCCAGAAGTGAATCTATTTGTATATACTGATTCCATCCAGGTGAATAAGGAAATGCGATTTCCAGGGGCTTTTCTTCAGAAGCAGGATAGTTTAAGAACCCTTTATTTCCAGTAGAGAGATCTTGCCAGGGTATTTTCAGTCTAATGCTGTATTTTGCGTTATTAAGTGAAGAAATCTGTATTACAATGATTTCTGCACCATCTCCTCTTTCTCCAAATATGCGTGGTTGAATCGAATTCAGATTGAAAAGCGGATACTCGGTTCTTTCAACTGAAAGCTCAGTTTTAAGAAAAATCATCTGCATCGGAGCTGCTGGCATGCTGAGGTCTACATTAATTTCAGGTTCCCAGTTCTCTATCTCAAGGACTATTTCATCCACCATGACGGAACTGCCACCAGTATTTGAAAGAATGATCCTCAGCTCATCATCGTTCATGGGATATTTCAGGTCCAGTGTTGCATTCAGCACCTGAAGATCGGGAGCATCCCTGTCTATCATTCTCTGTTCCTGTGTAGTTATGGCCTGCATGATCTCGGGCAGGAAGATGTTGATCTTCTCAAGCTCTTTCTGGAAATCATCATCAGAATCCTTCATACTCTGGAGCATTTTTCCGAGTTCGTAGAGGGACTCGTCGTTAGCTTTCTTTCCTCCATACTTACTCTCAACAGCCTTTGCAAGTATGGAACCAAGAAGAGGTACGGGTATCTTTCTCAGTTCATCACACACGAACTCAACCACAACTTCACTGCTTGCGTCTTTAAGTGACTGTGGAATATTGTCAAGAATTGAAATGATATATTTTCGTGAGCTTGAAAGGATGTCTGCAGTATTAGATGATGGAGCTACAGGAGTCATATATAAAAATCTGTCATAGCGGTTATTTACTCTTTTTGATGAACCATTTTTCAGAATTATTCTTTTAAGGTTCATTCCATCACATTTAACCATGCTAAATAAATTTATATAGAACTCTGTATTAGATATTTTATGCAATCATCTAAAGGTCAAAAAGAGATAATTAATGAGGAACTGCTTCCAGTAACGGATATTGATATCAGGGCACTGGCAGATATCTATGATGAAAAACCAGTCTACCTTTCAGTTTATCTTCCTGTATCCGGAAGGGAAAATGAGCACCTGAACCGTATATTTATAGATTCAAGAGTGAGTGCTATCAAAAAAGCTCTGGACCCTGAACTTCGCTCAGAATTCGAAAAGACATTTGAGATGGCAGAACCCGCAGTTTTTGATGCAGCAATTTCAGGTGAGAAGGGAAGAATTATCTTCGCAAGTTCAAAAGAATCTTTCCTACGTGTTCACAGGCTTGCAGTGGAACCGGAGCAATCTTTTGTTCTTGACACATCACCTTATCTGCTTCCACTGGCGAAATTAAGAGCCGATTATGAGGACTATGGTGTGCTTCTGGTTGATTCCCAGGAGGCTAAGTTCACCTGCATACGTTCAGATATTGCAGAGGAGAAAAAACACCTCTCAACAGACCTTATGAATAAGCACAAAAAAGGTGGCTGGAGTCAGATGCGTTTCAACCATCTGAGAAAAGGCGCTATCAAATCCTTCCTCTCAGAGGTTGCTGAAAATGTCCAGGGAACATGTGATCAGCTTCAGACAAGAGGTTTTGTTCTTGCAGGACCCGGGGAGGCAAAACAGCAGCTTATGGAAATGCTGCCATATGAAGTCCAGCAGAAGGTTCTGGGTGTTATTGATGTTCCTATTGATATTCCACGGGATGAACTGGTAGAAGCCGGAGATGCCGTGCTTCAGAAGAGTGAGCATTCCGAGGCCATAACGGTGGGTGAAGAACTGAAAAGTGCGATTCTCAAAGGCGGGCTCGCTGTTCATGGCTTTGAAGATGTTAAGAATGCACTTGAACAGGCAAGAGTTAACACCCTGCTCATACTGAAAGATTCTTCTGTTCCCGGCTGGATATGTGAGAGATGCCAGAACCTTCAGGCAAACGCCAATGCTCCAAAAGAATGTGACAGGTGTGGAGGTCCAACATTGGTTGTCAATGTGATAGAAGAACTCTATGAGATGGCACAGCGCACAGGTGCAAAGGTTGAGTTTGTAGAAAAAGAGGACTTCCTTGAATCTGATGATGATGTGGGTGCGCTTCTAAGATACTGAATTGTCAATTTTTCTGCATATAACAGTCCCAAATAATCGTCAATGCTAGAAAAGAAATACATGATATGCACATATAAATAACATATTTTGAATCATTAGAGATTAGCAGGCTTGCTATGAACTATAATATGTTATCGCATGAAAAAATATTCAGGAAGATCATTCATCTGGTTACGGTAATTGTCCTTTACATACTTCTGCTGGCAATAATTGTAGGAATGTTCAATGTTTTCCAGAATATAGGACTGGTATGGCTGAAAAAAGGAGGTTTCAGTCAGGTAGTGTACAGTGTACTGACAATCTTTGTGCTTATTGATTTTTTCAAGGCTTTTGCAGATTATCAGGTACATGAAAGGATCAGGCTTACATATGTGACCGACGCAACCATATTGATAGTCATGCGTGAAATCACTGTACTGATCTACGGCCATGAATTTGAAACAGAGACCTTACTTGCGTTTGCAGCATTGCTTCTGGTTTTGGGTATTGTTCGTGCGATTGCCGTAAAGTTCACCCCTGTTGAATATAAGAGTTCTGTATTGGTACCAGAAGCAGAAAGCGAATTAAAGTAAAATACTACTTTTTTACTTTATACAATAAAAACCAGCCTGCATGTAAGAGTACCAGAAAAGTTCCACGGTCCTGAATCCTGTTTCCCTAAGCAGTTTGAGATGTTCCTCAACTGTAATGGGGAAGTATTCAGTACCAAAACGTTCCAGGTGAATCTCTATTTCTTCCTCAGTTCTTTTGTGGACTCTCTGAAAATCCGCCCAGTATCTTTTACCAACGCTGATACCTTCTTTTGTAAGTGGGCTGATGTTCTCGAATGTGATGAAAAATCCGCCATCTTTGAGCAGTTCATAGCATTTTGCAACCGCTTTTTTTCTGTTTTCCATATCAAGGTAGTGATGACACTGGATTGCCGTAATTACGTCTGTTTGTTCACTGAGTTCCTGAGTGAAATCCTGGGTTGCGGAAGCTTCGAGAATTTTAACTCTGTCACAGGAACATGATGAGAGTTTTTCCCTTGTTTGCTTTAGCATTCCTTCTGAAGGGTCGAGCATGAGGAACTTTGTATCAGGGAAATGTTCAATCGCTTTTGCGATAAATGTCCCGGTTCCACATCCTGTATCCATCCATACTTTTGGTGGTTTCGGGAGTGATCTGACAAGATTTATGGTCTCTTCATGAAATGATCTGTAATAAGGGAGAACGGTAGATATCTTAGCATCATAATCCTCTGGAAGATGAGGAGTTTTGTTTTCGCGATCTTGGTTAGAAGGCATATAGGAAAATGGACTTTTTTATTATTTATATTTCCTTTGCAGAGCCTTTAAGTAATCTTAGAGTTTAATGACTGATTAGTCACTTAGATACCTTAAACGGAGCATAAAAGGATGTTATACAGGAAAAATCCAAAGAACGGTGATGAGCTTTCAATACTGGGTTTTGGCGCCATGCGCCTGCCGGTGAAAGAAGATGGAAGTATAGATGACAAGACGGCAACTGATATGGTTCGCACATGCATAGACAATGGCGTGAACTATGTTGACACTGCATGGCCTTATCACATGGGAGAAAGTGAGACTTTCCTTGCCGATGCTCTTGCAGACGGATACAGGGGAAAGGTAAAGCTCGCTACAAAATTACCTCAGTGGATGGTTAAAAGGCTGGAGGATATGGATAAGTTCCTCAACGCACAGCTTGAGAAACTCAATACTGATCATATCGATTACTATCTTGTACACAGTCTTGTAGGCAGTAGCTGGAAAACAATTAAGGAAATAGGTGTGCTTGAATTCCTTGACAAAGCAAAGGCAGATGGTCGCATAATCAATGCCGGTTTTTCCTATCATGGTGACCCGGAGGACTTTGCACCTATAATCGATGCCTACGACTGGGATTTCTGCCAGATACAGTACAATTTCCTGGATACCAACGTCCAGGCAGGAACAGCAGGTCTGGAATATGCCGCTTCCAAAGGTCTTGCTGTTGTGATAATGGAACCTTTGCGTGGTGGAAATCTTGCGGATCCTGTTCCAAAGGAGATTCTGGATATATGGAATGAGGCTGATGTGAAACGCAGTCCGGTTGAATGGGCTCTGCGGTGGGTATGGAATCATCCGGAAGTTACAGTTGTGCTTTCAGGTATGAGTGCACCGGAACACGTTCAAGAGAATCTGAAGGTTGCAGATGATGGTCTTCCAAACTCATTGACCGAAAAAGAGCTGCAACTTGTGGAAAGGGCCGCAGAGAAGTACGGTGAGCTTATGAAGATCAACTGTACCGCATGCAGATATTGTATGCCATGTCCTGAAGAAGTCGATATCCCTGCATGTTTTGAGGTCTACAACAACTTGCACATGTTTGGTGGCGAGGACAGACTTAAGATGATGTATGCTGCGAAAATGGGTGGAATTCTCAGAGGTGCCGAGACAAACTTTGCTTCACAGTGTGTGCAATGTGGCCAGTGCCTGGATGCATGTCCTCAGCATATTCCGATACCTGACACGCTTGAGAAGGTTGCAGAGGAGTTTGAAGGTCCGGGTCTTGGAGAAAGAATTGCTTTTGCAAAGCAGTTATTTGCTGACGACAGTTGCTGAAGTTCTCTTTTGAGAACTTTTTCTTTTCTTTACTTATTTATACTTTTCAAAACTATAATTATAGGTTAACAGAAAACCAACCCAATACTTGCAGGTAGATACCTTGATAACCGTAAAGAATCTCTCAAAGAATTTCGGTGATACAAAAGCTGTGGATGCCGTTGACCTTGAAGTCAAAAAAGGTGAACTATTTGGCCTTCTGGGTCCGAATGGTTCAGGCAAAACAACAATGATAAAAATGCTCACCGGTCAGATTAAGCCTACTGAAGGTGAGGTTTCAGTGCTTGGAGTCGATGTGCTTGCCAATCCTTTGAGAGTAAAAGAGCTTACTGGTATCATTCCTGAGCAGGAAACACCACCAAGTTTCCTTACGGCTGAAGAATACCTGCATTTTGTTGCAAAAATAAGAAAGCTTGAAGCTTTTGAAGATAAATGTGAATGGTGGTTCACATATCTTGATTTTGCAGGCCAGAAAGACATTCTCTGCAAAGATCTTTCCAGAGGAACAAGACAAAAACTGATGCTTGCACAGGCTTTTCTGCACGAGCCTGAACTTGTGATAATCGATGAACCTCTTATTAATCTCGATCCGTTGATGCAGCGCAAGGTCAAGGATTATCTAAGGGACTATGTGAGCAAGGGAGGCACGGTTTTTATATCGACCCACATTCTGGAAATTGCCAGGGAAATATGCAGCAGTATGGGTATAATCTACAAGGGAAAGCTGGTTTTCTCAGGAAATATGGACGACCCTGCGATTGGTGACAGGCCGCTTGAAGATTTCTTCCTTGAACTTGTGAACTGAGGTGCCGGTAATGTTCGAGCTGTTCAGGAGCATGATGAAGGAAGAATGGAGGATGCATTCCGCATTCTTCGGGGATAGAGGCTTTGCCCTATTTCCGGCTGTGATTGCAGCCGCTTCCATGTTACTCTCACTTTCCATGATAATATTCTGGAGGATAATTAGCCAGACCGATGTGCTGCTGGGAATACATTACCTGTTGCTTTTCATGGGTTCAATGGTTGGAGGTTTCGGTCTGCTAGGCAGGGAAGTTATGAACAGGAGATTCGGACAGGCAAGTCTGCTAGCCTATTCTTCAAGGACACTTCCGATATCTGAGAGAACCATTTTTGCTAATTTCATTGTCAAGGATGTTATCTATTATTTCTTCTTGTATGTGCTGCCGTTCACAGTGGGATTTGTGGCAGGAGCCATCATAATTGACATGCATTATTCATTCTTCCTATTGCTGTTGACACTGTTCTTTTCATTCTGCATCGGTCTATCGTTTGTATTCTTACTATCCACAATCTATGCTAATCTTGGCAAGAAGGCTCTTTTCCTGCTACTATTGATTCCAGTATTGTTCCTGATTTTCTTCCAGGGACTCGAGTTTGATGTATTCTACAGGCTTCCTTCCTTTGTTCTATATACTGAGCCTTCCCTGAAAGTTCTGATTACCTGTATTGTTCTTGTTCTAGTACCATCTATAATATCACTGATTTTCCTGAAAGTGGATTATCCGCAATCTCAGAAACATTACAGGAACAGGTTCAGTGAAATTTCTGACAAACTGGATTTCTATGGTTACTCTCATTTTATGACAAAGGATTATCTTGATTTCAGCCGCAGTGAAGGAGGTGCCGGAAAAATAGTATTCTCATTCCTTGTGCCTGTTTTGCTTGTATGGCTGTTCCTGCCTCAGTTGCTTAAAGCTGTACCAGGGCTGGACACACTTGTGGTTTTTACAGTGGTTGTAGGCATGATGGCGTCTTCCATGTACAACTGGCTGGTTGAGTTTGACATGTTCAGCTCGTACTCTTTCCTTCCTCTAACGGTTGCTGATGTTCTTAGAAGCAAGCTCAACAGTTATTCACTGCTGAATGTGTTTCCTTTTCTGGTGGTTGTGGCAGCTACCATCTATGCGGGCAGATTGATCGATATTGTTCACATCATCCTGCTGTTCGTTGCAGTTTCAATGTATGTTGTTTCGGTGACTGTTTACCTGACCGGTCTTAACACAACATTTTCACTATATAACGCCGGTACATTTGCAAGCTATGTGCTGGCTATCGGTCCTGTGGTTATGGGAATGATTTTCCTTGCTCAGCTACACTTCCATCTGGTGCTTTTGTCGGTGTTGCTGATACCTGTGTCCTTGTTTGTGTTGAAAAGGAGTTTTGTTAAGTGGGATTAATTGGAAGTTTGAGTGTCTATTATCTATCTGGTTTTAATATTCATCTAACCTTTAGAATCTAATTAAAATGCAGGTTACTAAAAATTAACAAGGGAAAGCGCTTTATTCTCTTTAATCAAAAACTAACATGTAACTACTCGCCTCTGTAGAAATTCTGATGAGATCAATATTGGCGAGTTAAACAAGTATCTGTTCGTACACCAATATAGATAATTGTAGTTCCGTGAATATGAATTTCAAAGATTTCTACAGAGACAATTTTTATTTCTCTTTGCGTACGGCTGAGTGTATATTTTCATAAAGCCATCTGGAGATTATGGGTATGGGATGATGATGAAGTTGTAAATAATTTATTTTACAATTAAAAGAATATCAGCTGCAAGGTTTTTTGTCGAGAATTTCACTTATTTTTGCTGCATATTCTTTATTTTTTGTATACACTCTGCATATCTTTAATTTTTGTTCACTTAACACATGAATAATTGAAGCTTCATCTTCAATCAGATATTTATATCCATTTTCATGTTTTTTCTTAATTTTAATTGTCTCTTCTTTATCTTCAGAAGAATACCAACTATCACGTAAACTTTTATAAGGTTCAACATTAGTTATTGAAATTGGTATCTCAAAAGGAATATACCATCTCTCTTCAATTCCTGTCTTTTCAATTATATGGTTTTGGATAATATCATCAACAAAGCGGGGAGTAAAATTTTCTCCCTTTCTCACCATTTTTTGTTCTTCATGTGCTAACGTTAACGGTACTCTATTTAAGATATTACTAACAAATATGAGAAAAACATCTTCTTGAATTTCGTAATCTTTATTTTTATCATAATCCAATTTCTGTTTTTCTATATCTTTTAAAGTGTTGAAAAACCATGAATCCGTAAAATCAAGATAATTTATAGTAGATGTAGAACTTTCATCTTGGAACATATTAATTAGGTCAAGGTATGAAACAGCATGCCCTCTTTCAAGTAATCCTTTGTATGCTTTTTTTACCATTAATTCGAAACCGACAGTTGCTTTATGAAAAATAACAGTGCTATAAAAAAAGTATTTTGATAATAAATAATGCTCAACGGCTTTTTGTCCTTTTTCGTTTACAACTAAAAGATTATCTTCTTCATCATAGTCTAAGTTTCTTATTATTTGTTCTGAATCAAATAATCCATATTTAACGCCTGTATGGTTTGAATCACGCAATAAGTAGTCAAATCTATCGGCGTCTAATTCAGAGTGAATTATAAGTGATTCTGGACCGGAATAAGTTCCAGCTATAATTTGACATATAGCTCGTATTTCGTTATCATCAAATTCCTCTTTAAGAATATCATATATCTCGGTGCAATGAATAACGATTCCAGTAATTCTTTCATGATGAGCAAAGTCAAGTGAATCATTTCTACTGGGATGTAGTTCATAGTTTAAGTTATGAACTTTATTTTCTAAACTCTGTTCCGATAAAGAATTATCTTCAATACCGTTGTCAATTTCAATTGAAATATCTCGTGGTTTGTATTTTGATTTAGTGTCACTTTTGACTTCACTTTCTATAAGATGCGACAATGGATAATGACCTATATCATGCAAGAGTGCAGCCATTCTAATCAATTTGCGTTGGCCAGAAAATACTTTATTTTTTTCTTGAAGGCTTACAATCATTTTGTCAGCTACGTGCATGACACCAATTGAATGATTAAATCTATTATGTAAAGCACCAGGGAAAACATAATCTAATAATCCCAATTGCCTAATGTTACGTAAACGTTGAAAAAAAGGTGAATCAATGACTTTATTCTCTAATTCTGTAATTTTTATAAACCCATGGACATTGTCATAAATTTCCCTTCTAAAGTCAATGTCATCAGGCGTCATTAATTCTAATTGTAATCTTTCAAATTATTTAATGCTTTTTCAATAAGAATTGGGTCAGCTTCTTTTAAGTAAGGCTTAACTTGAAATAATTTCTCGGTAAGTTCCTTTCCTTTTCCATTTCCAGCAAAATTTGCTTTATTAATGTAATGTAAGGATGCCAATATTTCTAAGTAGTTGACGTCTTTAATATCTTCACCCAACTTCTTTTTGAAAGCTTCAAGCTTCTCCTCAATAACTTCGTTGTTTTTAAATACCAAGCCTTTGCTACTTTCAAATGTATTGTCATCAATTGCAAATAAGGTGTGTGCTAATGGAGATGAATATGGTCCTTTTAGGTACCAATTATATCCATAACCTAGTGATAAGCCAGAAGCTTGAAGCAAATAAATAACTTTTTGATATTGAAGCCTATTGTCAAAATCCGACATATCTGGTTTCCCCAGTCCAATAATGTCTAAAACTTTGCTCAATATTTTTTCATTTGCCATTCTTCATCTCCTCTATTTTAATAGGACATCATTTTTGATAATAAAACTATAAATAAATTAGTTTATATTTTTATACTTAAATCCTATCTATGTAACAATTTAAGTTAATTGTATTTATTATCTCCGTTTTTAATACTTTCACTCCGCTAGTTAAAATTTATTTTCTGCTTAATTTTAAGTTTGTTTATATGGCATTTATACTTTAGATGAGTATTATTTTAGCTAATTTATCTCTTTTTTCTCAGCAATTTACTTGCGCATCTATTTATTCTGAATTTAGAGTGGCTTCAAAGATAAATTACTTTATTAATTCATTTCATATTACTACACTTTTTTGTAGAAAATATCTTAGTTCTTTTTTCTCCCATGAGGACACACATAAACACACAATCCACACACAGCTAGCTGCCCATTGTTCTCCATTTCCTTGAAATGGTCATCACATTTCTTAGCATCATATCTCATTTCCCGGTTTTCTCCTTCAACAAAATTCCTTCCGGTAAAAGCCTGGACCGGACATATCTTCACACATTCATTACAGTTTCCACATCTGCTTTCCATACTGGTTCCCGTAGCTTGGAGGGGTGCATCTGTCAGGATTGTAGCCCATCTGACCCTTGGTCCGTTGTCCGGGGTTATCAGGAGGCAGCTTTTTCCTATCCAGCCAAGTCCTGACAGGTGGGCGGCCAGTTTGTGGGAGAACTGGGCACAGATCCTTTCATCATCTATTCTTTTTGATGAAGGAATAGGAAGTGCTGCATAGCCATTATCCTGAATATGGCTGCTCAGGATTGAAGTTATCATGTCAAGTCTTGAGTTGATAACATCGTACGCATGATGCTTGTAATTCAATAATGCTGCTCTCTCATTTCTATGTGTCAGTTTGTTAACAATAGAATCCATCATTCTTATTCCGACTGAGATAGCATACGGATACTCTGACAGGTTCTTACCACCTTGATCAACAATGAAATCAGTAGCATTTGAAAGATCTGCCACACCAAAATACTGGACTCCGTTTTCCAGTGCAATTCTGTTCAATTCTTCCTGAATACTCACAATGATACCTCTGAATATGATTCTATTAGTTAATCTGCTTTTTTTCTTTCCCTGTCACAGCTTACAGCTTTTATAAAATCTATGGGATGCTGAATGAGTTTTGCAGTTTCTTCTATGGATTTTCCTTCATCTAAAAATCGTCTTGCAATGACCGCCATTGATTCTCCGATCTCTACGATATGTTTGTCAGGATCATATATTCTGACAACGCGTTGCTGCCAGTCGTGTTTCTTAGGTGGGTGAACATACTCGATATCATCGAATGTTCTCAGGTGTTCGATGAAGTAATCAAAGTCATCTTCCTCAAAATAGAGCTCAAAATTATGTGATCTCTTCATGACCGAGCTCTTATCAACTGATACGATGTCGGCAAAATTGAGCTGGATTGCAAAGCTGCCGTCAAAGGTGACATTCCATCCAAGGTCCAGAACAATCTTCTGGCCCAGCACTTTTTCGTAGAATTCTTTTGACGTTTCAAGGTCATTGACTGCAATTAAAGGACATGTAAATTTCAACTTGATCCCCGTGTATAAATGAAGAGTAGATCGATTTATCATTTATCCCTGATAGATCGATCATGAAATCAGAACTTAATGTTTAATGTTGCTGTTACCATATTTTTTCTTTAAAAAGAACAGAGCATCCTGAGTGCTGTCACAAATATGCACGTGCTGCTTTTCCATGAGTTCTGTCAGTTCCAGGTCGCTTTCCATTCTCTTCATAACCTCAGGCTGTACTGAAGTAAGATATACCCTCTGGTGCTGTTTCCTGCTTGCCTTGATAAAGCTTTTGAGGCGCTCGATACCTGTTGTATCGATAAAGGGGACGTAACGCATACGCAGGATTATGTGAGGCTTGCTAATAGTCATGTGCTCGTTGATCTTGCTCTCGAACACGTTCATGGCTCCGAAGAAAAATGGACCGTTTATGGTGTAAACCGAGACGTTCTTCTCAAGGTAAGGGTCAGCAAAGATAGTGGCGTTGATACCTTTTGTCTTGTCGTAGTTCTCCATGGTGTGAATGTCGATGACGTTTGTGAGTCTTATGAAGAGCAGTATGATCGAGAGGAACATACCCATCTGGACAGCAAATACGAGGTCAGTGAGTACAGTGAGAAGGAAAGTCACGATTAGAACAGCAGTGTCCATCTTGCTAATGTTCATGGTGGTCTTGAATTCGGTTACATTGATCATCCTTAGGGAAACCAGGATGAGCACTCCGGCAAGGTATGCCTTTGGAATGAAAGCAGCGACAGGACCAAGGAAAAGTAATATCATAAGCAGTATCAGGGCGTGGATTATTCCTGACATCTGGGTCTTTGCACCTTCCCTGATGTTGACAGCACTTCTTGCAATGGCGGCAGTACATGGAATTCCTGAGAAGAATGGCAGTGCCATGTTTGCGATTCCCTGACCCACTAGTTCTCTGTTGCTGTCATGTCTGCTGTTGGTCATACCGTCACAGACAACGGCACAGAGCAGTCCCTCAATGGCACCGAGGAGTGCTATAGTGAGAGCTGCCGGCAGAACAGTCATGAGTAGTTCAAGGTTGAAGTTGAGCATATGGATCTGTGGAAGTCCAGCGGGGATGCTGCCTACAAGTGGTATCTCGATTCCGAAATAATATACCATGAGAACTGAGAGAATGAGTGCGATTATTGAAGGTGGGAGGCTGTTGATGTATTTTATTCTGGCCATGAGTCCCGGCAGGAATAAGAGAAGCAGAATCGTGGCGAAGCATATTATTACTGCTGTGCTGCTGATGAGATTGGCACTGGAGATTATGGCGTATAGTGTTTCCCATACGTGTTCTTTTGAAGGGATGACCAGTCCAAGGGCATTTGGTATCTGGCCTATGAGAATGATTGCACCGATACCGCTCGTGAATCCTGATATGACGGGTAGAGGGATGTACTTGACGACTTTACCAAGTTTCAGGATTCCGAACAGTATCTGAAACGCACCGGCGAGGAAACCTGCAAGGAGTAGTCCTTCCAGCCCGAAGCTGTGCAGTGTTGAAAGTATGATCACGGTCATCGCACCGGTTGGTCCGGTGATTGAGTACCGTGAGCCTCCGGTTGCCGATACCAGCATTCCTGCGATGACAGCCGTGTATAATCCCATCTGGGGCTCGACGCCTGAAGCAATAGCAAAAGCAATAGCAAGTGGCAATGCCACAATGGCCGTGATAAATCCGGCCTTTAAATCACTCGTAAACGATTCTTTAAGATAATTTGAGACTTTTTTTTGAATATCCATTTGAAAGCCAGCTGACTCGCGTCAAAAAATGTTCTGATGAAGGCTAAAAGCGTTATTAAATATATAAAACCGATTGATAATGAAAATAAGTTACAAATGGTATTGAAATTTATGATAAAGGGTGTTTTACTCATTTATTGAACATATATCCAAATTTAATTCCTGTTGCATATAAATGAGTGGTCAAATGCTTGACCAAACTTATTTTGAATTATCGTTCACCCACTAAAATTATCTTCTAATCCCTCCAATAAAACCCTATGAACCCCATAATCTCCCAACTCCGAGCCGAGCTTAAGCAAAACTCTGACGAAGAAGCCAGAGCAAGCTCGAACCGCTTCTTCAAAGAAGAAATAAAATGCTATGGCATGAAAACACCGGTTGCCAGAAAAATAGCAAAAGACTATTACAAGCAAGTATCGGGCAAAAACAAGCAGGAGATATTTGCTCTATGTGAAGAGCTCCTGAGTTCTGATTACATGGAGGAAGCCTTTATCGCATTCGAATGGTCGTACAACCTGAGAAAGCAGTATGAACCTGAGGATTTTGCTGTGTTTGAGAGATGGGTCGGGGATTATGTCAACAACTGGGCGAAATGTGATACTCTCTGCAATCACACCATCGGTACGTTCATCGATATGTATCCTCAGTACATCGATTCGCTCAAAAAGTGGACTGCATCTGATAATCGCTGGTACAGGCGTGCTGCTGCTGTAACACTCGTTTTAGCGGCTCGCAGGGGAGAGCTCCTCGATGATATTTTTGAGATTGCAGATATGCTGCTGACTGATGAGGATGATCTGGTTCAGAAAGGCTACGGGTGGATGCTAAAGGAAGCGAGCAAGAAACACCAGCAGGAAGTATTTGACTACGTGGTGGCGAACAAGGAAGTTATGCCAAGGACAGCGCTCAGGTATGCTATTGAGAAAATGCCGAAGGAATTGAGAGCTAAGGCGATGGAAAAATAGTAACTAAAACAAGTTCAATTCTCAGTTTTTCTGTTCTCTCATAATAAAAAAGGATCCTGACAGGAATGTCAGGTTATTCTTTTCTCTAACTTATCAGACATTTGCCATTTCCGCCATCATCTTTTCACCGAGCTCAATAGCTTTTTTTGTTTCCATTATAGGAATGGTCTCAAGCTTTGAGATATCTCTCCATGGGAATGTAGCTCTTGCATATGCCTCTTCATTTTCGAGGTCGTAAATGATAAAGACCCTGCATGAGGATACATCAGACCACTCTGATATTACATTGTAGCCGTTTGGGTATTTCCATGACAGGTATCGCTTTTCCATTTCTTCGTTGTCTTTTGGGTCCCACGTCATTATATCCATAAATCGCATTTCTCACCCTCCTGTTATATCTCTTTTTTTCTTAGCAATTTATTATATGCGTTCCAGGTATTTATTTACTGAAGAAACAAATTTATTTTAATATATATACTGTGAATATTATCTATTCTGAAATGGAAATTAATATTTATGGCTAAAATTCAGATTGAATCTGACCTTTCAAACTTCACTTGAAGGACACAATTCATTCACAACACAAGCCCCGCACTTTGGCTTTCTTGCGATACACACATTCCTGCCGTGAAGTATCAGTGTCATGGAAAGGTTCTCAAGGTCTTTCTTCTCAGCAAGTTCCATGAGATCTATCTCTATCTTTTTTGGGTCGCTGTTCTTTGTAAACCCGAGTTTCTGTGAAAGCCTTGTCACATGTGTATCCACTGCAATTCCCACAATAATGTCATATCCTCTTGCAAGGACAATATTTGCGGTTTTCCTGCCAACACCCGGAAGTTTCAGAAGGTCTTCCATGTTATCAGGGACTTTGCCACCGAATTCTGTAAGGATGAGCTGTGCACTTCCGATTATGTGCTTTGCTTTCTGATGGTAGAATCCTGTGGTGTAGATATCTTTTCCAAGTTCAGTGAGGTCAGCGTTGGCAAAATCTTCAACACTGTGGTATTTTTTGAATAAAACCTGTGTGACCTTGTTCACCTGTTTGTCAGTACACTGGGCTGAGAGAATTGTTGCAACCAGCAGTTCCAGAGGATTATTGAAATGAAGCATAGGCTCAGCATTGGGATATTCTGTTTGCAGGAGCCTGAATATTTCGTCAAAATTTTCTCTGTTGTCAGGGACAGGTGATTGGATGGTCATGGGATGAATTATAATTTGATACTTTTTAGCTTTATTGAGTACCCCAGTGTTTCCACTAGAACTAAAAATAATAACGGAAACAATATTTTATCAAGAATAGATTCCTCTCAATATATTGTCATAAATACAAATCAATGAAATAAATCTCCTCCATGACATATCTGAATCAGGCATGGTGGGAACTCACAGAAAGTGAGTATTGGAATATAAGGATTACGAATGAAAAAGAGAAAATAAAAGAAGAAAAGATACGGGTTTAGAGCCCGTAAACTTCAATGTTCTTGTCAGCGATAGCCTGGATCTTTGCGATCTCTTCTTCACCGCCTTCCATCTTAAAGAGGTGGCTGAAACGGCGCTGCATCTTGAGGTAATCCTCAACAGGCTTAATACTCTTTCCAAGTTTTCTGACCTTGGTGATATCTCCGTTCTCCACTTCATACAGTGGCCAGAGACCTGTTTGTACAGCCATCCTAGCGACTTCAACTGTCTTTGAAGTATCAAATCCCCAGCCAGTTGTACATGGCGCATGGCAGTGTATATATGAAGGTCCTTCAATCTCAGTGGCCTTCTGCACCTTCTTGATCATGTCCTTTGGATATGCAAGTGATGTTGTGGCAACGTATGGCGAGCCATGTGCTACCATGATAGCAGGCATATTCTTCTTTGGTCTTGGGTTACCGAATGAAACCTTTCCTGAAGGACTTGTTGTGGTTGAAGCATTGTAAGGTGTTGCACCACTTCTCTGAACACCGGTGTTCATGTAGGCTTCATTGTCAATACAGACATAGGTGAAGTCATGCCCTCTTTCGAATGCACCGGAAATAGAACGCATTCCGATATCCAGTGTTGCACCGTCTCCACCCATAACAACGACCTTGGTGTTTCCTTTCTTACCAAGTGCTTTAAGGGCAGCTTCGACACCAGCTCCTACTGCAGCTGCATTCTCGAAAAGTGAGTGTACCCATGGTACATCCCATGCAGTTTCAGGGAACGGGGTGGTCATAACTTCAAGGCATCCGGTTGGGTTGATGACAATACAGTCTTCACCGGCACCCATAAGTGTGAACTTTGCAGCCATTGCGTCACAGCAACCTGCACATCCTCTATGTCCTGGGGCTAACAATGATTTCATATTAGTTCCTCCTTCACATCGGTAAACTGGCTTTCGATCTTGATACCTGTTTTCATAACCTCTGTAGCCTCATCGATGATCTTCTCGATGGTGTCTATCTTGATGTCACGTCCACCGTGACCGATCATGTAACCTACAACAGGTACTCTGACATCTGTGTTGTAGAGTGAGGACTTTGTTTCGGTGAAGAGTGCACCTTCGTTAAGTCCGAGTGAAATGTTCTTGTCAAGCACAACAACAACCTTTGCATCCTTGACAACATTCTTAATAGCTTCAACAGGGAATGGTCTGAATGACCTGACCTTTAGAACACCAACCTTCACATTCCTGTTCCTGAGTTTATCAATGACGTCCTTAATGGTTCCGACAATGGATCCCATTGCCATGATGATGATATCTGCATCGTCTGTTCGATACTCGTCAATAAGTCCTCCGTAGTATCTTCCGTATACGTCGTAGAATTCATTTGCTACATCCTCTATTTTCTTAAGGGCTTTCTGCATTGCCTGCTCCTGCAAGTACCTGAACTCTGTATAGTAGTTAGGGTCTGCAAAAGCACCGAAACTCAGTGGGTTCTTTGGATCAAGAACATTCTCAGGTTCGTATTTAGGCAGGAATTCATCTGTAAGGTCCTGTTCAAGAAGTACAACAGGTTCGTAAACGTGTGAAAGGATAAAACCGTCCATACAGGTCATTGCAGGCATAAGGATGTCCTTATCCTCTGATATTTTGTATGCCTGTGCTGTCATATCTGAGATTTCCTGTGTGTTCTCTGCATAGAGCTGTATCCATCCGGTATCTCTCTGGGAGATTGCATCCTGATGGTCGTTCCATATGCTGATAGGTGCACTGACAGCCCTGTTTGCAATTGTCATTACAACAGGCAGTCTCATACCTGATATGTTGAACAGTACCTCGTGCATGAGTTCAAGACCCTGTGAGGTTGTTGCAGAGTAACATCTTGCTCCTGCGGCTGAAGAACCGACAAGTGCTGAGAGTGCTGAGAACTCAGATTCTACATTGATGTACTCACAGTTAGGAATCTCACCGTCTGCCATGAATTGTGAGAGATCCTCTACAATGTGGGTCTGTGGTGTAATTGGATATGCTGAAATTACATTTGGTCTGCAGGTCTTTACAGCGTGTGCAACAGCGTATGAACCTTCGACAACGACCATCTTGCTTTTGTCAAGTTTGTTTTCTGGTGCCATTTACTTCTCCTCCAGAACCATTGTGATTGCGCTCTTTGGACATTCGTTTGCGCAGATTCCACATCCTTTGCAGAATTCGTAATCAAACTCAAAGTATCCGTCATCTCTTGGGTTTACTGCGCTGTCCGGGCAAAGGAGTTCGCATAACTTACATTTTATGCATTTGTCGTAATCGTAAACCGGCTTGAAAGTTCTCCATCCACCAGTCTTGTTTACTCTGGTTGTGCCTGCCTCACAGACTCCACCTGGAAGAATCTTCATTTCTTAGCCTCCTTCATCATCTTGTATGCTTCCTGGATAGCTTCAGCGTTCCTTTCTCCTACCTTACCAGGGAACCTTTCCTTAACAGCTTCCATGATTGATTCAGGCTCTATTTCGCCTGTTGCCCCTGCAAAAGCACCCAGAAGAACTGTGTTTACAATAGGTCTTCCAATAATATCCAGTGCGATCTTTGTTGCGTTGACAGTCATTATTTTTGCCTTGGTATCAAGGTCAAACTTGTCAGCGTCAAAGTCACTGTTAATGATAAGTATGCCATCTTCCTTGAGACCGCTTGCAACGTCGACTACTTCAAGGAGTGTAGGGTCCTGTACAATAACGTAATCAGGTTCGTAGATCTGGCTTCTGAGCCTGATTGGTTCATTGTTGATCCTTGTGAATGCCTGGACCGGTGCACCCCTTCTTTCTACTCCGAATGCGGGGAAGGCCTGGCTGAATTTACCGTCTGCAAAAGCAGCAACGGCCAGAAGTTCAGCAGCTGTGACAGAGCCCTGACCACCACGACCGTGTATGCGTATTTCTTTCATCTAGAATTCTCCATAAACCATGTGTAATAATAGATATAACAAATTATTCCGATTTTCTGTACGTTTTTATCGGTAAACATCGCACGTAAGGTGTCGAAAATTAATACCATAAAAGTATCATATTTTTCGTCAACTGACGTTATATGCAATGTTTAATTGTGTAGAATCGGTTAATTACTATTTAGTCTTTCGGTAATTTACGGTGTTAATACACCATCAATTAATAAAAATAAGTATATTAAAAACATAATGATTGATTTATAAATGGTATCACTCGGCATGTTTGCACATTTCATCCAGACTTTGCAAAATCTCTTCAATGTTTTTTGAGCTGGCAATACTTCTCCTTATATGTCTGCCATTTCTCATCCCACGGGTGAACCACTGTGCTTGCGCCTTTATGTTGACAGTATGCATCAGGTCATATTCCTCTAAAAGCCCAAAGTATTCTCTCAGGTCTGCAATTTTCTGGCTGCATTCCTTATATTCCAGTATTTCCCCGGTCTCAAGGTAGTGGGAAATTCTCCTGAAAAGGAAAGGATTACCCATTGCAGCCCTGCCGATCATTATACCGTCACATTCTGTATAATCCAATACCTGCCATGCTGATGTTTCATCAATAATATCACCGTTAGCGATAACAGGGATGCTGAGTTCCTGTTTTATCCTTTTCACGTAAGAATGGTCAGCTTTTCCGGAATACTGTTGCTGCCTTGTCCTTCCATGAACTGTTAATGCGTCTGCTCCAGCGTCTTCGATCAGGTGTGCGATCTTCAGTGTCTTTTCCATATCTTCAACTATGCGTATTTTCGCGGTTACAGGAGTGGACAGATTATCTGTAAGCCCTGTAACTATCTCATGAATAAGTTCAGGTGACCTTAGAAGTGCAGACCCACAGCCGTCTTTTGTCAGGAGTCTTGCAGGGCAGCCAAAATTGATATCGATAATTTCAGGCTGGTAGATCTCTTCTATCTTTAGAGCTGCTTCAGTCATGTTTTCAACAGAATTACCAAAAATCTGAATTCCAAGCGGTCTTTCTTCTTCGCAGCTCATCCCACGGCTGATGCTTTTCTCATTCTCGTATATGACAGCATCCGAGCTTATCATTTCTGAATAAGTGATGGATGCCCCGTATTTTCTACACATGAGACGGAAAGGAAGGTTTGTCACATTGGCCATTGGTGCAAGCAGGATATTTCCAGGAATATTAATGTCAGCGATTTTCATTGGAATTGTCCTATCGAAGGGTATACTAATATATAAGTAGGATGTATGGAAAAATCTATTAAATCACTGGAAATTGAGTTTTAAGACTTATCCTTTACTAACTTAATAAAAGAAGACAGGTTCATCTATGACTAAGATTTTAGCTTTTGTTGGAATGCCGGCCTCAGGCAAATCAGAGGCAGCATCTGTTCTGCGCCAGAAAGGTATCACTGTTATCAATATGGGAGATGTCATCAGGGAAGAGGTTGTACGCAGAGGACTTGAGCCAACCGACGCCAATACAGGCGGTGTGGGCACCGACCTGCGTGAAAAGGAAGGCAGAGACGCTGTTGCAAAGAGATGTATCCCGAAGATCCAGGCTGCAAATGAGGATTTCATAGGTATTGATGGTGTTCGCAGCGTTCCTGAAGTAGAGAGATTCAAAGAGGCTTTTGGATCAGATTTCACCCTTGTTTCCGTGGATTCTCCTCTTGAGATAAGGTTCAATCGCGTGCTTGCCCGCAAGAGAAGCGATGATATGAAAGATATTAGTGAGCTTAAGGTCAGGGATGAACGTGAGCTTGGCTGGGGAATGGGTGAAGCAATGGAAATTGCAGACGTTGTTGTTGAGAATAATAACACTCTTGATGAGTTCAGGAAAAGTATCCTGGCACTTGTGGAGTAAGGAACAGGCATAAAGAATAGTTTTCATAAATAAATTTCAGGAATTATTTCAAAGAAGAATTCCATAAAACTTACAGTCATAACCGGCAGGAAAGTTATCATGATAAAAGTTACAGTTTCAGCAGTCGTAAACCCTACAGAGAGCAAGGACAAAGTTTTCTCAGCTCTTGACCAACTCTTCCCTGAGATTGATTTTGATTACGAGGAAAGCTCAGAGTACAGCGGGAAGTTCACCGGTGAGAGTGACATCTATGCGCTGAAAAATATTCACTTCCAGATAAGAGAGGAGGAAACTATTGACACTTCACGCACAAGGCTTAATGTCGGTAGGTCAGAGGATGGCCTGTCAACTTCTTTTATCATCAGCAAGCAGGTTGCAAGCGTCGGCCGCCTGAATTATCCTGCACAGGAAGAACCACTTGGATCTATCAATGTCACCGTAACAGCCGATAATGAAGGGGAGATGCAAAGGTTCGTTGACTGGCTAACACCACCAACAGAAGATGGTGTTCCTGATTTTGAAATGGATATTAGGGATGTTTAATATGAATGTCACAAACCTGAGTTTTTCATCACGTGCAGCAGTTGGGGACCAGTTCAACTGGGCTTACGAACTTGAGGATATGGGATACGCCGGCTGGGAAATTGTCCAGGAAGGCTCACAGACCCTCAGTGATGAAAATATCCATCTGGTACGTGACATATCCGAAACAACCAACCTTACACTCACAATGCACCTGCCATTCTCTGATATGAACCTTGCAGGCCTCAATAAAGGCATTCATGACGAGATCATGCGCCAGATGAAAAAATGTCTGGACATGGGATCTGATTTTGTGAGCCTTGCTGTGGTTCACCCGGGTTATCTTTCCCCATACGGAAGCCAGGTTCAGGACCAGGCCTGGAAGAAGAATGTTGAATCAATTCAGCAACTTTCCGATCATGCAGCAGACATGGGAATTGTAATTGCGGTTGAGAACATGCCCAAAATGCCAAAGATATACGGCATGAATCCCGATGAGATGCTGGATATTCTGAAAGATGTCAACAGGGAAAACGTTGGAATTACTCTTGATGTAGGCCATGCTAATACTAATGGATTTGTTGATGAGTTCGTGGAAAAGTGCCTTGGAAAGATCAAACACATGCATATCCACGATAACCATGGAAAACGTGACGAACACCTTCCTCTTGGACAGGGAACCGTGGACTGGAAAAAGTTCATGGAAAGCATTTCAGGTTACAAAGGCATGATGGTCACTGAAATGATGAACCTCGATGAAGGCAGGCAGTGTATTGAGTATTTGAAAAGCCTTTGATCACTGAATCTGAAAAGTGCCTGCAGGCACAAAATAAGATCTAATTTCGTTTTCATTTTTTAATTTACTCGTCCAGCCTGCCGTGCCTGCGGTCTATATCATCGAGCTGGTCAAGCATTTTACGCACGGCTGTCCTTATAGCATCAGCCTGTGTGACGAACTTCTTGTTATCTCCAACATGTTTGTTGAGGTCGTCAAGAAGCTCCTGGGGAATGTCAAGACTCACTTTTGGCATTGTTTCACCTTTTTGAATCAAATAAAATTCAAAGATAGATAAGGCTAATGGAATGTTTTCAGAACAGTAATCGAAAAATAAAAAAAACGGAAGCCGGTTGAAACCGGTTAAATTTACCGTTTCCTTCTGATCAAAATAAGTGAGATGACAAAAACAAGACTTAAAGCTGAGAATCCGGGGGTTGCAGTTGCAGATTGTGTCTCATTCTTTTCATCACTGGTATCCATATTTTCAGGAGTATTCTCTACGTTTTCAGCAGTAGTCTCTATGTTTTCAGTAGTGTTTTCTATGGTTCCTTCTGCCGGAATCTCTTCCTCTAGTTCGGTTTTTGTGTTGTATTCCGTTGTCTCAATTGTTGTGGTCTCTGTCGCTTTTTCTTTTTCTGCAACCGCTACCGTAATATCAAGTACTTTTTTCACTGTAATGAGGTCCTCTTCTGTATTATCAGGGTATCTGTTCCAGACATTTATCAGATCCTGTTCCAGTTCAGTCTTTTCATCTTCTGATAATTGATCAGATTCATCTATCCTCTGCATTATAAGCTCTTTATCACTGTCACTTGGATTCAGCATGAAACCCGCCAGTGCATAGTAAGGTTTTTCCGAGTCAGATGTGTTCTCAGCAGCCGTACCGCATAGTATAAAAGTAGATATAGTGGCAATAAGCAGAATTGACACGATGATTGAACCTGTAATCTCCCTGTAATACTTCATTTTTCCACCTGTAAAGGGTTGTAGGACTGTATGGTCTCGAATATGCAATCCTTATATACTCCACCCTGCGCATGTAATTAAGTTTGTAACCCGAATATAAGAATTTGTGCGCATCAACTTATAATGTTATGAAACAATGTTTCGAATCTCTGGTTCAGAACACCATGGCTAAAATAGAAATATAGTGATTGCTCTCAAAAATCGAGAACTTCAGAAAAAAAGATAGTAAGATGCGAGCCGGAAGGGAGTTGAACCCCTGGCCTACGGATTAAGAGTCCGTCGCTCTGCCTGGCTAAGCTACCGGCCCGCGTTGTCATGCTCAGTTGAGCGAGACATCCATACGTATTTGTGTCATATATACATTTCGGTTAGAAGGGCCGGTATGTAATATTCGCCGGATTCTACTCAACCATGTACAAAATACTACCCAAAGGTGTCAACAGTATTTTTAGTAAATATTCTGCTGATTGCAGATAACCGCCTAAAGCCCTCTTTTTAGAGCATGAGTCAGAAACTCCTTCTCTGCCGAGATTAGGATTGTAGGTATAATCTGAAGAAACTGCTGTGACAACAAAGATATTTCGTCCTTCTAGCGATTTTAAAGGGATATACCCTCTTAGAATATTGCTATTTTCTTCCATTTCTCTGCGGGAAATTGATGTGTCAGGGGAACTATAACGCGTTGTATAGATAAAAAAATCATATTCTGCAGCTTTTTTTTCAGACACGTTTCCGGCAAGCTCCATTTCCAGAACTACCGAATCACCTACGATTTTTGATTCCAACCGAGTAATATCTATATGGTCATATCCTCTAAGTTCGTATTCTGACCCATTCAGCTCGCGGTAACTCATATCACCTTTCGGGTCATTTACTTTGAATTCAAGTTCTTTTTCCTGATTTAAACCATACACAACTATTGAAATTAGCACTAAAATTGCAATGATCAAAAGAGAAAGATTTCTTCGATTAAAAACTTTTAATGTACCCTTTACATTCGATTTTATGGTGGATATTTCCCAATTTTTAAATTTGTAAAGTATAAATCCTATTAATATGCTGGAAAGGAGTCCTGCAAACAGTGCATCGAAAAAAATCGGTAGATTAATAATGAACCATATTAAAATGGATAGGGGTAGTGAAATAATTCCTCCTAAAAATGATATTTTCGTATTTCTAAAAAAGATGTAGGAAAAAAAACCCCCACCACAAAAGGAAGGAAGGTCAACAAGGCTATGAAAGCCAAAATTGCTTCTACAGTTGGTACGTTGGTCATATTTTCCCCCTTCCCAAATTCAGAATTGCAATTTGAGAATTTTTTTATACATTAATCTGAGTAAACACTAATTGGCATCTGCTTAAATTAAATTGGGCACCAAACAATATATATGCTTTTCTAAATAAAATTCAAAAAGCAAATATATATCTTAAGGAATGGAATTTAATTTATAAATCCGGTCATACATGCTTCACAACACACCGTGAAAGCCCCATAATCTCAACCATATCACTGTTATCAGGACTCTGCACAATCATCTGTCCTTTTTTCAGGTAAGGAATTCTCTTCTCAAATTCCTTTTTCACCTTCATTGTACTGATTGCCGCATCATTACTGAGATTGAGAATTATGCGCGTGTTGATCTGCTTGAAAATTGTATCGTCAATGTCCTGTGGATCCTGAGTGATAAGGAAAAGTCCAAGTCCTTCCTTCCTTCCCTGGCGAGCAGCATCGGCAAACTTAGAGATGAGTCTCCTTGAGTGTTCTCCTCCTGCCTTTGCAAGATAACGATGAGCTTCATCAAGCCCCAGGATTATAGGGGTTTCTTTAACGGCAGCCTCTCCAGAAGTGTTCAGTTTGTTATCGACTATTGTACTCATCAAAGTAAGAGTAATGATGTCACGTATGCGTGAGTTTGTGATATACTCTGTAGGGAACACACTCACCTGTCCGGGTTTGAAAATCTGTCCGAGAAGTTCACTAATCGGTCTTGCGGGCTGATCAAATACTCTTGCAAGGGCACGGTTCTTTACCCTGCGCACGATACCATCATAGGAAGATTCGTGTATCTTTCCGCTTTCAACATACAGGTCTCTTGTAATATCGTTGTCAATAAAGTCCATGAAACCGCTGTAAGTGTGCTGTCCGGTTTTCTTGAAGTAATCCTCAAGCAGCAGGTCAACTCCAACGTATTGCAATTCTGTCATTCCTACTGGTGCAATGAGCCAAGAATTATTCTGCACCATTTCAAAAGGAATTGTGAATTCTATTTGTTCTGCTCTTGATCTGCCAGTATAGGCTTCACCATTGATTTTTGCAACAAAAGTCTTGGTGTTCTTACAGGCACCGAAATTAACATCTTCAGCTTCAAATGTCAATTCGTCATCGTCTGTAATTTCAGGGTTGTCCTCAAAAAGCTGGGAATACTCATCCTGCGGGTCCATTATTACCAGACAGGGATTTCTTCTTTCCTCAGAACCACGGAGCTTGTAACGGTTATTCTCACTCATGAACTGACGCAGCAGGTTCTTTGTCAGGAATGTTTTTCCAGTTCCCGTACTTCCACAGACCAGCATGTGTCTGAAAATTAAAGGGTCACCCATTGAGTAATCATTTCTCAGGTAATATGGGACAGTCGATGGGAATGCGTGTGTCTTGACAAGTTCCCCGCCAACACTCAAATGTCCCATGAAAATTCCTTCCTCAGGAATATTGAGACCCGTCTGTATCTTTTTTTTATCAGTTACAGGAAAAATGGGAGTATTTGGGCGTGGTATCCTGTCACTCATTCTCCTATCAAGGATTCCTTTTCTTCCTCTTGGTTCGTAAAGAATGCAAATCGGATCAAGGTAAGCTAGGAATTTGTAGTCAACCTCATCTGTTGTATTGGATTGCAGCATCCTGCGTGAGTGTATCTCTGTTGCATCATCAACAGCATATTCCTGAAGGTACTGGAGTTTCCATATCCTTGCGAACAGATCTTCGTCTCCGTATGGAACCATGACATAGGTTCCAAGCCTCACTTTCTGACGGTGTGATGTTGTAATATATCCGGTAATTCTTGCTCCGGCTTCTGTTATCTCCAGCGGGTCTATTCCTGTGGTTATTATACCGAATGCCTCATCTGAAACTCCATTCTGCGTATATGCCTTGCTATCAGTTTCAGGCACAAGTTCCTCAAAATCGTCTTCTCTCTTTACACTCAGTTTTTTGTCAGTTGCCGGAATCTCGATCTCCAGATCATCATCCATGTCGCCTGCAAAAGAAAGTATGTCCTTATCTCTCATCCTTCTCATCCCATCTTATGCTGTTGTAATTAGTATCAATCTTTGAATTCCTGAACCTGTCAATGATATTCTTTCTTTCAGGAACCGGTATCTTTGCTATAGAATCAGCTTTTGAAAGTGTCTTTGGTATTCCATTAAGTGCCAGGTCATAGAGCACTTTTCTTGTCATCCGGTTTCTCAGTTCTTCGTTTTTCACAAGCCCATAAGGCGATTCTATCTTGAAAATAGTATTTAGCTTCGGCACATATGCCATGAAGAAACTGAGGGCATAATCCTCTGCATCAAATTTGCTGCTGGTCATTTCAGCAACTAGGGGTGATGTTGATTTCAACATCTTTTCGTAGAACTGGTTTGGCTGCACGAACCAGTTTGTATAAGTAATATATTTGTCAGCTTCACGCTTCTTCAAACCAGTTCTTTCAAGTGATAATGCATTTTTGAAGAACTGTGCATCCACAAGCCACGGAAGATCAAGTTCAGGTTCCTGTTTTCTCAGTGCAAGCATTATCTGCATGTCCTCCGGGTTCTTCACAAAACCCACAAGAGGCTTCATATTCTCAATATGGTGGTCCATTATGTCAATGTAGTTCTGAATGATCTTCCTGCTGCTTGGGTCGATACTGATGTCCACATCCTCGGAATTTACTACCATCCAGTACATTATCCTTTTAGGATAAATGGGACCATCCATTATGAAAAAATCATCATTTCCAATGCTGTCAAGCATCCAGAGTATGTGCTCTGATTCTGAAAGATAGAGAGCAATATCATGTAGTATGTCAGTGACCTTTTTGTTGAGCAGTCCGGGTTGCACACGAATTATCTTTTTTCTTCCGCAGCCGTTGTCAAAAGATTCCCAGTTGTTGCTGGTATTAAGATATACTTTATCACTCAGAGTATAAGCTGCTGCAACAATTGTTCTTTTGCTGTGAACGTCAAGGTCAGTAGGTGTACAGGCTATTGCACAGTGGCAGAAATCGATGTATAGTCCATTGTCAAATGTCTTGGCAGTGGTGCTTCCACTGTCACAGGAATATGAGACAGGATATGGATCTTCAGAATGCAGCAATCTTTCAATACTTGCTTTTCCACGTCTGACAGACCCGATTGATCTTAAAACTACCTTATCATTGTATTCAAGCTTTCTGAGCCTTTCAAATATGTTCTTCACTTTTTCATTGTCATCGTTGTCATTTTCATCTTTTTTGAAACATTTATCGATGCGGTCGACGATTTCATGTATCTCTTTTATGTGAACCGGCTCAAGGGTCATGCTAGGAAATAGTATCTGAATGATAATATTATTTTGGATTGAGCATAGAATTGAGTATTCAATTTAATGGTTAAAGTTGGGAAACTTTCCTTTTATTAACTCAACTTAATTTTGTATTTTGGTTTTGTTCTGTTAAAATAGCTATCAATAGATTCAGTTAAATTAATAAAGGTAAATAAAATTGATTAAACATAAACTGTATTTTTTGAAAACGCTTATATACTTATCATAATAAGAGTTATACCACATATATAAAGGTCTTTGATAGTTTCTGTCGAGGCCATATTAATTATTATATGAGGTAGTTATTATGGAAAGTTATCAGATATTCCTTGTATTAATGGCAGTCTACTTGCTTGGACTGATAGGTATAGGATTATATTTCACAAAAAAGCAGAAGTCTGTAACTGATTTCTGGCTTGCGGGCCGTAAGATAAGCGCACTGGGTATTGGTTTCTCAGCAGCATCTTCATGGATGACGGCTGGTGGAATACTAGCTGTAATTGGTTTTTATATGCTGCTTGGAATGGGTTCTATATGGGGTTTTGTTGCTCCGAACATCCTTGCATTGCTGCTTATTGCCCTTCTTGTTGGTAAGATTAAGCATCTGCCTGCTATCACACAGCCAGAACTTCTGGAACAGAGGTTCAGCAGTACTATTCGTGGTCCGGTAGCGATTGTTATTGCAATAGTAATGGCTCTTTTTGCTGTTGCTGATATCAAGGGTTTCTCACTTGTTTTGAACATTTTCTTTGGTCTTGAACCGATATATGCAGCAGCCATTGTTGCTCTTGCAATTTCAGTATATGTAACACTTGGAGGTTTCTCTGCAGTTATCTGGACCGATGTGGTGCAGTTTGTTATGCTTGCTACATTTTCACTAATCATCGCTTTTGTGGTTGTTACTGCAGCAACATCCGGCACTGTAGATGCCCCTGCTATGACAACTTCTGATCTTTTCGGTGACATGCCTTCTGGATGGTGGAATCCCTTCTCAGTAGGTATCCCTGCGGTTCTTATTGCCATATTTGCCATCATTCCCGGATGGATCACAGAGCAGGATCCATGGCAAAGGATATGGGCTGCAAAAGATGAGAAGTCAGCAAGAATTGGTATGATCCTTGGTTCCTTCCTGATCTTTCTTATCTTTGGTGTGGCATGTACTGCTATTGCAATTGGACTTAACCACATTTATCCTGAGATACCGGCTTCATTCTCTGAGATCGGAATGGGTGCAATGGCAGCAGCAGAGCCAGCTCTTCTTGTCTACATTGTAAGTTCACTTTCACCATTGGCAATTGGTCTTTGTGCAGTGGGTCTAGCAGCAGCAGCAATGTCTTCTGCAGATACATTTGCAACGTCAGGTGGTTCATGTATTTCACGTGACATTTACCAGAGATACATAAAGCCTGATGCAACAATGAAACAGATGATGACAATAAACAGGATCAGTGTACTTATCATTGTAGCATTGGCAACTGTTCTTTCATTCTACATTGACAGTATTATCGATGTAATTCACATTGCAACCTTCATTGCAAGTGCAGCCTACTTCTTCCCTCTGATGGGAGGTTTGTACTGGAAGCGTGCAACAAAGCAAGGTGCTCTTGCAGGACTTATTGTTGGTGCAGTTGTACAGATAGCACTGACAACCGTGGATCTTGCAAATACTCCTCCATTTGCAACAGCTTATCTTGACACAATTCACCCAGTACTTTCAAACCATGGTGTTATCTTAGGAATGGTGCTCAGTGGAGTTGCTTTTTTTGGCGTATCACTGGCTACAAAACCATCTGATACTGTGAACCTTGCTCCGTTCTTTGCTGATGAAGCAGAAAAGCTTGAGAAAGAGGCTATGATAGTTGACGAGTCTGATCCAGAATATAAGAAGCTTGTCAAGGTCATTGAAAAGGAAGTTACCGGAGACCGTGCAATTGTCAAACTTAACCTTGAAGCATCTGCAACAATTAACTGGGACAGGTTTGTAAATGAACTCAAAAACATTCATCCATCCTGGGTAACTCCTACAGGCAGGGATTCTGTTTACAGGCTCACCAAGGCTGACATGCTTGCCTGTGTTTCACTTACCCGTGGAGACAGTGAGAAAGAGATATGGTTTGCAGCAGAACCAATGGCAGCTGATCTTGACCTGAGTGAAAAAGAGTTCCTTATTGCTTTCAAGCAGGTTGCAGAGGCATTTGCAAACATTGGATTGTTGCTGACATTGCCTTCTGACAATTAACAGAACAAATAGTTCTAACAAGATTAAGCTTCGGTATTTTTATCCGAAGCAATTATTTTTTCATGTATGATTGATTTCATCTCTTATTGTATATTCTGTGGTTATTTTTCTCCTAATTATAATATTTATGTCAAAAATCGGTATGCTACGTAAATATTCACTTCGTATATATTAAATTAATATAATTACCAAAACTATATCTAATGTTAGTCAAATATATTTTCCTGTGGTACCAATGGAATTGAAAAATCCTATATTAGATATTGAAATGACCGAAGAGAACAAGGACCAGCTTGCTTCTTTAAAGAATGGCTTTGAAGAGCTCAGTTCAGAAGAAAAGATTGATGTTATCGATTTTCAGAACCTGATGTTACAAAAAGTTTCCAATCATCGTGAAAAGTATGGAATGCCTGAGTGCAGCCAGAACTCAACAAGATGCGCAGATGAGATTATTTCTCATATGTCTCCTAAATCTCTGGACTACTCTCAGATGTGCATCAATTATTATGTTTCAAAGATCTCAGCTACTCTTAGAAAATAAATGAATTTTTGTTCTTCATTTCTTTTTTCTCCATCTTGTTAAGCATTATTCTTTGTTCTTTTCTTATTCATTATGTAAAAACCATTGAGAAGAAGCATGATGACAAAAATGGAGATAATTGATATTAACACGTGGAACTGATTCATATACAAGTGATAGAAGACTATAGGAATTGCAATAATACAACCTGTCAAAGCTGCAAGTGGAATCCAGAATATTGAGTTTGTTTTTTTGTATAATTTGAGGTTTGCATAATTCGCTGCAGCGTCTGCAATCAGAAAAACAATTGATCCGAATGTGGTTATTTCTTCAAGTGTGCCCATAAAAGCAAATGATGCACTTAGAATGCCTATTATTATTAGGGAGTAAACAGGTATTTTCTTTTGATTTTGGTAAGAGAATACTTCTGGGAGTTCATTTTCTATTGAAATCTTGCGGGTAAGTCTAGCTGTTCCGAATAAGGTTGCATTAATTCCGGAAGAAGTGCTCTGAAGGGCGGAGATTATGACAATAATGAATCCGGCCGTTCCAAGAAATGATCTGACTGCAGCACCAAGTGCAAATTCCTTATTTGTAATTACTTCTTCCGGAGTAATGTGAAGTGTTGCCATGAAAGAAACTGAGATATAGATCAACATGGCTATGATTATAGCTATATACATACCACGGGGAAGATTCTCATCCACATTTTCTATCTCTTTGTAACCATAGGTAAGCAACTGAAAACCTTCATAAGCAACGAATATTATTGCGAATGCAGTTATTGAAGGTAAAATTCCCTCATTGAAAAACGCATCTATGACTTCTGTAGTATTGTCCGAAAAGTATATTCCAAGAAATGCAAGGGAGATCAATAGTGCTATTTTCAGGTATACGGCAATATCCTGATAGATAGCTGTTTCTTTCACTCCAGACAGATTCAACCCTACAAAAATAAAGATTATACTTGCAGATATCAATTGTCTTATCAGTGAATTAACAGGGTATCCTAGCATACTGACAAGATATGAACCAAAAGCAAAAGCATAAAGCGCCATTACACCTACATAGCCTATTATCAGAAGCCATCCGATAACTCCTGCAATATGCATGTTATCTACAGCATGCGCTATAAATGAAAAGGTACCTCCTTCTTCTTTGAAATGAAGTGTCAGTTTAACATAAGAATAAGCCGTAAGCAATGTCAGTATTCCTGCAATCAAAAAAGAGAACGCAACAGCGTTACCTGCTCTTTGCATTGCTACACCCAGAACTGCAAATATTCCACCGGAAACCATTCCGCCCACTCCCATGGCGATGACTTCCTTTAATCCCAATTTCCCCATATAATTCAATATGATCTGGGAAATGAAATAATTTTGGTATAAGCTAACGTAAATAGCGCAAAGCCTCTGTCAATAAATCACTTTTGAGAATCAGTTTTATGACTCAAAAATTATAAGTTAAATACAGGCTAATAATATTGGCATGGCAGAGATTATCTTTGATGACATTGGCAGTTTTCCTCTTCCGGCAGGCACATCAAAAGAGTGGATGGCTGGAAGGTTTTCTGAGAAGAAAAGTGATGCAGACCTGTTCAGGGTCATAAATGATGCTTTTATGATGAAAGTGGAAGCTGGTGTTGAAGTTCCAACATATCCTCAGTATCAGGACATGAACGAACAGTTCCTTTCTATTATCAGGGACCCGGAGTGCACAGAGGAACCTTTCAAAGTCAAAGTCTCAGATGCCCGTATCATTGAACTTGAAGCAATCTCCGAAGTTGCAAAAGCCTACAGGGAAGAAAGCGGTGAAAAGCTCAATGTCCGTGTTTGTGTAACCGGTCCTCTGGAGCTCTATCTTAAGGAGTTTGGCGGAACCGAATATGTGGACATACTGAACCTTCTTGGAGAAAGTGTTGACCGCTTTGTGAAGAACTCGCTCTCTGTTGCCAAAGATTTCAATATCAAGACAGTTTCAATTGACGAGCCAAGTATAGGCATCAATCCTCAGGTCATGTTCTCTGATAATGATCTCATAAAAGCCATGGATATTGCATGCAGTTCAGCTAAAAAAGCAGGATGTGATGTGGAGATTCATCTACACTCTCCACTGCATTACAAACTTGCCTGCCAGACAGAGAATATCAGCGTCATAGGTGTTGAATCTGCAGCTACTCCTTCCTATCTTGATCTTATTGATAAAAAAGAGCTTGAAGACAGTGATTCCTACATGAGGGTCGGAATCGCAAGGACTGATGTATTCAATTTGGTTGCGGTTCTTAATGACACATATAATACTAATGTCTGGAAAGAAACCCAGTATTTCCCTGATATCATAAATGATATGGAAACCCCGGAGATTATCTCAAAGAGGCTTTCAAAAGCATATTCCGTGTTTGGAGAATCTATCAAGTATGCTGGCCCGGATTGTGGTCTTGGGGCATGGCCTTCTCAGGAAATAGCTGCTCAGTTATTGAGCAATGTTACAAAAGGTATGGCTGATTTTAAGGGATTGTAGTGATAATGTTTTATTTTCTGAGATTCTGCAAAGTGCTATTTTAACAACAAAAAGGTATTTTTCCCTTTAATTATTCATCTTTTTTTATTTTTAATAAAGTCCTCCAAAGGCGCATGCTATTGTTTATCTTGTGATATATTTTTTTGGTAAGAAAATTACATCCTAAAATTTATATGTTACTATAGCTATTTTCAGCTGGTTATTGTCAATTGGAATGATTTCCAATTTGAATCGGTGGTACTAATTGAAAAAAACTTACGCTCTGATAGCGCTTAGTTTACTCTCTCTAACTGTGGCTATCATTGCATCTGCAGCTGCCGTACAGGTGCTGGATGATAAAGTAACGGTCATCATTGGATTCAAGGATAGCCCGGATGCTGAACTTGTGGAATCGCTTGATGGCGTGATCAAATATCAATATCATGCCATTCCTGCAATTGCGGCAGAAATTCCCAGATACAGTATTAATGGTTTAAAGAATCAGCCTGATGTGGAATATATAGAAATAGATACTGAGGTTTGTATTTTAAAAACCAATTCCTTGTTTTGTTGGGAAAAGGACGATGACCCTGAGACAAGCTGGGGTGTGGACTGTGTAGATGCTGAAAAAGTGCATCCCGATTTCACAGGTGAGGGTGTCAGGGTTGCTGTCATAGATACTGGCATCGACTACACCCATCCTGACCTTGCACCCAACTACTATGGAGGCTATGACTTTGTGAATGGGGACATGGACCCAATGGATGATAATGGTCATGGAACCCACGTGGCAGGTATAATAGCTGCAGTAGATAATGATGACATAATAGTCGTAGGTGTGGCACCGGATGCAGAAATCTATGCGCTTAAGGTCCTGAATAGTGATTGTGACGGACAGATCTCGGATATCAACGCTGCAATAGATTGGGCTATAATGCATGATATGGACGTCATCTCTATGAGCCTTGGAAGCAGTACCGACTTCATATCCATGCGCAGGATGTGTCAGAAAGCCTATGATGAGGGAATCGTGCTTGTTTCAGCATCAGGGAACGATTATGGAGGAAATGTCAGCTACCCCGCTGCCTATGATTCGGTGATTGCTGTCTCTGCTATAGAAAAGAATGGTTCTGTTGCAGATTTCTCGAACATCGGACCAGAAGTTGAGCTTGTTGCACCTGGTGTGAACATCCTTTCAACTTATAAGGAAGATGGCTATGCCAGTATAGCGGGTACAAGCATGGCCACACCTCACGTATCAGGTGTTGTTGCACTTCTTCTCAGTGCTGACGATACATTAAGCCCTGAAGAAGTACGTGAAATACTTGCTTCCACAGCTACAGACTTTGGTGCTACCGGCCGTGATGAACTTTACGGTTTTGGTCTTGTTAATGCAAGTGCGTGTTTAGAAAATTACATGTAAAATAAGAGCAGTGTTTTCATAATACTTCTTTTGTATTTTACAGTTGATCGATTTCTATTTCAATTTCTGGAAGGATGCGCAGCATTTCTTTGATATCATAACTGAAATGGAAATTCAAGGGATAATCTCAAAAAGTCTTTCAAAGGTATATTCTATGTTCTGAGAAGCTATCAAGTCTGAAGGTCAGATTTTGTTCTTGGAGTCTGTTTGTTCCAGGAGATTATTGCTCAGTTATTGAGCAATGTTGCAGAGGTTATGAGGGATTTAAGAAAAGGGTTGTAAAAAAGGAAGGATTAGTGTCCAAAGGGACACTATTTTCATTGCTTTTTGTTTTTAATATCATGGATATCTAACTTCGCTGGTAACCGTACCAAAGTCAGTGCTATCATATGTAATTCCACCATTAGTCACAGAGTCAACGGTAAAGTCGAAACTCAAAGCTTTACCTTTATATTTTACCTCGTCCGAATACAGCATTACAGTTCCATCCGATGTTGTGGTTCCAATATCCAGATCACTAGTTGCGCCATCCCAATGTCCGTTGACAGTTGCACCATCAAGGATACCACCATTTCCATCTGTAACTAGAATTTTTGCATTGGCAGTTACGAAAATATTTGGTCCAGCATTTCTGGTTGTATATTTCATTTCATCAATATTAACATAAATTGATGAAGGGTTATTTGCTGAACTAATGGTGGCTGTGGTTCCAGACGGTTGAGAATCCATGATTCCATCATTTACTATCAATGTAATTGAGTATGTTCCATCATTTGTATATATATGACTTGGACTCACCCCCGATGCAGTTGATCCGTCACCAAAGCTCCATGTATATGTGAGAGTATCTCCATCAGAGTCGGATGAGGCTGAACCATCAAATGTAATTGCAACGTCTTCAGTACCGGTATATGGCCCGCCTGCATCTGCAATTGGTTGAGTGTTTGATGGAGTCGGGTCTTCTGTGCTGAAATAGTTCAGGGCAGCATAAGCATCGATAATTCCATATCCTGAATCAAAGTCCCATCCTGTTGAATAAATATCCTGTGCAGAGTTTTCAATCGCAGCTCTAACGTTGTCAGGACCATTGACACCACTTGCAATAAGAAGGGCTGCAACACCTGACACATGTGGAGTTGCCATGGAAGTTCCTTGGTATAATGGATACCTAGGTTCTCCTGTTATAGGGTTACTTAATGTGTTCTGCTTGATACCATCAGGCTGCCCATCATTATTTTGATCTACTGATGTGTCCCCACCGGGAGCCATTACATCTAGATCACTTCCATAATTAGAATACCATGAACGTGTTCCATCATATCTAGTAGCTCCGACAGCTATACATTTATCGTAGACTGCAGGATATCCTATTTTAGCCATTCCATCGTTACCGGCAGCAGCAACTATGACTATACCAGCATTATATGCATCATTAAGTGCTATATCCAGAGATGTGAAATATTTAGGGTTCAATTTTGGGCTGAATCCCAGACTCATGCTTATTATTTGTGCATCGTGGTCAATAGCATAGTATATACCGTTTATTAGTGCGCTAAGACTTCCACTTCCATCTGAACCCAATACTTTTACAGGCATGAGGGTACAATCGTATGCAATTCCCGCTACCCCTATGTCATTATTCGTAGATTGTGCTATAGTACCAGCAACATGTGTGCCATGGCCATTGTCATCAGTAGGATCTGTGTCATCGTTAATAAAATCATAACCAGATGCAAAATCGGCTCCTTCAAGATCAGGAACATTTTGTGCGATTCCTGTATCAATGACAGCTACAATAACTCCATCTCCTGTGGAAGTATCCCATGCTTGTTCAACATTGATACCATATTGTGAGTTGAAATTCCATTGTTCATTATAGTATTCATCATCAGGTATCATTGTTGAATGCATAATATAATTCGCAGTTGCATACTCAACATTAGGATTCTTACTATAGATTTCAACCATTTCCTCTACAGACTTCGTCTTTGGTATCTTCAGGATCTTAAATCCTGCATGTGGGCTTGTGTAAGTTACAGTTGCTTCATTTTTTGAGTTCATCGCATTGATCTTAGTTTCAGATACTCCGGGACTGAACTTTACCAGTATTTCTCCTGGTACGTAAAGCTCCTCATACGCAACATTGGGCAATGCAACTTCAAGATTATCTTCAAAACTGTACGCTTTGGAACTGACAGCCATGGCGGATGTCATTGTTCCTGCTACTAGCATAGTTATAGCTAGAGCTGTGAAAAATATTTTTAAGCACCTATCCAACTTAACCACCTTATTAAATGTGATATACTAGATATTTGTTATATCAATATAAATACCTAATTTTAGGCACAAGAAATATAATATGTGAACGGATCAACCAAAGAACGGTTCGATATTTCCATCAATTATCATCATCACTTTATCCACAATTCCAAGTGTGACATAGGTCTCGATATAAGCTGCAATAAGAAGTGCTACAATGATCAATACGACCATTTTCCACATATATGCTGAAAGAAGGTATTCTTTTGTGGTCTCAAAAATGTATCTGGAATCTGTCAGAAGACTTTCAATATCATCCCCGGTAAAAAGCTTGTTCTTGATAACATCATGTGCCTGAATATAAGCAAAATGATATCCAATTGCTGCTGCCACAAGAATAGTAGGGATCTCTATGATTCCGTGAGGTATTATTGAAATAAAGAAATAGACCACGTTATAGAATACTCCCAGAAGTATCCCTTTAGTTCTAAAAAGTTCAAAGCCTGTTATTGCTCCGTTGAAAGTAAAGAATGCAAGCAGGATTCCCATAAGCATTCCATTTACTATCAGTATCATAAGAGGAACTGTATAAGGAAGCATATATGAGAACATACGATATTCGTATTTTCCATATCCGCAATACTGCCAGATAGTGTCTGCTTTTTCATTGTTCTCATTTTTTATTTGTGACATGTCCGGATCAAGTGCCGATGCGATACCGATAAGTAACCTGTACACGGGCATCATGGTCTTTTCCATAAGAATTGAAAGACTGGCGTAATGTCTGTTCCTGGGTCTCATGGAAATATCACCAATCAGCAGCTTATGCACTATCATGAAAAGACCTGTACCTATAACTGCACAGCACGCTGCAAGACCGTTAAAGAAGAATATCGCCCACATGGGATTAATGTAATTCGAGGTCACCTCAACTTTTGAGGTTGCGGCAGAAGCGGTGCTCATTATAAGTTCACTCACAGGTTCCGGTTCTGCAAAAACGAATGTCAGGATATAAGCTATCATAGCAAGAATAAATGCACAAAAAACAGATAGGATAAATACCCTGCATGTCCATACGATATCCTTTGTACCGATATTGAACCTGTTAATATTTTGACCTTCTCCATTTCTCATGTTCAGCACTTTTACCAGTTTTAAAATTATCGATGCATTGAAATACCTTATGCATTATATAATTGTATTACTATATTACTATACTAGTATATTATTATTCATTACGTTTGGGAAGTATATCAATGCGAATACCTACAGGAATAGAGGGTTTTGATGACCTTGTACAGGGCGGTTTGCTCACAGAGAGGGTTTATGTTCTAAGTGGACCTCCCGGAAGTGGAAAAACAACTTTTGGAGTTCAGTTCCTTGCCAGCGGTGCAAGTGCAGGCGAAGTTGGGCTCTATGTGACCCTGCTGGAATGCCCGCAGAACATTATCAACGATATGTCAAATTATGACATGAATGTTCCCGGTTTTATCAAGATGAAAAAACTCTTGTTTGCTGATCTTGGTCCTCGTATGGAATATGGTTACATGGATGAAGTTAATGAGTTCATAACAACGGATTACGATGTAGGAACAACTTCAATTGAGACTGAGGCACCTTCTCCTTCAATGGTTTTTAAAGAAATAGCTGCATATGTCTCTGAATATGATGTGAAAAGGCTCGTTATTGATTCAGTATCAGCTATCCGTTTCACAACAAGGGACCTGTCACTTCAGGAAAAAGAAATGAGCAGATTCATGCGCAATCTCAAGAAACTGGGTTGCACTACATTGATATTATCTGAAATGACCGATCCGACTGCTTATTCTACTGAACAGTTTGCTGCGCATGGTGTGATATTCATGCATAATTTCCTTTATGACAGGACCATGACCCGTGCTATACAGGTTATCAAAATGCGTGGAACAAAGCATGATTGTAATATGAGAAGCGTTTCTTTCTCAGAAAAAGGATTGAAAGTAGAAGGCTATCTAGAATAACGGTTGTCTGTTATGGTAAGGATATTCAAAAAACAAGAGGATGAGAAGAAAGAACTTCCTCATGACGGAAAAGTCCAGCTTGCAGATGCTTCAAGAAGACTGGGCTTTGAAGTAGGTTATCATCGTCACTCAGAAATTGGATGGGTACGTGACAAACTGATACAGATATACAGCTTTGCCGATCAGTATGGTCTTCATGATTTTGTAAAAGAACATTACAATAATGGAAAAGAGGAGGGTTCCAAGGCAAAGGATCGTGATACAAAGTCCGGACTTTCCAGAATGGTTAACAGTAAAGTGGAACCGGAAGTTCCTCCAAATTTCACTGTTGAGAGAAGCAAGACTGAGTCTGCTGTTTCCAATATAAAGTCTGGTTATAATGATGCCGATTATTCATTTTCCGGCTCATCAGACGTGACACGGCAGCCCAAACTTGTAGACCTTCCCGACAATATCGAAAGAGCTAAAGTCGTTGAAAGACCATCATTTCTGGAAGGTGCGAAGCATCTGACACCTAAGAAAAAATAAATTAGTTGTTTAAAATAATATTCAAAAAAATATTTATTGTTCATGCCCGTAAGCAATGAACCTTTGTTTTTCATCCAGGTTAGAGAGAATGAACCTGTCGGTTTTAATGTAGGAAATTTCCTTTGTTCCTTCAAGTTTTAATGTATACTCTTTTCCAGGGTTTGCGGCTTCAACTGTGTTTCCAGCTTCAGTGATCTCCACAACTCTTACAGGTGAGGACTGGAGTCCGACATAAAGATGTAACATGTCATTTACATTGAATGACTTTGCAAGGGGTGAAACTCTGCAACTTAGCACAAAGTCTGTTGCAACTGTCTCTTCCTTTGAGACTACAAATCCCCTGTCAATGTCTTTGGATTGGATACCTTTTAGTGCAAGCCCTACCCTGGCACCAGCTGGAGCAGATTTTACATCCACATCGTGCATTTGAATTGATCTGATCTCAAGTTCCTTCTTTGTAGGATATGCGATCATTTTGTCTTTCATGTTGATAGTTCCCTGTTCAACAACACCAAGAACAACACAACCGATACCTGTCACATTGAAAGACTGGTCTATCATAATTCTGGGGCTAAGTTCGTCAAGTTCCCTTTGTTCCTTATCAACTTTAGCGCCCATCTCAAAAATGAGTTCTTTGAGTTCTTCCATTCCTTCAAAGGAAGTTGTGGAAATTGACATGTAATCCCAGTTCTCAAGTGCTGTTCCCTTTGTAATATTCTGAAGTTTGGCTTTCAGTTCATCAACAGCAAATGGATATGTTGAATCCGCCTTTGTAAGAACTACAATACCATGCTTGTATTGCATAAGGTCAAGAGCAATGATACATTCTGCTGCCTGTGGGTCAAGTCCTGATGGCGGGATGCATAAAAGTGCAATGTCTGAGAGATTTAGTGCTGTAATAAGAGGCTTTACGGATACAGGATAGCCTGTAGCATCAATGGTTGTGAGTATGCTGTCGTTCTTGGCATAATCGTACATTGTTACGTCAGTGACGTTACCTTTCTTTCCAAGTTTTCCGGCAAGAGTGGTCTTACCGCTTTTCTCACTTCCGATGATAGCAATCTTTGTCATATAGGCACCCTTTGTTGTGGATTACGAATTAATCTATTCAGATATATGTCTTTTTCATGACCACAATTGACCTTCTAGCATTGCAAGTGTCTTATCATTTGTGCTTTTATTCACTTTTCTGATATCAGCCACATATTCGTTCCCAATTCTCTCTATTTTGTCCATTGCAATATAGAGTCCGAACCTATCGAGATAGTCTCTGAATTTGAAGATGGTTTCCCTGTCCTTCACACGTATGCGGAATTCATCGGAGATCCTTTCTCCGCTCTCTACCTGTTCAATTGTTTTCTTCATGGGGCGGAGTATGCTTTCTCCAAGTCTCAGGCATCTCTCTCTGAATTCTTCTTCACTTTCATTCCATTCATGTGACTGGAAGCCTTCACGTATGACCCTTGAGTACAGATAATCTCTTCCGGCTTCATTGTAGAATTTAAACGCCTGTCTTAGATCAGAACAATTGCTTTCGGAACATGTGTATTTTACTGGTTGCAATACCATCTTTGGATCTTTGATAACGACCCCTTCGCGTCCTTTTTTCCCAAGTTCTCTGATAATCTTCATAATCTTTGCAGAGGCGCTATTGGTGCTGAAATCACCGAAGAACCTGACCTGGTTGAATCCATATTCGTCTGCAAGTTCTCTTCGATGATGGACCGGCAGAGCTTCGCCAGTATTCTTGTAACGTATATCAAAAACAAAGAAATCCAGAGATTCTATCCCATATGCCTCTTTCTGAACATACGGATTTTCAGGCCCTGTCATTTCTCCATAGACCACAAGGTCCGGATGTTCCCTGAAAAGATCGGTTTCCAGAAAATTCTGCACGCGTTCAGTGGAATACGGACACACATGGCCGCTTCGTGTAAAAGCAATAAGTTTTCCTCTGAATTCTATAACACGGACATTGTATCCGTTCATTTTCTCTTCAACTGCAACAGAAGGAATTCCACTAAAATTATTCAGAAGAGCTGGCTCAAGGAGCATTGCTCTTTTTATCTTTGGGAAACCACGCACCAGTTCAAAAGCTCCATGGTGGTCAATGAGCACTGTCCCATCTTCCATATGAGGCGCATGTCCTTGAAACCTGTAAATGTCGTAATATTCGTCCCAGTTACGCTTAAGGTTTCCTTTTTCAATGAGTTCTGAAATCTTAGAAGATGGCAGTTCAAGGAACTCTGCCACCTTTTCAATATTCAGTTCTGAACTACTGGAGTTTTTCATCTCCATTCACCCGGGACTTTATTCAGCCATTCCCCGGATGATACTTCTCCTGGTGATAAGTCCCACCATGTGTCCTTCCAGATTGACGACAGGAAGTCCTCCAAGATTCTCTTCGACCATCATCTTGGCTGCATCACTTGTAGTCGTATTGGTGTAAACAGTCTTTACTCCCATCTTCATGATGTCCTCAACAATGAGGTTCTTTATGCGGGATTCCTGCTTACTTCCTTCAACAAGATCACGGAAAGAACGCATTGCCTTTGCAATATCCTTCTCAGTGACCATTCCTACAAGTTTGTCTCCTTCTATAATGGGAACTCTTCCGATATTGTTGTCCAGCATTATCCTCCTTACATGGCTGACACGGTCAGCAGGTCCTGCAACAATCGGGCTCTTCTGCATAATCTCCCCGGCAAATCCGGTGAAATTGTTGTTTTTGAGTATTTCGTTAGGTGTCACCCATCCGACTATCTGGTCATTCTCAACTACAACAGCCACCCCTCCGTTCTTGACAAGAAGGGTTATCACATCGGTGACCTTTGTGTCCGGGAGTACCTTTACGAAATTATCGGATATTGCTGTTGCAACATGCAGAGAAGAAGCGGGCTTGCTGCCCTTCTTACGTGTTCCAAGTTCCTTTGTAAGGTTTCTCATTGTGAGTATTCCAAGCATCTTTCCATCGTGCTTTACCAGAAGACGTCTTGTTCCCTTCTTGTCCATAATGTCAAGTGCATGGGAAATAGTATCTGACTTATCTACGGCCAGTGGTTCTGCCATAATTTCCTTAACTTCCATATCAATTCCTCTTCTTTGTTTTGTTCCTATGGTCTGCTTATGCTTGCTGTACTGCCCTGATTATATCGCGCCTGTTAATGAGTCCTACAATGTTCCCTCCATTAGAGACCGGAAGTGCTATTGTGTGCTCTGAGAGCATTATCCTTGCTGCGTTTGTTGCCTTGTTGTTTATGTCGATCACATGTGGGAGTTCTGTCATGATATCTTCTGCAACAAGAGGCACTTCCTTTACGTAGCGATACTCCTTTACTCCTGCAGGTGTTGAGCGCCTTGTCATTTTGATGTTCTTGGAAGGAAGCTTCCCCTCGTTATCAGACATCAGGTTGAATGCAACGCTGGCTGTTGTGATCATTCCGACCGCTTCATCAGCATCATCATTTACAATGACGTAGTTGGTCTGGTTTTCCTCCATTTCATGGATCACATGGTTTATTGTGTGGTGCCTGTGAACGAACACAATGTCATCTGATATTACTTCTGAAACCTTTGTCTTAATATCCTGCTCGGAGTAATACTTCATAATGTCCGTTCCTGTTACTATTCCAAGCACTTCTCTGTTCACAACAGCGAGTGAGTTAATTCCGTTCTCTATCATGAGTTCACTGGCCTGAGCTGGCGTAGCTCCAGGATAGATAGTAATAGGGTTCTCGTGCATTACCATGCTCACCGGTATTTTGTCAATTGGCCTCCTTCTCCACATTGGTTCGGCCTGTGCAAGCCTCTTTCCGAGGTCTGTCTTTGTGACAATACCAACCATCTCTTCCTTTTCAGCTACCACAAGGGTGCTGATTTTGTGCTTAAGCATAAGCTTTCTTGCATGTGCTACGGTTTCGTCCGGTGCAATGGTGTATACCGGTGAACTCATAATGTCTTTCACATTCATGTTGTTCCTCCTTTTTGGAAGCCTGAACTTCAATTTGTTCAGACCTGCAGGATATTTCTAATGTCTATTCTGTAAAGAGCGGTGCCTTTTGCGGCTTTTGTTTGCTCTTTGTTCTCAACTCTGCCCTAAGTATGGATTCGGACCCGGACTCTCCCAAAGGGAACTGGTCCATTGTTTTTGATTACCACCTTAAGTGGTATTCCCGCTGGTATCGGGTTTTTTTCTCCACCTCCTTATCAACAATTAGCGTCAACTGATACAGCAACATTTTCATGTAGGCTGTTATAATTTCCAAAGGCACAGCGTTAGCTCCGGAATATTGTGTTTTTTGGTCTTTTATCCTGAATGGGATGAATATCCATCCTGGTTCTGGGACCTGATATTTAATTTCCAATTAAATCACTGTGCTCCGCTACCTCGCAAAATTACTGGTCATGTATGGTAATAATATACAGATGTTTTGCGAAAGACATTCCAACCTCTTGGAAAACGTATTCTACCTGCTGTTATAGTAAATCTCTTCTTAATATGCAGGTAATATTCTGTGCCTGTCTGCAGTAACAGTAAATCCAGCAAACACGAAGACCAAGGAACTCACAATTTTTCCCGGCCGAAATACAGGTGTTGCTTTGAAGATCGATACATTTCTTTTTTTAAGATATATCGGGACAGACATTTGTTTCACCAGCTTGAAGTGTCCTTTATCAGTTGACCAGTCTGAACTAGTCATAGTAACCTTCTTCCTCTTTGCAGTCTTCACACAGCATCAATCCGTTAACATCGGTCAGGCTGTCTACCAGAGCCCCGCAACGCTGGCAAATGCCACGTTCAAGTTCCGGTTCCTGATGAACGTTGTTCTCATGATGCAGTTCGATCATTTCTTCCAGAATAGTGTTCAGACCCGGAGCTATGGCTAGTATATCCCTGTCCGTTATCATTCCCACTATTTTGTCTCCTTCCATCACAGCAAGCCTTCTGATATCAGACTTGACCATCATTTTAGCAGCCTCGATTATGTTTGTCGTAGGCTTTGTTGCTATGATAGGGGATGACATTATCTCTGCAGCTGTCATCTCAGAGGGTAGCACATTTCTGGCTACGGTCTTTAGCATAATGTCATGCTCGGTAATGATACCGATACTGTCACCATTCTCTGTAACGATAATGCTGCCAGTACCACTTTCTGCCATCTTGTTCGCAACATCAAGAACACTGGCAGTGGTATCTATGTCAAAAGTATCCTTTGACATTATTTCCCTGACCGACATCTCATTTTCTATCTCCATTATGGAGACATCGGTTTCCATGTCATCATGAACATTCAAGACCATAAGACGTACCCCAGAATACTGGATTAAAGGAAGCGATTACCTATAGTCCACTAAATAAAATTGGACTTTTATTGTATATATAGATGTTCGTGGATTAAGAAGTCTAAAATATACTATGCAAAATGCACTTAAAAGCAGTCCTATTGATTTTGTTTTTAAAAATAGAGTTGTTCCGGATAGACTATATGAAGTCATCCGGAATGTATTTCAATTGAAGTTATTAGCGAATGTTAATTCTTGTACGGTTTCCTGCACTGAGTTCGATCTCATCATTGAAACCTGACTTTGAGTATGCATCTATGATCTCAACGTTTGTATCGATATCAAGCTCGTCTACAAGAAGTGCATGGTCACCCCAAAGTGCTATCCTTATTCTGCCAGTGTCGTCTGACACATATATGTTGGATACCATGTTCACTGTACCATCATCACGGTTAAATTCCCTAATCTCTCCAAGTCCGGAAACCTGTCCTGAGATGGAATATGACTCACCTGGAATGATATCAGAGATTGGAGTGAAGCTTTCTTTGAATTCGACTTCTTCTTCTATCTTTTTGATAGTTCCACGGTTTCCAACCTGCATTTCAACCTGCTGGTTGAAGTTATTCTCTCTTGCATAGGCATTGATTATCTCAACTGAATCATCAACTTCGATCTGCTGTGTGAAATCTGTAAGTTCATCCCAGAGTGTAACCCTTATCTTTCCGGTCTCATCACCTATGAGTAGGTTTGCAACCTTGCCTGTGCCACCGTCTCTCTTGTTGAATGTCCTGATATCAGAGATGTCAAGTACTCTGGCACGGATGTTGATATCACCCATGCCGTTAGTTATGTCCTTGATCTGCTTGGACTCTATACGAGCTTCGATGTTTTCATCGCTTTCACAGAACACTCCGTTGTTACCGACATTTACTTCAACACCGGAATATCCTTCTTTTACATATCCTGCTATCTGGAATGTCTGTCCGATCTCTATCTCACCACTTTTTACAAGATCTGCCCTGTCATCCCATAATGTAAGACGAATGGAGCCGGTCTCATCGGCAACAATAAGGTTTGCAACCCTGCCAACCGTACCATCGTTCCTGTTGAATTCCTTTGCAGGGTAAACGGTCATTACTTTAGCTATGAGCTTTACATTTCCACTGTTTGGAGTGATGCCTGAGACCTTCTGTATTTGCTGCTCTGCGCCAGTGTCGCTGACACCCAGATCGTGTGCAACAAGCATAGCTGCTGTTCTTGTATCACAGAGTCCGCTCATCTGCTCTACTTTTTCTTCCACCTTGCGTGTAAAGTCATCCTTGCTGATGACGCCACCGAGTTTTTCATATATGTCGTTAATCTCGTCCATGATAATACCCTGAAAATGAATAGATGATATGGAAATCGAATTAATAGCCTATTATCTTTTAAACATTCATTCTTCTTATGTTAAACTAGTCTAAGTATCCTTCCAGATAAATTAATGTAACGAAAACGTTTGCAAATCTTCAAAATAGACTATATTTTCCTACTGTTCTTATAATTGGTATCTTTCTCATGTTTTTAAGAAACTTGTATGATTCTTGCGTTATTTTAATAACTTATATTAATTATGAGATGTATTTGCAAGATATCATGATCCGTAAATGTAAAGAGCATGGCTATTTCAGGGGAGAAAGTTGCCCTGACTGTGGAGAAGAAGGACGTTATGTGCTGGATGATGATCGGGAAGAGAGGCTTGGGAGATTCATTTCCGGTGCGCTTAGACACTTCCCTGAAGATGTGGGTATTGAGATGGACCCGCAGGGATGGGTTGAACTTAATCAGCTCTGCGATGTTATGAAAAAGCGTTATAAGTGGGGTACAATGGAGCGTCTTATCTCTCTTGTTGAGTCTGACAGGAAAGGACGCTACGAAATAGATGATGGCTTTATCAGGGCAAGATATGGTCACTCAGTAGAAGTTGACCTGATATCTGATTACCCCGAAAATGATCTTTCTTATCTGTATTACGGCGTAAGCCAGGAAGAAGCGGATATGCTCCTTGATAATGGGATCTATCCCATCAGGCAGTGTTACGTTCACCTTAGCACTTCATTTGAAAAGGCAAAGGAAGCGGCTTCAGTCCATACCGACAATCCTGTAATCCTTGAGGTAGATGCGGAAACAGCACAACAGGATGGAGTTGACATCGTTACTGTTAATGATGACATTGTTCTTGCAAGAGGCATCCCGCCTGAGTATATCAGTGTTGTAGAAGAATCCGGGGAATGACCTCATTCCACGGTAATCTCTACAGGCCCATTTTTCTTTTTATCGTGGTTGATGCTGAACCTGACATCAAGCATTTTCTCAGTTATATGCATATTTGTCAGGCAATGCTTTGAAACTTCTCTTACTGTGAATGAGCCATCTCCGGCAAGTCCTAAATAGGGAATCAACTGGTCGGCAAGGTGCACATCTACTTCTGCCCCGGATAATAGTTCATTAAGCATTTCTTTTGCTGCATATTCTCCTACTTTTTCAGCAGGCAGTCCTTTTTTACCTATACTTACTGAGCCTGAAAGGCCTGACCACAAAGTGATGCCACTTCCGGTAGATGTGAAATTGTCTGAAGTGATGTCAATGTCAGCTTCTTTACCTATTTCACCAAGTATTTTCACTGCAGATTCAGCCTGTCTTTTTGCAACATGTTCAGGTAATCTTGAACAGTGTGATATCCCATAAATAATCTTATTATCATTTTGGTTTTCAGATATGTGATAGAACCCTCTCAATTTGGAGGGAACAATTTCAATTTCTGCAAATCCCTCTCCTTTTGGATAATATCCACGTTCAATTAGAGTTATATCTGCCTGGTATCCCATCATTTTCAGTGCTTTTAATGTCACTTCCTTGAGATAATCTATTGAAGGAGACCATGCAACATCGGTTCCACCGGATATGCGCAGTTTTGTCTTTTCTTTTGCAAAGGAAGCAATAGGCATGATAGCCTGCATAAGAAGAGGAATACTCCCGGCAGTTCCTATGGATATTGTATCGTTTATCCCCTTTATTTCCGATGGAGAAAAGTATATATCAGTCGACCCCGGAAAAGTTCCCTTGATATCGGCATCGCACAGCATTGCGGCAGTTTCAATGGACATGAGGTGCTGAGGTTTTAGTCCTTCCTTTGGACGGTTACGGCGTATATTTGTGACATGGATATCCTCTCCGATTATTGCAGAAAGAGCCACAGCTGTCCTGAGTATCTGACCGCCTCCTTCGCCGTAGGAACCGTCTATTTCGATCATGCTTTTTTTCTCATCTTTTTAAGTGCTCCCTTTGCAGCAAAACCCGTAGGGTCCTGAAGAGTGGAGACCGGTGGAGCATAGCAGGTCTCTATGTTTGCAAGCTCATGAACGGTTGTTCTTTTTTTGATGGCAAGTGTGAGGGCATCGATGCGTTCTTTTACTCCTTCTCCGCCTACCACCTGTGCTCCCACGAGATATTCATCATTGAATATTAGTTTGATAAAAAGTTTGCTTCCCCCTGGATAATATTCAGCTCTGGTTGAGCCGGTTGCAAGTCCTGTTACTATTTTTATGTTGTTGTCATCCGCTTTTTTTGATGTGATTCCGGTTGTTCCCACCTGCATATTTCCTATGACTGCGACCCAGGGATTAAGTATGGGATCGAATTTTACAGGTTTTGATGTGAGGTTTTTTGTTATTGTTCCGGCCATTCTCCTGGCAGTGCTTGCTACCTGGCTTAACATTGGCTTTCCAGTTATGAGATCAAGGACTTCAACGCATTCCCCTCCGCAGTAGATGTCAGGGTGGAAAGTGCCTGAAACTGACGGGTGGAGAAAGTCATCAACTATTATTCCTCCTGTTAAGCCAATATCTATTCCTGCGTTTGCTGAAAGTTCGTTCTCTGGAGTAACTCCTGTGGAGAATATCACAAGATCTGCCGGAAAATCAGTGGAACCTACTGTTACAGAGTTGACTTTCCTTTCGCCGTTCAGCGAAGAGGGAACGTATCCTGTTATGACATTGACTCCCAGGGATTCAAGGTGTTCCTGTATGGTTTCAGCCATGTCCGGATCAACATTATGGGAAAGTATTGAAGGACTTCTGTTCAAAAGTATAGTATTTATGTTCCTTCGTGCAGTAGCAGCTGCCATTTCAGCACCAATTGAACCTCCCCCTACAATAACAACCGAGGATGCATTTTTGAGTGCTTCTTCTATTCTCATGGCATCCGTGAGCGTTCTGAGTGTGAACACATTTCCAAGAGAACTTCCTGGAATATTGGGAGGGATCATTGGTTTACTTCCGGTTGCAATTACTAATTTATCATAATGATATTTTTTTTCACCAGATGTTACGATCCGTTCTTTGATATTTATGGAATCGATCCTTGTTCCAAGGTGTAGATCAATACCCATGTCTTTCAAGAATTTTTCATCCCTTCTGATGAGTATCTTAAAATCTTCTATTTCACCACCAATAACAAAAGGCATACCACACTGGCTATAAGCAGTGTGTACATCTGCGGAAAATACGGTTACTGAGTAATCGCTGTGGCGTGTAAGGCTTGTGGCAACAGCCATTCCTACTGCTCCTCCACCAATTATTATTATTTTTTCATTGTTCTTTTTCTCGGACATGCTGTTTTATAAGCTCGCATGAATATTAACTATGTTCCCTGAGAAAAATCGTCATCTGGTAGTCAAAATAATTTGTGTTTTCTGTTTAAAATATCCAATAAACCTTAGAAAATGTCGACCCATAAGTTTATAAGAGTTTGAATTCTATTACTTAATGTAGTCATGATTATATGTCTACGTGCTCGATATAATATAGATACTGTGAACAAGGGTATCTTTCAATAATACAAATATAGTTTAGTCATTCGTAATCACTACGATTCAAAAAGAATCATCTACCGAAAAGGTATTCATAACATCACAAAGTGCTTACAGGTCAAAAGCTGCAGGTATTCAATGAGGGATTTGGAAATACTGCTTATTGGCCATGCCACAAAACAGTTCCAGTAGCAGATGCATATGTTGCATGGTACTTACGCTACTGCTGTTATTAGCTTGGCGTTGGTTTGGATTAAGTGGAAATCTTCACGTTTATTCATTGAAGTTGAAGTTTGAGTTCCATTAATCAGGTTTACACTATTTTGAACCTTCGAGAAGATGACTTTTGGTAGTCATTACAACTTTCCTATTTTTGTGTTCCGAATTGTTCCGGTATCGTCATCACAAATTCGGAGATCATCATATGCAAAATGCAGATACTACAAAATATATAATTCATTCAAAAATTAACGCAGATGGAATAATAGAACGCCCGGATATAGTAGGTGCCATCTTTGGTCAGACGGAGGGCCTTCTTGGCTCTGATCTTGACCTTCGCGACCTTCAGAAAACAGGAAGGATTGGCAGGATAGAGGTTGTTGTCAGTGCCAAAGGGGGAAAGACCAAGGGTACTATCCTTATTCCTTCAAGTCTTGACAAGGTTGAGACTTCAATTCTTGCAGCTTCACTTGAGACTATAGATAGAGTTGGTCCATGTAGTGCAAAGATAGAGGTAACTCATATAGAAGATGTCAGAGCTACAAAACGCCATCAGATCATTGAGAGGGCTAAGTTCATTTACAAGGGAATGTTCGATGAGAACCTTCCAGAGTCCCAGGAGATCGCTGATGAAGTGCGTCAGTCTGTCAGGGTCGAGGAAATGCAGTATTTTGGCAAGAACAAGATTCCATGTGGACCTGCTGTTTTTGACTCTGATGCTATCATAGTTGTAGAAGGACGTGCTGATGTTCTTAACCTCCTGAAATACGGTATCAAGAATACTATCTGTGTCGGTGGTACAAATGTTCCTCCTGAGGTAGCAGAACTGACCAAGAAGAAAGATACTGTTACTGCCTTCACTGACGGTGACCGTGGAGGAGAACTTATCATCAAGGAACTTGTGCAGGTTGCAAATATTGATTTCATTGCAAGGGCACCTGATGGAAAGAGTGTTGAGGATCTTGTTCAGAAAGAGATTGTCAGGTCACTCAGGCAGAAGGTTCCTGTTGAGCAGGTAATTGACAAGTATGTTATCAAGGACCAGGCCTCATCAGAGGACAATGGTCGTGTACAGCGATTACCTAAACGCAAGGAAAGAAGACCTGCTCCAGCCCCTGCACCTTCTTCTGATGTGAAGCGTGTTGGTACTTCCTCTGTAAAAAGGACTCCAAGGGATGCCCGTGGAAGAGATAACAGGAAGAAAGGACCAAGAGATCAGCAGCGTGAAGATCAGGTCAATGTTGAAAAGCAGGTTGAAGTTCCTAAGACAAAGGTACCTGCATCTCCGGAGAACAAGAGATTTAAAGATCATGCAAATGACCTGATAGGCACTTTCAGTGCACGTTTCCTTGATGGAAAAGATAATGTTGTCAATGAGACTGCTGTCAGAGATCTTGTAAGCACTCTTAAGGACTATGAAACTGAAGTCAAAACCGTTGTGTTTGATGGTGTGGTTACTCAAAGGATCCTTGATATTGCCGCAGACAAAGGCATAGAGCGCCTTATAGGTGCAAAAGTGGGCAGTGTGACCAAAAGACCGGCTTCTGTAAAAGTCCTTACTGCAGCTTCATTGTAATTTTGATGTACTGTGCTTGCGCACAGTATATATATTTCTAATTTTTTATTGATTTTCTTTTTTGAAGTTTCTATTTTATTCCTATATATTCTCGTCGTTATTCATAATTAATCATTAACATTAATACGAAACTCTTATCTAGTATGTATAAGGAACTTATTTCCGGGGGAAATGCCTTTATTAGTAAATTTACCAACTAGCTTTAGTGCATTATTTTAAAGAGTGCACAAAATAACAGCAAATAATTAATTTTCAAAACAGGTTGGTTGGTATGCATAAAGATGAATTAATACAGTTGCACACATTGATGGCACAGATCAGGAGACACTTTGAACATATGGGTATGGATACTTCATTCACGGAGTATGACTCGTTATCCATAAGTCCTCTGCATGTTCACAGGAGCAAGGCAGAACACAAACATGCAATATTCGTTCTTGGCAATGATATTGCAGCAGCTCTTTCCGAGGATGACACTTCCGGAATCGGAAGGACATCTGAAAGGATGCACGAGCTTGCTATGAAGGCAAGCGGCCAGTTAGTAAATACTAACTAAGGCAAATCTTCCCTTTAATTTCTATTCTAGGGTAATATCAGGAATTAAAGCAGGAATCAAAGCTGCAATTACAGGGATAATGTGATTGATGGTGTCAGTCGTTTTTTCATAATGATGCCATCTTCGCCATCCGAATAGTATCCATGTTGAATCCAGCAGGCTATAAAATCCCGACGTTTGTAAAAGTCCTGGGCTCTTGTATTTGTTACTCTTACTTCCAGACTTGCGAATGTAAGAAGCTTGCAGATAAAAACTGAAAGGATGCCATCCATTAGTCGGGCACCAATGCCCATACTTCTGAATCCTTCTCTTACGGCAAGAGAAAATATTCGTCCCTCTGTTTCAGATAGTTCATACCCTACAACAAATCCTACTACATAATTGTTGTATTCTGCAACAAGGAACCCTTCACTGTTCATTTCGTAGAAGTTCATATAAAGAAAGGGATTGTGTTCCGAGAAAGCTTGAGACTCTATCTCCAGAACCTCTTCGAAATCTGATGGTTCAAAGTTCCTTATTACTATCATCTGAAATCACTGTTATTCGATCTTTTTCACATGGCGCAGGTCAACTGCAACTCCACGAATTGATCTTTTCATCTCATCTCCGTTCATATTTGCTCTTCCAACAGCAATTGCTTTTTCTCCACAGATTATGACCTCGTCATTTGGCCTTATCAATGGATCTGCATCAACAACACCAGGTGCCAGAAGAGAGCCACGTGGAACAAAATCATCTATCTTTACGGTATATCGGCCTTTTCCAAGAAGGGCTTTTGCACCTTCTATGGTAATGGCCAGTGTTCCATATTGTGGTATAAGTGTTATAAGTTGCTTTTTCCCAACAAATATCTGGTGTTTGGGGAATGGTCCTTTAACAGTTGATCCTTGCGGAACAAGAATATCTCCTGAACCTTTTCCGAACTGGTAGTCTGCAACAGCTTTCATGAGGTCTTTCTGTGTCTGCTCATGGCTGCGTTTCCTTCCTGTACAAAGTTCTGACACAGTTTTACTGAGATTCTTCAGTGATTCAGGTGAGGAAACATTTCCAAGACTTGTATATATTATATCTATGCCAAGCTTTTCTGCAACCATCTCACATATCACGCGATATGCATCCTCAACATGTGCAACAATACTTGTGTATTTGTGCTTTGTCAGGTAATCCTCAAGACAGGAAGCTACCCATTCTCTTTCCTCTGCATCCCAGTAACCTGTGACTGTAGTATCATAATGCGCAGCAGGATATGTTAGCTCCAGTTCCCTTGGGACGATTCCAAGTGGAGATGTTATTATTACCTCATGGACGAATTTTCTGCTCTTACCAAGTGCATTGATGAATTTCCAGTGTGAATTGGATGTGGAATATGGTTTTCTGGCAGAGCATGGTAGTAGTAGCAGTATATCTGATTCAGGTGGTGTGTATCTTTCCTGTATCCTTTTAGCAAATCTCACAATCTCTGCCCTGTTCTGCGATTCTCCACAGGTGGCAACAAGTGTGTTATTCCTTGCAATAGCATTCTGGCTTTCCACGAAATCATATTCGGAATCAGTAAGTCTCATAAGTGCCGTAAGCCATGTATGCACTCTGCATTGTCCTTCTATATACTCACGCAAAGTTCCTGCACGTATTCTTTCCCTTACAAGTGCAGCTTCTGCTTCCATGGCGTTGATGTTATGTTTTTCTAGAATTACTGCACGGCTCTTTTTATCCATGCCCCTGAGGCTTGTCAGGTCTGTGGATGAACATGCACTGCATCTGCATGGTAATTCGGCAAGTGAATCAAGATAGAATTGTCCTGCAGTTGTAAGATAAATATCATTGTGTCCGGCAATTATTGCTTTAGTATTGTCAAAGACATCGATTCCGAGGTATATCAGCATTGCCAGATTTTCGGGAATTGCTATGTTCGGTGCATAAATTGCAGTATCCGGAGCAATATCCTTTTTCATTTCTAAAAGAACACTGAGGAAAGTTCTTGCATTGTTCTCAAAGCATCCGGCTCCTTCCATGACATACAGGTCATGCTCTTTAACCTGCTGTCCGGCTATGTAAATAGCTCCGGTAGCGCCTGAGTCTTCCATTCCCTCGGCTTTCTCAGCCAGTTTAATCGTCACATTCCGTGGAGCTTCCGGTGTAAGGTCCTGGTGTGGAAGTATTATAAGCGCATCTTCGCCGGCTTTTTGTCTAATTTCCCTGAGATGTTCCTGAGCTTCTTCAAAGCCGGAATATTTCCATAACGATCCGCCGTCTATTATCGGGCTTTCAGGGTTGCCCAGGCTTCTTGTATCTAATATATAAGGTGTACGGATATCTTCCTTCAATAGGAATTTCCCTATCCTTGCAGCACCGTCCCGCTGCTGTACCTCAAAGTATCGTGTCATTGCTGTGTAATAGTTGTAGTCAGATGTAAATGTTTGCCTTCACCAAAAACTATAAATCTCACTATTCCACTTAAAAAACGATTCCATGCAAAAATCCGATTTACTTATAAAACTGCAGGAAATAGTGGGAAATGAGCACGTTTCCGTGTCTGCTGCAGAGCTTTATTGTTATTCATGTGACGCCTCACAGATAAGAGGCATGCCTGATTTTGTTATCAGGCCTGTAAGCACTGAACAGATATCAAAGATAGTCAGTCTTGCAAACGAGAATGAGATTCCTGTGACCGCAAGAGGTGCAGGCACAGGACTTGCCGGAGGTGCTGTTCCGGTAGAAGGCGGCATTGTACTTGACATGTCAGCTATGAACAGAATACTTGAAACAGACCTTGACAACCTTCAGGTAACCATCGAACCAGGTATTGTTCAGGAAAAACTTAACCAGGCGCTTGAGCCATATGGTCTTTTCTTTCCACCTGACCCGGGAAGTTCAGCAATGTGCACCCTTGGTGGACTTATTGCAAACAACGGTAGTGGAATGCGCTCTGTAAAATACGGTACCACTCGCAACTATGTGCTGGGACTTGAAGTTGTTCTTGCAGACGGAACTGTGATCAATACAGGTTCCAAAGCATCAAAATCAGTTGCAGGTTATTCATTAACTGATCTTTTTGTAGGTTCAGAAGGTACACTTGGAATTATAACAAAGGCAACATTGAGACTCCGGGCACTTCCAAAAGAGCGCTCGGTCTTGCTTGCTTCTTTTGACGATCCCGAACACGCAGGTCAGGCAGTAGTAAAAGTCCTCTCATCAGGAATTGTTCCTTCTGCATGTGAAATCCTTGACAGGAACATCATAGAGGCAATTAACACTTTTGACCCTAAGATCGGCTTGCCAAAGGCAGGTGCAATCCTGATGTTCGAAGTAGATGGAACTGAGAACACGGTTCGTGAAGGAATAGAGATGATAAAGGATGCATGCAGTACTCTTGCAACAAGCATCAGGGCAGCTTCGGATAAGAAGGAAAGAGATGAGATATGGGCTGCCAGAAGACTTGTAGGTGCAGCAGTTTCAAGACTTGATCCACTCCGCACTCGTGTTTATGTGGGTGAGGATATCGGTGTCCCGATAAAAGAGCTTCCTGGAATGCTGCATAAGGTACGTGAGATCTCAGAAGAGTTCAAGCTTCCGATCATGACCTACGGTCACATTGGTGATGGAAATCTCCATACAGGAATGTGCATTGATGTGCTAAGCGATGCTGAATGGGAGAAACTGAACAAGGCTGCGGATAAGATCCATCGCACTGCCATAGGTATTGGTGGAACGGTTACTGCAGAGCATGGAGTTGGCAGTGCCAGGGCAAGTTATCTTGAACTTGAACTTGGAAAAGCGCTTGATGTAATGATATTGATTAAAAACGCATTGGACCCGAAGGGTATCATGAACCCGGGTAAAATGGGGGTCTGAAAATGATGAACGATGAAGATATGCGTTCAATATTGAAATGTGTACGTTGCGGTACATGTCGTTCAGTATGTCCTGTTTTTGACGTAAATGGCTGGGAATCATCAAGTTCTCGTGGCCGTATGCTTGTAGCCCATGGCATTTCCCAGGGACTTGAAGTTGATAAGGGTGTTTTCGACAGTATCAACACCTGTACCACATGCGGACTTTGTGAAGAGATATGCCCGTCTGGAGCATCTCCTGTTAAAGTAATAGAGAATGTCAGACATCAGCTTGTGCTACAGGGGAAGATGACCGATGCACAGAAACTGATACGTGCAGACGCTCTTGAAAAAGGAAACCCGCTTGGTGAATCCAAGGATCGAATGGCGTGGCTTGGAGACTCCAGAAACGACCTTCCAGAAAAGTCAAAATATGTGTTTTTTGCAGGTTGTCTTGCCTCCTACCGCTATCCTGAGATCACAAAAAAGACATTTGATATTCTGAGAAAGTTCGGAGTAACTGTACTTGAAGAAGAGGTATGCTGTGGTTCCCCACTTCTGAGAACCGGTTCTGACCCATCCGAACTTATGTCAAAGAATCTGGAGCAGATCAAAAAGACAGGCGCACATACAGTAATCACAGGTTGTGCAGGTTGCTACACGACCCTGAAGAATGATTTCCCTGAAGAACTGAATGTTCTACATGTGACAGAGTTCCTTGCAGAGCGCCTTGCTGAAATGGACCTGAAAAAACTTGATCTGAAAGTTACCTATCATGACCCGTGTCACCTTGGAAGGTGCAATGGTGTATTCGATGCACCAAGGCAGCTCATAAAAGCGGTTTGTTATCTTGAGGAAATGAAGAGCAACAGGGAGAGATCCAAATGTTGCGGAGCAGGTGGCGGAGTGCTAAAAGGCTATCCTGAACTCTCACTTGAACTCTCAAAGAACAGGCTTGAAGAGATTCCAAAGGATGTCGATTATCTGGTAACTGCATGTCCATTGTGTCGCACTAATCTCAAACGTGGCGGCCCAAGGGTTGATGTTCTTGATATTATCGATCTGGTTGAAATGGCTATGGAATAGCCATTTTAGTTTTCTTTTTTCCCGATTGCTTATCAGATCTTAGAAATAGATAAAGAGCATGAGTTTATGCTCTTTTTATTTTCCTTCCTAATACAAAAGCAAATATTGCTCCAAAAGCTCCAAATCCTGGTACTGGCAGACTGTTTTCAGTACCAGTATTTGCCTGTTCAATATTTTCCTGTGAGGATTCCAGTTCTGTATCCTCGTATCCGTTCATTTTTCGAAGTTCAGCATAGTCAATATTGAGTCTTTTAGTTACAAGATATGCAGGATATTGTCCTGACTCGGTATTTCCTCCAAGAACATCGTATACTATGCAGGAACCATCATCTGACCAGTATACTTCATAGATAACTGATTTTTCCCATTCCATTGGTGTGTCTTTAGTATTTTCTATGTAGAAAGGTGTGAGTTCCCTGTGCAGCAGGGTATTGTTGTTAACAGAGCAGATATCTATAGCGTATTGGGCATTTCTGCCGTCATCGAAGAAAACTGCTCTTGGTGCTGCGTACATCTTGCTGTCAGGAGAAAAAGCAACTCCATAATAGCTCATTGTAATTATGTTCTTGATATTGGTCTCTGTTCCCGCAACAGTATCGTTAATGACATAATCTTCAAGACCTACTCCATTTTCCGAATCAAGTGCCTTCATATACACGCTGTAATTTCCATCAGGACTTACGGTTGTTCTTGGAGTAAGTCTATAGTTTAGGTGTATCTGTGAATGCTCCCCATCCTCACTGTACACAACTATCTGATGTGCCTCTAAACTATCAGGGTTCGTGTATGATTTAGAATAGAACATATTCTCAGTCACAGTCTCATCTATGCTTATGACCGGGCTCGCCAGAACAGTAGATGTCTGGATAATAATCACCAATAATAATGGTACCAACAACTTATACTTCATAGCATAACTTCCATTTTTCTTTGAAAAATATACGTTTGAAGTACAGTAAACTAATATATGTTAAAAAGGTAACGATTTTTTCCTAAAAGGTGATGGTAGTTAGTACTACCATCCTCTTTTACCTCCTTTCTTGCGGCTAATCAGGCAGTTCCAGGAATTCCCAACAAGATCCAGTCGATCGGCACGCTTCAATCCTTCATACACCAGATTATAGTTCCCTGGCTCGCGGTAATGCAGCATTGCTCTTTGTATGCTTTTATCTTTCTGGGAAGTTGCCACATATATCTTCTTCCCGGTGAAAGGATCGATCCCTGTGTGGAACATGCATGTTGCCGCTGTCATGGGTGTTGGAGTGAAATCCTGAACCTGTTTGGTATAGCGTCCTGTATCCCGGATGTATTCAGCAGTTTCTATCATGTCATTAAGAGTACATCCCGGATGACTTGACATAAGGAAAGCAACAAGATACTGGTCCTTGCCAAGTTTCTCATTTATTTCCTTGAATTTTTCTTCGAATTTCTCGAATACTTCCCTGTCAGGTTTCTTCATGGCATCGGTGACTTTATTACAATAATGTTCAGGCGCGACCTTCAGTTGCCCACTTACGTGATGAGCACATAGCTCTTCCATGTATTCTTCATCAAGCAATGCAAGGTCATAGCGCACGCCATATCCAACAAAGACCTTCTTAATTCCAGGAATTTCCCTGAGCCTGCGCATAAGCTCAATGAGTTTTTTGTGACTGGTGTTAAGTGACGGGCAGGCTTTCGGATAGATGCAGATCTTGTCCTTGCATACTCCTTTGTCTTCCCAGTTCTTGCAGTCCATTCCATACATATTGGCTGACGGACCACCAAGTCCGTTGATAGTACCTTTGAAACCTTTTATTTCAGTGAAACCTTCTGCTTCCCTGAGAATTGATTCCATGCTGCGGCTGCGTATCATTCTTCCCTGATGCAGGGCAATAGCACAGAAAGAGCATGCACCGAAACAGCCTCTGTGGGTGTTAATGGAGAATCTGACCATATCTAGAGCAGGGACTGGTTCATCGTATGAAGGATGAGTCTCTCTGGTGAATGGAAGTTCATAAACGTGGTCCAGTTCTTTTGTTGTGAGAGGACGCATGGGTTTATTCTGTATGATAACTGTCTTTGGATGGACCTGGATAATGTCATGTCCTTTAATGTGGTTCTGTTCCTGATAAACTGTTTTGAATGTGCTTGCATAGAGTTCTTTGTTCTTTGATACTTCTACATAAGGTGGGATCTCTATCCTATTCACAAGCAATTCATCTTTTTTCTCTTTCCAGGTCTTGATATCCATTTTCCAGACAGTTCCGTCAATGTCTGTAATATCTGAAATCGGAACTTCTTTGTTGAGCCTATCTGCTATCTCAAGTATCTGGAGCTCACCCATTCCATAAACAATGAGATTTGCGGGCGCATCTGCAAGTATTGATTGACGTACTTTATCAGACCAGTAGTCGTACTGTGCAAAACGGCGAAGGGATGCCTCTATTCCTCCGATAATTCTTGGAGTGTCGGGGTAAGCTTCTTTCAGGCGGTTAGAATAAACAATGGTTGCACGGTTAGGGCGTAACCCTGCTTTGTTTCCAGGAGAATATGCGTCATCGTGTCTGAGTCTTTTTGATGGTGTGTAGTTGCTCACCATGGAGTCAGTATTACCTGCACTGATGGCAAAGAAAAGACGTGGTTTTCCAAGTTTCTTAAAGTCTTCAACATCATCCCATTTTGGTTGCGCGATAACTCCTACTCTATAACCTGCATCCTCAAGAACCCTGCCAATGATACTGGTTCCAAACCCTGGATGGTCAACGTAGGCGTCACCTGTGACAATTATGACATCAAGTTCATCCCATCCTTTCTTTTTTGCTTCTTCAATGCTCATGGGCAGGAACTTTGACGTGTCTGCCTTTTTGTTATTCTTGCCGTTCTTATTTCTTTTTTGTTTCATATTGCGTCCTTAGAGTAACATGCTTTTGGACATGCGTAGAGAGAATTGAATCTGCGTGTTAACATCATTCGAGGTAACTTCACCGTGTCCCGGGTAAAGTGTTTTTACATCAAGCTGTACAAGTTTGTTGATTGATTCGGTCAGTTGATTACGGTTGCCACCCTGGAAATCAGTACGTCCGATGCTTCCGTTGGGAAATACTGTGTCGCCTGAAAAAAGGCTCTTTGAATTTGCTTCATAGAGGCAGATCCCACCTGGGGTATGGCCGGGTGTGTGAATTACTTCCAGCTCCTCATCATCTCCTATGGGAATCCTGTCACCTTCTTCCAGAAGCATATCAGGTTTGATTGCAGGTGCCTTGTTTCCAAACATTGCTGCAGCACTTATTGTGTCATTGCTCAGGAGCAGCTCGTCATCTTTGTGAATTGCTATCTTTGCACCGCTTATATCTGCTATTGCCTGTGCAGATGCAGTATGGTCGTAGTGGCAGTGAGTAAGTATTATAAGTTCGAGGTCTTCTATGTCAATGTTCTCCCTGATAGCAGAAATAAGTCCTTCTGTGCTCATTCCGGTATCAACCAGTATTTTTCCGTTAATGAGGTATGAGTTTGCATCATAAAGCCCGATAATAAAATGTTTTACCTGCATGTATATTCTCCAGTACAGAAAAAAAGTCAATTTTAGAGCTCAAATGCCCTGAGAGTATTTTGCATTGTCGCCCTGGCGATTTCTCCTTCATCTATTCCTTTAAGATGTGCGATTACAGGGACCGAGTCTCTTACAAAGACAGGTTCGTTGCGGCCTTTACGTGGTGAGAGGTAAGGGCTGTCAGTTTCAATGAGCATGTTCTCAAGAGGGAGATCTTTTGCAATTTCCTTGTGATGGTCTGAGAAACATACGAGTGTAGGCACTGAAACATAGTGACCTGCATCAACTATGTCCTTCATGGTTTCGATGCTGCCGCCGTAACAATGGAAGACTACCCTGTCAAGGTCTCTGGTCATCTCAAGTGCAAGTTCTTCCCCATCTCTGCCGTGTATTACAAGGGTTTTGTTGTACTGGTCCGCAATGTCAATGACTTTTTGAAAAACCTCTTTTTGCTTCTGTTTTCCTGCTTCATCGGTACAGTAGTAAAAGTCCAGACCAGCTTCACCGATTCCAATGGCTTTGTCAACATTGCGTTCCATCTGGGCAAGTATCTGGTTAATTTTTTCTTTGTTGGTTTCAGGGACCATCTGGGGACTGAGGCCCAGTGTTGCATGGATAAAATCATACTTTCTGGCAAGTTCAAGGGAATTGGCATTGGTTTTGTAATCTATGCCGGAATTTATCATTAAGACAACTCCGCTGTCTTTTGCCCTCATGATTGTCTCATGTCTGTCCTTGTTGAATTTAGGAAAATCAAGGTGACAATGAGAATCTATAACTTCATAGTTCATGTGTATCTGCTCTGAATTATGAGTTCATCATATAGATACTATGGATATGGTATGCTTTAATAGCACATGTATGAAATTAAAAAAGAAAAAAAGAGGATTATAATATCCTCCCGTGACAAGAGAGTATTATTTCTAAATATGGATCTTTTCAGCATTTTCAAGTTCAAGTTCTAATTCTTCTTCAGAGTATTCCCTTAATTCAATGTTCTTTTTTTCAAAGACCTCTTTTACAGAATTGTCTATTTCAGGAACACCGGGTTCTGAGCGTTTGATCAACTCTTTGTCCTGATCGTTCTCATTCTGGAGTTTGAATCTTGTAATTGTATTCATAAGTTTATCTGCCATGCCGGAAAGGACCTGGGCAGATTGCGCAAGCTCTTCCATTGTAGTGCTCTGGTGCTCTATGGCAGCAGTAGTGTTATCTGTACTGGATGCAGATTCCTGTGTGATAGATGCCACTTCATCAATAGAGGATGATATTTCCTGAATCGATGCGGACTGTTGCTGTGCTGCTGCCGCTATATCCTGTACCATTGTTGAAATGCTGCTTCCTGATTCTACTACTTTTTTGATAACGTTTGCAGCTTCATTCAGTGCTTCTGCGCCATGGGATACTTCTTCAGTTCCTCTTTGCATGGAATCTACTGCATTATTTGTGCCTTCCTGTATCTCATGGATCAGATCTGCTATCTGATTGGCTGCATTTCCTGAATTCTCTGCAAGTTTCCTGACCTCATCAGCTACGACTGCAAAACCTTTTCCGTGTTCTCCGGCACGTGCAGCTTCAATTGCAGCGTTCAGTGCAAGCAGGTTTGTCTGGTCGGCGATGCTTGTGATCAGGTTGACTATCTCACCTATCTGCTTGGATTTGCTATCGAGTTCTACGATGGCTTCTGCAGATTCTGAGGATGACATTTTGATATTGTCCATTTTATGTAAGAGATCCTCTGTTATCATTCCAAGGCTGTTGATGAGATTATTTGATTCTTTGGCGTTGTCTGCAGCTTTTTGTGAGTTACCGGCTACTTCCTGGACAGCTTCTGTCATATCGAACATTGCTTTTGCAACGTCTTCGGTCTTCGTCGACTGCATTGTTGCGCCTTTGGCTATTTCTACAATGGAATCGGATATTTCGTTGCTTGCGGTAGATATCTCTTCAGAGGATACTGATATTTTCTCAGCTGTATTTGCAAGAAGTGAAGAACTTTTATTTATCTCAGCAATCAACTCTTTCAGGCTATCTCGCATTGTCTGTACTGATCCGGCAAGAATTCCTACTTCATCCTGTGAACTATTTTCAATGTTTGCTGTCAGGTCACCGGATGCAATTCTTTCAGTGACTTCAACTATGTCCTCAATGGGCTTTGTAATGCTTCGAGCAAAATTACGCGCGAAAAAAGCGACAAAAACTCCTAATATTATCGGGCTGATCAAATAGATGTTTTTAAGGGCAGTCACTTTGTCAAATGATCCTTCTGCAACTGCGTAATTTATCTGTGTGTAACTGATCGCTGAAACAATTAATAAAGGAATTAAACTTAGCACTAGCATAATAATTATGAACTTTCTTTCAATCATCATGTTTTTTAATATATCCACTAAAAATCCTCTCCCTTTTATATTGCAAATAATGTTAATCTGAGCTAAATGTGGGCACAATTATGTGCAACAAATGAACATACATAAAATATACAAATATATTTATATATAAATTTAATCTTTTCTGGTATATTTCTCAAGTTATATTTGAAAAACATGGGTATGTCCAAAATAAGGGGATTCATCTCAGTGATCCCAAAATAGTGTTAAAGATGATTATTTTCTTAAAAAAAGGTCTGGAACCGTGAATTCACGGTTCAGCTAAAAACTGTTATTCCATATTCCAGAGCTTCTTTTTATCAAGAAGCAGGTTTATGGCTGTTATTAGTGCATCAACCGATGCTGTTGCAATGTCTGTGCTGGCGGATTGTGCACTGGCAACACGTCCGTCTTCATCCTGGACAGAGATCGTTACTTCTGCAAGTGCGTCGCTGCCGCCGGTGATGGCTTCAAGACTGAAGTCGCGCACTTTTACTTTGGTGTATCCGCCTATCATAAGTTCTACTGCCTTAAGCGCAGCATCGATTGGTCCGACACCGTAGTTGGATGCGACTGCTTCCTCGTCTCCTACTCTTGCCCTTACAACTGCCGTTGGTGTTGTAAGGTTGCCTGTCATTACGGAAAATTCTTTCAGGACTATGGTCTCATTGCCCAGGTTTCTTCCAAGGACTGTAGATGCAACTGCGCGCAGATCCGCGTCACAGATACGTTTGCCTTTGTTTGCAATATCCTTGATCCTTGCAAGTATCTCGTCCAGTTGTTCTTCGTTGGTCTCAATTCCCATCTCTTCCAGGGATTTCTTGACTGCATGCCTTCCAGCATGCTTTCCAACAACAATGCGGCGCTTGTGACCTACCATTTCTGGTGTCATAATGCCGGGTTCGAAGGTGTCAGCTTTTTCAAGTACTCCATGGGTGTGGATGCCGGATTCGTGAGCAAATGCGTTGTCTCCAACGATTGGTGTGTTTGCTGGCATATGTATGCCAGAGTAAGATTCTACCATTTTTGCTGTTTCGAGTAGATATTCTGTCTTGATATTGGTATTTGCTCCATATATCGAGTGCAGACACATTACTACTTCAGCAAGGTTTGCATTTCCTGCACGTTCTCCGATTCCGTTTACTGTTACCTGTATCTGACTTGCACCTGCTTCTGCAGCCATAAGACTGTTTGCAACTGCAATTCCGAAATCGTTGTGGCAATGTACGTCAATGGGTATGTTTACTTCACCGTTGATGTTCTTTATTAGCTCGTACATTGAGGATGGTGACATTACTCCGACCGTGTCGGGTACATTTATGATGTCACAACCTGCTCCTTCTACTGCTTTGTACACTTCTATAAGATAGTCAAGATCAGTCCTTGTGGCATCCATGGCTGAGAACATACATTTTGCGCCGTGGTCCTTGATGTAGTCTACAGCGTTGACCGCCATGGAAAGAACTTCTTCCCTGCTTTTCTTTATAGTATGTATCCTCTGGATATCAGATGTGGATACAAAGGTGTGTATCATATCAACGTTACAATCTATACATGCATCCAGGTCTTTGGTAAGGACGCGGGCAAGACCACAGACATCGAGACTGAGTCCTTCGTTGGCTATGGCTCGCACATTTTGCTTTTCGCCTTCCGAAGAGACTGGGAAACCAGCTTCGAGCACATCAACACCAAGTTTGTCCAGTTGAAGGGCAATCTTGAGTTTTTGCTCGTTGGTGAGTGATACGCCAGGTGTTTGTTCACCGTCGCGCAGTGTCGTGTCAAAAATAGTCTTGTGTTTATCTATTAGCGGTTTATCGCTGTAAAAAGCGATCCCTCAGTTCTACGGTTGAATTCATGGTAATCACTTCGCCTTGTAACTTATGTTATAAATATTCTCCGCAAAGGAGATGAATATTTCCATTAATATGTTCCATTGATCAGGTAATAATCCATTTTTCTCCGTTTATCCGCAACGCTTATATAGTAAGCTTGTTATGTAAGGGTGCTCGTGAGGAGCCCGGTGATGCGGCCAACGCATCACGAAAATGAGCTCATCGCAGAGCAGAAGATGAAGTATCAAATTTCATTTCATCATGGCAGGTGTGATCAAAGGTCCTTCCTTTGGCTTCGAACCAAGCGTTCGAAAGCCTTATATATGATGGTGACCTTTGAAGGAGTCCGCGCAAATCGCGCGAAAACACTTACAATCACCGCCTTACAAGTGGAGACAGAAGTTTTTTCTGTCTGACGTTGGATTTGGCAGTTCGGTTAATTCTGACCGGTAGTGTATAACTACTAAATAAATTTAAGGAATTAACCAAACTATGTGCAAATAGGAAATATTCTCTCAAAGAGAGTTCTTTCCGACTGATTCCTAAATGACTTCCAAATATTTTGTGTGTGATCAACAACAATTCTGGTTGATCCTGCCAGAGGTCACTGCTATCAGTATTCGATTAAGCCATGCGAGTCAAATGTTCTTCGTGAACATGGCGTACT
>NZ_FNCA01000015.1 GCF_900100715.1 Methanolobus vulcani | reverse complement strand
ACATACAACATCCATTGAGAACTTACCTTCCTGGTAAGCAGAATCCCGAAGGGATTCCATAATCTTATTCCATACCCCTTCTTCTGACCACCATTTCAGCCGTCTCCAGGCAGTTGCCCTGGATCCATAAATTACTGGCATATCTCCCCACCTGCAACCAGTTATCAGGACAAAGAGTATGCCATTGATGACCTTGCGGTCATCAGCCCTCTTTCTCCCTGTAATGGGTTGAGGTGGTAAACGTGGCTTAATAAACTTCCATTGTTCATCAGAGATTTCTCTGAATTCCATTCATATCCCCATAATAAAATTAAAAGAAGTAGTATTTATAGTTTTGAGATGGGTTCAGAAATATAATATAGGTATGTTGATTATTGTAAAAGTTATCTTGATGAGGTTTATGGAATTTGGTAACTATTGTATAAACAGCAAACAAAGCTAAAGCAAGAAATGAAATTAAGAGAGTTTTATAGTTATCATACCCTTAAATATGGGTCCAATGTAAAAAATGAAGGCACATTGATTGTTTATAATTGAAAATGTAGTCAAATGTGCTCCATTGTTTATCATTACTAAAAAATGGTTTATAAGTGATCATTGTAGTATTCAAAGAGTCGTTCCCCCCATCTAATTGCTTTTGGATTAAAACTGATTAATCCATTTGTAATATCATATCTTCCTGTTTCTTTTCTAGCTAAAGTCAATGATAAACATTTATTCGTTACAATAAGTCCCATTTTGAAATTTTTATCAATACTATTGAGTTTAAAAGTATCGCAATTATGTAGTAAATTTAACTTTTCCGAATAAGGATGTTGTTTCAATATCTCGGCAACCTGAGGTGTAATTATTATGTTGACTGTAACACCTTCTAGTACTTTTTTTGATATACATTCTGCATATTCTTCTGTAGCAATAGAGGATATTCCAAGTATGTAATCAGCTTCTTCAATCATTTGAAGATTGGTTTTGTATAGAGTATAAATATTTATATCTGTGTCGCAGATTATTTTAGAATCCTAGAGGTATTCGATCTCGTTTAATAATGATACTGGGATTGTTTCAAGATAATGATCTAACCAAAATTGTTTATGTTTGTTGATTGTTCTCATCATTAAAAAGGAATCTGCAATTTTAAATGCCACGATTTTACCTATTGAAGTCAGAAAAAAGCCCTCTTTTTTTGCTTCAATTAATGATTCTAATTTCCTAATTTTTGGAATTAGTGCTTGTGATGTGCTTCCTGTAATGTCACGCAGTTGGGAAAGTGTCTTCGTTTCCTCATTTAATGATAAAATAATTTCTATTATGAGCCTTGAGCGATATAACGTTTGAATATCTGTTATTGTTTCTTTATAGCTTTCAAATATACTCATATGCTTTGTCCTTTAAATCGTTGTTATATACGAAATTGTTCAAAGTTTAATACATGAAGGTAATGGTTGTATAATGGATACAATCAATATGTATCAGCTTGTGAATATTTTAAGCATGCTTGTGAGTTCCATTTATCTTATTAATGTTTTATGGCCATCGTATAAACTAAGTTATGATAATGGTCATAATACTTAGTTTATACAATTTGACACAAAAGATGTACTTGCGGAAAACGTAGACTTATCTTTCATTTATCAATCCACACGCCACCAATAACTTCCACCACATTCTTTTTTAGATTTAACCTACAATAACAATCCACAAAAAGAGGAAACAACCATGAAAGTAGTCGCTATAAACGGAAGTCCACGTAAAAAAGAAAACACAGCAACAATGCGGAGCTAAACATCCATGAATGAGAACAACCTTTCCGGCAACCAGTCAGATTTTATTCTCTACATCTCAAATGACGGGGACATCCAAAGTAGGATCTATGCCATTTGTGGTGTTCAGGCAATGATTGACCGTGACCTTGCATCACTTTATGATGTAGAAAAGAGTTTACTCAATAAGGTTGTGATCTCCGGTGAAGACTATGGTATCGCAAAATGCGATACCTTCAAAACAGTTTCTCATTACAATGCAGTTGAGATGCTCACAAGGCTGGGGGAGATTAAGGTATGAGTTATAAGGATGATACTGATACGAGTAAACTCTTTTATCTTGACAAAAACTATTCAGCATGGCTAAATGAGCTGAAAAATAAAGTTAGATTGGTTCAGATAAAAGCAGCAGTTAAAGTTAATACTGAGCTATTGGAGTTTTACTGGGAGCTTGGTGCGGATATTGTGGAAAAGCAGGCTACTGCGAAGTGGGGTGATGGTTTTATGTCCCGGCTCAGCCACGATCTAATGGCAGAATTTCCTGACATGAAGGGTTTTTCAAAAAGAAATCTGGAACTTATCAAGAGGTGGTACTGTTTCTGGTATGCACAGGATGAAATTGCGAAGCAACTTGCTACGCAAATACCATGGTGGCATAATGTTGTTATTATTACCAAAACCAAAGACATCGACGAAGCTATTTTTTATGTCCAGAAAACAATTCAGAACAACTGGTCAAGATCAGTTCTGACTCATCACATTGAAGGTGATTTGTTCAAGCGTGAAGGCAAAGCCATAAACAATTTTAAGGTAACATTGCCCGAACCTCAGTCTGATCTAGCAATAGAAACTTTGAAAAATCCATATAATTTTGATTTTCTGGCGTTAACAGAAAAACATAATGAAAAAGAACTGGAAGATGCTTTGACAGTCCATATTACTCGTTTCCTGTTGGAGTTGGGTGCTGGTTTTTCTTACCTGGGAAAACAATACAAACTTGAAGTTGCCGGGGATGAGTTTTTTGTTGATTTGCTATTCTATCATGTCAAACTACATTGTTATGTTGTAGTGGAACTAAAGACAGTCAGGTTTAAACCGGAGTTTGCCGGCAAGCTTAATTTTTATGTGTCGGCTGTAGATGAAATATTAAGATCAGAACTGGATAATAATTCTATAGGTATCCTTATCTGCAAATCAAAAAACGACACGGTGGTGGAATATTCCCTAAAGGATATTCATAAACCGATTGGTGTGAGTGAATATGTGATTACAAAAAACCTGCCGGATGAGTTCAGATCATCTCTTCCAAGTATTGAGGAGATAGAGGCAGAATTAAGTGAAGTTGATGATTCTTGAGATTTCAAAAAGAAGGAAACACAGCAGCAATGCGGAGATAAAAACCCATGAATGAGAACAACCTTTCCGACAAGCAATCAGATTTCATACTCTACACATCAAATGATGGAAAAGTAAAGGTCGACGTTGTACTGAAGGATGAAAACGTCTGGCTTACCCAGAAAGCTATGGCCGGTTTGTTCGGGGTAAAAGTGCCTGCCATTAGCAAGCATCTGGCAAACATCTATGAAACCGGAGAACTGGTGAAAGAGTCAACTATTTCCATTTTGGAAACGGTTCAAACAGAAGGAGACCGTCAGGTCAAGCGGCAAAAGGAGTTCTACAACCTTGACGCAATAATTTCGGTAGGGTATCGCATAAATAGTGTCCAGGCAACCCAGTTCCGTATCTGGGCTACTCAAACCCTGAAAGAGTACATCATCAAAGGTTTCGTCATGGATGATGATCGACTCAAACAGGGGAAGCAGGTTTTTGGAAAGGACTATTTCGAGGAACTCCTTGAGCGTATCAGGGAGATTCGTGCAAGCGAGAGGCGGTTCTACCAGAAGATTACCGACATATACGCTCTCTCCGCGGATTATAATAAAAACGCACCGCAAACAAAGGAATTCTTTGCTACGGTACAGAACAAGCTTCACTGGGCAATCACCGGGAAAACAGCCGCAGAGATCATTTATGACTCTGCTGACGCAATAAAGTTACACATGGGCCTGACAAACTGGAAACAGGCGCCCGATGGGAAGATACTGAAATCTGATGTCACAGTTGCCAAGAACTACCTCGGTGATGCCCATATCCAGGAACTCAACCGTTTAGTCTCTGCATATCTCGACCTCGCAGAAAACCGCGCACAGCGCCAGATACTAATGAAAATGCAGGACTGGAGTGAATTCCTGCATAACTTCCTGGAACTGTCCAGCTATCCAATATTGAAAGACAAAGGCAGGGTCAGTGCACTGGAAGCAAAACTGAAAGCTGAACAGGAATATGAAGAATACCGGGTAACACAGGATACTACTTACATCTCCGACTTTGACAGAGAGGTCCGTCGCATCATGGAGAGTAAGGATGAATACAACTAAGCTCATTGAGTCCAAAATCACTTATAACAACTTACAATATTCATCTAGGAATAATTAATTTAAAATCACAAAAAGAGGAACTAACCATGAAAGTAGTCGCTATAAACGGAAGTCCACGTAAAGAAGGAAACACAGCAGCAATGCTGAAAAGACTCACATCCAAACTCGAAGCTGAAGGGATAGAAACTGAAACTATCAATATTGGCGGTAAGAAGGTTCACGGATGTACAGCATGTATGAAATGTTTTGAGAAAAAGAACAATCTTTGTGTCTTTGATGATGATGGCATCAACGAGTGCATCACAAAGATGAAGGATGCTGACGGAATTGTGATCGGTTCACCAACTTATTTTGCTGATGTGACAACCGAGACCAAGGCACTCATTGACCGTGCAGGATATGTATCTCTTGCAAACGGCGGGTTCCTTGCAAGGAAAGCCGGTGCGGCAGTTGTAGCAGTTCGAAGGGCGGGTGCGATACATGCTTATGATTCCATCAACCATCTATTCGGAATCACCAGCATGGTAACCGTGGGGTCATCTTACTGGAACCTTGGTATAGGACTCAACCCTGGAGATGTCAATGAGGATGAAGAAGGTATGAGGACAATGGACAACCTTGGAACTAACATGGCATGGTTACTCAAAAAAATCAAATCCGAGTAAGTATAAATCAAAATTAAGAGAAAGATCAAAGTTGAAGTCAAAGTTTAAATTGAACCTGAATTTCAAATAAAAAAATCAATGGAATCTAAGCCTATGGCTTAAATTCCTTCAACCTCACTTTATCATCATCAATTTCGATGTATTCAAGTGCTTTGTTATCTCCGAATCCCCAGCTTCCGGTATTTGCAACCCTGTTCCTTTCATCAACATAAGCCAGGTGAGTGTGACCGTATACCAGATACTGGTCAGGACGCACATTCAACAGGAAATGTCTTGTGTTTGCAGCTGCAAGCTCCATAATGGGTTCAATAACATAATGTCGGTTGTATTTACCAATCCTCTTTTCCGGTGGCTCCATCATTGATTTGAGTGCGGATTTTGGTTCACTTGGGAACCTCTTCAGCGTATCCCAGAAAGAACGCTTGGACTGGATCTCTTCCCATACCATCTCAGCAGCATTGCCTGCATCGTCGCCTGCAAGGCACATGTGTTCGCTGAAAGCCTCATAAGTTGTCATTGATTTGTAGTATGGGTTGCATAGCACCTCAAGCTGATATCCGTGGAAGAAGAAAAACTCCTGATCTTTGCTCTTAATGACCTCATGCTTCTTCACTTTGAACGGGAAATTCTCTTTCAGCACCTCACTCATACGAAGCAGATAGAAATCATGGTTACCAACAACGTAATGGACCTCCGTTTCGTCCAGTATATCATTCAATATGGTCAGGGACCTGGAACATTCTATCACAGCTTTTGTGAAATCTCTTCTCCATATATCGATTATGTCTCCAAGGAGAACAAGGTGCTCTACATCCTTATTTCTTAGTTCCTCTATAAATTTAACAAACTCCTTTTCCTTTGCCCCTTTCATACCCAAGTGTACATCTGAAACGGCTATTATTGACATCTATTACCCCCATATTTTCAACAATACCAGATCGTAGTTATTCTCTGGTAATTTCTGATAAGAATTTCATTTTAAAAGCTTATCTTTTTTTTGGCGACAGTAATTATAAATTCATAAATCTGGCCCGTATAATGAATAAGAAATCGATAATATATAGTGGCTCATTTTGAGGTCTCCATTGAAACTTATGTGAATACAGAAAGCGCCTCAATTTGCCAATTCCTGAACTTTCTCTGCATAGGCGATATTCAAGGCCTTCAACTAACGGGTTGAAAATCCTTCAACTCTACCCTGTCATCGATAATTTCGATATATTCCAGTTTCTGTTCATCGCCAAACCCCCAACTTCCGGTATTTGCAACCATTTTGTCATCATCTACGTATGCTTCATGGGTATGTCCGTAGATCAGGTACTGCTCAGGGTGCACGTCTAACATTAAATGTCTGGTGTCTGTGCTTGCAAGCTCTCTGATAGGTCTAAAGATCTTTGTCTTCTGGTAGTCCCTTATCCTTATTTCAGGTGGCTGTCTCATGGACATGATTGCAGACTTTGGTTCCTTCGGGAAATTTTTCAGGCTACTTAATAACGAGCGTTTAGAAAGCATTATGTCCCATAGTTTATCGGCTGCAATGCCCGTGTTATCTCCGGCAAGGCACATGTGATCGCAGAAACTCTCATACATTTTCATGGATTTGTAATATGGGCTACACAGCACTTCCAGCTGGTATCCGTGAAAAAAGAAAAATTCCTGTTCCTTGCTCCTTATCACCACTTGTTTTTCAATATTGAATGGCAAATAGTTTTTTAAAGCACCATCAAGGTGAAGGAGAGAATAATCATGGTTCCCTGCGATATAATGGATCTGAGTTCCCTTCAGCATCCTGCTTATGTAGGTCATTGTTCCTGAGAAGTCCGTAACCGCTTCTGTGAAATCACGTCTCCATATTTCTATAATATCGCCCAGCAGTACAAGATGTTCTATCTCCCTGTCCTTCAGATATTCAATGAAATCGGTAAATTCGTTTTCTTTTGCTCCCTTCATACCCAGATGAGCATCAGAAACAGCCACTATTGTCATAAATTCATCCTCTTGATCCTGCACAGGAATTAAATTTAGCAGAAACCTGTTCACGCATTACTTTATATATTTTTCTATCAAAGGTAGAAACAACCATGTGATGTTCTGTATATGCAACCCCGAATATATTATGAAGGCACTATTTTTATTTTTATCTGTATCGGAGTATTCTTATGTTTTAACAGTCCTATAAGCATTTGCTCAATAGCAAGGTATTCATACTTATTTATCCTTTAAAGTTCATAATCTGGTTTATATTATAACCGTATTTATTCCTATCAACTTAAATTCCTGATTAAAATGAAACTCTACAGCACAAATCTTAACGCACCGGAAGTAAGCTTTCAGGAAGCTCTCATCACCGGACTTGCACCGGACCGCGGGCTTTACATGCCTAAGAGCCTGCCAAGCTTCTCAAAGGAAGAGATCGATTCCTTCAAGGATGCTCCTTATTCTGAGGTCGCTTACAGGGTACTGAGCAAGGTACTTGAAGGCGAGGTAGATGACGAGTCACTCAAAGCCATCACCTATGAAGCTTACAACTACGATGTTCCGCTCGAACAGGTGGACGAACAGACCTATATCATGAGACTTGACAGGGGGCCAACTGCATCCTTCAAGGACTTTGCAGCCCGCATGATGGCAAGACTCATGCAGTATTATCTAAACAAAGAGAACAGAAGCCTGACCATTCTCACTGCAACATCAGGTGACACCGGCAGCGCAGTTGCCGATGCATTCTATGGTCTTGACAACATCAAGGTCATCGTACTCTTCCCGACAGACGAGGTATCCGACCGACAGCGCAAACAGATGACCACACTTGGCAAGAATATCACCGCCATTTCAGTTGACGGTAAATTCGACGACTGCCAGGCAATGGTAAAACAAGCATTTGCCGATGAGGATCTCAAACATCTGAATCTTTCATCAGCAAACTCAATTAACATTGGTCGTCTTGTTCCTCAGTCCATCTACTACATTTACGCTTATGCAAAACTCAGAGATTATCCTGAGGAGATAATCTACTCCATCCCGTCCGGAAACTTTGGTAACATGATGGGTTGTGTCCTGGCAAGAACCATGGGAGTTCCTATCAAGAAGATAATTACGTCAGTTAATGAGAACGATGAGGTTCCAACTTTCCTGAGCACAGGCAAGTACAGTAAGATAGTACCTTCAAAGAACTGTCTTTCCAATGCAATGAATGTCGGTCACCCAAGCAACCTTGCAAGACTCATCGCCATTTATGGTGGTGTCATGGATGAGCAGGGTAACATCAGCAAAGAACCTGATATGGATAAGCTCAGAAATGATATCTATTCCACCTCCGTAACCGATGCTGAAACAAAGGAAACCATCAAGGACATTTTCGAAACTTACAACGTCCTTATCGAACCACATGGTGCAGTAGGTGTAAAAGGACTTCTTGAATTCAGGGCACAGTCAGGAGATAACACACTTGCAGTAACTCTTGAAACAGCAGATCCTGCAAAGTTCCCGGAACATGTCAAAGCCCAGACTGGCGTTGAACCAGAACTTCCGGATAGTCTGAATAAGGTTGAATCAAAGGATGAGTTTATGGATTATCTTGGAACAGAGTACCCTGCTTTCAAGAACTATCTTCAGGAAAAGCTAGGATAAGCTTTTCTTTATTTCCTTTTTTTATTGATTAGGATTACACAATTTTGTTAATTATTATTAGTTTGTATCATTCTATTCTTCGACAACAGGTGGTATTTTGACAGATAATGATTCATGCATTCCTGATAAACGTGGAAAATATTTTGGGATCTGCACTTCCTATCACCATTCTAAAGGTTGTAATTGTCCAAAATGTCCTTCTTGTCCTGAAAAAGAAAAGTTCATGTTCTGTTCTAAGGGTGCATATCCGGGAATGGAAAAGAAAGGATGTTTGTGTCAGGAATGTATAATTCATAGTAAATTCGGTCTTGAAGGTGAGTATTTTTGTTCTGAGTAAGCTCTTTTCTTGTTCATTAGGCACAGCTACAAATCTCCTCATTATTATCATGCTCATTATATATTATAGTGTAGATATATTTATATAGTAGTAAAAAGAACTATGAATTGTGGCAAGAACTGCCAGTCAGAAATTGCCAGACGAAATGTACCATATAAATGTACGATATGGACTTCATCCCAACAAACTCCGTGAAAACGGAATTGGATTGCACGGAAATGTAGGCACGATACATCCCCTCAGTATCTAAAAACGAAATAATGCCTGCATTTCACCCTCTCTAAAGATGAAGTGGAGTATGAGCGGTCATAAGGGGAACAGGTGGGGGCACCTGAGTGGGGAATTGGAGTATGAGCGAAAGGGACGCCATTTCGGTTTGACCGAAGTGGCGTGGTTATTGTCTTTTTATTTCCTTCTTTTCTTAAGATTCTTCTGAAAAATGCTTAATAATGTTTTTACTGATATTGAATCTATTTATTTAAATTTAATTGTTTATTTCTATCTTAAAACCATTTATATTCTCTAATTATTTATCATTTCAGATTGTTTTAAATATAATGGTGTGCTTTCAGCAAAGCCTCTATGAAAAGCATTAAATCCGGCAAATACTCTTATTTAGAGCTTATAATTTCATGTACTGTATTTGGAGCTAGTGGAATCTTTCTTAATCATATATATAACATGCAAACAGTATCTATTATATTCTACAGGCTTATTTTTGGATTTGTACTCTTATTGGCATATTGTATCTGTGCTAAAAAGTATAATATGCTATATATTCACAAAAAAAAGCGTTACATTATTTTAATTGCCATTTTTAATGTTCTGACACTATATACTTACTTTAGTTCCATCAAATATGCTGGAATTTCAATTGCAGTACTTCTACTCTATACTGCACCAGTTTACGTGACACTTCTGTCTCCTTTATTCCTGAAAGACAAGATCACAAAACGCGGAATTTTCTCACTGCTTATTTCCGTATGTGGTATTTTGCTTGTGGTTCTTCCGGGAAGCACTGCATCTGTTAATGCACAGCTTTTTACAGGAATAGTATTGGGTATACTCTCTGGTCTCTCATATAGTGGAACTATAATGACTGTAAGTTACCTGAAAGATGAATACTCCGGCCTGACACAGCTTTTCTGGTCAACTTTTATCAGCCTGCTAATACTTTTGCCGTTTGGAAGCAGGGTTAAGGCAGATGTTTTGATACCAAATCTGTACGTTCTGTTCCTCTTTGGCCTTATAACAACAGCATTTGCTTCAGTTCTCTATCTGAACAGTGCTTCAAAAATCCGGGCCCAGACTGTCAGTGTCCTTGCATTACTTGAGCCTGTAAGTGGTATTATCTTTGGTTTTGTATTCCTGCACGAGCCAGTTTTTATGAATACGATACAGGGATGTTTTTTCATACTACTTGGAGCATCGATACTTGTATTGGAACCCGGGAAACTTAACCTTCAGAGAAAAGCCTATGGAAAGATCTCTATCATGGGCAGGATCTATCCTGTTTTAAGTTATTTAACGGCATCTTCGCGTTTAAGAAAATGGTAAACTGGAAATTATAAAATCATTTCCTGCTGAAGAATAGAGATATTCCAATTATTGCAATGAATGGAACTACAATTGTTGGGAATTCAGGGATTTCCTCGCTATCGTTGTTGTCACCATTGTTCCTATCATTGTCATCATTTCCAGAAGCCCCACCACTTATAGCTGATGCTGTGCCATTGCCTCCGGACACAATACTATGTCCTTCGTGTTTCCACCATCCTTTTTCCTCACTCAGAACATTATCAGGTGTGGACATCAATGGACTTTGATCTGCAGACTGGCTCATATTTGTGAAGTTATCTGTTAAGTTATCATCACCACTCATGCCAGGGTAACTATTTTCCCGGGGAAAGAAAAGACCGGTCAAAAAAAGCAGCATCATTAAGCCGATAAAAACATGATACGCGGTAATTTTCACTTGAATTCCTCACACGAATGGTATTATTTGTTTCTTTGTATTTTCCTTATATTGATATATTAAATATATCTTTTCCCGTATACTATTTACTAAATTATGTTCCGTAAGATAGAAACTACTTTATGCTGGGATTACCAACTGTTATAATATCCATTATCGGTAGCGCATTATATATTTCAATAGGTGTGGAGGCTATGTTTTGCTCATCAAATACATAAACAGATTCCAGACATTCATAATAAAAATAATAATGGTCATGATGTCATTTGTCATCTTAAGTGCCATGCTGGAGATTACATGGATACTTGTCACTGATATTTTAACTCCACCTTATCTATTGATAGGTGTGGATCAGATTCTGGATATATTTGCTCTCTTTTTCCTGGTTATCATAGGAATAGAGTTACTTGAAACAGTAAAGATGATTATCATTGAATCATCCATGAATGTTGATGTCATAATTCTGGTAGGTATTACTGCAATCGTCAGGAAAATATTGATAGTCGATCTGAAAAATACAGATCCTTTATTTCTAGTGGGAATGGGAGTTCTCATCATTGCCCTTGCAGGAACATACTATCTTGTTGTGAATTCTGAAAAGGAGTTTAAATGCAAACTTGATATGGATGATGAGCATTAGTTGCAGAAATTGACAAGGACTTGTTCATAAAAACAAAAAAGAAGAAGGGATTATTCTATCCCTTCAAATTCTTTTTTGAATCTGAATCTTTCCAGTTTTATTCTGAGAGCTTCAGAAAGCTCGTTTAGCTCTCTTGCTGCATCGGTGAACTCTGTCATGGATGCAGTCTGTTCCTGCACTGCTGCTGATACTTCCTGAGTTCCCGCGGCTGATGCCTCTGAGATGCTGGAGATATCTTCAATAGATGCGGTAACTTCCTCTATGGATGCAGATTGCTCCTCCGCAGATGCTGCAATGTTCTGCGCCATTCCTGCTATTTGAGCACTGCTTTCAACGATCATTTTAACAGCCTCGACCGTATCGTGAAGTGACTCTGCTCCGCTGGCAATAGTGCCTGTGCCTTTTTCTACCGAAATGACAGCTTCTTCAGTTCCTTTCTGGATCTCCTGGATGAGATCAGATATCTGTTGTGCGGCATGTCCTGAATTTTCGGCAAGTTTGCGTACTTCATCTGCCACAACCGCAAATCCTCTGCCATGTTCTCCTGCCCTTGCAGCCTCAATAGCGGCATTCAGTGCAAGAAGGTTTGTCTGGTCTGCAATATTTGTGATAAGTTCTACGATCTCACCAATCTTCCTTGATTTTACATCCAGTACACGAATCGCATTTGCAGAATCTCCTGCAGAACTCTGGATATTGTTCATCTGCTGGAGCAGCTCTTCAGATCTCTTTCCAAGCTCCTGTATAAGTTCACTTGCAGACGTTGCATTTTCTGCAGCCACCTGTGCGTTTGATGCTATTTCCTGAACATTGTAGGTCATGTCAGTCATTGCATGTGACGTTTCATCTGTCTTCATGGACTGGCTCTGTGCTCCGGTGGCAATCTCAGAAATGGTGCGGGATATCTGATTAGCAACAGATTCCATTTCAACAGAAGAGCTAAGCATATTGTTTGAATTATCTGTGACCTTGCTCACACCCATGTCAATTTCCTGAACCAGATCTTTCAACCCTCCTGCCATTCTGTCAATAGCAGCTGACAGACGTCCGATCTCGTCCAGTGAGTTGTTTTCAATGTTCACAGTCAGGTCACCTTCAGCAATACGGTCTGCTGCCTCCATCATTTTATCAAGTGGTTCTGTTATTGATCTTGAAAATTTCCATGCTGCCAGTGAACCTGCAATTATAAGTACAACAATTGCTGCAAGCATCGTGTTTCTTATGTTCTTTGTTGCCTCTGTGAATTCATCCAGGTAACTACCGGAAGCGATTATCCATCCTCTTGGTTCGTAATAAGTATAAGCCATGACCTTCTGGCGTCCGTTCCATTCATAATTGATGTATCCTTCCTTGTTCTTGATCATTTCTTTTGCAAAATCATATTGATAGAGACTTTTGCCCTCACTATCAGGATGCATTATCAGATTACCTTCTGAGTCCATTATGTAAATATAACCTGTTGTTCCAACAGTTATTGCACTCATCTGTTCTTTCATCTGCTCAAGGAATGGTTCTTCAAGTACACCTACATAGAGAATTCCAATGGTTTTACCGGAATTATCCTTGATAGGTTCATAGGCAGTAAGATACCATGCATTAACAACCCAGGCTCTTCCATAGTATGTCTCTCCCTGTGTTACAACAGCATCGTAAACAGGCTGGGATACTGTGGTTCCAACGGCTCTGCTTCCGTCATCACTAATTACATTTGTGGATATTCTTACTGCTTGTCCATTCTTCACCTGGAATACGGTTGCAGTCCCGCCAACCATGTTTTTGATCTCATCAACGATCTCAAAATTATTGTTGACAACATAATCATCATTGAGAACCATTTTTCCGTCGATGATCGCAGGGTTTCCTTTAGAGTAAAAGACTCTTCTGGCAACTTCCAGGTCGCTATTGACCTTGTTCTGTGCAAATGTCAGGGTTGATTCCACATAGTTTTTCTCGATCTGTACTTGTTCTTCCAGGTTGACCTGGGTTTCATCGGCTATACTTGTCTTTGCCTGTCCGTATGCATAACTACCAACAAGCAACACTGGTATAATAGTGGCTATCAGTGTAAATATTATCAATTTTTTTCCAATAGGAATGTCCTGATATCTCATGTTTTTTCTTCCGTATATTATTCAGTGTTCATAGGCATCCATTAAGTTCCTGTATATACATCAACATGAAGTTATTAATATATAAATAAACCTATAAATGCCTGCTATTTTGTGTATCAATAGCAGCATTTAGTCAAAAACACAGGAGACCCTTAGTTTCAGGAGGACTCACTCTCCCAAAAAGGTTTAAATCCGTAAGTTCCATTCGGGGTAGAGTCATCATGAATATCTATTGTCTTGTTCATCTGGATTTTGAGACCCTGGGAAACATCAGGGACTGGGCATGTCAAAAAGAGCATTCTATTTCCATCATCATGCCTTCTGTGAATCATATTTATCCTGACCCCGGTGAGGTCGATCTCCTTATTATCATGGGTGGTCTCATGAGCGTATATCAGGAAGATGAATATCCGTGGCTTAAACAGGAAAAGGAATTCGTACGCTCTGTTATCGTCTGCCAAAAAGCGGTCTATGGGATATGTTTCGGTGCTCAGATGCTTTCAGAGATACTTGGTGGAAGTGTAAGTCGTAATCAGTATAGGGAGATAGGATGGCATAAAGTTAGAAGCCTTGATGAATTTGCTAAGAATGTCCGGCTTTTCAATGTACAGAATGAGCTTGCTGTTTTCCAATGGCATGGTGATACATTCACACTTCCTCCGGGATGCAGAAAGCTATTTGAAAGTGAGGCCTGTCATGAACAGGGTTTTATTTATGGAGACAAAGTACTGGCCTTACAGTTCCATCCTGAAGTTGATGCCGATTGTGTGGGAAGCCTGCTTGAGAATTGCAGCTCAGACCTGACAGAAGAAGGTAAGTATGTATCAGTTGAGGATGAAATAAGAGGACGGGATGACCTGCTGGAAGCTTCAGCAAAGCTAATGTTCTCAATACTTGACTGGTTTGAGGAAATGATAGAAAACACTTAACACTAAGATTGCTAGTAGGTTGTATCATGCAGGAAGATATCGGGCATATGAGGAAGTTATGTAAAACACGTCCTCTTCGTTATTCTGATCTTGATTACCTGAAAAAAGGTTCAACGGCATTTCTTAATGAAAACGGCTATTCAAATGCCCAGATAGCAGAAGCTCTTGATCTGGACGAAAGAGATGTTGAGAACAATCTTAAAGGAACAGGTTTTGCACTTGATTACAAAAAAATCTCTCCTTTTGAAGATAAAATACCTTCCAACATAGGAGATACTATTGTTATCTGTGTTCCATCATGGGGCAATGAAACTCAGGACCATAGCATAAAAGCAACTGTACTTCACTGTGTTCCCAGAGGCAATAGCTGCGGTCTATCAGTGTCTCTACTTGAGGATGCAAATTTTGAGATACCTCTTTATGGTAAAGCCAGGAAAGGTAGCGAGATAGTTGTCCCTGTGGACTGGGTTTCAAAGTAAAACCAACTTTAGTTTTATATCAGGCTCATGCAATGGCTTTCTCGATAATGTTACTGTTGTAGTTGTTACAAAGAATTCCCGAAATATCACTGAATAGTTCTGCTGTATAACTATTATAGTCACCAAGCTGGCAGCGTCCAGTTCTGTTAATTCCGTGGAAATCAGACCCTCCAGTCATGATCAGTCCCTGTGCAGAGCACAATTCGTACATTGTGCGTATCTGATCCTTGCTGCTGTTTGCATAAAATACTTCAAATCCATCCAGCCCGCATCTGATAAGTGATTCTGACATATAAGGAAGCAGTGACAATCTGTTGCATTGTTCCAGTGTCCTTAGTATATGGGCACATACAGCTTTCCCACCGGCTTTGTGGATCGTCCTTATTGCTTTTTTAGCAGGGAATTTCTCCATTGTAATGTCCAGAGGTGAATCTTCTGACAACCACATATTGTGGAAATTATAATTGCTCATCTCTTTATTGATCACAGATAAAGCGACATCATGTTTTGTGATTATTCCCTTTGTGTTCTCCATAAAAGAATAATCAATTTCTATATCGTGTGACTCCAGTGCAGAGCAAACTTTTGTGCAATAGTTTTTTGCATTTTGTTTTGCATGATCTGTCATTCTGAGAAGTTTATTATCATCCGGATCGAAATTGTATCCAAGTATGTGTATTTCTATGCCTGAATGTTCTGTTTCCGTAGTAAATTCGATACCTGGAATAAGAGTTATTTTTTGCTTATCACATTCCCATCTGGCTTCAGACAGTCCTTCGACAGTGTCATGGTCTGTGATACTCAGGATCTTTATTCCTTTGTTCTTTGCCAGTTTTACTAGCTCTTCCGGGTCAAGGTCACCATCGGAATAGCATGTATGTGTGTGCAGGTCTGCTAAATTAGCTATAATTTCACCTTCGTAAGTCTCAGTGCCTTTGCATTGAAATAAGGTAATATATAATTAATCTACATATAATATAGTGTTCATGGAATCTATATATTGGTAGATATTGCAAAAAATGGGTAAATATTACAAACAAAAAATAAGAGGGATATGAGGAGTAACCTCATATCATTCGGATACTATTTCATCGTCGTTCCTGATGGCAGCAACGATCTCAACAGGATAGACAAAGATCTTACCGTCACCGAATTTGCCGGTTCTGGCACTATTTCTTAAGATCTCGATAATTGGTCTGACATCCTCGTCGCCGACAACCATTTCAATCTCAGTTTTAGGGATCATGTCTACTTTGATCTGCTTACCTCTGTACTGGAGACAGATTCCTTTCTGTGCGCCACGACCCTTGACCTCTGTCACGGTCATTGCAAAGTAACCTTTCTCTTCCAGTGCTGCCTTTACATCTTCCAGCTTTTCCGGACGAATTACTGCTTTTACTGTCTTCATTCATACCACCTCAGGCTGTTGTGGATTCTCCATGCTGGGAGATATCAAGTCCAACATATTCTTCTTCTTCGGTCACACGCAGTCCCATTGTCTTGTCAATTACAATGGCAATTATGTAGGTCATAACGAATGCGTAGATCATTGCTACTGACGCATCGAAGAATTGTATAAGGAACTGGTGTGTGTTTCCGTAGATAAGTCCGTCTGTTCCACCAACTGCCGCGCTTGCAAATATTCCTGTTGCGATTGCGCCCCAGAATCCTCCCATTCCGTGGACTGCCCATGCATCAAGACTTTCATCAAGTCCCTTTTGTACACGGAAAAGAAGAGCTCCATAACATAGAAGTCCTGCAGAACCACCGATTATAATAGCTGCCATTGGTCCGACAAAACCTGAAGCCGGTGTGATAGCTACAAGACCTGCGACTGCTCCACTGATAAGACCCAGGGAACTTGGCTTACCTTTTATCCATGATGCAAGCATCCAGGTAATAGCTCCTGCTGCTGCGGATACATTTGTGACTACAAGTGCATTTACTGCAATTCCATCTGCTGCAAGTGCGCTTCCTGCGTTGAATGCGAACCATCCGAACCACAGCATTGCACCTCCAAGGAGAGTTGTTGTGATGTTCTCTGCTTCCATGCTGTACTTTCCGAAACCAACACGGTTGCCGATCACAAGTGCAAGTGCAAGTGCACCGAATCCGGAACTGATGTGAACAACAGTACCACCGGCAAAGTCAAGAGCACCAAGCTCTCCTGCCCAGCCGCCTCCCCATGCCCAGTGGGCAAGTGGATCGTAGACGATTGTTGTCCAGAGTACACCAAGGACCATAAATGAACTTAATTTAACACGTTCTGCCACACCGGATGTGAGAATTGCCAGTGTGACACCTGCGAATACTAGCTGAAATACCATGAATAACATGTCCGGGATGCCGTTACCGTCAAGACCTACGCCTGCAAGGCAGAGATGGTCAAGTCCTCCGATGAATCCTGAAATATCAGAGCCGAAGGAAAGTGTGTATCCTATTGTAACCCACTGGATACTTACAACAGCAAACGAAATGAAAGCCATAGCTATCATGGAAATAATGTTTTTACTACGTACCATTCCGCCGTAAAAGAGCCCGACCCCTGGGGTCATGAGCATTACCATAGCGGTACAGATGATTATAAAGGCTGTGTCTCCTGCATCGATTGCCACTTAAATCACCTGTTTTTGTAAAATGTATTCTGCGTTCAGTTCCATAGTTCCACCTATGTTTAAATAATGTAAATCGGATGTCTGCAATACTCTTCCCCTTTCCTACTCACAAATATTTATAACTATCGATAAGATATGTCATTTTTTGATTATATACAAGGTTTCTAGTTTCCTGGAAATACCAGATAATGTGGTTCTATCATGACATCAAAAGAAGCAATTATGGAAATAAGTCATTGTGTGATAGTACTCACATTAAAATTGGGTTTAAGGACAGGAAGAACTGAATATTCAGAGTTGTGAATGGAAAAGGTATTGTATTCATTCTCCAATTTCTTTTTTTAACTCATACAAAGCCTATTTATTGGTAGATTAACTATACCAGAAGCATACTGTTAATTTAAATTATATCTATAGTATGTCTGTATATAGATATGTTAAGACATCAATTTCATGGAGATTCAATAAATGGCAATTCATCCTATAGAATACCGTTACGGCACAGATGAGATGAAATTCGTCTGGAGCGAGGCAAACCGCCTGGAAAAAATAATGAAAGCTGAGGCTGCTCTTGCCAGAGCTGAGGCTGATATCGGACTTATTCCTAAGGAAGCTGCTGATATTATAGAAAGCAGCATTGGTTCTGTGGAGCTTGAAAGAGTAAAAGAGATCGAGGACGAGATACACCACGATATGATGGCTGTTGTACTTGCAATTTCTGAGAAGTGTGAAGAGAATGCTGACAAGTGGGTTCACTTCGGTGCAACTTCCAACGATATGCTGGACACTGCAACAGGTCTTCAGTTAAAAGAAGCAGTTGCTATACTTGATGCAAAGATCCGCCAGCTTCTGGATGTACTTCTTACCCAGGCTGAAAACAATAAGAACCTTGTATGTGCCGGAAGAACACACGGCCAGATTGGTGTTCCTACAACATACGGACTGAGGTTTGCCATATGGGCATCCGAGGTTGCAAGGCACATCGAGCGTCTGGAACAGCTCAAACCACGTCTTATCGTAGGCCAGATGACCGGCGCGGTAGGTACCCAGGCAGCATTTGGTAAGGATGGAATTGAGATCCAGAAAAAGGTCATGCAGTACCTTGAGATTGGTTCAGTTGACGTCTCAAACCAGATCATCCAGAGAGACCGTCATGCAGAATTTGTCATGTGGATGGCAAACACCGTAACAACCCTTGACAAGATCGCAGTTGAGATACGCTCTCTTCAGAGAAGTGAGATCGCAGAAGTTGAGGAAAGTTTCAGGAAAAAGCAGGTAGGGTCATCAACAATGCCGCACAAGCGTAATCCTATCAAGTCCGAACAGATATGTGGGCTTGCAAGAATTGTGCGTGCAATGATCGAGCCTGAACTCCAGAACAACACACTCTGGGATGAAAGAGACCTTACAAACTCCTCATGTGAAAGAGTTGTTTTCCCTGAAGCATGTGTACTGACAGATCATATCATTAAACTTGCAATAGGTGTAATTGAGAACCTAAGGTTCTATCCAGATAATATCCGCCGCAACCTCGACCTTCTAAGAGGTCTCAATATGGGTGAAGCAGTAATGATCGAGCTTGCAATGCGCGGTGTCGGTCGTCAGGAAGCTCATGAACTTGTACGTTCCAGTGCAATGGAATCCCATGAAAGCGGAAAGCACTTTAAGGATGTACTTCTGGCAAACACAGAAGTTGCAAATTACCTGAGTGAAGAAGACATCATCAACCTTGTAGACCCTGATAAGTACATTGGTACTGCTGTGGAACAGGTTGAAATGGTAGTTGCAAAACTGAAGAGATAAAACTTATCTCTTCATAGCATTTTTTATCTACTTCTTTTGTTTTTTCAAGTTAAATGCTCAATTGTCTGTTTCAACAAAAGATACATGGTATTTTTGGGTAACAAAAATAAGGTAGTAAATCTATTATTTTTGTATTAAGTGGTATATCATGATATCTGAAAGGCATGGTCTTAGGGAAGTAGACTACTATACAGATCGATTGCGGGAAATGTTACCGGAATTACAAAAAAAATATCCTATAAAGTACCTCGGAGTATTTGGTTCCTATATAAGCAACGAGCAAACTCTTCAAAGCGATCTTGATATACTTGTGGAATTCAGTGATTCCATCAGCCTACTTCAATATGCTCGTCTTGAACTGGAATTATCAGATGCTTTAGGAGTAAAGATTGACCTTGTTTCAAAAACTGCATTAAAACCACGTATTGGAAAACATATTCTTGCTGAAGTGGTGCAAATATGAACAAGAGAGAAGCCGGTGATTATCTTGAAGATATACTCAATTCCATGCTTGCAATACAGGAATTCACAGATGGATATTCCTATGGCAGTTTTGCTGCTGATATGAAAACCCAATATGCTGTGATTCGGGCTATAGAGATCATTGTGAGGCATCAAAGAATGTGCCTTCCTCATACAGGGGAACTCATCCCGAAATACCATGGAGAGAAATGGCAGCCATGAGGGATCGATTGATACATGGCTACTTTGGTGTGGATTTAATATTTGTATGGGAAACAGTAAAAAGCGATATACCTTCATTCATTCCGCTTTTTCAACACATTGTTGATGAAATAAAATAATGTTAAAAAGCTTATCATTCAAGCATAACAGATTATTTCTCAAGTATTTTCTTCAGGAACTGTCCAGTATAAGAACTATTGTTCCTGGAAACTTCTTCCAGTGTTCCCTGTGCGATGCTCTCCACCACGGTCTCCACTTTCAGGTCCAAGGCCAATGAGCCAGTCAGCAGTTTTGATTACATCAAGGTTATGCTTGATAACTATTACTATGTTCCTGCATTAACCAGTCTCTGCAAGACTTCAAGAAACTTCCTGACAAGTACATTGGTACTGCTGTAGAACAGGTTGAAATGCTAGTTGCAAAACAGAAGAGGTAATTTCCTCTTTTATTTTTTATATCATTTTATCGCATTCAGATACATTGATATGCTTTTTAATTTCGAATTTTATCAATTCTATTTCATTCTCAATAATTTCCAGCATTTCAGGAATGCTTTCTACTTTATTCTCAACTAAATCCTCAAGTTCTTTTGCCATGCCGGCAAGAATATTGAAACCCATATTTAGTGAAACACCTTTCATCCTGTGAGCAGTTTCCTTTACGCCTTGGAAATCCTGAGCAGTATGCTTATGATGTATCTCTTCGAAATTTAAAGAGACTGACCTCAATGCCATTGTACTGAGTTTTTTGTAAGTCTCATCATCACCTGCAATGGTGTTCATAAGCCTTATTCTGTCAAAGTGGACAGGTTCATTCTCATTTTCACCTACTGATTCTTTGTTCTCAATTTCCTCTTCCTCATCGAGGGTTTCGTTGTAAAGCCACTTCTTAAGGGTGGCATATATCACACCTGAAACCACAGGTTTTGTAATATAGTCATCCATACCTGACAGGATGCACATTTCTTTTTCACCTTTAAATGCACTGGCCGTCAAGGCAACAATAGGAACATGTCCTCCGATCTCTTTTTCAATTTCCCTTATTTTCATGGCAGCATCATGCCCGTTCATTTCAGGCATTTGGACGTCCATAAAGATCAAATCGTTTTCTTTTTGTCCTTTTTTCTTTCCATTCATGAATAATCTGACAGCTTCTGTGCCGTTCTCGGCTTTGAGTATCTCAGCTTCAGGCAGGAACTCTGAAATAATTATACAAGCAAGTTCCATGTTCGTATCATTGTCTTCGGCAACAAGTATGGAACATTTCCTGCCTTCATCACATGTTCTTGTAATATTGTAGCATGTTAATTTATTCTCTGCTTTGCTGTCTGATATTTCAACAGGCAGATTCACCCTGAAATAAAAATTGCTTCCTTTCCCGAAATTGCTTTCAAGCTCAAGTTTTGAGTCCATCATTTCCAGAAGACTGTTGGATATTGTAAGTCCGAGCCCCGTTCCTCCATACTTACGTGTGATCGAACCGTCCGCTTGTGAAAAAGAGTTGAATATCAGTTTCTTCTTATCATCTTCAATTCCAATGCCGGTATCGATAACGGAAAAGATGAAATCCATTGTCCCATCGTTATCTGTTACAGTATCTGTTTCAACTTTAAGTTCAATTTCCCCTTCTTCTGTAAATTTGATGGCATTACTAAGGAGATTAACAAGTATCTGGCGTAACCTCAGATGGTCAACAGTAACGTGACAGGGCAGATCATCAGGAATTGTAAGTTTAAGATCCAATCCTTTTTCCTGTGCGCGATACTTTACGATATCAGTGATCGTACCCAGCAGTTCAACAATTTCCGTCCTTTCAGGGTCAAGTTCGAGTTTTCCAGCTTCTATCTTTGAAAAATCAAGTACATCATTAATAATGTCAAGCAGTGAATTTGCAGATGTATAGACAGTCTGCATGTAATGTTCTTGTTTGTTACTGAGTTCAGTTTGCATGAGAATATCTGAAAAACCGATTATACCATTAAGCGGTGTACGTATCTCATGGCTCATATTGGCAAGGAACTCACTCTTTGCACGGTTGGCCATTTCTGCCTGTGCAGTCATAAATTGAGCTCTTGCAGTTGCTTCCTCAAGTTCGTGGTTTGTCTGAATTAATATTTCCTCTGCATTTTTGCTTTCTGTGATATCCCTGAGTGTGATCATCTGGCCTACAATGTTATGTTCTTCACTATACATGGGAAGGGAATCTATCTTTAGCCATATTGGGTCCCCATTATTGTCTCTCATTACTTCGATGCTGTTCTTTTCAGATGAATTCGCTCTGACAGCATCGAGTTCCGGCCAGCACTCCATCAGCTCAGCAATACGTTTGCCAATATTTTGTGAGGAAATTCCAAGGAATTCTTTAGCAGAGCCATTACAATCTACAATTCTCTGCATCTGATCAAGAACAATTACACCATCAGGTAATTTATCAAAAAGTGCACTGCGTGCCATTGGTGCGATGTCCAGAAGCTTGTAGCGGGTTAGTCCTGCGTATACTACCAGTCCACAGACTGCCAGAGAATACGGTATAGGGTCAAGACCATGAGGGAACATTCCTGCAATATAAAGAAGCAACACCATAAATGGTATCATGATACCTGTCATAACCATGGTGATCTGTTTTCTGAGAGCAGGGATAACTTCAAGCCACATTTTTAGCAGAAGCAATATGCTAAACATAATACAGAGCACATTATAAAACTCCTGAACAGCATACCAGATTCCCGGGTCAAAGGTCAAAGCCGGAAAGATAGTATTTGTGTTCATCATCAGATTCCTATTGTAAAGTGTGTGCTGACCGGTCGTGAACACAAGGATCATTGTAATTAGTGGTATCGAAAATATGGATACCAGGGCAGGAACTGTCAACCATTGTTTTTTTCCTGTATATTTCACAGAGAATGTAAGCAGAAAGGCAGGGATGAACGGAATTCCCAGGTATTCAAGTTTATAGAAGAACAGTGCGGTATTGAAATTATCCGATGATATCTCCAGAGTGTAAAATACAGAATAGATTATTGTTGCCAGTAACATAAATGAGAAGCATGTTGTCCCATTTGCTTCCTTATGTTTTCTGACATGGAATAATAGTGTACTGAGTATTACTATCAGTACTATCAGAGGTAAAGCAAAGTAATTGAAGTACATATTAATTTTTGATAAAGATGTTTTACAGGCATTGGTTTAGCCACATGTCTGTTTTATTTTTTTCAGAATTTATAATGATATCAATCCAATATAGTTTCTCAAATTATATAAACTATTATTATATCTACAGCAGCATGTTTCTTGCCAGATGCATCCAATGATACCGTTTTGATGAAAATAAATACATGTGCATCATTGCACATCTATATTAATTTAGAGGCAAAACTGTGTTATTCTAATATTTTCTTCAGGAACTGTCCTGTATAGGAAATACTATTTTTAGAAACTTCTTCAGGGGTTCCCTGTGCAATGATCTCTCCACCACGGTCTCCACCTTCAGGTCCAAGGTCAATCAACCAGTCTGCAGTTTTGATAACATCGAGATTGTGCTCGATCACAATTACCGTATTACCTGCATCAACAAGTCTCTGCAACACTTCAAGGAGCTTCTTCACATCATCAAAATGAAGTCCGGTTGTAGGTTCGTCAAGTATGTAAACAGTTTTGCCTGTGGAACGCTTGCTGAGTTCCGTTGCAAGCTTCACTCTCTGGGCTTCTCCACCTGATAATGTGGTAGAGGACTGTCCAAGTTTTATGTAGCCAAGTCCCACATCGTTTAATGTTTCAAGCTTCCTGCTGATTTTTGGTACATTCTCGAAGAACTCAAGTGCTTCTTCTACAGTCATATCGAGAACTTCGGCAATGTTCCTGTCCTTATAGGTTACTTCCAGTGTCTCCCTGTTGTAGCGCTTTCCATGACAAACTTCACATGGAACATAAACATCCGGAAGGAAATGCATTTCTATTGTGATTATCCCATCACCGGAACAAGCTTCACAGCGTCCGCCACGGACATTGAAACTGAAGCGTCCTGGTTTGTAACCTCTTGCACGTGCCATCTTTGTTTGTGCAAAGAGTTCCCTGATGGGAGTAAACAGATTGGTATAGGTTGCTGGATTTGACCTGGGTGTACGTCCAATAGGTGACTGGTCTATGGTTATGACCTTGTCCACGTTTTCCAATCCTTCGATCGAACTGTATTTTCCAGGAATGTCCCTGGCCTTGTTGAGTTGCTTTGCAAGTACCTTGTTAAGTGTTTCATTAATCAGAGTGCTTTTTCCTGAGCCAGATACACCGGTCACGCAGACAAGAACTCCAAGTGGGAATTCAACATCCACACTTTTGAGGTTGTTCTGGCTTGCACCTCGAAGTATCATTGTACCTGTCGGTTCCCGTCTAGTTCCAGGAATTTCTATCTTGAGTTTTCCACTCAGATATTTTCCCGTAGTGGAATCCTTATTTTTCATAATTTCCTTTGGAGTGCCTTCGGCTACGATCTCACCGCCGTGAATACCTGCTCCGGGTCCCATGTCAACAACATAGTCTGAGTTGCATATGGTCTCCTCATCGTGTTCAACAACAAGAACAGTATTTCCGATGTCCCTGAGATGCTTCAGGGTTGTTATGAGTCTGAGATTGTCTCTCTGGTGAAGACCAATACTTGGCTCATCAAGGATGTAGAGCACACCCATAAGACTTGAACCGATCTGTGTTGCAAGCCTGATACGCTGGGCTTCTCCACCGGAAAGTGTGGCTGCCGAGCGACTAAGTGTAAGGTAATCAAGTCCCACATCAACAAGGAACCCAAGTCTTGCCTTGATCTCTTTGAGTATAAGGCGGGCAATAGTGTATTCCCTGTCATTGAGTTTTGGTTCAAGTTCCTTGAAGAATTCCAGTGCTTCTTCAACGGACATTTCAGTTGTGTCGATAATATTCCTGCCATCAATGGTTACTGCAAGTGTAACCGGTTTCAGTCTTTTACCGTGACATGTAAGACATGGCTTGGTACTGATGTACCTGCTCATCCTTTCCTTACTGTTCTCGGAATCAGTACCTTCGTAGATCTTGGAAAGGTTTGCAATAACTCCTTTGAAACGTCCCTTGTGTTTCCACATGCCGCCGTTCCTTCCAACATGGACGAATGGGATAAGTTCCTCACTTCCGTAGAATATAATATGCTGGATTTCCGAATCAAGTTGCTCAAAGGGTAAGTCCATTGAGAATCCAAGATGGTTTGCAAGGGATTGCAGTGACTGCATGTAATAACCATCGGACTTCTTACTGTACCATGGTTCTACTGCACCTTCGTTCAGGGAGAGGGTCTTATCGGGAACTATAAGGTCAGGATCGAACTCCATAGAGGTTCCAAGACCATGACACTCAGGACATGCTCCCTGCGGGCTGTTGAATGAGAATGCAGCAGGTTCCATTTCCTCAAAACCTATTCCGCACTCAGGACATGCAAGTTTCTCACTGAATGTAAGTTCTTCTCCGTCAAGAACCTGTACGGTAATTGTACCTCCACTTTTTTCCAGAGCTGTTTCCACAGAATCCGATATTCTTTCCTCGATTCCTTCTTTGATGACCAGCCTGTCAACAACAATGTCAATGTTATGCTTGAAGTAACGTCCAAGTTCGATATCCTCGGCATCTTCAAGAAGGTGAATTTCACCATCCACACGCACTCTTGTAAAACCTTCGCTACGCAGGTCGAGAAGGAGCTTCTTATATTCTCCCTTTCTCTCTCTAACAAGCGGAGCAAGTACGTGTATCTTTGTACCCTCACGCAGGTTCATGATACTGTCAACTATCTGGTCGACACTCTGGGTTTCAATGATCCTGCTACAATTTGGGCAGTGTCTTATACCTATGCGGGCAAAGAGCAGTCTCAGGTAGTCATAGATCTCAGTAACGGTACCTACAGTGGAACGGGGATTTTTGCTTGTGGTCTTCTGCTCGATGGAAATAGCAGGAGACAAACCTTCGATGTACTCCACATCCGGTTTTTCCATAAGGCCGAGGAACTGCCTTGCATATGCTGAAAGTGATTCAACATACCTGCGCTGTCCCTCCGCGTAAATTGTATCAAAAGCAAGCGATGATTTTCCAGAACCACTCAGACCTGTGATAACTATAAGCTTATCACGCGGCAGGGTTAGGTCGATATCCTTAAGATTGTGCTCTTTGGCACCCTTTATCCTGATGCTGCTCAAAGACATTGTCTACTCTGATGCCTGACTAATAAGTATAGTTTGCGGTATGACGAACAAATTTCAGGCAAAAACCTGTTTTTTGTTTTTATCTCTGGAAGCAGCACTCTTTTTCTGAATACTTCTGATCGTGGTAATCAGTTTTACTCTCCTCTCAAACTCTTTCATGTATGCTAATTGTAACATTTTTTTATTTAATGAAGATGTAAGCGGGGTGAAAGTATTAATCTTACGTTTTAATGAATAACAACTCATATTTTTTCTCTGCTTTAAAATGTTAGGCTAAATATTCCTGTTCAATTTAATTTAGTACATAATATTTGCAGATCATATGTTTTTTCTGCTCAACAAAAACTCATTTATACTGGTTTGGTCTTTTATCCCCCAAGATTCTTTATTGGTGCATGTTCTCATATCCCGTTCAGTATAATGTCATTTTCAGGACGTTAATATGGTAGTATGAGTTCCTATGGGTAGGATGTTGCAGTCGAATTAAAAACGGAGCGCAGAGTCCTATGATTAATAGACATGACAAATGTCTTCATGATGAAGATATGTGTATCCACATTAAAAATATAAGCAATTCAGCAGATGTTTCTCAGATTAGCGGATTGCTTGGAGAAAGTATTCCGGATGCTGATCTTCTTCTTAATAATGAGGATCTATATAAGTTCTTTTTTGCAGAAAATAATGTTGTAATGTTACTTGCTGATTCCGACAGTTCGTATATACTTGATGCAAACAAAGCAGCATGCAATTATTATGGCTGGACACTTGAAGAAATCACTGGCAAGAAAATGGATCAGATCAATGTTTTTTCGTCGGAGTATATCAAAATAGAATCAAAAAAGGCAGAAAGTGAAAACAGGGATTATCTTTTACTCAAACATTTCCTTGCAAATGGTGAAATAAGGGATGTAAAAGTATACAGTGGTACGATCAGATCTGAGTCATGCACTTTCATTTACCATATTGTTTATGATGTCATAGAAAACGAGTTTGTAGATAACAAGTTGAAAAAAATGCAACTCTCTGCCATTCAAAGACTTAAAGATATAGGTAAATGGGAAGTGGATCTGGCATCCGGAAAAGTTGTTCTTTCAGAGACAACAAGAAGGATATATGGACTTGAAAATAAGATCGTCACAAGAGATCAGGTTAGAAATATCCCATTATCTCACTATGTTCCAATGCTTGACAAAGCCCGTGATGATCTGATTACGCGAAATATTCCTTATGATGTGCAATTTAAAATAAAAAGACAAAATGATGATTCCATACGTATCATACACTCAGTAGCTGAATATTATCCTGAAAAAAATATTATTATAGGTGTTCTTCAGGATATTACGGAATTTAAAAGAACAAAGACCAAGCTCCGGGAACGAAAATCCCTTTTGAATCAGGTAGGTAAGATTGCCCATGTGGGAGCCTGGGAATATGATATGGCTACCGGATCGATAACATGGACCAATGAAGTTGCCAGGATCCATGAAGTTGATCTAAATACTACTGTAAATGTTGAATTATTATTGGAACTCTATTCTTCAACTTCCAGAAAAGTCCTGAAAGATGCCATGGTTAAAGTATTGGAAATGGGCTATGCAGAAGACCTGGAACTGGAATTGCTAACTGCAAAGGGAAATCATAAATGGGTTCGTATAATCGCCCAACCGAAAATGGCTGATGGGAAAGTTGTGAAAGTAACTGGTTCACTTCAGGATATTACAGAACAAAAACAAGCTGAAATAAAGATATCAGAGGAAGCCAGGTGGCGTCGTCTTTTAATGGAGCAGTCAAGTGATGGGATAGTTATTATCGACCAGGATGGAAGAGTGATCGAGGCAAATCCACGTTATGCCGATATGCTTGGTTATTCCCATGAAGAAATGCAGATGTTATCTATATGGGAGTGGGATGTTTATCATACTCGTGAGCAGATAAAGGAAATGCTTCAGATAACTGATAAAAACGGATCTCTCTATGAATCACAGCTACAATGTAAAGATGGCAGTATCATAGATGTAGAGATCAATGCAAATCCCGCTACTTTTGGTGGAAGAAGAATGCTGTTTTGTGTATGTCGTGACATCAGTCTGCGTAAGAAGGTTGAAAGGGAGCTTCTGGCTGCTAAGATCGCTGCTGAGAATGCTAATAAAGTGAAGAGTGAATTTCTGGCTACCATGAGCCATGAATTAAGGACACCTCTGACTGCCATAATCGGTTTTTCGGATGTGTTGCTGGAGGGGATAGCCGGCGACTTAAATCAAAAGCAGACCAATTATGTAGGCCATGTCTCTAATGCTGGAAAACATCTCTTGGAACTCATAAATGATATACTGGATATTTCTAAGATAGAAGCCGGGGAATGTGAACTCATATATGGGCAATTCGAAGTTTCTGATGTTATTTATGGAGTTGTTAGTGTACTTAAGCCTCTTTCAGATAAGAATAAAATAAATTTGTGTATCGATATTGATCCTGAATTGAAAATGATCGTTGCAGACAGGACCAAATTCAAACAGATCCTGGCAAACCTTCTTAGTAATGCTATCAAATTTACACCAGAACAAGGCAGTGTGTCTGTCAGAGCAATTTCACAGGACGATTCCATTCAAATTAGTGTACAGGATACTGGGATTGGAATTGCAGTTAATGATATGGATAAACTGTTTCAGCCATTTAAACAACTGAATCCATGCCTGAACCGGAAATATGAAGGCACAGGACTTGGGCTTGCTCTTTCCAAAAAGTTCGTGGAAATGCATGGTGGCAGTATGTGGGTTGAAAGTAAAGTTAATGAAGGTAGCATTTTTATGTTTACTATACCGCAAGGTTCTGAATTTTTGGATTGAACCATTTATTTGATTGTCATTTTTATAGTAACTATAGTAACCAGTACCATAGTAACAACCATGATAGCTGATTATTCTTTTTTACGTCACCATATAATCTTATTTTTCAGGGTCATTTTTTTGTATCTTTCGTCTTGCACTACAGTTTCCTGACGCGTATCTATATAAATCTATAGTAGATATTCTTAATATCAACAAAAAGAGGCGTTCAAGATGAAGACACTTGTTACATACCTGACACAGACCGGAAATACACAGAAGATCGCTGAAGCCATTTATGGTGAACTTGAAGGCGAAAAAGACATCAAACCAATCAATGACGTTGCAGACTTAGAAGGCTATGACCTTGCATTTATCGGATTCCCTGTTATGCAGTTCGATATTCCGCCAAAGGTAAAGTCATTCATAAGCGAGAAAACCGCTGGCAAGAACATTGCAATATTCATGACCCACGCTGTTCCTGAAGGCTTTGAGGCAATCCACTCATGGACCGGCTCATGCAAGGATGCAGCAGCAGGCGCAAACTTCCTCGGTTCATTTGACTGCCAGGGAGAACTCGCACAGCCTGTAATCGACATGCTCCTTCAGGCAGAAGACCCACAGATGAAAGCTTTCGGTGAAATGGGCCCATCAACAAAAGGCCAGCCAGACCAGTCCCGTGTCCAGAAGGCAAAGGAATTCGCAAAGGAAATCCAGGCTAAATTATAATTACCTGTCTGACTTATCTTTATCTGAAAAAACGAATAATGTTTAAACAACTGAGAAACAACGGAGGGGATAATTTATGGCAGACCAGAAGAAGGCTCCAGTATTCTGTGAGAACTACTGTCTTGTATGCAAAGGCGCACGTGCCGGTAATGGATTTTTCAAGGCTATCCAGAACATTGAACTTAAGATATTCGGCAAAAATGGTTGTCCATGGGGCAAGGCAAGAACAGAATACTATGGTGTAACGCCTGACCAGCCAATTCCAAAATGAGTTTTAATTTAAAGGCAAACCAGCCTTTAATTTCTATATTTTTTGCATGTTTTTGATATTTATTTGAAGGCGATGGTTATAGATACTTATACTGGATAGCAGGCATAATTATTTTCGCGGCGTTGGAAATTCGTTTTAAGAATCTACCACAAAAATGGGATGAGGGCTTTTGTACTATTTTTATATTCCGTGTATCCTGCCGGAAAATGCTTCATTAAAAGTTCTCCCTCTTCTTTTATCTTAAATAGCATAAAAGCTGTTATCACGATAAAGAAAATAAAAGCACTGAGTTTCCCCGTGAATAGCAGTGTTCCCAGGGACATGAGCATAATACCGGTATAAATTGGGTGTCGGGTATGTTTGTAAACACCTGTTCTGATGAGTTCATGCCCTTTCTTCAGTTCGATATTCCCGCTCCAGTTTCCTGCCAGGGTCCTGCGGGCCATTATTGCAATAATGAGTCCTGCAATGGTCAGAATGATACCCGTAACCTGTATTGTTCTTATATCTGGAATCACGGCAATCGTAAGCGGATATAGGGGAAAAGCACCAAAACTTTCAAAACCCAGAAAAATAAGAAATACCCTTCCTGCATTAAGCCAGAAACCACTGAATTCTTTTTTTGGCTTTGTTATCTAAACATAGTCATACATATATATATTGAGTTCTTATACTTAAATATGAACTGTCCAAAATGTAAGAGTTCCAATCACAAGAAGAATGGAAAAGTTGGTGGACGTCAACGCTACAAATGCCATGATTGCGGCTATAATTATACTGTCGAGATAAAATCAACTGCTAGTTCCACTTCTGTTAAAAGGCAGGCATTACAACTTTATCTTGAGGGATTAGGTTTTCGTTCTATCGGAAGAGTTTTAGGAGTAAGCCATGTTTCAGTATATAAATGGATTAAGAAATTTGGCCAGGAATTAGAGGATCTAAAAAGCGAAAACCAGATAGATATTGTGGAATTAGATGAGATGCACACTTATATCGGCAACAAAAAAAA
>NZ_FNCA01000007.1 GCF_900100715.1 Methanolobus vulcani | reverse complement strand
CTGGTAAGCAGAATCCCGAAGGGATTCCATAATCTTATTCCATACCCCTTCTTCTGACCACCATTTCAGCCGTCTCCAGGCAGTTGCCCTGGATCCATAAATTACTGGCATATCTCCCCACCTGCAACCAGTTATCAGGACAAAGAGTATGCCATTGATGACCTTGCGGTCATCAGCCCTCTTTCTCCCTGTAATGGGTTGAGGTGGTAAACGTGGCTTAATAAACTTCCATTGTTCATCAGAGATTTCTCTGAATTCCATTCATATCCCCATAATAAAATTAAAAGAAGTAGTATTTATAGTTTTGAGATGGGTTCGATAGAAAAGTGGATAAAGACAGCAAAGGTCAAAATACAATGGTCCAGCCGGACCTGACTTCTCTGCTGCTGTACTTCACTTCATGCATGAGCTTTCCCTGATCATCAAAAAGGCTGATAGAACCACCACTGTTGGAAAGAATTACTCCTTTCCCGGAGAGCAATATTCTCGTTCCTGAACCTGCACGAATCTCACCTTTAAGATGTGACTTGCGACCTGCTGCATCTTTAATTGACCAACCGGCAAGGTCAACTGATTTTGGCGAAGCGTTGAAGAGTGTCACAGACTCTTTGCCTGAATCTACTCCATCAGGATTTATCAGTGCTCCTACTATAATTACAGAACCGGCCTCTATGGACTCTGATACTTCTACCTCACATGTCTGGGAAGAGGTTTCGGGGACTTTTTGCACAGGAACATCGGGCAAACAGTGTCCGGTAATATCATCAGTGTTAAAACACTGTGACTGGAAAGCCAGGAAAATAGCAACCCATCGGTTCTCTTCTGGCAAATGGATAAGCAGACCACCGTCCTGATACGGTGCATCATCATACTCCCATTTCTCAGAATTGCCCTGGTTCATGTGAATATCATGTATGCCGCTACCGGGTCTGAAACCAAAGAAGCTGTCAGGTAAAAATGTTTCCGGACCCCATCTTTCCCCGAAAGCATAGATCATGCCGCCATTCATATCTGCAGCTTTCTCAACATACTTCTGGATAAGTTCATTAAGGTCATTGGACGGACCGGGAATATCACATTCCAGAGGAACCATTTTTGATGTATCAAAAAGTCCTCCGCGAACGTAATCAAGACGCAGGTCTCTTGATGAACGGTCTACATTCCTGTAACCCGTTTCAAGTTGAGGAAGCTTTTCGATCATAGGATGACTGAAGTTATCATCAACGAAATAAAGCAACTCAGACGGAGCCACCCTGGAATTGACATTTACAGCTACACGATGCTCGTTCTTTCCATCGTCAACAAGTATCTGGTAATGAGCATTTTTGCCCTTGCCTTTTTTCCAGTCTTTTGGCTTCCCTTTTAATATCCCGTAATTTTCAAGAGACATAGTGGAATTTACTCTGCAACTGAATTAAAAGTTTTCCGTTTTTATTTCTAAATTGCAGAGTAGGCTAATCAAAATGAGCAACTTTAAATTTCAATCCGGTTGAGTTAAATGCATCCTTTATCAAATGCAAAGGACGTGTTTTACTGTAAAAAAGGTGAGAAGAACAGTTGCAATCACCTGCTCCAAAACCACGGATCCGATAAGTAAAGCTAGATTCCATTTTTTCTGCCAGTTCGCATTCAACCGGTTTGTCAGCAATCGCATACACTGTAGATATAAGTTCAAATTCCTCTGAAACCGAAAGATAATCCACATGCCAGCGTGGTTTCTTGTTTTTCTCTAACGAGAGCAGCACATGTCTTTTCAGCCTTTTGAGACCTCCACTACCAAGTGCAGAACCGACATATACATGGTAGCCCTTTGAAAACTCGATGTTTTTAAGGCGACCTGCGTGAAGAACACAATTCCCGTTTTTGAATATAAGGCAGTACACACCTTTTTCAGAAATATCCGGAAAACTCCTTTTGTGCTGCACATTAAAGAAAGGGCAAAGAAAGCATTAAATCATTTCCTGCCAAATTTCAAATGATAAGTATCAACAAAAAATACAAAAATGCAAAAGAAGGGAAGAACAAATGCCAGATGAAATAAAGGAAGCAAAAGATGTGAAAGGATTCCAGCCAAGGGCTGTGACCTATGCAAAAAAAATGGACGATAATTTCTCAGAAGCTGTAGCCGGATTATATAGTTCAGTCTGGGATGAAAAAGAAGGGGGTCTTTCCAAGAAACAGAAACATCTTCTGGTATTTGCGATCGCATGCTCAAACCAGAAAACAAAAAGTGCTGTAAAGATCCTTCAGAGACTTAAGAAATATGGCGTTACCGCACAGGAAATAAAGGATGTCATGATGATAGCAGCCTGGACCAATGGTATACAGAGTTTCACAAATCTCAGTCCTGAAGTCCTTAAAGAGATGGAAAGACTGAATTTCTGAACTTACGTCTCAGCTTAAAGCATATAACGGCAGCAGAAACCGTATTAAAATATAGATCTGAATCAGTAGTATAAGTGGCATTCCTATCGTAAAAGAAGAATGTTTCGTCTTATGGCGGAAACGATACATTCCTGCAATGGAGCCGATGCTGCCGCCTATTATTGCAACCATGAACAGGGTTTTTTCAGGGATCCTGAATGCACTCTTTTTTGCTTTTCTTTTGTCAGCCCACATAAGGTAAAATCCAATGGTATTTACCAGCAGCAAATACATAAGAATTATAAAGGATGTTTCCATAGCCTTTATTTCACTATAAGCCGTATAAATTTACCGGGAATGGTACATGGGATCATTGCCAGAGAAAAACGGTTTTTTCGTAGAACTAAAACTCAGAAATCGGGTGGTATAATATGACAAAAAAATGGCTGATATTTATTACAATACTTATGATTGCAGGTGTGTTTGTCAGTGGATGTGCTGACAATGCAGATGATACTGCAACCGATGAAAAAACTGTAGAAGAAACAACTACAACCGAAGATGTTGTAGAAGATACAACACCTATGTCTGAAGGCAAAGACTATGCGGTCAGAATGGAATATTATGGTGCAATGAAGCCTGCTGAACTTGAGATTAACAGAGGCGACTCAATAGCATGGAGGAACTACAAGCCACAGGGAACATACACACTTGTAAGTGATGACGGGCTTTTTGAGAATCAGGAAATGGACTCCAATGATGCCTATTCCTACACTTTCACCGAAAGCGGAACTTACACTTTCAGTGTTGTAGACTATCCTGACATGACCCTTAGGGTCACGGTCAACTGATCAGAGGTATTACCTCTGATTACTACTTTACTCCTCTTTTTTAAAGTCCAGTGAAATGGAATTCATACAGTATCTTTTACCGGTGGGCTCCGGTCCGTCATCAAAGACATGACCAAGATGACTTCCGCAACGACTGCAAACAACCTCAGTCCTTTCCATGAAATGACTGTGGTCCTCTTTCAATGAGACTTTATCCTCGGTAATCGGTTTGAAAAAACTTGGCCAGCCTGTACCTGAATCATATTTTGCATCCGAACTGAACAATTGCTGACCGCAGGCTGCACAAAGATAAATTCCTTTTTCCTTGTTTGCGTAATATTTCCCGGTAAAAGGAGCTTCTGTGCCTTTCTGACGCAGAACGATGAACTGGTCTTTTGTTAGTATGTCTTTCCACTGATCTTCTGACTTTTCAATAGAATCTGCCATTTTTAACTCCCGTTTAAATGGTGTGGATATTAGGATAAAAAGGTGTCGTGGAACTAAAAATAAGGGTATACAAATAAAGAAAACAGATAAATATAAATATTATTTTTGAGACAATATTATTGTTGAACAAAATCACAGGATTGAGTTCAATGTTTGGGAAAATATTTGGGAAAAATTACAGGGGAAAGAACATGTCGGATTGGATCGAGTACTATGAAGACAATAAGCGTACAGCTTTGAACAGAATAAATAACATGGCTCTTTCTACAGGATACAGCCGGGAACTCAACTGCTGGGTCAATAAGTACCTGGACCCATTTTCAGTTGCAAGAACAATAGCATCTGAGAGAAAAGAAAGCCTTGATCCTTTTTTCAGAATACGTATGGAAGCAGAGAAGGATCTGGAATTCACATTGCTCAGGGCTAATAAAAGGGACAGAAGCGATTGTGACATCATTTTCTTTGAAAGTAACCTCTTGCTTATGTTCAACCTTATGCTCAAACACATAAGGACCGCATAAACAAAGTAAGAAGCATCTTCTCAAGAAATCACAATCATAATTTGCAGAAAAAACGGAAGAAAAGGGATAAATACACCTATTCTATCTATAGTTGCATCCCTATTCAGGAAAGAAGGCATACTAATTGCACGAAAGAAGTAAACTCTTAGCTGATGAAAAAATAGGCAAACTCCTTTTCAAATTATCCGCACCTGCCACAGTGGGAATGCTGGTACAGGCCCTGTACAACATTGTGGACACTGTTTTTGTAGGTCAGGCCCTCGGTGAGAACAGCGTTCATGGAATTGCCGGAATATCCATAGCTTTCCCGATAATGATGATGATCATGGCTATTTCACTCGCCATTGGTATTGGTGGAGCTTCCATGATATCACGCAGTATTGGTGAAGGGAATCAGGACAGAGCAGAGAATGTGATGGGAAACGTACTGTCACTTGTCCTCATCATGAGTGCATTCATCATCATTGCAGGCAGCATTTTTCTTACACCACTTCTGAAACTGTTCGGAGCAACAGACACTATTCTCCCCTATGCAACCGAATACATGACCGTTATACTAGATGGGTCAGTTTTTTTCATGTTCGCGCTTGCCATGAACAATGTCGTGCGTTCAGAAGGGAATGCCAGGGTTGCAATGTACACAATGCTGATCTCAGCACTTGTTAATGTCATTCTTGATCCTTTGTTCATTTTCAAATCAGGATACGTTGAATTCAATTTCCTTGCAGATAAATTGGGAATCGTCATCCAGCCACTATATCTGCATGCTTTCGGACTTGGTGTAAAAGGTGCGGCCATTGCAACAATTATTGCACAGGCAACCGGAGCACTCTTTCTTATATGGTATTTCGCTTCCGGAAACTCCAGCCTTCGTTTCCATTTGAAGAATCTCAGACCAAGACTGGATATTGCCTATGAGAGCATTTCTATCGGAATGGGACCACTTGCAAGAAACGCATCCAGTAGTCTTGTTGTAATCGTACTGAACAATATACTCCTGATATATGGAGGAGGAGATGTTGCAATTGCAATCTTTGGAGTTGTTAACCGTCTTTTTATGTTCACATTCATGCCAATGTACGGTATCGTTCAGGGACTCCAGCCAATTGTCGGCTTCAACTATGGAGCCAGGAACTTTTCCAGGGTAATGGAATCTGTAAAACTCTCCATGATGGTAACTACTACAATGGCGATTGCTGGTTTTATTGTGCTCCTTGCATTCCCGGGACAGCTCTTTGGCATTTTCACATCAGACGAGCAACTGATATCCTCGGGAGCATCTGCCACAAGAATAATGATACTTGCACTTCCGCTTGTGGGATTCCAGGTTGTTGGCTCATCACTTTACCAGGCCATTGGAAAAGCTTTACCATCTTTCATCCTTGCAATGAGTAGACAACTATTGTTCCTCATACCACTGGTGATAATCCTTCCACATTTCTTCCAGCTTACAGGTGTGTGGCTGGCGTTTCCACTATCAGACAGCCTGTCATTCATGCTTACATTTGTGTTGGTGCTGAGGGAATTTAAGATTCTCACAAGGCTTGAAAGTGGTTCCTGATTGACCGATACAATGCATTTAAAAGGCATCGGAACAATTCAGAATTCATGTCATACGAGAACGGACCACTTTTACTTATGATACTTGATGGCTGGGGTTACACCACCGAAGAAAAAGGAAATGCAGTAATGGCTGCAAACACCCCGGTGCTTGATTCACTTGTAGAAAAATATCCATCATGCTTATTACAGGTTTCAGGTGAAGGTGTTGGACTTCCTGAAGGACAGATGGGAAACTCAGAGGTTGGACACCTCAACATAGGTGCCGGCAGGATAATCTACCAGGACCTTACACGCATTAATAAAGACATAAAAGAAGGTTCCTTTTTCAAAAACCAGGTATTTCTTGAAGCCATGGAAAATGTAAAGAAGAACAACTCAGCACTGCACCTTATGGGACTATTCTCATACGGAGGCGTGCACAGTCACATGGACCATATGAGGGCACTTGTGAAAATGGCAAAAGCAGAAGGTGTTGAAAGAGTTTACATACACACATTCCTTGATGGCAGGGACGTGCCACCACAGACTGCGCTTGATGACATGAAAGCTCATGAGGAATTCTGCAAAAGCACAGGCATTGCAAAAACTGCAACTGTAAGCGGCAGGTATTATGCAATGGACCGTGACAAGCGCTGGGAGCGTACAAAACTGGCATATGATGCGCTCACACTTGGTGAAGGTATCCTTGCAGAAGATGCAGTTTCAGCCGTGAGTCAGGCTTATGAGAGAGGCGAGAATGATGAATTTGTAAAGCCCACTGTCATAACAGATGCTGATGGTAAACCCGTAGCAACCGTAAAAGACGGAGACTCAGTTATCTTTTTCAACTTCCGTCCTGACAGGGCAAGACAGATGACTTATGCATTTGTGAACGATGATTTTGATGGTTTTGAGAGAAAAGTTAGACCACAGGTTCACTATGTATGCATGGCTGAATACGATGAGAAGCTGGATGTTCCAATAGCATTCCCACCGGAAACCATCACCAATACCCTGGGAGAAGTCCTTAGCAAGAATCATAAAAAGCAGCTTCGTATAGCTGAAACTGAAAAGTATGCTCATGTTACATTCTTCTTTAATGGTGGTGTGGAAAAGGAGAATGAAGGAGAGGACAGGTGTCTTGTATCTTCACCGGATGTGGCAACATATGACCTGAAACCTGAGATGAGTGCGTATGAAGTCACAGAGCAGCTTGTGGAAAGAATTCGGTCCGGCAAGTATGATGCTATTATTCTCAATTTTGCTAACATGGATATGGTTGGTCACACGGGAATCGTGGATGCAGCTATCAAAGCAAGCGAGGCTGTTGATGAATGTGTTGGCAAGATCATCGATTCACTCCTTGATAAAGGTGGAACTGCACTCATAACAGCAGACCACGGTAATGCTGAAAAGATGATCGATTATGAAACTGGCAAACCACATACTGCACACACATCAAATCCTGTGAGATGCCTTCTTGTAAATGGTCCTGAAGGAGCTAATGTGCATGATGGAAAGCTTTCTGACCTTGCACCAACGATGCTTGAGATAATGAAGATAGAACAGCCTGCCGAGATGACAGGAGTTTCACTTATCACTAAAAGCAATTAAATCTAAAAACTGAGCTGAAATTGTGTTATGGAATCTGGATCTAGAACCATTTATCAAGGGTGCTCTGGCCGCTTCCTGATGAAGCTTCGAGGCGTTCCAGAGCTTTTGTAACCCTGTCCTCTGAGAAATCATGTTCTGTGCAGAGGAAAGATATTACTGCTGATGAATCCGGTTTTTTCCATTTGAGAGAATAATTATCGGTGACTGGAGGAGAGTTGAAAAACTCTTTGATCCCTTCAAGAGTCTCTATTTCCAGACCTTTTTCCTGAAGAATGCTTTCTATGCTGCCGTGTTCTTTTACCAGCTTGAGAGCTGTCTTTGGACCGATGCCCTCAATACCGTCATTATAATCAGTTCCAACACAAAGAGCAATATCAATAAGCTGTGACTGGTTAATTCCCAGTTCATCCAGATTCTCTTTAAGGTCAATTAGTTCAGGTTTGACATCCACGTAGATGCTCTTCTTTGGGAGTTTTCTCTTACCTGAAACTGTCAGGTTCCTGACAACTTTTGGGGAACCGAAAAGTAAAGAATCATAATCCTGTGATGCTATCCTGTCAGCATCTCCCTTTTTCACCATATAGGCTGCCTGTGCTTCTCCTTCTGATGGGGCATCCACATAAGGAATACCCATTGCACTTAGCAGTTTCTTTGAATCCTCAACAATTGTTGCATCAACTCTGGCAGATGCCTGAGCGTATTTGTATGCTTCTTCTGCGAAGCCTTCTTCTTTAGCCAGTTCATAATTGGCTTTTGCTTTTTCGCGTCTTTCAGTACGCTTTTGAATAGTCGATGATTTGAACTCAGGTGGCTTGCCATCGAAAACAAAAACAGGTTTCACTCCGGCTTCAACTATGTTGGTCATCCTGTAAAGAATGCCGGACAGGTGTGATGTGACATTTCCCTGTGAATCTTTCAGGGGAGTTCCATCTCTCTGCCGGATGATACTTAAGAATTGATAAAGTGTATTAAAGGCGTCTATCGCCACAACGTTCAAAGAAAGGTCAGATACTTCGATCGTACTCCTTTTTAGGAGTTCTCCTATATCAACACCCATAGAGAATCGTATTATTTTGATATTGAAACCTTTCAGGCTTCAGTTGTTATAAATCCATTGCATTCCAGTCGTACATCGATAACAGAATCATCATTTGCATCGATCTTTCCGACTTTAAGGATATTTCCTACCCTGTCAATCAGTTGTGTTTTAGTAATCTGTACCTGGTGGAGATCATTAGAGTCTCTGTTTTTATGTACCACCACTAGACTATGTTGATCGGTCTCGCTCTTACCTAACTTTGACATCATGTTCTTCACGAGCTGCTCAAAGTCAGAGTAGATTAGAATCTCAGAACATTTTCCCGCTTTTTTGATAATACCAATCGGTTCTAAATTAATGCGCATATACGCACCTCTTATAGATAGAAAATATATCTCATCAATCTACTACAATCTAGTTAATATGGTTTTCGGAACTTAGAATGGCATTTTGTCATCAAAAATGATTATAAATAAGTGATTTATCTGTATCTTCGCCTGTCAATTGAATCAATTACGTCGTCCATCTTGATGAGAACTTCATTCATACGTGAATCAAGGTTATTTTCTACACTCTGAACATTGATCCTTAAAGATCGCTCCTTTGCTTCAAGCATATTATCGATCCTACGCAGGCGCATATCCACAGAGAGGATCATAGCAGCCAGTGCACCAACCATTACCATAGCAGCCAGTATGATCAAAGCATTTGCAGGACTGTATTTAAATCTACCAAGCCATTCGTATGTAAGTACAAAAGAAGACACAACCATTACAACTGAGAATAATATATCTCTGGTTTCCATTCTGTTCCCTCATTATTAATATGGGCTTTTTTGCTATTTATATTATTTAACTCTATTTTTTATAAAGAGAATTACTTAAATACTGAACAGAGTATTTACTATACATAATTAAATAATATTCATAGATTTATATATTTGGAGTTGCTGAGTTGAGTTCTGAAAAGACGGTAATCAAAGATTATGCCCCAATGCTTGTTATGGTGGGCATCATACTTGTGGTACAGATCACGGCACTGCTTCTGGCTGCGCCGATGAATGCAAATGATATGCAGGCTTTTGAAAACCCGGACTCGACTGCTAACAGTATTTATTACATAGGTGTGATCCTTGTATTTACTGGCTTCTTGCTGCTGGCTATTAAAAAGAATATGGAATGGGTAATACAGTTAGTAATTCTGCTCGCTGTTGGTGCCACCATGTATTATGTATTCTATGCACTACTTTCACTTGTTGACATATCAATAATGACAAACAACATTGTATCCATTCTTGTAGCTGCCATACTCACAGTACTGCTCTACAAATTCCCGGAATGGTACATCATTGACATCGTAGGACTTATCATTGGAGCCGGAGCCAGTGCAATATTTGGAATATCACTGTCAATCCTGCCGGTAATTGTTCTTCTGACACTGCTTGCAGTCTATGACGCAATATCCGTTTACAAGACAAAGCACATGATAGACCTTGCAGAAGGAGTAATGGACCTCCATCTTCCAATTCTCTTTGTAATCCCAAAACATCTGAGATACTCATTTATTGAGGATTCACTCAAAAAGGAGGAAGGAAAGGAAAAGGAAGCATTCTTCATGGGACTTGGGGATGCAATAATGCCAACGATCCTGGTAGTTTCAGCAAATGTTTTCCTTGTTCAGAAAGCCACCATTGCATCAATTGGATTCATATCCTATCCCGCCCTCGGTGCAATGATAGGAACTGTTATCGGATTTATGGCTCTGAGCATACTTGTCATGAAGGGAAAACCACAGGCCGGCCTTCCATTCCTCAACAGCGGAGTCATTTTAGGATATTTAGCAGGAGTGCTGCTCAGTGGGGCACCACTCTACTAATTCCTTTTACACTTACCTTCAGAAAAGAAAATAATTCAGTCTTCCTCAGGAAGTTCTGAATTTATATTACAAATAGAACAGTTTGAAGATGAAGTAATACCCTGTTCCTCGTCAGTAAAAACAGAATCAACTGAACGAGTACCTTCTGCAAGGACAGCTGCTGTTGATACACTGCTGGCTATGAGGACTGAATCGAATATCTCCTCTTTTGAGACACCAAGCCTTTTTGCAACCCTTACATGGGTCTTCAGGCAGTGCTCACAACGAAGTGCCGATGCCACTGCAATGCTGATAAGTTCCACGGTCTTAGGATCCATGCGTTTGAATTCACGCATAACACTGTTCTCGTAGATCATTCTTGATATGAAAATTTCCGGCATATCCTTCATAAAATTAGTAATATAAGGAATTTCTCCATATCTTTTCTCGACGTCCGCCAGAATTTCTTCTACAGCCTCCTCTGGCTCTTTGTCAAGAAGCTCTTTGATTTTTTCAAGTTCCATAATAACCCCGGATAACTTTCACTGTTTTAAACTATATTTACGCCGTGAATCCAACCTCAGATTCACGTTTGATCTTGACCAATATATAATTTTTCATCCGGGATTTTGTGATAACTGCCATATCTGAAAGCCTGACCCCTTCATCAAATTCAAGATTCTCTACACGCTCATGGAACTCATCATAGGGAAGTTTCACACGCAAGCCATCAAGCTGAAGTGTCACCGGTGCTGGAGAGAATACATCAAATATCTCTGGTATCTGTTCATGAATCTCTTTCATCACCCTTGGAGGAAGCACTGCAAGCGGATCTTTTGCAAGGTCCTCACGCATCTTCTCCACAACTTCCACAACCTTCTCGAGCAAAACATCAAGTGAACTGAGCTCTCCTGGCTTTCTCATACGATGGGCAACCCTGCCGATACCGCCAACATAGAGATCGGCACCAGCGACTTCTTCAGTCTTTACGTTAAGAGGGCCTCCTGCAACGATCTTCGGGACTGTCACACCTTCAAGAAGCTTTGGTTTCTTGTTCTTGATACAATCAGCAAAAGTGCCGAATGAGAATACAGCAAGATCATGCTCATTAATGAGCTTCCTCTCGTAGTTATCAGAAAGTGATACTCGTCTGCCCATACCCCTTGCAAGACCGATCATATTGGTGTTTGCACCACCTCTGCGCATGAATTCCGCAACATCACATGCAGAGTGTGGAAGGTGATGAGAAGCAAGAGTAGGAGAAACTACAGCTATCTCAGTTCCGGTAAGAGGAGCACGTTCCAGCTTGCCAAGAAGTTTCTTTCCAAGTTCTTCAATTAGATGAACATCCTCTCTGGGAATGAGCATCACAAGAGTAACTTCAGTGGCTGCAGGAACTTTCTGAATAAGATATCCTCCAAGGTCTTCCAGAAGTTCGGTGATGAGAGTGTGCTGGTGAATTCCACCCACATAAATATAAGGTTCAAGAACTGCTGCCATTATTCATCCTCCTGAAGTTCCGTTGCAATATCCTGCGCTTCCTGTATCCACTCTTTCTTGAGAATATCCTCGGTCGCAGCAAAAACAAAGACATGCTTGTCCATTGAGTGATAACGTACCCTGAACCCTTCAGGTGTTGCGCGGATAGCCATTTCAACAAGTCTGGACTGAAGTGTCTTCTGGGGGTCTGCAACAACAAGATTCCTCAGGTATTCCACTTCTTCATCCAGATTCTCTGCTGTCAGGATAAGAGTCTTCCTTTCTGGCTGGCGCACACCTGTACGTCCGTATTTCGCCCAGAGCTGTTCAAGCAATTGAGGAAGGTATTTTTCCTGTTCAATTGAAATGGTTATTTCCTTAGTAATATGATTTGTAACATCAACACTGCCCATATCAGATACTTTAACAGTTGGCTGGCTGCCTCTAAGGATTATAGCCATAAGGAAAAGAGAATCCTCTGGTCTTACTCTCACTTTTATTCTTCCGATAGCACCGCCAAGTACCAGTTCAGTGATTATGTCCGCAACTATGCTCTTGTAGGCATCGCCCTCTTCCGGTACCGTGGACTCTACAATGAAAGTCTCAAGAGGTTCCATAGAATTACTCCTCCACGTATCCTGAAGCCAGTAAAGCACTTCCTACAGCACCGATAAGGTGAGAGTTCGGTGGTACAAGGACATTGATATGCAGCAGTTCACCAAGAGCTTTTGGAACTCCTTCGATAAGGGATGAACCTCCTACAAGGATAAGTGGCTCCTTTACATCGACTTCCTGAAGCTGCTGTTCGAATATCTGCTCAACGACACTGTGGCATGCTGCTGCTGCAACATCCTCAGGTGTTGAACCCTTTGCAAGTGAGTTGACAAGTGACTGAATACCGAAAACGATACAGTAACTGTTCATATCGACATTCTGTTCCATACCCTTAACTGCAAGGGCACCCAGTTCTGTAATATCGACACCAAGCCTCTTTGCAGTCATATCAAGGAAACGGCCTGATGCACCTGCACAGATACCTCCCATGGTAAACATTCCGGGAATACCATCATCAACAGATATTGCCTTGTTGTCCATACCACCGATATCAATTACAGTTGCATGACCTTTCTGGGTATCAGCAAGATAAACAGCACCCTTTGAGTTGACAGTGATCTCTTCCTGTATGAGTTTGGCACCAAAGTGTTCACCGATAAGGAAACGTCCGTAGCCTGTAGTGCCGATCGCCTGAATATCCTCCTGCTTGACACCGGCCTCTTCAAGTGCCTGATTGAAAGCCTCTGTGGCGCTGTCAATTACCTTGATGGTCGGTACCCAACCGGAACCTATGATCTCATTGTCCCTCATTATAACAGCTTTTGTGGTCGTGGAACCGGAGTCAATTCCTGCGGTGAGACCACTCTGCTTTTCTCTTGCAAGCAGATGCCTGCGCCTTGCGATAGTTGTGAGAGCTTCCATACGTGTCAGCAGTGTTGCTGCAGTTGTACGCTCTGTAAATGAATAACTGATAACCGGAAGCTCAGAATGTTTATTGATGTAACGACGGACTTCATTTCTGACAATCGCCGCTTCTGCACATCTGAAACATGAGGTGATAAAAACACCATCTACATCAGAGAGACCTTCCACAACAGCCTTTGACCTTGCCATCATCAGGCGAAGATCAGGACTGGCAGCCTCAATACCAAAATCCTTGCCAATATCATCCAGTATGTCAATCTCAATTTCAGGATAGACAAGTTTGGCATTAACACTTGAAGCCACAGATTCCAGTTCCCCGTGCACACCTGCGTATTCGGAACCACACGATACAAGTGCCACTTTTACAACAGCTTCATCATTCATTCTGTTGCCTCCTCTGATTCTCCTTTGACTTCATCAAGTGATTTCAAAAACTCTGCGATCCTGTACACAAATTCCTGGCCTTCATCATCATCTTTTGGGAATTCCAGTTCCAGAAGTGGCATTTCACGGCTTCTGATAAGATACTTGGTAAGTTCGTTTGTACGGGCACATCCCATGCAACCAAAGGCCATTGGAGATTCCCCTACAATGATACCGGCCTCAGCCTCTTCGATCATCGGGCCTACTATAGCCATCCTGCCTCTGACACCTGCAGGAACTTCAACAGCTGCATACTTCAGACCGTGCTTTGGTTCCTCTGCTGTAATATTCATAGGTGGTGAATCAACACCAACGGTCGTGACCTTTTCCTTTATCTTTTCCATCATTGCCAGTGGTGTGTGACCGAACCTCTGCACCAGGTCAGAAAGGATCAGACTGTTTGTAGGGTATATGATAACTTTAGCCATGGTATTGCCTCATAAGCTGGATTCAACTATATCCTGAAGATCTTTAACTTCAAGTTTTTTCTTGTGTTCTATCTCTTTAAGCGGAACATGCTTATCGTATTTGTCAAGCGCCTTGCCTATCATCGGAAGCATCATTGCCTCTTCCTTGAGGAAATAGAAACCTGGCCTTGAACCGCCTCCACGTGAAGCACGGCAACGCCTGTCATCACCAGGAGGGAAACCTCTCTCTTTTACGAAAATATGATTCTTATCAAGATCTACGATCTCTTTTACTACTTTATTCACAGCCTCTCTCGGACCTGTGACCATTGTCCCGAAACATGTTTCCTTGATGACGATATCAGTACTGGATTCATATATCTTCATGGCAGCATCGATAGGCAGCACAGTGTCAGAACTTGTGACAACAAGTTTTGTTATGACATCATTGTTCTCTTCAGCCATTCTCATTCCTCCTTGCTGCTCTCTAAGACATACATTAGGTCGCCATCCTTGAAATGTTTGAGTTTCTCAGGGTCCAGTATCTTTCCGATAATGTTGGTGTTTCCAAGTCTCTCGCCGGTCGGACCGAACAGGTCATCATCAGCTAACTTCACACCTATCATTCCAGCTCTCTTTGCAGCCTGATTTGTAACACCTATCTCACCTGCAATTGTCTTTGCAGGAGTGTTCTCCGGGAAGATCTCCTTATAGGATTCCGCTGGCTTTTCAGCCTTGAAGATATAGGTGTTCTCGTAGGTCATCATCACAGGAAGTAGACCTACAGGGTCGTACTGAAGACCCACTGCATGCCTGAAGAAATCAAGGGTCTTTGGGGCAAGATCATCATAAAGCTCTATCTTTACAAGCATCTCAGGGTCAACGCCCTGCACTGTTACTTTCTTTTCATACAGGATCTCAATAGTAGTTGATGGAGACTGTTTTACAATAAATCCATCATCACCAGTGTAGCCGTCCCTGGTAATCTCAATATCCTGCCGTGCCATTTCCGCTTCTGCCTCTGCATTGGTCATTCCAAGAAGCATTATCTGGTCAGGAACGGACTCGAGCATGACCTTCTGGCCTTTTTCTGCAATCCTTGCAAGCTCAATTCCCTGCACAACATGACCTATTACAGAATGCATAATAGATGAGGTGCGGGCATCGGTTGAAATAAAGAGTTTTCCGGCACCGTATCCCACGGTTCTCACAAACACTGAACCTGTTGAGCGTGCCTCAAAATTCTCGTAAGTTACCAATTCACCCTGGAAACGGTGATCGGATATAAATGAAGTTGAAAGATAATCAATATGGAATGTTCCATCCCTTGTTACTGCAAAGAAGAACTCTGCACCTTCGGGAGCAAGAGAGTCTATTTCAATCTTTATGTAAGTGAAAATGCGATAACCCTCTTGAAGTTTTGTTGAAAGGTCTGTGGTAGAGATGTGCTCTCCTACTTTTTCCCATTCGACAACCGGTTCGACAGATAATATCCTGTCACCCCTGTCAAGGTCTGAAATTACATGTTTTCCGCTTATCAGCCTTGCAAACACACCTTCTTCAGGTGCACCATATTCTGCGGAGTGACGTGTTTTACTCACGATAAGGTGGGTATTCGCAGCATCGCCACCACCTGCACCAAAAAGCATTGTGAACCTTTCCATATCGGAATTCTCACGTGCAGGTTCCATATCAGTACTGAAAGGACCAAAAGCAAGAACATCCTTGTTTGTCCAGCGCACAGGAAGTTCTGTAAGGTCTTTAAAAAGAGAGATCCAGCGTTTAGAAGAGGGAGAGACTTCATTGAGGAGTTCTATTTTAAACTCACCTTTTGAGGTCTTCACAAGATATTCCTTTGAAGCCTGTGACCTCTGATCTTCCTTTTCTATAAGAATACCAATTGCTGTACCCTTTTTGTAAGGGGCGTTTGACACCTTGATGGCGTCCTCAAGGGTTGAACTTTCGGGTAATTTCAGTTCCTGTCCGTTGATCTCTACCGTTATTTCGCCACTCGTGCCAAACTCCTCCGTATATGTCTAAAATATCATGTCTCTGCTGCTTCCAGACGCTCTTGTTCGGTAAGCTCTGCCAGAACGGTCTTTGGTTCCCCTACACTGACGATCTTGCCATGCCTCATAAGAGCTACACGATCACAGATCTCTTCCAGGAAGTCCATATCATGTGATACGATGACGAATGTGTCACCCATTTTCTCACGTGCTTCCAGAATGGATTTTGTGACCTCTTTCTTTGTGAACGGGTCCATTGTTCCCGTTGGTTCGTCCATTATGATGATATTAGGTTCCTTCATCAGGATCTGGGCAAGTGCAACCCTGTGCCTTTCACCTTCACTAATCTCATCTGACATCTTTGATAATATAGATTTTGCCTTCTCTTCAGTAAATCCGGTCGCTATCAGGGTATTGATAGCTTTTCTGACAGCAAGCTCGTATGGAAGGTCAATTCCTATGGATTCAGTAAGGTTGTCAATGATAGTCCTGTGTATGTAAAGACCATATTCCTGGTGCAGAATACCCATGTACTTTACAGCACGTCCTCTGCATTCAGGTCCGGGTTTTCTCATATCCACCCATTCCTCACCGACGCGTACCTGTATGTCACCACTGGTTGGCTGCACGATACCCATAAGGACTTCTGATGTAGTTGTCTTTCCGGCACCGCTTGTACCTGCAAGGCCGAATATCTCTCCTTCTTTTACATCAAAGGAAATATCGTTAACGGCGTAAACAACACCTCTGCTTACAGAAATATACTTCTTCACAAGATTATCCACCTTGATAAGAGGGTCACCTACAACAACGTCACACTTCTTTTCCACAGTGCAGATCATCTGCATGAACTCTTTTGCAACTTCAGAAGGTGCGCCTTCCTTGACGATTGCACCATCTTCAAGAATGATAGCTTTGTCCGCAAGGTCTTCAACTACTTCAGACCAGTGGGAAGTAATGACCATTGTCATGTTATAGTCCTTTACTGCCTTTGCAATGACATCGTGGACTATTTCTGCTGTCCTTGGGTCAAGTGTACCGGTTGGCTCATCAGCAATGAGAAGCATCGGATCTCTTACAAGCTGACGGGCAAGTACTACTCTCTGCTTTTCTCCACCACTGAGGTCACGTGCCACATGCATCATACGGTGTGAGAGTTGAACCTTTTCCAGCAGCTCAACTGCACGGGAAACAGCGGTCTCGCTGTTAACACCGATCTCTGTCAGTGAATTTACTACATTGGTTATAACCCTGTCATCACCATAAAGCGCAAATGTACGCTGGAGCATGATAGCGATCCTCTTGGTGATCTCACGTCTGTCAGAATCATGCAAGGAAAGTTTAATGAAATCAGCTTCGAAAGGTTTGAGGGTATCTTTACCACACATTGGACACTGCTGTCCTGCTTTGCTTGGCGGTTCCATATGTCCGCACTTTTCACATCTTGCAAGATGGTATATTACCTCTCCACTGATACCTTCGTACTCTTCAACACCACGCAGGACGTGCATCAATACTGTTTTGCCCGAACCGCTCCTACCAAGGATACCGAGAACTTCTCCCTCGTTGATGGTCAGGTTTATATCTTTGAGAACTTTGACACCATCAAATTCAAGTGTCAGGTTTTTGACTTCAATGAATAATGCCATTTGATTTCCTCCGCCCAGGGGTGCATAGGAGTCCTGTTTCACTAATAATGATATGCATATCTACTCAAATTACTTAACGGTTTTGCAGACTACACACAAAACTAGCTCTGCTGGAACCCATGCAGACCTGATAACAAGTTTTTAGCGATCTTTTTAAAGAATAACTGTTGGATTATTGAACTCAATACATAAACATAACGCATCTGCTTCGCGGTGTTAACTTCTAAAAAGAGGAGACACTACCTGATTTTATGAAGTGATGAGTTCTCCCATATTCTTTATAATGTTTACTACGTCGATGATATTGCCTATGATAATGTCCGCAGAATCCTTCAACACCTGAGGACGCTCATCTCCCTGCTGAGAGGTCAGAATTCCAATATCAGCTGCCCTTAATGCAAGTATATCGTTCATCCCATCACCCACCATGACAACAATATCATGGTCATTTTTCAGGTTTTTGACTATCCTCTCTTTATCATGGGTTGTGGCAACTGGAAAAACATCTTTCATAGGGATCGACAATGAAGATGCTAGAACCTGCAGGTTTTGTGCGTCATCTCCTGAGGCTATGAAAATATCAACACCAAGTTCCCTGACAGTATTGATAGTCTCTAAGGTGCTGGAATACATCCTTCCGCCTGTGCTAAGAACATAAGGAACCTGAGATTCCAGGGAATCAACTACAAGACCTGCTGCAAGATAGGAGATTTCAGGACAGCGGCCCTTCACGTGTGAAACCACATCATAGATATCCCTCACTTTTACAGTATTCCCACGGATGACACGGTAAACATCTTCCAGTTTGAAAGGGCTGCTTGAACAACTTATGCCCAAAGGAATATTGTACATATCTATGAATTCCCGAAGCTCAAGGTCATGGGAGCATTGCCATAAATCATCAAAGCGGGTACGCAGGACCACAAGTGCCCTGTTAGCTTTTTCAGCAACTAAAAGAGTTGTCTGTATATCTTCAAGTACCGAACCATCACTCATATCCTTTGCAACACGATACATATGCAACAGTGTCCCGGCACTGTCAAAGACAACAGCAACACGTTTTTTCATAAATTGTGATAGGATTAATCAAATATACGTTTACTCCTTTACTGCAGATTCATAGCAATACAGACTGCCAAATAACTAATAAACAAACAGAAACAATTTCAGAACACCAATGAGCAGAACTAACCTTATCATAAAAGTCCTGATAGTTATTGTTTTGCTGGCTCTTGCTTTTGAGGGTATGCGCCATACGGATTATAATGAACCAGCAATAGTGTCACAACCGTGGGACCACAGCCCTATTACAGTTTATATTGATGACACTGACGTACCGGAACATTACAGTCCCAGTTACAAAGAAGACGTTCTGAGTGCCCTTGAATACTGGGAAAAAGGAGGGAACGGACAGCTAGGATTCCAGCCTGAATTTCAGATAGTTGATACCGATAACGCTGATATACTGATAATGTGGGTGGATAATCTTGAGAAGGATGCAGGCTCAGCAAATGGAATTGCAGGATTTACAAGACCATATATCGTAAGCGGTAAATTTGAAAGAGTAGATATTGTCCTTGAAGCAGGAAATTACGAAGGCTATGCATGGAGACAATATGGAGACAGTTCCATGGAAGACATAGCCGCACATGAAATTGGACATGCGCTAGGACTTGGACACAGCGATGACAGAAGCGACATCATGTACCCGAAATATGACCGTCGGGATAATCTTGATCCACTTCTCTTCAACTCCACCCGCTATGTTCTTCTGGCTCTGCTGATCGGAGCGGTATTTATAGTTTCATATCATGGCACCGGATGGCTCCGGTACAGAAAACAAAGAAGAAAGCTGGAAAAGGATGTTTTCAGTGATCCTGACGGAGAGAGCAAAAATGAGTGATATGACCATCTTCCAGGCAATCCTGCGATATTTTGGCGGAGAGATCATTGATTTTTCAGACTACGTGGTTGATCTTACAGAGCTCACACAATTTCAGCGTGAAGTCCTCGAGGAAGTCAGGAAAATACCTTATGGTGAAACAGTAACCTATCAGGAACTTGCCTTTCGGGTTGGAAGAGAAGGTGCTTCCAGAGCTGTAGGTTCTGCTGTTGCAAGGAACCCGTATCCAGTTATCATCCCCTGTCACCGTGTAGTCTCATCTTCCGGGATCGGAGGATTTTGTGGTGAAACCTGCGGAGAGAAGGTTGAACTTAAGAGAAGAATGCTTGAAATGGAAGCAAACTGCAAAAGAAAATAAATGATGAAAAAGATAATAGATGGTTGATGGTGGGTTGGAAGAAAAACAGATGGGGTAAAACATGTACGGATGGACGGGAAGAACAGTTATCATTGACCTGGACAACAACTCGATCATAGAAACAAAAACTAAAAATACGTATGTTGAGCAATTTATAGGAGGACGTGGTCTTGGATGCAGACTTATGCAGGACTTTGCCGACCCTGAACTTAATCCGCTGAGCCCTGAAAATCCTCTGATACTTACCACCGGACCTCTCACAGGAACCTCAGTTCCCATGTCCGGACATTTTTCTATCACATGTAAATCTCCTCTCACATCAACAATATTCAGCACAAATGTAGGTGGCCACTTTGGAGCCGAACTCAAATTTGCAGGCATTGACGCCCTTGTGATAACAGGTAAAGCCGAAAAGCCAGTCTACATCAGCATCTATGACGAAGAAGTGGAAATATTAGATGCCGAATATCTATGGGGAAAGAACACTGCTGAAACAACATCCCTTCTTGAGGAAAAAGGGAAGGTTACCTGTATAGGCAAAGCCGGTGAGACTTTTGTCAGCATGGCAAACATCGTTAATGACAGAATATATTCAAGCGGGCGCGGCGGTCATGGTGCTGTTGCAGGTTCAAAGAATCTCAAAGCTATTGTTGTAAAAGGCACCAATAAAATAGAGGTTGCAAATCCTGCTGAATTTGAAATGCTTGTGGAGAAAGCAAAGAAACTGCTAATTGCGAGTCCTCCGGCTTCCAAAGGACTCAAAAAATATGGCAGCTCCATAATTACAGACCTTCTGGATTATATGGGAACTCTGCCAGCTATGAACTTCCGTGAAAAGAAATTCCAGAAAGCAGACAAACTTTCAGGCGAGGAACTCAACAATACATTCCATTTAAAAGAGGCACCTTGCTACGCTTGTCCCATTGGTTGCAAGCGAACCGACCAGGATGGGAGACCTGTTCCAGACTATGATTCAATATGGGCATTCGGACCGAACATAGGAAATGATGATATCGGACTTGTCAGAGAACTTGATGGTATCTGCCTTGATTATGGACTGGACCCCATCTCTGTTGGAGCTGCAATTGCAGCCTATATGGAAATAAAGCCCTGGATCACAATGGAAGAGATCAAAGAAATTGTCATTGAGATCGGAGAAGGAACACATTATGTGTGTAAAGGATCACATGATTACCTCTATTCAACCGGAAAAGAGGAATGTGATACTTCAGTGAAAGGTCTTGATATTCCGGGATACGACCCCAGGGAAATCAAAGGCATGGCTATTGCATATGCAACATCAAACACTGGCGGCTCACATTTAAGTGCATTTATGGCAGGTCCGGAGATAATGGGAAAACCCATACTTCTTGAGAGGAACAAGTTTGATGGAAAAGCTGCTCTTGTATTATATTTCCAGGACCTTACAGCAGTAATTGATTCTCTGGTGATGTGTCCTTTCACAATGCTTGCGGTGGGAGAAGTTGACTTTGCTGCGCTCCTGAACAATCTAACCGGAAAGAACTATTCTGCTGAAGAATTACTGAGGTCTGGTGAAAGGATATTCAATATGGAAAGGAGGTTCAATCTGAAAGCAGGTATCACTTCGGAGAAGGACACACTTCCTGAAAGATTCTTGGAGGATGGTGGCATTGATAGAACTGAGTTTGAAAAGACCATACAGGATTATTACCACTTCAGAGGATGGAATGCAGAAGGCATACCTGAAGAGGATAAACTGAAAGAACTTGGTATTTTCGAAGAAAAATGTGAGAATGACTGTTCTGCAGAATGAAGAGGATATAAATACATATATAATGGAATCCTCTATTATTACTCCCGATTAATGCGGAATCAAAGGTTAAGTTCATATATAGCATCAGGAATTATACCCTTAGACCTTTTAAGCTCATAAATAATTGTTACGATTATGGAGGATTTTAAGTGAAAATACAAGTTGAAGTTAAAGAACTTAAAGAAGGCAAGTACGTCATAGTAGACGACGAGGCCTGCGTTATCAAGAGCATATCCAAGTCCAAACCAGGTAAACACGGTTCAGCAAAGGCAAGAATCGATGTAATCGGACTTTTTGACAACCAGAAGAGATCAATTGTAGGTCCTGTATCTGATAAGATCTACGTCCCAGTCGTCGAGAGAAAGAACGCACAGGTACTTTCCATTGCAGGCGATGTTGCACAGCTCATGGACATGGGAGATTTCTCAACATTTGAAATGAGTATTCCTGACGAATACAAGGACAGGATAGTAGAGGGTGAAGAAGTATCATACCTCACCGCAATGGGTAAGATGAAGTTCGATCTCAGATGATCGAACCAAAACTTTTCTTATCTTTTTTTCATTACTGAAATTATGTTTTACAAACCTGATATGATGGACGCACTTGCAGACTATGAAACTGCAAGGTATGTCATATTCGGTGTTCCTTTTGATGCTACATCTTCATTCAGATCCGGAAGCCGCTGGGCTCCTGATGCGATGAGAAGAGCTTCAGTGAACTTTGAAACCTATAACCAGTATTTTGATATTGATTTTGAAGATCTGCTCATTCATGATATCGGAAATTTTGAGCCTTATTCTTCTGTGGACGAAACACTTGATGATCTTTACCATGCAGTAAGACCGATCGCAAGAGATGGAAAGATCCCTATTATGATGGGCGGAGAGCACTCCCTTACTTATCCCTGTGTAAAAGCATGTGCAGAGGAAGCAGGAGAAGATATCGGCTTTGTTGTGTTGGATGCACATTTCGATCTCCGTGAAGAATATGGAGGAATCAGGAACAATCATGCATGTGTTTCCAGACACGTTCGCGATGACATCACAGATACCTATGTAACCATAGGTGTTCGCAGCGGGCCAAAGGAAGAATGGGTCTATGCTAAAGAGAACGCCGTCAAATACTACACTGCAGATGATGTCCGTGAAATTGGAATAAAACAGGTCATTTCCGAGGTCAAAGAATATCTTGGTTGCAAGAAGATCTACCTGTCACTTGACATGGATGCACTTGACCCTGCATACGCTCCAGGTCTTGGCACACCTGAACCATTCGGACTTACAGACATCGATGTTCGTGAAGTTATACGTGCTCTGGCACCAATTTCCGTTGGATTTGATGTTGTGGAAATCTCCCCTGAATATGATAATGGAATAAGCGCACTTCTGGGAACGAAACTTCTCAGGGAATTCATTGCTGCTCACGCCGCAAGTGAGAGATAAAACTACAGGAAATTAGGCACAAATTCCTGCCTAAAAACTCATTTTTACTCAATATACCGGTGATCCTGTGAAAATTTCAATAAGGAATGCTGAAAAAGATGATATTGAAGGAATAATGAGTATTGAGCATGAGTCATTCCACACCAATATAGCTGAAAACAGCGACACTTTTCTAGAAAGAATAGAAACCTTCTCACACGGTTTTCTTATCATAGTAATCGAAGGTGAGATTGCGGGGTATATTTCCTCGGAGCTCTGGGATTATTCAGAGAACATCGACACTGGAAAATTCGTTCTTGGACACAGCATTGCTGAAACTCACAGAAATGACGGGAAGGAACTTTACATATCATCCATCGCAGTTCTGAAAAAGTATCGCGGGAAAGGGTATGGTAACGCTCTTTTCTCAGAACTGGAAAAGCATATCACATGCAAATATGAAATAGCAAGCATTATCCTCATCGTTTCAGAGAACTGGCATGCTGCAAAAAGTATCTATGAAAAAAATGGATTCCGACAGGTACATGTAATTTCCGGATTCTTTGATGATGAGAACAATTCTGATGCAATTGTAATGAGGAAAAACAGATCAAACTGATTGCAAATCGTTCTTACTCTTTTTTTTATCCAGTTCCCACATATCGATGAAACTATCAAGAAGGCTATCAAGAAAACTTTCTTTATAGAGAATCAATAATTCAGCAACAAGCTCAGGATCAGTAACGGTGAAGTTACTTATCCTTCCTACCTTCTCTTTTGTAATAACTCCCGAGCCTGCAAGCTTGTTAAGGTGCCAGGAAACCGTGGAAGGAGAAAGAGCAACTGCATCTGATAATTCCTTATTGTTCATGGTGCCATTCTGAAGAAGATTAATAAGAATATGCCTGCAGGCCGTTCTCCTCAAAAATGAGAGAATATTTTGCTCATCCTCCCCGAACTTCCTGTCTTTTACAAAATAACGCACATAATCTTCATCCTTAATAGAGTATATCATATTCTTCTTCTCCATATAATGAAGATTATACTGTAAACTACCTATTACTATATCCAGCCGCCTTGTAAGTTCTCTCAGATGAACACCAGGTGAATCCCTGATAAGTTCGTAGATCCTTTTTCTAGTCTCTAGTTCAAATTCCATCGTCGATCTACTCTTTGGTTAACAAGGCAAGGGAAAACAACAGCAGAACTATGAAATTCAGGAAACTGCCCCAGAATTCAAGATAGTCCCCTGCTGCGGGGAAGAAAATATTTGATGCGCTTAAAAAGCCCATGATAGCATAGAAGAAAAAAGCCATGGAAACAAGAAACATTTTCCTTCTACGCTCTCTCTGATAAGCAAGGAAAGAGATTATAAAAAGCAGCAGTGCCAAGACACCTGATATAAGTCTGACTACCTGATCCGGCTCTGATATCATATTTAAAAGATGAAACGAGATATATAAAAGACTTATTGAAAAATAATTCATGCTATCTTAAAGGGAGCACAAAAAAGAGATGAACAAAACTCTCATTCTTACTCGTTTACACCAGATACTCAGCCATTTCCCTTATTCTGAGGAAATCATAATCCTTTGACTTGAAATGCCTGATAATAGCACGCAGATTATTCAGGGCGGTTTCACCTGTATTGAACTTACAATCATATCTGATAGGCGTCTGTGACATATCCACAAATTCCCAGGGATGTACAAACAATACAGGATCATTCATACGATCGAATAAGGGCAGTGTCATGGAAAGTGGCAATCTGATGAAAGATGAAGTTATTGTCGCAGGCAACCTTATGATTCTTCCAGTTTTATAGGTCTTACGTGGAAAAGGTGGTTTATACTTTGCAATTGAAGAATCAACTGTAAAACCATTATCCTGCAGGATCCCAACATAGCTTACAGGAAATTTTAGATTCGGAGCCCTGAATGATTCGACATCTCCCAGATCATCAAGGACAGACTTCGCCATGGAGATAGCTTCCATTGCTTTTTCCTTATTAATATGATCGAATCTTTCGTGAGCATAACCATGACATCCAAGTTCATGACCCTGTTCTGATATTGCAGAAATTGCCTCTGGATACAGTTCAGCAACCTTTCCGGTGGTGAAAAATGTAGCTTTTATGCCTTCCTGACGGAATAGTTCCATTAACTTTGGAAGTCCTTCCTCGATCCCTCTCATGGTATCAAGCATGGGCGGACAATCCTGTTCAACGTCAATTGAAATGACTATTTTTTTCATGAATTAACTCCGCATAAACATCTGATGTCAGTTTTGCAACATCCTGCCACTTATATTCATCCAGTTTACTAAAAGCATTCTCAGATAATATATCCCTGAGTTCCTGATCCTCAATAAGTCTTTCAAGATATTCCAGCATCTGACCAGAGTCCTCCACAAGAAATCCGGTCTTTCCGTGTGTAATGATATCGGAAACACCACTATTATCCCTTGCAACTACCGGTACCTTTTTTGCAAACGCCTCAAGGATAGCTATCCCAAATGCTTCATCTCTTGAAGCCATAATGAAAATATCAGAACGTTCCAGGAGGGAAAAGACCACGCTTCTGGAAACCTGGCCAGTGAATATGAAATTGTTCTCCATACCCTGATTTTTGACCTTTTTTTCAAGGCTTTTTTTCAGAGGACCGTCACCAACCATCAAAAATACAAGATCCGGATTCCTTTCGATCAATTCTGGTGCGATCTTAACAATATCGGAAACACCCTTTTTCAGCGTCATCCTTGATACAGTAGTGACCATGGTCTTTCCATTAGTATCAGGCAACACGATGGCATCATCAGTAAGCGAAGCCAATACATCAACCCCATTGGGTATCGAATATACAGGCCCTTTAAACATTACACCTGTGTCTTTTTGCACCGCAGAACTGACAGCAATAACTGCATCAGTATATCTCAAAAAGAATCTACCAGCCATATGCAAGGGAATTCTTATTAGACTCTTACCTGTCAGAGAATGATTTGTAATTACTGTCGGAATCTGAAGTAGCCTTGAGAACATAAGGGAAAGCAATGCCATTGGAGAATCCAGGCCGTGCGAATGTATTATATCGTAATTACCATGTTTTAGAATATCATAAAGCTCTTTGTAGGCGTAAGGAACTAAAAAACGGGAATCAAGGCTTTTTCCCTTCAATCTTATAACAGTAAGACCTTCAGCAGGAGTAAATTGATCAGTACCTTTTTGGTTACGTGTTATTACGTGTACTTCATGCCCCATAAGAAGAAGATTTCTCGCAAGTGAATCGAGTGCATATTCTATGCCACCGATCTTCGGGTAGTACCAGTCACTTATCATTGCGATCTTATACTTTTCCAAAATGTTAGTCCTCCAAAACGTATCAAATAAAAAGAACCGATAGCGCTGGCTATCACATAAGATATTGTTCTTTCAAGAACAACAATTGCAGAAGCAGTTATCATTGGCATACCAAAAAATCCCAATGCTGCTACAAGGCCGCCTTCTACTATTCCCAGTCCTCCCGGCGTAAGGGGAATAGAACCCAGTAACAGATACAGAACAGATATCAATAACAATACACTAACAGATACATGGAGACCTAGAGCCATTGTTATGAACTTGAGCCTCATTACATCAAGAACCCATACAGCACTGGAAAAAAAGAGAGTGGACAGGAAAGCACCACTAAGCTTTTCAGAATACTTTTTCAATGAAGTAACGAATTGCGAGAGCAGTGAGCGGGACAATCTTATGATGTAATCCCTGAATAAATATACCAGGAATATGAGGGCTACGAAAACCAGTGTCAGATAACCCAGATTAATTGCCCATTTGAAGATATTCTGGCAAAATGGCAGTATCAGATAGAACACATAGATTGCCATAAGTCCCACAGGAATTGCTTCAACTGCCCTTTCAAACAAGATAGATACAAGGGAGTCAGGATAAGTTACACCATAGTCTTTTTTCACCCAGAGCATCCTTAGGGGTTCACCACCTGCTCTGTTAGCTGGTGTCAGATTGTTTATGGGAATCGCACCGAATATGATCGGAAAGAGAGAACGTGCTTTCAGTTTGTAACCCAGTGAGTTAAGAACAGTCTTCCACCTTAAGGCAAAGATGTATACACTCAGGATATATAGTCCCAGTGCAATGACCATATCAGTCATATGTACAGTCTTTAAATATGAAAACAAAGACACAGTTGAGGAATAAATATCAACTCTGTAATGTAAAAAGGACAAAAGTAAAATCATGATGAAAAAACAACTCAATATTTGCCTGTATCCTTTCATTACTTTGCACCCCAACGTATCTAAATATTAACATTGATTTCTACTTATTTATATACTATTGGATAAAATCAGACGCTCCATGCCTCCCTATTCCTGTACATTATGAAAGCATCTGCAAATATACCTGCTGCAAGCAAGCCAAAGACCGAAACAATATTGAACCATTGATCAGCCAGTATATCCGGGAATGGCATATCATTATACTTTGTCTTGACACCGAATATCGCAAATCCGGCTCTTTCATAATGTTTTGTAACAGACAGTTGTTCTATAAAATCCCTGGTATTCTCATAACCACTGAACTTTGCCATCACAGCTTTTTCCTGTGGCTTGTCAAAGCCCATGCTCTTAAAGAACCCACCTGGAACCTGATTATCCGGATCCATTGTGTCTCCTATCTGAGGAAGTACCAGAACAAAGACCAGCCATATGGTGAAACATATCATCAAAGCGTTGGAAAGGCTTTTTTGCTGAATGGACAGGAAAAATGATAGCGTGAAGAACACCATTATATAGGCAATTGAAAGGATCACAACAGCGAGTATCTTGTAATAGTCCACTGCCGTCAGTGAGATCCCTCCTATTGCAAGGAAACTTGCAAGGATCATTGCAGCTACAAATACTATTGTCAGGCTGACAAAGAGGAAATTTCCTGTAATTTTACCAAAGACTATATCCTTTTTTGTTATCGGTTTTGAAAGGAGTAATTTCATTGTTCTTGTATTCTTTTCCTTTGCAATGCTAAGGTAGCCTAATAGGATGCCGATTATAGCTCCGATTATCTCTATATAATCCACTACACCTCTTAATAGATTAAGAGGGTACAATTGAGGTGCTGCTTCGGTTGGTGTTTTACCCATGGAAAGGAGTAATGCCAGTGAACTTTCATACTGGCTGACCTGGCTTTTGAACACCAGTGTTGAAACAAGAATGGAAGTTGCAGTCAGTACCAGCAATAATACTAATATAATGCTGAATGTCCTGCTTCGGAAGATATCCTGGAATTCTTTCTTTGCGATAGTAAGCATATTATTCATAAATATCACCCCTGGAAATATCGAATCCGGAAACTGATCTTACAGATACGCCCAAAGTAGCTAACAGCCATATTACCAGTATAGATAAGCTTATAAGCGGAGGGTATGCCACATAAGCTGTAGTTGTTGTTTGCTGCAGACCTAAAGTCAATGATGATAGCACTTTATAATGTTCCGAGATTGAGAAAGGGTACAGTACATTGTGAATTGCTGAGAGCATCGGACTGTCAAGGATATTCGTCTGCGGTAATACAGGGTTAAGTGAACTTGTAGGATAAAGAGCTGAACCCATTTCAGGTAGTGCAAATGTTATGAGCACCCATATTATGATAGGAATGAGAAGAGCGGTAGCACTTTCTTTTTTCATCAATCCAAAGCTTAGACCAAGAAATCCAAAACCCAGCATATAGACATATGAGATCGCATAGAATTCTATTAAATTCAACAACAGAGCTGAAGATATCTGTGACAGTATGGCTACGGAAATAACACTTATTATAAGAGAAACTCCCGTGATTGCAAACAGAACCATACTCATGGAGATAAGTTTACCCATAAGATAGTCCTTTTTTGTAAGTGGTTTGGAAAAGAGTATTCTTACAACACCAGCTTTCTGATCCTTGGTTCCAATAGCGTGGCCTATAGTAATAGCAAGAAGCGAACCTATAAGCACTACATAGATGATCATGTTTTTAACGATATCAAGCGGTGGAAGATTACTGAAAGGCGAAGGAGGGATGTTCTTTCCTGCTGCGGTCAATGTCAGGACCGATTGCTGGTACACACTCTCAACCGTATGCTGAGATGACCATCCTATATACGTTGAGGCAAGTGTTATGAGAATAAATACGGAGAGGATAAGGAAGAATGTCCGTTCCCTGAAAAGATGCCTCACTTCATTCTTTGCAATATCAAGGGACAGCATATTCATTCCTCTTTGCTGTTTTCAATATTCAGATAAATGTCTTCAAGAGATTTTTCATCCCTGAATCTCTTCATGGTATTTGAGAGAGAATCAAGATAGATGAGATTCCCGTGGTTCAGGACACCTATGGTTGAACAGGTCTTTGTGACTTCCTGCAGCAGATGTGTGTTCATGAAAATGGTGATACCCTTTTCCGAATTTAGACGCAGTATGACATCCCTTAATTGCTTTACACCAAAAGGATCAAGACCTGATGTAGGTTCATCCAGGAACAGTATCTCAGGCTCATGGATGATAGCCTGGGCAATACCAATCCTCTGCCGCATGCCTTTTGAAAGAGTACTGATCTTTTTATGTGCATACGTTCTTGCATCAAGAAAATCAAGCACATCCCATATGCGGCTATCCGGTTTACTAATTCCTGACAATCTGGCAAAATAATCAAGATTCTCATAAGCTGTCATTGAATCATAGAAACGGACATTTTCCGGGAGATAGCCGATCTTTCTCCTGACTTCCAGAGCTTCTTCAACTATATCATATCCTGCAACAGTCCCTGAACCCGAGCTTGGTTCAAGGAGCGTTGTAAGCATATTGATCGTTGTTGTCTTTCCTGCACCATTATGACCAAGGAAACCGAATATCTCACCTTTTTTTACCTGCAATGTCAGGTTATTAACGGCTGAAAAAACACCGTACATTTTTGAGAGATCATGAATATCAAGCACAAAAGAGGAAGAAGTTTCCTCTTTTGAAGAAGCTTCTTTTGTAATATCTTTCATTTCCTCTTTTTCAGACATATTTTCAGAGAGGAGATCAGTCTGCAAGTTCAGCTCCTCCTGCATCTTTGGTTACATCTAATGTCTGGCCCTGGTAACCTGCAGCATTCACCATTACAGATATATCTAACTGATTTTGATCCTTGTAATAGAGACTGTTGGGGTTTGCACGATAATGGTTTGTACCCTGCTGTGTATCAATGTGTATTGATTTTGTTTCCATTGGCTGCAAGGTGAAACCTTGGAGCTGCAGTTCATAAGACTGTGTACTGCTTGTGTTTACGTCATTTATAGAGTAATAGACACTGAAGTTATTTATTGCGGAATTACCAGTATTCTCAAGAATTACTTCCAGATGGTCTGGAGCATCTTTCTTAGCCACTTCATCATAATTGTTCTCCACGAGAACCTGTTTGATTACAAATCCGTTAGTACCGGATGCAACATGTGGAACTGTATCTACCAGAACAGGATTATTGTCCAGGTTGTCGTTTATTCCGTCACCGTCGGTATCAGCATTCAGAGGGTCGGTTCCCAGTACATTCTCAGCATTGTCAGGTATTCCGTCACCGTCTGAGTCAACATTATTGGTAGTAGGAGCCTGATTCTGAGACGTGGTAGCAGCAGAATTTGTGCTTGATGGTGAATTGCCTGCACATCCCGATATAGCTATTACCGCTACCATCAGCATCCCTAAGATCACCAAATTAAATCTTTTCATAATATAATCTCCCGAATAGGGATATGTTCCACTAAGTGGAACATTCCAATTTTGAAATTTTGTTGACCAACAAAAAAAATAAATACCGGAAAAGCTGACAGGGTAATTGGCTATTACGTGACAGACTTTCACGGAATTAAAGGAACTTTGTTTGAATATGGTGGTACTAATATTCAGACAGGTTCCTTCTCTTAATCTTCGTTGTTGGTATCTATACTAAGCACCTGGCCGTTTCCTGCATCAACCTTAACATCCATGTTTCCTGATGATGTAAGGATCTCTACTGAATAAACGACGTTTCCGTTCTCATTTTCCAGCTCAACTTTACCAGGAGTTCCTGGGATCTCGTTGAGTGCAACATTTACAGCTGTTTGTTGTGAAATTGTTGCATACTGTTGGAGTGCCTGAGCTTCCTGATTCTCGGTCATCGTACTATCCTGAATAACAACCGATGAAGTGTAGGCTGGTTCCTGAGCGTCCTGTCCGTCTAATCCATTGTCAGATGCAGAAGATAGCTTATCTGTGTGGAGTGCACCTGCTGTTCCAATAGCTCCTACTGCGAGGGATACTGCTAACAATGCACATGCAATCAAAGTCCATCTTTTCTGATTTTCTTTTACGTTCTCACCTCCTGAACAATGATTGTATAAGATTGTGACATATAATAGCGATTATGGTACAGCTATCGAATATTAATACAGTACTCGAACAATCATGGAATGAAGCATGTCATTCAAAGAAAAACAGTAAAAATAATTACAGTCGCTGTGGAATCGTAAAAGTAACAGTAGTTCCCTCACCAACCTTACTTACAAGGGAGATCTTACCGCCATGCATTTCCACAAGTCCTTTTACAAGGGAAAGACCAATCCCTACTCCACTGTACCTGCGTGCGTGTGACCAGTCAAGCTGGACGAATGGATCAAAAAGTGCATCCTGCTTGTCTCCAGGAATGCCGATTCCACTGTCGCTTACCTGAACGCGAATATCATCTTCATTCCTATCAAAAACAACATTTACAAAACCTTCTTCTTTGTTGAATTTGATAGCGTTTCCAATCAAATGATGAAGTATTGTCTTGAATTTTGATTCATCTGCAAGCACATATCCAATATTGAATTCAACATCAAATTCCATGGTAACATTATTTTTAGAAGCCATTGAACGGAATATCCGTTCAAGATCCACGACCATTGGTTGCAGATCGAATTTTGTAATATTGAGTTCGCGGCTTCCGCCCTCGATTTCTGCAATATATATCAATGAATTAACAATTTCGAGAAGATTCGAACCCGCATCCTTGATACTGGTAGAATACTTCATCTGCTTGTCATTCAATTCACCTGAGACTCCACTTATAAGAACATCAGAATAACCTATCACGATATTCAAAGGAGTTCGCAGCTCATGACTAATGTTGGCCAGGAACTCACTTTTTGAGTTTGAAGCGTTTTCTGCAAGCATTTTTGCTTCGATCAGCAGTTTCTCTGTCAGCTTGCGTTCTGTAGTATCAACACAAAGTGCCAGAATCGTTTTTTTATCGATCATGGCAGCTTCTACCTGCATATAATATTCAGTTCCATCTTTTTTCCGGAACAAAAATTCAGCAGATGCTTTGCCCTGCCTTTTTACACTCAGAAAATGCTCTGTTGCAGCTTCTACAGATTTCGGGCTACACAGATCAATGATATTCATATCCATCAGTTCTTCAAAAGAATATCCTGTCAGGTTGCATGCAGAAGGATTTACATCCAGAAGCATACCAAAAACATCAGTAACAAAAATAGGATGTGGGGAGTTGTCAACATAAGCACGATACTTTTCCTCACTTTCCTTAAGACGTTGCTGTGATGTCCTGATATCTGTAATATCAAGCACATTGCCAATATAATAAAGTGGGATTCCGTTTTCATCGAAGATCAGATTTGCATGAAGAAGAGCATATACAAGGTAACCGGACTTATGAACATACCTTTTTTCCATTTTAATAGAGGGAATTTCACCGGATTCCAGTTTGTTTTGTTGGTCAACATTCTCTGCCAGATCTTCAAGGAAACTAATATCACGCAGATGTCTGCCCTTAAGTTCGTGTTCTTTATAACCCAGCATATCACAGAAAGCAGCATTTGCCTGTTCAATTCTTTTATCGTGAACAGACATTCTCACAATACCAATACTACTGGATTCATACATCGTCCTGAAAAAAGCCTCACTCTCATGAAGTCTTGCTTCTGCTTCCTTCTGAGCGGAAATATCTGCCACAATGGAAAAGATATTTCTTATAGCTCCTGAATTATCACGACTTACGTTTGTGTATAACTTCACCCATACAGGATGACCTTTTTTGTGGATATATCTCTTTTCAATCTCAAATGAATCGGCCTCTCCCTCAAGGACCATTTTCACCATTTTTGATTCGTTTCCGTTCTTATCAGGATAGGTGATATCCATGTAATTCAACGAAAGTAGTTCTTGCCTTGTATAACCTACAATATCACAAAAACGCTCATTAACTTTCAGGAAATTACCTTCTATGGACATCTGGGCAATACCCACTGCTGATTGCTGGAAAGTAGCCTTGAATAGTTCTTCATCATCTGGATCAAGACAGCCCAGTGGATTGTTTTCAAAATATGTTGCCTGTTTTTTGAGATTGTCATATTTGTTAGCCAGACAGCTTAAATTTTGTCTTTTATTAATGAGAGCTTTCAAATAGGCAACTGTGACAGCTTCATCAAAAGGTTCTTCAAAATAGTCATCTGCCCCGGATTCGACCAGTTTTATTTTGTATTCCCCGGAAAAAGGAGGACCTATGAAGATTACAGGTATAAAGTGGTACTTATCTGAAAATTTAATCTCCTGACATACTTGATATGCATCCCTGTCATCAAGAGGCTCATGAATAATAATAGCATCCGGAATTAATGTTTCCAGCTTTGGCAAAATGGACTTACATGGATTGAGCTCTACTATATCGAAATAATTTTCGACCATACTTTTGAATGAACTATTTTTTTGGGATCCGTTGCTGGCTATGAAGATAACTGAACTCAATAAATTATACTCCCATGTCATCTATAAACAAAGATAATATATTTTATATACAATACACATATAAAAATGCAATTGGTACACATTAATAAATACCAGATACTCAATCAAATTATTGTTAGCCATATTGATAAAGTATCTTATTAATCTTAAATTACTGAACTGTTTTTGGATTCCCGGTCACAGATAATTATTTACATACTCCAGACAATGACATGATTGAGAGTATGAACGACGAAGTTGAAGTTGTATGTCCGGCATGTTCACCAAAAATAGCAGTGCCGCATGATGTTCTAAAAAGAGGACAGAACGTTATAGTCCAGTGTCAGGAATGTGAAAATGTCCATCCTGTAAAAATAGAGAAGGTCAAAACGTTCAATGTCAAAGTAATAATCAGTAAAGGAGAAGAGTCTTTTACAAAATCGACCCTCCTTACATCAGAAGAAGACTTGATGGTAGACGATGAGATAATTGTAGATGATGGAGAATCTGATGAAGTTTATCCTATACTTATAACTGCAATAGAATCCGGTGAAAACAGACTTAAAAAAGCCAATGCATCCGAGATCACTAGCATATGGGGCAGAGCTATTGACGAGGTCGCGGTAAAGATTGCAGTGCATCGTGGCAGGAATACTGAAGCAATGTACAAAAGAGTGCCTGGTGGATATGAGTTTATTATCGGTCAGGAAGAAACTGTTGATAAAACAAAGATACGCATTAAAAAGATAAAGATACGGGATGGAAGCCTGGAATCTAAAACAGGAGTTGCAATACCGGCTAAATTCATAAAGAGAATATTTGCTGAAGAAGTGTTCAAAAAGAGCTGGGGAGATGGGAAAACCCAATGGAGTATGAAAGGGAAAGGAAGAAGCTGGTAAATTCTCTAAGAAAATACAATATATCTGAAAGAACACTTAAAGCAATGAATAAGGTGCCGAGACACCTTTTCGTGCCTTCTATTCAAATAGCGAATGCCTATGTTGATCACCCTTTACCCATAGGCTACGCACAAACAATATCAGCACCACATATGGTGGCCATGATGTGTGACCTTCTTGACCTTCACGAAGGACTCAAATTACTTGAGATAGGTGCCGGTTCTGGTTATAATGCTGCTGTAATGGCAGAGATAATGGGTAAAAAAGGGGAAATCTATTCTATTGAAAGGCTTGAAAAGCTTGCTGTTTTTGCACGGGATAATCTGAAAAAAGCAGGTTATTCCAATGTTGAGATAATAAATGGAGACGGCTCTCTGGGTCTTCCCGAACATGCACCCTATGACCGTATATGTGTGACTGCATCTGCACCATGTACTCCGGTACCTCTTGTAGAGCAACTTAAACCGGGCGGAATTATGGTTATTCCCGAAGGTAAAAGCTACCAGCGGCTCTATCTTATCAAAAAGGATATGGATGGAAATATCATAAAAGAAGACCGTGGTGGTGTGATATTTGTACCTCTTGTAGGAAACCATGGTTTTAACATGCTTTGTGGCGACAGATAATACAATACGGCAAGAGGGGCAAAAATACTTTTATTTATATGAGTTCATTTAGCGTAGCATCTTTTGCAAAATTACGATCACAACAGCTTTTTAATGAAAATATGATGACTCAAATCGACAAAAAATGGCAATTCTGGATAGACAGAGGTGGTACATTTACAGATATCGTTGCCCTGAAACCTGACGGACAACTTGTCGCCCACAAATTACTTTCAGTTGATACCGAGCATTATAATGATGCTGCAATGTATGGTATCAGAACTATTCTTGGAATTGGTCCAGATGATATATTGCCAACTGAGAACATCGCTTCCATCAAGATGGGAACCACCGTAGGAACAAACGCATTGCTTGAGCGCAAAGGTGAACCTACTGCACTTGTAATAACCAGAGGTTTCAGGGATGCATTAAGAATTGGATACCAGAACCGGCCTGATATATTCGCACTAAAAATCGAGCTTCCTGATTTGCTTTATGATGAAGTCATCGAAATAAATGAGCGATACAGTGCATCCGGGGAAGAATTAGAAGCTGTTGACACTGAAAGTGCACGCGTAGAGCTTAAGAGGATATACCAATCAGGAATACGCTCTGTTGCCATTGTACTCATGCACGCTTACAGATATCCTGAACATGAGATTCAGCTTCGTGAAATTGCAGAGAAGATAGGATTCACCCAGATCTCGCTATCACATGAAGTCAGCCCGCTTATGAAATTAATCAGCAGTGGTGAAACCACGGTTGTTGATGCATATCTTTCTCCGGTGCTTAAAAGATATATCAATATGATAACTTCTACCCTTGAAGCAGGCGGCAACAATACAAAACTCATGTTCATGCAGTCAAGCGGTGGACTTGTAGAAGCTAGCCAGTTCAGAGGAAAGGACTGTATTCTTTCCGGTCCTGCCGGTGGTATTGTAGGAGCTGTGGAAACCTCCAGAAAAGCAGGTTTAGACAAAATTGTCACTTTCGATATGGGTGGGACTTCAACGGATGTAGCTCACTACAACGGGGAATATGAGAGGAGTTTTGAGACGGAAATTGCCGGAGTTCACCTGCGTTCACCCATGCTTTACATTCATACCGTTGCAGCAGGCGGCGGTTCAATTCTTCACTTCGATGCCGGAAGATTCAGAGTAGGACCGGATTCCGCAGGTTCTGAACCCGGACCAGCGTGTTATCGGAAAGGTGGGCCCCTTACTATTACAGACTGCAACCTCATGCTTGGGAAAATAAACCCGAAACATTTCCCTCATGTGTTCGGACATAACGCTGATATGCCACTTGATACTGAGGTTGTTAAAGAGAAGTTTTCTGTTCTGGCACAGGAGGTCAGCAAATTCACCGGAGAGAAACACAGTGCTGAACAGGTTGCCGAAGGTTCCCTGAAGATAGCCATTGAGAACATGGCAAATGCCATCAAGAAAATATCCATCCAGCGTGGCTATGATACAAAAGAATACGCCCTTTGCTGTTTTGGTGGAGCAGGAGCACAACATGCCTGCGGTGTCGCTGATGCACTTGGAATCAGCAAAATATTGATACATCCTCTGGCAGGCGTGCTTTCAGCTTATGGAATGGGACTTGCAGACCAGAGAATCATGAAAGAGCAGGCAGTTGAGAAAAAACTTGAAAGCAGCCTGATCGAAGAGCTGCAGGGTGTTGTTGCTGAACTCGAAACATCCGGCAGGGAAGAAATGAGAATGCAGGGTGTTGCAGATAATAATATCAACGCACTGCACAAGGTTCATGTGAAGTATAAGGATGCAGGAACTTCCATTATTGTTGATTTTGGCTCTGAAAGTGAGATTAGAAATGCTTTTGAGAATGAGCATAAAAGCCGTTTTGGTTTTGTAATGGAAAACAAGGAGCTATTCATAGAAGCTGTGTCGACTGAAATAATAGGTTCTGGAGAAAAGATGCATGAAGGTTCTCCTAGAAATTCATTCTCAGAAGAAACAAAAGAGAAGACAGGACTGCCTGAAACTACAATGTATACATGTGGAGAGTTCCACAGAACACCTGTTTACAGGCGAGAGGAACTGAAAATAGGTGAAAAAGTAGTTATTGGACCGGCTGTTATTGTTGAAACTAACACAACTGTAATAATTGAACCTGGATGGAAAGCAGAACTCAGAGAAGGACAGGAACTCGTACTGGAAAGAGTTGTTCCTTTGCCTAAGAGAGAATCAATAGGAACTGAGGCTGATCCTGTGATGCTTGAGATATTCAACAACAGGTTCATGTCTATTGCGCAGCAGATGGGTTATACTCTCCAGAACACTGCTTATTCAGTCAATATCAAGGAGAGACTTGATTTTTCGTGTGCCGTTTTTAACAGGTACGGAGATCTGATTGCCAATGCACCTCACATACCTGTGCATCTTGGTTCCATGGGAGAGAGTGTCAAAGCGATGATCAGGAAGTTTCCTGATATGGAAGAAGGGGATGTTTTCATGCTGAACTCTCCATTTGAGGGTGGAACGCATCTGCCGGATATTACGGTTATAACTCCTGTATTTCATTATGGGAATGTCGAGTTCTATGTAGCTTCCAGGGGACACCATGCTGATATTGGTGGAGTGACACCCGGATCAATACCTCCTGAAAGCAAACACATTGAAGAGGAAGGTGCGATTACCGGAGGACAACTTATTGTTGCTGATGGGAAGTTCCTTGAAGATGAGGTTGCAGAGTGGCTGAATTTGGGAAAATATCCTGCACGAAATCCATTCCAGAATATTGCTGACCTGAAGGCTCAGGTTGCTGCAAATGAGAAAGGTGTAAGGGAACTATTGAAGCTTGTTGAGCACTTTTCAATGGAGACTGTGCAAGCATACATGCAACATGTGATGGATAATGCTGAGGAATCTGTCAGGAGAGTTATTGAGGTTTTGAAAGACGGGGAATACTCACTTTCCTTTGATGACGGGACTATTGTATCTGTAAAAGTAGGTATTGACCATGAGAACAGGGAAGCTCATATTGACTTTAGCGGTACTTCAGGGCAGCATTCTGGAAACCTGAATGCTCCTGTAGCAGTTTGTAAAGCTGCTGTGCTCTATGTTTTCAGATCGCTTGTTGACAGGGATATTCCGCTCAATGAAGGTTGCATGAGACCGCTCAGGATAACTATTCCTGAAGGCAGCATTCTGAATCCTGAATATCCTGCGGCTGTGGTGGCCGGAAATGTTGAGACCTCGCAGTATATCGTTGATTCTCTTTTGGGAGCGCTGGGAGTTATGGCAGGCTCGCAGGGAACTATGAATAATTTCACTTTTGGAGATGAGGAGTTCCAGTATTATGAGACCATTTGTGGTGGTTCCGGTGCAGGTGAAGGATTTGATGGGACAAGTGCTGTGCAAACTCATATGACAAATTCCAGAATCACTGACCCGGAGGTTCTGGAATGGAGATTCCCGGTGAGGCTTGAGGAGTTTTCTATTCGCGAGGACAGTGGCGGCGATGGAGAATATCGTGGTGGAGATGGCGTTGTCAGGAAGATACGGTTCCTGAGACCTATGAGAGCTGCTATTATCTCCAGTCACCGGAAGTTCGCACCACGGGGTTTGAATTGTGGAGAAGATGGAAAGACAGGGAGAAATTACGTGATCAGAGCTGTAAATTTACAGATAGAAGAACTTGGTGACAGGGACATCACGGAGATGAACGAAGATGATATTTTTGTTATTGAAACTCCCGGTGCAGGTGGTTTTGGCACACGAGCGAAAAGAAAGAGTTAAGTAAGGATACTTATTAAACATCTGTGGACTTAGGGAAATATTGCTAAAAGGGAAGGCTGTTGTTAATAACATGGACACTGGAAGCGACATAAAGGAAGTTACCGTAAAGGGTGTTTACATGATAAACATCTTTGGCAGGGCTGTGCCTGCGGTGATGCTTGAGGATAAGGACGGAATGATAATGCCGATACATATCGGACAGTCTGAGGCATTGTCTATCAGTTCTGTTTTGAAAAACGAGACTATGCCAAGGCCGATGACACATGATCTTATTGTTTCCATACTTTCAAGGCTTGAGGCTGAGGTTGAAAGGATACTGATCGATGAGAAGAAGGACAATATCTATTATGCCAGAATGACCCTGATAAAAGATGGAAAGAGTATGGAATTTGATGCAAGGCCAAGTGACTGCATCGCAATTGCACTCCGCAATAATGCTCCTATTCTGATAAGCGAAGATGTGTTTAACGAAGATGCAATCAGTAAGGAGAATTTCACAGGCTCTAAGGCGATCACAGGATTTGCCTGAACTTTTTTATTCTTAGAGTCTGGATTAGTTGTTTATTTTGCTTGAGATTACTTTTGTTTTTGTAATTAAGACCCACAAAAAGTATATACTGAGAATTAGGACATTATGCTATGAGGCATCGGATATTCTATAATCCTTTTACATTTGTTTTCACTATCATACTGGCTTTTGTGCTTGCTTTCAGTATTTCCGTGCTCTTTTATGGACTGGTTAGCAGCGCTTTCAGCAAAATTGGATTCTCATGGAACGATGCTCTTATCCTGCTTCTTGCATCCCTTATTGGAAGTAGTATCAATATTCCCCTTAAAACCATTGAAACTAATGTCCCGATCGAGAATAACAAGTATGTGAAGATCTTTGGAGTTTCATACAGGGTGCCTTTCAAAGAAACTCATAAAACGAGAACAACAATAGCTATCAATGTAGGTGGTGCTCTGATACCAACTATTGTTTCCATCTACCTGCTTGGACTTTTCCCGGGTTCTGCAATTTACGTTCTCTACGCAACCCTGATGGTTGCCTTCATTACAAAAGCAGTTGCAAGACCGGTTAAAGGCGTAGGAATCGTATCTCCTGCGCTTCTCCCGCCAATTGCCGCTGCCTTTAGTTCCATTCTGATAGTCTACACCACCGGCATCCAGCACGATCTCATCTTCGCAGTAGCCTACATCAGCGGCACTTTAGGTACTCTGATAGGAGCCGACCTGCTGAACATGAAAGCTATTACAAAGCTGGGAGCACCTGTGGTTAGTATTGGCGGCGCGGGGACTTTTGATGGTGTGTTTTTGGCTGGGGTTATTGCTGTGTTGTTGGTGTGAAATCCTTTAACTCACTTTTCTACTCAGGATAACATTTTCATAAATGAACTGAATGACAATAACAACTAGCACAGCAACAAGCCCACCGATTATCAAAGCAATTATCTTGTACAGAATGCCACCTGTGAACCACAGAAGATGTGTAAGAGCCAGCCACATCGTTGCAACAGCTGCTACGAATATACTCATGATTACTGCCGTAAAAAAACCTTCAGGCATAAAAGCAACATATGAGAATGCAAAGAAGAATATTAACAAAACCCATATGTAACCCCAGTTTTGAGGTGGCATGATATTTTCATTATTCAAATTATTACCTCCATCACACGTTAATTTAAATAATAGGTCAATAAACACATAAGTATTGCGATTAATAGTCCGATTGCGCTAAATATACTCTGCAATCAGATAGAGAATTATTAACAGTGACTCAATATCATAACAAAACACTTTCATTTCGTGTACCAAAATGGATAACGACTGGTTTGTTCATCACGGAAAATTGAGGATACAACAAACAACGCCCATCGATAGCCGGAAAAATTTGTAATCTTACTCTGCTGTATATTTGGCCATTTCATTCAGAACCACAAAAGCTACAACAAGAAGTGTTAAATAAAAACTCGATATCTTCTTATTAAATACACCATCTGTCATCATTCTGGCAGAAACAAATAATCAAATGCAGTGAAAGGGACAAAATCACATATGCTCACAAAAAGGATCATACCATGTCTTGATGTTACGCTTGATGAAGAAGGCGGAACAGTTGTTAAAGGAATAGAATTCGTAGACCTGAGAAAAGCAGGAGACCCTGTGGAACTTGCTAAGAGATATAACGAACAGGGAGCCGATGAGCTTGTATTCCTTGACATTACCGCATCCCATGAAGGAAGAGGAACAATGGTCAAGGTCATCGAGAGAACTGCAAATGAGGTTTTCATTCCACTAACTGTTGGTGGAGGGATTAACTCCATAGAGGACATACGCCAGATCCTCAGGGCAGGGGCCGACAAGGTATCCATTAACACGGCAGCCGTAAAAAATCCAAATCTTATCAAAGAGTCATCCGAGATATTCGGTGCCCAGTGCATTGTTACAGCAATTGACTGCAAACGCAACCTTGATGTTGAGAACAATCCTGACAAGACTATTATTGAGCTTGAGGACGGAACGCCTGCATGGTATGAGGTTGTAATCTATGGCGGCAGGCAGCCAACCGGGATAGACGCTGTCCAGTGGGCAAAGAAAGTAGAAGAACTGGGTTCCGGCGAGATTCTTCTAACAAGTATGGATAGAGATGGAACCTATGACGGTTTTGACATCCCGATCACAAAAAAGCTTTCCGAGGAACTGGAAATCCCAATCATCGCATCAGGTGGAGTCGGCAATCCAGAACACATGTACGAAGGTTTCACAAAAGGAAAAGCCGATGCAGCACTTGCAGCAAGTATTTTCCACTTCGGTGAATACACTGTAAATGATGTGAAAGAGCATCTTAAGAAAAAAGACATTCCTGTAAGGCTCTGAGCTAAAAGGAGGAGAAGACGTGGAAATATCCGAGTTCCAGAAACGCATGTACGACCTTTACGCTCATAACGACAGGAGAAGAGGTGCAGCTGCAACAACTCTCTGGCTTGTGGAAGAAATAGGCGAACTTGCGGAAGCTATTCGCAGGGAAGATATGGAAAATATCAGGGAAGAGCTTGCAGACTGTTTCGCATGGATAGGAGCCCTGGCAAATCTCTATGATATTGACCTTGAAGCTGCATTTCTGGAAAAGTATCCAGATCATTGCCCTACATGCAAACAAAATCCGTGTATTTGCACAGACTGAGAAAACTATTTTTTAACAGCATTACATATCAGGTTCGCAATGGATGTAAAGTATACTGTCCGTTCCGAACTTTGAACGTAAGCGATTCTCAACTTCAGTACATATATCATGAGCTTCGATAAGACTTAGGTCCTTATCTACCTGGATATGTACATCAGTTGCGATGTTACTGCCTATCTTTCTTGTTTTAAGCTTGTGGAAGTCCCTGACACCCTCGGTAGAGACAATAATATGACTTATCTCTTCGACAGTATCTTTATCAAGGGCTGCTTCCGTAAGTTCATTGATGTTTGTATAAGAGATATCAAATGCAACCTTGAATATGAAAAAACTCAGAATGACCGCGGCGATAGGATCAAGAATAACCCATCTGCCTCCTAGGATTATTGCTCCTCCAATGCCTATCATTGTTCCCACAGAAGAGAAAGCATCTGAACGATGATGCCATGCATTTGCGATCATTGCATCACTTTTTATTGACCTGCCGGCATTCAGTGTATAGCGGTACAACCCTTCCTTAACAAGAATCGATACTACTGCAGCAACAAGAGCAATAGTTTCCGGTTGCTCAAGGCTGCCTCCATTTGCTACAAGAAGTATTTTCCCCATGCCACTCAGGAGGATCTCTAATCCAATTATAAAAAGAGCAATACCAACAAAGGCTGCACAGAGAGTCTCTATTTTGCCATGACCGTAGTGATGATTATGGTCAGCCGGTTTTCCAGCGGCTTTGAGCCCGAAAATTACCACGATGTCAGTAATAAAATCAGAAAATGAATGGACAGCATCAGCGATCATTGCCGAACTGTGCCCGGTAATTCCCGCAATGAATTTAAAAAGTGTCAGGAAGACATTGAAGATCATCCCATTTGTAGTCACTTTTACTGCAGTTTTGCTTCTTCCATCATCATTCTGCATACATTATGTGCTCCCTTTGAGTAAATAGAGAAGAATTGAAGTCTATTTAAGCTTTTGCAACTTTTTTGAACTCCATCATCTTTTAAAATGACCTTTAATCCTTATTCAATCCTCTAATCCGTATATGTTCAAAATGATATTTTGTAAACCTACATTGAGAAGACTAAAGACAAGTCACATACTATTTTTTACATCGATATTTAACAATAATTAAATAGTAGCGTTTTGTAGTATCATGGGGAAACATCAATGAAACAGAAAGAGAACACCATACGTTTCATTCTTATTTTAATTGTTATCGCCTTTTTCACAGTGTCCAGCGGATGTCTGCGTGACTTCGATGAACAAGAAGGCTCTAATTTGGGGATCAGAGACATTGAGATCTCAGCAGACAGTGTCAAAAGCACTTATGTCTGGCTCAATGTGACTACTTATGTAGAGAACATGGATTCTGACAGCGACAGTAATGCAACTGTTGTCCTGAAAGTATTCAATAAAAATACCGGACTTCTTGAGAAGAAACAGGAAGCAAGAATAGGACCAATAGAACAATGGGAAACAAAGGCTATCAGCCAGAGTATCAGCCTTCTGAAAAGTGAGGACTACCGAATCAGTACAACCATCATGGATGATGGAAAACTGAGCTATGAGAAGTGGATGACACTTTCCGGACTTGATACCCTGCAAAGCGACATGCAGGACACCGGAATCCAGATACAGACCATTGATTTTCTGGTGCGGGAAACAAACCCCAGGAGTGTGGTCATCCAGAATGATATTTATCTCAAAAATGAAGGACTTGAAACTTCCAGGGATTATCGCATACTTATCAAGGCCAGGGAAATGGATGCACGCCTTGTTGCAGATAAAGAATGGACAAACTCCGGCGAGATAGAACCGGAAGAAACTGCAATCATAAGCGTGAATCTTACAGTTCCCTCTGTTTATAACTACGTTGTAGAGATCAGTGTTTGGGATGGAAACACCATTGTCAAGACTGACGAGGATTATGTGCAGCTAAATCCGGAAAAAGTAATCGACAGAGAACAGCTTGTTCAGAATAAGAATATTAATACAGCCGACTTCCTGGTGGAAGAGGAAGAGGACTACAAATGGGATTCTGCCGTTGAAGAGACTGCATATGATGAAACAGCAGAAAGTCCGGGATTTACCGGCTCAATAGCTGTAATTGGTTTTATCGCAGCACTATACATGGTGAGGAGGAGATTGCAATGAGTGAGGAAAATGAAAGTGTGGAAGTGAATGAAGAGATAGTAAGTTTTGCTCCTAAAAGAGAAAAAAAGGAGAAGAAGGAAAAGACTGCTGAAGATCATTTCAGGAATGGGATGCTTGCACTTGTGGGAATTATCATTGCCATTGCAACGCTTCAGTTGTATTTCTCAGTTGGCGAAATAATCAGCACATGGTTTGAATATCAATACAGACCGATATTCAGATCACTGTACTATCTGGTAGTCATCGTTGCCGGACTTTTTGTACTTAATAGATTTTTCCTGAAAAAGGAAAAGAACTGATTTCTTTTCCTCTCTTTCTTGTTTAATCCTCACTTTTCTGCTAATTTTACAAGTGTCCTAATCAATTTGACATACCAACAATTTATTATTTGTTTAAAAGATATAAGAGGACACAGAAGGAATGCCTATGAAAGAATTACCTGAATGGTATTATGATGAATTGATCCAGATAGGAACGGATTACGGAAGTGAAAAAGAGGTCCTGAACTACGACAGGAAGATGGCAACCATCCGCAACATTGTAGAAGAAGCTAAAAACATGTGTGAACTCATCGATATTCAGCCAGATGATGAGATTCTGGAGATAGGATGCGGAACTGGTGAATTCTCCATTGAGCTTTCAAAACATTGCAAACAGGTTACTGCATTGGATATTTCACAGAGGATGCTTGATTTTGCAGAAAAGAAAGTAAAGTCAAGACAGAGAGAAAATATAAGATTCAGCAAGGCAGGATTTCTTACATTTGATTCCGGTGAGACAAAATATGATGCTGTAGTCACTCAGCTTGTACTGCACCACCTGCCAGACTTCTGGAAACTTATCGCTCTGAAGAACATCCATTCAATGCTGAAAGAGGGAGGAAAGTTCTTCCTGAAAGATGTAGTCTTTTCATCAAAGATTCCTGATTTTGATGCTTATTTCTTGCAGATATTCCAGAATATGCCACCTGAATCAGGAGATGAGATTGTCAATGAAATGAAACTTCACATCAAGGAAGAATACTCCACATTCGACTGGGTCATGAAAGGACTCATCGAACAGGCAGGTTTCAGAATTGAGAAATTTGACCATCAGAATGGGTTCATGGCAACTTATCTTTGTATAAAGCAGTAAGTTATTCTGGTGAGGTATTCTGATATTTGGTGAGAGGGGCTTTTATATACTCTCACCTCATCTGAGCGATTATCATGCTTAAAACTCCCGAACTTTTAGCTCCTGCCGGAAATATGGAATCCCTGATAGCTGCTGTTGAAAACGGAGCAGATGCAGTGTACCTTGGAGTAAAGGATTTCAGCGCCAGGGCATATGCAGGAAATTTCACCATAGAGGAATTCAGGGAAGCACTTGACTTTGCACATCTTAGAGGTGTCAAGGTCTATGTTACCATGAACACACTCATCAAGGATAGTGAGATGGAAAAAGCACTTGAGCTCATGTATACCCTTGATGAACTTGGAACTGATGCCATCATTGTGCAGGATATAGGACTTCTGGAACTGGCAAGGGAAAAAGTCCCTTCACTTCCGATCCATGCAAGCACACAGATGACGATACATAACACAGAAGCTGTGCTGGCTCTGAAAGAAATGGGAGTTAAGAGAATTGTACTTGCAAGGGAACTCTCACTTGAGGAGATTTCAAGGATTAAAAACGAGACTGGAGTAGAGATTGAAGCTTTCGTACATGGTGCCCTCTGTATCTGCTATTCAGGCCAGTGCCTCATGAGCAGCATGATAGGTGGCAGGAGTGGCAATCGTGGATATTGTGCCCAGCCATGCCGCAAACAATACAGGTTACGAAGGGACGGAAAGGAGATAATAACAGAAGGAAGCTACCTTCTGAGTCCAAAAGACCTGAATACCTCAGAGATATTACCTGAACTCATAAAATCAGGAATAGATTCTTTCAAGATAGAAGGCAGGATGAAGCGCCCCGAATATGTTGCAGGCGTTGTGAGAATATATCGCAGCCTTATTAATAGATTTGTGGAAGACCCGGACAACTATTCTGTTACTGATGAAGAAAAAGAGAATCTGGAACAGTTATTCAACCGTGAGTTCACTACCGGATACTTTGAGGGTGATCCTGCTGGAGACCTGATGAGCCGGGAAAGACCACACAATCAGGGAATTGTTGCTGGCAAGGTCAGCGGATACAATAATAAGTTTAAAAGAATGGAAATAACCCTTACAGGGGAGCTTGAAGTAGGCGATGGAATTGGTTTTGAAGGCAGCAGGGATGCCGGCACAATCGTTCGAGGAATCTACATTGGGAACATACTTGAGAAGAAGGCAGGCAATGGAGAGATTATAACTATCAATTTTGACCAGCCACCCAAAAATGGAAGTACAGTTTACAGGACTCTTGATGATTCCCTGATGAAAGAATTGCAAGCTTCCTACAGTTCTCCTGCACCGATACGTAAGGTTCCGGTTTCTATTAAGTTTAAAGCACTCATCGGGGAGAAACTCGAACTCTCACTTTCTGATACTAAAAATAATACATCAACTGTTGTTTCTGACTACATTGTAGAGAAATCCCAGAAAAGACCAACTACAGAAGACAATGTCAGAAAGCAGCTTTCAAAAACCGGAAACACTGTTTTTGAGGCTCAGGAAATTGACATTGATATGCCGGATGATGCATTCGTCCCCATAAAAGAGCTGAACAATGCAAGAACAGAAGCCACCGCTGAACTGGAAAATATCATAATTGAGAAGTTTAGAAGAACGGCATATGATAGAAGTTCTGAAATTTCAGACGAGGAAACAGAAAACGAAGCTGACACTGAAAGTGAGGAGAAAAAAATACTGCTTTCAGTTAGTGTTGATCGTCCTGAAAAACTCGTTTCTGCACTTAAGAGCGGAGCAGACCTTGTTTACATTGACGCTTCACTTAAAGAGCTTCAAAGCAATGACTGGAAATTTATGATCGAGTCTGCTTCTGATAAAAATGTCCCTGTTTATTTGCACACTCCAATCATTACGAAAGACTCAGAATTCCAGAATATGAAAGAAACAATTAAACTTGCAAAGGAACTTGGATTTGAAGGAATAATTGCAGCGAATCTAGGGGTCCTTGAAATTGCAAGGGCTGCAGGTCTTAAAATACTGACTGACAGTTCCATGAATGTGTTCAATAAACACAGCCTTCATGCACTTGAAGAAAAAGGTGCCGATGCTGTTACACTCTCAACTGAAATGAATCTTGGACAGATTACTGATATTGCAAGGTATGGAGATTGTGAATATATTGCACATGGCCAGATTCAGATAATGGAGTCTGAACACTGTCTTATAGGCGGTGTGCTCGGACAGAAAGAGGAGAATGGTTTCAACTGTGGTTCCCAATGCAAGAGTGGCAGTTTTGAGATTATTGATGAAAAGGGATTTGAGTTCCCCATCAAAACAGATTCAGAGTGTAGAACCCACATATTCAATTCAAGAGAACTCTGCCTGCTGGATGATATTCCACAGCTTATCAAAGCAGGTCTTTCCAGACTCAGGGTCGATGCAAGGAATATGGATGATTACAACGTTGGCATGGTCACAAGGGCATACAGGGCCAATATCGATGCTTACTACACAGGTGACACAAAACACATCTGGCAGGGAAGTGACGTCAGTGAGTTCCATACCAGAGGGCACTATCACAGAGGTGTCCAATGAGAATTTTCCTTTCAGCCTCCATCAGAGGTGGCAGGCAGATGCTGTCCACTTACATGGAGATGTGCAATTATCTTCAGGACAACGGCCATGAAGTTCTAAGCTGGCATGTGGCAGATCCTGAACTTGAAAAGACAGAATCACTGCTTTCTGAAGAAGAGATATACATCAGGGATATGAAGTTTCTTGAGAAAAGTGAGTGCATGATAGCAGAGGTCAGCACACCTTCAATTGGTGTTGGCTATGAAATGTGCAGTGCGCTTCAGAGAGGAATAACAGTGCTTTGTCTGCATGTTCCAGAAGCAAATGTTTCTGCCATGCTTCTTGGTGATAAGAGGATAATCTGTAAAGAGTACCATAATGTTGATGAAATGAAAGAATTAATCACTAAATTTCTGAGTGATGTAAACAAACTCTAATTTTTTAGTAATCATTAAATACTTATCATAGTAATATAAAAGTGGTGATTATGGCAATTGAAATAATAACTCTTATAGTGGCTATAATAGTCGCTATCATCCTCTGGAAGGTACTGAAGACGATAAAGAACATGGTGATAAACACAGTTCTGGGTCTTATCATACTGGTTGTTGCAAACCTTGTGCTCGGCCTCAATATAGCATACACATGGATAGTCATTCTGGTGTGTGCAATTGGAGGTGTAGTAGGTGCACTTCTAATTATTGCGCTGAACTATCTTGGAATCGCATTCTAAAGACCTAAAATTACTCTTATTTGATGGCGCCTGTGTGGTTTGCCATGAAACTTTTTTTCTGATATCAGGTCTTTTATTTCTAAAATATCAAATCCTTCAAGTAATGAATCCAGTTCATCACGTGTAAAATAGTGGTATATGATGCCATTTTTTCTGATGAAGGTGTCTTTTTCCACAGATTCGCCACCATATCTCATATCTTCTGTTCCAAAAACTTCCAGTACAAGAACCGCGCCTGTTTTCATCACTCTTTTTATCTCAGAAATTGCCTGTCTTCTTTCATTTTCCAGAAGATGTTGCAAAACTCCCAGACACAGAATTGCATCGAAAGAATTCTCAGAAAAAGGAAGCGATGTTATACTCGAAGCAAGGCATTCAGCCCTCTTGTCACTTTCAACATTACTTTTTATGAGGTAATCCCTGGCTCTCTGAACTGCAGTTGATGAGACATCAGTACCAATTGTATTGTACTTACGGGAAAGCGGCAAAAGGAATCTGCCATTCCCGCAACCAAGGTCAAGAATTAGTGAACTGGAAGAAATTAATCCCTCCAGCATCGATATAGACCTAGGACCACCCCAGGTCACATGTTTGTATTCTTCATCCCAGGCAAGAAAGTGAGATTTGCCCTGAAGTTCATTGCCCGGGAATGAATTATCCTCCATGATCAGGGTCAAGGCTTATACTCTGCTGCTTCCTTAAAGCGCATTGCAAGGAAGTCCTTCTCAAGTGATGAAAGGAACCAGCCTGCTTTTGGACCTGAAGGCTGTCCCAGAACTGAGACATATATTGCCTTGAAAAGTTCCTTTGGATTTACTTCAAGTGCGGCTGCATCAACATTCAATGATTCAGCGATCATTATGTTCAGTTCGGTGCCTGCTTCCTTTGCAGAGTATACAAGGTTATGATAATCTTCACCGTTCAGCTCACCGCTCTTGTCCAGTATGGCTGAGAAGGAACTGAGGAAAGCTCTCTGAAGATCATTGAGTTGTGCAGTACTTACAGGAAGCTCTTCCTGAACACTGAACTTTGCATTGTCAGGAGCGTACATCTCAAGCCAGTTACCAACATTGTCAACAAGCTCACGTATGCATTTCTCACTGCTGGTGTCATACCCTGCTCTCTTCACGATATTCATGATCTTATCAAAGTCACCTGCAGCAACCTGATAGATCGTTGTCATGTGCTTGAATGGAATATCTGTGTGGCAAAGCCCTGCTGCATGTGAAAGCTCGATCATTCTCTTATCATAATCTGTTGCCTTGTCACTTGAGTGCAGGCGCTCAAATTCATCTACAAGTGTAAGAAGTGGTAAAGCAGGATCGAATCTGATGTGCTTTTCAGGTTTTGTACGGATAATAAGATAACGCAGTACCTCAGGTGGCACCACCTTGAGCATATCCGCAATGGAAACAACAACGCCTGTTGATGATGACATTGCACCTTTCTGACCAAGCATGATCCATTCATAAACTATTGGGTGTGGTGCCTCATAGTCAAATATCTCTTTTGCAATAGATATACCGGTGTCATATGATCCGCCTCTTGAAGCGTGGTCCTTACCGAATGGTTCAACCGTGACACCAAGGGCCTTCCACCTTGCAGGCCAGTCAACACGCCATGTAAGTTTTCCACCGCCCTTCATCGATACTGTACCCTTGCTTCCGCATGAGCATTCATAGTCCACGGTTTCAGCATCAAGATCAAAACCAGTTACAATGGTGGTGTTTACTTTTCCACAGTCATTACATATCGGGTTGAACGGGTTCCATGTATCTACCGGGGTCTTGCCGGATTTCTTCTGAAGGATTGCTGCAATCTCATCCTTTTTCACAAGAGCCTGCTTGATAGCTTCTACGTAGACACCTTCCTTGTAAAGCTCATCTGCCCTGTAGACCTTTGGGTGGATTCCCAGGTGTTCAAGAGCTGCAAGGAATGGCTCAAGGAAGTGTTCGGAATAATTCTTGTGATTGCCGCATGGGCATGGGATCTCAGAAAGTGGTTTGCCAACGTGTGGCGCATAACTTTCATCCAGGAAAGGGTAGACCTTTCTTAATGGGTCGTATGTGTCTGCAATGTAGATGAACTCGACATCAGCATCTTTATCTTCAAGAGCCCTGAATGCTACATCTGCAGTTACGACCTCGCGCATGTTACCAATATGAATGTGACCTGAGGGTGTGATACCTGTTGCAACAAGGTGCTTCTTGCCTTTTGCCAGCACCTCGTCAGCTATGACATCAGCCCAATGTGTAATGTCTGCCATGATTTCACCGATATAATGAGAATATTGTAATGTCCGGATGCTCCGGAGTCAGTAACCTTAGATGATTGTTACTATTATAATCTTTGCTTAAGACAAAATTCCTGAAAGGAATCTAAGAAGAGTATTTTGTCCGTTTGAGGACAGATTCCCACCTCATATAATTTCAACACGAAAGGTATTAATAAAAAATTAATGTTCATTTTAATATGACTCGCATTACCGAAAATATGCACAGGATCTCATTAAGCACCTCTGAGGATATTTTCAACATGAAGAACCAGCGTGATCCGGAAAGTAATGAGCTCTGGCCATTCCTTGTGGTCCACGCAAATCATGCCACCATCAACAAGGAAGTTGTAGTATATGATGACGAAGGCGTATATCAGGTATATACAAAAAAGGTCATGTCTGAACTGAAAAAGATACAAAAAAACAAATAGTCGGTAAATAGTTACCAGTATGTCTTGAAGTTCAGAAGTTCTTCTATCGTATCACGATCCTTATCGAAGAACCTGTAATCTTTTATCAGATTCCCATTGTAACTAAGAGTATCTATATAACCGTACCAGTAAACAATCATGCCGGTACCGTAATTCTCTTCATACTCCCTGAACTGCTTTTTAATATAGTATTCATGCTCTTTCTCATCACCAAAAAGAGCCTTGCTTTCTATCCAGAAAATATCGATGCCATCGATCACAATTTCCGAATCCAGCAGAAAATCAGGAGTCTTTGAAAAACCTTCGGCCCTAAGGTCATTTTCTGACCTGTATGTTATCTCGTGTTCACCAAGCCACTCCGCAAGAATGGATTCTCCCATTTCACCTTTCTCTGCATGAAGCTCATGTGCCTTTGGAGAGAAGAAGAAATCAGAATCCATAGCCGCAATTACTTCTCTTTTAAGACGTCCGTCTGGCTGTTCATCGATATTCCTGATAAAACCTTTCTTAGGAATGCCCATTTCCTTAAGCAGCATGGAAACCATAAGAGTTGCAGGAATATCATTCTTTTTTGCTATCTCAATGATACTTTTTCCTTTTCTCCATTGCTTCAGATGCCTTGGGGACTTACTCTTTACCCTTGAGAAATTTCTCTTTACCTTTGTAACGGTTTTCTGATTCAATATTGAATGGAGGGTGCCTATGGGCTGTGAGAACTGCCGTGACAATTTCTTCACGTCATCTACACTCTCAAGGCTTTCGTATATCTTATTGTAAGTCTCAATGTCCATTCTCATTCAAATCCTTCAGAATACATTCATTACATCTTTTTTTGCCGCAATAGGCTTTTGAATATTCAACTATGAGGGCGTGGTATTCCTTATAGATATCCACGTCTTTAGGAAGTTCTGCTTCAAACCTCTGCTGCAACTGTATATAGTCGCCCTCAATACCAATACACTTCATCATGCGGGTAGTGTAGGCATCTATAACAAACTTGGGTTTGTTGGCAGCATAAAGCACAATACTGTCAGCAGTTTCATTGCCAACTCCTTTCAGAGACAATATAGTTTTTCTGAGTTCCATTACAGGCAGGGAAAAAACAGTTTCCATACCATTTTCTGCAAAAAAAGCCGCTATTCCCTTTAACCTGGAAGCTTTTTGACGGTAGAAACCACAACATCGTACAAGTTCTTCTATAAGCTCGGTGTCAGCTTCAGCAAGAGGCTCTACTTCCAGAAGACCATGTTCTTTCAGGCCCTCTATAGCCTTTTCCACATTGGTCCATTTTGTCTGCTGCGTGAGCATGGCTCCGATAACAACTTCAAAAGCCGTATCTGCAGGCCACCAGTGTTGAGAGCCCAGCTCATCCAGAAGCAGATCATATACCGTGCAAAGAATTCCAGCCGTCATGAAACATTCAGAAGAGTTAGTCCCAGAACTTTTCCTCATAATCTTCCGGAAGGTCCAGATCCATTAATTCATCCAGAGATTTTCTCTTTTTGTCTTCCTTTTGGCCATCTTTGCGAGCTTCAAAAACCGTGGTGTCCTTGTCATTAACCACAACCTCTTCCTGGTTGACAGGAGACATTGGCTCTTTAGGCGGAAGTCCGGCAATCTCTGTGGGGGCTTCCGCAGGAACTGGCTGACGCTTGAGATGCTGACGTCTTTCCGTACTTTGTTCTGGTTCAGGCCAGGACCTTCTTTCAACCGGAACTTTCTTTTGAAGCCTCATGCGCGTGCTTTGGGCATAAGTATCTTCCATAGGAGTGGATCTTGAAAGCTCTTTGTGAGTTGAGCGGTACCCGATAACACATTGTTCGTCCCCGGTACGCCACTCTACTACGTAAAGATGGCAGGCTTTTTTCTTACACTGGGAAACTCCGTCTTTGGGACAAACATCGGGCAACGTCATTATCAAACCTCAATATATTAATGATCAGATACTTCTTAAAGCATTGGCTATAAGAGGTGCCACACTGACACAACTCTGCACCTTTTCTATTGTGTCGGTAGCTATAATATCTTTTACCCCTGCATTGTACAGGCGAAGTACCGCATTTCTTGCAAGAACCGGATGCACACATGCAAGGTAGACATCCTTTGCACCCTGGGATTTCAGCAGTTTGATGGATTCTGCCATTGTTCCACCGGTTGCTATCATATCATCGATGATGATGATATCCCTGTCCATTACATCGACATTTTTAGCCTTGATAGTTACTGAATCACCGGAATGTCTTGTCTTTTCAAGATAATCATATTCCAGTCCTACATCAGCAGCTGTGTTCTCCGCAAGGGTTATTGCTCCCTTGTCAGGTGAGACAATTAGGGGGTTGCACAGGTTCAGTGACCTTATATGGTAACCCATAAGACGTGAAGCATCCAGATCGAATGCATCGGCATTGAAATAGCTCAGAACACTTGCTTCATGTATATTTACTGTGAAGATCCTGTCCGCATTAATTGTCCTTGCAATCGCTCTGGCAGTTATTGGCTCGCCACTTTTGAACTTTTTATCCTGTCTGGCATAGCCCATGTATGGTATAACCACATTAATGACAGGTGAATCCTCACAGGCGTCAATAAGCTGTAACAATGCAACAAGATCAGAATCCGTTGTTGTACTCTGGATAATAGTAACTTCATCCACGTCCTCATCAAGTATGCGTGAATACAGTTCACCGTCAGGGAACCTTGTAAAGTCACACACGGTAGGCTCAATATTAAGTTCTCTTGCAACCCTTGATGAAAGAGCCTGGGATGCTGGTCCTCCTATGATTTTCAAATAATTTACCTCTTTAAGATTTGATTAATGATTAAATTTGATAATTGATCAGAGTGATTTGAATGCTTCCTAATGCATCCCTCAAATACATTAGTTTTGGTTCATTTTGACTTTCTCAAGAACCTTTATATTTTCAATTCCAGTAGCAGGATAATTACCAGTCTCATCTTTCTCTGCAGACTTGACCATATCCCACACAGTCAGCAGGGCAACAGAGACACCTGTGAGTGCCTCCATCTCAACACCTGTTTTTCCCACAGAACGCACCTCAACAGTTGCACGAACGATGTTCTCATGAATTGAAAAGTCCACGTCCACCTTGGTAATTGGGATCTGGTGGCACATAGGAATAAGCTCAGGTGTTTTCTTTACTGCAAGAATGGAAGCCACGCGTGCGGTGGAAAAGACATTACCCTTTTCAACAGTACCTGTGCGTATCTTCTCGATGGTTGCATCATTAAGGACTATTTCCCCGGAAGCTATGGCTTTTCTTACAATTATGTCCTTTTTACTGATGTCTACCATGACCGCACGGTCGTTCTCGATATGTGTGAATGTAGCTTCCAATTGATCACCGTTTTTTAATCAATCCTAATATTTTGTCTCTGCAGGTAATCCTCAATAGTAGTATTTAGTTGTTCTTTCAGACTGCGTGCCTCATCAAGTGAAAGTTTGAGTATTTCCTCATCCTTGTCATGACTGACAATGACGCGTATCCACTTTCTTTCGATATCCACACTAATTTTTCTGCTTTCCCGCTCCATTATAATACACCTAATATAACATCGGTTATCCGGGCAATTATATCTGTCGCAAGCAACCCGTTCCCTTTTTCCTCATAGGCAAGATCACCGGCAGAACCGTTAATGAAAACAGCACACGAACCTGCACTCATGGCATCATTGACTGCAAAAAGAGCACCAGTTATTCCGGTAAGAACATCGCCTGTTCCACCAACGGTCATTCCTGAATTACCTGTCCTGTTTAATCTGGTAACCGAACCATCAGAAATGACATCGATTTTTCCTTTCAGTAAAAGGGTGACATCTTTATCCGAAGCAAACCTTCTGACGATATTCTTTTTAGAATCAAGTTCTTTAGGAACCTCAGAACCTGACAGTCTTGAGAACTCTGCCGAATGTGGCGTCAGGATGAATTTACCCTCACTTTTTACAGGCAATGTTAGTCCAAAGAGCGCGTCTGCATCAACAACAGCTTTTCTGCAAAAAGGAAGAAGCTGTTCTACAGTTTCCAGAGTTTCTCTTTCCCTGCCAAGACCTGGGCCTATCACAGCAACATCATGAGTTTCAAGGAGATTTTTAAGAACCGGAATGTTTGAAGGATTTAATCTGTCACCTTCAAGAGGAATTACAATCAGATTTGGTGAAAACGATGCAACTGTGTCTGCAACATTTTCCGGTACTGCAACTGTTACGATATCAGCACCTGTACGAAGTGCTGCCATAGCTGCCAGAGCCGGGGCACCATAGTAGGCACCTCCGCCAATTACAAGAACCCGTCCTGAATTGCCTTTATGGGAATATTTATTCCTATGTGCAAGTGACATAAGATCTCCTATACCCACATATTCTTCTGCGTCCCTGCAAACCCCTATAGGAGCAACTTTTACCAGACCTGCGTATTTTTCAGAATCAGGAAGTTCAAGACCGGTTTTCATTTTGTGAAAAGTGATTGTCGTGTCTGCAACCACGCTTTTTACGACTTCTCCGCCATCCAGATCATATCCTGATGGGGAATCGATAGAAATAATGTATGAATCTGAGGAATTGATAAGGTCAATTGCAGTTGATTCGGGCTCTCTTGGTGCACCTTTTATTCCTGAGCCCAGTACTCCGTCAACAATGATATCATTGTCTTTCCAGCCAGAATATTTTTCAAGTTCCTTTGAATCTGCTATTTCCCTTAATTCTGTAAGGCCACTGTAACTGAGAAGAGAAAAGTTCTGTTTTGATTCTTCTGTCCTTATACGTGAAGAATTTCCAAGAAGTATCAGTCTTACATCATAGTTCTCATTCATTGCCAGATGACGTGCAGCAACAAAGGCATCTCCTCCGTTGTTTCCTCTGCCTGCAACAAAAAGTACTTTACCTGAACTTAACTTAGACGTAATTTCCCGGGCAATTGCAGCGCCGGCATTTTCCATAAGCTGCAAAGGGTTCATGCCGATATATGCGCAATTAGCATCGATAGCCCGCATTTTGGAAGAAGTGATAGAAGACATAGTTACCTATTTATTCCTTAGTTTGCATTGTATTTATCAGTTGATGTATTATTTCTGTTATTTTATTGAAAATTGTTTTATGCAAATATGACCCTTAACCAGATGGAGGTTATTCTATTAACAACGTTGCAAAGGAGATTAACGCAACTGACAAAACTAAGATAAAACCCACATACCTTATTCTTGGTAGTGGGAGTTTTGGATTTGCATTAGCCAAGGAACTCAGGGAACTTGACAAGGAACTTATTATCGTTGATAAGGACGCGCAGAAGGTCGAAACACTGCGTGAGGAAGCATACGAGGCATTGGTTGGTGATGTCAGCGACCCTAACCTTTTTGACATGATAAACACCAAGAATCTTGCAGGTATCCTTATACTGAGTTCTGATCCCAAGGCAAACAAAATAGCCCTCAAAAATGTCAGAGAAAAAGTATCACCTGATATCTACTGTGTGGTAAGAGCTCCTGATGTAATTAACATGCAGGAGATGGAAACCCTTGGGGCAGACCTTGTAATAATGCCTCCAAGAATGGTGGCGAAATCACTTTCCAGATCACTTGAGCGCGCAGAGGCAATGCGTAGAGGCAACAAGCTCACACAATGGTTCGAGGAAAATAAAGCCAAGAAACTTGGCATTGTTGTTCACGATAACCCGGACCCTGATGCCATATCCAGTGCCCTTGCACTAAAAACCATTGCATCATCTTTTAATGTACTTGCAGACATCATCTATCACGGAGAGATCGGACATCAGGAAAACAAGGCGTTTGTGAACCTGCTTGGTATTGACCTTTACAGATCAGAAGATGTAGGATTTACAAATTACGAGAACCTTGCACTTGTGGATTGTTCAATGCCAGGTGCAAACAACTCCCTTCCTCTCGATACCCACGTGAATATCATTATTGACCATCATCCTCTTCCTGATGCAGATATAGATGCAGACTTTATCGATATCAGACCGCATGTTGGAGCGTCTGCTACAATCCTTACAAAGTATCTTCAGGAACTCAACATCGATATTGACAGTGAGCTTGCTACTGCACTGCTTTATGGGATAAGGACTGACACCCTTGACTTTAAGAGAAATACCGATTCTGCGGACCTTTCTGCAGCTTCATACCTCTATCCGTTATCAGACCACGATATACTGGAACAACTGGAACGTCCTTCAATGTCAATAGAAACACTGGACGTGCTTGGTGAAGCCATTAACAGCAGACAGGTGATCGGAAGCTATCTGCTTTCCAATGTCGGAAGTATCCGTAACAGGGACACATTACCGCAGGCGGCAGATTACCTGCTTAACCTTGAAGGTATTTCGACATCGATCGTTTTCGGAGTGACAGAAGATAAGATATATATCTCCGGCCGCAGCAACGATATCAGGGTCAACCTTGGAGATGTCATGAAAAGAGCTTTTGGAGAAGATGCCGGAGGCGGACATGCAACCGCTGCAGCCGCGCAGATCCCTCTTGGAGTGTTCAGTGCCTCCAAGGACCGTCAGACACTATTAAGACTTGTTAATGAAGCTGTCGTGAAAAGGTTCCTGGCAGCTGTCGGTGTGGAAGAGGCCGATGAATAAACTCTTCCGGCTCTGTTTTTAGACTTTGACGCCGTCAAATAGACTATGTTTCAGATACACAAGAATAGATAATGAAATAGATATTATTAAATATCTATTCTGGAGCCTAAACTAGGAATACAACTTCTTTTTGTGAAAAGAAAACATCCTGCTCATAACAGGCTATTTTTCTCCGGCATATCAGAAATAATACTTAAAGCCATACTGGCGAATACAAAAGATTACGTATTAACCTGCATAATATGCATGCACTTACAGGGTCATACTAACAAATATTGCATATTACTTTGTTCATACCATAGTTACAATAAAGAAAGTCCAAAGCATACACAACGCAACTGATTTTAGAATAGTGACTCCCCAAAAAGTCCAACCCCATGAAAGATAAATGATCAGAGCATTCAGACAAGCAGATGAATGAGAATGTGAAGGAGATCCTGGTCCGTGAGCTTGAAGCAGAACTTGATTCTGCTAAAAAGATAAGCGTACAGGAGATTGCAGATGAGATTCACAATATGGGATTTCAATGCCTGATATGTGGTAAATGCTGTCGCAGGGATTCTGGAGACAACCGGGTTGCAATAACCATTAAAGAGATACATAATATTGAGAATCAGAGCAATCTTACATTGGAAGAGATTGCAGAGCCTTTTGTCATGGAAACCGAATCATCGGAAGAAGAATGCAAGATAAATGCTGCGGACGAACTCATCGATGAAGATGGCAACATACATACTTTCGGATGGATGCTTCGTCGAAAAGATAACGGAGATTGTTCGTTCATCCCTGATGATACCACAGATCACAGGTGCAGTATCTACAAACTAAGACCCTTATTGTGCAGTACATATCCATTCTACATGGAAGAACTCAGGCTCAATACTTCGGAATGTGAAGGCATTGGAAAAGAAATTGGAAGTCAGGAAAGTTATGAGCTTGCAGAGCTTTTGCTGAAAAGATATATACTGGAATTAGAGGACACTATTCTTACATATAAGAACTACAACGGTTTTGAAACCGGAGAAAATGGTCAAAATATTGCTGAATCCTGCCTGAAGCAAGGATACTTAAGTTACATCGTCCATTATAGTGAGGGAAGTTACAGGATAGTAAAAAATATCTGAATTAACCCTAAATACGCTTAAAATTACACTTAATTTCAGTTTATCGATTGATTTATAATGAATAAACATTATGCAGGAATAAACATGTCCACTAACAATGAACCTATGACGATCTCTGAGAAGATCTTTTCGAAGGCTGCCGGGAAGACGGTAAAAGCCGGAGAATTCGTACTGGCCAATATAGACAGGGCAATGACCCACGACATCACAGGACCTCTTGCAGTAGATGGATTCTACGAGATCATGAGGGATAAGGAAGAGAAGAATGTATGGGATCCGAGCAAGATTGTAATTCTTTTCGACCATCAGGTTCCTGCAGACTCACTAAACGCTGCACAGAACCACATAATGCTCAGAAAGTTCGCAAAGGAACAGGGCATTATCAACTATGATGTTTACGAAGGTGTCTGCCACCAGGTGATGCCTGAAAAGGGACACGTAAAACCTGGAGACCTTGTAGTAGGTTCTGACTCACACACCTGTGCATACGGTTCACTCGGTGCATTCTCAACAGGTATCGGCTCAACTGACATGGCAGCAGTCTTTGCATCAGGAAAACTCTGGTTCAAGGTTCCTGAAACCATAAGGTTTGAGGTTGAAGGAAAGCTTCCAAAGCACGTTTACTCAAAGGACATCATTCTCCACCTGATTGGAGATGTTGGTGCAGAAGGTGCAAGATACAAGGCAGCAGAATACGCAGGTTCAGCTATCAGCTCACTGCCAATGTCCGAGCGTATGACCATCTCCAACATGGCAATTGAGATGGGCGGTAAGGCAGGTATCATTGAGGCTGATGCAGTTACAGAAGCATATCTCAAGGAAAGAATACCAGACTATGAGTTTGACCCATACTGGAAGTCTGACGAGGGTGCAGAGTGTGAGCTTCACAAGTATGATATCAGCAACCTTGAACCACAGGTTGCATGCCCACACAACGTAGATAACGTTAAGCCTGTAACAGAAGTAGAAGGCACAAAAGTTGACCAGATCTTTGTAGGTTCCTGTACAAACGGAAGATTCGAGGATATCGAAGTTGTGGCAAAGATGATGGGTGATGAGCCTGTTGCAAAAGGCGTAAGACTTCTTATTATCCCTGCATCCAGAACAGAGTACATGAAAGTACTCAGAGCAGGTTACATCGAACAGTTCATGGAAGCAGGCGCAATGGTCGAATCACCATGCTGTGGTCCATGTATGGGAGGTTCTTTCGGACTTCTCGGTGACGGAGAAGTAGGACTTGCAACATCCAACCGTAACTTCAAGGGACGTGAAGGAAGTCCACAGTCCTTCGTATACCTGAGCTCACCGGCAACCGCTGCAGCATCAGCACTCACAGGCGAAATTACAGATCCGAGAAAGATCTGATTTCCTCTTATTTCTTTCTTTTTTTCAAATGTGTGACCACAAAAGATATATTAAACAAATTTATATGATAGTTCCAGACGTTGGTATAACCAACACTATCCCGTCATATTGTGTGTGGATTACAACCAACGTCACTATAACTGTTTTTTTATCTGTTGAACTTCAAAGCTTGCAGCATAGGTTGCCCGTTTGAACTGTGCACCATAAAGATGTAATATGATTACCTTCTATCAGGAAAGGATAAATCATGCCTGAAACTGATCTCTCAATACTCAACGAGCTTTACGACATAATAACAGACAGAAAAGAGAATCCTTCTGAAGATTCATATGTATGTTCTTTACTCAATCACAGAAAAGGTATCGACAAGATACTGGAAAAGGTTGGAGAGGAATCCATAGAAACCATTCTTGCTGTTAAGAGCGAGAACAAGGAAGAGATGATATACGAATCATCAGATCTTTTGTTCCATCTTATGGTTATGTTCGTGGCTAAAGGAATAACCCTTGATGAGATTGCTACTGAGCTTAAGAAAAGAAGAAAATAGGACCTGTAAAAGCCTATTTGAATAATGGAAATAATTACCAGGCGATTGTATTTTGAAAGATAGAACTTGAAGTGTCTGATCACATATTTGATATGACCCTTTCTAACCTTTCTTTGATCTCATCTGCAATTGTAAGAAAGTCCTTATTTCCTGCAATCTTTAACATTTCCTTCGGGTCGATGGCCGAGACTACGGTTTCATCCCCGTCCACATATACAATAACATTACATGGCAGTAATAAACCGATGTTCATTTCACCTTCAAGGGCCTTTTTTGCAAAGGGAGGATTACATGCTCCCAGAATAATATAATCCGTAAAATCATAATCCAGTTTCTTTTTCAAAGTACTCTTCACGTCAATCTCAGTGAGGACACCAAAACCTTCTTTCGTCAGTTCTTCCTTAACCTTTGCAATTGCTTCATTATACCCGAGATTTGTTCGCGTTGTTATGTCATACAAAATATCACTCCCTACAAATATATCGAAACAGATGTATTTATAACTATACTCCTGTGGATCCCTTCCCATATACAGCAAACAAAGTTAGAAAAGACAGAAAATAGTTCTGTTGAACTATTTTAATTTCATTAACTATTATTAATATACCACTAGTTCGTGGAATACGTCCTTCTTGGACAGGATTCCCTTTGGCACACCATCATAGGATACCAGCAAGAAACCGATATTGTGAGTATCGAACATCTTCACAGCATCATAAAGAGAGGTTTCAGAATCAACGGAAATGAGGTCACGGGTCATGATGTCCTTGACCTTTGCAGTCATTTTTCCACTTGCTACAGCATCACCGATATCAGTGAAAGTAACCACACCAAGAATAATCTCATCCTCTATTACAGGTGCTCCATGTATGCCCTTTTCAACAAGCAAACGTGCAGTTTCCTGAATGGAGGCATTTCCACTTATTGATATCATGTTAGTACGGGCATAATTCTTGACAGGCTTCTTTGGCAGGGAGATCATCTCATTTATTGAGAAAACAAGAGTGTTTTGCGTATCGTCCCTTCCTACGATCTCACCGCGAACAACCAGTTTGTTCACAGGTGTCGGGCCTGCCTGCACAAGGTCTCCCTGTTCAAATCCCTTAATATTACCAAGTACTTTAATCATACCATGGCAAAGATCAGGATGCCTTACAGTGGTAAAGCTGATCTCAGCTACCGTTGCACCGTCCACGAGCTGATCGTTCCTGAAAATAGGAACACTCGCCTCATGATCCATTGCTGTGATACTTAAAGCTTCATAGGCCTCGCCTGTAGCTTTGTATCCACCTTTTGGACCAGGGACACCTTCAACGAGCCCGAGGACTTTCAGAGATTGCATCTGATTCCGGACAGTACCGGGATTCCTGCTAATAAGCTCTGCAATCTCTTCGCCTTTAACAGCTCGATCTTTTTCTCTCTGGAGATTGATCAATGCAATAAGAATATCTTTCTGTATAGGAGTCAGTTCCACAAAATCACCGGGTCCATAAACTCAAATATAGTTTATAGATAACTCTTAAGAGATATATAAAACATAGTATAGTATCATAATTAGTAAATCTGAAAGAAGGGATTTTTCACAAAATTACATTTTTTAAAAGATTCTATTTATAGGAATAGGGCTTTATATGTTGAAGTGATTTGAAGCCACGACAGGAAGAAACATGATCTTTGAGAAAATTAATACAGTCCAGACATCCGAGGAATTACTTGACAAGGCGTTTAGAAGAGCAACCAGAGCCATGTCCGGAAAGACTATCAGTGGAAGAAAGACAGCAATTGAAGCAAATGAGTCAATGATGCTTACCGCTGGTAACATACTTACAGATAACCTGAAGAACATTGTTAGAAGATTCCCTACTTTTGAGAATCTGCCACCTTTCTATTATGAACTTGCAGATGTTATGGTAGGCGTTGACGATATGAGAAAATCCCTGAGCAGGCTTGACTGGGCCAGCGCAAAGATACATGAAGTCACAAGGGAACACGTTGGCAAGATAAGGAAAGCAAGAGAACCTATGTCAGTTAGAAAACAGTGTTTTGGAAGATTATCATCCATTATGCGCTCAATTGATAAAGATCTGATATTCCTCAACGAATCACGTAATAAGCTCAGAAAACTGCCTTCAGTAAATGACGAGCCAACCATTGTTGTTGCAGGATACCCAAACATTGGAAAATCCAGTTTTGTTACCAAGGTTACCGGAGCAACACCTGAAATAGCCCCTTACCCATTTACCACAAAAGGAGTATCAATAGGACATTTCTTTGTAGGTAATGACAGATATCAGGTAATGGACACGCCAGGTCTTCTTGACAGACCAATGTCAGAACGTAATGAAATCGAGCTTCAGGCAATTACAGCACTGAAGAACCTTGATGCTGTTGTTCTTTTCATAATTGATGCAACTGAAACATGTGGATATGAGATAGAAGATCAGAAACGCATGCTTGAAGAAGTTCGCAGCGGATTTAAGTTACCTGTACTTGTTGTTGCTAACAAGGCAGATCTGCCACAGTTCAGAGACCTTGATTTTGTTGATATGAAAATGTCAACTGCTACCGGAGAAGGCATCGAAGAAGTTACTTCAACACTTATAGAGATGGTCAAAAAAGCTATCGCAGAAAAAGAAGTAGTTGAAGAAAATGTGATAATGGATGACTATTAAAAGTCATCACAATACTTTTTCCATTATTGATTGTCTTTTTGGAGAGAACAAGTTAATTAACTTCGAAAACCATTGGACATATCACCACAATAAAAAATGCGATGCTCCCTTATTCGGAAAAATAGTGGGGAATACATTTAGGAAGGAGCTATTTTTGAAATCGGTTCACTTATAATCACATTAACTATTGTCTTTCCTGAATTATTGATGTCGGTTAGCAACTTAATTTTGTATTCATTAGAGCCTTTGGAAATTCGTTCCTTTACATCAAGGTTAACGGAAAAATGTAATTCCTTTTTATTCAGATTATTACTTGTATTGATAAAAGAATCATACGTATAAGCCGGTTCTAAATGATAGATTCCCATGTCTTCAAAGGAAATATTCTCTGCATCAGAAAAATTACTTGCCGGAAAAAGTATGGGATTGCTTTTATCAAGTGGATTTAATCCGTTAACATGATCTACAACAATCTGGTCCCTCAAGTATATATTTTCAAGAACTGATTCATTAGTCTGAAAACACAACATGAATCCCTCCTCAGTATTGATTACGTAACTGGTCCAGTTTCCTTCAATTGCTCTGTAATCAAATGCTTCAGTTGTATTTTTGAAGTAGGGACCTTTCCGGTATTCAAGAGGAGTATGCAAGACATATTCATGAACAAACTTCTGAGATAAAGTCGGTTCTTTTTGAGCAGGCACCGAAACAAACGATCCATTGATGTTCGCAGGTATCGGAACTACTATTTTAGTGGTTTCATTTACAATTTGTCCTTCGAGGCCGGTTATTTGAACAGTGTACACATAATTATTTCTTAGATCATTGCTGCGCCATTCATGATAGTTCAAAAAAATACCATTTAATACTACAGATATTAAAATTAAAACAATAATAAAAGTGCCAATTAAAATTTTAGTAACCACTTTCATGCTCCCACTCACCAAATTAGAGTTAGTATACTTCTTAGTTGTATAAGATTTTTATTAAATCATTATTAATTTATGCAACTACACAAAATATACTAATTGCACATCTTATTAAAAAAATCAGGAAATAATGTTTAGAATTAAAGTTAAGAATTAATAGCACACAAATATTGTGAATAATGATGTTTAATCCTCTTGATAGCGAGCAAGCAGGAATTCACAAATTTTGATACAACACATCTTTCACAAAATGCTCACTATATCTTTAACGAGGTAATATTCAGAAAAACGTGAAAGCAGTCATCTACTGCGAATCATCACATTATAAACCTGCAGTTAAGAATATGCAGTTTTGAAATATAAATTCTTTAGACCTTAAATGATATTTTGAATTTCCTTTTTCAGAGGGACTTTTCCATTATATCAAGAGCATTTTTGAGATTGTCCCTGGATGAAGCGTAGGAGAGACGAATGTGCCCTTCTCCGCGGTCGCCGAAGGCCGTACCCGGAACAACTATTACTCCAGCAGCTATAAGTTTTGAAGCGACCTCCCCGGAAGTAGTTCCCTCGGGAACTTCAGGGAAAGCATAGAAAGCACCTTTTGGGTATTCACATTTTAGTCCTATTGAGTTCAGACCTTCCACAAGCATATCCCTGCGGGCCTTGAACTCATCGCGCATTGAATAGACAGAATCCATCGGGCCGGAGATTGCTGCGTATGCAGCCTTCTGGGCAATGGAATTAGCACATGCCTGTACATACTGATGGACCTTGATCATCTGCTCTGTATATTCCTTCTTTGCAGCAACGTAACCGATTCTCCATCCGGTCATGGAGAATGTCTTGGACACTGCGTTGATAGTTATCACATTATCTGAGAACTGAGCAGGACTGACATGCTCACCTTCATAGATGAAATGCTCGTACACTTCATCAGAAATTATTGTTATGTTGTGATCATCTGCTATTTCTGCAAATGCTTTCATGTCGCTCTTGCTTTGAACAGCACCGGTAGGGTTTGCAGGAGAATTAATAATAATTGCCTTTGTCTTTGGAGTGAGGTTCTCCATTACAGACTCAGGGCTTATTGTAAGATCATCTGCAAGAGGAAGAGGCGTAACTTTTCCACCCATGATATTTACAAGAGAATTATATGAAACAAAACCCGGATTTGCTATAAGCACATCATCTCCAGGATCTACCAGGGATGCCATTGCAAGTTCAAGGGCTTCTGAAGCACCGGATGTGACAATGATCTCATTTGGTGAGACTTCAAAATTGTTCTTATCTTTGAATTTGGAACTCAAAGCCTGAAGAAGTTCAGGAATTCCCGGTCCTGCGGTATAACCTGTAAAACCATCATTGATAGCATCGATTGCAGCCTGTTTGATGTGCTGCGGTGTATCAAAATCCGGCTGTCCAAGACCAAGATTAATAGAGTTTGGGCCTGCGCCCTCAAACATCTTTCTTATCCCGGAAATATCTATACCCAGGACCCTCTGTGCGAACTTCGAATCAGGCATGTTATCACTTATTTTATTCAATATTTGTGTGTCTTGACTTGAGATCTTCTTCTGAAGCACCTGTAATGAAGATAAGCTCTGCAATAACAGCATCAAGGAAAACGCTTGAAGATGTCTCAAAAGAAGTACCAAGAGGAGTAAGATAAGTATATTCACCACGCATGTGACGTTCTACATAGCCACCTGCATCATCCTTTGTCCTTCCGGGAAGAACAATTGTCGTATCTGATAACTCTCCAAGAACAGAATCCTTGTTGGATGTGATGGTAACGAGTTTTGCACCGATCTCTTTTGCAACTCTTCCCAGATTTGCAATGGAGCGTGTCTGACCAGATCCTGATATCGCTATAACAACATCATCCTTGCTGACTGCAGGAGTTGTTGATTCACCGACAACATGTGATGTGAGGCCAAGGTGCATAAGTCTCATGGCAAATGCCCTTCCAACAAGACCGGAGCGACCTGCTCCCATAACGAAGATACGCTTTGCACCCATTATGTCCTCAAGCATCTGCCTGACAGAATCCTTGTCAAGTTTGTTTGCTACATTTTCAAGGTGTTCAGCCATCAATAAAATAGAAGAAGTTAAGTATTTACATTCGGATAAGTGGATTTCTTTCATAAGAGTTCCTCAATAAATCAATCAGAAATTGTAAGATCACTTTGTTTTTCTTTTGCATCGTCCTTATAATTGATGCTTTTAAGTTTCCAGCCTTCAATATTACTCAACTCTTCATACAAACGCATGATGTCTGAGTCATCGCCGGTCCAGTAGCAGTCTAAGACAGTGTCCTTATCTTTAAGTTCTTCGGTTATGGAACCTGCAAGATGGAAAAGAGCTTTCTTGCTGGAAAAAGGAATGTGGAAAGTGGTCCTGTAGCCATCTTTTGACTTTGCATAAGACACTAGGACGTAACCGTGGCTTTCATATTCCATTATCTCATCAAAATCACATATGAGTTCAAGTTCATGAACAGCCGAATGGTCGATATTGGATATACCAAGAAGTATCTGTCCTATAACTATATCCGGTACCTGCCTTCCAAACCATATGGATATTTTACCGTAGGTACAAACTACGTTCACATCATCCCTCCCCATCTCAAAAGAGGAAAGGGAGAGATATGGTGATATTTCGTATTCCTTACTTGAATTCTGACCCATTTATTGCTTCACGCAAATTACTTGTTTGTGGAAATGAGTGCACTGATCATATTGCGGTCCTTTTTCAGGGTCTTTAACTGATCAGCGGGTCCGATAACAGTCAGACGCGTCTTAAGAGCATTCTTTTTGAGGATCTTTCCTATGAAAGAAGTATCCACTTCTGACGGGTAACTTTCCATCTCGATGCCGGAAAAACCGTCTGGCTCAATAAGAGTCATTGTCATCTCGATAAGGCTTGCCTCCTCTTCAGGACTCAGACCTTTTTCAAGGACCAGTATCTTTCCGTTTTTTACCTCATCAATAATAAACCTGACCTTTTCCACAGGTGACATTTGTGATAATCTGTGCTCTGATACAAGATCCATCTGGAAGCCCTGCATTGCGATCACCCGAACCTCTTTGCAAGTTCTTCATAGAAAGTTTCTACGTTCTTGCCTTCCAGAGCAGATATTGAAACCATTGGATGCTGTGGGAAAGCGTCTCTGATGGTTGAAGGAGATGCTTCAGGAAGATCCACCTTGTTTGCGACAATAAGAAGTGGAAGGTTCCTTGCTTCCATGTTTCCAATAACTGTCACATTGACCTGGGTAAATGGATCTTCAGTTGCGTCCATAACAAGAATTACACCATCAAGGTTCTCAAGCCATTTGACAGCTTCAATAACACCTTCTGTAGCTTCTTTTGCACGCCTCTTTGATTCTGTCTCATCCATACCCTGTTCCATGAATTCATGGAAATCGATCTTTGTAGCAAGTCCGGGAGTATCAATAATATCAAGAGTTATGGAACTGCCATTGGTATTGATGGTCACACCCTCTCTGCGCCTTGCTCGCCTTGTTTCGTGAGCAATGTGTGAAACCGACCCCATTGCATCACCGGTCCAGTCCCTCAAGATCCTGTTAGCAAGGGTAGTCTTTCCCGCATTTGGCGGGCCGTATATTCCAATTCGGGCATTCTGTTTTTTAAACAGTTTTTTAAATAGGTCTGAAAAATTCCTCTTGAACGATGTGATTACGCCCATTCATTCCCTCCGTGAAGTAGCATTATATTTAATTATGGATAATTTTAGTAGTATAAACACTCATTGGCATATAATTTTTATTATCTGAATCTGCAAATTTCCTGTTTTCATCATATTAAGCGGATCTTTCGCCTCATACATTTCTTGACATTGCAGAATTTATAGCGATCTCAGCTATATTCGAGCCATAATCGCCTGTCCTGTCGATACTGTCAACAACTGTTCCAAGGGCAACCACAGCTCCGTAAGAATTTATCTTGAGAATAGCCGCATTTAATTTGTGGATCATGGAAGACATGCGGGCAACCCTGTCAATAACCTGGTTTGCAAGTTCGACATCAGAATTATAAAGCGCATCAATTGCATCCTCAACAACCTTCCTTGATATCTCAGATGTTGACTCGATCATTTCCATAATATCGTCAGGGATTGGTTCATTAAGGGCGGTTGTGACCTTTGCAATCTTACGTGCATGGTCTGCTATGCGTTCAATAGGACCAGCCGCCATCCTGAGATCATGGTATTCATCAATTGAAGTTTCCGCCGCATCAGGCAGCCTTGCGCCACGCAATATTGAGCGGAACTGTTTTGCTATCAATAGGAACAACCTGTCAACATCATCATCCCTCTGATCTACGTCAAGTGCAAGATCTGCATCACGTGTCTTGATGGCTTTTATTGCGTCAATATGCATGGAATTGGAGATGAGGTACATTCGCCTTACACTCTTTTTAATGGAGATTTCATCAGGATTTAAAAGATCCTGAATGACCACTTTTTTTGCAGTTTCTTCGATTATCTCAGGTCCTATAAGCTTGTAACACATGCTGCGGATAATGTTCTTCTGTTCCGCCAGGATTCTGTCTGCTTTTACTTCAATAATATCTGAACCTGCGAGATAAGCTGCTATCATATCCCTGGTCAGCGCATCCCCCATGCTTCCGGTAACATCGATCTGTATCTTCCTTACCGGAGGAGCATCATGTATAGGATCTATTACCAGTTTCCCATCAGGCTGAGGCTGCAAAGTTACTCTACTACCCGTTTTTATGCCAACTTTGTCTGCCCAGGTTTTTGGAAGAGAAATAATATAAGTGGAACCACCTGTTTGCTGAACTTTTCTGGTTTCTATTGAAATCCCTCATTTATGTTTATAGATTACTTGAATATATAGAACACAAGGTAATATATAGGCACTTCCCCTTGCATAAAAATATATATTAGAGATTATATAATATCCGACTATGAGATTTTTGAGAATAAAACCGGATGATATGAAGCTTTTGAGAAAAATAATGCCATTCATATGTCTGGCCATACCATGGGAAGTTTACTTTTATTCTGCATATTCTCAAGGATGGGGAATCAAATTCTCTGTATTCTATGCTAATTTTGACATTATTTACGGGACGATCTTTGTCAGCATAATCAAGCAGATGACACTACTTTCAATGGGAGGGTTCCTGCCATCTATCAGGACACTTGGCTGGGTTATTGCATCTTTTATCTGTATAGGACTGGCTGCCTATGAACTTTTAAAAGATAATATTGAAAAAGAGATAGATACAAAGACCGCAGGGTACATACTCATAACATGCGGAATCCTTTCACTGATAAGCTCCCTTGCAGTATGGAACAGCAGTTTCAAAACACTACCAATAGCTCCTCTGTTTTTCGGAGCTTTCGGATACATTCTATTGCAAGCAGCAGGGAACGACACAATCGATTGAATTAATCCTGACTTTAATATTTGCAGGAGTTGTTTTTCTGAAGGATACTATCAATGCAGCAAAAGACATCCACCCTATCATGATGACTACCATTATACGCGGCCCATTTGCATGAAATGGGAGCTTTTTTACCTCATCAAGCAACCGGGAAGAAAAAGAGGATAAAAAAAGACCTTTCAAATGGATATACAGATTGCAGGACATCAACTATATAGTTGCATATAGAAGTAATGATTTCCTCATTTTCCGAACCCTTCAGGCAGAAATACAAGGACAGACCATAGACGTTTGAATTATAATAAGGAGCCACGCACCTGTTTTTAAAAGTTAAATCGCATACGGGAACTATATGCAAATCCAGAATATCATCTCCAATACCACCATACCATAATCCCGATGTTTAAAAATGGCAGATTTTAATGGTGTTACTCATATCTGCCAAATTTGCAAGCATGATGCAAAATGAAACTATTCGTATATATAGTAAATTTTCACTAACAATAGATTGATAGTTCTTTTTTTACTACCAGTATAAGCAACACCTACAAAAATTATATATACATAAATAATAATACCATAATAATTATAGAAGTTTACGAAGATGTTGCCTTAGTGGCATTCATATAACAGGTACAAACAAATAGTGCAGGCACTTTATAGCTGGTTCTTATCTCTGCCTGAACAATTATAGCGTTAGCTTTAGTAGTTCATTGATATAACATTATACTCAAAAAATAATATTAGATAGTTTGAGCCCTTTTATTGATATGAGCTCGAACTGCACAATAGGTCTTCCGGGTTTTTCAGTAAAGAAATACGAACAAAAATACAATCTGCCACGCATTAATCCGTCTCCTACGGTCAATCTTCTTAAAAGTTCCGTACTGGTCTCATTTTCAGGCGCATTGAGAATACATATTGCATTCCTGTTGCTCCATATACAATCAGTCTTTTTGAATTGTCTTGCAGGAGGATTGATAATTTATGCTGTCTACACTTTAGACAGGGCATTGGATTCCGAAGAGGATCTGGCCAACAGGCCGGAACTCAAGGGAGCTTCGAAAAAGACTGCCCTGATAATTTCACTGATCTGCTTTTTGGCCGGAGCTGCAATCCTTACGGTAAACGGTCTTATATTCTTCGCTTTTCTTCCTCTTGTAACAGGTTATCTTTACAGTAAAGGTGCAAAGATAGGTAAATTCAATCTCAAGCTTAAAGGCGGACTTGGGATGAAGAACATCGTTGTCGGCACAACATGGGGAGCTTTCATAGCAGGTATCGCAGGTATCTATGCAGCCGATCTGCTCGCACCTGCAATAGTCTTCCTTTATTTTGGCCTTAAGCTCTTTGTAAATTCTGCTATATATGATTTCAAGGACATAAAAGGTGACACACTGGCAGGAATCAAAACACTACCAGTTGTCCTTGGACAAAAGAAAGCAAAGATTATGCTGTTCAGTCTGCACATCCTGTCCCACATGATCTTGCTATTATCGATTATTACAGGAACGCTGGCATTTGAGCCTATAATACTTGGTTACAGTTTCATCATAGGATTGCTGTACATTAAGAGCTTTGCAGAACCTGTGAATGTTGAAACAAAGAACAGACTTGCCAGAAGACTGTTCATGATAGATGGTGAATCAACCACCATCGTCGGACTCAGAACAATTGCAAGCGGGCTTATAGCCTGAAGGATCAAATGGATGTGACCTTACGGGATTTACCCAGATAATAATCGAAAAGGTCACTTCCCCATTTTAATGCACCCTTATCATAGCCTACAAGATCATCTCTGGGATCATAGGTATCAGGATTAAAGAATAAGGACATGGAGAAGAACAGATCACTAACTACAAAAGCAAGCTTTACATCATCTATTACATGAAGCTCAGTTTTTGAAGCATTCAAATAGAACTCAAGTTTTTCACGGTGCTCATCCCTAACCTTTTGAAATACATTCTCAGTCAGTATCAAGGAGGTCGGCACATCCTTTTTAGCAAGCTCCACTACAAAATCAGGATATGTTGGTATGAAAATAGAGGAGACGCCTTTGATGGTTGATGATTTCAGGAGATTTTCCACAAATATCTTGTGAGACTCATAGATATTCTCTATGCTACCGGACACAACATTACACTCTTTCAAAGCTATGAGGTCGTTAAGCAAATGCTGGGGTATGTCATCCAGATAATGTTCTTCCCAGAAAGACTCATTTTTCTCTATTGTTTCAATAATATCCAGAAAAGGTCTGAAATGGTGGATTATAGCTTTACCAATGGGAGTTATTTGATAATCCTTATCTGTTTTTTCTATCAGGTTGTGCTCCAGCATTTCCTTAATTCGCGGGGAAATTTCCGGAGAGGATACGTTAAAATAATCTTTGATGTCGGATAAAGTACATGATTTTTCTTCAAGCAGGAATAATATATCCTTCCTTTTTTCTGAAAATGTCAATATACTTAAAAGCCCCTTAGACTTCAACTTTCCACCTCAATTTATATTGATTATGTATCCAACCAACCAATAAGCAAAACGTAACTAATTAATATAAAAGTTAGTTAATGAGTTATAAGTGTTTTTGCGTAAAAAGCAGCAGAAGACAATTTTTACATATTGTTTGTAAATTTTAATTGACATAGATATAAACTTTAATCAAAAGAAAAATGCAAAAAGCGCAAACTGCTGCTAAATAAAGATAACTTTAGATAGAATTTAGATAAAAAATAGAGAAACACTTCAATGCAAGAAGTGTCTCATTCCGGTGAATACCAATGATACGCCCAGTCTGTTAGCTGTATCAATGACTTCCTGATCCCTGATGGAACCTCCGGGTGAAAGAATATACATTATACCATTTTCTTCTGCGTGCACAACACTATCATCGAATGGGAAGAAAGCATCAGAAGCCATCACACATTTTGAGAAAACATCTTTGCAGTAATCCTCATATGACACATCTGGTTTGTCGCGATCATACATTACCTTGAGATTCTCGCGTGCTTTGGTTGCAGCAAGTTTTCTGATAGAGTCAACTCTGTTTGGCTGACCTGCTCCCATTGAAAGCATCATGTAGCAACCGTCATCATACTCATATGCAAGGGTAACTGCATTTGATTTGACACACTTACAAGCGTGAAGGGCAAACTCAGATACTGCACGAAGTTCTTCAGGATATGCAACATCGGTCACACAATCCCATTTGTCATAGATACCAACATTACATGACTGCTTCAGTATTCCACCAATAACGAACTTGTACGTGTCTTCAACTTCAAAAGGCTCGTTCAGTTCAGGCAGTTCAAGAAGACGCAGGTTTGCACTCTTATTTTTCAGATACTCAAGTGCATCAGGTTCAAATCCCGGAGCAAGAATGATCTCCACAAATTTGCCGTTAAGGAATTCTGCTGACTTCAGGTCAAAAACCTTATTCGAACAGATGATACTTCCATAAGCAGATATAGGATCGCCATCCCAGGCAGCACTGAGAGCCTGCAAAAGCGTTTTTCCGGTTGCAAATCCGCATGGGTTGTTGTGCTTTACAATCGTTACTGCCGGGTTGGAAGAAGAGAGCTCTTTTACGGTCTTGAGAGCATTGTCTGCATCAATATAATTGTTATAGGAAAGTTCCTTCCCATGAAGTTGTTTTGCATTTGCAAGTGAAGGACCGGTTATACCATCCTCTTTATAGAATTTCGCATCCTGATGCCAGTTCTCTCCGTATCTTAGAGTTACTCCATCTTTATAGCTTAGACGCAATACGTCCTCACCAAGAAGTTCCTTGCTAAGGTAAGTGTCTATGGTAGCATCATAATCTGCAGTGTGTCTGAAAGCTTTCACTGCGAGTTTTTCTCTTGATTCCTGTGACACAACTCCTGTGGAACGGATCTCCTTCAATATATGACCGTAATCGTCCGGGTCACACACAACACTTACATAACGATAATTCTTAGCTGCCGACCTGAGCATAGCAGGTCCGCCAATGTCAATGTTTTCAATAGCTTCATCAAGCAATACGCCTTCTTTTGAAACTGTTATCTCGAATGGATAAAGATTGACTACTACAAGGTCTATCATTTCTACTTCTGCTTTCTGGGCCTCTCCCATATGATCATGGTCATCTCTTATACTGAGAATTCCACCATGGATCCTTGGGTGGAGAGTTTTTACCCTGCCGCCCATCATTTCCGGGAACCCGGTTACATCAGACACGTCCATGACCTCAATACCTGAGTCACGAAGCATGCGGGCAGTTCCGCCGGTAGAGATAATCTGTATGTCAAGTTTCTCGAGTCCGCGAGCAAAATCTACAATTCCGGTTTTATCAGAAACGCTGAGCAGTGCTCTTTTTACCAAAAAATCACCGTATAAGATTGGCGAATATATACTAAAAGGTTTCTGGTCAGGATCAAGAATTGAACTTCACAACAGGACATACACCAATACATTCACCGCAATGTGTACATTTATCATTGATAATAGCCAAACCCTTTTTCATTCTTATAGATCTGTTCTGACACTTGCCCACACAAACACCGCAACCACTACAAAGAATAGCTCTTCTGACAGAAAGTTCCACTTTCTTCATGAGTTTGCGGGCATCCCTATCTGAATCAGCTCTGGCGGTCACACTACCTGAAGCAAAGACCTGAGCGCGATTCTCACCTTCAGTAACCATTGCAACGCCTTCCATGTATGAGGTATTTCCAACAGCTTCCAGCATTCCGGTGAGTTCCAGTCTGTTAATGTCAACAGGACCATCAAAACCACCTTCTGCGGAGATGCCACCCTGCTTGCATGGACGATAGCCAGTTGTCACAGTGAAATGCAGATTATGTTCGTTCTTGCATTGTGGAACAAGATTGATCTCCTTTTTCTTTGCAATCTCTTTCAAAGGAGCAGGCAGGTCCTTCCATCTCCAGAAGCCATGCTTAACCCATTCCTCGGAAAGACCCATACGTTCTGCATAGGAAAGCAGGTAGTTGTTAAGCTTTTTCTCCATTTCAGGGTGAGTTTCCTTGAGTCTGTAAAGATCGGCAACGGAACATGAAGGACACAACCAGCAACCAATTCTGTCAAAACCCTCAGCATAAAGTGGATTGTAAAGCAAATCATTCTTGAAAATATAGAGCCAGACATGCATTGCAGTCCAGTTCTGTATAGGAGCGGCTGCTACCTGATTGCCTACCCATGGATTCTTCCAGACACGTTCGCTCTTTGCCCTTGTGTCAGACTCATACTTTCTCTGTCCGATGAAAGTGAGACATCCGTTATCGTAATTATCATTGATTATCTGGGTAATCGGTCCAAGTTTACACACTTTACAGCACCAGCGAACCTCGACACTTGGTGGACCGAAACTGTCAACTGAATCCCAGAAAGCGTTTCCTGAGTCCAGCATATTCAGAGGTCTGCCATAAGCCTCTGCAACATCATGTACATTCTTAACGGTTTCAGGGAACTCAATACCTGTATCTGCAAACAGAAGGTCGTACTCATCAAGACACTCACTTACAAGATGCAGAACTGCAAGACTGTCTTTTCCTCCTGAATAGGATACTGTGACCGGACGATCTACTGATGAAGATACATTTTTAATGAATTTGTGGGAACGTTCAATGAAATCATTCATGTAGCTCTCGTTGGCTTTTACAACATCATCCCAGGTCTGTCCACCCTCTGGAACTTTAATTTCAGCGGGTTCCTCCTTGAACCTCACTTTTACACCAACGCCCTTTCCTCTTTCGAGCATCTTCTCCCCGGTCATGCGGGTGCGGCCTACACCAAGGACTTTCCCTTCATGTGTAAGGACAACTACTTCTTCAGCTTCCAATATAGAAGGATCAGCATCCTTTATACCTGGAGCAAGCACACTGGAGCCACCGAGAATGAACTTCTCGGCACCTGCATCAATCATAACCCAGTTACTCAGGGTCTTGTGATCCGCATTACCAAATATGCGTCTAGCACCATTAATTCTCAGAAGAAGGGTCCATTTAAGCTGCTCAAGCTCAAAACGTATGCTGCCTATGACCTCACCATCTACAATAACCTCTTCCATACGGTCGTCATAGGGAGACTTGTTAAGTACAACTGTGCGCTGGTCTGTGATAAGCGGTGCATTGAACTGTTCAACAGAGATCTTATTGATAAGCTCAATTTCATACGGAAAAGCAGGTCTGATATCTCCCGGAGGAGTAATAGTTACCTGTTTTGTCTTTGCCCCGCAGGAGCATTCTTTTCCAAGTACAGGAACGTTACATGAAGGGCACCAGTAAAGGAGCAGTTCACCAAGGTAAAGAGGTTTGGACATTCTGTCATCCTAGATATTTAAGTCTTAAATGCTTTTTGGCAAATTCAGCTTTATAGATATCCGGCCATTATATTCTATCAGTATATTGTGAATTACTTGAATGATCCCGAAGGGTCCGGCGAAGCCGGCACTTTCCAAAAAGACAAAACAAAATAATCTGCAAATACCTTGTACTTTCTTCTTAGAACTTCTGTAGAATTCTCTGTATAAAGGCAATAGTCTTTGTAATAATCTTCTGCGCAGCAGCATCGGAATACACCGCCTTCGGCGAATGGTTACTTTGTATTAGATTATAGGTTGTTTTTATGGAAACAAAAATGAGCAACATTTGTGTCACTCATATTTACATGGTTTTTACAGAGCAACAAACCCTAAATCAATAATTTTGCTCATCTGAACTTCCGATTCAAAGATTCATAATAACTTAGAAACAAGTGAAGCTTTCACGTTGCACATATCTGAAAATTCACAACTGGCGCACAATGCACTCTCATTTTTGTCCGGCATTTTACCATCTTTTATTTTCCTTGCACGACTGATTCCTTTTAAGACCTGCCTTCTGTCATTTGAATGGATGTTTACCTTTCTGAAATTACCTGATTTTGCATAGATCACAAGACCGGATTTTATAGGAATTCCATGCTTTTCTTCCGCAAGCATTGCAAAGGATGTAACATGTAATCTGTCGTTGTTCCAGACACCATTTTCAGGAGCTTTGGATGTTTTTATCATCACAGGAACAAAGAATCCATCAATGATGAGAAGCCTGTAAGGAACTCCTGTAACATTCAGCTTTTCAGACTGGAGATATGGTTCATCATCTGAAGAAGAAATTAATTCTGCAATTTTGGATATTTCCGGGTTTTCTGTCTGCTCAGAAAGATTCTCTTGAATCTCTGGCAAATAAGAGCGAACATTTTCAGCAATTTCGTTCATTTCTTCCGGCGTGACTCCTGAGACTTCATCAGGATAGATCATACTCAAGTCATCCATCACCTGCAAAAGCAGGGAATCTAAGTCTGTGGATAACACATCGTCTTTTGACGAAGAGCCATTCAACACCTCGGAATACCTCATAGCCATTTCCTTTAATACAAGGTGTTCTATATAGCTAAGAGAGGAAGAATGGAACTGCTCGTGGCCGCGGCATGAATAATATAATTTCCTTTCACAGGAAAAATACATGGATAATTCGGACACAGTTATTTTTATTTTTTCGTTTTTAAGAAACATATTTTTATAGTTGATATATAACATACTATAAATAAGGAAATGGTTTGAATCGAAATACATCGACAATAAACGAACTTGTATTCGTTAAATATATATGGTAATCAACCCTTAGGAATATAAAGCATGAGTGAAGACGAATCGCATGATATGGTTCGCCAGCGTCTTGCAGAAAAGATGGCAGGCGAGATTACGCTGTCAGAGAAGCCTGGCGAAGCCCTGAAAAAATGGCGATTGAACTTCGAGATCGCACAGACCGACCTTTCGGGTTATCTGAGTGTATCTCCTTCGGTCATCAGCGACTATGAAAGCGGCAGGAGGAAATCTCCGGGAACGCTTATTGTGAGCAGAATAGTCGATGCGCTCCTCGAAATTGACGCACAGAGGGGAGGACAGAAAATTCATGCTTATGAGGGGATACTTTTCGCAGACAAAAAGTCTAAGGCCATTTACGCCACCTACGAATACACATTTCCCATGCAGGTTGCAAAACTTGCCAATATCATTGAGGCAGACATCGTTAACAAAGGAATAGAGAAACCACTTTACGGTTTTACTGTTGTTGACAGTAAAAAGGCTATTCTTGAACTTTCATCCCATGAGTTCCAGAAACTCTACGGATGGAGTACTGAACGTGCAATGATATTCACCAAGGTCACGACTGGAAAATCACCAATGGTCGCCATAAGGGTTACAAACCTGAAACCCGGGGCTGTTGTAATACATGGCCTGCGAGGAAACGAAGTGCATCTGATGGCTAAAAAAATGGCTGAGATTGACAGGATCCCCCTACTTGCAACGACAATGGATATTGACGATATGGTAGAAGCGCTGAAGAAATACAGTGAATACCATGTAATCGAGTAAATACCACTAAATGCACATTTGAATGGTGTTAAGATGAGTGTAGGGATAGTCTCATATGGTGCCTATGTACCAAAATATAGAATAAAAGTAGATGACATCGCCCGCGTATGGGGAGACGATGCAGAGATTCTCAAAGCAGGACTGATGGTCAACGAGAAAGCAGTTCCTGATGTTGATGAAGATGCAGCTACTATTGCAGTGGAGGCTGCAAGGGCTGCAGTAAACAGGTCAGACATAGATGCGCAGAGAATAGGTGCGGTATACACCGGTTCTGAAAGCCACCCTTATGCCGTAAAACCTACCAGTACTATTGTAGCAGAAGCAACAGGAGCAACTCCGGTGCTGACTGCAGCTGATTTTGAATTTGCCTGTAAGGCAGGAACCGCAGCAGTCCAGGCATGTATGGGTCTGGTCAGCTCAGGAATGATCGATCTTGGACTTGCCATCGGTGCTGATGTGGCACAGGGTGCACCGGGAGATGCACTTGAATATACCGCAGCAGCCGGTGGTGTAGCATATGTCATCGGTAACAAGGAATCTGAACTTGTGGCAATTATCGAGGACACATACTCTTTTACAACTGACACTCCTGACTTCTGGAGACGTGAAGGAATGCCATACCCGGAACATGGCGGAAGATTCACAGGGGAGCCAGGATACTTCAAGCACGTAACAAACGCTGCAAAGGGACTCATGAACAAGCTGGAAACAAAACCTGAAGATTATGACTATGCAGTGTTCCACCAGCCAAATGGAAAGTTCCCAAGCCGTGCAGCCAAGATGCTTGGATTCAGCAAGGAACAGATAAAACCAGGACTTGTTGTTCCAAGACTTGGAAACACATATTCCGGCTCATGTATGATGGGAATTGCAGCAACACTTGACCAGGCAAAACCAGGAGACCGTATCTTTGCAACTGCATTCGGTTCAGGTGCCGGTGGAGATGCTTTCAGCATAACAGTCACCGACAAGATAGATGAGATACGTGACAATGCACCGAAAGTCGAAGAGCTTCTTGCAGACCCGATCTATGTAGACTACGCAACGTATGCCAGGCATAAGGGTAAGATAAAGATAGCATGAGGTGTGGAAAATGAGAGATGTAGCAATCATAGGTGTTAAGAACACAACTTTTGGTGAACTGTGGGACCGTTCTTTCAGAGACGTTGTAGTTGAAGCCGGTGTAGGTGCTGTAAGTGATGCCGGTGTTGTAGGTGAGAAGATAGATGCGATGTTTGTCGGTAACATGAGCGGCGGACAGTTTGTAGAGCAGGAACATATCGGTGCTCTTATTGCTGATTATTCGGGCCTTGCAAAAGACATTCATGTGCCTTCAACCCGTGTAGAAGCTGCCTGTGCTTCAGGTGGACTTGCACTCAGACAGGGAATATATTCTGTGGCTTCAGGAATGGATGACATCGTTATCGCAGCAGGAGCTGAGAAGATGACAGATGTACCTTCACCAAAGGCATCATCAGCTCTTGCAGCAGCAGCAGACAGGGAATGGGAAGGTATCATGGGTGCAACGTTCCCAGGACTTTATGCAATGATCGCAAGAATGCACATGCACAAGTACGGAACAACAAGCGAACAGCTTGCCCGGGTTGCTGTAAAGAACCACCAGAATGGTCAGCACAACCCTATTGCCCAGTACAAAACCCCAATTACAGTTGAGTCAGTACTCAAATCCATCATGGTGGCAGACCCACTTCATATATTCGACTGCTCGCCAATCACAGACGGTGCATCTGCTGTTGTGCTTGCACCTGCAGACGTGGCACACGAATACACAGATACTCCTATTTATGTGAAGGCAACCGCACAGGCGTCAGATACAATTGCACTGCACGACCGCAGGGACATTACAACCCTTGATGCAAGTGTTGCAGCAGGAAAAAGAGCATATGAAATGGCAGGTCTACAGCCAAAGGACATTGACCTTGTAGAAGTGCATGATTGTTTCACAATAGCTGAGATCTGTGCAATTGAAGACCTTGGCTTTGCTAAGAAAGGTGAGGGTGGAATCGTAACACAGAACGGTGAGACCGCAATTGGTGGAAGGATACCTGTAAACACATCAGGAGGACTCAAATCATGCGGACACCCTGTAGGAGCTACCGGTGTTAAGCAGGCTGTTGAAATCGTAGAGCAGCTTCGCGGAGAAGCAGGAAAACGTCAGGTTGACGGAGCAGAGATTGGAATGACCCACAACGTGGGAGGTTCCGGTGCGACTGCTGTTGTACACATATTCTCGAGGAACAGGTGATCATCATGTCAGTACCAAGATTTTGGAGAAAACAGATAGCCAGGTACAACCTTGTAGGTACGCACTGTAAGAAATGCGATGAATATTTCTACCCGCCACGTAACATGTGTCCTGCTTGCAGACGTGAAGGTGAGATAGAGGATTACAAATTCTCCGGCAACGGAGAGGTTGTGACGTTCACCGTGATCCACACTGCTGCTGAAGGTTTTGAGAACCAGACACCTTATGTCCTTGGAATTATCAAACTGGATGAAGGACCAAGCCTCACAAGCCAGATCATATGCGAGCCTGAGACAGTGAAGATAGGCATGAAGGTCAAACCTGTGTTCAGGAAGCTTGGACAGGCCGGAGAACGCGGTATGATCTACTACGGTACTAAGTTCGTACCAGAATAAGAAGTTGCACAAATGTTAGAAATTGAAGTTAAAGCCCGTGCCGACCACCAGCAGGTAAAAGAGCAGTTGTCGACCATGGGTGCTGTTTTTGTGGGTGTCCAGCACCACTGCGACACCTATTTTAATTCCCCGGACAGGGATTTTGCCAAAACGGATGAAGCTCTTAGGATACGCTCCGTTGATGGCAGGTCTGTCATGACCTACAAAGGCAAAAAACTGGATACTCTATCCAAAACAAGAGAAGAATTCGAGACCGAAGTAGACGGTGGAACAACCCAAAGCATCCTGCTTGCGCTTGGATTCCGTGAGTCCGGTGTTGTCAGGAAAACAAGAGAGATCTACAAGTACAAGGGTATGACCATCTGTCTTGACAAAGTCGAAGGACTTGGCGAATTCATGGAAGTGGAGATAGGTGCCGAATCCGATATAGAAGGCCACCGAAAACAGATATTCTCATTTTTGGCTAATTTTGAGATGGGAGAAGAGGATTCCATCAGGACATCTTATCTTGAGATGGTTTTGGAGGAAAAGTGAGACCTCAGGAACAAAAAAAATGAGAAATATCTGAAAAAACCCAACAATATCAGAAAAGGCAAGTTTGTTTATGTTGCTGATTTTTCAGAGCGTTATAATAGAAGTAACGAAAAAAGTAAAATATTTATAGAATGATCAGAGAAAAATCATTCTTTGCTCTCATAGATATCTTCCAACTCTTCCTTTGTTAAAGGACATTTTATTAGGTCATGTAACTGTTCTTTACTAAGATGAAGCTGGTTTTTCATTCTATTTAACAGAATATTACCATACTCCTTTTTTCCATGACTTATAAATGTCCTTGAAGCTATCTTTCCATCTTCTAAATAATAAACATATAAACGATGATGACTGTCCGGTTTAGCATGGAAACCTTTTTTAGATAACGCAGTTTCAATGTCCTTAGGTTTAAAGGTAACCACTAGAACCACCTGCAATTGATTTTAGTTTTTCTGAAAGAATCTCTCCGCTATCTGCTAGTTTATCATCAGTTAAAACATATTCTTTATAGAGTATAAACAACTGTTCTTCAGCTTCTTTTATTACGCCTTTCATACTATTACTTACAGCTAGAATTCCTAAGTCATCGTTTGAAGCAACATAACAGTCATCTTCTCTTTCCATCAAAAGTAGTACATCTTTTAGAAGTGTTTTCAGCTCATCTGTTACTCTCATTTGCTTAAGGGAATAATCAGTGCATTCTTCAATAGAGTCTTCGCTGTCAATATACATAGCATAATATTTATTATGCGGTTTCATTGTCCCCTTCACACTTACAAACTTACCAATATATTCTCTAACATCATTTTCTATTTCGCTATCATAGAAACAGTTTATTTGTCCCTCAGGAGTATCAACCATAATCTTCTTTTGTTGATCAACTCTCAAATCAAATACCCAACCAAATATTTCTTTTTCATATTCTTCGGCTGGTTTATTCATTAACTCATGTAATTTTTCTTTATGATAGGATGAAAGTTCAGTCGGAGTCTCACCACAAAAACCAATTGAAACTGTTTTGGATGAGCCTGTATCCGGACATATTGAATAGAATTCTTTTAGTAATTTATTGAGACGATGAGGGTCGTTTATTATAGGATACAATTCTTCTTTTGACATACTTTTTTTTGATATGGCTTTGAGAAGATCATTTGTGGCACATATTGCCATCTCCCCCAACGTCCCATCATCTGTAATACTAATTTGTTCATCGCCAATTATCAGCTCTGCATCAACACTGCCCATTTTGATATCTTTAAAAAGTAGAGTGCATGAATCCTTGACTTCCTGAGGAAAAACACCACTTGTACGACATCCATTTCCAAATACATAATCTCCTACATGATAAAGGATATTTTGCAGATGTTGAAGTGAATTAATGAAATCAATCGCTGGAACTTTTTTTCCACCATCGAGATACAAAGTTACATTTCTTTTCTCAGTACTCAAAGCCATACGTATACCTACTTATAACATGTTATAGATATATTTTTAGTTTTTGATTTTTGAAGAGATTACATAAAAAATTTTCACATATTATGCATAGGTTCTATAAAAAATAGAGATATAAATAAAAAATAGGATTCCGGAATTTGCAGAAATATCATTCATTCCCATCAACAGGAATCTCAAAGTAGAAACAAGAACCTTTACCCAGTTCACTTTCCACCCACACAATGCCATCATGCATTTCCACAAACTTCTTTACAAGAGCAAGTCCTAGTCCGGTTCCCTGATACTTGCGATTATGGGCAGAATCCACCTGAGTGAATTCGTGGAAAAGAGAATTCAGGTCAGACTCTGATATACCAATGCCTGTATCCTTTACTGAAAATATAGCATATTTTCCACTTTTTCGAACATCCACGATAACATTTCCATTCTCAGGAGTAAACTTCATCGCATTGCTCAGGAGATTGAGAAGTGTTTGTCTGATTTTAGTTCTGTCAGCTTTGATGATTGTCAGTTGCTCATCAATATTAGACTTAAGAGAGAGATTCTTTCTAACTGCGAGAGAGGAAATATTTCCTATAACCTCATTCACTAATTCAGAAACATCAACATCATCGGTATTCATCTCCATCATACCTGCCTCTATCTTAGACAGGTCAAGTATGTCATTAATTACATTAAGAAGGTGTTTTCCACTGCTTGAAACATTGTTAAGGTAACGTTCCTGCTTTTCATTGATATCACCAAATGACTTCAGGAGAAGCATGTCTGAAAAACCGATAATTGAATTCAAAGGAGTACGCAGTTCGTGGCTCATATTGGCAAGGAACTGGCTTTTTGCATGGTTAGCAGCATCAGCTTCGATCTTTGCATTCAACAAAGCTTCTTCATAAACCTTAGTTTCAGTTATATCCCGGATAATCACCTGAACCGTACCTTTTTCTTTATCAATCACCGAAGAACTGATACCTGCATGAATTTCTCTTTTGCTGGAAAGTTTCAGTTTAATCTCTGACCTGACAGAACCATCCCTAATTGTCTGCTCATAGATATCAGCCAGATTAGGAGAATATCCCTCGGGAGACAAAGAAGTGATATCAATCTCAAAAAGCTCAGGTTTCTCGTATTCAAGCAATTCAGAGGTCTTGGAGTTTGTATCAACCAGTGAAGCTCCCCGGCCAAAAATAATGATTGCATCATTTGACTGTTCAAAAAGAGAATGGTATTTTCCTTCCTTTTCTTCAAGTGATGTCAACATATTATTGATATCACCGGCCAGCCAGTTGACCTCATCATCACCTTCTATTTCAATTCTGGATGTGAGGTCCCCACTCTTCTGAATTTTTCCAAGTCCGTGAATAAGCTGGTTGAATTTGGCATAATTCATATTCTTTGCCAGATAGATATGAATATAAAGTTCAATAGAACTTATAGCTAATAATGAAAAAGCCAGTAGAGAAATCAATTGAATTCCTTCGGCTTCTGTCTGCCCCATTGTTCCTACTTTTAACATTTTGACAGGATGCCCCATGATATCATATAAAGTAATCATTCCTGCGGGACTTCCTTCTTCAAAACTACCAACAGAAGCTTCACCTGCTATATTACCTGGTACTTCTCCATTCATCTCAAAATGAGGATCGATATCTTCCAAAGCAATAGAAATTGCACCGTCTTGAGTAATACCTAATTTATTCAGATCAATTGTATGACAAACAACCATTACCATACTTGTTCCATTTGTTCCACTTCCAGAAGAAAAGCATTTCATTGCAACTACCAAGGTTCTTTCTGGAAGAAAGACAAGACCTGAAATTGAGCCAGTATCCATACATTTAGAAAATACTTCAGGATGGGATACTAAATAAGTTTCAAGATCTGTGGGAGAAGGAACTTCATCGATAGTATACTCAAAAAGAGGAGATTTCGAAGTCGTATTATAGATCAATAAAGATTCTACATTATGATTTACAAGCAATTCATTATTATACAGCGTATCCTCAAATTCATTGAAATCCGGGCCTTGTATTTCATATTGTGCATAAAGTGCCAAATTTGAAGCGCTTGACCTAAGAACCTGCACCTGGTCATCTTCTATGTCATCGATTACCATATGCGTATTATGCATAGCATAACGCTCCTCAATATTGTGAAAACTGGATGAAAAGATAAGATAACTGAAAAGGATCATCAAAAGAACTGAAGATACAAAAAGAATTATATGAAGGACAAGGTCCCTTTTTTCCATTTCCATTTTTGTAGCCTCAGTTAATCAATAGAACATAAAAAGAAGCAAAAAGAGCAACTTTGTAATTGTTCCGCATTAGTATATGCATTATATAAATTATTCATAAATAAAAATATCATACCAAAGAATAATACAAAGATTTATAGAAACTAAATTAAAAAGAGAAAATAAAGATAAATAGGTGCGGAATGCACCCCTGCCAAAAAGACAAAATTATCTGATGCAGGAACCGGGTCCCATATCCTTGTCAGTTGTCAGCAGTGAAACTCTCTCACCGGCATCTGCTGCCAAAAGCATTCCCTGTGATTCAACGCCACAGAGCTTTACAGGCTTCAGATTTACAAGAACATTCACTACCTTACCTACCATCTCTTCAGGCTCGTAGTACTCTGCAAGACCTGCAACAACCTGTCTTGGTTCCTCATCTCCTATATCAACCTGAAGACGCAGGAGTTTCTTTGATTTCTTGATCTTCTCAGCGGTAACGATCTTACCAACCCTGATATCAAGTTTTGCAAAATCATCATATTCTATTTCGTCTTTATATTCCATTATTTCTACTTCCTTAATGCCTGCTTCTTTTGCCATTGCTGCCTTTACGCGCTTTGATGATATTGCTTCCATCTGTGCTATCTTGTCATCCTCAAGCTTGGTGAACAGAATTTCAGGCTTGGCGAGTTTTGTTCCGCTTACAACAGGAACGGTTGCTTCCTCGTATGTAACTTCATGGACATCTGAATCCATGCCTATCTGCTTCCATGCAACTTCCATGCTGCCTGGTGTCATTGGTTCAAACAGCAGGATCAGTGCCTTAGCAAGCTGGATACAGTTCTTTACAACCTTTCCGCAGGCGGCTTTATCTTCTTTAATGAGCTTCCAGGGTTCGTTTGACTGGAAGTATGAATTTCCGTATGATGCAAGGGCCATTGCAGTATCAGCAGCCTTCTTGAACTCATATTCAGAGTTTGCTCTTATTACTTCTTCAATGGTTGAATTGATCTTCTCTATGACCTCCAGATCAATATCTCCCTCAGGAATCTCACCGAAGTTCTTGAAAGCGAAGAGCAGGTTCCTGTACAGGAAATTGCCCAGCACACCAACAAGTTCAGTATTGATCTTGTCCTGGAATATCTTCCATGAGAAATTGACCTCTTTGGTGTGTGAAGTGTAACTTACAAGATAGTACCTGAGAAGGTCCGGGTGGAAACCATGGTCAAGGTAATCTTCCTCAACCCATACAACATATCCGCGGCTCTTGGAGAATGTCTTGTCCTCAATTTTTAGCATACCTGATGCAACAACTGCAGATGCCTGGCTGTAGTCTGCTCCCTTGAGCATTGCCGGCCAGAAAATGCAGTGGTGGTAAATGATGTCTCCACCAATGAAGTGAACTATCGGACAGTCACCTTTCCAGAATTTCTCCCAGTCTCCACCGGTTGCTTCTGCCCACTCTTCTGTGAAAGCCATGTAACCAATAGGTGCATCAACCCAGACATATACGACAAGGTCATCGTGTCCCGGGAACCTTACACCCCATTCAAGGTTTCTGGTAATACACCAGTCTGTAAGTTCCTGCTTTATCCAGCCCATTGCATAATTACGTGCGTTCAGTGTGCCACCAAGGTTCTCAAGGTGTTCCATGAGGAAGTCCTTGAACTCGGACAGCTTGAAGAAAAAGTGCTCCTGTTCCTTGTATTCAGCAGGACCTTTACATATTGTACAAACGGGCTCCTTAAGCTCTCCAGGCTCCAGGTGTTTTCCACAACCCTGGTCACACTCATCTCCACGTGCTTTCTCACCACAGTGAGGACATGTTCCTGCAACATACCTGTCAGGAAGGAAACGGTCACATTGAGGGCAATAAGCTATCTCGATGACCTTTGGATACACATAGCCTTTATCAATAAGCTTGTCAACGATCTCAGTTGTACGGTTGTGGTTCTCTTTATCATCGGTTGTTCCGAATGCATCAAAGTTCACACCCATCTTCTTGAAAACTTCATCAAAATGAGTATGGTACTGCTGCACAAGCTCTTTAGGTGTGAGACCAAGTTCCTCTGCATTCACAACAATAGGAGTTCCGTGGGTATCAGAACCACATACAAATGTTGTTTCCTGTGAGTTCTTCTGGAGAGATCTCACAAAAATATCTGCGGGAATGTATGTTCTAAGGTGCCCCACATGCGCTTTTCCGTTCGCATACGGAAGACCACATGTCACAAGCACGGGTTTATCAGAAGGAATGTTTGACATTTATTATCTCCACTAAAAATATGATCAATATATAGTGTGTTGCATTGCGTGCAATTATAAAATATATTTCGCTCGCTAGCCACAAGGGAAGCTTTTTGAATGTGCAAATACATTTTATATGCGGGATGGAGCGAATAGATGAACGGAGATAATTCAGAAAAAAACACAGAAGATGATGTCGAATATCATCTTTACCCGTATAGTTATGATAAAAACGGGAACGACGAGATCCAGACCAACGTCGTATCCGAAGATACTGAAATAGAAGCAAGTGCTGAAGATGAGTCGTCTGTTAGAGTTGAAACTTCTGAACCTGTTCGGGTAGAAGCTGGAACTCAGGCGGAAAAGAAGACTTCAAACGACATTAAGAGTAGTGAAGCTGTAAATGCTGCTTCAGAAACTCCTGTAAAGGAGAAATTGGCAGAACCTACAACAAAAGCAGGAAGAGGTTATTACGAACCATCCCGTGAAACTCCTGTCGTTAAGAAGAAAAGCCGTAAATGGCAGTATATTGCCTTTGTCCTGGTTCTCCTGTTCGTCATCGGCGCAAGTTTTGCAGTTATTTACCAGTCATTCAACGGCAGCCTTTATTCTTCAAACGATAAGATAGCTGTTATTTACATAGAAGGAACTCTGGTTACTAGCAGTGTACCAGGCGGACTTGGCTACGCCAGCTCGGAAGATATCTCTGATAACATCAGAAAAGCACTGAATGACGGAGATGTGAAAGCCATAGTATTGCGTGTCAACAGCGGAGGAGGAGCTTCAACAGCTGGTGAAGAAGCATACGAAGAAGTTAAAAAAGCAAGTGAAAGCGGAGTGCCCGTAGTTGTCTCAATGGGAAGTACAGCAGCCAGTGCAGCCTACCACCTCTCATCACCGGCAGACCTGATCGTTGCTAACCCGTCAACAATGACCGGAAGTATAGGTACTATATGGCAATTCCAGAATCTGTCAGAATACTATGACAAAGAAGGCATACAATACTACATCGTAAAGTCCGGTGAGTTCAAAGACATGGGAAATCCTGCCAGAGGACTTTCCGATGATGAAAAAGAATACGCCAACAAGGTTGTAGAGGAAGTTTACAGCAATTTCGTCGCGGATGTGGCAGAAGGCAGGGATATGAGTGTCAGTGAGGTCAAAAGTCTTGCAGATGGTAGAATTTACACTGGCAGAGAAGCAAAGAAACTTGGGCTTGTGGATGAACTGGGTAATTTCTATGATGCTCTTGACATTGCAGCGGATCTTGCAGGAATAGAGGATCCGACAATAGTCTACATGAACAAGCCAACGCTTTCAAGTATGCTTTTTGGCTCAGAGACAAATGCAGATTCAACCTCTGAACTGGCGTATTACTATGAGGACAGCCCTTACGGATACATTACCTGATATGAATGCCCTTCACACCTTTTCATTTAGGACCGGCCTTTCTCCTCGGAGAACTCTTCGAGAAAAAGGTCAACCTTTTTTCTATTTTGCTTGGCAGTATCATAATTGATGTACGTGCAACTTACTGTCTTTTTACGGGCTGTCGGTCTTTGCATGGACCGTTTCATACTTTCCTGGCTGCAACTATTGTAGGATTAATACTTGCATGGGTCATTTTTTCGCAAAGAAGAGGGTTGCAGAAGATAACTGAAAAATTGAGAATCGAACAGAGTTACTCTTTAAATTCAATCATACTGGGTTCAATTATAGGAACATGGAGTCATGTACTACTGGATTCTCCTCTGTACACCGACATAACTCCACTCTGGCCTATGTCAGCCAATCCGCTATTATGGATCATGAATTCCGGTACAATATACGCACTATGTGCAGTTTCTTTCCTGCCTGCAATTGCTATATTTATTTACAGGTACCAGAAAAGAAAGCCAGGAAAGCAAAAAGAATGATCACTGCATTTTCCGGCATTCTTCATACCTGAAGCAATCCACCACATGGTCATTTACCATTCCCACAGCCTGCATGAAAGCATAGATTATCGTAGGACCCACAAAATTAAATCCTCTCTTTTTCATGTCCTTACTTATCTTTTCTGAAAGCTCGGTTTTTGCAGGAATATCCTGCATGGATTTCCATGAGTTCTGTATTGGTTTTTCATCAGGAAGGAATGTTCTGAGATAAGAATCAAATGAACCGAACTCATTCCTAGTTTCAATGAATGATTTTGCATTATTGACAGCAGAACGCACTTTCAGTTTGTTTCTGATGATCCCGGGGTCCTGCAAAAGTTCGGCAATTTTCTCTTCATCGTAAGCAGCGACTTTGTTGTAGTCAAAATCATCGAAGGCTTTCCTGTAATTCCCTCTTCTTTTCAGGATGGTGTCCCAGCTAAGTCCTGCCTGTGCGCCCTCTAGTATCAGAAACTCAAAGAGCCTTCGGTCATCATGCTCAGGAACTCCCCATTCCGTATCGTGATATGCAATTTCATGTTCGTTGGCTTCAGCCCACTCACATCTAACTTTCATATATTTCAAAGAGATATCAAAGCTTTTATAGTTTCTTTTAGAGAATCCTGTATGGGAATGGTGGGCATGAAAAAAACCGTTTATGACATCCATGCTAAGAACTATGATAGCTGGTACGACAGGAATTCGGCTGTTTACGCTTCTGAAATTGAAGCCATTCAAAAACTGATGCCATCCTGTTCTGGAAAAAACAGTATTGAGATAGGAGTTGGTACAGGTAGATTTGCGTCGAAACTGGGGATCAACTACGGAATCGATCCTTCTGTCAGTATGCTGGAAATTTCAGCATCCAGAGGAGTAAGATGTATAAAAGGAGTTTCAGAATGGCTTCCTGTTAAAAGTTCATCCATGGGACTTGCACTGATAGTTACAAGTTTCTGTTTAATGGATGCAAACATGACACTGGAAGAAGTGCATCGAATCCTGAGTACTGAAGGATACTTTATTATCGCTTTTGTCGAAAAGAACGGTATTCTGGGTGAGAAGTACCGTAAAAAAGCATCAAAAAGCAGATTCTACAGAAATGTTGTTTTTCGTACTACAGAGAATATAATATCAATGTTGAAAGAACACGGGTTCGGTGATATAACTGTCATGCAGACACTTTTCAAGCCCCTGAATCAAATTCAGCGGCCCGAAGAGGCAGAGGAAGGATTTGGAAGAGGTTCCTTTGTAGTTATAAAAGCAAAATGTATAAAGAACGGGTAGATAGTTAGTATGAGAACAGTGGGAGGATAGTATCTTGGGGAAAATTGGGAAAGAATTCATGGAAAAAACACAGTACCGGTATCTTGACAAATCAGATCAGTCAATGGGATATCCTAACCCTGATCTGGAACTTGGAACAGAAGAGAAGGACAAAATAATTGGTCTTCCTTGGCCAGGAGAAATTGAAATTGAAGACATCAATCTCAGAAAAGCTATTGAAAAGAGAACAAGTGTCAGAAATTACAGTTCTGAGCCGCTTTCACTGGAAGAGCTTTCCTATTTGCTCTGGTGTACTCAGGGAGTGAAGGAAGTTGTCAGGAATGAAGCTACTTTCAGGACAGTCCCGTCAGCGGGAGCGAGACACGCTCTGGAAACCTACATTCTCGCAAACAATGTCAAAGGACTTGAAAAGGGTCTTTACAGGTTCCTTCCAATTGAACACAAGCTTGTAGAAATAAACACTGAAAAGGATATTGCCACAAATATCAGACGTGGATGCCTCGACCAGCCTTTTGTCACCAGCAGTGCTGTAACTTTTATCTGGACAGCGGTTCCCTACAGGATGACATGGAGATATGGACAGAGAGGTTACAGGTACCTGCATCTTGATGCCGGTCACGTGTGCCAGAACCTCTACCTAAGTGCGGAATCCGTGGGCTGCGGAGTTTGTGCCATTGCAGCATTCCTTGATGAAGAGATAAATCCTGCAATGGGAATTGATGGCGATAACGAGTTTGTTATTTATGTTGCGACAGTGGGTAAAAAGTGATATTTGAGGAAGCCACGATGAAAGCAAAAAATGCGGATTCCAGAAATGAAATTGAAAACTATAAAGCCATTACAAAAGAACTAATAGTAATTCCCGGTGTTGGGAAAAAGATAGCTAACGACCTGTGGAATCTCGGTATCCGCAGTGTTTCTAACCTTAAGAACAGAGACCCGGAGGAACTCTACCAGCAATTATGTGATTTTCAGGGGATGCATTTAGACAGGTGCGTGCTCTATGTTTTCAGAGAAGCGGTTTATTTTGCATCCAATGAAGATCATGACCCTGAACTTCTAAAATGGTGGAACTGGAAAGACTGAGACTTTCCAGAAACTTGTAATTAGAACCAGAATGGTTTTTAAAGCTTAGATTCTCAGATTTGCATTTCAAGACCCAGATAATCCCTGAGAATTGTGAAAGCCATCGCAGGTGGGAAAGCACCGACTTCAGTGATTATGAGGTCAATATATTCTGCCGGAGTTACATCAAAAGCAGGATTTTTTACTTTGACATTTGGGAGCTCTTTGAGGATTTCAGAATCAATTACTTCATCACTTGCACGGTCCTCAATTTCAACCATCTCTCCAAGAAGAGTTCTGGGACTGAATTTATAGGTCTCTGCAGCCACAATCACATTCCTGCGGGCTTCCTGAGCTGCCATTGCAAGCTGTGATGTACCTATTTTATTTATGAGAGCACCGTTAACGGAAATAGAATCTGCACCGACAACAACAAGGTCAACTTCCTTCATGGTCAGCCTTACAGCCGAGTCAACGATAAGAGTTGTAGGAATTCCATAATCATTCAGTTCCCGGATTGTAATAAAGCCCTGTCTTCTGGGCCTCGATTCGGTGGCTATGACCGATATATCCTTTCCCTGATCAAAGGCTTTTTTGATGATTGAGAGTGCTGCATGGGAATTGCAGTGTGTCATAATGACATCGCCGTCATGGATACGCTCAGCACCTATCTTCCCAATTTTACCAAGTGCCTGCTCTGCATTTGTTATGAACTTCTCGGCGTTCTTTGTGATCTCATCAATTGCATCATAAACATTGGTTGCGCTGTGCCTTTTTGTAAGGGCAACTGCATTTGGGAGAGAGACTGCTGTAGGTCTGGTATCAACAAGTATCTTTGCAGCTTCTTCAAGTTTGACGTTGAACTCACTCATAGGTAATGATTTCAGTGACATTACATAAGCCCTGAGTGCTGCAGAAGCTGCAACTGCAATTCTTCCGGCACCCCTGATCTCCATCGTCTTTATCTTCTCTGCTGTAGTATTCAGGTCTTCCATAGCATTCATATTTATAAGTCGTAGTCAAAGAATTTATATTTAGCCAGTCAATCAATGGTAAAAAACGGAGACATGAAGCATGTACCAGCCTGATTTCCAGTATAACGACAGAATAGTGCGGTTACTAGCACGAATACATGCAGCAAGAGAGATAATTCTCAACACACATGTACCTCCTGCATGGGAAAGAAGACTGCAGATCAACAATCTTTTCAGACTCACATATCATGCCACAAGTCTTGAAGAAAACGGACTTTCCATCAGGCAGGTTACAAAACTGGTAAACGGACAGGATATTTTTGGAGATGAGAGTGATAAAAAACAGGTATTGAACTTCCTGGAACTAAATCAATACCTGCAGGAAATGGAAGATGAAGAAATTACCGAGGATACGATATTCGCACTCCACAGGATAGCCATGAGAGATATGGCTCCTGATGACGAGATAGGAAAGTATCGTACCACTATTGCAGAAGGTTTCATGGAACCGGAGAGAGTGAGATATTGCATCAGGGACCTTCTGGAGTGGGCATACGGAGAAGAATCTGAGGACATACTCCCAACACTGAAAGCGGGTATTGTCCTTTTTGAACTTTACCGGATGCATCCTTTTGAAAAAGGAAGCTGTACCATTGCCACAAATATTTCATCTTATATGCTTTCTCAGAATTTCAGAGAAGCAAAGAAGCTGTTCACCATAGAGGAGTTCTTTAACCAGAGAAAAAGAGACTTTTTTGAAAAACTTGAAGGAAGGAGCGATTGTAAACCTGACATCAATGAATGGTTGGAGTATTATCTCTACGGACTTGCTCTTAAGGTATCAAGGGTTGAGAATGCCGTACTGAACATCAGTCGTGATTACGGAACCGTTGGAAAATATATCCAGACAGGACTGAAAGACCGCCAGCTGGAAGCTATCAGGTTTGCCCGTGAAATGGGGAAGATCACTAATAAGGAACACCAGAAATTGTGTAATCTGAGTGTTTCAACCTCAAAACGTGACCTACAGGATCTGGTTCAGAAAAAAATCTTCATACAGGTTGGAAGAACCGGAAGAGGAACTTATTATAAACTCAGGTTTGACCATCTTGATGAACTCATATGAATATAGGTTTGAGATTTGAAAAATAAGATAAAAACAAACAAAAATGAAATTTAGATTACAAGCATTCTGTAACTATGCTTGTGTATATCTTGTTCATGAGAGTATAGTACCCTGAAAGTTCCTTGTATATTTCTTCTGCAACATCCTCATGGTATGTGTGAGTTGTCATGTTCCTGTCATCGGTCATGTATAATGCCTGCATACTTTCATTTTCATTTATAAGATGCATTTTGAAAGCTTCACGGAAGCATGACTTTGGAGAATTGCATATGACTCCTTCTCTTTCCAGAAGGTATTCTTTTACAAGTTTCCAGATGGCTTCAAAAGTGTATTCAAAACGCTGGATAGCAGCGTCCCTGATTATTACGGAATATGGTTCATCCATGATTTCCTGAAGAGTTTCAAGAGCTCTTTTTGCAACCTTTGCTTTCATTTCCAGTTTGTGCTGCCTTTCCCTTTCCATACTTCTCCCTCATTAAGCACCTGCTGCCTGAAATCCTCTGAAACTGTGGAAAGGTCTACAAGATCCACAGTATAGGGAATGTTCATCTCTTCTAATTCTGCTCTCAAGGCAGTTAGCTTTTTTCTGTCAAAAAAGCCTGATGGAAGGATTCCAATATCAATATCGGATGTACTGTGAGCATTTCCCTTTGCTCTTGAACCGAACAGGAATATTTTAACATCCTCATTTTCAAAAGCCTGAAGAACAGCAGCTTTGACTTTTTGGATGGACGTTTCGAATACTTCTGATATTTCAGGCATTTTGATTCCTATGATGAATTTGTAAATAAGATTATTATATTCTTTAGAAATTACAGCTTTAAATTATTTCCCGGCTGCATATGCAAATAAAAATACTCAAAACCGATTTTAACTAAAAGTCACATAGAATTATTGAAGATCATGTCTGGCAGAATCCCAGTTTCTGATGACTCCATCCTGACACGCTGGATGAGAATTGAAGTAGGAAAACTAAATGATGGACTTGTTTCCGAACGTAAGAGCCTTGCCCAGTTACTAACGGAAGAAAGACCTGTATCCAGAACAAAAGCAGGAGATGAACATGTCTTTGATAAAGATATACTGGAAGAACTGGGAAATAAACTGCCAACCGACCTGCAAAGGAACCTAAAGATACCCATCATCTTTTTTTCAGATAACAGGGTTCCTGACAGTTGTTATCTCAATGACCCCATAGCTCTTGAAGCTTTACAGATCTTAGGAGAAATGAGTAAAATGAGAAGGATGCAACAGGGAAAATTATGGATTGGCAAGTCCATAGCTTATACAATTATGAAGAAGTATTTGAGTGTTGTACAGATAGCTATGATGTAAGAATTAACCAGCAAATTAATAGATACTATTTTTCAGATCTTGTGTTAACACCGTTAAACAAAATAACGTCGTTGTTATTTCATACGCCATAATTAATAAAAATGAAATTAATTGATATAACTTGCAAACATAGAAAGGAAATGGAGTATGGGACTAAACACATGGGGAGTGGGTTTAGTGTATATTGATCATATAACAAAACCAGGTGGTACGGGGTTATATGATCAATATGCTTCAATTTAGTCTGATAGAGGGATTATAACATGGATAATACCAACCAACCAACCAACCAACTATCTGTGGTCTACACCAACCTCTATCAGACATATCATTCATTACTGCCTTATGGGGAAGAAATGTATTGTCCTCAGATACTTATAACAACCAACTTTTCCCACATAAGGCAACTCTTTTGATCTTGCGCAGACACTTTAACCATGTAGATGTAATCTGTGTTCTCTGGAATCATCGTGCAAATATTGCAATTAAACTCAGAGGATTATGTCAGATTGAGTTGTCTTAAAGAATAGATATTTATACATTATGTAAAGTATGTTTTACATAGCGATCAATATGAAAAATCAGGAAATCATATTATTAATAGCAGGACTGGTTTTATCAGGATTCGGGATTTACATTAAGATTTACGAGCCTGCTTGGGTTTCAAATACTGAAGATCCAGGTGGAGGACTTATTGGTGCAGGGGTTGTGCTCATATTAACTTCACTGAGAAATCGCCATTATAAAAAGAAAGGAATAATAACAGAAGATGAAAGAGACTACAGAATTGCAGAAAAAGCAAGCTATAGGTCATTTCAGATAATATTTATACTTCAGGGGTTTTTATTTTTCATTCTTGGAATCTCCGATATTCAACTAACAGCACAGTCTGTAATAGGAGTTCTCTTCGCAGCTAGCGGAATAGCTTATATTGGGTCCTTTTATTGGTATAGGAATAAAATGTAATTTGAGGAAAAAATGAAAAATAACATGAAGGTCTGGCGCGCTAAAAATAATCTGACACAGGAAGAATTAGCAAAAAAACTTAGTGTTACCAGACAGACTATTAATGCTATTGAAAGGGAAAAGTACGATCCAAGTCTGGAACTGGCTTTCAGGCTTGCATTCTTCTTTGAATGTACCATTGAAGATATTTTTACGTATGAGAAATAAACGGAGGATTATATTAAAAATAGATCTATTCTTAATTGCATTCAACAATAGCAAATATGTAAGATTTCAATCTAATAACATCAGAGGATTTACCATGACCACAATCTCATCCATTAACCCCACAACAGGAAAAGTTATCAGCGAAGTTGAAATGCATACCGATGAACAGGTGAGTCGGATGCTCAAGAAATCTGCTGAAACGTTCAGGGAATGGAAAAGAACTGATGTCTCAGAGCGTAATGAGCTTCTGAAGAACTTTGCTGAGATACTGAGAAAAAATAAGGGCAAATATGGAAAACTCATCACTACTGAGATGGGGAAGGTCATGAAGCAGGCTGTTCCTGAGGTTGCAAAATGTGCCGCTATGTTCGATTACTTTGCTGACAACGCAGAGAAGATGCTTGAACCTGAGCCTGCGGAAGAAGGTGCATGTGACCAGATGATCCATTACGAACCAATGGGAACTGTGCTTGCGATAAAACCATGGAACTTCCCGTTCTGGCAGGTTCTCAGTGCAGCAGCACATGTGCTGGCTGGTGGAAATGTAATGCTGCTCAAACATTCCAGTTATGTACCCCTGTGTGCACTTGAGATAGAGAATATTTTCCTTGAAGCCGGATTTCCTGAAGGTGTCTTCCAGACAATGATAGTTGATGGAAAGAACGCATCCTCACTTATTTCACGGGATGAGGTGAAAGCCGTGTCTTTTACCGGAGGATACGATGCCGGACAGAAAGTTGCTGAGCTTGCAGCCCATAATATGAAGAAATTCGTGCTGGAACTTGGTGGAAGTGACCCGTTCATAATTCTTGATGATGCAAATGTCGATATGGCAGCAAAAGTTGGAGTTCCAAGCCGCTTCATCAACACCGGGCAGACATGTATTGCAGCCAAGCGTTTCATAGTTATGGAAGAGCTTGCTGAAGAGTTCACGGAAAAATTCGTTGAAGGAACTCTTAATCTGCAAATTGGCGACCCAATGGACCCTGAAACAGATATTGGTCCAATGGTCAGGAATGAGCAGATGCTTGTACTTGAAGATCAGGTAAAGGACGCAATATCAAAAGGTGCACAACCTCTCGTACCTGGTGGAAGAATGGCAAGTCAGGGATTCATGTATTCTCCAACTGTTCTCAGTGGAGTTACAAGAGACATGAAAGTCATGACAGAGGAGACTTTCGGACCTGTGGCACCGATTATTACTGTAAAAACCGAAGAAGAAGCCATCGAACTTGCAAATGATTCAGAGTTCGGACTTGGTGCCAGTGTCTGGAGCCAGGAACGTGACAGGGCTATGAGAGTTGCATCAGAGCTTGAAACCGGAATGGTTGGAGTGAACTCATTCTGCACACCGCAGGCATGCCTGCCATTTGGCGGAGTTAAGAAAAGCGGAATGGGCAGAGAGCTTTCAAAGCACGGGTTCCTTGAGTTTATGAATATCAAGTCTGTTAAGATTATGTAAAGAGACTTTAAGCCTCATTTTTCTTTTATTATAAGTAACCGCACGCACTATATTCAGAAATGTTATTCGGCGTGAGCTCTACAATTTCAATACCACTCATTTCCCTTTCTCCACATAACCCGAAGATGCATAATTAGAACATTGTTGTAAAAAAGAAAAATGAAAGAAACAAAGATTTACTCACAGTCATAAGATTGTGTTAATCTTTTAAAGTCCTTGTCTCAGTGAAATCTATAGATGACATTAGATTCCGTGGAAGGTTAAAGGCTTGCTAAGCAATTATATATCATGCCAACTATTATATAAAAGATTGAATCTGGCTTGTAAAAGCCTTTATTGCAATAATAAGTGAGAGGAATTCCAATTGGGGAAAATTAAGTCTGTTAATCCTGCAACAGGGGAATTGAACGAAGAATTTGACCTCTATTCTCAGCAGGTTGTGAATCAAAAGATAGGAGATTCCCGAAAAGCATTTGCTCAATGGAAAAACGAACCTCTCTGTGAAAGAACTTTTTCTATCGAATGTGTAGGTGAGGTTCTCAGAGACAGAAAAGAAGAGCTTGCAGAGCTCATTACAAAAGAAATGGGCAAACCTATCAGGGAATCACTGTCAGAAATTGAAAAGTGTGCATGGACATGTGATTATTTTGCGAAGAACGCTGAAAGCTTTCTTGCATCCGAATTTGTGGAAACTGATGCTGAAATATCCGGGTACGTCTACGAACCTTCAGGTGTTATACTCAGTATCATGCCCTGGGATTTTCCATTCTGGCAGGCATTAAGATTTGGTATTCCAGCTGTTGCTGGTGGAAATACTGTGCTGCTGAAGCATGCCAGTAATGTTCCCATGTGTGCTCTTGAAATAGAGAATATTTTCATTGAGGCGGGATTTCCTGAAGGAGTTTTCCAGACACTCCTGATAGATGGCAATACCGCATCTTCACTGATCTCAAGGGATGAGATAAATGCTGTTTCTTTTGCTGGCAGCCGTCCAGGAGGAGAAAGAGTAGCAGGAGCCGCAGGAAAAAGCATCAAGAAATTCATCCTTGAACTTGGTGGCAGCGATCCTCTGATAGTGCTAGAAGATGCAGATGTCGATAAAGTTGCTAAAGCGGCAGTTATTGCCAGATTTCAGAACTGTGGACAAAGTTGTATTGCAGCCAAACGTTTACTTGTTGATGAGAAAATTGCTGCAGATTTCACAGAGAAATTTACAGAACACGTAAGAGATCTCAAAATCGGAGATCCAATGGACAATGCTACTGATATGGGACCTATGGCAGGTGAAAAACAACGCAACATCCTGGAAGAGCAAATACTACTTAGCAAAAATAATGGTGCAAAAGCCATTCTTGAAGGTGGCAAAACAGACGATGAGGGATATTTTTACAAACCCAGTGTCCTCAGCAATGTCAGCGAGAAGGCCCCTGTTGTTGTAGAAGAAACCTTTGGCCCTGTTGCACCTATAATAACTTTCAATAATGAGGAAGACGCTATTAAAATAGCCAACAACACTGAATTCGGGCTTGGAGCCAGCATCTGGAGCAAGGATAAACAGAAAGCTATGAGGATGACAAAACACATCGAAGCCGGTGTCATAACTATCAATAACATTGTGTCATCTGACCCAAGGCTTCCCTTTGGCGGAATGAAAAAAAGCGGTATCGGCAGAGAGATGTACCGCCACGGGATGCTGGAATTTATGAACGTGAAATCCATGAAGGTGTATTAAAAATGAAAGCAAGCGATCTTTTTGTGAAATGTCTTGAAAATGAGGGAGTAGAATACATATTCGGAGTTCCGGGAGAGGAAACAATAGACCTTACCGAATCACTCAGAAAATCAAAGATAAAATTCATCCCGACAAGACATGAGCAGAGCGCTGCTTTTATGGCAGACATGTATGGAAGGCTCACACACAAACCAGGAGTGTGTCTTGCAACACTGGGACCGGGAGCCACAAATCTTATTACCGGTATTGCAGATGCCCAGCTTGACAGGGCGCCACTTGTAGCAATTACCGGACAGTCCGCCCTTGAGAAAACACACAAAGAATCGCATCAGTATATCGATATTGTCACAGCTTTCAAACAATTCACAACATGGAACTCCAAAGTCACAAGACCTGATTTCATTCCAGAGATCGTTCACAAGGCTTTTGATATTGCAGCGGACAGACCAGGAGCCACTCATATTGAGCTCCCTGAAGACGTTGCAAAAGAAGAGACATCAAAGGAACCAATATCAAAGAAGCACTATCCTCATATTAGTCTTCTTGATGAAAGTGAGCTTAAGAAAGCTGCAAAGATGATCAAAGAAAGTTCAATGCCAATAATCCTTGCTGGTAATGGAATTTTCAGAGAGGATGCAGCCAGTGAACTCAGCAGACTTGTCCAGTTCTCAGGACTTCCCGTTGTTACAACATTCATGGGAAAAGGTGCAATACCTGCCGATGATCCTCACTATCTCGGTTCGATGGGAATCAAGGACCACGACCACATAATGTGTGGTTTTGAAATGGCAGACCTTGTAATATGTGTTGGTTTTGATTACGTTGAATACACACCAAAATTCTGGAACCCTGACAAATCAAAGAAGATAATTCACATTCATACCGACCATCCGGAAGTTGATGAGACCTACATTCCTGAAATACTTCTTGTCGGAAGCATCAGGCAGACGCTTTTCAGTCTCAGGCAGCAATGTGATTTTGAAAAGGAAATGCATGAAAGGTTCCAGAAGGTCCGTGCCAGAATGAAGGCTGAAATTGAGGATTATGCTGAAGACATGTCTTTTCCTATGAAACCACAGAAGATACTCTCCGATGTAAGAGATACAATGGACCGTGGAGATATACTCATCAGCGATGTTGGTGCCCATAAATTATGGATAGGGAGACTCTTCCCTGCATACGAACCAAATACGGTTTTCATTTCCAATGGACTTGCAACCATGGGATTTGCACTGCCAAGTGCCATTGCAGCAAGTATGATCAAACCTGAAAAGAAGGTCGTGGCAATTGCAGGGGACGGTGGTTTCCTTATGAACCTTCAGGACCTTGAAACTGCTGTAAGACTTGGATGCAATTTTGTTGTTGTCATTTTTGATGACTCAAAATACGGACTCATCGAGTGGCATGAGAGAAAAGCCTTCAATGAGACCATGGGAATTGATTTCACAAATCCTGATTTTGTTAAGCTTGCTGAGAGTTTTGGTGCAAAAGGTGTCAGGCTTGAAAATGCCGAAGATTTAAAACCAAAACTTGCCGCGGCTCTTGAAGCAGGCGGTGTCTGGCTTCTGGATGTTCCTGTGGATTATTCTGAGAACATAAAGCTTACAGAGAAATTGAAACATAATTTCTGCGAAATATAAGTTAAATTTAACATATGAGATCCACATATTTAAAATATCGAATATGGGGAGATCTCGATGAAAGAAGAATATGATGCTTTTGTGATCGGCACTGGGGCTGCCGGGACAACGTTTGCATATAAATTGAATGCTGCCGGATGGAAAGTAGGAATCGCCGATAACAGAGAATATGGTGGGACCTGTGCCTTAAGAGGATGTATTCCAAAGAAAGTACTTGCAGGTGTGTCCAATATAGTTGATGAACACAACAGAATGCTTGATAAGGGTATTAAAGGCAATAAAATTTTCATTGACTGGTCATCACTTGTAGATTACAAAAGAACTTTCACAGAGGCGCATCCTCAGCAAAGTGAAAAAGGATACATTGATGCCGGAATCGATACTTTCCACGGAACCGTACATTTTGAAGATGAATCCACTTTGTCCGTGGGAGAAAAAAAGATCACTTCCAGATACATAATTATCACAACCGGTTCAAAACCTCGCAGACTGAACATCCCGGGTGAGGAATATCTTGTAACAAGTGAAGAGTTCATGGAACTCGAAAAACTTCCGAAGAAGATCATTTTTGCCGGTGGAGGTTACATTTCCTTTGAATTCGCTCATATCGCAGCAAGAGCCGGATGTGATGTGACCATATTGCAAAGAGGAGACAGGGTCCTGAAAATGTTCGATGCCGATCTTGTGGACATGCTTGTCAAAGCTTCCGAAGATGCAGGCATCAATGTGGTCACAGGTAAAGAGCTCAAAAATATAGAGAAGACATCTGATGGCTTTAAGGTAACAACCTGCTGTAAGGACAGTGAAAAAGAGGAGACTTTCTTTGCAGATATGGTCGTTCATGGTCTTGGAAGAGTTCCGGCCATAGAAGAGCTGGAACTTGAGAAAGGAAATGTTGCCCTTGAAAAAGGAAACATAGCCCTTAACGAATATTTCCAGAGCGTTTCCAATCCCAGAGTATATGCAGCAGGTGACTGCATACGCCCGGGTCCTGCCCTTACTCCTGTTGTGAGTCTGCAGGCAGATATTGCTGCTACGAATATACTTGAAGGTAACAAAGAAAGGGCTGACTACACGGTCATACCATCTACAGTTTTCACGATACCTCCACTTTCAAGTGTTGGTATCACCGAAAATGAGCTATCAGAGGATCAGAAGGTACTTTTCTATGACATGAGCCAGTGGTATTCTTCCAGAAGGATAAATTCAGGATATGCTGCCTCCAAAGTAATAATAGATGAGTCCAGCGATCTTATACTTGGAGCGCATTTGCTTGCACCAAATTCAGAAGAGGTTATCAATCTTTTTGCAATGGCCATGAGATATGGCCTGACAGCAACTCAGTTAAAGTCAATGGTTTTCTCATATCCAAGCGTAGCATATGATTTAAACTACATGTTAAAATGACCAGCAATTTCCATAGAACATTAATATCCGAAATTGTTTTGGACAAAATCGGGAGGAAATAACAATGGCAATTGATTTGGAAGTGATTTAGCATGACACGGCATATAGTTCTTGGAAACCAGTCTCTTCTTGTAAACATTGACAAATGGTTACAGGTCAGGGACATATATTTTCCCTATGTCGGACAGGAAAATCACTTATCAGGGCATGCACAGAGGATCGGAGTATATGTTGACGGGAACCTTTCATGGATAAATGAGCCCGGATGGGAAAGAAAACTTGCCTACCGTAAAAGCACACTTATATCAGAAAACCATGCCATAAATCGGGATATTGGAATTGAGATTTTACTTGAAGAGTGTGTTCATTTTGAACATAATATATTCCTGCGTAAAGTAATCATAAAAAATATACGGGACTATCAAAGGGAAATACGCCTTTTTTTCAACCAGGATTTCCACCTTTATGGAAACGGCATCGGAGATACAGCGATCTACCAGATGAATCACAATGTAATTGTACATTATAAGAATTCGAGATACTTTCTCATAGGAGCACTGAAATCGAACAGAAGCGAAGATATTACAAGCGATATTGACGATTTTGCCATCGGACAGGCAGAATACAAGGGTCTACAGGGAACATTTAAAGATGCGGAAGATGGAATACTTTCCAAAAATCCAGTGGCACAGGGAACTGTTGATTCTACCATAGGCATTCATTTTGAAATACCTGCTGATGCGGAAAAAACCGTGTACTATTACATTATAGCAGGTGAGGATTTCCAGGATATATATGAACTGAACAGTTTCATCAAGGAAAACGGACCACAAAGCATTCTGGAAGAAACTGAGAAAGACAATCTTTCATGGTTATCCAAAATATCAATAGACTTCTCTGATCTAGATCGTGATATATCTGAACTATACAAACGTTCTCTTCTTACAATAAAAACACAAACCGATAAGGGAGGAGCTATTCTTGCTGCAAACGATTCCGATAACATGCAATTTAACAAGGACACATACAGTTATATGTGGTCCAGAGATGGGGCACTGACTGCTGTTGCAATGATAAAAGCAGGTTATCCTGAATTCACAAAGCCTTTTTTCCTTTTTTGCAGAGATGTACTCTGGTGGCCAGGTTGTATGCTTCATAAATACAATCCCGACAGGACACTCGGAAGCAGCTGGCATCCCTGGGTAGAATTTGATAAACCCTCTTTACCAATTCAGGAAGATGAAACAGCACTTGTTATCCATGCTCTCTGGCAATACTACGAAACAACAAAGGATATTGAATTTATAACGGAACTCTATGAACCTTTGATTAAGAAAGCGGTCTATTTTATGAACAGTTACCGCTATCCCAATGAACTGCCTCGTGAAAGCTATGATCTATGGGAAGAAAGAAGGGGTGTTTTCACATTCACTGCTTCCGCTGTCTATGCAGGACTAACGGCAGGAGAGAAACTAGCTGACCTCTTTGAAGACCACGAAACCTGTACTATTTGCAGGGATACTTACCTGGGTTTAAGGAGTGCTATAATCGATGAGCTGTATGATTCTGAAAATAAGATTTTCCTGAGAGGGATCAACTACACGGATGGTGACATCGGTAAAAAAGTAGTGGACAATACTGTTGATAGCAGTGTCTATACTGTTTTTGATTTCAATGTTCTGCTAGCAGATGATCCCAGAGTGGAAAGTACAATGATAAATCTGGAGAAAAAACTGTGGGTGGAGCAAAAAGGCGGCCTTGCACGGTATGAGAACGATCAGTACTATCGTCAAAGTGATACTATTCCCGGCAATCCGTGGGTAATTTGCACTCTATGGCTTGCAAAATGGTACATCGCAAAAGCCAAGGATCCCGAAAGTCTTGCAAAACCAATTGAACTTATCAAATGGGTGGCAGACTGCTCCCTTGAGACGGGAATTATGCCTGAACAGGTGCACCCTTTCACAGAGGAACCTTTGTCGGTAGCTCCTCTGACATGGAGCCATGCAGAATTTGTGGATACTGTAAATAAATATATTGAAAAACAAAAATCGTTTGTCTGACTCGATCTCACCAGATGATTATACATTAATAGATATTGGGAGGTGAAGATTAATGGAAACAAATACACATAATAAAGGAAATAAGTTTGAATGTGAAGTCTGTAAGATGACATTCCCCACTAAGGAAGAATATGAAAAACATATGCGAGAAAATCACAATCAATAAAAGGAGAATCTGACATTGGAATTTTTTCAAAATTAACATCCTGAAAATCAGATACCTTTATAAAAAGTGTACTTAATCTATCTTATAGGGAAGTCGTTGTGGTAATACGGTTACGGTAGGAAACGATTTTCGGGGAGGTTAACAATGAGAAGATCTATTCTGATACTTTTAGTTTTGGTTGTGGCCCTGGCTGCCAGTGGTTGTACAGATACCCCTGTTGATAACGGACAGGAAAAGGGAACGGTAGTTGTCGGTTCTAAACTTTTTCAGGAATCATATATCCTTGCCCATATGACAGCTCTTGTCCTTGAAGATGCAGGATACAAAACAGATGTAAAACAGGGTCTTGGTGGAACATTTGTGAATTTTGAGGCTTTGAAAGCAGGCCAGATACAAACTTACGCTGAATATACAGGCACTGCTTACAGCCAGATACTGAACCTGAGTCAGCTGGACAACTGGGACAGACAGGTCGTTTACAACATGACCGAGAAAGGTCTCAAGCAGCAGGACGGAGTAATGATAGTAAGCAATCTTGGTTTTGAGGATGCATACGCCATTGCCGTAAAAGAGGATTGGGCTGCCGAACACAATGTTACAAAGATAAGCGACCTTGAACCATATGCTGCAGAAATGACTATCGGTACAGATCCTGAGTTTGCTACCCGAGAAGATGGACTTCCACGCATTCAGGAAGTTTACGGTTTTGGCTTCAAGGATTATAAACAGGCTGTTGCTACTGTAATGTACGAGGCCATCAAGAACGATGAAGTTGATGCGATCTCAGCATATACAACCGATACCAGAAATGAGGTATTCAACCTGAGAGTTCTGGAGGATGATAAGAACGCACTGCCACCTTATGATGCTATCCTGATAGTTACAGAGGAATTTGCACAGAATAATCCTGATGCTATTACTGCAATGCAGAAACTTGACGGAGCTATCAGCACCGATGAAATGAGACAACTGAACTACCAGTTCGATATCGATCAGAAGGAACCAGGGGATATAGCACATGATTTCCTCGTTGAGAAAGGTATTATAGAGGGATAATTCTCCCTCATTTATTCCTAATTAAAATTAAACCGGGACTCACACATGCAAACAGAAAGACTGTTTGACAGGATTGATTCTATCCAGCTCAAAGGGATCACAAAGAAATATGGGGAAGGATTCGCGGTAAAAGATCTGGATCTGGAAGTAATTGGTGGAGAACTTCTGATCCTTATCGGGCCCAGTGGTTCCGGAAAAACCACAACTCTACGTATGATCAACCGCATGATAGAGCAGGATGAAGGTTCGGTCACTATCAACGGGATTGATACAAAAAACGTTGACCCTGTGCGTCTGCGCCGCAATATTGGTTATGTTATACAGAACATTGGCCTGTTTCCTCATATGACAATTGGAGAGAACATCGGACTTGTTCCCAAACTTGAAGGCTGGAACAAAAAAGAAATTGAAGAGCGTGTGAAAACGCTGCTGGAATTTGTTTCACTTCCTCCTGATATGTTCATGAACCGCTATCCAAAACAGCTTAGCGGAGGACAGCAGCAGAGAGTCGGTCTTGCAAGGGCCATGGCAATGGACCCTCCACTGTTCTTAATGGATGAACCTTTTGGTGCACTGGACCCTATATTACGCAAACAGCTCCAGAAAGAGTTCCTGAAAATAAAAAATGAGATCAACCGTACCATTGTTTTTGTGACCCATGATATTGAGGAAGCACTTGTACTCGGTGACAGGATAGCCATAATGGACCAGGGAGAACTCGTTCAGGTTGGTCCTCCGGAGGAACTCATATTCAATCCTGCAAACGAACTTGTTGCAGATATTGTTGATAATCAAAGAAAATTCAAGCACATGGATACTCTTAAGGTAAAGGATCTGATGTCACCTTTTGAAGATAAATATGTACTTCAAGCAAAAACAGAAGCATGTGATGCTGTTGATGAAATGACAAAGCGGGACCTTGAAACTGCTTTTGTATTTGATGAAGATGCACTTCTGGGACAGGTGGAAATTGTAGATCTTATGAAATGCAGGCACAGGGAAGAAAAACTCAGTGAACTTGCAAAACCCATCAAGACCTTCCAGCCAATGGATTCGGTTGCATTTGCATTATCAGAAATGAAAAACAGCGGGGAATACCTTGCAATTGTCATGAATTCAAAACATCCCGTTGGTATCCTTGTGTCTGATGAAGTATTACTGAAACTGATCTGATCAGATAAAAGCGGAGAACAGGTTATGTTGTCAATACAGGCTATAGCAAATGTCTGGGAAAGAAACCTGATGACAATGCGAACAATCGAGCATCTGCATATGTTCAGTATAGCCCTGCTCCTGTCGATAATAATTGGAGTCTCAGTTGGTATTTTCATCTACATGAAACCGAAAACTGCAAATCCTGTACTCAATTTCCTTAACATTGTTGAAACAATTCCGGACCTTGCACTGATCGTGCTTCTCCTGCCAATACTCAAACTCGGAGCGGGACCCACAATTGCAGCATGTGTACTTTATTCCATTCTTCCTATTGCAAGAAATACCTATACCGGACTGAAAAACGTGGATGAGCAATACACCTATGTTGCACAGGCAATCGGACTTTCTCCAAGAGAAGCATTGTTGAAAGTGAGAATTCCCATGTCACTCCCTCTTATTGCAGGAGGAATCAGGATCGCACTTGTGTTTTGCATGGGTGTTGTGACACTTGGAGGACTTGTTGCTGCAGGTGGACTTGGAACAGTACTGCAGAACGGTATCCAGCTTTACCAGAAAGATGCAATTCTTGTTGCTGGACTATGGACAGGACTACTTGCTGTTTTACTGGACGGCTTTGCAGGTCTGATCGAGAAAAAACTCCATGAGAGGTATGGAACATGGTAGTCCTTGAAACCGTTATTAATGCTACATGGGAACATATAGTCCTTGTTTACACCACACTTTTTGTAAGCATAATCGTTTCCATACCGCTTGCTTTTGGAGCAGTTTACAGCAAGAAACTGGAATTTGTTATAATGAAGTTTGCAAACCTTGTTCAGGCAGTTCCAAGCTTTGCTGTTGTTGCTATAATGGTCCCGTTCCTTGGGATCGGATTCACACCTGCAGTTGTTGCAATAATGCTGCGTGCCCTGCTCCCAATTATCAAAAATACATACATAGGTCTGAGCAACATTGATCCTGCGCTAATTGATTATGCAGAAGGTGTTGGTCTGAGTCAGTGGCAGATACACAGGTATATAAGACTTCCAAATGCATATCCTGCGATGTTTGCAGGAATAAAGTTTGCAGGAATTCTTGCCAACAGCATTGCAGTACTGACAGCTTTCATCGGTAGCGGTGGTCTTGGAGAGATAATATTCCAGGGACTTATAGGCTACAACACAAGCACTCTTCTTGCAGGTGCTATACCTGCCATCATGCTTGCAATTTTGATAGATACAACATTTACTATTCTGGAAAAAAAAGTAACTCCCGGTCATTCCAGTGAATAACACCGGGAAGGAAGCAATACTTTTAATCCTTCATTGCGTTAGAGCAAAAAGACAGAAAAATGAGTCTTAAGGATGATTTGAAAGGGATTATTCCTGAAAAAGAACTTGAAATCTTACCCAATCGTTTCGATATAATAGGTGATATTGCTGTTGTATCTATACCGGATGAACTGGTATTGTATAAAGAAGATATTGCCAGTGCTATTATGGGAAAGATGCAGAACATCAGAAATGTGCTGAACAAAGTCTCAAAACTTGAAGGAAACAGGAGAGTTGCAGATCTTGAGATAATTGCAGGAAACAGCACTGAAACTATCCATAAAGAGTTCGGATTCTCTTACAAAATTGACCTCAGAGAATCTTTTTTCAACGGAAGGCTCTCTTATGAGCGAAAAAGAGTGGCATCCCTTGTAAACGCAGGTGAAAAAGTACTTGTGCCTTTCAGCGGAGTAGGACCTTTTGCCATACCTGCAGCAAAGTCTGCAGATTATGTAGTTGCAGTGGAAATGAACGGGGCTGCCTGCAAATCTTTTACAAAGAACTGTAAGCTCAATAAACTTGAAAATAAGATACATATTATCAACGCTGATGCCAACAGCATACCTAATCTACTAAAAACTGAGTTTGAAAGGGCAATAATCCCGACACCTTATGGAATGGATCGTTTTCTTAAAACTATTTCTCCGCTTGTAAAACCCGGAGGATTCATTCATTTCTACACCTTCAAACCGAAAGAAGAAATTAAGGAACTCATTGGGAAATATGAGGATATGGGATTTGAAGTTCTGTTCCATCGAAGATGTGGCAATGTGGCACCTGGAATCAGCAGGTGGGTTTTTGACCTTAAAAAATGAGATTTGATTTAAAAAAGAAATGATATGAGAAAGATTCACTTTCTCACATTGATTCCGGTGCGCCGATACCAAGAGTATCGAGAGCATTTGCAAGGACTATCCTTGCACAGTTCACAAGAGCCAGCCTGCTTGCCCTTATGTCATCCTCTTCAGCACTTACAACAGGAACGAATCTGTAGAACTGGTTGAATGCATCTGCAAGTTCCCTGGCATAGATAGCTATTGTGTGTGGTTTTAAGTCCCGTGCGCAGACATCTATTATGCTGTCAAAGGCTGCCATCTTCTTGATAAGGTCAACCTCGGTATCCTCGGTCAGAAGTGAGGGGTCAATTTCCTCTGCAGGATTCCACTTACCTTCCTCTTCTGCCTTTTTGAGGATATTGCATGCCCTTGCGTGTGAATACTGAATGAAAGGTGCTCCCTGCTTCTCAAAGTCGAGCGCTTCCTTCCAGTCGAAGACTGTGGATTTCTCAGGCGATACCTTCACGATATCGTATCTTACAGCACCGATACCGACCATGCTTGCAACCTCTTTCTTGAAGTCGTCTTCCATCTCAGGTCTGCGCTTGTCGACCTCAGCATAAGCACGCTCCTCTATCTGGTCAAGCAGGTCATCAGCGGAAATGAACTTTCCACGGCGGGTGCTCATGGAACCTTCAGGAAGTGAGACGAATTCGAAGATAACAATTTCAGGCTCCTTCTTGCCAATTGCATTGAGAGTTGCTTTAAGCTGTCCTGATATGAGTTTGTGATCTGCACCCAGAACATCGATCATCCTGTCTGCACGCTCGCCTTTCCATTCATGGTAGGCAAGGTCACGTGTAGTATAAAGAGAAGTCCCGTCACTGCGCTGGATAACAAGAGTTTTTTCAAAGCCGTAATCTTCAAGATCTACTACAAGAGCACCGTTGTCATCTGAAGTTCTTCCTGTTGCTTTTATTTCCTCAACGATCCTTGAAACTGCACCGTTGCGGATGAAACCTGATTCATGTGGGAAACTGTCATGACTGACATTCATTCTCAGAAGAGTCTGTTTGATACCTGTTACAGCAAACTCCACTGCCTTATCAAAGCTCTGAATGGTTTCCTCATCACCGCTTTCAACAAGCTGCATGCGTTTGTCTATTTCTGCAACCTTGTCAGGTTCTTCGTTAAGAATTACATTTGCTTTGATGTAAACATCTGCTATGGCATGGTCTGGCTTTTTTGATGTATCGAACTCAAAAAGTGAGAGTGCCCATGAAACAATAGCAATCTGACGACCCATGTCATTGACATAGTACTGGGTCTCGACTTCATAGCCTGCCTTTTTAAGGATTCTGACAAGTGTGTCACCGATAATGGAATTACGTATGTGACCTACGTGAAGAGGACCGTTGGGGTTGGCAGAAGTGTGCTCAAGAAGTATTTTTCCTTCGCAGAAGTTGCCGCCAAAGTTTTCCTTTTCTTCAAGGATGGCTTTTACAGTATTATCGACGTAATTGCGCCCTGCATTGATATTGATGTAAGGACCAACTGTTTTGATATCACCTATCAGGATACTCTCAGGTAATTTGATTGCAGCGACTATTTTGTCAGCGAGTTCTTTTGGGTTGCACTTTGCCTGTGCAGCCAGCCTGAAAGCTACCTTTGAAGCAATATCTGCATGCTGTGATGGCTCAAGCCCGAGGTCATCTACCTCATATCCAAGGGACTTCAGGGCATTATTAAGAGCCTCTGTAACCTGTTTTTTAAATTCTATGAACAAGAAAAACACCTACACTAATATTAAGATCATACACCAGTACTGAATCTCAGAATTGCTACTATTCCACCGAATGCATTCAGAAGCTGGGAACCTTCGTCAAAGTCTGTTGATATGAACTCCACCTGTGTTGCCATCTGGTCAGCGAGTTCTGAGAGTTCATCCACAATATCTACTCTTTCTAATAATTCCATATTGGAACCGCACACAGGGCATGGAATACTGGAAGTATCCTCTTCTCCCGGTTTGAAATTTCGGGTAATTCCACCTTCGTAGTCTCCGTTGGGACATTTAAGAGTGAGTCTCTCAGCTCTTAATCCCTCTGAGATCATAAGGATCTCTACTGCACCTATGTTCAGGTTTTCACGGACCTGTGCTTCTCCGTATGCAGCCTTGCCGGAATCGGAAACAAGTTCTGTGAAGAAACGTTGCATGAGCTTTTTCTCAACCATAAGGTCAAGGTCTGAAAGTCTTTCACTGGCAGCGTTCACCAGTTCAGAGAGACCGGATTCATCGGTATATGCTACATCAAAGAGACCAAGTACCTTTTTCTGGATCTCATGGTGCAGGAACTCTCCTGATTCGAATTCTTCCTTTGTGGGGGAAGGACCACCGATAAGGACACCTTCAAAATCCTTGTGGTCGATTGTCAGGAAGACATCACTGGCTGCATCACCGATACGTTTGTAGAAATCATGAATTGCAATAAGCCTCAGTTGCTGGAACCTGTGAGCACTCTGACCTCCTTTTCTCTGTTTTCCCGGTACAGTAGATGTCAGATTTCTGTGAGCTTCTATGCGCTTTCCTACAAGAAGACCAACTGTTGCTTCTCTTCTGTCAAGAACCAGAAGACCGTATGTCTTCGCATCCTTAAGCATTTCCTCAAGTGGTTCAAGGAAGAATGCGGAATCACAGTGATACCTGTATGTGATAATTGGCTGAGGAGGCTCTACTATGCGTGTTTCCATATTAGTCTTGTTAGCACCGATGTCCACAGCACCTGTGAAGAAAACGATACCATTCTCAGGAACTTCCACATATCTGAGCCTTGAAAGCAAGGATTCCAGTGCACCCTGCACATTGTCACGTGTTACTTTGGATTTGATGTTAGCAGCCTGACCGTGCTCGGTCCTGAGCTGGGAGGTTACATCTGATATTTGCTTTGTGGGGGGGATATACAAAGAGATAAGTTCAGTACCACGTCCCTTTTTGGTACGGAGCTCCTCTAATGTTTTTTTGAATTCATATTTTGAATGAGCAGATTGTTCTGACATTGTGTGAATACTCCATTTAAATAAAGTGATTATCTATATCTTCGATTATTTTGGTTGCTTATCTATGCCGTTGCTATAAATATAAGTTGTGACAGATTGTGGCAGTTACTGTTACAGAAATTACATACAGTGTGATGAGACTGCAATAATAGAATGTATTAAACATGGTATATAGACTCCATATCAAAAAAAATGTATTTTGTCAAAGAAGATGTGCAACTGAACCATCTTTTGACAATAAAACTACCCTGCTGACCTCAACGTCACCGGCTACTTTGTAACCAAGATGTTGCGCCAGTTCTTCTGAAAATTGCATTACCTCATCATGTGAAGGCATTGCTTCACGTGGTAATCTCTTACGTGAAAAACCAAGATGCATATAGGCTTTGACCTCAATGTAATCAGGTTCTGCTATTTTAATGAGTTTCGCATAACCTTCAGGGTCGAACATGTTGACGCCTTTTACAAGCGTGATGCGGATTACTGTTCTTGTTTCCTTACTCTTAAGTATTTCCAGGGATCTGAGAATATTGTCCCAGAGTACAGGAGATTTCGGCTGGCATACCTTTTCATAGGTTTCCCTGTCAGGAGCATCAAGGCTCATGTATAACTGGGCAGGGTTTATCTTTGCCATCATTTCAGGAACAGTCCCGTTGCTTACAACAAAAGTGGTGAATCCCTGTTCTTTGAACTCATCGATAAGTTCGTCGAGATGAGGAAAAAGAGTAGGCTCTCCTGAGAGAGATATAGCAACATGCTTTGGATCATTGCCTTCTTTCCAGCGTTCAAGGGGTGCAGAACCTCCAAAACCAGATAAAAGTTTTCTTTGTGACTCAATTGAAGACCCCACTATTTCCACTGGAGAGTCCCATCCAACAGGCATAGGAACATCTACTTCCGTGGGTCTCCAGCAGTGCAGACATTTCTGGTTACACATAAGAGTCGGGGTCATCTGAAGACAGCGATGGGATGTGATACCATAAAATACAGATTTGTAGCATTCACCTTCATCTTTTATTGACCTGCGAAGCCACATGCATGTCTTGACAGCGCTATGCCTGCCTGCAAGACTGTAACCCTGTTTTCTTAACAGGCTCTTAAAATCTGTGATTTCTGATTCATCATCACTGGAATCTTTATTTTTGTTCTTTCTTCTGCGAGCCATCTCTGCGTCTAGTAGAATTTCAGTATATATAAATGTGTGGAAAATATGGGAATCTTAATTTTGTCTAAAATACAAAGAGAAGGAGATAGCAGACACCGACCCGGAAATGTTAAAGCGAGCCGGTGCTACGGAGGGGAAACAAGGTGTTAGCTCATTTCAACTAAAATTACACATCTTTTAGTACTTGTGACTCTTCGCCACTTCAATCATTGCCTGGAGATTGACGGTTGGTGTCTTGCTTACAGTACCACATCCCGGTGCAAGCAGATCGATACCCGCATCAATGACCTTCTGTGACTGTTCCCTGATGGTTTCAGGTGTCTGGTTCCAGAGCATGTTCACAGGGTCGAGGTTTCCTACAATGACAGCTTTTTCAACATTAGCGACTGCTGCTGCTGCATCAACATTCTGGTCAACACTGATAGCGTCTACACCGGTTGATTCCATGAGGGCAAGACCCTGGGTTGTGTCACCACATATGTGAAGAACTACAGGCACATTGACTTCATGCATAGCATCGATGATCTTTTTGTGGAAAGGAACTACGAATTTTTCGTAGAATTCAGCACCAATGAGCTGGTAACTTGCTGTTGGGTCGATGATGACCATTGTGTCAGCACCATTCTCGACCATTTTCTGAGCGTAAGCAACACAGAAATCGGTTGTGAACTCCATGAGTGCAAGGCCGAAGGCTTCGTCTGTGAAGATAGCCATGAACCACTCATCACCGTTGATGTGCTGTGCGAGTGAGAAAGGACCTATCATGCTTCCCATGATCGGGAGTTCTTCACCGTATTTATCTGCAAGTATCTTGATAGCATCGCATACAACACCGATTCTTCCGTGATCAAGGTTGTAGCCCTTGAGTTTCTCGATATCTTCTAATGTTTTTACTACATGACCTACTACGGATGGTTGCTGCTCCTTTGTTCCGGCCTTGATCTCACAGCCGAAGAACTCGGCTTCCGCAGTAATGTCAAAAGGCACACGTACAGCCTCAAAACCAACTACTGTGTGACCTGCTTCGGCAAGTGTTGCCATTTTTTCTGCATCGCTGTTAGCCTCTGGCCAGAATGCACCACAGGCTTCCATCTGCTCAACAGTGCCTGTCTGGGTAACACAGACAGCAGGCATCCTGTCAACAGATTGACCGGTGAGTGCACGGGATAATCTCTCTTTGGGGGTATATTCGGACATGGTTTAGCTCCTGAAGAAGAGATGGCTGGCAGGTTAATACCAGCCATCGGGTTGGAGGGTGTTTTTCTGTCTAATCGATTCATCTTAGAATGAAAGTCCGAACTCTTCGAGCTTCCTGCGTGCATCATCGTAGACCTTCATGTACTCGTCAGTTGGTGTGACGGTAGCTACATCGTAACATTCCTGGAAGGTCTTTCCTGCTGGTGCATTCGCATAGTTGCCCTCGTAGGAGCTTACAAGAAGATCGAGGACCTTGTTGACATCTTCGATGTTCATTCCTGCTGTTGCTCTTGCAACTTCTCCCATCATCCTTGCTTCCATACCGGTTGTCTTGTCCTGAACGACACCCTTTGCAGATGCAACACCGGAGAGGATCTCACGGCCGGATGCTGTGTCAGTGATAGACTGAGCGGATGCTTCCAAAAGACACATCTCGGTACATGGACCTGCACATGGATAGTACTGGTTACCGGAAAGCATGTCAGTAAATTCAGAAATAGTTGCACATGCCCATCCTGCGATCATGAGGGTCTCACGGGTATTGGTTGATCCCCAGCGGATGTGGACTGGTCCGTCAAGGTGCCAGCTTGCATTGCTCATTACAAAAGCGTTGATATGGGTTGCGATGTTGACTACTGTGGTTTCTTCTATGCCACCGGCATATCCACCAAAGATAGGCATCTGTTCATCCATGATGATGTCACTGTTGCCCTGATAATGTGCCATTACACTGATAGCATCAAGGTCGATCTTAAGCTCGTTGAGCTGTGATACTTCGTGACTGTCACTGCAAACCATGCCACCGGCACAGTCAGCAGAGATATTTCCCTGAGCGGACAGGGAAGTCTCTGGTCCCTATATGCCCATGCCTGGCCTTCCGGCCATTGCGGCTGCATTCTTAATGAGCCTTGTCTCTGTCTTTGCTGCAAGAACCTCGTATGGGCTCTTTGGAATTGGTGGCTTGCCACGGACTGTCATCATGACACCATTGACAATTGTGTCGACTTCCTTCTCAAGAGCATAGCTCATGTGAACTGGCATGAACATGTTCTCGGAAATTGGGGAACCTGTTGGACCACCCTGTACGATTGGCTTTCTCCTGTCACCGACACTTCTCTTGTGCACCCTTACAGCGTCTCTGCCGGTACCTAGTGTGAATTCCTTCTGGACATTGTTGATAGCGTCCCATATCTCATCTTCTGTGTACTTTACTACACGGCTGGTGTCTGTACAGAAGATACCACAGTCAAGGAGCATCTCAAAACCTGCTTTGAAGAGGTTTTCCATCATGTCCTTGTCAGTTGGTACGAACTCGCCCTTGAAATCAAGGTTGTATTTCTGTTTGAGCTCCATTGCCTTCATTGGGATTGTCATAAGATCCCAGTCATCCTGGGTTGTCTTCTCTCCCTTCTTTGCTCTCTCATAGAATTCAAAACAATCAAGTGATCTTGCAAATGTCATTATTATACCTCTTTACTGCATAAGGCTGAGTGCAACTCTTGCTGCGTCTGCTGCATTCTCTGCTGTTGCATCTGCTCCGATCTCTGTGATCCATGCATCAGATACTGGTGCTCCACCGAACATGATCTTGACAGAATCTCTAAGACCTTCTTCTGCCAGCATTGCTACGGTATCCTTCTGTCCAAGCATTGAGGTTGTCATGAGTGCTGAACCAACGAGCAGGAGTTTCTTGCCCTTGTTCTTTGAAACTTCTTCTGCAACCTTTTCGTTTGGTACGTCTACACCCATGTCAACGATCTTAAAACCGTTTGCTTCAAGCATGGTTGTTACAAGACGGTGACCGATATCGTGAATGTCTCCTTCCTGGACGTAGGTGATTGCAAGACCTACACCATCGGTGTTTCCTTTCTCTTCTTCCAGTACTGGTAAGAGAAGCTCCATTGCCGCGTTCATTGCCTTTGCAGACATCATGATCTGTGGAAGGTAAATTTCTGCTGCCTCGAATTTGTCTCCGACGATCTTCATTCCCGGGGAAAGACCATCATTTATGATCTCAACTGCACTAAGTCCTGCGTCAAGGGCTGCCTGAGTAGCTTCTGCACAACCGTTGATGTTCTGAGTGACAACTGTGTCTCTCAATGTGTCTAACATTTCCTGATTTGACATATTTAGCCTCCGTAATTTGGTTGCTAGTTCGTAGCAAGGCGATAACCTACGTTTTTCAAGATAGTGACTCGCAACTTGCTACAATAGATGGTATACGGTAGTCTTTTACCGTGTTACTAATATTTATATTTTCCTCTTAAAAAAGAATGATTTAGGGAAAAGAAGATATGATACTACAAATTCCAAATGTGTTGACTACATTGTTTTTTTCTTTTACTTTGACTAGATGCAATATGGGACAAAATATAAATATTGAATATCAAAGCTTGCAGAAAACCTATTGAAACCATTATCAATTGCATAAATTCTGCAAGAATAATCACTGTCTATGGAAACATATTGAAGTTTTATTAACATACAAAATCACATGAATTTAGAGGTTCTACAGAGCCAATATCACTTCAACTTTAATCAGCAAGGAGAGAAAGTATCCTAAATACAGCAAGTCAACAAATCTTAGGCATTTCATTCTATGAAGAGAGCATATATGAAAGATATTTTTTATCTGGGTACCCTGATCGAAGTGGCATTTAAAAATAAATCATAAACTCTGTAAAAATACCCATTGATTCTGAATTTAGAATGTAGAAATGGACATTGTCCTTTTATCGAACTATTACAACGCTGTTATAATCATACAATGAGATTGTAATTTTAACATGCGTATATTATAAACTAAAATGATTCTAAACTAAAATCAGCACAGCAGGAATTCCCCCAAAATCCAAAACTGAACCAATAAAGGACCCTGAAAATGGAATGGAAGAACAAGTCACTGAAACTCAAACTTATCCTGTACATAGTCACAGGTACATTACTTGTACTTTTAGCAAGCACCGCAATGACTGTTTCCACTGTTAGCAGCCAGGAAGAAGAACTTGCCTACAAGCAGTCTATAGAGATGGCTAGGAACTATGCCAATGAGTTCAACGGTGACATGCAGACCGACAGTGCCATCGCCAAGACGATTGCCGTCAGTATGGCCAGTTATGATTCCATGAACAGGGAGGAAGCAAACAACATGCTGTACAACCTGCTGGTAGAACATCCCCACTTGCTTGGTACCTATGTGGCCTATGAGCCAGACGCGTTCGATGGAAATGATAACTTATATGTGAATTCCCAAGGAAGTGATGCCACCGGGCGATTCATTCCATACTGGAACAAGATAAAAGGGCCTATAAATCTCGATCCGCTCCTGAACTATGATACACTGGATTACTATCAGTTACCCAAAAGAACGGAGGCTGAAGTAATTACAGAACCTTATTACTACGAAGGCTTATTCATCGTAAGCTACGTTTCTCCCATCATGAAGGATGGGGAATTCATCGGGATAGGGGGAGTGGACGTATCCCTGAACTACCTAGATGAGGAGATCAGTGAAGTAAAGGCATTCGATACCGGCTATGCTTTCATGACCGGTAACACTGGCATCTTTCTTTCCCACCCCACCAACAAGGAATGGATCGGAAAAAAAACGCTTTATGACCTCGGTAACGAGGAGATCTCAAATGCTGCAGATGATATACGGGAAGGGAAAAGCGGTCACGTTGAAACTATCGACCCAATTACAAGGGAAAAGGTAGTAATGTTCTATGAACCCATAAGGACAGGTAATTTCTCATTCGTTCTAGTCATCCCTAAGGATGAGATGCTGGCAGGAGTTAACACCCTCAGTAACAAGCTTCTCCAGATATCCTTTGCAGCCATAGTTTTCATGGCAGTTATCTCTTATTTGATAGCTCTGTCATTCACAAGACCTATAAAGGAGATAGTCAGCGACTTCAAAAGCATATCCAAGGATGCCGTCAGGGGAAAGCTTGACTCAAGAGCTGAAACAGAGGTGGAAGCCGATTTCACGGAGATACCCAAAGGTCTCAATGAAATCCTGGATGCGGTGATAATGCCCATACGTGACACCATAAGGCTGACAAATGCACTTGCCAGGGGAGACCTTGACGAGAGGTCACATCTGGACGTACATGGAGAATTCAGGCAGCTATCAAATACCCTGGACAACTTCGCTGAATTGCTCGATACGATAATAAAAGACTCGAACCAGGTACTGACCGCGGTCCAGAATAACGATTTCTCCAGAGAGGTTAGAATATACGGAGAGGGTGATTTCCTCATCCTGACCGAAGGGATAGAAAAAACAAGGGCAACGCTGTCAAGAATGATAGATGAACGCAAGAAGATAGAAGAGATACGTAAGAAGGAAATCCACCATCGTATAAAGAACAACCTTCAGGTTATCTCAAGTTTGCTTGATCTTGAATCCGATAAGTTCGAGGATGAGAACGTGATCGAGGCTTTTAAGGAAAGCCAGAACAGGGTGATATCCATGGCCTTGGTGCATGAGGAACTTTACAGATCCCAGGACATGGAAAGCATAGATTTCTCCGATTACATTGTCAAACTCGTCAATGAGCTTTCATATTCATACGCTATCAACAAAGAGGGTATCAACGTTAAGATCGATACAGAGCAGATTTTCCTTGATATGGATACTGCCATTCCTCTGGGAATGATAGTGAATGAACTTGTTTCGAATTCATTCAAACATGCCTTTAAACAGAGAAAAGAAGGAGAGATATATGTGAACCTGGGACTTGAGAAAGGGAAACTGAACCTGATCGTAGGGGACAACGGTCTTGGTTTCCCTGAGAACATCAATTTCAGAGAAACTGATTCTCTGGGACTGCAGCTGGTCACAACCCTCACATCTCAGATAGACGGTACGATAGAACTTGAAAGAGACAAAGGTACAAAATTCAGGATTATCCTAAAATAACAAAAACTAAGGTGTACTCATGGAAGATGTAAAAATCCTTGTGGTAGAAGATGAAAACATCATCGGGCTTAATATAAAGAAAAAACTCAAAAGTTTCGGATATACCGTGCCAGCCATAGTTTCGACCGGGGAAGAAGCTATAAAGATGGCTGAAATTACCTTCCCTGATCTAATATTGATGGATGTCAGACTGAAGGGAAATATGGACGGAGTTGAAGCAGCTGGGGAAATCCGAAAGAATTTCGACATACCAGTGGTCTATCTGACCGCATATTCGGATGATGAGGTCCTTGAAAAGGCAAAAAAGACAGAGCCTTACGGGTATATTGTCAAACCCTTTAAGGCCAACGATCTGAAAAGCAATATTGAAATGGCACTTTACAGGCACAAGATGGAAAAGGGGACCCATGAAAGTTCATGCCGCAACAACGTGTGACTCCTCTGAAGAAGAAACATCATAAGGTCAGATATCATAATTACAAATTGGATATAGTTGGTATCAATGAAAAGTTCGCTAATAGATATAATCCTGAATTCTGAAAAGCGGAAGAACGTGCTTCTTCTTTTGATGGAAGGTGAAAAGAGCCGGGAGGAGATCAAAACAAGCCTTAACGTGACCTCCACAGCTCTTATTCCCCAGATAAAGAAACTCAAGGAACACGGTCTTGTCATACAGAACGGGGATCATTATATCCTGACCAACATGGGAAAGGTACTGGTAGCTAACATGCTGCCTCTTTTGAATGCGGTGGATGTCTTTGAGGAGAACAGCAACTATTGGCTTAATCGCGATCTTAGCGGAATCCCAGAATCCATACTGAAGAGATTCGGCGAGCTTGGTAACTGTGTCATAATCGAACCTGATCTGAATTACCTTTTTGAATTCCCAAAGGAGTTCACCGAGAATATTGTCAAGTCCAGCTATGTCATGGCCTTTAATGCTTATTTCCATCCTGAATATCCAGCCTTGTACTCAAGTCTTGCTGAAAAGGGTATCGATGTTTCCCTGGTTGTAACAGCTCCTGTCCACGAAAGGATGGAAAAGGACTATTCAGATGACATTCAAAAATTCATGACTTTTGAGAACACCGAAATGTTCGTTTCAAATGAAATGACAAGCTTGGCAACCCTTGTTACCACAGATCGTTTTCTATTTCTTTGTTTCTTTAACAAGCATGGGCAATATGACCATACAATCCTTATGAGCTTTGACAACAATGCGCTTCAATGGAGTAAGGAGCTGTTCCTGCACTTTAAGGAAAAAGCTGAAATCATTGCATGAATTCAATTTCCTGAAAAGAGGACATGGTAGCCTTTTAGTTATGAGACTACCAGATCGAACTGTTTATGCACAATTGGAGGCATGCATTAATAAAAATTGTTATGCAGTAAACATACTCTTAATACTTACTGCAGCTTCTTGTTTTAGGCCGCCTGTGCTTCCATCGCCACCTTTGCTACATGGTTTTCATGCTGCGAGTAATACCACATAGGTATGTACAGACCCAATACAAGTATTCCAACACCAGTTGAGAACCAGCTTCCCTCAATACTGTTGAGGTAAATTATACCGATCAGGCAGAGAGGCAGATTGAACATCCCGAACAGGAGTGCAACATTCTTCCAGCCGGATGGTGCCTTGAAAGGCCTGTCAAGTCCTACAAGGTGAGGAGCCATCTTTGCTTTCACGTATGCAAAAAGGCTGATACCGTTAGCACAGACATATCCTATTGCAGATGCCGCCAGGATGGCTGTCGGGGTACCCATGGAGATGAGTGCCAGGTTAAAGATCCCTATAATGACCATTGCCAGTATAGGTGTACCATGAGAATTCACCTTACCGAATACTGTTGGAAGGTTTCCTTCAACTGCCATGGAGTGCATCGCCCTTGCAGAACCAAGGTATGCGGTCTGGATAATAAGGACCATTGCAGCAATGAGCATTACAATAGCAACCGTTGAACCTGAATCACCTAGAGCTGCCTGTGCAACAGGAAGCATAGGGTCGATAGGTGCATTTGCAATACCATCAATACCCAGCACACCAGTAACTGTAGTCTGCACGATCACAAATGCCAGAAGACAGATAGCACCACAGGTGAAAAGTGCCTTTGGCACATCTTTGCCTGGGTTCTTGTATTCAGGACCATAGATAGCTGCTGTTTCCCATGCACAGGCACTCCACTGCGCCATTGCAAAGATACCCAACAGGATAAGGATACTGTGCATACTCCATACCCAGTCAGTAGGCAGCCAGGTGCTTGTGATATTTGCAAGCACAAAATCGCCCGTTGCATATGGTGCTAGTGCAATTATGACCAGAGGAACGAATGCAAGTGCTGCAAGAATGTAACCTACCATTGCGCCGCTAGAGACACCACGATAGTTAATAAGTATAAGAGCTCCGAATATAACAATGCCTGCAGCCAGTGAAAGCTGGTATTCGCTAAAAGTAGCTGCCAGTGCAGGGAACAGGCTGTGCAGGTAAAAACCTACAAGGATAGCAAAGATAGCAAGTACGGGATTCCAAGCGAACCAGTAACTCCATGCACTGAATCCACCTATAAGCTTACTCTTGTCATATTTTCCCTTGTAATTGGGTGTCTTAAAGACATTCTGTGCAAATCCTGGAAGACCGGATGCCTTGGGGAAAGTCGTTGCAAGTTCACCATAGGCCAGGTTCTGCATGAAACCCTGGAATACGGATAGACCCCATACGATAATAGCAGCTGACCATAGCCAGCCTGAAAAGTATCCGATCGATGGCAGGATCAGCAGAGGTACACCCACAGCAATGGCAAGACCCTGTTTCCAGTCGATGGAACGTTCAAGTCCACTGTGTTCACCATTCTCACATACCACTTTTGAGCACTGTTCTGCATGCTGCCAGTCTATTCCTTCCTCTTTCTTTTCCATTTATTTATCACCCCTTCTTTAATGATATTTGGCACCTGCACTTCCCAAAGGGATAATTACAGGTGTCTTCAGTATTTTCCGTACCCTGCCAATGGTCAGGTTACCGGAAAGAGAAAAATCCTTACTTAAGCTGTTACAACATCTTTTTTGCATGTGACAACAGCATCTGAGAGTTCTTTGAACATTTCTTCTTTAATAATTGTAATACCTCCTCACTCTTTGCCTTCATTGATACATAGAATTTACAAGTTGAAGAGCAATCAGTTATAATAAAACATAAGAAGAAGACGTATATATCATAAACTCGATTAAATGTGCCTGCTGAATCTGAATTCATAAAGAGAAAAATAATATTCACTTATGCCTGAATCATTACAACGCGGTTATAATCTTAGAGGGAGATTTAAATTAACTATTGATATTGAAATGAATCTCACTATCGTAAAATATCTCCTTTTCAACAGAAATTCAAAAATAATTCTGTACAGGCAAAATCCAGAAAGATGAACTAGAATGCAAACATATTACAAAATCATCACATGGTAAATAAGGGACTAACAACCATATTTTCAGATTTTATACAATATGCACCAAAAAAGCCTTAAATCCTATAAAAAATCAGGATTCTTGAAGATATAGGCACACAGACCACCAATTGCCAAAGTTTCAAGCACTGTGATTCCTGAAGGAAGAGGATTAGTCGCTGCATAGATGAAAGAACTTGCTATAATAGCAATAACGAAATTAGCAATAACTAAATCTTCAATTTCCATTTTTACACCAAATGAATAGACAAAAAAGCCCGTTTTTTAGTTTTTCTATTTTTCAATTCTTGAGTGATATACCCGAATCTTAAAAAATAATCCTGATAACTGGATATCAGGATTATGTGTTACTCACGTATTTAGTTTTGCTCAGTCTTCCACCGGAATAGGTTCGGGTTCAAATATACCATGCTCCCTGTGTCCTGCCACTGCAGGTATCTTGTTCCTGTTCTCACGCTGTGAGTATATCCAGAGTGGTATGAAGAGGCAGAGCATGAAAAATCCAACACCTGTTGTTGCCCATCCGAGTTCAAGGCTGTTGAGGTAGATGATACCTATAAGGAAGAACGGGGTGTTCAGTATAGTGGTTGCAAGAGCAACACTCTTCCATCCCTTTGGAGCCTTGAAAGGTCTTTCAAGCTTTGAAAGCTCAGGGTCGTTCCTGACCTTTACATAGGTATAAAGGCTGATACCGTTTGCACAGATATAACCAATTGCAGAAGCTGCAAGGATAGCCGTTGGTGTTCCAAGGAGAATTAGGAACATGTTGAATGCTGCATCAGCAAGCATTGCATTCATTGGATGTCCGTGTTTATTCAGCTTGCTCAGGAACGATGGCAGGTTACCTTCAACTGACATTGAATAAATGGAACGTGCAGATGAAAGGAAAGCTGTCTGGATGATGAGAAGCATTGCACCTATCAGCATTATAATAGAGATTGAAGCACCCATGGGACCAAGTGACATATTTGCCAGCGGAAGCATTGGTGAGATAGGTTCTGCAAGAACTCCGTCAACCCCAAGAGCACCGATGACGGATGTCTGTACGAGTACATAAAGAACAAGGCATATTGCTCCGCAGACCAGCAGTGCCTTTGGGATATCTGAATTTGGTTTTTTATACTCAGGACCATATATCGCAACAGTTTCCCATGCAGCAGCACTCCATTCAGCCATTGCAAGAAGTCCCAGGAGGATCAGTATATGTTCCCAGTCCCAACTCCAGTCTGTCGGGAACCATGAACTTGTGATGTTCGACATCTGGAAATCGCCTGTAAAGAATGGTGCAATGGTGATGACCAGAAGCGGGATAAGTGAGATTGCAGCAAGTATGAATCCGGCAGCTGCTCCATTCTTCAGTCCTTTTGAGTTGATTATGGCAAGGGAACCGAAGATGAAACCTCCTACAATAAGTGCCAGAATTGTTGAGTTTATTCCTGAAAGTGCAGGGACCATTCCCTGAAGATAATCCGAGATCAGAATAGCATAGATAGCAAGGACGGGACTCCAGCCGAACCAGTAACTCCAGGCACTGAAACCACCTATGAATTTACCGAACTTGAACTTTCCTTTGTTATTCTTGTCTTTATCTGAACCAAAGACCGTCTGGGTATAACCTGGAAGACCTGAAGCTTTTGGGAAGACTGTTGCCAGTTCTCCGAACGCGAAATTCTGTAAGAACCCAAGAAGAACCGTCGCTCCCCAGATAACTATTGCAAAAGACCATACGTAACTTGTAAGATAGCCGATGGAAGGAAGGATAAGCAGAGGAACACCAAGTGCTATTGCAAGGCCCTGTTTCCAGTCAATGGATCTCTCAAGTTCCTGAGGGTCGCATATATTCTTAGCACACTGTGCACTATGCTCCCAATCAATTCCTGGAGAGGCATCTTTCTTGTTGCTCATGCACTCACCCCACAATACTTCAGACTTGTTTTGCAGAAAAGAGGCATACCCATCGGGTTGCCGTTCTCAACCTATATTCCATTTACAAGACAATTCTCATGGACCTCATGATCCATGAATTCTTTTATAGTTGTTTCTTTGCTCATAATTTCACCTCAGAATTTATGATTGTATAACCAATTAGCATTCAGTAACGTTAGTTTTATAACTTATTTACAACTGCGCTACTTATATATTGCGGATGGATACTTCCTTTAGTTATTATTTAAAACTATCGATAAACAAATATGTTCCCGAATCTTATTGACAAAAAATGTAATGTAGTATTCTTTTTTCTGCATATAGAAAATGTCTATTGTACATGTTTTTAGAGAGGGAGAACAAAATATTGACTCTGCTTTGTAAGATTACAACGGCTTTGTAATCTTAAGCAAGGTTTAGGATAAATAGACACAAACTCTTCTATTTCTCAGTAGTAAAGACCAGACACTTCCATAATTATACGAAAGTAATAGACTTGATATTGTTCAAACAATAATAATAACCAAAAACTACATATACTACTTTATTTTCTTTCGTTTAGAAAACTTTAAATACAGTAGAATATGAGCAATATATATATATGTCGATGACTAAGACTAAAATGTTCCTATAATCGGACAAAATCCGGGGAATTTACTCAATAACAAAATCAACGGAAACAAAATCATGACACCAAACAACAAAAACCACAATTGGATACTCGAATATCTGGGATTTTAGGAATTGATCGGAAAAAAGCTTAGACTCCAGGAGCTGTTAGCATGGAAAGAAAGCCACTTGATACACTTATTAGCAAAAATGGATTATGGGTGTCACGCAACGGACATCTTCACGGGGTGAAGAATTGCGAGACATCACAGAAGTACATAAGAATAGAAATGGATTGCGGAGAGATTATCACTGTACGCAATTCCAGAACAAGCAGGTCCGCAAGGGCCCTGAGGAACCATAAGTTCCACAAACCCTGCAAGCGCTGTCGCCTGTCAGACGACAGAATTAACGAATTCTCAAAAAAGATCTCGAGAAAGGATGAAGCTGAGATAAAAATTGTCCGCTCGTTCAGACTTCCACCTGAAAAACCTGCCGAGACTGTTAACGTTAAGCCCGTAGCAACTGTTGAAACCAGTACAAATGCAACTAACATTCATAATGAATCACGGGCTGGGATGACTGCCGATAGTTCCACCTACCACAGATCAGCTTCGAAACACAACACAAGCAATTCCAGCCCTTCCAAACCTAATTCTAATTCTAACACTAAGGCTAAGAAGACAGCTTTCCAGCCACAGCAACCTAAGTCAAAGAAAACTGAGTTCACACCTCTGCAAAAGAACAGGATACTCTCACTTTTAGGTCCCGGAGAAATGATATCATTCTCAAAGGAAAAAAGGTCCTTTGCAGAACTTGAATCCACCCTGACCCTCCAGCGTAAGAAGGATATCAGGGAGATGTACGAAGACAGCCGTGAAAATCTGCTTGGAAAACTTGAGAGAACAATAACAGAGTTTTTCGTGGATATGGGCTTCCTCGAAGTAAAATCTCCAATTCTCATTCCATTCGAATACATGGAAAGGATGGGAGTTGGTGAGGACAAGAAGCTCTCAGAGCAGATATTCAGGGTTGGAGACAACATGTGCCTGCGACCAATGCTTGCTCCCGGACTCTACAACCACCTGAGAAAGTTCGATAATGTGCTTCCTGATCCTGTCAGGATTTTTGAGATTGGCCCCTGCTACCGTAAGGAATCTGACGGAAACAGCCACCTTGAAGAATTCACAATGCTCAATTTCTGCCAGATGGGATCCAACTGCACAAGGGACGAGCTTGAGTACCTGATAAAGGAACTACTGGATTTTCTGGGAATAGAATTTGAGATCGTTGCAGACAGCTGCATGGTCTATGGTGACACCATCGATGTGATGCACAAGAATATGGAACTCTCATCCGCTGTCGTAGGCCCCGTTCCAATGGACATGGACTGGGGAGTTAACAAACCCTGGATAGGAGCCGGTTTTGGTCTTGAAAGGCTGCTAAAAGCGAAACATGATTTCAAGAACATCAAACGTGCAGCCAGATCAGAATCATACTACAACGGAATAAGCATCAA
>NZ_FNCA01000006.1:18275-233912 GCF_900100715.1 Methanolobus vulcani | reverse complement strand
TGACAGAAGACCAAGAACCAGACCATTGGAAGTGCTTGCGGATTCTGCTTATGATGAGATACAAATCAGGAAATATCTGAGACGCAGAGCGATCAAAAGTAATATTCCTGTTAATATCAGGAATAGGAAATATCCTAAAAGAGGAAGACCTACAAGACTTGAATATGAGTCATATCGGAAAAGAGGGACAATTGAACGATTCTTTGCATGGTTGAAAATGGGATTCAGGAAAATAGCAAGTCGATATGAAAGGCTTAATGTTGTTTTCAAAGGACTACTGGATATTGCATGTTTTCTACTATGCTGGAAAAAGTTTCAAGAGGCGTTTTGAGATAGGTTCAATACAAAAATCCAATGTTCTTATATAATATAGCCTCTTCAATTTTATTGAAGGAAATTGTCTAGTTTGGAATGGGGTGATTTAAATGATAGAACTAATAAAAGACATGCCTGAAAATGTCATTGCTGTCCGAATGAGTGGAAAGGTAACAGGGGATGATTATTATGAAGTACTGGTTCCTGCAATAGAGGGCAAAGTAAAGAAACATGAGAAGGTTCGTTTACTTTACCAGGTGGATACGGATATAAAAATCACTCTCGATGCAATGTTTGATGACCTGAAACTTGGCGTGTATAACTACAACTCCTTTGAAAAGTTCGCACTTGTTTCGGATGTGGGCTGGATGGCAGATGCCGTTAGAATGTTTAAACATATAATTCCAGGTACAGTGAAAACCTATAGTAATTATGAATTTCCGGAAGCTAAGGCTTGGATAAGCGAATAATTTTCATCTTAAGGCAGGAATTTTATCAGCTTATGGAATTGATGCCAATTCAAATGTTTTATTCACAAGTACCTGTTGGCTGAAAGGCATTGTAAGTAAAACGCCTACCGTATAAATTAGAAAATTGAAGACAGCTGGCCATCCAATAAATAGACCTGCATAATATGGAAGGACACCAATAAGAGAAACGATACCTACTAAAAGACTTATCATCACACTTGAGATCATATTTTGCCGGACTATTTTAGTACTTTCTAAAATAGCTTCTGTTATATCATATTCTTTAATTACATAAAGGGGAAGCATATATAGCATAAAAAAGACCGGAATTAAAACAATAGAAATGACTATTAGAAAAATCACAGTTACAATTGCAATACTTACTGATTCTGAGAGAGTAATACCTGCTGCAGATGCTAAAGCAAAAGTGATGAAACCTACAATAATAAGCAGAATTAATGCACAGATAAAGAGCAAAACGATAATCATTACAAAAAGCATGTATTTCCAGCTACGCGCAAAATTACCGGATCTGAAGCCATCAAAAATATCATTTACATTGATTTTTTCCTGTCTTGTGCCTTTTACAAGCATGGATATGTATCCATAAAGAAGAGGAGGAGCTGTGACTACCAGCGTTGATCCTATAGAAAGAATGATCGTTGCTATTCCATAAGCAACAAAATTTCTCAGAACCGTTTTAAGTGAATTCCTTAAAAGATTGACATATTCCATTTGATCACTTTTCTTTTATCCCTCTAAAAAAGAATAATCAAAGAATGGATCATATTCTATTAAAAGTTGTATCATTAATTAATACACTCAAATCAAAATAAAATAAAAAAGCATTTTAATCATAAGTTTCCTGAATTTATAGGGGTTTCACTGTTTTGAATCTATTGATTGCAGCATCCGGTTTACTTTTGGTCGCATTGTGCATTCTTCATATTGTTTTTGGAGAAAAGAACTATTTCAACACAAAAGAAAAAAGAGGAATCGCCGGTTATGTGCCTTATCACCAGATATCAGTTGTAATGTTTCTTGAAGGTGTGGGAATGATATATTCTGCAATTAATTTCAATATGCAAATCCCGGTTTTCATATTGCTTTTGATCCTTGCAAGCCTGACAACTTTTGTAGTAATATGCATAAAAGAAAAAGAAGAAGAAACGATCAAGGATTCAATGCCTCAACTTATCCTTTTTGGAATTGTTCTTCTTCTTATTGTTCTTGGATTTTCTCAGGAACTCCCTGTTACTTAATGATATAAGTGACCTGTACAGACATTGAGACAGTTGATTCGCCTGGACTTATTGGTGTTGAAGCTCCCACAGCTACCGGCATTTCCTGTGCAGTATTATAAATTGCTGATACACCACTATTATCATTTACAGATGAGGTTTTCACTCCTGTGATCTTCACATTCAAAGTGCTTGCAAGCATATCTGCTTTTGAGCGTGAATCATTTACAGCTTCTGAAATAAGCTCATCACGAAGTTGCTTTTGCATCGCATCTGATACGGAGAATGAGAGACTGCCGATCTGATTAGCCCCGGCTGCAGCAGACCTGTCAATGATCTCATTTATCATGTCAAGTTTTGTAGTAGTTATTTGCACATTATTAGAAGCCGAGTAGCCGGTTATGGTTCTTCCTCCGGTATAATTATATTCCGGTGATACCGAAACATAAGAAGTCTGCATTTCCTTATCCTCCAAACCTATAGCTTTTAATTCATTAACTACAGCATTCATTATTGCAGCATTTTCACTACTTGATCCGTTTGCCGTTGTGGCCTGGGTCACAACTCCAATACTAATTGATGCAGTATCTGGAACGACTTTCTGTTCCGCATATCCACTCATAGAAATTGTATGCTCTGCATTTTGTTGTGAATTCCCCTGTGATCCTGCGTACAATGCCGCTGCCATCAGCGCCAGAGCTATCGCCAGAACCAAAAGTAAACTATATAGTTTATTGTTTTCCTGTGACAAATTACACACTCCCTTTTATTTAACATTTAAGAATCTTTGTTAACCCTAATATAACTTTGTTTCAAAATTCTCTTTTGACCTCATATTATAAAGATTCTGATAATTTCTCCTGCCAAAAACTAAAATAGATTGCATGCTCTTTTTATTTGTATGAGCTCAATTCGCGAAGATCTGGTCAAATCGCTAAACTCCAAACAGGAAGCATATGTAAATATGGAATTGCCTGATCCGACAAACGGTGAATATCTTCTTGGTGTTTTTCATCTGAAACCCGGAGGTAAATTCAACATTCTGCAGGCAGCCGCTGAAGTTGCAGCCGAATCATCAACAGGTACTAATTTTAAAGTAAATACAGAAACTTCTTTTTCCAGAGTTATGAATGCTCTGGTATACCAACTTGACTTAGACCGTGAACTCGTATGGATCGCATATCCATGGAGACTTTTTGACAGAGGAGGAAATGTACAGAACATACTCACCTATATTGTTGGTAATATCCTTGGAATGAAGGAAGTTGCAGCCCTGAAACTACTGGATGTGTGGTTCCCTCCATCAATGCTTGAACAGTATGACGGTCCAAGCTATACGGTCGATGACATGAGGAAGTACCTTGATGTTTATGACAGGCCGATCCTCGGAACCATCGTCAAGCCGAAAATGGGACTCACATCTGCTGAATATGCAGAAGTATGTTATGACTTCTGGGTAGGTGGCGGTGATTTTGTCAAGAACGATGAACCACAGGCCAATCAGGATTTCTGTCCATATGACAAGATGGTCAAACATGTCAAGGAAGCAATGGACAAAGCTGTTCGTGAAACAGGACACAAAAAGGTACATTCATTCAATGTTTCAGCTGCTGATTTTGACACCATGATCGAAAGGTGTGAAATGATAGTAAATGCGGGTTTTGAGCCTGGAAGCTATGCATTCCTCATCGATGGAATCACAGCAGGCTGGATGGCTGTTCAGACACTCAGAAGAAGATACCCGGGTGTTTTCATTCACTTCCACAGGGCAGCACACGGTGCATTCACAAGACCTGAAAACCCACTTGGATTCTCAGTACTTGTCCTGTCCAAATTTGCAAGACTTGCAGGTGCTTCAGGAATCCATACGGGAACCGCAGGTGTTGGAAAAATGCAGGGTACACCTGAAGAAGATGTAGTTGCTGCACATGAGATACAGTACATGAGTGCTGAAGGACACTTCTTTAAACAGAGCTGGTCAAAGATACCTGAAACAGATAAGGATGCCATCAATATCGTTAATGTAGATATGGCCCATCATGTAGTGCTTGAGGATGATAGCTGGAGAGGTATGAAGAAATGCTGTCCAATTGTCTCAGGAGGGCTTAATCCTGTAAGGCTGAAGCCTTTTATTGATGTTATGGGAAATGTTGATTTCATAACAACCATGGGATCCGGTGTGCATGCTCATCCCGGAGGAACCCAGGATGGAGCCAGGGCCCTTGTACAGGCATGTGATGCATATCTCCAGATGATCGATATTGAAGAATACGCCAAGAGTCACAAAGAACTGGCACAGGCAATAGAATACTTCACTAAAGCGTCAAAAGATGCCATGTGATTTTTAATATAATTTTAGGCTGGCAGGAATGAAATTCAGGGATATAAGAGACATTGTGGACTGGAATGTCTACTGGCTGCTGTTCATGCTGGCTGAGTTCTCATTGCTGGCAGCACTACCTTATGCCATTACAATGTCAGGTGATGCACTGTATGATATGGCCATGGCAATTCCTACCATTCTGGCTGCACAGTTTGCCAGGTCAACAGTGATCTTTCTGGTCGGTATTTTCACAGGTTTATACCTTGGAAAAAAGGTCGGTCTGAAAACACCGGTACTCAGTTCTCTTTTTGAAGACAGGAGCTTACCTTCTGATTTCAAATCTTCATTCAGTATTTCAGTTCTATATGGTGTAATCATATCATTTTTGATCGTAATCCTTGATACATTGGTTTTTACAAGATATTCAGAATCATTACTGTTATATCTGACAACTCCTCCTCTATGGCAACGATTTTTGTATTCATTCTATGTAGGTGTCACTGAAGAGGTTGTGTTGCGATTCTTTTTAATGACATTCCTGGTGTGGATCACATGGAAAGTAAAGAAGAATTCAGAAGGAAAAGCAACTGATGCAGGTATATGGCTATCAATTATAATGGTAAGCTCGATCTATAGTGTGGTTTACCTGCTTTTTTCCAGGGAAATGATGGACCCTACAATTATTATGCGCGTTGCTGCCTTTAATGGGATAGCAAGTATGGTTTTTGGATGGCTTTACTGGAAAAAAGGACTTGAATATTCTATTATATCCAATATCACTGCTACCATAATGATTTTCGTTGTGTTTGGGTCGCTGGTTCATTAGATGGACAAAATCTCTCTGCAAAAGGACCTGCTATTCATTATTGCTATGACTATTTTTATGCTTATTACCTCTCAGTTTTTACAAATGAAGAATTTAATTAAACTGATATAAAAAACAAATAAGAGAAGAAGAGAAGGCTGGTGGGAATTCTTAGTGACAATAACCCCGGTCTTAAAGACCTGAATCCCCTTTGCTCATACTCCATTATGAATGTGAATAACTAAAGATTACTAAAGCCCGAACGTAACAAACCTAGTGTGTGTGGTTGTGGGAGTAATGTGGCAGGTTTGTTATCGTTCATGTGCTTTTGTATGTTTCGCTTTAGCTTCTTTCAATCAAGGCCATATCGTACCACCGTATATGGTCATGCAATCTTCTGCATGTTCAGCTTGAATGACTGCAATTCCTAGTATTATTTTCTACTATTTAAATATATGTATACTATAATATATAATGAGTATTATTATAATCATATTTTAGATTTAGACAGTTATTTCATAATTTGAGATAATTATGCTTCAACAACTATGATTTTGAAAGTAAGAGCCTTGCCTGCAAGCGGATGGTTAAGATCGAAGGTCACTTCTTCTTCTGTCAGGTCAGCAATCTTTGCAGGAATAGTCTGGCCATGAGGAGACTGAACCCAGAATGTCTTACCGACTTCCATTTCCATGTCAGATCTAACAAGGTCTCTTGATACTGTATCCTTGAGTGCTGCATTGTACTCCCCATAAGCATCTTTAGCTTCGATCCTGAACTCTCTCTCATCTCCGACTTCAAGTCCTTTGACCGCTTCATCAAAGCCTTTGATCACATTACCCGAACCAACTGTAAATTCCAGTGGTTGTCCGTGTGTTTCGGATGCATCGAAAACAGATCCATCATCAAGCAACCCTACATACTCTATCTTTACCGTATCTCCGTCCTTTATTGCCATAAATATCAACTCAATTGAACTTAGTTTCGTAAACTTTAGTGCATCGGAGGTGACGACATTACTTAGATGTTTTGGTAACTGGATTATGGTTTAATCATAATGAGAAATTGAAATAGCTGCAATGGTAACTACAATAGTAACTGCAATGATATTTATAGCAGGAATCCTCTAATTCTCAATAAAACTCATGGAACCAAACATGGAAGCAACAACCAATAGCATTACTCCGCCATCAAAAGATACGGAGAATAATCAGACATCTCAAAAATCACTTTTAGCTGGCAATACACAAAAACAGATAGTGCTGCTCATAGCCATACTTGCAGGTTTTATAACTCCCTTTGACGGTTCGGCAGTGAACATCGCTTTACCCACTATGGGAGCAGAATTCAATATGAATGCTATCTCACTTTCCTGGGTAGCTACAGCCTATCTTCTTTCTTCCGCAGTGTTCCTCGTACCTTTCGGAAAGATTGCCGATATATACGGAAGAAAAAAGGTCTTTCTTTATGGTATAATGATCTTCAGTCTGGCGTCCCTGGCAATGACCATGGTTCCGACAGAAGGAATGCTCATCGGAGTCCGTATGATCCAGGGTCTTGGAAGTGCTATGATCTTTGGTACAGGAGCTGCTATCATTACATCTGTATTCTCTCCCGGAGAAAGAGGTACAGCTCTTGGCATCTATATAACCGCGGTCTATATCGGACTTTCCATGGGTCCGTTCCTTGGTGGAATTATGACGCAGCACCTTGGATGGAGAAGTATTTTCCTTGTCAATGTACCAATAGGTGCCATAGCGATCCTACTTATACTATGGAAACTCAAAGGCGAATGGGCTGAATGCCGTGGAGAAAAATTCGACCTTGCAGGATCGATGATCTATGGTTCTGCTGTTATTGCAGTTATGTATGGTTTCTCAACTCTTCCTGAGATCAAAGGTGCAGCACTTATAGCTTTAGGACTACTTGGTATTGGTCTTTTTGCTCTTTATGAAATGCGAATACCTACACCTGTGCTTGACATAAGTCTTCTCACAAGGAACCGTGTCTTTGCATTATCCAACATGTCTGCACTTATCAATTACAGTGCAACCTATGCTGTCACATTTCTTCTGAGCCTTGATTTGCAATACACCAAAGGATTCACTCCCGGACATGCAGGTATGATCCTTATCGCACAACCTGTCATCCAGGCAATTATTTCACCTGTTGCCGGAAGGCTTTCTGACCGCGTAGAACCCCGGCTAATTGCATCAACTGGAATGGGACTTACAGCAACAGGACTGTTCTTACTGACCTTTGTTACGGAAATTACACCACTCTGGTATATCGTTGGAACACTTGTGCTGCTTGGTGTGGGTTTTGGTCTGTTCTCATCCCCAAATACCAATGTTATCATGAGCTCGGTGGACAAAAGGTTCTATGGCGTAGCATCAGGAATGAATGGTACCATGAGACTACTTGGGCAGATGCTCTCAATGGGTATAGCCATGATGCTGTTTTCCGTTGTAATTGGGCCTGTGGTGATAACATCTGAGTATTATCCGCAGTTCGTTATCAGCATGCACTATGCTTTTATCCTGTTCACGGTTTTCTGCATAATAGGAATATTTGCTTCTCTTGCAAGAGGAAAGAGCTCTTCGAATGCTCGTTGAGCTTTTACCTAATAATTTCAGGTAGTTATCCTCTTATACAAAACCGGAAGAGTTTCAGGAAGCGAACTGGCATCATCAATTATTGTGTATTCAGAATCTGAAAAAATGTTATCAAGATACTTGCCCGGATCAGGATCAACTGTTATGCAGAAAAAGTCAATTCCTTTTGCATTGCTTTCCTGAATTGCAATTCTTGTGTCTTCTTCAGCAATACTTTCTTTATATGCAGTTTCTCCCCGGGAAATGTCAAAAGGTTCACCATCGGATAATAGTATTATTATCTTTGTTCTTGCATCTACCTTTTCCAGTTTCCTGATGGAATGACGAATTGCAGGTCCGAGTCTTGTATTGGATACCGGTTCAAGCAGACTTATCCTGCGTGCAACGGTATCTGATAATCCTTCATCGAAATCTTTTATGACAAAGTATTCAACATCATCCCTGTCCTTCCCGGAAAAAGCGTAAATTGCATAGTTATCTCCTATACTTTCAAGCGCCTGGGTCATGATTATGAGAGAATCTTTTTCAACGTCAAGTATGCTTTTTTCCTCATAATTTACCATTTTGTGGGTTGAATAACTTACATCTACAAGAAAAAGAGTTGCAACATCTCTCTCATGCTTGTCCCATCTCATATAGAGCCTGTCATCAGGATTTACTCCGCATTTCTTCTGAATAAGGGAATCTATGAAGGCATCAATATCGATTTCTGTTCCATCGGTCTGCTGTTTCATCCTGCGGAATGTTTCAGGCTTCATCCTGTTGAATATCTGCTTGATGAGAGCAATTTCATTCCTGTATTGTTCTGATGCTTCGTGATAGTAATCACTGGACATGCCAAAAGGCTCAACCTCATTGACCACAGACCAGTCTGTTTTATAGTCATTTATCACAGCATCCCATTCATCATATCTGTAAGTGCCAAGCATGTTCCAGTTCTTTTTCTCGGCATAGGTAGGACGGCGTTTAGCATGTTCTTCCTGTAATGGATCATTCTCTTCTGTCAGCTTCACTTTGCTTTCGGGAATAAAGTTTTTAATGATATTCTCATGTGAGCGGGTGGAGAGGGAATCCTTGCTGTTGTATGCTCCAATGCTCAAAGCACGGTAATCAAGGTTTTTTAGTAACTCATATTCTTTCTGGCTTAATGGTCCCTCATATTCATCAAGCAACTTATATATCCTAAAACTTGCTTCAAGAGAATCGAGTACAGATGAACCCTCCCTGAAAATACTCTCCAGAAGCATTGGTTTTATCTGGTCAAGAAGAATTCTTGTTTCATTATCAAGATCATAAACAGGTTCGTGGCTGATGGAGATCCACAAAAGTGATTCTATGAAGCGTTCAACTTTGTTTTCAGGAATGGACCTTGTAAGAAGCATTTGGTGCCTTATCCTCTCAAGGTCTGTCCTGACTCCACTGTATCTTTCCATTATCCTGTACTCGACCCTGGCATCTTCCAGAATGCCAAGTATGGTTCCTGCCAGTGCCTGATTGGGAAACAGAGCTATGACATCAGCAATTCCAATAATACCTTCAGCCTGCATTCCTGGAATAGGAAGTCTTTTTTTCATGGTTGAGTATCTTCTTCGAATATCGGCCATAAGTTCTGCCGCTCCATCACGTTCCAGTTCATTGGAACTGAAGCGAATGTGTCCTACTTCATGCATTATGCTGAGTTTGTAGATCTTGTAATTATCTTCAAACTCACCATATCTCCTGATTCTGGGAGCAAGGTAGATCGTATTGCCTGAAATCACAGGATTTATAGAATCCGGGTCATCTTCTGTTCCCAGTGTTCTGCGGGAACGAATGTTAAAATTGACACCAGATAATCCGAGGGCATAGTATCTTAGCACGTTGATTATTTCACTGAGTGCTACAGAACCTTTAAGACTTTCAGCAAATTCCTTTGAATCTTCTGATCTCAGAGAAAAATAAGGTCTTCCTTGTGATGGATTCTCTTCAAAGAGATAAATTCCTTTTAAGGCCCATTCTTCCAGTTCGCTGATATTCAAATCGTTTAAGAGAGGAGCTGAGAATGAAAAATAATCGATTGCCAGATATTTATCCAGATCAAATATCTTCAATCCTGTTCCTGCCCATTTTCTGATGCCTTCTGGACCCGTATTCTTAGCCGCTACAGGAAGGTTTTCAAAGAAAAGTCCTGCTATCATCCAGTCTTTATCAAGCAACATTTTAGCAGTTCTGAGAAGTTCTGAATTATGAGAGAAACTTCCTTTTTTCAAAACATTTAACAAATTATCATGGTAACTTCTTCCGGGAAATCTGGAATCTATTAACTGAAGCAGCTCTTCTTTAGTGATATCTTCATGCTCAGTTTTTTCGTGTGACAAAATGTATCCTCACTCAATGGATCATCAGTTGTGATCTCATTGCCAGTATGCAAATTGTTGCTAATTCTTTATATCTACTATGCAGACAACCTTGTGGACAGCCTATATTTGCTGTAAAGATAACAGTAAATATGGCATATTAGAATTATAACAAGAATGAGGATAGCTCACTTTTGGCTTCTCCTGGTGAAGATATATATAATTTAAGTGCCAAGAGGACGCCTGATGGCAGAAAACGATAACGATCACAGAACAAGGGTGTACACCTTACAGAACGAGACCATCGAAGTATTGTACAATGCCCAGAAAGAAACAAAAACGATTGTCAGGGAGATAAATTCTCATCTTGGAAATCTCATTCCTTCTGCAAGCAGGCAGTCCCTGTATCTGTTCCCTTTCACTGATTCTGTAAACCTCAATGTTCCCATAAAAGCCATCAAGGAAATTTTTTTAAACCAGATAATCCAGATCGAAAGTAACAATTACCTGAAGATCTCCATCGATTATGAAGAAGTTCTGGATTTTATTGATAATATGGAAACCTATGATGCTTTCAAAATAGCTGAACATATCAAAAATGAGTATTTCCACAACGATGAGCATATATTAAAGAGAATTAAAAGTGATTGCAGACGTCTGATTCCAATCGATATTAAATCTTCATCTGATGAGACGGACAAAAGAAACGGAACTGTTATCAAGTTAAGAGCATTAAAAAACCCGTATCAATCACTCAATTGCCTTGAAAGTCTCGGTAAACTTGTTGACATAACCCTGAACAACACTCCCCCTTCAGAAGCAAAAATAATTGAGATACAGCCCGGAGGAGCTCACATCGATGAAACCATGAAGCTTTACTATTTTAAGAACGGAAATGTCCGTCTTGTTTTCAATGATGTTGAATGCACTGAAAAGATGATCGATGCACTTGAATTGGGATGTTGATTTAGTTGTTTTTGCCCTTATATGCTTCTAAATAATTTATATAATGAGGGCATACTTTTATGCTAAACTATGATTTAGCCCATTTATTAAATTTAAGGTTTGGTTAGCGGAGCGAAAAGTAGGATTGAAACAAAATTATTAAATATGTACGCCAAGTTTTTATTATTATGTTTAAAGCAGGTTATGTAGATAAATGTCCACATTGCAGAAATTCTGTAAGATTTGAATCATCAAGAACAGATCGAAGCGGTGCTTTTCAACATATAACGCTTGAAAATGGTATATGTGAGGAAGATGAAGAACCATTTGTTACCTATTCAAAAGTGAATATTTCTATGTGTCCTGAATGCAACAAATTAGTAATTTCTTTAGATGATAATTTAGTTTATCCATTGATTTCTCCAAAAGATCCCTGTCCTTTAGAAGTTCCTCCTTTCATAAGAGAAGACTATGATGAAGCTTGTTTAGTTTCTATTTATAGTAAAAAAGCTTCTGCAGCATTGGCCCGTAGATGTTTGCAAAATATATTTTCAGATCAAGGAATTAATAAAAAAACATTATCATTACAAATTGATGAAGCAATAAATATGTTGCCAGTATATTTAGCAGATGATGTTGATGCAATAAGGCACATTGGTAATTTTGCAGCACATCCTACAATGTATGAGCATAGTTCTGAAATTGTTGAGGTTGAAGATGAAGAACTAGAATGGATACTACATGTGCTAGAACTCCTTTTTGACTTCTTTTATGTACAACCTGCTAAATCAAAAAAGAGGAGAGAACAATTTAATGGAAAGTTAGAAAAAATAGGTAAACCGTTATTGAAGAAGAAAAATCAATAGTTAGATTCCCTTCAAACTTACAAATCTATTTACAAATGATTAATACTCTAAGCCTTCGTAGCCTCCCAAAAAACAATGCTTATTATGTATGCAAGAGTGACAATTCCTAAATTATCCCAGTTACCTGTGTAATACAGGACAAGGACAATTATTGCATATGTTATAGCTTCTGATACTACTCTTTTTAATTTCATAACCACACCCAAATTTAATTTAGGCATTTTAGTAAGCTTTTAACTATATCTGTTTTTCTATTTCACCTTGAATCTCAAAATTTTCCATCTGTTGGATTCTTCAGGGGTGTAATAGATATAAGATAGGAATTAAAATTGATAGCGGGGTGTTTTAATTAAAGATATGAGAATTATTTTTTTCCTGATCGTTGCGTTCTTTTTAGGTATCGGTCCTTTAGTAGGCATATATACTGACTATCTATGGTTCGATATGATAGGATATACTTCCGTTTTCACAACGATATTACAATGGAAACTGATCGCAATAATACCTGGATTCCTGCTCGCGTTCATCTTCCTTTATGTTAATGCCAGATATACAGGAGACTCGGTAAAGAAGATACTGGAAGACAAGGATATTGCATATAATGATACGGATAGTACCTTGATATTGATAGTTATCACAGCTTTTTCATTGCTATTTGGCCTTACATTCAGCAGCAGCTGGAGAATAATTCTTCTATATCTGAATAGTTCATCCTTTGGAATAAACGATCCGATACTCATGAACGATATTGGATTTTATGTATTTCAACTACCGTTCATCCAGATGATCCGTGGGACATTACTGACACTTACTATCATTTCCATCATACTGGTTCTTGGTCTGTACATGTTCAGACTTCAACCCCTTTTCAAGTCAGAAGGAATAGAGATAGATGATGCAGAAGAATCTTATTTCCTTTACCAGACAGGCGGACTGAAGGATATAGTACCTTCCAGGGTTCTTGTTCATCTTTCATTGCTCCTTTCAGTCCTTTTCGCGCTGATAGCATTTGGTTACTTCCTTAACAGATATGACATATTGTTCTCACAGCAGGGTGTGGTCGCAGGTGCAGGCTATACGGATGTACATGTAAGGCTTCCCATATTCAACATACTCACTTTATTGTCCTTCCTGACAGCTATCTCTCTGATAGCAAACATAAAGCTGAAGAATGTGAATATACCGCTTGCAAGTATAATCCTATTGATATTGTTCATCGTTACAAGTTCATTTGTCCCTGATATCTATCAGCAGTTCAAGGTAGAACCTACAGAGATCCAGCTTGAAGAACAATATCTGGAGTACAATATCAATTATACAAGAATGGCATTTGGTCTGTCGAACATAGAAGAGAAGCCCTTTGAAGCAAATGCCGACCTTACTGCTGAAGAACTACAAAATAACACGAATATAACCGAGAATATACGCATATGGGACCGAAGAGCCCTGGAGCAGACCTACAAACAGCTTCAGCAGATAAGGACTTATTACACCTTCAATGATGTAGATACTGACCGATATATGATGTATGGTGGTTACCAGCAGTACATGATCTCTGCAAGAGAACTTGACACCATGCAACTGGCACCTGAAGCCAAGACATGGGTCAATGAACGTCTGGTCTATACACATGGTTTTGGTATTGTAATGAACCCCGTAAGTACAAAGACAGAGGATGGAAGACCGCAGTTCGTGCTTCAGGATATTCCTCCGACCGGAGAGTTCACCGTTGATAACCCACGTATATACTATGGTGAAATCACAACCGACTATAAGATAGCGGATACAGGGAAAGAGGAATTCGATTATCCAAGAGAAGGTCAGAACGTATTCACACAATACGAAGGTCAGAGTGGTATACTTCTGGATTCGTTAACCAAGAGACTGATATTCGCTTTCGTATTTGGCGAATATAATTTCATCCTGAGTGAATATATAGATGATAGTTCCAGACTGATGTATCACAGGCAGATCGTAGACAGGGCACAGACCATAGCCCCGTTCCTTGAATACGATAGTGACCCTTATCCTGTTATCTATGAAGGAAAGATCTACTGGATTATCGATGCATTCACAACTGCTGACAAATATCCATATTCTGAAAGCTACTACGGAGATAAGTTCTATAATATCAATTATATACGCAATTCTGTGAAGGTTGTTGTGGATGCCTATGACGGAACAGTGGATTTCTACGTTATGGAAGATGAGCCGGTGGTCAATACCTATTCAAAGATATTCCCGGAGCTTTTCAAACCTTTCAGCGAGATGCCGGAAGGCTTGCAGGAACATATCCGCTATCCAAAGGATTTCTTCAAGGTACAGATGGACCTGTATGAAAATTACCACATGAAGGATGCAGAGACTTTCTACAATAAAGAGGACGCCTGGGCAATACCAAGAGAAGTATACCGTGGAACCAGTATTGATATGGAACCTTATTACATGATCACCAAACTTCCAAATGACGGCGGACTTGAATATGTCCTGTTACAGCCGTTCACACCAAGGAACAGAGAGAACATGATCGCCTGGATAGCAGCCAGATGTGACAATCCGAACTATGGAGAACTCAAACATTACGAACTGCCAAAAGGAGAACTCATTTACGGCCCGACGCAGATAGAATCCAGGATAGATCAGGATCCTGACATCTCAGAGCAGCTGACACTTTGGGGCCAAACAGGTTCCAGGGTCATCAGAGGTAATCTGCTGGTTGTGCCGATAGGCAACTCCATATTGTACACAGAACCTATATTCATCAGTGCCGAAGAGTCGGAGATACCTGAGCTTAGAAGGGTCGTGGTTTCATCCGGACAGAAGGTTGTTATGGGAGAAGCCCTACAGGAATCACTGCAAATGCTTGTAGAGGGCAGAATAACTGAAGGAAATGGTGGGCAGAATACAGAGGTCCCAACAACTGCAAGAGAACTTGCACAACAGGCTCTGGATCATTATAACAAGGCACAGGAATATCTGGCAGATGGTGACTGGGCAGGTTATGGCGAGGAGATGGATAAAATGAAAAAGATTCTCAATCAGCTGACCCAGACACTTGATGGAGCAGATATTAACACCTCTGGCTGAGAAGAATTCACTTTTTTCAGAGAAGGGATATGGCTTGGCTATTTGGTTGGCCATTAACCCTCACTTTTTTAGTTGAGTAGAAAAGATTCTGGAGAACTGACTTTTGTAATTGTAAAGTTAAAAGGGTATAAGAAAGATTTGATGTGAAAAATGAGTTATAGCCCGGCACGGATTCGAACCGAGGTTGCGGGATCCAGAGTCCTGCATGATTGACCACTACACTACCGGGCTACGGTGAATGCATCTCCTTAATTGTAAAGCTTGTATATTAAGGTATCGGACGGATGGTTATTCCAGACCTTCCGGATTTTCATTTAGAACAGCAGTCCACCACCATCTGGCCATATCAACAAGGTCTTTGCTGAACTGACCTGACAGGCGATATTCGTGGTCTTTGTGAATAATTAGGCCGGCGCCTAACAGTTTATTGCGCATGGCATAGAATGAAGCACGTCCTATATCGAGTTCCTGAAGAAGAGCTTCCCACTCACTTGTCTTGATAGGATTACCTGCTTTTTGACGATCTTCGACCATTATGAGAAACTTCTGACCACGAATGGCAGTTGCCTCTTCCTGAAAGAGGCGTCTCATTAGGTTATAATACGGGTCTCTGGAGTGAGTGATACGGGAATTTGAGTCAGAACGTATAACGATCGTAGTAGATGTACGCGGTGCGTTTTTTACTATGGACATTGTGATTAGGGTATGCTAGCGTGGTTCACGAGTTTAACAGCCTGAAGATGACGACCCAGCTTCAAGAGCAGATTTTATCATATCCTCATATTCTTCCTTCAAAGAATAAACTATTGGAGTTTTGTAAGACTCTTTATGAGATCTGAGTACACCCAGCTTGGAGTAGATATAACCTACCATGGATGCTACTGCACTACGCGAAATATCATACTTTTCAGTGATATTTGCATGCAACTCATCTACTGTTGTCTCTTTTACTTTAAGGAAAATTGATAATATATGGCTACGCAGTCCATTTACATCCAGTTCTATGAACTTCTGTAACCTTCGTTTTATTTTTGCGCGAATTGAGTCCATTACTTCACCTCAGATATAGCACAAAATTTTATATGTATTTCAATCTATATATATGTTTTTAAAATTTTATAACATGAAGCTAATAATAAGCACTTAAAAGTAAAAAGACTAATATTATAACTGCATTATTCCAACTCTCAATTTTTCCGGTGACGATATGAATATAAAATACGATGTGGAAAGTAACGTCATGCAGATCGATGATATCGACCTTTATCCTGAAAACCTTGACCGCAACTTTATAGGAATCTGTAAATCCTGCAATTCAGATGTCACCAGTATTAGTTATCATGTTCATGACAGTGGTATGGTAGTTGCAGGTAAATGTACTTCCTGCGACATAATTTATGCAATATTCTACGATACAGAATGGAATTGGCAGGGTGAAGAAACCATTTTGGATTTCTTCAATATCAATAACAGTAGCAATATTAAATTTCTGGATAACATTGATCAAAAAAAACTGGAAACTGTTTTCACTCCTGCTGAAACCAAAGCAATGTATGCAAAAGCAAGAGGAGAAAAGTATGTCCGGCAATATCTGTATCGTGCCAGAAAAAAGTATAATGATTTTTATGAATTGTTTGGAATACAAATTAACATATGAGTAATTCTAAACATATGTATTCATGTCATACAGCGCAAAATACTTTTTAAATTTAATTATTATTTACAAGCAATAGTTTAATGAGTTTAGATTAAAATGTTACTATTATTATAATTATACATATCATTTGCAACTGATAGGAGTTGCAAACCATAAAGTAGAATAGTATTCTATCAAAATAAATTAATTATAATGTTATGTTTTTTTAAATAAAACTGATGATAATTGAAGAGTATGCATAAAATATCAAAGATAAAATATTAATAAATTTGTTATGAATAATAGTGCATACAATAATTATAAATAGCAACATTTGCATACATAAATTGGTGAGGGAATAAAGCATTCAATTTTCCTGATAGAGCTTTTATAACACCCACTAACCATCTATATTGTACCACCATCGTTTGTTCCCTCATCTATCAGGAACCTATACTTATCTTTTCTTTGAATCATAATTAGATGACATTCATTTATTTGAAATAAGAATACCTTACTCTTTAAAGAAATCATACAATTATACTATTAAACAAAACTAGTTTACCATAATTATATATAATATTACATAAAAAGTAACTGTTGCATAGTGTAGGAGTGAACTATAATAAGTCCTCCTAAGGCCTGTAAGGATAACCACTAACTGCCTAGCCTAACCCTAACATGTTCCTATCAGGCCTTTATTTATCGCACAGTTTATTACTGTCAATTTTTGAAAAAAGGATAATATTTGATTCTTAAGCATAATTGATGTTCTTTATTTTTCTTATTCTTGCAAGAATATTGTGTTATGTGATTCAACTAACTTAGTTGAATAAACATATATATAGGATCAGTTACAGAGTAACAAATGCACAAAAAGATATAAATTCTTGAAATTTTCATAAACTTGTGCCTCCTGTTGCCTGATAAGTATCAAGTACCGAGCAATAACCCTAACATGCCTCTTATCAGGCAATCATATTTTGATTTTCAACTATCAGAACTTTAGTTTCAGAAGTTTATTTCCTAATGTAATAAATATAAACATAGCATAAACATGTTCTGTAGATAGGCCATAATATCGCACCAACTGAAAGCATAAATCATTTTTCCAATGATCAAATGTTCTTGTCCTATCTACATTACTAAAATGAAACACTAGTAGCAATTGATTTCATATAAACAAAATAAGTTCCATCTTTATTATAAAAACTATTTGTTACAAATAATCTGGAAAAATCTATATTTCTAAACATAGCTTCATGCTATCATAAATAGAAGAAAAATATAATTTCTATTAACCATTAGGCATTAGTGGTTACCTTATGGGACAATTACCCAGTTACCCGAATTTCATTTTGTCCCATAAGGCTTTCTCGGCTATTCCAAACATTTTATACCAACTGATAATTATGTTCTGAAACATTGTTTGTGGTTTAATGCTTTTCTTACATTTAACAAGGAATCACTGCAGGAATATCTTCTAAATATACAATAACAAATCTTTGAGATTACTCTATAAATCAAGTTTAGTAATTTAGTTTCTTTTCCTTTTATCTATAAGGTGAAAGATAAAAGTAATTAGCGCTTCTGTTTAAATTCGATTCAACCGGAAGCGTATAGTGGTGTTGTTTGGGGCTCAAAAACACCACGATAAGAAACCTTGATTTATGGTAAATTGCTGTGAAACATAGATCAATATGGTAACTAAAGGGCAGAATTTACATAAATTGAGTGGGGAATAAAATTTAGCCCGGTTGCCTGATGAGGATATAACTCGTACCACCACCAATAAAATATCCTTATCAGACTCTTTTATTTTAATTTGTGTAATACCGTAACTAAGAATGATGCATAATATAGTACTAATATACGTTAGCTAAGATGTGAATATTATTTATTGCTTATAATAACTGGTTAATGTTCAGGAATTAATAAGTAACTACAAAATATTGTTTAGGATTAGTGACATCTTATTAGGTGAAGCATAATAACATTTATTGCAATTCCTCATACTGCACCATAACATAACACAAGAGTTACATTATGGTTTCTGAAATTAACAATAAATATTAGAAACAAGCCAGCAACTTTTTAATATTAACATCATTGAAAATAATAACCGTATTATTTATTCAAAAAGCATTATGAATAAAAATGAAGTTTTTTTAAATAGCATAGTAAACAAATGAATAGATTGGAGTACGGGACTAAGCGTGCTGGGGAGTGGCTTAGATATTGATCTTGTAACAGAAATCAAATTTGGTAGCTGAATTTGTTATAAGATTAATACTTCAACATCGTCTGATAGGGGATCAAAATACATCATACCAACCAATGATCTATACCTCCCCCTATCAGACATGAGATTAATAGTTGCCTTATGTTACAAACCTATCCGATAAATCTCTCATTTTCCTCATAAGGCAACTTTTATACCCGTCTATCAATTTTTGATACAAAAATTAATATAAGATTTTAATATAAGATTTTGCATAGTTACCAAATTACCTGATTTTTTTAGTTTGAATCCAACACATAATTATTTAACATGCTGCTTTTTGTGGATATTGAAAATATTATACTTATGATGCAGATAACGTTGTCATAAATAATAAGGGCATCAACATTTCAGAAGGTGTTGTAAATAAAAATGCAGTTAGTTGATATAACTTAGTGAACATATAAATAAAATGGAGTATGGGACTAAGCACGCTGGGGAGTGGGTTTAGGGAATATTAATCATATAACTAATCAGGTGGTATGGGGTTATATGATTAATATGCTTCAATTTAGCCTGATAGAGGAAAATCATAATATACCAACCAAACAACCAAAAGTCTGTGCAATCCTCTATCAGACATCTCATTCATTGTTGCCTTAAGTGGAAGAAACGTATTGTCCTCCGATACCTGTAACAACCAACCCTTCCACACAAGGCAACTTCTTTTAGCTTTCCAACGGATATTTTATGAGAGATACATCTCAATCTAATATAGATATTAAATTTATTTTTGCTTCATTCTCTTAGATGCTTTTAACCTTATTAAAAATAATAACAACATTATTATTTCAGAGACCTTTATGAATAAAAATACAATTTTTTTATATATCATGTTAAACAAACAAGTAAACGGGAGTAAGCGACTAAGATACTAAGCACTCGGGGGAGTGAGTTTAGTGAATATTAATCATATAACAAAATTTGGTGTTGCTAGGTTATATGATTAATATGCTTCAATTTAGTCTGATAGAGGATGATCATAAAAAAGTCTGTGCTATCCTCTATCAGACATAGCGCTTGTTGCCTTATGGTCTTATGCAAGGGAAAACATGTACCCGACAACATCTCCAAAATGTTCTGGCACTATAAGTGCAACTTCTTTTACTTATTAATGTATCTGTCTGGTATAAGTTAGGAAGTATTGAAAAACAGATGAATTCCTGCGAAAACTTCAAAGTGTCACCAAAAAAGTAAGATGTAACTACATTTAGTTACATCTAATTCTATACTTTGGCGTATATTGCAATGTAACAATATTCTGTTACACATATAATTTACAACTTGAAGAAATAAATTGATACATTAACATATATTTATAAAAACACACTTAATTAATTGTTGATTTCGTACTAATACGAACAAAAACGCTATTTTTGGCTATTTTTGGGGATTTTGTGAACAAAATCTGTGAATTATAATAATTTAAGCGCGGAGATATAATCACAGATTATAATTTAGTCAAGTTTAGAAATTAATATTAAAAGTTCATGAAAAAAAGCTGATGCTACAAATAATAATTATAGAAGTTTGTTCAACATTTTATTATAATTTTAATTGTTAGTCAACAGTGAAGTGTTTTTTATTATGTGTTTCTTGTACAAAACAAATTATATTCAGCTATTTTTATTTAATAGCTTTCGATACGTTTACTCTAGAGTCACAGCACCGAAAACACCAATCTAAAATCTGCGCGGATTTTCTGAACAAGCCGTAAAAAATGAGCTTACTTTTAAGTAAAAGTTGTAAAGTCTAAGTCCTATTTTCTGTGATCTCAAACAAAAACATCCATATTCCTATAGTCTATAGGAATGAAAATGGGATTTTCCAAAAATCGTCAAAAAGGGTATGTTTTTCTGAAATCGGCTATTCCAGAGTATATAGGAATATGGGTGTTCTGAACTCCAACCCTAACATGATCTACACAAAAGTATCAGGATAAATTATAGTAATTCCAACATAGACCTTATTCATATAGTCATTGTAATTAGGATGTTCTGCGACTATATAATTATCATCGGCAAAAAACGGTATCAAGCTAACAAACAATATTCTATTAATTAAATAAGATGTATGTTAGAACTGGTTGGGCATGACATTTTAGCCTACATAATTAAAATAAAAATTTGGAATAACCCAATTTACTAAAAATTAGTTGAAACAATGTTTTGTGAAATCCGCAAACATTAATAATAAATATAGCATGTATAGAAAATTGTAATAAAAATTATATATTTAGTAAATTTAGGTTAATACTTATTAATTTAATCATGCAAGTTTGATTAAATTAAGACTATATTTATAATTAAGAATTTGTATTGCTTTGTCTATACTCAGCTAGCAATAAATAAATAAATAAAAATATACATATAATAATAACACATACAAATTATTAATACTTATTATTAATTAAAATTCATACTATTTTTTTAAAAAATTAAACAGATAATATTATATGTATACTATATTATATACTAACAAATTATTTTAGACTGGCTTGTGCTCGTTTCCTCTTTTGCACATAACATATACACTCAAATATATAGATTTTGATTTACGGTAACACACTGTAAAAATGTAAAGGAACCTGTTATTGACACACGCTCTATAAAAACTTAAACAGGTCCAGAACTTAAAACTAAATAACATGTCAATAATAATCATCCGCGAAGGAATTGTATGACAAAAGAACGTTTTTTCATTTACTCCACTGTATTCCTCATTATGGGTTTATCCAATTCAGTTATTCCTGTATTACCAGAAATTGCCTCTGCTTCCTCAGTAGGACCTGGCACCATTAAATATACTTTACTCTTTTCCGGATACTTTATCGGAGCATTATTAACTTTGATACCGTTCGGATTTATAGCAGACAGGTACAGTCACCTGAAACTGATCATTCTTGCTATTTCCCTTACAGCAATTTCCGGCATAATGCTCACACTAACCAGTAATACCTATCTCATGATAATAGCAAGAATACTGGAAGGTTGCGCGTGTGGTGCTTTTTTCCCACCTGCATATGCAATTCTTGCAGAATATCAAAACAAGAATCGATACCTTGGAGAATTCAATTTTCTCCTCAACGCAGGGCTTGCATCAGGAGCAGTAGCTGCAGGCTTTCTGGCAGATGGATACGTCAAAGGAGCAATCATACTTTTCACAGCACTGGCATTGATAGTATTCTGTTTTGGAATGATCATACCCGGGACTTATCAACAAGGAAGTAAAAATAATGATCAAATATCAAAAACAGGAAAAGAACCACATTCATACGATATCTTCCTGAATGAAACAAAAAAGATCCTTGGCATAGCATTAAACCCAATGTACATCACAACATGGATAATTGCATTCTTCATTTTCGGAATAACAGGAGTAATGCTTGCGTACTATCCACAGTACAGCAGTGGAATGCTTAGCAAACCAGAACTTGGAATTGTGATAGCTATTGTATATATTAGTTCCATGGCCACTAATCTCATTGCAGGAAGATTGAATATCAATTACAGGAAAATGATAAATTCAGGAATCATACTTGCTGCTGCAGGAGTTATAGTCTCCATAAAATATCCACTTACAGGCTTTACACTCCTTGGAATAGGTTCAGGAATTGGTATGATAGGCTTGCCTATAGCTGTTTCTTACATGGACATTGATAAAAATGATAAAGGAACGAGTATGGGTATCTTTACTACATACACATACATGGGACTTGCATTTCTGCCCATGATCATGGGGTATTTTACAAAATTCGGATACCAGATTATGTTTACAGGAACTGCAGTGCTCATGATCCTCACACTTTTGCTGAAAAACAGTAACAAAAACAATAGTTAACTTAAATAAATTAACTAAAACTAAATAGAAACTTTATTATGGAGACATCTTGTTCCTTAGATGGATGGCACTAATAAAAAACGTAAAAATGATTTACCCTAAAAGAAAAACTGATGCCTTACATCTATTTTCAATTTGTTGTATCTTTTTACTGATAGTCTGCTTTTTCATAGCTCCTGCAGAAGCAAATTCAATTGCAGAAATTGGACCGGTAAATTCTCCCCACGGTGCTGTAATTCTCATCATTGACGGCTTAAGTTCATGTTACATCTATCCTGAATACACACCCTATGCAATAGATGGATCAGTGCTTGAAAAAGCAGATGTTCCAAAAATGCAGGAGATATTCGGAAATAATTGCAGGATACTGGATGTAACAGTGCCCCAGACATTTACAGAAGGAGGACATTCAGTGATTGCCACAGGTTACTCCAAAGCAGATTCTGAACTCACCGGCTCTTCAGGATCAACAATCTTTGACATTGCACACGATTATGATTATCTTACATTTGCGATCATGGAGAAAGGAGATTCATATGGATTTTGCAGTAAGCAAAATGTAGTGATGCATGATACGGAGAACTCCATAAATGAACCCGGAATAGTAATTGAAACAAATATGCTCACAGATAGTACGGCCAAAAGTATCTCACTTGACATTACCGAATTAATGCAGTCACATTCTTCCATGTTGCAGAAAAAACTTAATCAGTATCCAGAAGGCTCAATTGAGCGTTACAATGAATACAACATCTGGGCCATAGAGGCCGGAATTGATGTAATTGAATACATGAAAAAAGAGTATCCTGAACAGAATTACATATTAACAATAAATGCAGGTGCCGTTGACAGTGCAGGCCACTACAAAAAGAATAGTGGTTACGTTTCATGCATTGAGGGAATAGACAATGCAAGCTACTCGCTTTATGAAACATGTCTTAAAAATAACCTGGCTTTTGTACTTACAGGCGATCACGGGATGGCATTCCCTACAGATGATTCTAAAGGTGGACATCAGGCAGAAAAATATTCAGTGATGACCGAATCACAGAAAGTTCCACTGGTAATCGCAGCAAATGATATCGAAAATGTTGTTGTAGGCGGGATTCTTAAACAGGAAGATATCGCACCAACAATTCTGGAAGTATTAAACATTCCGGGAAAACTGAGACTTGCCGATGGAGAGGTAATTGAACTGAAAAATTACGCTAATATTGAAGCGATTATTCCAGAAGAAGGTGAATTAACTCTTAGTAGAAATGATGAAGTTCTCTTCAGAGATAATGTCATGGAAAACATTGCCTTGCAGGGCCTTGAACCAGACATTGAATATGTGCTAACATTCAAACCTTCATCAGATCCGGATAATACTGTACAGCAATCTTTTCGTGCAGGATCAGATAATTCTGTCAGCCTCTTAACATCAGAACAGCATTCCAAAAGTGATAAATCCTATCAAAACCCTCGTTATATAACAGGAGGAATCCTGATAGTTGCCGTGAATCTTATAGGATTGCTACTGATACAGAAAGTACTGAAACAATAGCTATATACGCCCACTCAATTACACATAGCCTCAATAAAGTTGCTAAAATGGGTAAAAAGGAATTGATGCCATGCAAGAAGTTTTACATAAACTTTTGCAGGATACATTTGATATCTTCAAATCAGAAGATGCACTGGTACGTGTAAACTCATCGAAAGCCTTGATAGTCGGGGACATTCATGGGAATCTGGAAGCGCTTGAATTTATCCTGTATATTCGCAAAGCACTGAAATGTGACCATATTGTTTTTCTTGGGGATTATGTTGACAAAGGACCGCATTCTTCTGAGGTTCTCGAAAGGATCCTTAAAATGAAATTAAGAGAACCTGAAACTTTTATTTTACTAAGAGGAAACCATGAAACCAGAGAAATGAATAGGATTCATGGTTTTTATGATGAAATATTGGACGAAGAGTTGTTCATGGAAGCAAACCGCACATTTGAGGAAATGCCAATTTCTGCAGTCATCAATGATTCAATATTCTGTGTTCATGGAGGAATTCCTGGTCCAGTAGACCTGAAAAGCATAAATAAAGAAGAAGCTTTTCACTTTTTATGGAATGATCCAAGCGGCTGTGATGGCATCAGTGCATCAATTCGCGGACCCCGCCCTCAATGTTTCGGTGAAGATGTTTTTACCGAATTTATGGATAAGAATGAACTTTCTCTGATGGTACGCGGGCACACTGCTCTCTTTACAGGTCATGCATGGTGTTTTGATAAAAAGATGCTATCGATATTCTCATGTCCGGAATATATTGGAAAATCCAATAATGCTTCTTTTGCACTGCTAAAAGATAAGGAATTATCAATAATTACATTTGGAAGAACTGGTAATTGTTATTCACTAATCAGGAATAGCTTCTGATTCACAATTGTTAAATAGACTTAGAGAACATATATTATTGTAATAATAGGAATAGGCATTTTTAGAAATTCTGAATATGGGGAGAACAGATGACAGAAACAAATATTGATGTGAGAGGGCAGACATGTCCTGTCCCTCTTGTAGAATGTCGCAAAGCAATACGAAAAGCTGCTCCTGGTGATGAAATAATAATACTGGGAACGCATCCTGCATCCAAAAAAGAAATACCCATGGCTTGTGAAGCAATGGGACTTGAAGTTGTGGAAGTAGACGAGAATACTGACAAAGAGTGGAAGATCCGTATCAAAAAGTGAAATTATGTTGGGGAATGGGTGAATGAATGACAGACAAAGCAGTGATAGTAGCGCATAGTGGCGATCTTGACAAAATATACAGTGCACTTATTGTTGCAAATGGTGCACTTTCCATGGGAATGGATGCTTCTATTTTTTTCACGTTCTGGGGTCTTCAATGCCTTAAAAAGAACGGACTTGATAAAGGACCACTTTCGAGGATGAATTTACTCGGACTTGGAAAATGGATGGTTAAAAGCAGGATGAAAAAAGCCAATGTTGTTTCACTTGATAAACTCATGGAAGATTACAAGGAGCTTGGTGGGAAAGTGATCGCCTGTGAGATGACCATGGAGATCATGGGCATCAAAGAAGAGGAACTGAATAGCCAGTGGATAGATGAATACGGCGCTGTTGGCACATATATTATGGAAGCGAAGGATGCTAAGATAACTCTATTTATCTAAGAATCCGTAAATTAAGAAGAAACAAACAGGGAGTGAAACATGTTAAACGAAATGATTTATCTTGATAACTCAGCCAGTACCCGTCTGGATGAAAGAGTTCTGGATGCAATGAAACCATATTTCTTTGATACTTATGCAGTAGCAACATCTGAATTTGGATATTCAATGGGAATTGATGCAAAAGAAGGTCTGCAAGAAGCCAGAGGAATAATTGCAAACTCATTGACTGCCACACCGGAAGAAATTGTTTTCACATCCGGTGACACTGAATCAAGTAACATGGCAATAAAAGGCGTATGTGCTGCTCTGAAGAAAAAGAAAGGACAACATATTATCGTCTCAAAAATAGAGGATTTTCCGGTACTTAACACTGCAAAGAATCTGCAAAAGCAAGGATGGGATGTGGATTTCATAAGTGTTGACTCAGAAGGGATACTTGACCTTGATGAACTTAAAAGCAAGATACGTGATGATACAATTCTTGTTTCAGTGCAACATGGAAATCAGGAAATTGGCACACTTCAGGACATCGCTGCAATTGCAAAGATATGCAAAGAAAAAGATGTGCTTTTCCATACAGATGCCACACATAGCTACATGCGGGTTCCCATTGATGTGAGCCAAATCCCTGTCGATATGATCACCATGTCAGCTCACACTATTCATGGACCAAGAGGAGTTGGTGCATTATATGTACGCAAGGGAACACCACTTGAAAAATGGATGGATGGGGGTTTCCAGGAATCAAACCGTCGTGGTGGTCTTGAAAATATTCCCGGAGCAGTGGGTTTTGCTAAAGCTGTGGAACTTGTAACAGATAAAGAAACAGAGTTTCTGGCTTCAATGAGAGATTACACTATAAAGAGAGTCTTCGAAGAGATCCCCCATGTCACACTGAACGGAAACAAGAAACAGAGAACCCCGCAGAATGCCAATATCACCTTCCATTACGTAGAAGGAGAATCCATGACCCTGCACCTTGATATGAGAGGGTTTGCAGTGAGCACGGGCTCTGCATGTTTCAGTCGTTCACTGGAAGCCAGTCATGTAATTCTGGGCATCGGTGGCGACCATGAAAGAGCACACGGTTCTATCAGATTCACATTCGGACGCTATAATAGTATGAATGATGTGGACGCTGTGGTAGACGCGATAAAAGAGATAGTTAAGCAGCTCAGGGAAATTAGTCCCCTGTACAATAAAGAGGCATGAGGTGAGAACATGAAATTTCCGTACACAGAAAAGGTACTTGAGCATTTTAAGAATCCACGTAATGTAGGTAAGCTGGAGAATCCGGATGGAAAAGGACTGGAAGGAAGCCCAGCCTGTGGTGACATGGTTGCTGTTTACTTGCAGGTAAATCCCGACACGCAGGTGATCGAGGATATAAAATTCGAATCATATGGATGTGCTTCTAATATTGCAACAGCTTCCATAATAACCGAACTTGCAAAAGGTAAGACTATTGAAGAAGCAAAGAAGATAAGCTGGCAGGAGGCTACCGAAGAACTGGGAGGACTTCCACCTGTAAAAGCTCACTGTTCCGTGCTTGCAGTAGAAGGCCTTCGTGCAGCCATAAGAGATTATGAGGAAAAGCATGGCCTTGTAAGCGAACAGGAACCAACAACTGTCGATGTTATCAGAAGCAGATTGAAGCATGTGATGAATCCAATGGCCGGCCTTGATATCATCAGAACCGAACTGGTCACTAAAATGGAGATCAATGACGGTATTGTCAGGATACTTATAGACCTTCCATCCAACCATCAGTTTGCAGCAAACATCAAAGAAGAGGTCATCGAGAAGATCGAATCCCTCTGGGATGTAAAAGAGGTAAATGTTGTCTTTACTGAATAAGACAACATTTTGTTCATTTTTCTTTTTCACTTAATCTCTGCTCTCAATCTCTGCTATAATTACAACGTAATTTTTTCCATGTTTTTTTGCACATTTCGGACAGGTAGTATACCACATGAACCAGTTGGTAATTTCATAACCCAGTTCCTTTGCGTAAATTTCAAAGTCATCGCACCATTTTTTAGTATCCTTGAATGGACCTTCATAAACTTTGCTTAAGAACTTTCCACTCAGCAGTACATTACTGGCATCAGAAATGTGTTTATTAACTGCAAGATACACATCCATATTCCATTTTGATGTATGGTCTGAAAGACAAAGATTTTCAGGTATTCCTGCACCTGCATCCCTGATCTTTCTATCAAGTTTCCTCATTACTCTGCCAAAATTAACTGGCATATAGAAAAGCGTTAACACTTTGTCTTTTATGAATTTCTTGTTATTCCACTCGATTACTTTTCCATCCCAAGGTGTTGGATCAAATCTTGGACAGCATTCCTCCATGACATCACCCCAATTCTATTAATTTAAGTTCTAGCATACAAATATAAAAAGCAGTGTGTTTTAATTCCGGAGATTTCTCGAAGATGTCCCGGATAAATGGACAGATCATTGTGACTGGCAGCATTGCGATTATTTTTTAAACAATTATGTTCAATTGAATATTATAAGATGAGAACAGAAGCACAATCACTATTGAATAAGGCAGAAGAACTGGGACTCTCAGCTTACATGCTGGATGCATCTGACATAGATGTTGAGAACCGTGCCAGACTGAAATGTGCTTACGGATGCAGAGGTTATGGAAAAAGACTGAGCTGTCCGCCACACATTATTTCCATCGATGAGTTCAGGAAGATACTCAGTGAATATAGTTCTGCGATTTTGCTTATAGAAGAGCATGATACATCAGCAGAAGATGATATATTCAAAGCATGGTCCAGATTACGTAAGGGTTCTTTTCACAAAATGCTGGAACTTGAACATATGGCTTTCAGGCATGGTTTTGTTTATGCTCAACTGCTGCGTCCGGGTGCATGCAATGAATGTGATATCTGTGGCGATTTATGTAATAAACCGGAAATCAGGCGATTTCCACCTGAAGCAGTGGGAATAAATCTATCAGAGCTTATGGAAAAGACCAGCGTAGAAATGAAGTACTGTAACTTTGATAGGGTTAAATGTGTTGGAATACTTCTTCTGGAATAAGCCGGTTTTAGGCAGATTTCAAGCAGGCTTCCAGAAAATAAGAACTATTATGATGAAAAATGAGGGGAAAAAGTGAGAGTTTATTCTGACCTGAGTGTCAATGACGATGACCTTGAAGAGTTCCAGGAAATCATTGGTTTCAAATTCAAAGACAAAAGCTACCTTATACAAGCACTCTTGCATGGTTCACTTTTTAGCGGAGATAAGGAAAAACTGAGTGCTTTCAGGAAAGTTAACGGGCTGGAGAATAAAGACTACGAGAAACTTGAATACCTTGGAGATTCAGTTCTCGGACTTATAATTGCAGAACATGCATTCCATGACAATAGCATAAATGAGTATGCCAGGTCAAAAGGGCTCACTATCGAAGGAGTTGCTACTAAAATAAGGACAGTGCTGGCTTCTAATGAGAGTCTCAAACCTGTAGCCAGAAAAATAAAACTTTCCCGCTTCGTCCTTTCTGAAGAACATGTTAACATCGACGGGAAACTATCCGACATCATGGAAGCACTTATTGGTGCCATATATGTTGACGAAGGAGGGGACAATATAAGCGGGAATAGTGAAACAAAAGGAAACTATTCTGCTGCAAAAGATTTTGTTTATCGGTTCTTTGATATTGACAGTGCTCTGGAAAGAATAGCGGGCTCTAATCCAAAGGGCATGATACAGGAACTATTCCACCAGAATGGACTTGGAAATCCATGCTACAGAGTTCTTGAAGAAAACGGACCAGATCATGAAAAGCAATTTACAGTTGGGCTCTTTTTAAAAGATAAGTTACTTGCAATTGGTTCAGGGAAAAGTAAAAGTAATGCTGAGAAAGCTGCTGCTGAACTGCATTTAAAGCATTTGAAAGATAAAACATCTGAAACTTCCGATGTGGAATAAAATCCATTTGATATTGTTTTTTTAATGCACGATAAGAATTCATATAGTCCACCAGCCTTAGCAATAAGTATAAATAAATTGTCATTATTTATCATGATAATGTTTCGACTAGTAGTCACTATAAATGTGCAGAAAAAGGAGTAGATTTTATCTGCATATTTGAAACATGCATTAAATTGAAGGTGGTAATAAAAAGATGCTTTATCCAAACCCCAAAAACCAACATCCAAAGATCAGTGAAACAGCATGGATCTCTGAAAATGCAGTCATCGTAGGTGATGTTACTATAGGAGAAAATGTTTACGTGGCTCATAATGTTATAATCAGAGCTGATGAACCCGGGTCATCCATTGTTATTGGAGATAATTGCAATGTTCAGGATGCTGTGATCATACATGGACTTGGAGGGTCAAAAGTCGATGTTAAAAATAATACGTCTCTTGCGCATGGTTGTATCGTACACGGACCATGCACGATAGGAGAAAGATGTTTTGTGGGATTTGGAGCAGTTGTTTTTGACTGCAACATAGGTGATGATGTGGTCATACTTCATAACTCGACAGTCCGTGCAGTGGACATACCTTCATGTAAGGTTGTAACTGATGGACAGGTTATTACTGAACAGGCCATGGTTGAAGGACTTGAAGATATATGCCATGACCTTAAAAAATTCAAGACATCTGTTATAAATGCAAATCTTAAACTTGTAGAAGGATACACCAATCTGGCACAGGACACAGCTTGAGAGCTGATATTACACCTGAAAAGACTATCTGTAAAAGGTATATGTTAACAGATACCGGAAAAGAAATTTGGCAAAGACTACAACAGTACCCACTGAACTCTTTCTGTAAGACTGACACTGTTAACGTTTGAAATGGGCTTTGTCCATTTGTTTTTCTTTTTTAATGAAACTGAAGAAGAGCTTTAAACAGCATTTATACACAAACTTCCCCTATCGATAGAGGAGATTCTCTATACTTACTATATAAATCAATATCAAAAGTATTCCACAGTTGTAAATCTGTTCTGTGAGTTTCTGTGATATTGCCATCCAATGTTGCTTTTATTATGCATTCTTCACTGTGCCCTGAGGGAATGGAAAGTTTTAGTATCATCCATTCAGGTTTTGGCTGTGATATCCTTGTACCGGGTTCCATCATATATATATATTTCTTTGAATATGGAAGTATTATCTGAATCGAAAATCTCAATCATGACTTTGTGGTCATTTGCATCCTGATTAGCAATAGTACATAGGTTGGTAGGTTTCCCTATAAACAAAAATGGCATGACAATAGAAAGGAGAAGGAGAAACGCTACAATTGAAACTATGATCAATAATACAGATTTTCTTTTCATTAGACTCTCACACATAATAAATAAAATACATAGATGAATGATTTTATTACCTATGTATGATGAAAAGGATATAAATATTTGCACATAACTTGAAAATCAGGTTATAAATATTTTCAAGATATGCCATATTCCGGATTTATTAACAACGAATCTTCTTGCACAAATTCATGTAAACCTCATTTTTGTCCTTTTGCACAAGTTCTTCAATCCAGGCCATACCGCCACCTTGATCTATACGAAAAATCAGTTGATTGAAGAATTCAATTTCGTCGTCACTAAAGTAAATCATTTTTCCCATATTATATCCCTCTGTTATGAGAGAGAGATACTTTGGTTCTAATCGCATATATACTTCACATTGTAACTCTTAAGTATTACCCAAATAAGAAATGAAAAAAGAAACTGACACATTATGTCAGTACATATGGGAATTCTGTGAGCTTCCATTCATCTTCCTGTTTTACAAGGTCAATCTCTTTTGTAACCTCATTGTATTCAGGTTCAACTTCAATGAATTTCTCAAGTGAGAACTTGATAGCAACAGACGATTCATTAACAAGTACATCAACAACTGCTGTATTATCACTGATATACTCATTGCTTACTTCTATGAACTCATATTTATCTGGATTCACATCCTTGCAGATATCGACAAAATCTGAAAGAGATGTATCTTCTTTATAGGCTGCTGACATCATCTCATAGCATGTGTCATATTTTTCCTGACTGAATTCTGCTGCAAAGTTCTCCACAGTCTTTGTTGGAGTGCTACCGATACCTGCACAGCCTGCAGTCATAAGAGCGAGTGTTACAATTAAGATCAGCATTTGTTTTTTCATAACTACACCTTGTTTTTAGTTGTATTGTAAGAAATGTTGTTTCTTTTAGTATAAATGTGCAGTTGTACACAAAAAGAAATAGAGAAATGCCTGGGCAAGTTCAGGGTGCTATGTCTGATGAAGAAGTGATTGCATGGATGTTCGGTATTGACAGACGTCTTATTGTCCCCAGGTCCATGAAAAACCACCCAATCCTTAAAGTATCTGATATTGTTCAGGAAACAAACAGGTCTATACAGAACATAAGCCGGGCACTCAAAGAGTTCAACGAAAAAGGATTCATAATGTGTCTTAATCCTGAAAAAACCACCTGGAAAAGCTCGAAGACATTTATTTAGATCCAAATTAAGTGAGAGGATGCTAACGTTTGGGTCAGCTTTCCTCTTTTACCTCTCAGTTTCATTTCAAGACTTATGCTTTTTTTAGTTTCAGTTCCAAATATCCACATCTTATTAGGAACCATCTGAAACCTGCTTAATATACGGACCAAGTATCATGTCTTTGTAAGCGCCACCAGCCGGAACCTTCGGATAAAGAACTTCTTCCCTGTCCGTGCAGATCTCAAGGAAACATGGTCCTTCTGAATTCAGGAAAGCTTCCATTCCATCTTTCAGGTCTTTCCTGTCAGATATCCTTTCTGCAAAAGCAAAACCGAAAGACCCTGCGATCTCAGCGAAGTGAACATCCTTTGGTCGCTGTGTTCCGGTCCTTTTACCATCATAAGCTGCGTCCTGCAGGTTCAGGACCATTCCGTCACTCCTGTTGTTCAGCATGAGTATCTTAATCGGAAGGTTCAGTGATGCAATTGTGTGCAGTTCTCCAAGATTCATCCTCAGGCTGCCGTCACCATCAATTGCTATAACCCTTGCATCAGGATTGGCATAATGGACACCGATTGATGTTGGCATGGAGAAGCCCATTGTTCCAAAGGAACCTGAACTCATGAAGGACTTTGCTTTCTGCATTGGAAGATGCTGTGCTGCAAGCATCTGGTGGTTGCCGACACCTGTGGTTATCTTTGTGTTACCATCGATATAGTTAGACAACAGCGACATGACCTCAGCAGACTGGATATGATCGGACTGCCGGTTGTAATCCAGTGGCCAGGACCTCTTCAGGAATCTGGCACGCTCCTGCCACTTCAAAATGTTCAAAGCGATGTTGTGCTTTTTAGCATAATTCAACAGGTCCATAATGACTGTGGCAGCATCTCCGATAAATGAGAATTTAGGTCCTCTTTCAATCTTTATCTGGTGCATCTTCTCGGGATTGATATCGATGTAGGCTATGTCTGTGCCTATTGCAAAACCGACCTTTTCCGCAACCCTGTCATCCCAGCGAACACCGATGGCGAAGAAGAAATCATTCTCCTGTATGAGCATGTTCGCATAGGGTGTTCCGAACATCCCGAGCATTCCGAGGTTGAGGTCATCCCGGCCATCGAGGACTCCTTTTGCCATGAGAGTGTTGACTGAGGGTATCCTGAAGTAATTATTGAACTCACGGATTGCATGACTTCCGGCTTCAGAATTGAGACCTCCTCCCAGATATAGAAGCGGTCTTTTTGAGTTCAGGAACAACTGGAAGAATTCCTCGCATTGTTCTTCGCAGAGATGGCGGTCATCATGGTAGCTTTCTTCGAACCTCATGATGTTCATGTCCTGGTATTCGTGCATTTTCTGCTGTTTGTCCAGTGGTATATCTATGACAACAGGCCCTGGTTTTCCGGATTTTGCAAAAAAGTAGGCGTCCTTAATTATTGACTCGAGGTCATCGTCGTTTGAGACCAGCATGACCTTCTTGGCGGCTTCACCGAAGATGCCCTGGACATTGATATGCTGGAATGAGTCGGTGCCTATCTTATGCTCAGGGACCTGCCCTGCAAAGACCAGCAGGGGAATGCTGTCACCATAGGCATCGGCAACACTTGTGAGTGTGTTGGTTATTGCAGGTCCGGATGTGACTATGGCAACACCGACCTCGTTGCTTGACCGGGAATAACCGGCTGCACTGAAGGCTGCTGACTGCTCGTTGGAGTTGATGACTATATCGATGTCACTCTTTTCAAGGGCATGGAATACCGGAAGTATTGCCGCTCCGGTGTAACCGAATATTTGTTTGACCCCGAGGTCCTCCAGACTTTTAACTAATATTTCTGCTCCATTCATTTCTTCCATTGTAATTCTCCGTGAAAGAAACGATCCCGGCACAGGATACACTAATCAGTAAAGTAACCAAAAAACAGTGCACTTGAGCCAGAAAAGTTTCGATTATCGTGCTCAAGCGTTTAACACTACCACTACTAAGGACACAGACACTAAAGTCACAGTGTGAGTTGTGGTAGGGTTTGACATTAACTTAGGATTAGAGGAAGTGATATTTAAGGCTATTGAATAAAATCCCCATTCGCAATCAATTCCGGATTTCTCTTGCACCCACAAAGGTTATCCATAACACCCAGATAATTTCCCCCATAGTGAAGATATCAACAAAGGAGGGCACATATCCTATCAGGAAATATGAGACCGTTGCTCCCAGGTATCCTAAGGATCCGACATATAACAGGTATCCTATCCATTTTGGGAACATTCCCGATCTGATAACTAACGTGCCGATAGGTATAAGCCACAGTCCCCAGAAGACCTCTGCTAAGTGTATTGCATCGGGAATGAATAGTGCCATCAATGAGAAAGGAACTCCTAAAAGACCGAATATAACTATCAGCGATGCCTGTTCCTTGTCGGTATCCATGAATAATTTATACAGCAATAAAGCAATCACTATCTGAAACACCTGTACAACGATCTGACCCAACTGACCAACTTTGAAGAGTGTAGAGTCGCTGGCGAGTGTCGGTGCATATAGCAATGAAAACATGCTTATGACAGTCCACACCGGATAAAGAATTCTAAGTTTGTTTATGGTCTTCATAATAATGTTTTTGCTGGGTTGGCATATATGTTTTTGGTTATGGGTAAAATTGGTGTTGTGAGGTGAGTAGAAATTCCGGCACAAGATACATTATTTATAAAGTAATCACAAACAGCGTACTTGAACCAGAATTGGTTTGATTGTCTTGCTCAAGTGTTTAACACTACCACTAGTACAGGTACTTCAGGTAAGGTAGGAGTTATGGTAGAGTTTGATATTAGTAAGGATTGAAAGAGATATCATTAAAGGATTATTATTGTTTTTGAGTAGTTAATTTGAAATATATTGATACATTTGTTTAATTGTGACTTCCGACAATAATAGAAAATTAGCAAAAACAATCCTATTTAGTCTATTATTTACCTTCACCGTCTTTATACTAAGTTTCAACCTTGTTGGAAATGAATACTTAATTTTATTTTCTTATATGCATAATCACATTACAAAAATATCTATAATACTGCTAATAGCCGAATTTGTTATTGGGTTTATCTACATAAAATACATCAACAGAGCTCTACTCCCTGAATTAAAATTAAAAGCTATTGAGTCTAAATTGTCTGCTTTCTTGTCAAATTACAAAACAACCATTATGATTACCTTGTTTGTAATTTCAATTATTTTACTATGGAAAGGTCCAGCTATTCAATTGGAGAAATATAGCTATAATCTTAACAGTAAAGAACTAGCTGAGCTTGAAAATGCATTTAGAGTAACATTGGTTCAAATACTTGGTGGTATTGTTTTATTTGCTGGAGTTTATTTTACTTGGAGAAGAGTATCTGCTACTGAAAAAAATGTGTTGATTCTTGAAGAAGGCCAAATTACTGAACGTTTCACCAGAGCAGTTGAACACTTAGGTAGTGATAAAACTGAAATTAGACTTGGTGGAATATATGCATTAGAAAGAATTGCCAAAGATTCTGAGAAAGATCACTGGTCAATTATGGAAATATTAACTGCGTATATCAGAGAAAATTCACCTCGTAAATTGGCAGATGACTCTGGAATCGATGACATTCTTCCAATAGAAATTAGATCGATTATTGAGGTTATCAATTGGAGAAATAATGAATCTGAAAATGAACATAATGTCCTTGATTTTAGTTATTCTTATTTGCAATATGCTAATTTCAATTCTTCAAAACTAAAATATGCATCTTTTGTTGATAGCTATATCTGGGGAGGTAAATTTGTAGAGGCTGATTTGGAAAGATCTACATTTCTATTTGCGGAATTAAACAATTCTGATTTGTCAAATGCAAATTTAACAGAATCAATATTTGTTGAGGCTGATTTGACAAACACAATAATTAAAAATGCAAGTGTAAAAAATGCACAATTTGCAGGAGCAACTTTTAAAAATGCAGACTGCCAAAAGACTAGCTTTGAAGGGACATATTTTTCGAACGCAAATTTTGAAGAAGCTGATTTAAGAGAAACTGACTTTAGAAAAGCAAGAGGCTTATCTGTCAAGCAGTTGATAAAAGCCAAAACTCTTTATGAAGCAAAATTTGACGAAGACTTGCTTAGACAATTGAAAGAAAAAGCCCCATATCTTTTTGTAAAACAAAATGACTAATTCGTTTTACTATAAAATAGTTCAAATATTCATAATCAATAAATCTTTAATCAATTCCCATCATGGAAGTAACTTCAAATGAATAGGCTCACCATCTTCATCAGCAGTGTCCAGAAAGAGTTTGCAGACGAACGCAAATCTCTATTTGAGTTTATTAGTGGTGACGCTTTGCTCAGGCGTTTCTTTGATGTTTTCATGTTTGAGAATCTGCCTGCAATTGACAGGAAGGCAGATGAAGTATATCTGGATGAAGTGAAACACTGCGACATCTACATTTCTCTGTTTGGTGAACAGTATGGCTCAGAAGATGACGAAGGACTTTCACCTACTCAGAGGGAATTTGACAAAGCTACTAAATTATCCAAACCAAGATTTGTTTTTGTGAAAGGTAGCAGTTCTGTTGTAAGGCATCCTAAAATGGAGAAACTTATATCCATAGCCGAAAAACAGCTAGTACGCCGCCGTTTCTCAAGCCAGCCGGAACTGAATGCTTCTGCCTATGCAGCATTAGTACAATATCTTGAAGACAAAGGATCAATAATTACCGGACCTTTCGATGCATCTGCGTGTCCTGATGCAACACTTGAAGACATTTCTCCGGAAAAGATTAACTGGTTCATTGCAAGAGCACGGAGTGCCAGAGAATATGCACTCCATGAAAATATCTCCGTTTCAGATGCCCTGAAACATCTCAACCTAATGGATAGGGAAATGCCATCAAACGCTGCAATACTTCTGTTTGGCAAATCACCTCAGAGATTCTTAATAACATCTGAAGTAAAATGTCTGCATTTTCACGGTACGGAAATTCAGAAACCTATCCCATCCTATCAAATTTATAGAGGAACAGTCTTTGATCTTGTAGACCAATCCGTAGATTTTGTGATGTCAAAACTTACACGTTCCGTAGGCACAAGAGATCAGGGACCGGAAGCTCCAGTGGAATATGATATTCCACAGGCGGTTGTAGCTGAAGGAATTGTCAATGCTATTGCACATAAGGATTATACCAGCAACGCAAGTGTACAGGTTATGCTATTTGCCGACCGCCTTGAAATATGGAACCCCGGAGGGTTGCCACCATCCTTATCTCTGGAAAGTCTGCGCAAACCTCATGCATCTCACCCTGCCAATCCTCTTATTGCTGAACCCCTGTTTCTGGCAAAATATATTGAAAAAGCAGGAACAGGTACACTGGACATGATTCAGCTTTGCAAAAAACACGACCTTAACGAACCGGAATTCATATTGGATGATGGTTCTTTCGTGCTTGTCCTTCGCAGAAAAAGTAAAGCTAACGAAGTCACCACGGAAGTCACCACGGAAGTCACCACGGAAGTCACCACGGAAGTCACCACGGAAGATATTCTGGTTAATACCATCGTTGGTGAAATGACTAGAAAAGAACTTCAGGATGCTCTAAGCTTGAAAAATAGTGAACACTTTAGAAAACACTATCTTTTGCCTGCACTGGAATCTGGAATTATCGAAATGACCATTCCGGATAAACCCACAAGCCGTATGCAAAAATACAGGTTAACTAAAAAAGGTCAGATTCTGAAAGCAAAAAATAAGAGATAGAAATCACAGATTACCCCGGAAGTTATTTTATATTCTATCAAACATCACTGTTCCTTAGACTTAACATACTTCCTAGCAATAGCTACCCCTTTCCACTTTTTCTTCTCAACTCCCTTCAGACCGATCTCAGCCTTGTCTGCCTGGAAGGCTAGCTCATCGCTGAGCTTATGATAGCTTTCGAACCTTTCCTGAGTTATGATGCCATCATCGACTGCTTTTCTGACGGCACAGTGTGGCTCGTTCCGGTGAGTGCAATCCTTGAAACGGCAATTTAGGGCAAGTTCGGCAATATCGGAAAAGGTCCTGTCGATGCCATCGGACGAATCTCCAAGCTGGATCTCGCGAATGCCGGGGTTGTCGATGAATATTGTGCCATTCGGGAGAGTGAAAAGCTGTCTTACAGTAGTGGTGTGTCGTCCTTTATCGTCATCTTCACGTACACTTAATGTCTTCTGGATATCATGACCTAAAAGAGCATTGATGAGGGTGGATTTGCCAACACCTGAGGAACCGATGAGTGCTATCGTTTCGCCTGGATTCATGAAAGGGTCCAGCTTTTCCAGATCAGTACTTGTAAGAGCACTGAGAGTTATCACCGGAACATCATCTGCGATATCTCTTATTTCCTGTATCGTTTCCAGCTCATCATCCGGCAGGTCTTTAGCAAGATCGATCTTGTTAATGACAATAACTGGCCTTGCACCGGATGAGTGAACGATAGTTAGATATCTTTCAAGTCTTCGCACGTTAAGATCATGCCCTACTGCTGTGACGATGAAGATCGTATCAATATTTGCAGCTATCAATTGCTCTTCACCGGAATCACCTGCAGAACCTCTGGAAAGACAGGATGTTCGCGGGAGAATATCCACGATGGTGTATGAACCTATGTCACTCTGGTCGAGAAGCACCACAAAGTCCCCGACAACAGGATGCTTGCCAACCTTACGCATTGCTCCTGATATTGCTGCCTGTATCTCTCCTTTTTCAGTAAGGATATTGAAGACCGTTTTATGCTGGGTTGCAATCCTGCCTGGAATATAAGGGCCTTTATAGACTGAAAAAGCAGATGCCAGTGAGTTGTTCCAGCCAGGAATGACATCAATGTCTGAAGTATCACTTCTTTTGTTACCGTATTCATCATTCATGCCTTTTACTCAGGATACTATGATGAATAAAGTTTTTGACAGAAATTACTGAGTTTTAAGATAAAAGTGTACAGTTTTTTGTCTCTTATTTATGCAGAGAAAGAGTTGAAGGAAATATATTTCATATTCATCTTTTTTCCGATTAGTCAAACTTATTGTTCCCTGCTCCTCTGTGTTTCTAATAATACCTGCAGAAAATTATTGATACAAAAGAACGATGCGACCATCCGCCGTAGGCGGCACGTTCCTATAATGCCGTACAGAAGATTGTTGCATTTATGCTGATAATTATACAGAAGGGCTGTAAAGAAAGTTTTCCGAGTATTATGGCAGATTATTTTGTTTCTTCCTGTGGGAAAACGCCGGCTTCGCCGGACCCTTCGGGATAATTCCAGTTATTCATTACCTGAATCTATCTATTTGCAAACAGATAACAACGCAACTACCCGCTGTTTTGCATATATCAGAATAGAAACGCCTAGGATAATAGCAAAAATAAAAATAATAGAGGAGAAACTTCCTCCTCCATTCTCAATAGACTTACTCAAAAGCAACTCCGTTTACATACAATGTGTAACCGTTCAAGTCAATGTTGTCTGTGGTTCCACTGAGTTCTGTAACATAGCTGTCACCGGTAAGAGTCCATGTGCTTGTATCATCGATGGTTACAGAAAGCACTGAAGCTGCTGTTCCGTCTGGATTTATTGTACCAGTGTATGAAGATCCATCTGATATTGACAGGGTCATTTCAGAAATTGAATCAACCGTTATGTTACCTGTTGCAGTTTGCTTATTAAAGTCGACTTCACAGGTACCGCCATTGGAACCTTCGGTTCCCCAACCTCTTGAACCATCATTACCGGCGATCACAATAAGATTTGTTCCGTCAGCAAGGGTCAGGTCAACGTTGTTCAGCGTGATAATACTGTGAGTATTTGTGACATAGAACATATCTCCATTATTAGACACAAGAGACCCGCCAGTCATTGTAAATGAACTGGTTCCGACTTCTGCATCACCGGACATACTCTGGTATAACATCACATTATGAATGTTCTCTGAACTTTCATCGCCATATACACCTTCCATATCTCCTGTCACATCACAATTGTTAATCGTAACTGAATTCAATCCTTCAACAACAACTGCTTCAGAAGTTTCTGCTGTAAGGGTTGCGTTGCTTACTGTAATATCTGCTGTGCTGTAAATTGCAGGTGCACCTGAGCTTCCACTGGTTGTGTATGTTCCGCCATCAACAATCATTGTTCCGCCGCCACGGTCACTGCGTATTGCAGCTTTCACTGTTGATTGTACATTCAGGTTGGTTGCATACATCGTTCCGCCACCGGCAACTTCGATACCGCCGGCATTCCCACCAGTTACAGTAACGTCAGTATCTTCAATGTAAATTGTTGCACCATCATATGCAAAAACACCATTTGAACCTTCAGTTGTAGCTGTAACCGAACCGCCATTGATGTTAAGGACTGCATTATCCAGTGCAAGAATTGCAGCATTTAAACCATAGAAACTGGAAGCATCATTGCTTGATGCAGAACCATCTGTTTTCTCTACGGTTACATCGTTGAGTGTTGCAGTAGTTTCACCTTCTGCTCTGATTGCATTCTCATCATTATTTGAAGATGTACATGTTCCTCCAGTTAGCTCTTCTCCATCAGCTAAGACGTATGCTCCGGTACCGGTATCTACGCTGGAAGAACCACTTTGCCCACCAGGAGGCATACCCATGTCACCGCCTTGAGTTCCATCAGGTGGGGTCATCGCCATCAGGTGGGGTCATATTACCAGTCGGTACATCTCCCATTTGCACATCAGATGAATTAGAATCACTGGATGTTTGGTCTTCCTGAGTACTGATACAACCGGAAGCAAAAACCAGCAATACAAGAAAAACCATTACCATGTAAAATTTTAAATTTTTCATAAAAATTCCCTGGCATTATTATTTATATCAAATTAGTTGCATAAATATGATTATTTGTAATTGTTCAGCCTGGCTAATTTACAACAAGCTGATTTCTTTAACCGAAAATAATGTAAAACATCTTCTCAAAATCAATAAGAAGGTGGTTGTGAGATAGGATAAATATGCTATCTCAGGGTGGTGGTATTGTGGATAATTTACAACAAATCGCTTTTGCCTATTTTGAAATCATTCTTCAGCTTTAATGTGCTTTTTAGGTAACACAGCCTTTAGTAAAACGGCTGTTGCCGCCATACAGGCCACACCTTTCAGGATCTTGTGTTTCATTCATATCCTCCTTTTAGAGCTTCTTTGTTATTATTGATGGGTAGCTCAGGCAGTAAAACCTGTAGCAAAGCCCTGAACATTGCAAACAATAGCAATATCGGACCCACGATTGTCATCCATGTATCTCTCATTACATTTCCTCCATCGTTATTTTTGTCAGGTCACATCGAACTCTGATATTGCTCTGATATGAGCCGGAGTCAATGTTTTTCAGACAAATCCCTCATTAGCTGGCTTTAATATAAGTATACTTAACAAAAAAGAATCCATAATAACTCTAAATGAAAGAATGAAGCTTTTGTAAAGCTTTATTTTCTTTAATATTCTTTTTTGATCATCGGGACACTAAAATAGACAGAAAAAGTCTTTATTTACCTCTAATATTTCATCTAGCAGTTCCGACCAGATATAAGTATAAACATAAAACATATAAGATAAAAACACATTATTATTTTTCATTCGTTTGGTACAATATAAGTGGCTCTAAAAAATTCATGCGATTGGGGCTTGCATGGAATGAATAATCTGGAATTTAAGAATCACATGCATTAAAGCAGGTGAGCAAATGGACGAGAATATTCAAAAACTGAACGAAACAGCAACCCATTATTCAGAACAGATACAGAAACTACGGAAAGAGATAAAGAACACAATAATCGGACAAGACGAGATAATTGACAACCTTCTTATAGCGCTTATGTCGCAGGGACATGTGCTGCTTGAAGGAGTGCCAGGTCTTGCAAAGACCCTCATGGTCAGGACAATCTCAGAATGTCTTGAATGCGATTTTGTGCGACTGCAATTCACACCGGACCTCCTGCCTGCGGATATCACAGGCACCAAGATCTATAATCACAACGAAGGCTCATTTTCAACACTTAAAGGCCCGATCTTTTCTAACTTCATTCTTGCTGATGAAATAAACCGTGCTCCTCCGAAAGTACAATCTGCACTCCTTGAAGCAATGCAGGAAAGACAGGTAAGTATCCAGGGTGACACTTTCCATCTTGAGCGACCTTTTCTTGTAATGGCAACACAGAACCCAATAGAATCCGAAGGAACCTATAAACTGCCTGAAGCGCAGGTTGACAGGTTCATGTCAAAACTGCTTATTGATTATCCCACAAAGGACGAAGAGATAGAGATAATCGAAAGGTTCACCCAGGGAGTCAAGACCAGCGTATCAAAGATACTTTCATCAAATGAGATCATCGAGATACAGGACTTTATCCCTCAGGTCTACGCCGACAGGAAAATCATGGACTATGTAGCCCGGATAGTAGATGCAACACGCCATCCGCAGAGTTATTCTGTGGACGTGGAAGACCACATAGAATACGGAGCCTCGCCCCGTGCATCCCTGTGGCTCATACTCGCTGCAAAGTCACATGCAGTTCTGAATGGCAGAGGATATGTAATTCCCGAGGATGTAAAATCAGTAGCATACCACGTACTCCGCCACCGTGTACTTCTCAACTATGAAGCTGAGGTCGAAGAGATAAGCAGCGACCATGTGATAACTGAGATACTTGAAAAAGTAAAAGTCCCCTAAGCCTCCGGTTTCATCCGAAGACGATAATAACCGGAGATATGTGCCATGCACCATACAAAAGAGATCATCAGACAGGTCAGAAAGATCGAGATCAGTACTAAACAGCAGGTTGACGGACTGATAGCCGGAAACTACCATTCAGTATTCAAAGGCCAGGGAATCGATTTTTCTGAAATACGTGAATATCGGGCAGGAGACGATGTCCGTGCCATAGACTGGAAAGTAACTGCAAGGTTCAATCGTCCGTTCATTAAAGAGTTCGTAGAGGAAAGGGACCTGCGTGTCTATTTTGCCATCGACGTTTCAGCTTCAGGAAGCTTCGGAAGCAACATTAGCAAGATGCAGAAAGCAACAGAGATCGCTGCAAGCCTGATGTTCTCGGCCATGAAGAACAACGATAACGTCGGCCTGTTCCTCTTTACCGAAGACGTCGAGAAATACATTCCTGCCAGAAAAGGCAGGAAACATGTCCTGAAACTGCTCGGTACAATGGTCTCATACGAGCCTCTTGAAAAACGGACTGACATCATGGAAAGCATGGAGTCCATAGCAAAAATGCTCAAAAGAAGGAGCATTGTTTTTGTAATCTCAGACTTCATTTCCGACGACTTCTCCAAACCTCTGAACATTATGAAAAGCAGACATGACATCGTGGCATTAAGGGTCATGGATGCACGTGAACAGGAACTTCCCGATGTCGGTCTAATAGAACTTGAAGACGAAGAGACCGGTGAGCAACTACTTGTGGACACCTCTGACGAGGAAATAAGAATGCACTACGCAGAACTTGTCAGGGAACATAACGAAACACTTCAGAAACTTTTCAGGAAAATGAAGATAGACATGGTCGATCTAGTCACAGACGAGCCTTATGAAGTTGCACTAAATAAATTCTTTAAAATCAGAAAATAAAGGAGATACGATAATGGCAGGTTTTGATTCTCCTTATATTCTGCTATTCTTGCTGATAATTCCCCTTATTTATTATCTTCAGAAAAAAGCAAGGATACAGAAAAAGAATGAAGCTATAAAATTCAGCAATCTTGCATTTATCAAATCCGCAATGGGCGATAGTAAGAAATCAAAAAGGGATATGCATCTCTTTTATCTCTCACTGCTTACTATCGGTCTTATGGTAATAGGTTTTGCAAATCCACACATTCCCCTTGAGCAAACAAAAGAAGGAGTGAACGTGGTGCTTGTGATGGATAATTCAGGAAGTATGCAGGCACAGGACTACCAGCCATCAAGACTGGAGGCTGCAAAATCATCTGCTGAAATCCTGATCAAATCACTTAAAAGCCAGGACTATGCAGGAGTGGTCGTCTTTGAATCAGGAGCCACCACCGCTGCTTATCTTAGTCCTGATAAGGACAAAGTAATAGAGAAATTACAGAACATCGCAGCAAAAGACGGAGCTACCGCCATAGGAGACGGTCTCAGTCTTGGAATTGACATGGCATCATCCATCCCTAACAAGAAAAAAGTTGTAATTTTACTCAGTGATGGAGTTAACAATGCGGGATACATCAGCCCTGATGAAGCTATCCAGTTCGCAAAAGCCAACGATATTCAGGTCTATACAATAGGAATGGGATCTACAGGTAAGGTTTTGCTGGGCTATGACTGGTACGGGAACCCACAATATGCGGAACTCGATGAGGCTACACTTCAGAAGATAGCACAGGAAACCGGTGGAAAGTATTTCAAATCCGTAGACGACAGTACTCTGAATGAAATATACAAGAACATTGGTGAGAACATAAAAAGAGAAACTGAAGAAACAAACATCAAGGACTGGTTCTTCTTTGCAGCATTTATGACCTTACTTGTCCAGCTCTATTACAGATACGGAAAGGGGAGGATACTCCAATGAACAGGAAAAATATAGCATTATCTCTCTTCGTTATGGTATCTTTCCTTATGCTGGTACCGGTGGTATCTGCAAAAGATATCACATTCACGCTACCGCAGGATGAATACTATTTCCTTACAGGAGAGCAAGCATACGTTCCTCTCTATATGAACAATTCCTACGGAACAGACATAAATGGAATATTACAGGCCACTTTCACCCAGGAGATGAACACAGGTTCCGTACACGTTTCCAGTTCCAATTCAAAATCAACAAGTTTCCAAGTGCCTGCCGGAGACTCGGCAACAAATCTCGGTTTTGGGACCAGCAATGATCCTGAGACCTTGAAGGTGTCGCTGACTTTCAATTACGATGAAAATGGAACTAAAGCTGTGACTCTGAACATACTGATACATTTTGTAGATAATGAATCAGAGATCCAGAACAATTCAAACCCAATCCAGAGTTCATCTCAGGATGCGTCCTCATCGCAGTCAACTGACCCTTTTGCACAACAGGAACAGCAAATGCAACAGGCAATGCAGCAGTTAGCCAACCAGCAATCCTCCACGCAGTCTTCTACACAAACCTCTCAGCAGGCTGCACAGAATAACCAGATGGATCAGGACACTTCTGCCCTGAAATCACAAATGGAGCAGCAGATACAGCAACAACAACAAATGAAGCAGGAGTTCCAGCAGAATCTTGCCTCAAATGAGGATTTCCAGAAGGCAAACCAGGAATTGACAGATATGGGTTACAACTTGACTGATGTCAGTGTTAATCCATCGACAAATAACACCGGAACCTTCACGGCAAATTATGAAAAACAAAATGGTGACACTGCGACTCTCCAGGGAGAAATGGATAATGGAACAATAACAAATCTTCAGAAAGATACTGCTGAGGAACGGCAGAACTTAAGAGATATACTTGCTCAGAACAAGGATTATCAGAAGTACCTGAAGGAACTGCAGAATTACGGTTTCACAGAAACAGATTCAACCTTCTCACGAAGTGGCAACGCAACTGACCTTCAGATACAATATGAGAATTCAGCGAACGAAACAGCCCAGATCAATGCCAGATTCGTAAACAATAGTGTGGATAGCGTGGAACTTGTCAGGGACAGGGAACGAAATAATTATCCACTGTATGCTATCGGAGCTTTGCTTATTCTTGCTCTTGCTTATCTGGCCTACAACAAATACAAACCAAAGAAAGCAGAGGAAACTCCCGTTGCAGTTGATGTTGCACCTGTGAAAGAGATCTTCGATTTCAGGAAAGAAGCAAGGGAACTTGTAGATAAATCAGCTAGCCTCTATGAAGATGGACAAACAGAAGATGCATATGGAACTGCTGCCCGGGCTCTGAGGCTATACCTGAGTCATTTCTATGGACTCAGAAAAGAAGTGACAAATGCAGAATTGATCCACCACCTGAAAATGACAGGTAAGGACTGGAAAGAAGTTGAAGAATGTCTGGAACTTTGCAGTCTTATTGAATTTGCAAAGCATGTGCCGGATGAGGATGAATTTGAGAAGGTGATATCAACGGTGAAAAAGGCTGTTAACTACTGACAATTACGTCTAAGAGAATATAAAGAATAATAGATGCTCTTAAGCATCTATATTCCAGATTTTTAAATTTTTTAACAATTAATGATCAACCACAATATTTTTTGTAATATCAAAACAATCTCATATTGAAGTGGGATTTAATGACAGAACAAAGCAAAACTTACAACATAACTCCCATTCACATGGGAAAATCCAATGCTTATCTTGTATCAAATCCTGATTTAGTTTTTCTTATCGATACCGGTTCTTCCAAAAACATTCACAATTTAGAACAAGCTCTAAAACAAAACAATCTTCAAATTACTGATATAGATTACATTATCGTTACCCATGCCCATTACGATCATGTAGGACATCTTGCTGAGATAAAAGAAAAAAGCGGTGCAAAGGTTTTAAGTCACCGAGATGAAGTAGTTTACCTGAGAAAAGGATATACACTTTTTCCTGAAGGTACAATGCTGCCTTTTAAGATCCTCAGTAAAGCCGGAAATAAATTATTTTCCAGGAGCGGCAGATTTACTCCTGTTGAACCGGACATTATAATTGAAGAAGAATATGACCTTTCTAAACCTGAACTATCTGTCAGTATAATTCACACACCGGGCCATACTTCCGGTTCCATTTGCGTGATAATCAATAATGAGTCCGCAATTGTTGGTGATACGCTTTTTAATCTGATTCCTGGAACTGTTTATCCGCCTTTTGCTAATGATGAAGAGGATCTTATCAAAAGCTGGGAGAAACTTCTTTCAACTGGCTGCAGCATTTTTTATCCGGGACATGGAAAGCCTTTTTCACTTGAGAAGTTCAGGAAATGCTTTGAGAAACGGAAAAGTAACTAAAATTTTTTCTTCCTGACAATATTCAATGAAATTACTTCAACCTTTCCAGCATCTCTGCTGATACCTTCTCCGGTGAAGCACAATCATATGGCGGCTGAGGATCATACTCAATTCCAAGCTATATCATCTTAGCAGCCATTTCTCCTGCAATCTTACTCACAAGATACAATGCCATATCAATTCCTGCAGAAACACCGGCTGATGTAATGTACTTGCCATCTTTAATATATCTCTCATCAACAACATTAACATTGTACTGACGCAATTGTTCCTTGCGTCTCCAGTGTGTAGTGCATTTTTTTCCGTCCAGTAATACTGCCTGCGCCAGCAGCAGGGAACCAGAGCACACCGATGTGATCCATTTTGTGGTACTGTCAACCTTGCGTATCCAGTCAAGTATTTCGCTATTATCCAGTAGTTTGTCTATACCAAATCCTCCCGGAATTAATAATACATCGGCCTGCGTCAGTTCATCTATTGAATATCCGGCTGAAAGCTTAAGTCCATAGGAATCTGCATATTCTCTCTTTTCGTGTCCGACAAAAGAGATTTCAGCTCCCGGCATTTTGGCCAGAACTTCATATGGACCTATTATATCAAGTGCAGTGAAATTATCAAAAAGGAGAATGGCTATTTTCATGAATTTATTGTATGATTATTAAAGCCCTTGTAAGTTTTGATTTTTATTTGAGAGTCTGTCAATATGCTTAAATACTCAACCTATCATTATTGTTGTCATGACAACAGTTGTATTGGCAACTGTCAATTATGAGGAGAAAAATATGGACGATATCCCTCTCGGAGCATTTATCTCAATGACCTATCGCAGTCATTTTGTGAGAATAAACCGCAAAATGAAAGAACTAGGTCTCTCAGCAGGTCAGTTCTTCGTACTCATGGTGCTCGCTGATAAGCAGGGTATCACGCAGGATCATCTTGCCGGAATACTGCTCATTGACAAAGGAAGTATTGCACGGGCGGTCAATGTACTTGAAGAGAAGGGCATTGTCAAGCGTATCACGGATGAAAACAACCGCAGGGCTGTAAAGCTTTACCTGACGGAAACAGGTAATAAACTCATTCCTGATGTCGTGAAAATAGACAGAGAATGGGAAGAAGCTGCATTCTCAGGACTCTCTGATGAAGAGAGAAAACAGGCAAAATTATTACTTTACAGAATATCGGAAAACAGTTACAAAGCTGCATATGAAAACGGTGATAAAAAATGGAAAGGATTTCCCGGAAAGGATCAGCAATGAATGATCAGTCCGACATAAAACAAAAAAATGAGACTTTAAAGCTCATAGTCATCCTAAGTGTATCCATGCTTACCATCATGGGTTCAGCTGCTGTTGCACCGGCACTGCCGGAGATGCTGAATTTTTTTGCTGACGTGCCTGATGCAGGTCTTCTGGTTTCCATGGTAGTCACACTTCCTGCACTTGGAATTATCATCAGTTCACCTTTCGTAGGAATACTTGCTGACAAATACAGCAGGAAGAACATGCTCATGATAGCACTTGCTATCTTTGCGCTTGTAGGAGCCACAGGTGCTTTTATTACTTCACTCTACCTCATACTTGCCTTCAGGATATTACTTGGAATCGGTATCGCAGGAATGACAATATGTGCCACCGCCCTTTTAGCAGACAACTATTCCGGTGCCGAGCTTAAGAAAAAGATAGGACTGCAATCTGCATGTATGGGTTTTGGAGCCGTGGTTCTTGAAGTAGCAGGCGGTGCTCTTGCAGATATCAGCTGGCATGCACCTTTTTATATCTACCTTATCGCACTACTGATAATTCCGGGAGCTATGCTCTCCCTTAGCGGCAAGAAGAAAAATGAGCAACATGCTTCACATAATAGAAACGAAAATGTTCAAAAAGACTTTAAAGAAAAGGAACTGCCACTCAAAAGTATTGCTCTTATCTATGTTGCTACATTCACACTAATGGTGCTGTTCTTCTCAGTACCAACAAAACTTCCATTCGTACTGGACGAAAAAGGAATAACATCAGCACTTCTAATTGGTGCCTTGATATCAATTCCAGGACTTTTCGGAACTGTTGGAGCGCTTGGACAGGTAAAAGTATCAGGATTCCTCACAGAAATGAAGATGAATCTTTTCTTCTTCATAATAATGGGTGCAGGCGTATTCATTCTCTCGATAGCACCTGATATGCTTACGCTTATAGCCGGACTGATAATAACAGGAATTGCTTTTGGTATCATAAACACCACAAACCTTAGCTGGCTTGGAAGGATTGCACCCGAGGATTCACGCGGAAAGATATTTTCCGGATTTACCACTGTGCTTTTCCTCGGACAACTGGCAAGTCCACTAGTGATCCAGCCAATTCTGAAAACAGGAACACTCTATGATGCCTATGCTTTCCTTGGAATTACAGGAATATGTCTTGGAATTGTATTTGGAATTGTCAATGTGATGGGAATCATTGAGAAAACGCCTATGATTTCTGAACATCCCGTGGAAGTGGAAACTGATTAACTTCTTCCAGGTTTGATAGATTTTTCCTAACCATTAAAAGTTTGATTGGTTTGGATATTATCTATCTTCCACCCACTCATCGCCGACCATAACCCCATCCTTGAAGGTTATCACCCTGTCAACATACTTCACATGCCACGGCTCATGCGTCACCATCACAATGGTCTGGCCGTAATTATCGTTCAGGTCCTTGAACACATCCAGCACCTGTTCCGAGTTCCTGGTGTCCAGGTTTGCACAGGGCTCATCGGCAAACATTATGTCAGGTTTTTTGGCTATTGCCCTTGCAATGGCCACCCTTTGCTTTTCTCCGCCTGATAGCTCATCTGGAATCCTGTCATGTTTGTCCTTAAGACCAACCTTTTCCAGTGCTTCAAGGGCAACCTTATAGGATTCCTTCTTAGATTTACCTTCCATCATGGAAAGAATGTACACATTCTCGGCGGCGGTCATCTCATTGATAAGGGCGTAGTCCTGGAACACATAACCAACCTGTGTCAGCCGGTAATAGCTTCTTTCCGCTTCAGGTAGGCTGGAGACTTTCAGGCCCCGGATAGTATATTCACCACTTGTTGCATCATCAAGCAGCGCAAGGATTCTCAGTATGGTGGTTTTACCGCTTCCCGAAGCACCCATGATAGCAACAAATTCCCCTTTATTGATCTCGAAAGAAACGCCATTTAGAGCCTTTACAGTCGTGCTGCCTGAACCATAATACCTTTTGAGGTTCTTCACCTTGATCATTTTCAGCGTCCCCATATGGCTTTCAGTATGCTCTCCTTTGACACACTCCATGCAGGCAACGTTCCGGCTATCACTGACAGAGTAAGCATGGTAACAATACTCTGGATGACCAGCATTACATCTATCTGTGGTCTTATTTCCATAGTCTCGTAGAATACTACAGGATTTGCCTGGAAGTAAAACATCAGTGACAGGTACAGTATCAGCCCGGCAAAGATTCCCAGGGAAACATAGAACATACTGAGGAACGCATAGGACAGCACTATCGATCTTGGGGTTATACCCACAGCCTTCAGTATTCCTATCTCTTTTTTTCTGTTCAGTATATTGATGTAGATTATAATAAGTATCAATGCTGCACCCACTATAAGCCCTACGAACTTTGACATGACATCAATGGCACCCAGACTTTGCAGTGCTTGCCTGATAAGTGTCTCCGATTTATCAGCCCATGTGAATACCTGCTCGTTCACTCCCGCTTCCCTTATCTTGGCCTTCATTTCATCTTCAGTGCCCGGCTCATCGATCCTTACAACCACACTGGTAGCTTTGCCCTTATCCAGACCATATACATCTTCTATCTCCTTGTAATGAACCATAGCATTCAGGTCTACAAGTTCGAAATTACCTTCCATGATACCTTTGACCTTATAGGTCCTTTTCACACCATTGCTATATGTTACATCAACAAGTGATCCCACTCTGGTTTCACCAAGATCATCATAAATTTCACCAAATGTTGTACTTGTACCTGAGATAATAGAGCCGATGATGATCTCATCCCGGGAAAGTTCTCCCAGAAAATCCCCTTCTTTGATAATGTACGGATATTGTGAGATCTCATATTCTTCTGTGGGAATTACACCTGTTATAGTCACTCCCACAACATTCTGTTTGTGTTCGATAGATGCTCCCACATCCAGTCTTTTGGTTGCAGCCCTTACTCCTTCAACAGCCCGAACCTTCTGCAAGACATTATCGGCATTGTTGATGTAAGTGTTATCACCCGTCGGTTCGATCACAATATCCCCGTAAGGGTAGTCCTGCATGATGCCGGTAAAGAGGACAGTCATTCCTCCTATCATTGATGGGAGGAATACAAGGTTCATAAAAATGAGGGAAAGAACAAAGACAATGAATAAAAGTGTCTTTTTATTTCCTCGCTTTATGCTGCTGCTTGCAATGAGGACTCCAACTCTGATATCATCTATCATCCCGGATACCTCTATTCTTCTGTATCTTCAGCGGGGCTGCTGCCGCCTTTCATTAGCTGCTTGATAATCTCATCCTTTGACTTTTTCGTTCTGTAATTATTGTAAGCCAGTCCACCAATTACAGCCAGAAGTAGCAATACAATAATAATTGTTCCTGCACCATCATCCTGTTTCATGATTATGACATTGACCTTCGTCTTGACCTGTTCCTCGCCAAAATCATCGATATACGTGATGGTCACCGGAATCTCGAACTCTCCTGACTGATCTGCCACAAAAGTGAACACAGCAGGTCCGTCCTCGTCAGGATCAAGAGTTCCGATAAATGATTCTTTTAGTCCCTGGAATGGATGATCTGCATAGACCCGTATCGAGTTGATGGTCCTGTCACCAGAGTTCTCGATCCTCATGGTAAGTTCCACGGTATCATCCTTTTGGGGAAGGACCGGATTGACCTTTACAGACGCAAGGTTCAGGCTGCCTTTCCTGTCAAGCACGGTTATCTTAATATCATATTCATCTTTCTGAATGCCGTAATCATCTTCATATTCTATGATAACAGGGATATCAAAGGTTCCTGAGTTATTTGCCTTGAACTTGAAAAGTGCGGTTTGCTTGTCCTCAGGTGCAATGGCACCAATTGTAGAACTTGTGATGCCTTTAAAGCCATGGTTCAAGTTAACCACTACTGATTTTGCTATGGATTCACCAAAATTCTCGATCTCAAGATCCAGGTCAACCGTATCTCCCTCATAGATATATTCAGGATCTGTGCTGATGGATGATATCCGTGGCTCTGCATGCTCACCTGTTATCACTACTTCAACTTCATAATATTCTGTCCTTTTTACACTATCAGTTCCGTATGTCAGCTTCATTTTAATGATGTGAGGACCAGGTGTGGCATCAGGAGTTGTTCTCATGTGGTATCTCAACTGCCTTTCACTATTCTGGTATACGAATTGAGGAATATAGGCTACAAGGTCCTCAATTACTATGATATCCGATGGGACGCTGATGATTTCAAACGTAATATTCTCAGGAACCTGGGTACCACAGTTCTCAAGGCTTATTCCTACCGTGAATTCCTCATCCCTGCCTACCGAACTCGGACTTATATCTTCCACCACCGCCCTCAGACATTCATCACCTGAAGACTCTGCCTGAACGGTGGGAACTCCTGCAGAGATAATTAACAGCGTTAACAAAAAAGAACATATGGACCTGGAATTTAGTTTCATACTTTGTTCAACTCCCTTTGAACCTTCTCTGTAAATTCAATAAGATTTTCGAAGATATTATCCAATTCAAATATTTGCTGAGAATGTTGCTCGATGATTTAGAGCGTTTTTATGGATTTCTCATCCTTACTGTTTTTACATTTTTTAATTCGTGCAGGAAGACCTTTTAGTGCAAAAAGAAAGCTCCTATACAATAGCATCTGATTTCCTGATATACAGGATTATCAAATTCTTTCCTGACAATTTCAATATTGAAACGTTATAATTCACAGTTATTACTAAAAGTTCTATTAATTATTGTATGTATACTTATCGTCCTAATGGAACAGAAAAAAGAGACTAAAACGAACAATTCAAACAAACACAAAATCCTTTTAAATACCTATGTTATTATATGCACAGAATCTTCCATGAAGTGTACTTAGACATGTTGATCAGGTGCTAAAATGAATAAGGAAATAAACATTCTTGGTGGTGGAATAAGCGGTCTTACATGTGCCATCATCCTTAGCAAGAATGGTTATAATGTCAATATATATGAGAAAAAGCAAGTCACTGGTAAAAGGTTTAACAGTGACTGGCAGGGAATAGAGAACTGGTCCGAAGAAACTGATGTGCTTGATGAACTAAAATCGTTCGGAATTGACCTGTCATTTGATTATGTCCCCGTGTCTGAACTTGACCTTCATTATTCTGATAAGATACGCACTCTCACAGGCGATAATGCCTGTTATTTAGTAAAACGTGGCACGGCTGATGATTGCCTTGATACATGTCTGTTTGAGCAGGCAAAGGATCTCGGTGTAAATATTCACTATGGAATTAAACCTGACGAGAATACACCAATTCATGTGATTGCAACTGGCCCGGAAAAAGGGAACATGTTTGCAAAAGGAATCAAATTCCAAACTAACAGTCCTGATAATTACCACATGGCTTTTGGTAATGATATCGCAAAAGGTTTCTACTCATATCTGCTCATCAAGAATGGAGAAGCTACCATTGCAACGGTTTTTGACAATAAGAACCTGCGGGATTCTGAGAGTTTTCTAAGTAACACCATTGACTATTTTTCAGACTATTACGACCCTGATGAAGTAAACTCCGGCAGGAAGTTCGGAGGCTATGGATACTTTGAGATCAGAAAAACTCTCCACGATGACAACGGTGCAATGCTCATAGGCGAGGCAGGCGGCCTTCAGGATTACCTCTGGGGATTTGGAATGAGATATGCTTTCCAGAGTGCAAACTTCGCTGCAAGAAGTATCATGACCGGAGAGTCCTATGATAATCTGATAAGAGAGAATCTCCACCAGAAATTGAAGCACTCACAAAGAAACCGGAAACTCTTTGAGATACTGGGCCCTCTGGCATATCCACTGGCATATCATTTGTTCAACAGAAGCAAGGATCCGCTGAAGCTTTTGAATATGGTGTACCGGTGAGATTTTTTTGAAGAGTAAGATAGATGAAAATGCAATTTCTACATGATTATGCTGTTTCTCACAATGCCTTTGCAGATTATGAAATAAAATCAACGTAGCTCTTTGGTTCGAATTATACCTATAGCAAATTAATTTTGGGTAATAGGTAACGTCAAAAAACCGAACTTCTATTACAAATTTTAACTATTATGCAAATTTGAGAAGAAAAACGGAACTTTTACTAAAAACAATACTGTTCATTTATCATGAACAATAAAAAATAGAATTGATATTTTGAATGTTTCTATTTTACTAAAATCTCTAAATATAAGTTTATTAAGAATGAATCCATGTTTACAGTTAAAAGTAAATTAATGAACTAATTTATCTTTACTAAAGTTATTAAATACGAGGCAATTTTATGTACGAGTTCATATATGATTATTTATTTAACGATGGAGAATTACGATCTTTTCTTAATGACAGACTTAGTTATGCAATAAATAAAATTAAGAGTGAAGATAAGAATTACATTTTAAATGTAAACATGCAAGACTATACTGAACATTTAGTTGATAGTTACTCATTTGAGTTGCCTGTTATAGATAAAGAAAATATACATATTCAACACGAAGAAGTTGAGATAGATGTAAGTCAGGATTCAAAAAGAGTTTTCTTAGATGGGAGTAAATCATATTATCTGACTGGAACAAAGTTTACATTTTATATTCCTTTTACAGGAGATTCAAGTTTATTTAAATATCAGCCTTCTATTTTAAATTATAATCCTCCAAAAGGTGAAGTTCGAAATCAAGAATTATTAGTAACTTTAGAAGGAGTCGATTTAGAAATAGGTAATATTAGGGTAGAATTTGATAAAATATTGTCTGATATCGAAAAATGGTTAACTTGGGTGGAAACAGATATTAAAAATTTCAATCAAAGGTTAGATAGAGAAATAGAATCCCAAATAAATACTAGAAGAGAAAAGCTGCTTAAGGATAGTAATCTTGCTTATGAACTTGGTTTTCCTTTAAGAGAAATACCTGGAACACCTAAGACTTATAGCGTTCCTTCAAAAAGAAAAACAATTATCTCTAAACCTTCAGCTTCTACTCAACCGTTTAAGCCAGAACCAGTATTAAGCATGGAAAATTATGAATATATACTAAATGTGGTTCAAAATATGACAATGGTCATGGAACGAAGTCCAAGCGAATTTAAGAATTTAGGTGAAGAAGCTATAAGGCAACATTTTCTTGTTCAATTAAACGGACATTATGAAGGTGCTGCAACGGGTGAGACGTTTAATTATGAGGGAAAAACGGATATATTAATTAGAGAAGGGGGAAAAAATATATTCATTGCAGAATGTAAATTTTGGGGAGGTGCTGCAATATTAAAGGATACAATTGACCAGATTCTTAATTACTTAAGTTGGAGGGATACAAAAACAGCTATTTTTATATTCAACCGGAACAAAAATTTCACAAATGTTCTTACCCAGATACCTAATATAGTAAAGGAACATCCCAACTTTGAAAAAGAAATTGCTTATGACACTGAAACTGGATTTAGGTTCATATTTAATCATCCTAATGATAAAAATAGAAAACTGTATTTAACGTTACTAGCTTTTGATATTCCAAAATAACCTTCATAATTTGACTCTCAAGATAAAAATTAACACTCTTCCCACATCTCCAACCTTTCCCTTACATGAGCGTTCATTGTAAATGGCTTATCAGCTTCAGCATTCTTTTTCATGTAATGGAGTGTACCTTTTGAGAATCCCATCTTCTTCCAATCAGAGTAAGAAATATTCAGTATTTTCTGCCGAATATCATCTGAATCCTGCCTTTCAACATTATAAGCAGGCTTAATGAAATCAATAGTCTTCCTTTTACCAACAAGATACTGAGCAAGCTCCCTAGTTTTCAATAATAAGGCATAGCTCCACATAACAGATTGTTTTTTGTAGGGTACTTTCTTGTTCATCAAATTATTAAACTCCTCAGTAACCTTCTTAGCTCCTGAAGGTTTGAGCCTGAGTGAATAGCTCTCAGTCCTGATAAAGTCGTTATTATCCATCTTATTGGACTCAATAAGGTTGATTACAGCCATATCAACAAGGAATCTGAAAGGCTCTTGGAGATCATAAGCAAGACTGTTCTTGCTTGGATTCATCTCATGTAAAAAACCTACATGAGCATCAAGACCTGCTGTATTAATGGCTCTCAGGCATTCAGCTTCAAGAAGAGCATAACCATAGTTAAGCATGACATTAACTTTATCTCCTGCTCCTGTTGCTCTCCTGTATTGGTCTATCCTTGAACAAAAATCATATTCACCTGGAATAGCTTTGTTGAACTCGTTCCAGTATTTCCAAGCAACTCCGCCTTCAATACCCATAATTTCCTTGATAGAATTAGCAGATTTCAATTTTTCAATATCCTCTGAGAAATCAAAATCAATTTCAGGATACCGTTGTTTAAGATAGTCCATAACTACAATGGATTTATCAAACTTGGCTTCAATGAACTTCCTTGCTATCGTTATTCTGCTTTCATCATCCTCAAAAGCATGATACTGAGCAAACTTAGTCTTTACATTGGTAGTTTCAGGAGGTTGTAAGGTGCTTAGAATTTTACCGTTCCAATCAAGGAAAGTGATCTGAACATTATGTTTAATCAACCATCTAACAGCATCAAGAATAAGATTTCCATTTCTGCCATAAACAATGATGTGGTCTATGTCTGTTTTCTGGGGGGAAAATACATACCTTTTCGGTTCTATATCTGTGGTATGTCTACCCTCCCGAATATGCAATTCAGACCCATTTACACGTGTGCCTATTCCGTGTTCATTGAGAATGGAGGAGTTTCATTTTAAAAGTCTTTCCATATCTTCTTCCACGGTCGTGTTCGGTGTGATATTGAACTTTTCCACAAGTACCTTAAGGACATTTGGTGAGACGAAGGCTGGAAGTGTCGGGCCAAGTGTAATATTCTGTATTTCAAGTCTCAGAAGGGTAAGCAATACAAGGACCGCCTTTTGTTCGTACCACGCGATATTGTATGAAATCGGTGCCTCGTTAACATCTGTAAATCCAAGTCTTGCCATAAGACCCTGTGCAATAACGATAAGTGAGAATGAATCATTACACTGTCCTGCATCCAATACCCTTGGAATTCCATCAATGTCACCAAGATTGAGTTTGTTGTAGCGATATTTTGCACATCCGGCAGTAAGAATAACTGTATCTTCAGGCAATGCCTCAGCGAAATCCGTGTAGTACTGCCTGTCCTTGTGACGTCCGTCACAGCCTGCCATGACAATGAATTTCTTTATCTTTCCGGTTTTGACAGCATCAACAATTTTGTCTGCATTGGATAACACGGAGTTGTAAGCAAAACCGCCCATGATGGTACCTTCTTCCAGTTGTACCGGAGCTTCGCAGGTCTTCGCCTGCTTGATAAGTGCAGAGAAATCTTTCTGGCCGTCTTTAGCTATTATATGTTTGGCACCATCATAGCCTACAGAGCCTGTTGTGTATAACCTGTCAATGTAGCTCTCCCTTGGAGGAACTATGCAGTTGCTTGTAAGTAATATCGGTCCGTTAAAACTCTCGAATTCCTGCTTCTGGTGCCACCATGAGCCGCCATAGTTGCCTACCAGATGTTCATATTTCTTAAATTCAGGATATGAGTTTGCAGGCAACATTTCACCATGAGTATAGACATCCACGCCTGTTCCTTCGGTCTGGTCCAATAGTTGTTTCAGGTCCTTCAGGTCATGACCGCTTACAAGGATTCCCGGATTATCTCTTGTTCCGATATTGACCTGTGTGGGTTCAGGGTTTCCAAAGGCTACTGTATTTACCCTGTCCAGGTCTGCCATTACATCAAAACCTTTTTCTCCGCATTTCAAGACCAATGAGATGAGGTCCTTATCATTCAGGCTGTCATCCGTAGTTGCTACAAGTCCTTCTTCTACAAATGAATTAATCTTCTTATTGTAATTACCAAGCATCATGGCATGATGCCCATATGCTGCAATTCCTTTGATGCCAAAGATCAACAGTTCCCTCAATGACCGTATATCTTCATCCTCGGTTGCAAGTATACCTGTATTCCTGTCACTGAGGTTCTCAGGGGTCAAAGTTGCGATTTCGGGCAGATCGTTCTCATCAAGTGCATTGTTTTCCAGAAGTTTTTGCCTGATCTCATTCTGTATATGAAATCCTCTGTCGATACGCTCCTGAATTCCACTGGCTCTGAAATCGGTATTAGTTATGGTTGAGAACAATGCATCAAGCATAAAATTATCAGTGCTGTTCTCAGAAATGTTTGCCTTTCTTGCTTTCTGATTGTAGAATGCAATGCTCTTAAGTACATAGATTAGATTATCCTGAAGATCTGCAACATCACCTTTCTTACCGCACATGCCGTTCTTTGTACAGCCTTCCCCGTTCATTGTTTCTTCACACTGATAGCAGAACATTTTGTCACCCTTAGTATGTATGTTTTGCAGTATATCTATATACTTCGCTTGCAGAGATTTTTGGAATTAATGAGAATCTGAATGTCTTAGGTTTATCAATTCTGTTGGTCTACTCATACAAAAATACTAATGGCTCTTGCTGTAGTTGCACCTAAACAATATGAAAGGTGTGCTGTTATGCAAATGCAGAGTGTGCTCAAGAGCAGTGCAACCAAGGAAGAAATCATGGAAACCATGGATATCATATTCATTACATCTGGTGCTCCTGCCGTTGCAGCCTGCAGAGATGCACTAAAAATATTGAAATGATAATAGGTGAACTACACCAGAGTTTTTAGACCAATGTAGTTCTTCAAGTCAGTTAACAGAACTGTGAAAGAGCCGATTTTCCAGTCTCAACCATCGTTTCCAATGGCATCTACAGGACACTCAGCCAGAGCATTCTCACAAGCTTGCTTCTCCTTTTCATTTTCCGGTTGCTTGAATACGTAAGCTGTGGAATCATCATCCTTCATCTTGAAGTTTTGAGGTGAATTGCTCACGCAAAGGTTGCAACCTATACAATCAGCATCAACATAATAAGCACCGTCAATATTCTCATCGAACTTATTTTCTTTCATTGCCATGGTAATTCCCCACACTTTAAATTTATGTTTGGCATGATATTTCAAGCTACGTGATTCATGTTGTTAGAGTATCTCAATTTTACCAGTCACCCAAACAAGACTGGCACTCAGAAGCAGCCCTCTCCTCCAGCACCTGAATATTCTTCAACACCTGCTTTTCAGAGAAATCCCTGTCACTTACAAGATAATCGAACAATGAATCTGAATCAGGTTTTTTCCACTTGAAACTGTAATCCTTTGTAACGGGAGGATTCATGAAGAATTCCCTTATTTCTTCAAGCGGAGCACATGCACGGATATCCCTGTCCTCTCCTTTGATAAGTGTCTCGATATCACCGTGTTTTTTGATAAGTTTCAGAGCTGTCTTTGCACCCACGCGGTGCATTCCTTCGTTAAAATCAGTACCGATGCAGATTGCAAGGTCTATCAACTGTTCACGGCTTAGTTCCAATTCTTCAAGACAAGACGCAAGTGAGATGTGTTCGGGTGTTTTTGTAATGTACTTCTTCTGTCCTGGTAACTTTCGCTTTCCCGTGCTTCCAAGATTGCGAATGACATTCTCGGCTCCGAACAGGAAAACATCATAATCCTGTGAACCTACATAATCCACATCTCCACATGAAACCATATAAGATGCCTGTGCCTCTGCTTCAGATTCTGCCTGCATCCAAGGGATTCCCATGAGTTCAAGCAACCTTTTAGAATCATCAAGAATCTGAGGAGTTATTCTGGACGTTGCCTGGGCATATTTTTTCATATCCTCAAGGTTGCCTTCATCCTTTGCAATCTCATAGTTGATGGCTGCATTTTCCTTGCATACCTTGCGTTTTTCAAGGGTATCTTTTTTCATCTCCGGTGGTTTGCCGTCAAAGATGAAAACAGGTTTGATATTCGCTTCTCTGAGTCTGCTGGTTCTTGAAAATAATCCTGTGATATGTGATACAGGATTACCTGAGGAATCTGTGAGCATTGAACCGTCACGCTGACGAATGGCACTCAGGAACTGATAGATAGTGTTGTATGCGTCGATTGCTATTATTTTTCCAGAAAGTTCCTCGTAGGTTATCGGGTTTTTGGTGAGTAGTGTGCCTATTTGTGTGCCCATGTTTTTCTCCTGAACTTGTTTTTAATTGATGGTGACCTGCCGTTCAATTGACACTCTGGTTTATAGTATTGTTGTACAAACATCCGATTTTACTCTTTATCTTCCATAAATAATAATAGCCTTCAAAGACAATACTACTTACACTTAAAGAAAATTAGGTGTAGTGTGGGAATATAATGACAGGCAACAAATATGTTAGCTGGTTTAAGGAAATTAGTATAGATGACGTACCTTTAGTGGGAGGCAAAAATGCATCCCTTGGAGAGATGTACAGGGAACTGACAGATAAGGATATTAAAATCCCAAATGGTTTTGCCATTACTGCGGACGCATACTGGCATGTTTTAAAATCTGCAGGTGTGCTTGAGGAACTTAAGAAGACACTTGAAGGTCTTGATATAGATGATGTTACAGACCTTGCAAAAAGAGGAAAGAAAGCAAGGAATCTTATACTTGATGCCGGAATCCCTGATGACTTGTGGGATGAGATAAAAACAGCTTATGATAAGCTTTGTGAGCAGTACGGGGAAGATACTGATGTGGCGGTTCGTAGTTCTGCAACTGCCGAGGATCTGCCCAATGCATCATTTGCAGGGCAGCAGGAAACATACCTGAATATTCATGGCTACCATTCACTAAAAGATGCATGCAGCCGGTGTTTTGCATCACTTTTCACTGACAGGGCCATTTCATACAGAGAGAATAACGGTTTTGATCACTTCAAAGTGGGTCTTTCCATTGGTGTTATGAAAATGGTTCGCTCAGACCTTGCTTCAAGTGGTGTTATATTCACAATTGATACTGAAAGCGGTTTTGAGAATGTTGTGTTTATCACCGGAGCCTACGGACTTGGGGAAAATGTGGTTCAGGGACTTGTAAATCCTGACGAGTTTTATGTTTTCAAACCAACACTAAAGGATAACTTCAAACCTATCATCAAAAAGCAGAAGGGAAGCAAAGAGATCAAGATGATCTACGGTCGCGGAGATTCCCGTGTGCTTACACGTAATGTTGATGTTCCTGAAGCTGAAAGGAAACAGTACTGTATTAATGATGAAGAGGTGCTGCAACTGGCAAAGTTTGCAATGACTATTGAAGACCATTACTCACAGAAGAGAGGAAAACATGTCCCGATGGACATTGAGTGGGCAAAGGATGGTGAGACTGGTGAGCTGTTCATAGTCCAGGCGAGACCAGAGACGGTACAGTCGTTGAAGAGAAAGGATGTTTTAGAGACCTATTATCTTGATGATAGCTCAGATGTCATTGTTACAGGAAGGAGTGTCGGTGCAAAGATTGCAACCGGAAAAGTACATGTTATTCCTGATGTTTCACAATTAAATGAATTTAATGCCGGGGAGATACTTGTAGCGGACACCACAACTCCTGACTGGGAACCTGTTATGAAGAAGGCGGCTGCCATTATTACAAACAAGGGCGGTAGGACATGTCATGCTGCTATTGTGAGCCGTGAACTTGGAATTCCTGCGGTCGTTGGTGCTGAGGATGCCACAGAAATACTGAAAAATGACATGGATGTTACGGTGAGTTGTGCAGAAGGGGATGCAGGCAGAGTGTATGAAGGAATACTGCCTTTCCATATCGAAACCGTTGAACTGGAAGGAATTGAGAAAACAAAGACCGAGATCATGATGAACCTTGGAAACCCCGAGGAAGCTTTTGCGCTGTCCATGATACCGAATGACGGTATCGGACTGGCAAGGCTGGAATTCATCATCACAAGCTACATCAAGGTGCATCCTATGGCACTTATCCATCCTGAGAAGATTGAGGATGAAGAAGTACTTGAGGAGATAGACAAACTGACCGGCAGGTATGAGAATAAAGCAGATTTCTTCGTGGAGAAGCTTGCTCAGGGAGTTGCAACAATCACAGCATCATTCCACCCGAAGCCTGTGGTTGTGCGTATGAGCGATTTCAAGTCCAATGAATATGAAACCCTGATCGGTGGAGAGTACTTTGAGCTTGAAGAGAACAACCCAATGCTGGGATTCAGAGGTGCTTCACGTTATTACGATGAACGCTACCGTGAGGGCTTTGCTCTTGAGTGTAAGGCCATGAAAAAAGTGAGAGATGAGATGGGACTTACAAACCTGATACTTATGATCCCGTTCTGTCGTCGCATTGAGGAAGCTGAAAAGGTGCTGGAGGAGATGAAAAAGAACGATCTTGTCAGGGGAGAGAACGGTCTTCAGGTATACATGATGACCGAGATCCCAAGCAATGTCCTGCTCATAGACGAGTTCAGCCAGTACTTCGATGGTTTTTCCATTGGTTCCAATGACCTCACACAACTGACCCTTGGCGTTGACCGTGATTCCGAGATCCTTGCGTCCACTTTCGATGAACGCGACGAGGCTGTAAAGAAGATAGTGTCAATGGCTGTTCAGGGCGCAAAACGAAACAATAAGCACAGTGGCCTCTGCGGCCAGGCTCCCAGCGATTTCCCGGAGTTCGCAGAGTTTCTGGTGAGGGAAGGGATTGATTCTATCTCGCTGAACCCGGATTCTGTGATGAAGATCGCGCTGAAGGTGCTTGAGGTTGAAAAGAAGATTGGAAGGTAAAAACCTTCTATTTTTTCTTAAGATTAATAATTCAAATTGATTCAATCTCACCGTTTCTGGGGGTAATAGGTAACGTCAAAAAACGGAACTTTTAAGTTTAAATTATGGAAAGTATAAATATAACCATTCAAAATTTGCTTTTAAATAAAAATGAAAAAAATGAGTATGATTCTTAATTAAAAACTGTCTTCTAGCAATTCAAAATGTCCTTTAACTTCCTGTGGAAAACATGATATAGCAAATAATTTATCCATGCCATATTACTTATTGTATTAACTATCAGATTCCATTTTTTCAACAACTAATTTAATTTTTGCTGTCAACTCATAAATATCATTTAAATTGTTAATCGGAGTTTTTATTTCTTTACGATCGTCGTCAAGTATGCCAACATATTTTTGAGCACTGTTAAATCGAAGCCTGCATATTGGCTTTCTGTTATTGTCATCCAAGAGAATGCCACAATAACTTTTTGTATCCCTCATAACTATTCTGTCTGGGGCAATTGTTTCACGAAGGATTGCTTTTACAATGTGATAGCCTTCAATTTCCTCTTCTGTAGTGACAATTCCATCATCAACAGGTTCAACAATATCTTCTTCAACATCAACCTCATCACTGTGATTCTTATTTGACATTGCTATTTTGAGTCTTTCATTTATTCTATCATTAATAAACTGATTGAAAGCCTTTTTTGTAATTGCAGTAAATTGGTCTCGCTTGTTAGGAGTTATCCTGCCATTATACACCAAATTAGCAAAAAACTTAACAAAATCCTCAGATGGTTTGTTCATCTCAGACAAAAGAATCTGCTTGATTTCTTTAGTGTACTTCAATTCATTTGCCACAGATTCAAGTTCACACACATCAAAACGTTCCTTTTTAAATCGTTTTAATTCTTCTACTTGTTCATCTTTCAGATTAAGGAGGTCTATCTCTAAGAATGGTTTGTCATCCATCTTATTTGCATCTTCTAAATCTGAAAAAAAGCGATATGTCGTACCGTTTGTGAGAATTCCTACCTTGGCACTTGTAACATTGAAGTATCTGAACAACTGCGATGCATGATTGGTATTCAAATCAGAACCAAGTGTTTTGCATTCTATTAACATAATAGGTTCTCCGGCTTTAATAATGGCATAATCTACTTTTTCGCCCTTCTTTGTGCCGTGATCTGCTGTGAACTCTGGAACAACTTCGGTTGGATCAAAGACATTGTACCCAAGTATGTTAATCATCGGCATAACCAATGCATTTTTTGTTGCTTCCTCTGTCATGATGCTGTCTTTAAGGTTTGGTATCCTTGCAGCCAAGGCTTTTACTTCATCAATAAAATCCATCATATGCACCCAATCGTTAATTTTGATTCCTTTTACTTATGTGGTAAAAATAATAGTACTATTTATAAACTTATTACATTTTAAGTTTTTTATTTGTATTTAGCTAATTCTATGAATTTTAAAATTATCATCTTAACCTCCTCACCATCGGAGTATTAAAATTGAGATTTCCATTACTCTAATTTTTTATTTGATTCCCTGAAACCTGCTCCTTGAAATTTCTATATCTTCAGCCTACCCTTTACATAAGTATTCATATCAAATGATTATCAGAATCACCATTCTGAAATGATATAATGCAAATCACTTTTAGAAAATCCCATCTCCTCCCAATCATAATTAAAATTAAGAGGGATGACATTGAGTTTTGAATTATTCTCATAAAATAATTCACAGTTATATGACCGCCAGTTGCTTATACCATTAAGTACATAATAAGAATTGGTCATAAGGGAGTAAGCTGTAAAATGGGGCAGCGTTTAGAACGGAATAATAACCGTTCAGTAACAAAACTTCATTTACGCGTGATTTGGTTGAAACAAAAGTCGGGAGGTGGCAAAACCAGATTCCTAAATCGGTTTCACCAACGCATAGCTGAAATGAAGCGAAATTCAGGACGGGATAAAACCCGATCCCGTAATAACCTTCAACACCTTGTGACCAACATTACCTGTTTTCTCTGTTTTTCTTGAATCTTTTTTCTGATATGATAAATTACTCTAAATCAATATCCATCATAACAAATATTTATTTATATATCGGGAAAGTTTATAATAAACATGGCATTTTCATTACGATATACATATCTTTTTCTTAGCATAGCATTGGCCGGTGCTCTGATCATGAGCGCTGGTTGTCTTTCGGATAACGGAGGCGGGTCTGCTGATCAAAGTGATTCAATAGGAATAACAGATCTGACATTTTACACTGAAGAGCTTCCACCCTACAATTATCAGGAAAATGGAACTGTTCAGGGAATGTCTGTGGACCTTCTGGAAGCAGTGACAGAAGAAATGGGAACTAAGGTTTCACGGGAAGATGTACAACTCGTGACCTGGACGGAAGGTTATCAGGCAGTTCTTAACGGAAATAACACCGTTCTATTCAGCATGGCAAGGACTCCTGAACGTGAGAATCTGTTCAAGTGGGCCGGGCCTATCTATACAAACAGGAAAGTCCTGTTCGCAAGAACTGAAAGCGGGATTACGATCAATAATCCTGAAGATCTGAATAACTATAGAATAGGAGTCATCACTGACGATATTGCAATTCAGTACCTGCTTGACCTTGGTGTGGACCAGAGTCAGATAGTGACAGAAAATGATGTGGAGATACTTATCGATAAGTTGAATAATGGCGACATCGACCTCTGGGCATATCCTGAAGCTTCAGGTAGATACTTTACCGAAAAAGTAACCGGCGACTCCAACAGTTATATAGTCGTTTATGAACTACAGAGTCAGGAAACTTACTATGCATTCAGTAAAGATGTACCTGATCCGGTAGTCCAGTCTTTCCAGCAGGCACTGGATATGGTTAAGGACCGGAAAAACAAGCAGGGGATCAGCGAATATGAACGAATTGCCTACAAGGATCTTGGAGTCAGTTGTACTCAGCAGACCTTTTCCGATGAAAAAGTAGTCGAACTTGTGAATAAAACTGTTTCTGCAATTGAAAACAACGCCTCCGATACGATCCAGCGCATCAACTCAGGTGAAGCACCTTACAAAGACCAGGAATATCCTGAACTCTACACATTCGTATATGATACAAATGTAACAATGGTTGCTCATGCTGACAACATTCAGCTTGTAGGAACAAACTTCAAAGGCAAGACAGATGTTACCGGAAAAGCCTTCCGTGATGAGATCGTTGCCGGAGCACTGCAAAATGGCAATGGATGGGTAGAGTACGTATATACCAATCCCGCACATGCTAATTTGTACTACAAGATAACTTACTATCAGTTAGCCACAGGAAACGATGGCAAATACTACATCGTATGCAGTGGCAATTACGAATCATGCAACGCATAATAAACAATCAAAATAATTAAAATATTTTTAGGTCATGTAGAAATAGTTGATAATATAAAGTCTTCAATCGCCTTTCTACAAGCCAATCTTTTTTTCCATCAAAATAATTATATAGCATATATAATTAAATTGTATTTAATAAGAGAGATATGGGAAGAGTTCTTAACTCCCAAATATAAAAAAAATAATATTTAAAATACCTTAAATACCATTAACACAAATATATAAGGAAGTGGGATGTGCCATATGGCTCAAATTTGAAATCAGGCGAGTAAAAGGGAATGGCTCGGCCTGTAATAGAAGTTACACTAACTGAGAGCGATGTGGCTCAAATTGTAAAATATATAGTAATAGGAAGATAAGGGAGTTATAAAAATGGGATCTTTAAAAATGTGTCCTGAATGCCATGGAGATTTTCATAAATTGTCAAGTGGATTACAGGTTTGTAAAACATGTGGTTACTGGACAAGGGAGAACACCGCAAGAATGGACTCAATGATGTTATACGAAGCACTAAGTGAAGGAGGACTCTGAATGGACAACCAACCGGGAAAATCCTGTAAGAAGTGTAATAACATGCTAAAGAGGCAGAAGCTTGGAATGAACATCGTTTATTATTGTTCCAACTGCGGATGCATGACAAGTGCGGATCTTCTGTACAATCATACAATTTAATAAAATTGATCGAATGATAGAAAATGAGTAATATATCTCATTTTTTATCTCATTTGAGCTCTGTTCTTACAAAAATACGAAAATCATTGCAAGCGTATTTCATATAAACTCAATTAATTCTAAAATAACATGGTGATGATTGTTCTATGACAACACAATATATCAACAAAGTTGGGGTAATCTCTCTTGGGAAGATCCTTGGTGCTGTATATGCAATACTGGGACTTATAATAGGAGCATTGATGAGCCTTTCATATATCATAATGGGTTCCATGTTCGGAAAAATTGGCTTTGCCGGAGGCGTATTGTTCGGCATGGGCTCAATAATAACAATGCCAATATTCTATGGTATCATCGGATTCATTGGTGGTATTATCGTAGCTCTTATCTTCAATGTCATCACCGGAATTGTCGGTGGACTTGAAGTAGAAATTGAGTGAGAAGTACTAAAATTTCATTTTTCTTTTTTTATGTTCGATTTGATTCATACTTTTTCAACCTGATATTGCTTTTAAAATCAGGAATTATGTTAAGTATCTTTGATTCAAAAAAAATATGATTTTTTAAAATCAATTCTATAATGAAAGTAATATTCCGGCCTGTAATTTATTTATTTATTTATTTATTTATTTATTTTTGAATAGCCGGAAAATGAAATTGAATAAAGGAGGAGTGGAAAAGAAATGCTTTTCATGGATATAATTACATGGGAACCTAAAGACACAGCTGAAATGCTGGACAGATTTGCAAAATGGGAATATCCGAAAGGACTGAAAGTTATCAGTGAATGGGAAGATCTGACTTCCTGCCGTCACATCTTGATCTATGATGCAGAAAATGCCGAAGCTTTTGCAGCAGGAACATTTCCCTGGAGAGATATTTGTTACTTTGACAGCTTCCCTGTTATGGAATCAGAAGCCTGCATGAAATTCATGACAGAGAACAAAATAAGTTTTAACAAAGATTGACGATTCCTTTTGATTTTAAGATGTTTGTGACCAGCATTATTCTGGTCATTCACTTTTTGAAAGTTAAAATGATCCAGAGATAAGATAAAGATTTAATAAGGGAAACTTAACTGCCTCAAGGTTCGATCCACACCTCAAGCACCCTGTCCCTGATCTCATAATCCTTAACAGTGGTTATTTTCATGTCCTTTGGATTCTCGATCCAGCCAAGGTCATAATCTTTCTTCTCCCTGCCACCGCAGCAGACTTTCCTCGTTATGCCAAGATTCAGCTTAACACGATCAACATCTGCCTCACTTATCTGCTCAACATCATCCTGATATCTTCTTTGAATAAGAATCATAGGAATTACCCGGTTTAAATATAGCATTGCTCAAAAGATAATCGTTTCCATCTACTGCAAATATGGCGGCTAATATGGTGACAATTATGGCAGAAATTATAGCAACAATAATAACAATAACGACCACTACAACAGTAGTTTTGCCAGCAGAGGAGCCAGGAACACAGTTACCAATCCTGCAATTCCGATCGCAAGCCCACTCATTGCACCTTCGGTCTCACCAATCTCAACAGCCTTTGTGGTTCCAAGAGCATGGGACGAAGTACCGATAGCCACACCAAGAGCCACTTTATCTTCAATTTTGAACAATTTACATACCATTGGTCCGAGCAACACACCTGCAATACCTGTGAAAACTATTGCAGCTACTGTTACGGAAGGCAACCCACCAAGCTGGTTGGATATTTCAATTCCAATCGGTGTTGTAACAGATTTTGGGATCATGGAAACACTGAGTATCTCATCAAGTCCGAACATCTTGCACATAACGATGATGCTGGCAATACCTGCTGCAGAACCAATGCTTATTCCGGCAATTATCGGAACCACATTCTCCTTCAGCAGGCTTATCTTCCGGTACAATGGAACAGCAAGAATAACAGTTGCAGGCCCAAGGAAGAATGATATGAACTGTCCGCCATTATTATAGTCATCAAAACTGATGTGAAAACTCAGAAGCAGAGCTATTATCATAAACATGCTGAGAACCAGCGGGTTCATCAGGGGTGAGCCTGTCTTTTTGTAGAGCTGGGCACCTGCGTAGAATGTCACCAGAGAAATTCCGATGCCAAATACAGGAGACTGCACAATCTGTGATATAAACTCACTCAACGGACTGCCTCCTTTTGATAAGTAGCTGTACCGTTGCACCTGTAACAACTGCAATGATAAATGTTGAGACAACGGAAATTATAAAAAGCGCAGTCCACTTTCCTTCAAGCACCGTGAAGCAGGTAATAAGCCCCACTGCTGCCGGGATGAAGAAAAATGACAGATGTTTCAGCAGAAAATTGCTCACATCCTCTATCATTGAGAGCTTGACAACACCTGAAAGCAAAAGTACCAGAAGCAAGACCATTCCCAGAACATTTCCGGGAACTGGGATGTGAAAGAAACTGTGGATCAGGTCGCCAAGATAGCAGATTGCAAGGATGATGGCAAACTGGAGAATATATTTCATTTAAGGTCACTTGCGTTTTTTAGTATTCATTGCAGGACTGCATTTATCACAGTCTGATGAGACAGTATAAAGTCAGTAGCAGATATTAGCGTTTTCGGTTCACAGAGATCATTATGAACTTCTTACCACTAAAAAAGAACAGGGATGTAATCTGTTCTAAGGTTATCTTCTGTTTCCAAATTTGGAAGGTGCACCGCTCTTTTTCTTTCCCGGACCTGAATCATTTCGGGTGGAAGAACTCTTGCTCCTTGAATTGTGGGATTGGATTGACTTTGCTTTCATGTTCCTTTTTGGCTTGCTACTACCTGCACCGGTCTTAGTAGATCTCTTTGCACCGGAATCATTACCTGAACTGGTCCCCTTATTTCCGCTGTTCCCATTACTTCGGGCACTACTACTGCTATTCCTGCCGCTTTTCCTGCCCTTGTCTTCTCCTTTTTTGCCTCTGCCCTGGCCTCTCTTATGACCTGAACTTCCTCTTGGCCTGCCCTGCTGCCTTGGTGCAGGTTTGGCATCGGCACCGGTGGCGTTCTTTGCCTTCTCAGAATGATAGTCATGTTCTGCAACTTCTATTTCCATTCTGATGAGTTTCTCTATCTCACGGAGGAAATCACGCTCATCAGCAGCACAAAATGAGAATGCTGTTCCATCGGCCCCTGCTCTTGCTGTACGGCCAATGCGGTGGACATAGCTTTCAGGAATGTTTGGCAGGTCGTAGTTGATAACGTGGGAAATGTCATCAATATCAATTCCACGGGCTGCTATATCTGTTGCCACCAGTACACGAAGCTGTCCTGACCTGAAGTCCTGGAGGGCTTTTGTCCTGTGTGTCTGGGACTTGTTTCCATGAATAGCATCAGCAGGGATCTTGTTCTTGTTAAGCATTTGAGCGACTTTGTTAGCCCTGTGTTTTGTTCTGGCGAAGATCAGGACACATTCCAGATGTTTGCTTCTGAGAAGCTGAAGTATCAACTCGTTCTTGTTCTCCGAGTCTACAAAGAATATGAACTGGTCTATTAGTTCTACAGTCGTTGCCTGAGGAGTGACTTCAACAGTTACTGGATTTGTCAGCATTTTCTTTGCAAGCTTTGAAACATCATGAGACATAGTTGCTGAGAAGAAAAGTGACTGTCTCTTGTATGGCAGCATTTCAACTATTTTATAGACATCTTTGACAAATCCCATATCAAGCATCCTGTCTGCTTCATCAAGCACGAAATACTCGACTCCAGAGAGATCTATATGTCCCTGATCCACCAGATCAAGTAAGCGGCCAGGTGTTGCTATAAGCGAATCTACACCCTTTGAGATCGCTCTGACCTGGGGGCTCTGACCTACACCACCAAAAATGACCGTGTGTTTGAACTGAGTGTATTTTCCGTATGTTGAGAAACTGTCCCCTATCTGGGCTGCAAGTTCTCTTGTTGGTGCCAGCACCAGTACACGTGGACTTCCCCGTCGTGTCTTTTTGTGAGCACCTGACATGTTGTGCAGGATTGGTAATATGAAAGAAGCGGTTTTGCCAGTACCTGTCTGGGCAATACCTATCATGTCCTTTCCACCAAGAAGATGTGGTATGGACTGCTGCTGTATGGGTGTAGGGGTTGTGTACCCTTCCTCTTTTAATGCGCGCTGTAGCGGGTAAATCAGATTAAGATCATCGAATGACATGTGAACCTCGAGTTACTATGTAAAACCCGGTGAATATGATATCAGAACAAAATTACAAAGAAAACAAATTGTCTTGTAAGTCGAATTGTGACATTTATTCCACAAGTAAAACCGTAAATTCTGTATTTATAATTGCTCGAATGATAGCATCATTATATAAACAGTTATCGTTCGTGAAAATGTATTAATTCTCCATTGCCACTGAAAATATCTGATATTTATATGTATATTTAGTTTTCTATGAATAAATAATTTGCAAGTGAAAAAAGATAAATATCTTTGAAACATATGTTTAGTCATTTGGGAAAAAACCAAATAAAAATTAGATATCAGGGGGTAAACAATGAAAAAACTAATAATTTTAGCGTTAGCTTTAGCAATTTGCACCGGACTGGCTGATGCGAGCTTGACCCATACAGGAAGAATATATGATGAAACAGCAAGTGGACTTGCACCAAATCCCATTAACCTGTTGCCAGGAAGTTCTGTTATTTTGAGTTATCATGCAGAAAAACTGACAAGTTCTGCAATGGGGTTAACAACTCCATATGGATATGATATACTGGACGTAACAGGTGGAGGATCAGTGAACGATATCAACATCACTTTTACTCACAATTTTACACCAACAACATATCCAGAATATGATGATGTCGGCGTTATCACACTAAAGCTTGATTCAAATGCTCCTGTTGGAGCTGTCTATGAAGTGAAGATCTATACAGGAACAAGTTCAGCAACCTGTTATGCTTCTGCATCAAGGGATGTCTGCGCAGTACCTGAATTTCCAACAATCGCACTACCAATTGCTGCAATACTTGGTTTAGCATTCATATTTACCAGAAGAGAATAAACAATTCTCTTATTAATTTTTTTAGCACTCTTCTTAAAACTAATTATGATATCATCACCTTGGTGATACACTATGTTACCAACATTATACAGATACCAAAAAAATAATAGAGAACTACATAACAATTGGAGATCATGATCATGTGCTTTAAGATTGTCCAGAATATCTTATATTTTGCATTATATGCAAAGTATCAGAATGGATAAATAATGATAACAAACCATGAAAGGCACATTGACAGAAATTGGACTTATTATTCTTTTTTGCATTATTTTAGATTAAATAAAGCATGAAAAACCAGAATAAGACAAATATTGGTTCATCGAACCATGAACTTATGGGGCAAACTTTGAAGAATTATTGGAAAAATTTGCCCCATAAGACATATCTCCCCACTTAATACCTCTTTAAGAAGATTTCTTTATCGTAGAGTTTTATGCATCTCTATTTAGATAAAATGATAGGAAACTCTATTTCGTAACACAAAAATAGATTGAATTTACCTTTAGAAAAGAAATTTATTTGATTTTAGTTAAGGACTCCAAGAAAAATTGTATGGTGCTCCGGCCGGGATTCGAACCCGAGTCTTCGGCTCGAAAGGCCGGAATGATTGGCCGGACTACACTACCGGAGCACGTTGATTTCGCTTTAGTGAAGCGACTCCAACATAGCAGATATTCTATATAAACCTTTCGCCGAGGTCAGCACATTTCACCTGTTTCCTCGTTATCATTGAGGTTTTCGACCCATGCAGTAAGCTTTCCACATATCTCAGGCTGGCATGCATCCCTGCATCCTGCACAAGGTGAGAACATTTCTCCTGATAACAGGAGATCGAAGCAGGGCTTCTCCTCTTCCTTAACTTTCAGAAGGTAAGTCCTGGCTCCATTCGAGACAGCCTGCTCACGGGTGATAAGATCCTCATCGAGAAGCTTAGAAACAACTCTGGAACATTTACGGCTATCAATTTCCAGCATCTTCCAGAGCTCATTCTGGAAAATACCTTCCTTGCTGTCACGAATTAGATTGTACGCAGTCTCTTCGATACTCATGCTAGTTTCCACTGAGAATTTATTCTTCCATTGGAACAACAAGAATGATATTGTTTCCACGCAATACGACTGAACCAAGGGAACGCAGACGCTCACCGTTTGCAACCTCTATAGTGTCGACCATATGGAGATTCATATAATCGTCTGCACTTTTCAGAGTTCCTTCGAGAAGGTGAAGGTCACCTTTCATCTCTACCTGGACCTTGGATCCAACTAATTTCTGGACTTTCTTACTTGGGAACAAAATTAATCCTCTCTTTCATTTAGAATTTCAGGAATATATCAGATGATTCTCATCTTAATATTATGTAATCGTGCCAGATTTTTGACTGACTTTTCCATATGAAATCTTTAAATATAAAAGATTGTTCCTATGACATATTATCAATATTTTATAAATATCAACGAATCTATAAAGGAAAGTAGAATATGAACCTGATTTATCTCTATTATTTATTTATTTATTTATTTATTTATTTATTTATCCCATTAAATCAAAAATAAGTTGGAGTTCCAGATCTCCAAAATTAAACAAACATTATCTTTCTCTTTGTATTCTTGCTGGAAACATCACTAAAGGAACCCATTCTTTTAAATTAAATGTTAAATGTGTCGAAACATAATGCTATTTATAACTATCTGTATACCATTTAGATTTTTAAAATGAATTATTCATTTATGACAAAAGTAGAATACCTGATTAAGAAGTTCAATATGTGTTATTTTTCATATAATAAGCCTTATAAGCAACCAAATATTCCATTTAAAATAGATTAAAGATTCTTATCTTGATAGTGGTACTTAGCAATGCAATGTTAACGCCGTTAACATTATATAATAATTTACTAGCAGAGTGTAAAAGATAAGATAATGAAAACGTCCACCACAAGACCAAATATGGACCAAAATTTTATACTAGCAGAGCAAAACAATAAAAGGGAAATTACAATGAAAGCCGAATTGATAAGTACTGTGTTCCTATCCGAAAAGAGAAAAAAAACCCTCCTGATGTTAATGGACAAACCAGCTACCGTCGATGAGATAAAAGATTCTCTTACAGGAACAACCAGTGCGATCATGGCTCAGGTAAAGATCCTTTATGAACAGGGGCTTATTGAGCAAAATGAGGATAAATACAGGTTGACCTCTATTGGAAAAATAGTAATGAAAAAAATAAAACCTCTTATAGAAACCCTGAATGTGCTGGAGGATAATAAGGATTACTGGGACAGCAGAAATATGAGCGCCATACCAGAATTCCTACTTGACAGAATAGGGGACCTCGGAGAAGTAATGATACACGAGCCGGACCTTAATCATCTTTTTGAGCCACCAAAAGCATTGCTCACAAGTCTCAAGCAGACAGAGAATGTCTGTACATTTTATTCATATTTCTGTCCGACCTGTCCCGACAATTATGCAGAACTGGCAAAAAAAGAAGTGAACTACAATCTTATTCTCACCAGGCCTGTTTATGAAAGACTTAGAGATGAATATAAAGAACAGCATGATGCAATGATGAACTCAAAGAACTCTCACATGTATATTTGCGATGACAATTCTCTGAAACTGGGAGCACTTTCCGTTACAGATGATATTATGCTCATCGCTTTTTTCAATAAGGATGGGATCTTTGACCATAAAAAAGTTCTCAGTTTTGAAGAAAGCGCACGCAGATGGGGAGTAGATCTCTTCCAATATTACAGGGAAAAATCGGAAAAAGTAAAATAATATCGAAGAAGCATAACTTTTTTATGATCCCGTATTCTTAATAATTCCAATAATACGGAAAAGTCTTTTTATTATCTATTTTCTGATAAATTCAACTCTTCCTGGCAGATGATTTAATTCATGGTCTTGATATTATCAAAGGCCTTCTTTTTTTCTTCATTACAGTTTTCCTGCATGGTATCATTCAGGATTACATCTTCTGTTATAACCATTCTTTGAACATTTGATGCTGCATTGATAATAATATTGGTGTTGATTAATTACCTTGAGTTATTATAAATATTTCCAGACTGCTATTTGTTTATGGTCGGGAATTACGACTGAAATCAGTCATCCCGGCCTGAAACAATTACTTACCACATAGATAGCAAGAACTGGAGAATATAACTTACTCCATTTCTGCTAGATAAAATAAGAACATAGGTGATCAAATCATGCCAGCAAAAGACTATGCACCAATAGATGAAAATTGGCTAGAAAATGCAGGAAGTTTATGGACAACACCTTGGGTTGACAAGCCATCTGAAAGAGTTATTGTTGACCCTATTATTTTGTCCCATGCTGCAAGTCTGTTTAGGAAAAATGCAGGATATTTTTACCAGAACCCAGATGAAGCGATAAGGATGGTGTGCCATGCCTGTGAACTCTATGACGTCACTCCGGTAGGACACTACCTGTATGCCGATTATTGGGGACAGGATTATGGAGCAGAGATAAAGATACAGACAAATTCCCCGCCAGGTATTACCAAGCGTCCGATAAAGACCGCTGAGGATGTTGACAACTTCGAAGTACTGGACAGTGATGAACTTGCTAAAGGCCCAACCCTTACAACACACTACAAGGCACTGGACACATGTAAAGAGGAATTCCCCAACATGTTCGCACCTATCACTCAGCTGGGAGGTACAATGGAAGTTGCAACCAACTGGGCTGCTATTGAAGATGTATTCATGTGGATGATAACAGAACCAGAGGTCGTCGACAAACTCTGTCAGAAAGCAGGAGACCACATGGTGAGTGCATGTAAAGCAACTGCTGAGAGATACGGTGCAAACGTAATGATTACCGGTTCAGTTATCGCCAGCGGTGATCTCATGGACACTGAACAGATCAAGAGGTTCAGTTTCCAGCCTGTTTCCCGTGCTGTCAGAAAGGTTCTGAATGCAGGAGCTGGACCAGGTATCTATTACCACCTTTGTGGAAACCATACTGATGACTTCCAGATGTGGAAGAACGCTCCAATGAGTCCTTTCACCATTGTACAGATAGGATACGACGGGCAGAACATCTTCCCGACATCCAAGCTTGTGGAACACTTCGGTGACAGATGTACCTGTTTCGGTACCGTTGACACAAAACTTGTAGACCGTGGAACACCTGCACAGGTCTATGAACAGGCAAAAGAGCAGGTTATTGCCGGAAAGGACAGTCCGAGAGGATTCATCCTGGGAACTGCCTGTGAATGTCCGACAAACGCACCACCTGTGAATGTCCACGCACTTGTAAAGGCTGCAAAAGACCACGGAAAGTATGAGAAGTTCTAAGGAAAGGAGAGACAACAACATAAATAAAATTCAAGGAGTGTTTCACATGGATATCAAAATAACTGAAGAACTTAACAACACACTGAAGGACAACGGCTTCAAAACGGAAGAGATCAAGGAACTGATAGCCAACGCAGAATCCAGTGGTCAGAAGCTCAAAGCCAGAGAGGGAGATATATCCATTGCAAAGGGAGGATCAGACAACCTGACCGTCTATGCCGTATATTCACCTTCCGAGCTTTTAGACGTGTATGCTCACAAGATGAACATTCTTGGTCTCACAGGAGGCGAACTCAACGAGATCGACTATGATGATGCAAGTGAATGGGCATGTGCAAAATGCGGTGAGATAGCACTTGAAAGGAACGTGGATATGACATATATGGGTGTTACAAGACCCGGACCAGGGCTTGTATGTCCCAAATGCAATGAATTCTATGTTTCTGATGGTGTTGCAAGGACCCTGAAGACAGCAGAAGCAATTCTGGAAGAGAAGAGAGCTTAAGCAAATCTCAGAATCCCTGAGATCTAAAATATACCACCTGGAGAGGGATATCATGGAACAAATAGGAACGGTCCGGAGTTTGTGTCCGCAGTGCCTTGCCAAAATTGAAGGCGTCAAATATGTAGAGGACGGCAAAGTCTACATAATGAAGAACTGTGCCGACCATGGCAATTTCATTAACCTTGTCTCTGAAGATGTGAACCATTATCTTCAGATGGAGGAATGTTTTGATGTGGATAGGGCAAAAGCCAGGTCACCTCTGACAGAAACACAGCGTGGCTGTCCTTTTGATTGTGGCCTGTGTCCCTCTCATAAACAGGATACGTGCCTGGCAGTTGTTGAGGTTACTGACAGGTGCAATATGAAGTGTACATATTGTTTTGCCAATTCATCAATGGACGAAAGTCTTGATCCTGATATGGATACCATCAGGCTGATGTTCGAGACGGTTAAGAAATGCCAGAACGAACCCACATGTATACAGATATCCGGAGGTGAACCTACCATAAGGAACGACCTTCCGGAAATAATCAGAATGGGTAAGGAGATTGGTATAAACCACATCGAACTGAACACCAACGGTATCAGAATAGCCAGCGACCAGAATTATTTTGATAGAATTGCAGCCGCAGGAGTGGATGCCATCTATCTGGGATTTGATGGTGTGTCGGATGATGTATACATGCAGAGAACAGGAAGGAAGATGCTCGACGTAAAGACCGAGGTTATAAACCGGTGTGAGAAAGCCGGTATCGGTGTTGTGTTAGTGCCTCTGGTTGCAAAGGGTTACAATCTGCACGAGGTTGGCAGTATCATAGATTTTGCTGCAAAAAGGGTTCCGGCTGTTAGAGGTGTGCATTTCCAGCCAGTTTTCCACTCAGGAAGATCACCTTCCGATATGAAGGATAAAGTCACCATACTGGAACTTTTGCAGGAGATAGAAAAGCAGACCAACAGACAGCTCAAGGTCAGCAATTTTACACCGGCTCTTATGCCGCATGCACATTGCGGTGCCACATGTCTCACATTGATAGACAACGGTGGATATCTGCCACTTACAAACGTATCCTTGGGTGCTGTTAAATCGGCATCGGATGTGGCAAGCAAGACCAAGAAGTCTATTATGGGCAGGTGGAAGGGTCTTGAAAAGGATTCAAATTCAGGATCATCCTGTGGTGACCTGCTGATAAAGAGCTCTTGCTGTGAAAAACCTCTCAGCAGCCTAACCGTGAAGGGTTCATGCTGCGAGAAGCCGCTAATCGATATCCTTCCGAAGAACTCTGGATCAGGTAAGGATAAGAGTGGAGGCTGGGCTGATTTCATCGAAATGAGCAAGAACAATTATCTTACCATTTCAACAATGGCATTCCAGGACGCCTGGTCATATGAACAGGACCGTGTGGAGAATTGTTGCATACATGTTGTCACACGTGACGGACGTTTTATTCCGTTCTGTAATTACAATATGACTGACTGCAACGGGAATTCTCTTTACAGGAATGCAACATAATTAAATTCTATTTTCAAATTTTCATTTTATCCAGTTATTTTAGTTCGGGCAAATGACCGCATGGTCTGAAATTGTACAGGAGGAAGAAGATGAGTATTCAGGCAAAGATTAAGACATCTGTTCGCATGAACGTGGCTAAAAGGAAGCTTGATTCCAGAAAAATAAAGGCTCAGCACGGAAACCCGCTTGAGCAGTGGGGTCTCACAAAAATAAGGAATGACATCAAAAATAACAAGGTACTGAGCAATCACTTCAGCGGCGTTGAACTTGATAGGGAAGCCATCAAAGAGTACAAGCTTATCAAGTTCAGGGAGGTTCTTGGCTACGTGCTGGAGAATAGTCCCTATTACCAGGATCTTTATGCAAATGCAGGCATCGATGTTTCAGCGTTTAGAAGTTATGAAGATCTGGAAAGACTGCCGCTTACGGAGCAGGAGGAACTTGCAAATAAACCCTATCACTTCCTTTGTGTCCCAAGAAAAGACATAATCCGTGAATTTACAAGCTCCGGTACGACAAATATGCTGAAAAGGATGGCGTATACCCAGGATGAGTTACTGGAAATTGTTGATTCTGTCATATCCGGTCTGAAGATGGCAGGTATGGATTCAAAGGATGATATTTTGCAGATAATGTATCCCACCATCACAGCAACATGGGACCCGGGACTCGTGCTGAGTAAGGCATGTACTCTTGGAGGTTTTAATTCCGTTATTGAGGATTCACTAGATGCCAGAGAGCAAATTAGGACTATGAAAGAATCCGGTACAACCTTCATAATCGGAACATCATCTTTCCTCTATAAGCTTTCATTACAGGCACACAGCCTTATTAGCCCGGGAGAACTAGGAATTAAGAAAATCATCTGTTCGTCAGAACCACTGACTGAGGCCATGCGGGAAGTGATCGAGAGCGTGTGGGGTTGTAAAACCCTGCGCCAGTGGGGAATGACAGAACTTGGTCTGGCAAATGCTATCGAGTGTGAACATCAGAATGGCTTTCACCTGAACAATCCGGATTTCCTTGTTGAGGTCATCGATCCGAAGACAGGGAAGGTTCTGCCGGCAGGTGAGAAAGGTGAGCTTGTGGTCACCACTCTGAGAAGAAAGTGCATGCCACTTATCCGATACAGGACTCGAGATATCACTTCAATTATCGATGAACCATGTATGTGTGGTGCCTGTCTGGACCAGAGGATCAGCGATATAGAAAGGATGGCGAAATAAGCATGAGTGATGTATCCGTTGATGGCAGAGAAGAGGGATTAATGAGTGAATTCTCATATACAAATCTTATTCTTACTGCAAAGGAAAAGGCACTGAATGGTGAAAAACTTGATAGGGAGAGTATCATAGCCTTGCTTGAGATCGACCCGGATTCCATTGATGCTGATATGCTCGGGATGGCCGCAAGGGAAGTTGCTGAAGAGGTCACCGGAAACCGGGCAAGCGTCTGGGCATCCATTGGAGTGGACTACAAAAAATGTGCCATGAATTGCGATTTCTGTTCGTTCGGCCAGAAATGGGGGCTTATAGCACAGGAAAGTGAAAGAAGCGCTGAAGAAATCATCGAACTGACAGACAGGTTCGTATCCCAGGGTGCAAGGTGGGTCACCTTACGCACGACCCAGTTCTATGGCTTCGACAGGCTCATTCAACTCATAAAAGACATCCGCCTGGCGGTTACCGGCAATTATGAAATAGTTGTGAACACCGGAGAGTTCGATGAAGAAAAAGCAAGAAAACTTGCAGAGGCCGGAGCACAGGTGGTTTATCACACTCTCCGCCTGCGTGAAGGTAAGGATACAAGGTTCAGACCCGAGGACAGAATTGACACCCTTAGGTCCGTCAGAGATTCACCGCTCAACCTTGCTTATCTTGTGGAACCCGTAGGTATCGAACACAGCAATGAGGAGATTGCTGATATCTTCCTGAAAGGTATGGAGTATGGTGCCATCCTTTCAGGAGCAATGGCAAGAGTACCACTTCCAGGCACTCCTTTTGCCGGCAGTGACCAGTTATCCGAGAGAAGACATGCACAGATAGTAGCTGTCACACGGCTGGCAGCCGGTCATCATACACCTGACATCTGCGTACATCCCCCTTCCCGCATTGCAATGGAATGGGGGGCCAATGTGGTGGTTGTTGAAACAGGCGCTGTTCCTCGGGATACCGGGAACTGCGATTGTGAATGGCATGGTTTTGATATGGTCACTGCAAGGGACTACTTTGAGAACGCAGGCTATGTCTTCTATTCTGGAGATGTGGATTAAATGAAAAAATTTCTCCCGTTTCTGGTGATAATCATTGTCCTTATTGCTCTGTCCATGTCGGGATGCACCGGCAGTGCCAATCAGGACAGCAAAGTTGCAACTGTAGGTACCTGGAAAACAGCACAGACCATACAGCCCTTCCTCTACCAGGACTTCGTTGAAGAAGATTACATTATAGATGTACTCCCCTTCACCAATCCTGGCGATCAGAAAGCTGCTCTGCTTGCTGGCGATCTTGATATGACAGGTACAACAATCGCCCTTGCGATAACCGCTGCCTCAAGAGGCGAGCCTGTTGTTGTTGTGAGCAGCCTGTGCAATAAATGTTCAGCAATCGTTGTCAGGAATGACTCGGATATCATGACAGCATCAGACCTGAAAGGCAAGACAATAGCCTATGTACCCGGAACCATGCATCATGTTCTGCTTCTGGAAACACTGAAACAGGCAGGCCTTGATCCTGAAAAGGAGGTAACACTACAGAGGATAGACTTCTTCGATATGGGACAGGCGCTTTGGCAGGGCACCGTTGATGCTTTCTGCAGCGGTGAACCTTATCCCTCCCTTGCCATAGCAGATGGTTACGGACGCGTGCTCAGCTATCCGTATTATGGGGAAGGAGTTGGCACAATCAATGCAGGCATGCTTACAACAAGGGATGAGATCGAGAATAACAGAGAAGGTATACAGAGACTCGTGACAGCCCATGCCAGGTCAACCGAGTACCTGAAAGCCAACCAAGAAGAATGGATCAACATTTCTTCTGATTTCGGAACTGATTCTGAGGTTCTGGAGATAGCTGCAAGTAATATGGAACTTGCGTGGGACATGGACGAGAACTATGTCCTGCAGGCTGAGAATCTCGCAGAGAGAATGAAGGATCTGGAAATGATAGAAGAAGTACCGGATATGGATACTTTATTTGACCTGAGTTTCGTGGAACAGGCACGTAAGGATCTTGATGACAGCGAGAATGCATGAAAATAACGAAAGATTAGGCTTTGCAGGTCTCATACTGCCTGTTGCATTATTCACCATCTGGTATATTGCAACACTTGATGGTGGTGTGCCTGCATACCTGCTTCCTTCACCATTGGACCTTGCACGCACTGCGATTGATTTTACCGCAGGCAGTGAGAGACTTAGCCCTTACTCAGGAACGCTACTTGTGCACACAATAGCCAGCTTACAGAGGGTTTTGACAGGGTTTGGGCTGGCTGCAGTTATAGGGCTGCCACTTGGTTTCCTTACAGGACGACTTGCCCTGGCAAAAAGTTCGCTAGACCCAACTGTACATTTGATACGTATAATTCCCGGAATAGGCTGGCTTCCCCTTGCAATGGTATGGTTCGGTGTTGGAGAAAAGACCACAGTATTTCTTATTTCCCTGGCAGCCTTTTTCCCCATATACGTAAATGCGGCCCAAGGAGCTGCATCCGTGTCGCCTATGCTGATCCGTGCCGGAAGGATGCTGGGCGCGAATGATCTGGCGATATTCACAACTGTTATCATACCCGCATCTATGCCGTCTACTGTAGCCGGACTACGTCTGGGTCTTGGACTTTCATGGGCATATCTTGTATTAGGTGAGCTGACAGGGGTCACGCATGGACTTGGTGCTGTTATGATGGATGCCCGTATGCTCGGGAATGTTGAGATGATTCTGGTGGCCATGATCTTCATAGGACTTTTTGGTCGTATCAGTGATCTGATACTGACAAGCTCTTTCAGAAAACTGAATTTACTCAAAAGGAGCTATGAAGAGTGAAAAGGACAGACCTTTCAGCAAATAATATCAGTAAGTGTTTTTCAGAACCCGGTGAAGACGGGCTTCTGTACGTACTGGAAGACATGGATTTCGAGATCAAGGAGGGTGAATTTGTAACTATCCTGGGGCCAAGCGGATGCGGGAAATCTACATTTCTAAACATCCTTGCAGGATTCGAGACTGCAAACCAGGGTCATGCAGTCTGCTGCGGCGAACCGGTAAGAGGACCTTCCCCTGAGAGAGCTGTGGTCTTCCAGTCACCGGTCCTTTTTCCATGGATGGACGTGAAGAACAATATCATGTACGGGCTGAAGCAGACAGGAAAAAAGAAGGACGATGCACAAAGAATAACTGCTGAATATATCAGGGCAGTTGGACTTGATGATTTTGATAACTACTACCCTTCCCAGCTATCAGGAGGTATGCAGCAAAGAGTCGCTCTAGCACGCTCACTGATACTGGATCCGAAAGTCCTCCTGATGGATGAACCTTTCGCAGCACTGGATGCACAGACCCGCTACAGCATGCAGCAGCTTTTGCTACAGCTTTGGGAAAGAAACAGGCAGACGATCGTTTTTATTACACATGATGTGGAAGAAGCACTTCTATTGTCCGATCGCATATGCATTATGGGTAAAAGACCTGGAAAGATCATCGAAGAGATAGCTGTACCTTTTGAAAGGCCTCGTCCAATATCGCTTACGGGCTCAGGCGATTTTACTCAGCTTAAAAGTCACATACTCAGCAGATTGCTGGTCTGATTCTCATTTTTAATTAATATCTATGATTTTTTGTTTTTTGAGTGAAAATCGGAAAGAATATAAGATACCTGAATTATGGGATAATATAGGGATTATTCCTACAATTGAGTGGTTGTAATTCGGAGTATTATGGCTGCAACTCGAAGTGATCTTCTTGAAAGAACTTAAGAGCAGGGTCAGGAATATTTTACTAATTGTATTGGCATGTTCAATTTGCATAACGGCTATACTAATTGCTCTAACTTATCCTGACTATCACAATACAATGACGGAGAAACAAAAGCAGCTGCTCACTAACAGTAATATTTTGCAAACAGAGTACGGAGATATTGAATATGCTGTAAAGGGAGAAGGTACACCTGTCTTAATGATACATGGTGCAGGCGGTGGTTATGATCAGGGTCTTTGGTTGGGCAAAGTCTTTTTCGGGGACAATCATAAGTTCATCTCGGTTTCACGATATGGATATCTTCGATCAAACATTCCGGACAATGCTTCGGTAAAGATGCAATCTGAAGCATATAAGCCTCTTCTGGACAGTTTAGGCGTAGACAAAGTAATTGTTGTTGGCGTTTCAGCAGGAGGGCCTTCAGCCACTCAGTTTGCCAACGACTATCCTGACAGATGCTCGGAATTGATATTGATATCTGCTGTAAGTATGGGTCCGGCACCAGATGATAAAGACCCGTTCTATGTTGGAATTATTCACACCATCCAGCAGTCAGATTATGGATATTGGCTTGTTACAAGATTTTTCCAGCCAACAATTCTGGAATTGATGGGAATTCCCACTGACGTATATGAAACGTTCGATCCTGAGCAGAAAGAGCTGGCACAGGAAATGTTAGATGTTATGCATCCAATGTCTCAAAGGTATGAAGGCACTATAAATGATGAAAGGATGATAAAATCATATACTGTGCCCGCAGAGAATGTAAGTTCACCAACATTAATCATCCATGCTAAAGATGATGTGCTGGTAAGTTACAAACATGCAGAAAATGCCCACAATAAAATGGCTCGATCACAATTGGTGCTATATGATACCGGTGGTCATGGAATGTTGTCTCAAATGGACAGTACAAGGCTGCTTGTAAAAGACTTCCTGAATGAATCCACTTCCAACAGCACTAATTATGTATCATGATCCTGAAGGCATGAAATCCAATGCAATGACAACGCTACTCTCCATTAAATGAAGAAGAATGCTGAAGCTGATAAACCATTTACTTTGCAATCTCATATTAGGGAAAGGTTTGATGTGTGAGAATACAAATAAAATATGAAATAAACTTAAATTCATTTCGGGAACTGCCAAAGCTAATTAATAAAAAGGAAAGCAAGGCAAATACTGGATGTCTTACTTTCTCTTCTTCATGGTCCACAAAGCTGCCAGCAAGCCGATCACAGCAAGGATCAATTCAAAACCTGGTTCTGAAATTGCTGCCTGACGTTCAACCACAGAATCAAAGAGTTCTCCGGAATTATCGAGATACTCACTGGCTCTTTCCGTATTATGTATACCATGGCTGCCGTCCGCCTTGACAGCTTCAAGATAGAATACGGCATTGTTGTAATCTGCAAGCGCAGCATCATATGTGTGAGTTCCGTTCAATTCTTCCAGTGACTCGCTGGCATTGATCCTGGTTGCTTCAAGGTCATTAATCCTTCTTGCTATGAGTTTCTGCTTTGCCTCCACCACCGGAATAAAGACTTCCTGATGGCAATCATAACAACCATTGGTAGCGTTAGGGCTGAACAGGATTTCAGATTTAAAATCAAAAGTATGCCCGGTTATAGCAGGTTCTTCTGTAGTATCATTGAATTCCTGCATGGCCATGTGGCAATCTGAACATCCTATATCTATAGGATGGATACCTGTATTATATATTGAACCATTATACATTTCCCACTGTGGGTGCAATATCCGGGTTGTCTGTCCGTCTGGTACTGCATGTTCTGAATTATGACAATTGCCACACAACAAAACATCATCCTCTATCCTGTAACTAGCTGAATGAGGTTCATGGCAGGCAACACATGTAATACGCCATTCTGATACTTCGGAGGGTTCAGGAACCTCATTTAGGTTTAGTCCGAAGATATCCGGGTCTTCTAGATTTGGGATTGCACCGTCTGTTGATTTGCAGGAAACACAGGACTTGTCCCTGTCAAGGATATACGGTTCCGCAATATCGGTTGGTTCTGAATGACTTTCCATGGTCGTTATATTGAAATCCGTATTATTGAACTCGTCCCATTCTTCGAATATCGGATGATGCTCATCTCTATGACAGTTTCCACACATTTCTGCAGAAAGGGTCACTTCAAGTGCATAGAAAGAAGGTTCATTTATATGTGCATCATAACCTTCAGCCGGTGGATTATGACAGACCTCACAGGTGACAGGTTCAACCATTGTTTCAACATCTTCTCTCCCCCATGTTTCTTTGATGGAAGATTCAAGATGGCATTTTGTACATTCTTCAATATTCAGAACCGAACCCCCGGCAGCTTTCAGTGATTCGGCATGTGCTGAAGCGTTCCATTTTTCATAGATTTCAAGATGACAACTTTTACATGTTTCAGGTTGCCATGCCGCTGATGTGGTACTGAATAAGATTAATATGACTAAAGCTGGAAAAATGTATTTCAGCAAATAACTCCCCCTTGATTTTACCCATATTAAATTCTGATATCATTCTATTTAACAGAATTGTTCTGTCCGATATTTGTTTACTGAAATAGTTCAATAATATCATCTTCATTGATAAGTCGATAAGAAAAGCATTCTTATGATGGGAAAAAGATTCAATAATTATTTATCAAAATTTATCTTAACTAATATTGTGTAGAACGGACATAATTCAACAGATCATTGAATCTGCGTGAATGGTTTTCTAATAAGCATATTAAGCCGTCTGGAAGGTATTCTATGAGTACTGCAATAAAATCAAAACATCCGAGAGACATATTCAATGAATTGAAATGGAAAGATGAGCTTGATATAAATGAATGCAGCATAGAGTATATTCACAGGGGTGCACCTGGTAACACAAAAAAGGTTTCAGGTGAGGATATAGAAGACATTGGACATTCATTTTTTACACTTATCCCAGATACTATGATACCATATCACAGAATACTTAAAATCAAGTACAAAGGGAAAATTATCTACGTAAAGAATTGACCATACATATTTGATATGTAATTTGATCCATGGAGAAGAATGCTGTAGCTGATAAGCCATTTACTCTTAATCCTCATGTCAGTGAAAGGTTGGAGATGTGAGGGATGTTGAGCAGAAAAGATAAGATTGACCTGAAGGCCGAGCACTCCAAAGGCGTTCAAATCAATCTTACGATGGACGGTTGTAGCAAAAAATTAAGTTGCAACCTTTTTTAGTTAATCATTTAGATACATTGCATAAAATCCGCCGTCAATTATGCCGCCGTCATGCACCGGAAGATTGCTATTTTCAACAGTTATTGAAAAATTCCCTGAGCTACTTCCTCCCTCGAATGTATCAATTAATTTCAATGCAATACGAGGGTTGTTTTCAGAATAAACTATATGTGTTTCGCCTTCATATATCTTGATTTCCTCAATTCTCTCTTCACCCTGATATACTGCAATGGTTGCATATTTTGTTCCCACAGAGACATAGTTAACATTAAATATAAGATCATTTACCAGATATCCGTCTCCCACCTGAATCGTACCATTAAATATCACGTTACCTTCTATGGTTTCCTGTGATTCGTTTTTTACACCCTCAGAAATATAACTTATGTTGTTTGACCTCAACTTTCCCGTCCAGAATTTATGAGTGGTATAGCTACTATCTGAAGGATAATACACAACAGCTATTGATTGATTGCCTTTTCTTAACTGTCCTTGCCAATGTCCTGCATCATCTACGTTTACCGTGTATGATTCCCCAGGCATGATCTCAATAAGTGAATCGTCCCTTATCGGTAGACACATCGGCATAGACTCATATTCAACGTCCCATCCATCAGCATACATAATTTTATAATTGCATTGGTGTCGGAATCTATCAACATTAATTGGGTATTCACCTTCATTTTTTAAACTGAGCTGCAAGTTTGAAAGTTCACTTACATGTACCGTTTCAGGCGCTAAAGTCAATGTAAGGTTTGCATACTTGTAGCTCAAAGCATGATTTGCTGTAATTTCGGTTGTTATTTCCGGGCCCGAACATCCAGATACCAAAAGACACATTGAAACAAAGGCCACATAAACAATTGATATTTTATAATCCATATCATTACCTCACACTATAGTAACTCTATAAGCATATGTATGCATCAATTATTAATTTTATTAATGTTGATAGAAACGGGTGAAAGTGACTCTGAATAAAATGTAGAATCTTCAGAGAAAAAGGTTCATACTCCATCATTTTTATTTTCTAAATGTATAAACTACAAAATCAAACTCTAGTATTAAATTGAACATTAAAAATAGGATTTAGTTAAAACCTAGTAAAATTATAATTAAAGTTCCGTTTTTTCTTGTTACTTATATCCCAAACTCACTATGCGAGAGATTTGATTCGCTCAAAAGAAAAATTCCTATTGACATTTTATCTCCAATCTCCTCACAATAAATCTCCCCTGCAAAAATTTGAAATCTGTGTGCATCAGATTTCACTTAACAGAGGTGTATCAGTGGATAAAGAGGTTAGACCTTCGATAAAGGTATTAAAAAATGGTCCGTACATTGCGAAAGACGTTAAAACGCTCAGGAATTCGAAGGGTGTTTTAATTGAGACAAAACCCGTAATGACACTTTGCAGGTGTGGAGGGTCGGATAATATGCCTTTCTGTGACGGGACACATGCAAAGATCGGTTTTTCCGGGGAAAAAGAAGAAGACCGTGTTCCAGACAAAATGGAAACTTACGTGGGGAAAAATATCAGCATCCATCGTAACAGAGGTGTTTGTTGCCATGTCGGTTACTGTGTTCACAATCTGCCTGCGGTTTTTGAAAGGGGCAGGGATCCCTGGGCAAAACCGGATGATGCTGATCCGGAAGAGATAGCAACTCTTATCAGGTCATGTCCTTCCGGTGCATTGAGTTATACTATCAACGGGGAATTGCATAAGGATTATTCGGAAGAACCGGAAATCTCCATACAGAAAGACGGACCTTACAATGTTACAGGGATAGAACTTAACGATCCCGACGGCTCAGTACCCGAGACCCTGGACCATTATTCTCTTTGCAGATGTGGAGCCTCCAAAAATAAACCATTCTGTGACGGCAGTCACTACAATATTGAATTCAGAGATGAGAAGAATTGAATCCACGAACCCACTTGATCATTTGACACGATTTCAGACGTTAGTTGTGAGAGTATAAACTGTTTGTTCTGTATTCTGAGTGCTCATTCATTACTATCGTCTATCTTTTTAATTGCAGGGTTGGGATACCATTAACTTTAAAGCGTATGGATAAAGACCTGCAAAGTCGGTATTAAGATTATTTACACCTATCAGGGAGTTATCATCATGAAAATACGCGAGCTTATCAGCCAGTATTGCAGCAGTACTGAGAAAAAAGGGAACGGCATCACCATCTATACGATAGATGCTCCTGAACCCATAGAGACACCCGAACTGTTCAGCTATCTGGATTTCCTGTCCGAGGAACCCTTCAGAAAGATCTGGGCCAGCGATGCTTACAGGATGATTGTAACAGAGATAGATGGTAATTTAACCGTTTACGAACATGTGAGGATGGCAAACTACAGGATACAGTTGAATGACCTTCAGGAAAAGTATGAGGTACGCAAGGAAGCAGACCTGACAGAACTTGCTGATGCGTTTGCATTTGCCGTTGGTGCACACAATAACGATATGAGGAAGTCTGGTACTCTATATATATCGCATCCAATGGATGTAGCGTCCACACTTCTCAAAGAGAATGCGCCTCTTGAACTTGTTATGGCAGGATTGCTCCATGACGTTGTTGAAGATACCGATGTTGATATTGAAACAATATCAAAGAAATATGGTCAACAAGTTGCTGATTACGTGAACGCTGTTACCGAACCAGAAGAACTCAGGCAGCCTGCCACCGGTGACAAGGCGCAGACCTGGAAGCAGCGGAAGGAACACACCATAAGAGAAATAAAGAATGCTGAGTGGGAGATCAAACTTCTCTCATGTGCTGACAAGCTTGCAAATATCAGGGACCTCATCAGCGAACTAAAAATGGAAGGAGAAGGCCTCTGGAACAGGTTCAACGCACCAAAAAAAGAACAGGAATGGTACTACCGCTCAATGCTGGAAGCTTTCACCACGGGTCCGCAGAACATAGCAGAAACCCGCGTCTACCGTGATTTTAAGGAATGTGTGGAAGAGTTGTTCTGAGTTGTGGTATGTCCATCATTTCGAGTATGGATTTCAGCAAACCTGCTTACTCAGTGGAGAGACGACTCAGATGATATAAGACAAAAGATTCTAAGCATCTCTTATTCAGACTGGAAGAAGATGGGATTCTCAAAAGGAAAGTTGCACTACATGAAAAAGAATGCTGAAGCTTATAAGCCTTTTACTATGAATGCTCATGTTAGGGGAAGGTTGGAGATGTGGGAAGGATGTTGTAACTCTAATTTCGAAAAAATTAGGAAATCTATTCATTAAATTCTCTAATGGGAAGGGTAAAGGTGAAAGTACTCCCTTTTCCTTCTTCACTTTCAACCCATATGGTTCCCTTATGAAGTTCAACTAACTGTTTTACTATTGCAAGTCCCAACCCCGTCCCACCATATTTTCTCGTATCAGACGAATCAACTTGTGTAAACGGATCGAATATATACTTCAACCGGTCTTTAGGGATTCCAATTCCTGTATCTGAGACTGAGACCTCTATAGTTGTGTCTTTCTTGTCTGCAATGACTGAAATCACGCTGTTTTCATGTGAAAATTTTATAGCGTTGCTGAGAAGATTGAACATGATCTGCTTGAACTTCACTTTATCAGCGAAGATTGATTCAAATGGGATTTTGTTATTAATTCTAATATCTATATTTTTCTTTGATGCTTTTAGGGTCTTAATTGTAAGTATCTCGTCAAAAACCTCTTTAACAAAGACTTTTTCACATTCAAGTTCGATTTTTCCTGAATCTACTAGTGACAAATCGAGGATATCGTTTATAATATCCAAAAGATGTTTGCCACTGTTATTTATATTATCAATATACACCTGCTCTTTTTCAGTTAGCTTGTCACTGGCATTAGTACTTAGAATATCTGAAAAACCAATTACTGATGTAAGAGGAGTGCGTAACTCGTGGCTCATAGTTGCAATAAATTGCGATTTTGCCCTGTTGGCAGATTCAGCTTCCAGTTTAGCTCTCAGCAGCTCTTTCTCTGCCTGTTTGCGTTCTGTGATATCTCTGCATACACAAAAAATTAGTTTCTGTTCTCCGAACATGGCTGCATTTGAACTGATTTCAACATCAAAGAGAGTGCCATCCTTGCGATGATGTGTAGTCTCAAAATGGTCACCTTTCTCATCAATCCGACTACGCATATCATTTAATTCATCAGGTGTGAACTTTGCATCCCAGTCACATTGATGCAAAGAAAGAACCTCTTCCGGCGAGTAACCAAGCATCTCGGCAAACTTCAGATTTGCCTCGAAAACGTATCCATCCTTGTCGAGGACAACGATTCCGTCACTGGATTGCTCGATAAGGATACGTCTTCTTACAGTTCCTTCGGCAATTTTAATTTCTGCATTTTTACGTTCAGTAATATCTGTGATAGAACCTGCCATCCTATATGCGGTGCCATTTTCACTTCTTAAGGCTGCACCTCTCACCTGTATCCATACGTTATTCCCATTCCTGTCAATGACACGGAACTCAATGTTGAACCCCGGGATCTCTCCGTTCAGATATTTTTCCAGATCACCCCTTACCCTGAGTTTATCATCGGGGTGAATTTTTTCTTCTATTAGTGAAAATACATCAGTGGGTATGTGACCATCATACTCGAACATCTCTTTACATTGGGTGGATAGGTACAGGCTGTTATCACGTATATTCCAGTCCCATATGCCGTCCTGTGAACCATTCACCGCCAACATGAACTGTTCTCTACTTTTTTCCAGTTCTAATTCTGCAAGTTTGCTCTTGGTGATATCATGGATAAAACCATCTATTATGAACGAATCTGCTTTTAAGTCCCCGCTAGTTCTTGCATTGATCAAGACCCAAATATGCCTACCTTCAGCACGTAAAACCTCACATTCAAAATCCTTAATATATCCTTGCTTTTGAAGAGTGGTCGCGATTTCTACGGGATCTTTGGGATTGACATAAATTTGTTCACCCATATCCCGGAAGTAACTGATGGCCTGCTCGGGGGTATTCAGGCCTAAGATATGAGCCATTTCTGGATTTGTCTGAATGATCTTTCTTTCGGAACTCATACGGAACATTCCAACGGGAACATTATCAATAAAGTTCCGAAGCATTGTCTCATTCTCTTTCAAAGCATCCTGAGTTTCTTTCCCTGAAAGCTGGTTCTTTAGAAGACTTCCAAGTAAAAAAGTTCCAAGTGGAAATACCAGCATTATTGGTAAAGCTACATGATTTAGAATTTCAGATGCAAGTGACCAAGGGAGTAGCATTAGCAAAACGAGTAATGGTATATGTACTATAAGACCAAAAACGTATAAGTCAAAGATACCTAATTTTTTTTCAATTTCTCATGATATTTTCTCCAGCTTAATCCAATTGCAATAAAAGCTATCATGGCAATTATATTTAACAATGAACCGATACCACCTACATATAGACGATATACGATCATAATAATCGCCCCAATAACTGCAGGGATAAATCCGAAGAAAAGAGATACCACGCTTAATAGAATAGAACGTGAATCATAGAATAAACCAGGAAAAACTTCCCATGGATTGAGCATCAAGGCGATGCCTACAAGACCAACAACAAATCCTAGAACTGTACCTCTTAGATGTTTATTGATTTTATTATTCGATAAAAGAACATCGTAAAAAACGCCTAATAAAATTAATAAAGCGGCATTATTTATGAGAGTTATAAGCATTTCAATATTCATGTAGCACCTTTTAATTATGAAGAAGTTCATTCAAACTCTTTATCAGTTTAAAGCAAACGACATTTATCCATTTGAATTTCAGCAGGGAATTTTTCTATAATCTTGTTACCTGTGATTCTATATTGGGCAACTGTTACCCTACAATGCATATTGATATTATAAAAAGAATGGCATTTTGTGTCATATAATTTTTATTAAGATCATATAAATCTAATAAATAAATTATAGTAAGTTATATTGTTACTTAAAAATTAACCATATCTATATTCATAAATAATCAGAGAGGCATATTTGCTTTTTTATGAATTTCTGTTTTTTGGCGTTACCTATTACCCAAACCGCCTTTGCTACATGGTAAATTAGAACCACAAAACTACCATTATATTTTCGAAATTTCTAAAAAACAAAATCATAAAGATTAACTAAGATTTCTAGAGAAAAGAAATCAGGAATCGCTCCTGTACCTGCAATTTTTGTCACATTCCTTGTTGTACTGCGTATATTCGCACTTAATGTTGAAATCTGCTTTTTCATGCCAGCTGAGGTCGAACATATCGGACAGGTACTTCATTCCCTCTTCCAGTGAGATACGGGTTGACTTTTTACAGCATCGGGGTCCTCCGGCATCAGCTATGCATTTCAGGGTACAGGCAGTAGCCCAATTGGCATGTGCTCTTTCCTCTGGTGTGAGGGGGGTGGCTTCCAGCAATATACACATTGCAATACCTACTCCTACTCCTGCACCACATGCTCCGTGAATGCCACAAAAACCACCGGGAATCATGCTTCCACGGTTGATAGCTTCAATAATTTGTTTCTTATCCGTATTGCCAACGTAGTTCTGGTAAGCAGCAACAAGGGCCGCAGGGATAAGAGAATGGTGTTCCGGTCCATGCATATGGATGCCGGGGTGTTCCATAATGATTTCTGCAATTGCAAGCGGGTCAGCAAGTTTCGTTGTAGTGCATATGTTCTCGATCACAGCAAGGGCATCCCTGGAATGGCATCTGTTGCAGACATAATGTCCATCCTTGCACACGAAGTATGTCTTCTCCTCAACTCCGCAGTAATGACATGTTGCATTCACCGGTTCGCTCAGATAATCTACCTCAGTACCACAGACAAGACAATCTGTCTTGCAGGAGTTCCTGGTACCTGTACTTAAAACCGGGATCAAAGAACTATGATCATCCCTCATTCCACAAACATCATTCTTTGTATTTTCTTTATATCCAATCTCCATTTAAATCACCTCGAACACATCATTGATCAGTTCCCTTGTCGTGGGAACAGATGAACGTCTCTTTTAAGCGGATACCACTGCTTTCCTTCAGTTCGCAGCGTGATATCCTCATCAACCACTTAACCGGCAGAAAGCTGACTACACGATGCAGCAAACCTAAACCTCTGCCTGGTATGACCACATCCCTGTCTGATCCAAGCGCATTGTACGTGTCACGTGCTACAACATCAGCATTCACGGACATCCATGAACTGAACGCTTTTGTGTGTTCCATCTTGGCTGCTCTCTTAAATCCCGTATCTTTCACAGCAGTGGGACACACAGCCAGCACCTTCACATTCAGTCCCTTCTCCTTCAGTTCATAATTCAATGCCCTGCTAAAGTTAAGCACAAAACCTTTGCTGGCTCCATAAGTAGCAAAAAAAGGACTCGGCTGGAAAGCCGATATCGATGAAATATTTATGATCCTTCCTTCATTACGCTTCACCATTTCCTTCAGGTAGAAACGTGTCAGTTTATAGAGCGTGATAATATGCAATTGAAGCATATCCAGTTCTTTTTCTTCGTCAACCTCATTGACAAAACCGTAGCTTCCAAAACCTGCACAGTTCACCAGCACATCAATATGCAAACAATGCTTACGTGTAAATTCGGATACTTTCCTGACTGCATCAGGTTCTGTAAGATCCTGTGCCAACATCCATACACGCATATTCAGGTTTATGACCTGCAACGTATCTTTTGCCTGCTTTAGCTCTTCAATCGCCCTGTCCACAAGCAGCAGATCATAACCATCCCGGGCAAACAGCTTTGCAAGTTCCTTACCAATACCACCTGCTCCACCAGTAATCAGAACAGTCTTTCTGCGATCACCAATATTAGAATCCATCATATCGTTTGCCTGCATCATGATCACATCCACCTGTACAGGGTTTTTACCATCCACAGCACACGATCATTATAGGGAGGATAGATCATGTCCAATGACCCCCACTTGCGATGTATAACACTTCGCTTGTTAGAGAATTCCATAAAACAATGGAAACCAAGTGACTTACCGATACCACTATTGCTAACCCCTCCAAAAGGAAGATTGGGATTACTATAACCGAGCATGTAGTCATTGATCACTGTGCCACCTGCCGGATTTCCGTCCATAAAATATCGTATATTCTTCTTTTCCCGGCTGGCAATGTAGAGCATCAGCGGATTTGGATGTCTGCCGATAATCTCCCGGACATCCGACCTGTCATTATAAGAGATAACAGGAAGCAGAGGGCCGAATATTTCCTCATGCATGATGTGCATATCTTCTGAAATATTCTCAAGCAATGTTGGGGAAATGAAAAAGTCCTCCTCCTCAAAATTCCCTCCTATCAGCAGTTTTGCACCCTTACCAACTGCATCCTGATAAAGTGAATGAAGCCTTCTAAAATGATACCTGCTAATGATCCTGCAATAGTCCGGTGATTTTTCAGTACCACTGCCAGACCTGTTATACAGTTCTATGATAGCTGACCTGAATTCCTCAATGAACTCTCTTTTTTTCGATTCATGAATTATAACATAGTCCGGGGTCACACATGTCTGGCCGCAGTTGACCGATTTAGCCCATGCCAGTCGTCTTGCTATCTGCGGAATATTTGCAGTTTCATCAATGATAGCAGGTGATTTGCCCCCAAGTTCCAGGGTCACACTGCTAAGGTGCTCAGCGGCTTTTCCCATGACAATCTTTCCGACACGGGGACTACCTGTGAAAAATATATGATCGAATGGCATCTCCAGTAGTCTGGTTGCAACCGAGGCATCACCTTCGACAACAGCCACCTCGTCCAATCTGAAAAGCTCGCTTATCATCTTTTTTAGATAGGCAGATGTGTGGGATGATATCTCACTTGGTTTTAGTATGACAGTGTTGCCTGCAGCGATTGCATAGACCAGAGGTACAAGGGAGAGGTTCAGAGGGAAGTTCCAGGGTGATAGAATGAGAACCACTCCCCTGGGTTCATAGCGAATGTATGACCGGGTACCAAGCAATGGCAGCGGAGTGGGAACTCTATGGTCCCGGTCCCATTTATGCAGATTCTTTTTTAGGTGGCTGATCTGGGTCTGAACAACGCCCACTTCCGTTGCTATGACCTCAACCTCTGGCTTTCGCAGATCATTGTAAAGTGCTTCATATAAACTTGATAGATTCTTATCGCTCTTGAGGTAATTATCGATGCGCATCACACGTTCCATTCTGTCCTTTACACTCATTTGTGCAACTTTGGATGAATTTTCCTTCTGTGATTTGAATATCGTTTGAATATCCCGTTCCATCGATCATATCACTTCGTTTGATTTATTTTTTTATACATTTTATACAGATACTATTCCTGACAATGATAATACGTAAAATGCAGTCAGAACAACTGCGGCAACGGATTCTGTTCTTCTTCGGTTCTTAAGATACGTTCCTTTTGAAAAACTGTTCAGTGCAAGACACAGCCACAGCATGAACACATATCCTGCCATCAGAGAGATCAATGAAAAATCTGGATGATACCATGTGCCTAGCATCTCACCTGTAAATTCCGTGAGCACTGTGAAGAATGCCACAAAATATGCAAGCCTCATACCTTGTATCGTGTTGAAAAGCATGAATGCAAGAACAAATTTAACCAGTATTCCTATCATATTCTCAGAGAGATCGAACAAAATATAATCAGCAGTTGCCAGCACAGCAAAACTAAGGACAACAAAAACTCCACTAAAACCGAACCATTTCCTGTCTGAATATTTATTCTCAAATATCTTCCACAGGTTGTGGGATGACCAGAATATGGTTCCATAACCCGGTATCAGCCAGATAGGGGAGCCGCCTATGAATCCTCCCAGGTAAGTGAAATATCCGTATCTGACACCAAGAATCTCATGTATGTATCCGAATACGGATGCAATGATAAGGAATATCCTTCCCTGACTGTCACTGTTCTTCCAGAAAAGTACCCACAGGACTGAGAGCACTATCGTTGGTACTATCTCGTCAACAGTATTTGTGTAGTAAACGAGAACTCCGAATATCACAGAAAGCATGAAAATGAAGAAATAATGTGGGGTGCTGAGAAGAACACTGCTTTTTTCATTCAGTCTATTTTTCAGTGTAAGTCTCATTTCATTCAATGAAAGAGTATCCTGATGACTCCGCTTGCTAATAAATGCACTTAATTGGGATATCATTTTCATCACTATTTTTACATTTGATGCAGATTTTTGTATTGTTTTGTATGGGGAACATTCCCGGAAAAATAAAAGGTGCCAGCGAATAAACACTGGCAAGGGAAGTTTTGGAGGTAGGTTAACGGATAAAACCCAATCTATTTTCTTCATACCCAGGTTTCACCGTAACAAAGGAATAATTTCTCCGGATGGAAGGTCAGACGAACATGAAAGACGGGAGCCGGAGAAATTATCTTTGATCTTAATATTTGTGGTTCTTTGCCGCCTCGACCATTGCCTGAAGGTTTGCGTTCGGTGTCTTACTCACAATACCACATCCGGGTGCAAGCAGACCAACGCCTGCATCCAGCACATCTTTTGAGATTTTCCGGATCTCTTCAGGTGTCTTTTTCCACAGGGCACTTACGGGGTCAAGATTTCCTATGATCACTGCATTATCAACCATTCCACAAGCTGTCGCAGCATCCACATTCTGGTCAACACTGATGGCATCCACTCCTGAAGATTCCATTAATGGAAGGCTTGGTGTGGTATCACCACAGATGTGCAGTACGGTTGCAACATTCAATTCACGCATTGCATCAGCGATCTTCTTGTGAGCAGGCACCACAAATTTCTGGTAGAATTCGTCACCGATAAGCATAGCACTTGCAGTTGGGTCAATGATAACCATTGTGTCTGCTCCGTTCTCTACCATCTTTTTTGCATAAGCGATGTTGAACTCTGTTGTGAGTTCCATAAGTGCATGACCAAATTCCTCATCGGTCATGATCGCCATGAACCAGTCATCACCATTCATATGCTGCGCCAGTGAAAAAGGACCAAGCATGCTGCCCATTATTGGCAGTTCATCACCATATTTCTCTGAAAGTATCCTGATAGCTTCACAGACAACACCAATACGTCCTTTGCTGATATCATAATCTTTGAGCTTGTCAATATCATCTATTGATCTTACAATATGTCCTACAACAGATGGTTGCTGCTCCTTTGTACCTGCCTTGATGTCACAGCCAAAGAACTCAGCTTCTGCCGTGATATCGAAAGGAACACGCACAGCCTCAAATCCAATTACCTTGTGACCAGCTTCTGCAAGAGCAGCCATTTTTTCTGAATCCTCGTTAGCTTCAGGCCAGAATGAACCACAGGCTTCCATTTGCTCTACAGTTCCTGTTTGTGTAACGGATATAGCTGGCATCCTGTCAACTGTTTCTCCTCTTAATGCACGGGCCAGTCTCTCTTTAGGTGTATACTCATCCATTGTAATGATCTCCTGTAATTAACTATAATTGTGAAAGGGAATTATTATGATATAAATAATGCTTGTTGTTAGTGTTTTTAAATGAAATATTGGGGATCACAGACATATCTTATATCCTCCTATGTATGCTGTGAACCCCTTCATAACCTGCAAAAGCCGATATTCTGTTCGTATTCTGACTGTCAGGCGAGTCATCTGATAGATTTATTTTTAACAGCCACGGGTAGATGGTAGGTTACTTGGTGCGGACCATCTGGATTTTGAACCTGGTCGGTGGTATTGTTCCCGTATATTTCGAACAGTCGTGCGCTTTGGCTTTTTGCAGTCATTTAATCTTTAAGCCCATCTTTCAGGTGCAAGCGTTGCAGCTGCTTCCTGTGCCCACCTTGCAGCTTCCATGGCATCAGTCTTTGTAGCATCTGCTCCGATCTCTTCAGCAAAGTCTGAAGTTATTGGTGCACCGCCAATAATCACCTTGAGGTTGTTTCTGATACCCTTGCTCTGGAGACTGTCCATGACCCTCTGCATGTTGTCCATTGTTGAGGTCATGAGTGTGCTCATTGATACGACATCTGCCTTGTGTTCAGCAGCAGCCTCTGCAAATTGTTCAACAGGTACATCTTTTCCAAGGTCAATTGCTTCAAAGCCTACGGCACTCATCATTGTTTTAACAAGGTTCTTTCCAATATCGTGGACATCTCCTTCCACACTACCGATTACAAGAACCTTCCTTGCACCATCTCCTTCGGCCTTGATGTGTGGTACGAGTAGATCCATACCTCCGTACATTGCGTTTGAGGCCATGAGTAGATGTGGCATAAATGCCTGCTTTTTCTCGTACTTTTCACTCATTATTTCCATACCCTTTGCAAGACCATCGATAACTGCAATGTATGGATCAATACCCTGGTCCAGTGCCTTCTGTGCTAATTCGACTGCCTGATCTTTCTTTCCTGTAACAACGGCATCTGTAAGTCCGCTAATAATCTCATTTTCTTCCATAGGATACCTCCTGATCTTAGTAAATTCCAGGAACGAGATCTTTTTCTTCATTCCTGATTATTTTCCACGATTAATTTCTGATAACAGCAAAACAGGCCAGAACCTGCAATTGCTGACAATTTACCATATCCAATAATAGATATAAATAATAACTTGCAGTAATTAATCAACGAAATAATTATTATCAATACAGCATTCTATATTCAAAATATGGATTTTGCAAATGCGGTATTGCGGATTTACAGCTTTCTGGAAAACAGCAATGCGAAAAAAAAGAATGACTTTGATTATATCAATAGCATGAATATAATCACTTAGCAAATAGAAAATTCCTGCATGATTCACGGAAGCTCAGATGTTCCTGGCTATTTCATTTGCACCGTTGATTGCTTCCCAGACCCTTCCCGGCTTTGTAGAATCACCTGCTGAGTAGACTTCTATGCCTGTTTTTCTTTTCAGCAGTTCATAGTAAAGACTATCATCAGCCATCCCTCCGGTGGCAAAAATAACCATATCAGTATCAATGACTATTTCTTCCACATTATCAAGGTCAAGTTTCTTTTCAAAGGGGTTTCTGACATTCTCAGGTATCAAAGGTTTCCATGGGGTGTAAGGGTCCTTTCTGCCTCTGTTAGCTTTAACATAGGCTTTGCCATTTGAGAATCGGACCACTTCAGAAGCATTATAGACTTTAACAGGCTTTTTTAAGCTGTCCTCTTTCTTCCCAGAGGGTGAACCATTTCCCATCATCATCCACAACATCTGAGCCCGGTTAGCCTGTACTGTTTCAGGCATTAATTCCTTATTTCTGCCTACAAGAATCACATTCATTTCTTTTTCATAGGCAAGTGAATAAGCAATTTCACATCCTAGCACGCCACCACCTACAACCAGTATATTCCGGATGTTTTCAGGAAGCTCCATATTCCTGTTCAGAAGATCTTTCCCCTCTAAATATCTCACATCTTCCATACCTTCAATTGCAGGCAAAGCGGTTTTCAGTCCGTTACAACAGATAATCACATCAAACCCATCATTAATATCGGATACATGGAACTCTGTGTTGAATCTGATGGAAAATCCATCTTTTTTCAGCAGTTCCATCCGGTATTCAAGATTTTCGAGGTATCTCCTGATATCATGTTTTATTAGCATTTTACCGGCTGTGACAAGTTGACCTCCAATACGTTCAGTCTTTTCAAAAAGTGTCACTTCATGTCCTCTTATATGAGATGTAATGGCTGCTTCACAGCCAGCAGGGCCGGCACCTATGATGGCGACCTTCTTTCTCCTTTCAGCTTTAGTAAGTTTCTTTGTGTCCTCAAATCCGGTGTATGGGTTCACTGAACAGCATGGATGTCCTCCTTTTTTAAAAGATTCAATACATCCTTCATGGTCACCTATGCAGTGTATTATCTCTTTAATCCTGTTCTCTTTTACCTTGACCGGCCAGTAAGGGTCTGCCAGCAGAGGTCGCCCCAGCATTACAAAGTCAGCCTGCTGAGCTGATAATACGGACTCTGCAACCTCAGGTTTTCCAAGCTTGCCTACGGCTATAACCTTAGCATCAATACTTTCCTTTCTAAAGAAATCCTTTAGCCTGCCAGCTATTTCCTCAACATAGACAGCATCGTCAAAATAGGATGGCGGATGAGGCCAGAACCAGTTATCATAACAGCCTTTGTCAACATCAAAGGCATCCACTCCGGCTTCATACAGAGCCTTGCAGAACTGTAATCCCTCATCTATTGTCCTCTCTCTTCCACGGAAACGGTTCCTGAAGACCTCATCACCGTAGCTTTCCTGCAAAGCCTGTGTCAGGTCTATTCTATATATTACTGGAAAATCCTCTCCACAACGACGTTTAATCTCTCTGACAACGTCAATACCGAACTGGAAGTTGTTCCTGTACCTGCCTAGTTTCCGGCGGTTCCATGGTGCAGATGTTAATTGGTCCATCAGGTATCCTTCGTGACCATGGAGGTGTACACCATCAAAACCGGATATTTTTGCATTGGCTGCACTCTGTCCCATCATCTTGACAATTCTTTTTATCTTGCGATCAGAGAGGGGCAGATGAGGAACCTGAGGGATGTAATAGTTACTGTTCCATGAAGCAGATTTGAGTATCTTTCCATGTAATGCTGATTCAGGTGAGCCGACTCTTCCAAGACCTGCAGACAATTGTATGAATATCTTTGTTCCGTATGGTTTTACGCCTGCGGTCAGGTCTCTCCAGCCACTTAGCCGTGTTCGTGAAGAGCCATCGATACGCGGAAAATAAGTAGTATCATTCTCTTCAGAAAGAGTCGGATCGATCCCGTAAGATACAGGTACAAGGCCGGTAATCAGCAGACCAGTACCTCCTTTTGCCCTTTCAATGAAGTATTCTATCATCTTATTGAGGGGACGACCGACAGGATCAGCCATATTGATATTGCCAATGGGAGCCATTATTATCCTGTTCTTAAGTTTGCATTTGCCAATGTACTGCGGCTCGAACAATTTTTCAAATACCATATATCCCTCAAAAGATGCCTGATATTAGCTATATGAAAACATTTTTTCTATTCCTTCGATAAAAGAGAAGGTATGCGGACAACACATGATATCAACTGCAGGTAACTGATACGTACCTGATTGTGTAAAAAGTATAGATTTAGCTGTCTATTATATCTAATGCAGATGTTAAGTTCAAGCCTTTGATTTTATCGACATCGTTGTTATTTTGTTGATTAAAGATTTCTTATGACTTTTTGATTTTAAAGTATAATTCGTTATATATAGGTATGAAATGAAAATTATGTATTACTGTCAAAAAGGTGAAATAATGTCTGATGAGAAAAAATATATTGATGATCTAAGACGCGATGAACGGTATTCTTTTGAGCTGCAGAGAAAGGGAGTTAACAAGAACTTCTATGATGCCAACAGAATGCTTCTTTGTCCTGAATGTGGCAGATCTTTCAATCTGTTCCACTCAAGAGCAAAATTATGTTCTGGATGTCCAAAACTTGTCAGAGGTTGTGAACTTGCCAGATGTACACATTGTCATACTGAATTCCCATTAAATAACTTCATGTCCAAAAGATCCTCACGAATGACAACTAATTACATTGAATCAATAATAAATAGATATCATCATACGTTTGGAGAAAGACCCGGGCAATAATACTATCAGCCTGATAGACTGGGTTCAGAGGTTAAAATGTCATCATTGAACTATTTGTACTGTCTGGGAATTGATCGTATCCATATAATCAAATTGCTTCCTTCAGGAAAAGGCGAGTGATAGACCATGAAAACTGAATTGATAAGTACGGTGTTCCTATCAGAAAAAAGGAAAAGTACTCTGTTGATGTTAATGGATGGGCCAGCCACCATTGATCAGATAAAGAATTCCATAAATGGTACAACCAGTGCGATCATGGCTCAGATCAAAATTCTTCTGGAACAGGGTCTTATTGAACAGAAGAACGATGAATACAGGTTGACGCATGTTGGTCAGATCATCCTTAAGAAAATAAAACCACTGATCGAAGCTCTCAATGTCGTGGAAGGTAATAAGGAGTTCTGGGCAAGCAGGGACCTTGGTGCAGTACCAGATCCTTTACTTGACAGAATTGGAGACCTTGGAGAAGTTCTGATACATGAGCCTGATCTTAACCATCTGTTCGAACCACCCAGAGAACTGCTTGTTAGCCTCAAGCAGACAAAGAATGTCTGTACATTCTACTCATATTTCTGTCCTACATGTCCCAATAACTACGCAGAGCTGGCAAAAAAAGAAGTGAATTATAATCTTATTCTCACAAGGCCTGTATATGAAAGACTGCGGGATGAATATACAGAACAATACAATGCAATTGTTGAATCTCCCACCTCACATCTTTACGTGTGTGAAGAGAACATAATGAAACCAGGTGCAATATCTGTTACAGATAATCTTCTTCTGTTGTCATTCTTCAATAAGAAGGGATTTTTTGACCATAAAAAGGTCATAAGTTTTGAGGATAGTGCACGTGAGTGGGGACAGGATTTCTTTTTACATTACAAAGAACTTGCAGAGCAGGTTACATGAAACTGTGAAATACAAAATATTCCTCATTTTTAATCCCTGCTTATATCGACATTCATGCTTTTGATAATGTCAAAGGCTTTAATCGGTCATATGCTTCTGTTATTTTGAATGACCTTATTCTGAATTAACAAGTCGTAAAATCCATTGTTTGAATTGAAAACATGGGTTTGATAATAGTCTTTTAATTGATTTATTACCTCAGGTTATTATATATTCTATTACCGGATAGCATGAATTGTCCATCTGTGGACACAGGACATAGAAGATATATGCACATTCAAGGGTCTGTAATTCTACTTCCGATCCAGAGTTCAATTCAGAAATTAGATCATAATATTTCCAGGAGATCGTGCATATTGAATCCCGACCTGTTTTTGCAGGGTCTCTCCACATAAAACGACCCTGCAACTAATTGCTGCAAATATTGTCACATTTATATGATTTATTAAGAATTATCTGATTTTTTTTCAATGTAACTGAAAACATGGGTTTGATAAAATCAATCATGTTATTTTTAATTCTGGCATTTTTTTTATCAACAATACTATCCTTATTTGAAGCTTCGATAATATCGCCACCTCTTATTTTTTTCCCGAAGTCGTTATTTATAGTTCTCTGACAAATCAATTGCATATACAATAGAACCGCATGTCAGTAATTCGTGCTTGAAATAAAAGGAGGATTTTGTTTGTATGGAATTGCATTAGATCTTGGAACAAGTGGATTTAGATTACAACTCATAAACCTGAGAAAAAAAAATGCTATTAAAACAGTAATGACAATGAGACATCCCCTCCCTGGAGGAAATGTGATTGATCATCTGGGTTTTGCTATTCAGGTTGGGGAAGAAAATGCAAACAAGATAATGATCCATACAATTCTAAAGATGTTCAATGAATTACACATTCCCCTCGATGCAATAACAAGAATAGCTGTTTGTGGCAATCCTATACAACTCTCACTATTCCAGAACATCGAAATAAGGGATCTTGCGTATGCCGGGAAGAACATGCAAAGGAGACTTGGTATCGAAAGCGTGGAAAGGGGGCTGAAGATCTACAGAGGAATAGAGATTTTTGGTAAGGATTCCGGACTGGATGAATGTGAAATAATTGTTTTACCTTCAATAGAGCATGAGATCGGAGCTGATGCCCTTGCAATGATGGTCAAGACCGATTTTATTGAACAGGATGAAGTGGCTATTGTTACAGATTATGGCACCAATGCAGAAATGGCACTTAAGAAAGGTGACCGTATCATCACCTGTAGTGCTGCAGCAGGCCCTTCCATAGAAGGTCAGGGAATCAAATGTGGTATGCTTGCCAGTCCCGGAGCTATTTCTGATGTGAATGAAGAGAACGGATTCTGGAGGATTACCGTACTGGATGAGAACATGGAACCCGGAAAAGGTGATCTTATTGATCCTGAGACAGGAGTGATTGTGGAAAAGGGTGAAGTGCAGTCAAGGGGAATCACCGGTACCGGTGTCATCTCTGCAATTTCACTGGCAATTAGCTCAGGTATGGTAACGAAATTACCAGAGCTTCCAAAAGGACGACTTGTTCTTGGCGAAAAGGTTAGACTTACAGACGAGGACTTTGCAGAGGCAGGAAAAGCAATAGGAGCCATCAGGGCTGCACATCTGACATTACTTATCGAATCCGGAGTGAAGTATGAGAATCTGAAGTACATGTATATGTCAGGTGCTTCGGGAACTTATGTTGACGCAGAAAAAGGGCGTAAGATCGGATTAGCACCCATTTTCTCAAAGAATATAGTACAATTTGGTAACACATCTCTTGAACTTGCAAGGGATGTGGTTATTGGTAATTATGAGCTGGACGAGATAGTAAGTCTTGCTGACAGGATAAAGGCAGATCACATAATGCTGGCATCCAATGATGTCTTCAAAAATATCTACGCATGTGAGCTGGCTTACTGGACAGAAGGAATGCCTTATGAAATGTACAATAAATTCCTTGAAGCCTATGGAATGCCTGGTCTTCCGGATATTAACATGATCCCAACTATAGAAAAGAGAGTTAACAGGGATATTGAAGATTCGGGTTATCAGGGACTAAAGATCATCAGGGATCTTGACATGCTCATTGAAGAGGAATCCAGCGGATGTATGCAATGCAGGATGTGTGAAAGAGAATGTCCTGAAAAGGCCATACATGTTGTTCCAAAAGATGGACATGTGTATGTGGATTATACAGCACATCTGTGTCTGGGTATGAGTTGTAAAAGGTGTATAGGGGTTTGTCCTGTTAAAGCTATAAATTACAGGGAAATAAGAGCCATATCCCCGGGAGACCTTACTGCAGTGTGATCTCTTCAATTCTATTGAAAATGGTTAGTTGTACGAATAATTAAAGAATGTAAAGTATCACCGGTCAAAAACATGATTGGACAAGCAGATATGGAAATTAGTATGGAATCAATAATCAATAATAGTCCTATTATTGTGATTTCCAGAAAGATAGAGAAAGATTTTCCTGTGAAGTATATCTCAAACAATGTTAGGCAATTCGGATATACTCCTGAGGATTTCTATTCAGGTCAGGTCAAATATGCAGATCTCATTCATCCTGATGATAGAAAAGTTGTTTTAAAATCTCTGAAGTACCTGAACAAGCAACTGCCAGAATTCATTCAGGAATACAGGGTGATCAGCCGCTTTGGAGAGGTTCGGTATGTTGAGGACAAGGTTCGCATAAAGAAATATGATGAAAATAATTTACACCTTGAAGGCACAATTATTGATATTACCGAGCATAAGCACAATGAAATGATAAAACATCAGCAGAAATCCCATAATGGCAGATCACTAACTGAAATCTCACTTGACGATGTCCTGGGACTGCTTGTTACAAATGCTGAAAGGATACGTGACGGCCTTACGTGTGCTGTTATGCTTATTGATAAAGATAAAAAACATATTTGTCGTGTTATTGCACCCAGTCTTCCTGCCTTTTACAGGGAAGCAATGGAAGGTCTTGATATCGGCTACGGTGTTTGTTCAGGTGGTACTGCACTCTATATGGGAGAGCGTGTCATTGTTGAAAATATAGAGGTCCATCCATACTGGGCAATGCACAGGGATATTGCTAAAAAAGCAGGCCTTAAAGCCAGCTGGGCAGAGCTGATAAAATCATCATCAGGTGAGATACTTGGTGTTTTCTTAATGTACTTTAATTTTCCTAATGCACCAAAGAAGACATGTTACGAATATCTGAAAGCAAATGCTGACCTTGCAGCAATTGAGATCGAGCACCGTGTAGTCAATGAGACTTTCAGGGAATCCGATCATAAGTTCAAGACCATTTTCAATAATATCAATGATCAGATCTATGTCAGTGAATTGAATGGCAATCTGATAGATGTCAACAAAGTTGTTGTCGATGATCTTGGATATTCAAAGGAATTTATTTTAAAGTCATCACCAATGGATATTGTTCCTTCATGGTATGTACAGCGTGCTTCTGAGCTCATTAAAATTATAGAAAGGGATCATAAGGCAATGTATGAAGCTGCAGCTATCTGTAAGGATGGGACAGTTATTCCCCTGGAAATAAATGCCAGGATGATAAACTATAACGGAAAGAAGACAATTCTGTCAGTTGCACGCGATATCACAGAACGTAAAAAGGCTGAAAAGGCAAAGGAGCTTAATGAATCACGTCTTGAAGCGTTGATAAAGCTCAATGAGATGACAGGTGCTTCCCTGGATGAGATCGCAGAATTCGTCAAGGAAGAGGCTGTTCGACTTACGGACAGCAAACTTGGATATCTTGCATTCATGAATGCCGATGAGACAGACCTGATTATGCATTCCTGGTCTAAGACAGCAATGAGTGAATGTGCCATAACCGATAAAGAGTTTATCTATCCTGTAAAGAATACCGGATTATGGGGAGAAGCTGTCAGACAGAGAAAAGCCATCATAACCAATGATTATGAAGCTTTCAGTCTCCATAAAAAAGGATATCCTGAAGGACATGTTAAATTGACAAGGCACATGAATGTTCCCATATTTGACGGAGAACACATCGTTGCTGTTGTAGGCGTTGGGAACAAAGATGAAGACTACGACGAATCCGATGTCCGCCAGTTAACTCTCCTGATGCAGGGCATGTGGAAACTTATCCAGAGAAAACAGTTGATAGGTGCATTAAGTAAGTACTCCGAGGAGTTGCTTAAAGCTAACACGAAGCTTCGGTCTGTTAATATGATAAAAGCTGAATTCATCGAAGAATACATGAACAACGGACATGATCTTTTGCATAGCTTCGATATACTTGATGATGAAACACTGAACCTTCTGGATGACACTCAGAAAGAGGCTATTTCCACAATGTTGAATAACTCTGAGAGGTTAAAGCTGTTGATAGATGCAGTTCTGTATAGTGATCTGCAGCAGTCAGGCAGGATAGAGTATTCATTTGAACCGGTAAGTATCGAAACTGTTCTTTCTGATGTACTGCTCAACCAGATATTGCTTATAGACGAAAAAGGACTTTTGCTTGAGAAAGAAATTCCCAACGGACTTCCACCTGTGAAAGCTGATAAGGAGAAACTTAAGGAAATGTTTGTTTATCTTATCCATAATGCAATTAATCTCACACCTAAAGGAAACAGCATAGGGGTTGATGTTTCCGATGAAAATGGCTATTTGCATGTGACCATAACTGACACAGGTGAAGGTATAGATAAAAGCCTAATTCCACGTTTGTTCTATAAGATGTATCAGGCAGATGAATCAATAGCAAGGATGTTCCAGGGTTTTGAGTCCAGTCTTTATATTTGTAAAGATACTGTGGCAGCTCATAATGGAAATATCTGGATAGAGAGTGAGAGAGGACTTGGCAGTTCATTCCATGTAAAGATCCCAAAGTGGGTAGAAGGAATCAATACCTAAGCCTTTACAATGCATTTTGAAAAGTGAAAATATCATTGGATGAATAATTTTATGGAATTACAGTCATCTTTTCTGCAAAAAAGAGAGGCATTAGAGATTCTGAATATTTACAAAAACTCCATTGGAATGGAACTCATTCTGATTCCATCAGGCGAATTTGAAATGGGTTCTGATACAAATGAAAGTAACTGGTACAATAACGAAAAACCAGTTCATAATGTCAGCATAGAATACCCATTTTATCTTGGTAAATTTTTAGTTACGCAGGAACAGTGGATGGAAATAATGGGCAACAACCCATCTAAGTTTGTCGGGGACAACAGACCTGTTGACAGAGTTTCATGGAATGATGCACAGGAGTTTGTTAAAAAATTAAATAATAAAGAGAGTACTGAAAAGTATCGTCTGCCATCTGAAGCAGAATGGGAATATGCCTGCAGGGCTGGAACAGCTACAAGATATTCATTTGGTGATAATGAGTCAGAACTGAATGAATACTGTCATCACGGTAATTCTGATATTGGCTCACATCCCGTTGGCCAGAAGAAGCCCAATTCTTTAGGATTGTATGACATGCACGGAAATTTATGGGAATGGATGCAGGATGTGTATTTTGATAGTTATGAAGGTGCCTATGCAAATGTTGGATTACAAAAAACTACTGATGACATTTCTTCCAGAGTTATGAGGGTACTGCGTGGAGGCAGCTGGCAGACATCTGCCGCAGGCTGCCGTTCTACAAGCCGTTATTTTTATCCTCAGGTTGTAAGGCGTAACAGCAGTCGTATTGGTTTGCGTCTTCTCAGAGAAATATGAGGATCTTATATATCAGGAAAACAAGGGGAATTATTATCGGAAACGCTGTCATCCCGCAATTTCACTGACAATCATTTCTGGTATGATAATAAGTTACCCAAAATTATCTGAGCTGCCAGAAGGAAGGATCATTCCTGAAGGCAAACCCTTCCTAAATAATACTTAGTTCACACGATCAATTGAACTCACAAAACCAGAATCACATATATCCCTGTATCTCAGTACTGTCCTGGACAGCCTCAGGCTTTTTCTTAACTCCCACCTGCGGCCTTGCAATCGGACCAAATGCAGCCTCGTAGTTCTGAATATGCTGATTAAGCCAGCGCACAAGCTCCACGGCAGCCAGAGGTGACATAATTACCTCGGTCTCCAGTCTTCTTTGAATTACCTGTTCTCCTGACTTGTCTGTTGCCATTGGCATATCATTATAGAAACCGATCCTGAAATCATACGGACTGTGACCTCCTACAGCACCGATAGAGTATACTTGTTTGAAATCCTCTGGCTTATGAAGCTCTATTCTTACAGTCTTCTTTTTCTTAGCATCTTCCGGTTTATCGCTCATTACAACACCTTCGTTTTTTTCTTTGTCCATAATATCATATCCTCACAGTACTCTAATCTGACAGTATAACTATTATAATTTTTGATTTTACACGCAAGAGAAAGAAATGGTTTATCCCTCAACCTGCTTTCTCAAACTCTTGGCCTTTGATGAAATATCACGCTTTGAATAAGCACTAGCTATCATTTCTACAGCCTCAAGATTGCGCACCACATTATCAAGATATCCAAGCACATCTCCAGGATAAGCCGTAACACCATAAAGATGTTCGAGTTTCTTAACAATGCCCTCCGGCTCATATCCTTCAGCCCTGATAGAAATTATCTTCTCGGAGAACTTACGCTCTGCACACCCACAATAAGGGGAATCACGGCAATTACAGGTCAGAAAATCAGCCGCAAACTCGAACAACTGATCACGCAGGGTAATATCCAGTTTGTCCATGTTCTCTCCTTCAAAAAGAATATCCAGAGAAGCACCCTGGAACACCCTTGAAGGAAGGTTCACATTAAGAGCCGAAGAAATACGATTTGCATATTTGTAATAAACAGAATCAAAAAATTCAAGATTAGAAACCGTTACAATGGGGTCCTGTTCCACAAGGACAGAATCGCGTATAAGGAAAGCCTTTGAAACTGACAGGAAATGACCTGCTGCTATCTTACCGAATTTAGTGAGAGATACAAAGTCTCCTTTTTTATGTATGAACTTATTCTTTGCAAGCTTTCCAAGCAGATAATCCACATTAAAATCTGCCAGCATAGATGAATGGATCTTCTCCAGGTCTCTCTTTGATGAAGTCACAGCAACCGAAGCAAGAACTTCCTCCAGCTGTTCGTCTTCCCCGTACTCAACTTTGGTATGTTCCATTTCACCTTTAAGGAGTTTCAGGGCAACAGCATCCTCTGTATCACCCTTATCACCTGAATACTTTTTATTCGGAACAGCCAGCAGCACAACCTGTCCACGGTCATGGTAATCCGGTCTTCCGGCACGACCAAGCATCTGAAGGAAATCCTGCATTGTAAGCCACTCAATACCCATTGCAAGAGACTCAAATATAACCTGTGATGCCGGGAAATCCACACCTGCAGCAAGTGCAGCAGTTGTAACCACAACCGGCAATTTTCCTTTCAGGAATGCTATCTCGGTCTTTTTGCGTTCCTGACTTGTAAGACCTGCATGATAAGCAGCAGCAGATATTGGAAGTGCCTCTGCAATACGGTGGCAATTCCTTCTTGAATTTGTAAAGATGATAGTCTGTCCTTTGTGTCCTTTTGATGACGTGGTTGCAAATTCCTCCCGCACAAGCCGGGCCATGATCTTATTCTTGGAATGTTCAGGACACAGGATGAGATGCCTCTCTATCGGCACAGGACGATACTCATATTCCACAAGTCTTGCATCAAATTGTTTTGCACGTAACTTCGGCTTTGCAACGGTAGCAGACAGATAGATGAACTGGGCACTGGGTGCAACATATTTCAGTCTTCCAATGACACCGTCCAGACGATGACCCCTTTCCGAATCCTCAATGGTGTGTACCTCGTCAATGACCACAGTGCCTATCTTTCCTAACAAATCAGCACTACCTGTCCTTAGCAGGTAATCCAGACCTTCGTATGTTCCTACAATGATCTCAGAATCCAGTGTCCTTTTCATTGAAGCGTTCTTTGCAGTCTTTATCCTGGCACTACCTACCCTGATAGAGGTCTTCAGTCCAATTGGGGAATATCGTTTTGTGAACTGGTCGTATTTCTGGTTTGCAAGGGCCACAAGAGGCACAAGGTAGAGCATACGTCCTTTACCACGCAGTATATTCTCAATACCCGCAAGTTCGGCTATCAGTGTCTTTCCGGTTGCTGTCACAGAAGTCACAAGCTGATTCTGACCTTTTAAAAGACCATTTTCTATGGATAGTGACTGAACTGGTAGAAGGGTATCGGATTTTGCAAGCAATATCTTCTTGAAACTTTTATGCAAAGGAAGAGGCTTTATCTTTCCGGTAGGAACTTCTGTGTTTGCTGCAATGGAATCAAATTTTGTGAGTTCACGGTCAAGGTCTTCAGGACTTACCATTGCCATTGTACGGTCAAGGTCCTTTGTCTTGAGCATTATCTCTTCAAATCTCTGGCATGCTTCATCAGCATAATTTATTTGAGAACTTTTTAACATCCTGTTAAGCTCTTCCCTGGCACAGTCCTCGCATATCTTATCCCTGTGATATTTAATAGAACGTCTGTTAAGGAAATTGAACCGGTTCTTCAAAAGACAAAAACGACATGCATTGACAACATCAGCACTTAACTGGAATCCCTGGAGCATCTCAGCGAACTCTGCTGTTTGTTTCTCATCACCGCCCTTTGCTATCATAATACGGTCAGCTATTCTCAAAAGATCTATGAATTCGGAAGGTGGCCTGTATTCACCTTTCCCATCACTTTTTACCTTGAATTTATGAGGACGGGGGCCTGCATCAGTATGCCTCAGGATAAGTTCACCGACAAAGAGAGGGACTTTTTTCCTATCACGTATCGGCAGAATGATTATCTTTGACCTTTCAGGGCTTGCAAGTATCCAGAGTGTCATTGCTGCTCATTGATGACTTTCAGTTTATAAAAACTATTGGTACTAAGGATATTGCAGAGAACTTAAAAAATATAATAAACTATCATTTTCTCAAAAGAAGAGTTTTATAATATTAAAGACAATATAATTACTATTAAAGAGGACATACTATGCTGGATCCTAAAAACATGTTAGAAAACGAAAATACTACTCCTGTTGCCGAAGAATCCAGAGAGAATGCTGAAAGCTCACTGTATGACAGCATCCGAAATCCAGATCATAACCAGGTTATACACAAAGGAGTTCAACTAAAATCTACCGGTATATTCGTTCTGGACAGAACACTTGGAGGAGGATTACCAGCAGGTTCACTTACATTTTTCTCGGCGGACCCGCGATCTATGTCAGAGGTTTTTCTTTACCAGTTCACGCAATCAAGGAAAACATATTATTTTACAACCAACAGAAGACCTAGGTTTGTGTTGAATGATGTTATAAATCTTGGTTTTGATCCTTCGAATATAATATTCGTAGATATATACAGTGAATATTACTGTACTTCATGTGGAGAGATCTCAGACAATCTGAACAACGAGTTCATAGATTCGAAAATACTGGAATTTACCGAATATAACCTGCGTAACATTGCAAATGACTCCAGTGGTGAGGATGTAAACATAATCTTTGATTCTTTTTGTTTCTTTACAGGACTTACAGCTAACAAGGGACTTATAAAACAGCTAATCAACGTCATATACGAAACAACAAAAGAACTTAATTGTCTCACTTATCTTTACGGATCGACTTGCACCACCAATGAGAATCTCAAGGCTTTCATTTACAGTTTATGTGATGTGATATTCGAATCAATGCTTGATGAAGGTGCTGACAAGGTAGTGAGTAAACTGGCAATCCCAAAAATTAGAGGAATGATACCAAATACCGAGATCATTAAGTTCAAAATCGGCGATGGTGTCCAGATAGATACTTCCAGGGATATCGCCTAAGCAGATTTAAAAATATCAATTTATAGCTCTGCATCAGAGCATGCGTACCTGCAATTACATGAAGGAGACTCAGGAAGGGCACATATGACACTGCTCAGTATATCCTGCAACCTTTCTTTTATTGTGTCAAGAGTATCAAGGACATCACTTACTGTCATTTTACCATTTCCAAGACCGCATGCATTATTGGTTATTGTGCAGATGGAAGCATAACACATGTTCATCTCTTTTGCAAGGACTGCTTCAGGAAGACCAGTCATACCAACCACATCTCCAAACTGCCTCATCATGCGTATTTCAGCTCTGGTTTCAAAGCGTGGACCTTCGGTACAGACATAAACACCTTCTGAATAGCCGATATTATTTCTTTCAAGATAATCTGCCATTAGTTCTCTTATCTCAGGACAGTATGGTTCGGTTACATCAGCATGAACAGTCCTGTCATTGTAAAATGTTGATGGACGGGTTCGTGTCATATCTAAAAAATCTTCAGGCAGGAAGAAACTTCCAATTGGATGGTTCTTCATTGTTCCAACAGAATTTGTAGAGATTACCCGTGAAATACCAAGTTCATGTATAGCGTAAATATTTGCTCTGTAATTGATCATATGAGGTGGCAGGTGACCATTATTGCTGGCATGTCGAGGCAATAATGCAACATTCTTTTTACCAATAGTAGTTAGATATACAGCAACATCGCCATAAGGAGTATTTACCATTAACTCCTCTGCTATCCCTTCAGAAGGAAACGCAACACCACCTATTAAAGCAGCCTGGAGATTCAGATCTCTGTAATCCTGCATATCTTCCTTATGATCCTGTGAACTGTCCGGAGATACTATATAATTGCGTGCTTTTTCCTGCATGCTCCTACCTTTTTGATCTTTTTATCTTATCCAGAGGTTTATTGGAAACTCTGATCCCTGCCAGTGCAAGAATTATGGCAAACACAATGGAATATATGAATACCTGTATGCCTCCAAATTTACTGGCTTCAGTTGTACTTACCACAGGATTCACAGATAGCAGATAACTGGAGGCTCCCCACAAGAGGAAACCCAATGACATGATAAAGAATGCCGGGATGAGATACTTATCTGTTGGTTCAGAGCGTTGCCTGCAATCAATAATTTTACCTGCATCTGCAAACAGGATCGCCAGAACATATACCCAGATAGTCCTGTGGATGAATGATGTTATCAATGGAATTATACCGTAATACCATATTCCCTGTGAAGTATAAAGTGACCATACGTCCATCAAGCCTAGAAACGTAGCCACCAGTATCAATAAAGCTGCTGTTGCATAGGTGAAAAATGTCATCCTGCCTGAATAGAAGGAATCTTTCAGTTTTTCCCAGTAAAGGTTCACTGTGTCACTGAAACCTCTGTAAAGCATATAAAGACCCACAGCTGCCAGAATACCTATTATGGCTCCCTGTGAATAGTCAATAAGAAGGAAAAATGCATAGATAAGAGCCGCAAGACCCAGAGGTACGAAGAATGTCTGGGATATTTTCGGATCATTGAATGCATGTTTAATAATGTAGTAAGTACTTTCAAGATTTGCACTCTGCATAACTACAATACGCCTGACAGAATCGATCTTGATCCTGGACTGGACTATTGGTAATAATGTTTCATCCTCAGCACCGTCTGACACAAAGATAGCTGATTCGGCCGGAAATTTTTTTAACAGTATATCGAGCTGATTGGCAATCTTCTGATCAGAGATGATTCCAATATTTCGATCGCCTGCAAGGGTGATTATTTCAGCATCAACTCCTTTTGCCAGCAGTTCGTCAAGTATCTTCACGCCACCAAAGATAGTATTGGTATCTGAATCTTCAGGGTCTGCAGTTGCAAGTTTCACTGCTGCTTCTATGTTTGCTTCCTTACCTATAAGAGGAGCAAGTACGTTTGCTTTATCACCAAGGTCGTTATCCCGGTCAATACAGATTACCAGTGTTTGCATGCAACTCCTGTAGATATTTATAACGAAAATATAAATAGATTCTGATAAAACGTTACCTGCAAGTAACTTGGAAAAAAGATAAATTGAGTGTTACAAGACTTATGGATTTAATCTTTCTATAAGCAGACGAGCCCATTTCAGTTTTTTCTTCTTAATAGGATTGACATTCTCATCATCAAAATCAAATCCAAGAAGAGTTATACTGGCAGCACCAAATTCCTTTGCCAGATATGCACATCTGTCCCCGTCACTGAATCCACCGAAATTGAATACATTTTTCAGAGGTCCAGCCTGGGTACTGCCTATTATTCTGTTAAGCTGCGGGATATAAGTATGAAGCTTGTCAATGTTGTCTCCATGACCATGTACCACCATTATTGAACCTGCTTTGTTGGCAATGATCTCTTTATCGACATCTCCATCAAGATCTGTTACAATAATATCAGGAATTATTTCTCTGTCAACAAGTACAGCAGTCGCTCCATCGGCTGCTATTATCACAAAATCATCGGGATTAATTAGTTCAAGTTCCTGTGAAAGAACAGGAGCATTTCCACAGACAAGAACATCCTTCCCTTCAATGAGTGATTTTAATTCGGAAATATCTGCAGAATTGGAGGTATCGAGCATGGCAGAGAGGATGAGAGCTGCCTGCTCATCACCTTCCCTGCTAAAACCCATGTCCTTTAGTATGGACTCGTAAATGGGTTCCCATTCATTGAAGTCCATTGTAACCTCAGTTTGTTTTTGAAATGCCGATGGTCATGGATATACCTTCGACATCCCAGTCCTTTTCAAGTGAACCTGCCGTGTCAACATCAAGACCAATAACCTGAACGTTTGCACGGGTTTCCTTTGCAATGAACTGCTCGCGGTCAAGTACAAGGTCAAGTACCCTCTGGTCGTTTATCTGTATGTGGGATTTGATATTGTCATCAACTGCAAGATTGAGTTCCTTCCTCATGTCCTGCACCCTGCGGATAACTTCCCTTGTGTAACCTTCGGATTCGATCTCACGGGTCAGGTTTGCATCCACATAGATTATACCTGCGCTGGACTGGGCACTTGCAACCATTTCAGGTAGCGTCTCTATGAAGTTGACCATTTCAGGTTTGATCATGGCAGTTCCGCCTGGTATTTCAAGTTCAAACTGGTCTTCCAGAGCAAGAGCCTTCTTAAGTTGCATTGCATCTGCCTGCTTTATTGCACCTATGACCTTGCCAGCATCACCTTTGAATACCGGACCTATCTTTCCAGGATCCGGGTTTGCTTCAAATCCAAGTTCGTCCCATGATTCACCTACACCTGTAAGCACGATGTCTTTGGAGTTTGTCTGGTCCATTAGTACGGACTTCAGGTTTGTGACTGCATCTGCTGCCTGCTGGTTCACAGGACTGAGAACTATGCGTGATACAGGCCACCTGAGTTTCCTGCCAACCTTCTGGCGGGCATTGGATGCAGACTCCACAATTGAGCGGACCATATCCATGTGAGCTTCAAGTTCCTTGTCAACAAGACCCTCGTCGACCTGTGGCCAATCGTTCATGTGAATAGTAACTGGTGCATCAGGGTACACATTTCTCACAAGGTTCTGGTACATTTCCTCAGCCAGATGTGGCATGAATGGTGCGATCACCTTTGCTGTCAATACGAATACATCATAGAGTACACGATAAACTGCAAGCTTGTCAGGGTCATCTGCTTCTACCCATGTTCTTGGCCTGATAAGCTGGATATACCATCTTGAAAGATCCTCAAGAACGAACTCGTTAATAGATCTGAGTGCCCTGTGCAATGTGCACTTTGACATTGCATCATTAACTTCAGCAACAAGTGATTGTGCCCTTGAAAGTATCCATCTGTCTTCCTTGCGAAGGTGTGGTTTCACAGATTCAAGTGAGACTTTGGATGGATCAAATTTATCAAGAACCATATATGGAAGTGGGAAACGATAGACATTCCAGAGAATGTTGATAGTCCTGTTGATATTGCCCAATTCACTGCTTACGAATTTGAGATCATCCCATGGAGCACTTGAAGATAAAACGAAGCTACGCAGGGTATCGGCACCGAACTGCTCTATTACATCACCTGGAGCTACTACATTTCCAAGGCTCTTTGACATTTTCTTGCCTTCACTGTCAAGGGTGAAACCGTGCATAAGTACGCTCTTGTAAGGTGCCTTGCCAAAAGCGACCATACTTGCACCAAGCTGTGAGTAGAACCATCCACGTGTCTGGTCCTGTCCTTCTGTGATAAAGTCTGCAGGCCACCATTTCTCGAACTCTTCTGTCTGCTGTGGGAATCTCAGTGTTGCCCATGAAGCCACGGCTGAATCGAACCATACATCGAAAACGTCTTCAACACGCTTCATCTTGCAGCCACATTCACAATCAAGCAGGATATCGTCCACATATGGCCTGTGAAGCTCAACATCGTCGCTTACACCTGACATTTCCTGAAGTTCTTTCTTGGTACCGACAACGTGCATCTTGCCACAGCTCTTACACTTCCAGACAGGGATTGGGATACCCCAGTATCTCTGACGGGAAACACACCAGTCACGTGCTCCCTCAACCCAGTCCTTAAACCTAGCAGAACCGGCCCATTCCGGATACCATTTTACCTGTGCTATCTCTTCAAGCATCTGTTCCTTGAGTTCACCGATCTTGATGAACCACTGTTCTGTAGCAAGGTAGATGATTGGTGTCTTACAGCGCCAGCAGTGTCCGTACCTGTGTTCAATAGTACCTTCTGAGAGCAGGTTTCCGCGCTCATTAAGGTCTTCGATGACAACTTTGTTAGCTTCACGGATATGCATTCCTGCATATTCACCGGCTTCTTCAGTGTAGCGACCATCGGGTCCAACCGGACAGAATATAGGAAGACCATTCTTCTTACCAACTTCAAAGTCATCCATACCATGTCCCGGAGCAATGTGTACACAACCTGTGTTCTCTGCGGTTACATAGTCTGCAAGATATATGCTGTGTTTCATCTCGGCCTGTTTTGGCACTTTGTCAGCGATCGGACTTTCGTATGAGAGTGATGTGAGGTCCTCGCCAAGCATTGTTCCGAGAACTTCATAATCTACATATCTTCCCTTTTTGAGTACATTTTCAACAAGTTCGGAAGCAACTATAAGTGTTTCCTCTTTGCCTTCTGCATTTACCGCTTTTACCTTTGAGTACTCAAAAGAAGGATGCACTGCAACTGCTACGTTTGAAGGTATGGTCCATGGTGTTGTGGTCCATATGACCACAAAGGTGTTCTCCTCACCGATTATCGGGAATTTTACAAATATTGAAGGGTCTTTCCTTTCCTCATACTCAACTTCGGAATCAGCAATAGCGGTTTCACAGCGTGGACACCAGTTGACAACACGTTTACCCTGCTCAAGGAGACTTTTCTCCTGCGCCTGTTTCATTGTCCACCAGGCAGCCTCGATGTACTCATCCCTGAGTGTCATATATGGGTCATTCCAGTCAAGCCAGGCTCCAAGGTCCTGGAACTGCTCTGTCATGTCGTCCTTCTGATTAAGAGCGAATTCCTTACATTTTTCGATGAAATTACCGACACCGTAGCTCTCGATGTCCTTCTTGGATGTAAAACCAAGTGCACCTTCCACTTTTACCTCTATAGGAAGACCATGCATATCCCAGCCTGCACGATCAACGATATCAAAACCATTCATGGAACGGTATCTTAAGATGGAGTCCTTGATGATCTTGTTCCAGGCTGTTCCCAGGTGAATATGTCCGGTTGTATATGGTGGACCGTCTACGAAAAAGAATCGTTTTCCGCCTTTTCTGTGCTCACGTACCTTGGAATAGGCACTCGTCTCGTTCCAGAGAGCATGTACCTTCTCCTCTATTTTCTTTGGGTCATACTGGTTGGTGATCTCCTCTATCATTCAGGATTCTCCATGTAAATGTGAATTATGATTAATTTGAGTTTATATGTAAACACTTCGTGTAAACCTAGTGCTTATCCTACTGCAATATTGAATTTAAATATATTGCATCAAGAATCTGCATCATGCTAATTCTATCGCCTAAGCCTGAATACTTTCAACTAAGGGCAGCATGAATCATACTTAAAAGTTTCGAATTTAACAGTTAAAACAATCCTGGATGACCAGTAATCCCGATAAAAAAAGAAAAGTGTAGATACCCATTAAGGATATCATATATCTTTCACAACGCGGAAACCAATATATTCCACACGACTGCCCTGTCCGATGCTATCTCTTACAGCAGAACGACAGTCAATATCTGCATTATGCCAGCTTCCACCGCGGAATACTCTTGTACCACTGACCCCGCCTGTCCATTCACTGCCATCAGTAGGAGCTTTGTAGTAGTTGCTGTGATACTCATCCTGAGTCCATTCTGCAACATTTCCATAAACATCATAAAGGCCCCATGGATTCGCATCCTTCATGCCAACCGGCCATGTCTTGTCTTCTGAGTTGGCATCATACCAGCCATAATCAACCAGCATTGAAGTATCATCACCAAAGCAAAAAGCAGTCTCAGTACCAGCCCTGGCAGCATATTCCCACTCAGCCTCAGTAGGCAGGCGATATGTTTCAGTGCCTTCCATTGAATTAAGTATACCAATGAATTGATTTGCATCTGCCCATGAAACCTTTTCTACCGGAAGATCACCGTCTCCTGTGAAATAGGAAGGATTCTCGCCCATGACCTTTACCCACTGGTCCTGGGTTACTTCATAAACCCCGATATAGAAGTCTTTTCCAATAGTCACCTCATGAACAGGTCTTTCTGCCCTGTCACTGTATTTCTCCTCTTCAGGAGCACCCATCAGGAAGTCACCTGCAGGGACCTTCACAAATTCCATTCCTATGGAATTGGTAAAAGTACTATCATCAACTACTGTTTCTTCAGGAGCAGGGGTTACGTCTTCTGCAACTTCCTGCTGTGTTTCTTCATTTGCTGTATCATCAGAACCAGTACAACCACTTACCAGGACTGCAGCCAGAAGTACGAGACACATAATAAATGTCATGTAAGATCTTTTGATCATAAACCTATCCTCATATGTTTTACTATAGTAACAACCGAAATAACATTGGTTTTAGTCAGAAACACAATTTAAATGCTTTGGTTTGTTCTACTACAGATCAATAAAATTACTAAAAACATGAAAAACAAAAAAAGAAAAATTGAAGACTATGAATAGAATGGCACCTCTTATTCTGTAAAAGGTGCCTGTGAGTTCTCCAACCACCGCACATGAGACAATTCCAACCTGCCTTAAAGAATATTAGTAATTATAAGATATAAAGTGTGCGGATATTGTAATTAAATATCATTAACAATATTTTACTGCAATTTTCTTTGACTGGAATCTAATTCTTAATTGACCTGACATCACGCTCAAGGATCATCTCTTTGCATTTTTTGAGGTCATCGACCGTATTGATATTAAGAGCAAATTCAACATCTTCCATCACAAGACTGACATATTCCTGCTCATGATCAACATCTTTACCGTCCATTATATTGACACCAGAAGGAACTATCAGCTTTCCTTCACCGCCCCAGTTGAACACCGTATCCGGCCTTATGCCAAGGCTTTTACAAACGGATATCGGAGAGAATATAGACATAGCAGGTTTACCACATGTCTTGTATTCAGCAATTACCTTTTCAAGAAGAGCAGGAGTTAACAAAGGTAGATCTGACATAAGTATCATTAAAGGGTCGCTTATACAGGCAACTTTTACTGCATAGACCATGTCACCAACATAGTTGCCACCACCTGTCGGAATTACCTGCACCTTCCCTTCATACTCTTCTTCCACAAAAGATGCGGTTTTAGGTGTTGCCGGAGATACGGCAACATAGATATCACCTATACTTTCTGTTTTTTGCAGCGCATCGATCACATATGATATCAGAGGCTTTCCAAGTAGATCGACACAGGGTTTTTCCCCCATACCTAACCTGCTTCCAAAACCCCCGGCCATTATTATAGCGTCCAAACAATACCTCCATACATCAATACCAATGTTACAGCGATAAGTGCGATTATCCTTCCAACCTCATTGGAAGCACCGATAACATCACCATTAACACCACCAAAATGCCTGTTACTGATATTTAGCAAAATAAAGGTTGCGAATATAGCTGCAATGAAAGGAATAATACCTGTTATACCGAAACCCAGGTAAAATGACATTGCGACACAGGCAACAATACCAATTACAAATCCTATAAGATATTTAGGTACTGTGGTATTCTTGATGAGTATTGATCCAAGCCCTTCGTGTATGGACTTGCCAAATGCAGCAACTGTCAGCATGGACTGCATGGCACTTATCTCTGACACGAACATCGCAAAGAAAAAGATTCTTGCCACATCGGCAGCAGATGAGTATACAATTAAAGACTGCTCATTAAGTGCCACAAGAGTTGCATAGAATGCAATAATAATAAGAGATGCGTAGGCAACGCCGCCTATTCCAAGGGACATATCCTTCAGTGCTTTGAGTTTCTTTTCCACAGACCCATGTGCAGTCAGACCGTCACCAAGGTCGGCCATTCCATCAAGATGGTTCAGTCCTGTAATATAGTAGACGAAAACTATTACAAACACAGCGGCAATGTTGATCGGCAAATAACTTATCAAAATATATGCAACTGCACCCATCAATAACCCAAGGACAATTCCAACTACCAGATGCAGGTATGTTCTCTTGAAGAACTCATCAAGTCCTTCCATTGTAATTCCTACAGGAATTGTTGAAAGGAATCCGAAACTGGATCTGAGAGCTAATAAGAATCCGTTCATCCTGCTATCACATCACTTTTGTTTTCAGGGTCTGTTTTCTTCTTTTTAGCTTTTTCAGCAGCTTCTGCCATTGCTCTTGTGTACATGTTGGCAGACACTCCGCCAATTAGACCACCTATAATGTCATCCATGAAAGGTCCAAGTTCAGCAAGAATACCTGGTTTTTGTTTGTCAAATCGTACGAACTCAAACATTCCTTTGTCACCACTGATATATTTAGAAATACTCATACCAAGCACCTCATCTGCGATAATGAATGTAAGATCCTTTTCGTAAGAACTTCTGCTTATATTAGGTAAGCGGCCTTCTCTACCTTCTTTTTCAAGTAAGATACCGGAATAGATAAGAAGACAGAGATTCGGATCGGATACTGCAATATCAAGTTCTCTGAGGAACTTTTCCTCTGCAAGTTCTTTTGTTTCTATACCCGGATGGGGAGCATAGAGCTCAAGTGCAGCATCAACAAGCATCTGAACTGTTATTCCTTCCTCTTCAAGGATCTCGATTATATCCCTGGTGATCTCACCTTCCAGTTCTTTTGACTGGTTCTTTTTCAGGTCTTTTGATTCTATATCCGATAATTTCATTGCCATCACTTCGGGGAGATTTCTTTATAATATTGTTGTTTGAGATTTGATCGTTATATTTCTGGATTTCAATTCTTAGACATTAATATCAGACTGTGGTCATTAATTAGCTTTCAACATAGCTATAGTATAATTGTAAGTGAAGATACGATGATAGCAAAGAACGATGCCACAAGGATAATCCAGGATGTAAGTTTGATATCCTCCGACACCGGGTAAGCAAAGCCATCACCCAGAACATAGGTATTCGGTTTTTCCAGTTTTATTTTCAGAGCACCTGCAACGGAAGCCATTGGAAAACCGGAATTTGGAGATGGTGTTTTTAATCCGTCCCTGATACCTGTTTTAAAAGCTGTCCTGTAGTCCGGTATCTTGACCTTACGATAAGCGAGACTCACAACAAGAGTTGCAGCTGAAAGGAAAATCACAGACAGACGTGCAGGTATCCAATTAAGTACATCATCGAACTTGGCAGAGAACCAGCCCACTTCACGGTGACGCTCGTCTTTATATCCTACCATTGAATCCAGTGTACTTGTAGCTTTGAATACATATGCTGCTATGAGTCCGTAAGGCCCGAAACATGCATAGAACAAAAGGGGGGAAAGTATTCCATCTACATAGTTCTCAGAAGTTGTCTCGATAATTGCTGAAGATACCTGGCCCTCTTCCAGTTTTGACGTATTGCGGCTCACATACATTGAAAGTTTCTGCCTGGCGCTGTCAAGTTTACCAGCATCAAGTTCAGTCCTTACTTCATTGGCTGCACCGTAAAGACAGCGAATGGCAAATGTTGCCTTAAGGAAATAAGCAGCCACCAGATAACGAAGAACTGCCGGAATGGACTCAATACCCATGAATAACATTACAAGATAGGCAATAGTACATCCGAAAAGTATCGTAGTAAGGCCAATAAATATTCCGTAAAGCTTGCGATTGTTCTCAGGAATGTTCTTTTTGAAGAAGCCTATCAATCTGCCCATCCAGACAACAGGATGGATTGCAAAGGGAGGCTCGCAGAACACAAGGTCTAGAGCATAGGCTAAAAGTAATACTATTACCAGTTCGCCTGGATTTGCCTGTACCGAAGGCAGGATCATAGATTGAGCTCCATTACTTCCTTCCACGCTTTTCTGATACTTTCATCGTTAAGACCTTCGCCAACAAAGACAGATAACAGGTCATCAACTATCTTTTCCTCATGAACTATATTGCAATTAAGACAGCTCCATACCTGACCACCGCTTGAGCTTTCTATCCAGTTTCCACCTGTACGACTATCCTCGCATGGATAGAAGGGACAGAAGCAGAAAGTACAATCCTGTCCTTTGAAATGACATGGATAATAGTCACAGTCAGTGTTACTTCCTTTGCGTCCGCATTCTGCAGCTACTTTTATATTTTCATGAAGCTGCATCTCAGCCTGTTCCCTGCCCCATTCATATATTACCTGACGTACTGTATCTGCAATACGCTCATTCTCCTCTCTTGTGCGTATTGCCACCCTTATATGATTCTTGCCATTGTTCTGGAAAGAATTGCAGTCACGAATAAGAACACCATGTGATGCCATTCTTTCTGCAAGTTCGGATGAATTGAGCGACAGATCAGTAATATCTACATAAATGTAATTAACACAGCTCTCTGCAGGCTTGAACCCCCTGCGAGATAGTTTACTCATAAGAAAATCGCGTTCTTGCGCTATGAAAGCCCTTGAATCCAGCAGATATTTGCTGTTCACACCGCCTTTCATACTCAAGAGAGCTGTAGCAATTGTATCTGAAACACATCCCATGTTCCAGGAAAGTCTTGCATTGTTAAGCACACATGCAAATTTTGAAGAAGCAACTCCAAAACCCATTCTGATCCCGGGAATTGCAAAAGATTTCGTTAAGGAACGCTGAATGAAAAGATAATCATTATCCTCCACAAGATAAGCAACACTCTGCTCCGGTTCTGCCAGTTCTATATAGGCCTCATCCACAAAGAGTATTGTCTTCTGGGCTGCACATTGTTCTGCAAGTTTCTCCATTTTCTCTTTTTTGAACAATTTCCCCGTTGGGTTATTTGGGTTGCACACAAAAAGGATCTTAGCTTCGGCAAGAAGCTCATCCTCAAGGTTAAAAATATCATCCTGCTCGATATACTTTATACTGGCACCCATGACACTGCATTGCAATTCATATTCACTGAAAGTAGGTCTTGGAATTAGTACAACATCGCCTTCAGCTACTACGCACTCTGCCACCAGTCGTATAATCTCAGTTGAACCGTTTCCGGGAATGATGTTCTCATATGTCATTCCCATTCCCACAAATTCTGCTGCAGCCGTTCGATATTCAAGATAACGGTTATCCGGGTACTGCTCAAGTTTTTCAAGGCCTTTATCCAAAAGGTCCTGCAGGTCCAGCTCAGGATCCGGCTGGTCAAAAGGGGTTCCTAAGGGATTAAGACTTGCACTTGCATCCAGGATATCTGATTCAGGAATGCCGTATTTCTGGGAACTTTTTCTTATCAGTCCACCATGTACACATGGTTCAAGGCTTAGAAGATATTTCTTTACCGGAAGATGTGGTCTTTGGTCTGTCACAATAATCAAAGCATGTAGAAAACATGAAATCTATTGACCTGCTCAATTGATCTTCGCAGAATCAAAGCAGAGGCTCAATGATTTCCTTCCATGCCCTCCTTATATTATCATCAGTGTCTCCGTCGGCCATCAGCGCATCAAGCACCATTTTGGCGACCTTTGGTCTATGCAATAAAGTACAATGTTCACAACTCCACACCTGCCCTCCGGTGGAGCTTTCTATCCATTTACCTCCTGTCAGCTCTTCCTCACATGCATAGAAAGGACAGAAACAGAAAGTGCAATCCTGCCCTGTAAAATGGCAGGGATAATATTCACAGGTACCACGGCCGGCACAGGAACTACCACCGTGTTCAATGGTCTCTTCAAGTTTTTCCCTTGCGTCTTCTCTGCTGGTTTCAGCAAAGACAACATCAAGGGTGTGTATCAGTTTTTCAAAATCCTCCCTCATACGGACTGATATTCTCACATATCGCTTATTTCCATCAAAGAAATCACTGCATTCACGTATCAATATGCCATGCAGAGCCAATCCTTCGCTAAGTCTTAATGAATCCAGGAACAGATCTTTCACGTCAATAAGTATATAGTTAGTATTACTTTCAACAGGATCGAAACCATAGATACCTGAGAAGCGTTTGACCATGTATTCCCTCTCATTTTTAATGAACTCCCGGGACCTTCTAAGATATTCACTGTGAGGACCACCTTCCATGCTCAGGAACGCTAAACCTATGGCTTCGTCCGTTACACCAATATTCCATGAAAGACGTGCAGAATTGAGTATGTTTGCAAGATGAAGGGAAGCAATTCCGTATGCCAGTCTGATACCTGGCATGGCTGTAATGTTGGATACCGACCTTATTATAAAGAGGAACTCATTGTCAAGTGCCATTTCAGCAATACTCATATCAGGATCAACCAGTTCAATTGCTGATTCATCAACAATAAGTAGAGTACAATGTTCAGCACATTTTTGCGCAAAATCAGAAATTTCATCCTTAAGTATGAGCTGGCCGGTAGGATTATTCGGATTACCAATGACAATGACCTTTGCCCTGTCCAATGTCATTTTTGGAAGGTTTAACAATTCATCGGTAGTAAAAGAATGAATACGTGCTCCGAAAACCTCTGCTATATGACGATACTCACCGGATGAAGGTGAAGCAAGAATTACAATGTCCTCTTCATTGACAACGGTTTCCATGATCAGACGCAAGAGTTCACATGTACCGTTTCCGGGAATTATATTATCTGCAGAGATGTTAGTACCTAGATAAGCAGCTGCAGCCTGCCTGAGTTCAAAATATCTGTTGTCAGGATACTGCTCTATTCTTTCTGTTGATCTCAAAACAACCTGTTTCAGGTCAAGGTTACTTGCCTGAAAATCGAACGGTGTGCCAAGAGGATTCGTGTTGGAACTGAAATCAAGAATATCTGATTCGGCACCGTTGAATCTCATTGCCAGTTCATGAGTCCTCCCGCCGTGTTTCTTTGCCTGAAGTGCAAGCAAATAATGCTTCAAATGAAGTGGAAAATTTTTTCGGTACACACTTATCAACAGGTGGTTACGCACAGGAGCTATATTAAACTATTCAAGTTGAGTTGTGCAAGATGCCTTAGAATATGTATAATGAAGGATAAAGCAATAAATACTGGTAACACAAATCTCTATCACAAGTTCTTCAGGAACATTAAATGATTGCATTAGAGGAATAATTGATGGCTGATGAAATAGATTATAAGATTATTGGCAACGACATGCAGCTTGTAGAAATTGAACTTGATCCAAGTGAGGCTGTTAGGGCAGAGGCCGGAGCTATGATGTATATGGGACCGGGGGTCAGAATGGAAACATCCACCGGTGGTGGCCTGCTCAGAGGTTTAAAACGTGCCGTTACAGGTGAGAGCTTCTTTATCACAAGTTTTGTCCACGAAGGGGAAGGAAAAGGCTATGTGGCATTCGGGGCGCCTTATCCTGGAAAGATAATACCACTTGATCTAAGTAAATTCGGAGGTAGTTTCCTCTGTCAGAAAGATTCGTTCCTCTGTGCTGCAAATGGAATTGAAATCGAAATAGCACTCACCAGAAAGATAGGAGCAGGACTTTTCGGTGGAGAAGGATTCATACTCCAGAGACTGAAAGGCAACGGAATGGCTTTTGTACATTCCGGTGGCGCTATTGTTGAGAGAGATCTTGCACCCGGAGAGACGATCAGAGTAGATACCGGATGTCTTACTGCATTTGAAGAAAGTGTCGGATACGATATTACATTGACAGGCGGTTTCAAGAATGCGCTCTTTGGAGGCGAGGGTCTTGTACTGGCAACACTTACCGGACCTGGTAAAATATATCTCCAGAGCCTGCCGTTCTCACGTCTTGCTGACAGGATAGTCGCTGCATCAAGATACATGACCAATAATCAGAGAGAAGAATCCTCCGGAATAGCTGGTATTGGCAGTAATGCACTTGGAGGTCTTCTTGGCGGTGACCGCTCATTCTGAGCAAATAACCGGCAACAACAGGAATTGGAGACGCTTGAAAATGAGGTTATTCGCCATAGCAGATCCGCATGGAAATTATTCAAAGATAGAGGAACTGCTAAAGATCGCAGGTAACGTGGATCTGGTACTGATAGCAGGTGACATTACTAATTTTGGGCCCGATGAAAAAGCCCTTGATCTTTTTGATAAGTTTAGTTCGAAGATTCTTGCCGTGCCCGGTAACTGTGATCATGAGTCTATTATCAAAGTGATCGAAGACTCAAAAGCCACTAACCTGCATAAAAGATCAATCTCCATAGATGGAATAAGGTTCATAGGCATGGGAGGATCAAATCCCACACCTTTCTGCACTCCATTTGAAATACAGGAATGTGATTTTGAAGAAAATATAAGTCGCATGCTGGAAGATGTGAAAGCAGATGAGGTGCTGGTGACCCTTACACACACTCCACCTTTTAGCATTCTGGATATGGTAGGAGATATGCATGTGGGATGCAAGGCACTCAATGTATTCCTTGACAAAGCGGATCTGATGATCTGTGGTCATATTCACGAAGCAAGAGGAGTTGAAAAGTCAGGCAAAACCATTATTGTCAACCCTGGAATGGCTGCTTTGGGATTTGCTGCTGTAATAACTATTGTATTTGATAACAAGACTCCTATTATAAATGTAGAACTTATAAAAAGTGATAGAGAAGTTATTTAACCATCGGAAATATATTATAATGCAGGTGATACAATGAAAGCGAAATTATTGATGATACTCCTGATATCGCTTTCTCTGATAGTTGCAGGCTGTGTCGATAACACAGAGTCCACAACAGAAGAGAATGCATCCACGAACAATTCGGTAACCGATACTGCAAATAACAACACGGTTACAAATAATACAGATAATACGGATAATACTTCTACAGGAGAAACTAGCTCTGTAAATACCAGTTCCGAGGAAAATGGTAACGGAGGAGTTCAGGTCATAGAGTATGAGGGACCAAAAACATACACATTGTACATGGAAAATTATTTGATCCAGCCAAATAACCTGACAATCAGTCAACACGATACTGTAGTATGGTTCAACCGTAATAACCCAACACGCCTGTTCACACTGGTGAGCGATGATGGTCTCTGGGAGAATACTACCATAGGATACAGATTATCCTTCAAATATACTTTCAACGAGACTGGCACATATACCTACCATGTACTGGGCTGGGAAGAAAGAATGAAAGGAACCATTATCGTTAAATAAGAACGTATCTTCTGGGAACCGGATGAAAGTAAGATCTGTAAAAGAAGGAGATACTGAAGTTCTGGTTCCCGTTCCTGAAGAAGGGGCTAATTTTGCTCCTTCTGCAGCACCTGTTTTTTTTAATCCGGTCATGGAGATGAACCGTGATATCTCCATAGCTGCAACATCTGCTTTTCTTAAAAGAATGGAATCTGACCCTGAGAAGACCATAACTTATGTTGATGCACTTTCAGCTTCAGGAATCCGGGGCTTAAGAGTAGCCAATGAAATCGGTATTGAAACCACCCTGAATGACTGGAGTGAAGATGCCTATCAGCTTATACTGGAAAATATTGAAAAACTAGGTATTGATGGCCATACATTTGCAAGGCATAAAAATGCCAATGTTCTGTTACATGAAAAACATTTCAATATTGTTGACCTTGATCCTTTTGGAACACCAGCTCCATTTCTGGCGGCTGCAGCCCGTTCTGTCATCGATTTACTGGAGGTCACAGCAACAGATACTGCACCCCTTTGCGGTGCACATCTGAATTCAGGAATACGCAAATATGCAGCCATTCCACTTAACAATGAATATCACAGTGAGATGGGAGTACGTATTCTTCTTGGCAGGATCGCAAGAGAACTATCACTTCATGATAAAGCCATGATCCCTCTTCTATCACATGCCACAAGGCATTATGTGCGAACATATCTTCACATCAGAAGAGGAGCAAAACAGGCTGACAAAATGCTGAAGAAAATGGGATTCATTGCCCAATGTGAATGTGGCAACCGTGAGATAGTTTATGGTCTTGCTGTTCACGTAAGGGATAAATGCAGTCTCTGTGGCAAGGAAAATATAATCTCAGGGCCTATGTGGCTTGGAGAATTACATGAACCTGAGTTCTGTGATGAGACCATTGAGGAACTCGAGCAGAGAAACTGTGGAACTAAGGAAATGTCCGTTAAAATGCTACAATTCTGCAGGGACGAACTGGATATTCCAATGTTCTATGAACAGCATTTGCTATGTAAAAAACTTGGAGTTTCTGCATCAGCGATTGATACTCTTATCACTGCTCTGAGGGATAATGGTCATAAGGCTTCAAGGACGCATTTCAGTGGTACTTCATTTAAAACGGATGCTGAACTACCGGATATAGAAAGAATAATTGCTGATATCCGTTAGAAATATATAGTATATTTATTTTAATGATATATATTATAATATATAATTAAGGTATTATGATGTTTTCAAACAAGGGTTCTATATGCTAAATTAGAGGGGAAATCGTATGACTAAAGAATATGCTGAACAACTTTTTTTGCAGGAAAAACCAACCCTTGCCCTTCTGGCTATCTGGTCCCTTCAAAAAACCTATGCATCTGTTATAACTAAAGAAATAAATTCCACGTTTGCTCACACTACCAAAATACTGGCCAAGATGGAAGAGCATGGCCTTGTACAGTTCTCAGTTGAAGGACGTGTAAAATATGTGGAGCTTACAGATCATGGTTACAGAGTTGTTGATGCTCTCAAGAATCTAATAATGGCAATTGAAGGTGAAACACCTGAAGAGTCACAGGAAGAGAACAGCACTGAATCTGCCGAAAATGATTCGGAAAATACTGATGAAGCCAGAAAAACAACTCTTGATCATATAGACAGACTGCACCAACAGATAGTGACCACATATAACGGTCTTGAAGAGAACGATGCTGAACTTCAGATCATGAAAATGAAAATAGGTCCTTTTAGCAGGGATATCCAGTTACTCTTAAATTCAATAGAGGAGAATGAAGACCTTATTAATGACGAGGGACTGGATAAACTTACAGAGATACAGAATATCTTTGACCTTGTGATGAAACAATAACTAAAGGACAATAATAATGGTCACAAAACTATTGATCAAAATCTATGGCAACAGGGAAAGAGCAACTCATTCTGCTGAAGTACTGATCAACAATGAACTTAAGGAACTTGATGCCTCTGCTGAATTCTCAGTAAGTGATGACAATTGGCTTACTTTGGATCTTAAAGGTGAGGACAGCGAGTTCGCTTCCAATTTCCTAATTCAGAAATTCGGCTCGCCTGTCACAAAAATAATGAAAGGTGAAAACTATCACGGATTCATACGACAGATACATGATGACGAGATCGTTGTTGATGCAGGAGTTCTTGTGACCATTCCCCGAAAGAATCTTAACAATCTGGGAAACGGAACTGCTAAACAGATAGCTACACGGTTTGGTATTATAAGACACCTGCCTGTAAAAGTAGAGATAACTGATGAAAAGGCAAAGGAAGGAATCTTTACCAGAGAACAGGCAGACCTCTGGTGGAGCTGGAAGAAATCTCATCAGGATAGGGTGATTGCGAATTCGGTCACCAGGTCAGAACTTAAAGCGGCTATCAAGAAAACAGGCCATGCAAGGGATATTTACGGCATTGAAAGACTGGGCCTTATGGAACACATGATAACATGCCGTGAAAACACCGATGGACCGGGAATTGTTGCTGCTATCGGCAAACTTGTAAAAGGTGAGCTTGGGGTTGTAAGAACCTCAAATTAATTTTTAGTTAAATCATCAATATTAGAGTTTTATCATCTGGAAAAAACAGGAATCGCAAGTATCATCGCATTTACCGATCATTTGCATTACGCATTCCCCGCCCATTTTTGCCCTGAACACACCTTCAAAGACACCTTGTGCGAATGAGCACAATGTTTTCTCTTTTATTGGTATGGAGCGACAATCGAAAAAATTATGCACGGCGAGTTTGATGGGATCCTTTTCAAGAATAGTAAAACTTCCGATATCATTTTTTTCCCAGAAATTCAGCATTTCCTGAAGGATATCCCCCGGCTCCTGTGAAACGATATTCCTTGAGAGACTGGTACCAACATCATGACCTATTTTGCGCATGATGGGATCACAGTTGACACCGTGTGCCCTGAAACCATACTGAACCGCATGAAATAGACATTTTAAACAACCAAAAGAGTGAACTTCAGGAGAAGCTATAAGGTCCAGCATTTCATTATACTGTTTCATTCCCGGTTCCTGGGAACATGCTACATACTGACACCTCAGGAAATAGACTTTTTTTCTTTTATCGTTGGAGTCAATGGTTTCCTCAAGGAGATTCTGGCTCTTTAAGTCATTGAGATGCACAGATATTGTTGATTTGGCCTTACCGGTATGCTGTACTATCTCATCAAATGATTTACAGCCTGTTTTGAGAAAATCAAGTATCTTTATCTTTACAGAACCGTTAAGAGCAATAACTCCAATATCAGTGGAAAAAATAGCCGTGTTGTCTCCGTTGTTCATGCAATTATGAATAAAACGACAATGTATTTAAATGTTCGCTATTGAACGAATGAGTTTATTCAACATATAAAGCCTTGATTTACAACCTTAACTATAATCAAACTTATAGTTGCATATGTTATTTAAAAAATAACCACTCTCTGAAACAATGACCATGAACAAATGTATTCGGGTTCCGTTAAAAGATGCGGAAAAAATCAGAATTCAACTTGCAGGATCAGGCAGACTTGATCCACACCGCAAAATAAAGCTTATTGATACGCACCAGCGTTTGCTCGAAATACCGGTTACGGAAGACATTGAAGGTTTTGAATCTTACATGCAGGAAAACGCTGAGTTTTACAATAAATGGCAATCTCTTGAAGATATACTCAAAAATGATATTTCCTCAAATGAGCTTGAGAAACTTCCTTCCGGATGGCATATTATCGGAGATATTGTAATCGTCACAATAGACCCCACTATAGACCATCTTAAAGTGATGATTGCTAAAGCCTTGCTGCAGATGTACCCATCATGCAATACGGTTGTCAGAGATCTTGGAATCAGTGGTCAGTTCAGATTACCAAAGAGGGAGATTCTTATTGGAAACAACACGGAAACAATCAACAAAGAGCATGGATGTCTTTTCAAGCTTGATGTTACAAAAGTGATGTTCTCCAAAGGTAATCTCCATGAAAAGAAGCTTATGAGTAAGATCGGCACGCATGAGACAATAGTGGACATGTTTGCCGGAATCGGATATTTCACTATCCCAATGGCAGTTCATGCAAAACCTGAGAAGCTCATTGCAATTGAGATAAATCCGCAGTCCTATGGATACCTGAAAGAGAACATTATTCTGAATAAAGTAGAACACATCGTTGAAGCTCTGAACGGTGACTGTGCGGAACTAACACCAAAAGGAGTTGCTGACAGAGTCCTCATGGGATATGTGAATACCACACACCACTATCTTGATTCCGGGATCGCAGCCCTGAAACCGAAAGGTGGCATAATCCATTATCATGAAACAACACCTGAAAGTATGGTGTTTTCAAGACCTGTTGAGAGAATCAAAACCGCAGCTTTGAAAGCTGGAAGAAGAGTTGAGATACTGGACTGCCGGAAGATAAAAAAATATTCTCCGGGAATCTGGCATGTGGTTGTAGACGCCAGGATTAGTTAAAAATAAAAGATAAAAATGAGTATCTGAGTTTATAGTTTTTTGATTTCGTTTGTCATATCCGCATCAATGATGTAATCGAAGTCAATGTGGCCTGGCCAGTTGCAGTTTATAAGCATTGACTGAAAGCAGACACCGATTATCAATTTATTCTCAGCATCTTTCAGTAGTTCATCAACAAGTTCCTTCATCTTTTCAGGTTCAACACCTATCTTTGGCATTGCAAGACCACCAAGAAGGACCACAGTATCTGCGGCTGGGTCTGCCTTTTCGTCAAGCTGCATTCCATAAGATGAGAATACCATTGAACGTGCTTCATCTGCACGCAGGTCAGGGAGGAAAACAATCTCTTTATCGCTGCCTCTTAGAACAAATGCCATGAGCTCGGCAAATGGTGTGCAGAAACCAACGGTTCCGATAAAAGTGATTTTTTTAGAATTACTGACAAGTTTTCTGAATTCTGTAAGCTGTCCACCGATACCTTTTGAAGTACTTATGATTTCCATTACTATCTCCAAAAGGAAAAAAGTAATACAACCTTTAAGGTTGTATCGGTATTATTTGAGTATGTTAGAGACTTAAGTCTAAGTCTTAGCTTAGATCTCTTTTATGCCGAAGGATTCCAGGAGAATGCCAGGGTTGATCCTTCCGCTTGTGAAGGACTTCTTGCTCTTGACATCATTCACTGTTATCTTGGCTGGTGCGAACATTCCTGCGTCAACCTTGAAGAAGTCGAATTCTGCTTCCTTGAAGGTTGTGTAGAATGGCTTACCGAAGTCCCTTGAGGTTGTGGATGGTGCCTTCTTGACAAGTTCTTCCAGCTTCTCCACATCTCCGTACTCAACAGTGTAGTATGTCTCACCACAGTAGATGATACAGTCATTGGTTGAACCCATGCACTTTGTGTCATCTCCGACAACTGGTGCAATTGGAGCAACACCGAAACCGCTCTTAATTGTGTTGATGTCGTATCCGATGGATTCGAGCTTGTGGATACCGGTCTCAACAATACGTGCTGAGATCTGGACACAACCTGCAATTGATGCTGTTGGTGCAACAGCGATGTAGACGTTCTCAGGGTCAACACTGCAGTGCTTTGCAATGTATTCGACAACCTCTTCATCTGGAATTGCGCTTGATTCCATTACAAGGACTGCAAACTCGGAATCATCTTTGTAGCCTATTTCTTCATACAGTTCTTTTGGTTTAAGACCCAGAGCCCTTGCAGGACCTGAACCCATTCCGAAATATTTACCGACTGCAATTCTCCAGCCTGCGTACTGGGATGCCATACATGCGATGGTTGGGTGATCTGTTGCTACCTGAATAGCTGGTACTGGAAGACCGTCCAGGTCGAACTTAGTGTAGCTGATGTCTGCAAGATCTGCAAGACAGAGACGGGAAAGATACATACCTGCATCATATCCACCTTCTACATTCACACCACAGTCAATGACAGTAGCGCCGTTATCAAGCTCTATGGACTGAACCTTAAGTTCCTCTTCCCAGTCAAGCATCTCATCGATTATAGCTAATCCCTTTTCGTTGACACTTATCACGTTTATCACTCTTAACCTGTTAATCGAGTGACATTAGGCACTGGAGCATATATACCTACCGTCTTTTCAGGTAATTATACACTCAATTAGCTACCTATGGTATCACTCACTGCTCGCTAATATGAAAATATATGATATGAAAGTTGTGATTACTATTTACCTGAACAGTAAACTAAAAAATTCGAGACCATGATTATTTGTCTTTTTTAAGTGTCAACCAGAAAACACTACCCTTTCCTCCAGGGTTGTCATCAACATCGATGAGTTCCATGTGAAGATCCATGATCCTCTTGACAATTGCAAGACCAATGCCTGTACCTCTGATGTTTTCCTTATGGAGTCTCTTGAAGCGTTCAAAAACAGAAGCCTTGCTTTCATTAGGTACACCGTCACCCTGGTCTATGAAACTGAGTTTCCATTTGTCTCCAATATCCATGACATCAATAGTAATGGTGCTTCCATCAGGACTGTACTTTATGGAATTGGAGAGAAGGTTCACAAAAACCCTTTCTATCATAGGATTTGCAATAGCAAAACTGTCTTCATCAATCTTTACAGTGATCTCCATGTTCTTTTCCATTGCCAGATGCACAAAACCGTTTACAGTGTCATTTATCATTGAGTTCAGATCAACACGTACAAAACTAATATCATCAACAGATTCGAGTTTAGCCAGATGCGCCGCATCCTCTATCATAAATATTAATTTTTCAGTTGCCGTACTGACATTGTTCAAAAGGATCTTCTTGCCCTCATCAGTTTCAGTTTCAATAAGTAAGTCAACAAAAGACTGGATAAGACCGGCAGGATTTAGCAGATCATGCCTCATGACATCAGTAAAGAGATCCTTGAGGTCGTTGGACTTCTCAAGCTGATATGCGTATTCTTTTAGCTGTTTTTCAGCTTCTCGCATTTCAGTTATATCCTCACCGGATATCAGAACACCCATATTATTGCCAAAATTATCCTTCAGTGGTGAATCATACCACCTGAAAAGACGTTCTTCACCTGTGCTTATAATGATAGGGAATTCACTGTATTCATAGGGTTTAACCTCGCCTGAAACAAGGCCATCATAATGAGCCCGGATATCACTTACCGAATCATGCGGAATGAAAGATTCTATCCATTCTTTGCCAACTATTTTATCAGGACTGTAACCCAGAAAATCAGATCCTTTCTTATTAATTGTTGTAACCTTGAAATCAAGATCCAGAACAGCTACCAGAATTCCAACATAATCCAGATAATAGTATGCTTTGTTCTTTTCGGTCAAAAGATTATCATGCTGTTCTTTTATCCTTAGAAGAGAATCAATCTTCTTTTCAAGCTCGAACTTACCAACAGGCTTTTTCAAAAAATCGTCTGCACCAGCCTCGATTCCTCTTTGATGATCTGCTTTGTCAGTTAGAGCTGTAACCATTATAATGGGTATGAAATCCATTTTGAACTCGTTACGTATGACCCTGCAAACATCATATCCATCCATCTCAGGCATCATTACATCCAGAAGTATCAGGTCAGGACATTCATCTTTTACTTTTGCAAGAGCATCCTTTCCATTATATGAAGTTACGATGTCGTAGTCATCCCCAAGATACACAGACAACAATTCCACATTCAGCGGTTCATCATCAACGATAAGGATCTTATATTTCGAGGCTGTCATCTAAACCTCATTATAATTCTACATTTATATAAAGCTGCCTAATTATTTCAATGTTGTTTCAGTAACTTCTAAAAAATAAATGTTGCCCGTTCTACTTGCATAGTACTTTACCAACAATTTGGATTAAATGTTAAACTATTTAATTCTTGGCGCGTTATTGTTGAAATGATTGTTATTGCAATAAAGTAATTGATGTTGTACAAAAACAGCATGTAACAATGGTGGTTTCAAATAAATGATACGTTTCATCCAATTGTTACAGTCAAAATATATCATTTGTTTCATCCCTTGTGATAATTGTCAACAGTGAGATGGTGACTTGATAAAGGAAAGAACAAAACTAATGATATCAGCAGGAATTCTTATCCTAGCAGGAATAATTACAGTGAGCATACTGCTACAGGATGCACCTGTAGTTATACAAATAGAGGGCGAATCATTCAAGATAATCGAGATTCCCTATTCCTATACTACAGGTGAAGCATACCTGCTGCTAATATCCGGTTTTTTCTCAGGTTTTGCCTTGTACCAGATATTTTTGTCTCTGGACATCTATCCATTCGCACACAAAACTACTCGTGAGTCTCCTTCTGATATTGAAATTGAAACTAATTTAGAAATGCTTATTTCTGGTGATGAAACTGAAATTCTAGCTGAAAATCAAGCTTCAATCCATACAGGCATGAAAAAAATACTTCTCATGGCTCTGGAAGGAGATGAGAAAAAGATTGTCAGGGCAATTGTGGATAACAACGGACAGATGCTACAAAACGAACTTGTTAACAGACTTGATTTTTCCAAAGCTAAAACTTCACGTGTTCTTTCTAATCTCGAAAAGAAGGGCATAATCTCAAAACAAAAGTACGGACTGACCAACTGCATCTCACTGACCGAAGAGATAAGGGGTGAGAACAAATGAGAAAAGAACTTCCATTAATTCTGGCAGGAATTATTCTGGTTTCTGTCATAATATGGTGGCACTATGACAGTAGTGTCGATGTAAGTATTGCTGAGATAAATGCACCCCGGACTCTGGGGGTAGATACTATCAGAACCGATAGCATGAATGAAATTGAACTTGTCATACAGAACAACGAATCAAAAAATGTTGAAGTAACTATCGAAACTGAAAATGCTTTTGTCGATGAGAACGGAAAGAGTGTCGACACGTTCATTGTATTTGGTTATGATGGCAGCAAATACAGTAATTATATTTCAACGCAGGACAAGATCAGCCTTGAACCAGGTGAGAACAGATTAACCCTGCTGCTTGGATATCAGGTAACGGGAGAACAGAATGTTCATATCAGGATTGTAAACAATGAAGTTGTCCTGGATGAGAAATCTTTTACTGTAGATGTTTTACCACCTGAGCTTTCTCTGGAGTTAAATTACGATCTGAAAAACGAAGGAAAACTGGAAATCTATAATATCGATGCCTATGTGTTGAACAGCGGTCTTGGCAGAGCTGAAAATGTAGAAGCAGGCCTGAGTATAATAAACCCTGAAACAAACGGGACTATAGCTTCAGATAAATGGAATCTTGTTGTACCAGCCTATTCCAAAAGTCCTTTCAGCACATGGCATGATTCTCCGGCTGGTGTTATTGAGCTAAGCTCCGGCGATAACTCAGATGAAAGTTACATGCCTGCCCTGGCAGTTGTTAAAGGGAAGACTTGTGAGCAATATATTGTGCGAGTTACTGCTGTATGGCATGATCAGGTTGTTGAAAAAGAAATACTTGTGCCTGAAAATAGTTCAGAGTTGGAGGTTCAATTATGAAAACAACAGGTAAAACTTTAATGATACTGATTATAGCAATTATCACATTTGTTCTTGTATCCGGAACCTGTGTTTCCGGCGAACAGAATAATCTGGGTACAAGTGATAGCCAGGTAACCGACAATTCCAGTACCTTTTCATTCATTATGAAGTCTTTTGAATCCATAGTTTACACTGAAGAAGATAAGAACATTACAAAGTGGATTGATATTCTTGAAAATGAATCTGAAACCCAAGAAAATAGAATCAATGCAGCAGATATGCTGGGAGAAACAGGAAACAAAAGAGCTGTAAAACCACTTGAAAGAATATTCCTTAATGAAGAAGAATCTGAATCGCTGCGTCATGTTGCTACCTATAATTTAGGAAAAGTAGGGGATGAAAGAATTACAGATTCATTGATTGCAGAACTTTACAGAACAGACGATTCAAGATCTGCAATAGCAGCTCTTGGAGAGATTGGAGATGAAAAAGCAGTCACTCCCCTAATGGAAGTACTTGAAAATAAAAGTGCTTATCCTGAGGTTCGCTATAGAGCTGCCGAAGCACTTGGAAAAATAGGAGATGAGAGAGCAGTTCAATTGTTGATTGATAATCTGAAAGATGAATCATCTCTTGTTGCTTCAAGATCAGCATGGGCACTTGGGGAACTTGACAACAAAAGCGCCATCAAACCTCTTATCCAAGCACTTGAAGATGAAAGATACGGCGTGGTACGTAATGCTGGCGAAGCTCTTCAGAAAATGAATGAACCAGTTACAGAAATTGTTATTGATAATTTAGATAGCAGAAATGTAAATGTTAGAAAAAATTCAGCCACTCTACTTGGAGACCTAAAAGCAAATGATGCTACAGATGAACTTCTTGTAATCGTAGAAAACAGAGCAGAAGACGAAAAAGTCAGAGCATCTGCCGTAATAGCCCTTGGAGATATAGGAAACAACAGTTGCATAAAACCACTTATAAAAATACTAAATAATCCAGATGAACCAATAGATGTGAAACTAAATGTCCCATCCACTTTGAGAAGAACTGACGAAAATGCAGCAATAGACCCACTTCTTGATAATCTGAATGATGCGGACCCGGAAGTAAAGATTAGAATTATGGAGTCTCTGGAAGCAATTTCATCAGATAGAGCAGTAAAACCTATAGAATATCTATTATTGAATGATGAAAAGTGGAGAGTCAGACAACAGGCAGCAATTACACTTGGACGAATGAGTGGAAGTAATTCAACATATGCATATACATTAGCATTAAATGATGAATCAGCTATTGTTCGTTCTGCTGCTGCTTCCCAACTTAAAAACTATCCCGATAAAAATGCAACTGAAACATTGATAAGCGCCCTAGGAAATGAAACTGATCAATCAGCAAGAAATACAATGGTGCAGGCATTAATCATAATAGAAGATAAGAGAGCTACTCCAATACTCACCCAAATAGCTGAAAACGAAAACGAATACATAAGTGTTCGAACTTCAGCAGTATCAGGTCTAGGTAATTTTAGAAGCAGCAATACTACAGAACTTTTAATCCAGATACTTGAAAATACTGCTAATTCACCCTATATGAGATCAGCCGCTGCCACTGGTCTTGGAAAAGTCAACGACACAGAAGCTATTGAAGTTCTGATCAGAGTTGCAGAAGATGAGAGAGACTTCATCCCTGTCAGGGAAAGTGCACAGCAGGCACTTGATAATATTGAACTGAACAATTCCGGAATTGTTTACACATCCAATATTGTAGAGATGGGATTCAATTTCTCACCGATTATAGATTTTTTCAAATCATTTGTCCATACCGAAAGAAATGACAACGTAAGTCAGTGGATTGAAATTTTGCAAAATAAATCCGAAAGTGAGGATAACAGACGACATGCTGCTTATATGCTGGGAGAATCAGGAGACACCAGAGCTGAAAAACCATTCATAAAAGTAATGGAAAATACGGTAGAATCGGATTCATTGCGTCAGTCAGTTACCAGTTATTTTGGAAAAGTAGGAAGTGAAGAAGATACTGATATGTTAATAGAAATGCTGGATGATGATATTCTTGATACCACAGCAGTTATTTCCTTAGGTGATCTTGGAGATGAAAAAGCAGTCGAGCCACTTATGGATATACTGGAAAATGAAAGCCAGTCAGAAAATATGCGAGGATATTCAGCAAAAGCACTTGGACAGATTGGAGATGCACGGGCAGTAGAATTGCTTATTGAATGCCTAGAAAATGGACCATGGCAGATACAACCGGAATCGGCCTGGGCTCTTGGGGAAATCGGTGATGAGAGAGCAATTGAACCTTTAACCAATCACCTAGAGGATGAGCATGAATTTACAGTTACAAATTCAGCTGTATCTCTAAAAAAATTGGGAGCGCCAATAGAAGAGATGCTTATTGAAAATCTTGATCATCGGGATGCTACTGTCAGGATAAATTCGATTCGTGCACTTAATTCTATTGAAGGACAGGATGTTTATGATATTTTTCTAAATATTGCGCAGGACAGAAATGAAGAAGTAAAAGTACGCAGAAGCACTATCATAGCCCTTGGAAAATTAGGCAATGAGGAGGCAATCGAACCTCTTGTTCAGATACTGGAAAATGAAAATGAAGAAAAAGAGGTGAGAAAGGGAGTTCCATGGGCACTAATGAAAATAGACGAAGAAAAAGCGGTTGAGATACTTCTTGATGGATTTGATATCGAAAATATGGAAGTCAGGGCAAGTATTGTTTCCTCGCTCAGGGTACCAGAAGAACAAAAATCAGAAAAACTATTGGATGCGATAGAACCTCTTGAATATCTGTTATTGAACGACGAACAATGGCCTGTTAGAAAGCAAGCCGCAATCGCTCTGGGAAGTATAGCCGGAGAAAATGCATCAGATACTCTGGCAATGGCCTTGAATGATGAAAATTCAGAAGTCAGGTCTGTTGCAGCAATGTATCTTTCCTATATGTCTGATGAGAACTCTATAGAATATCTGATAAATGCTCTGGCAAATGAAACAAACAAGTATACACGTAATGATCTGGCACGTGCACTTGGTCATACAAACGATAGCAGGGCAGTACCTGTTCTTGTGCAGATCATGCAAGACAGAGAAGAATACATAGATGTACGAATATTAGCAACAGAAGAACTTGGCATTTTTAAAGACAGGAATTCAACAATTCCTCTTATGAACATAGTTGAGGCTAAGGATGATTCTCCCAATATCAGAAACGCGGCAGCAGTTTCACTCGGACAAATAGGAGATCCGGCAGCAATTAAATTAATGACCGAGATTGCAAATGATAAAGAAGAGTATCCTGCAATCAGGCTGAGTGCCCAGGAGGCACTAGAAAAAATAGAAGAAAACAGTTCTATGAGAATTAATGAATCTCAGGTAGTTAAAATGGGATTCGATTTTTCTTCAATTGTAGATTTTTTCCAATCATTTGCCCATACTGAAAGAAATGACAATGTAAGTATTGTTGAGATTAATGCGCCCATAATTGAACTCAGTCAGGGAATGAACTCCGATGAGAGCTATATACCTGTAAATGCCAGTACAGCAATGAAAAACAATATTGAACCTCTGGTAAATACAGGAAACGAAAAAAATGTGGAACTTTGGACTAATATACTTCAGGATGAATTCAAAACCGATAATGAAAGAATTAACGCTGCTAAGATGCTTGGAGAATCTGAAGATACAAGAGCTATAGAACCACTTGCACAAATGATGAATAACTATGAGGAGAACAAGACTTTACGCAATGCTGCTACTGAAAGTATTGTGAAGCTTGGATCTCTGGGTGACAAAAGTGCTATAGCTCCTCTTACACAAATAATGAATGACCCTGATGAGAATGAAACTTTGCGTAATACAGCTGCTGAAAATCTTGCTAAATACAGAGGTTCCAATAGTATCAATGAGCTCATTGAAACACTTGATGATGAAGACTTTTCAAATAGAATAAACGCAGTCAAATCACTTGGAGCTATTGGAGATACAGAGGCAGTTGACCCCCTAATGGAAATACTTGCCGACCCAGACCAGTATGATGAAATTCGTGCATCTGCAGCAAAATCGCTTGGCCAGATAGGAGACAGAAGAGCAGTTGATCTCCTCATAACCACTCTTAAAGATGGAGACTACCTTATTCCTGAAATGTCCGCATGGGCACTTGGGGAAATCGGTGATATGCGGGCTATCAAACCTCTTGATAATGCATTGAAATATGAAGACAGAGGGACTGTATACGAAGCAGCAGTAGCACTGGATAAAATGGATGAACCTGTAGCAGATATCCTTATAGATAATCTGAATTACATGAACGAAGATGTAAGGAAAAATTCAGCCTATGTACTTGGAATAATGGAAGAACAAGCTGCCTACGAACCACTTCTTGAAATCGCAGAGGACAAATCCGAAAAAGAAGAAGTGCGCAGAAATGCAATATCAGCACTTGGAAGGATTGGAAATAAAGATGCTATTGCACCTTTGATCTCAATTCTGGAAAATAAGAACGAAACCGAAACTGTGAGAACAACAGTTCCAAAAACAATAATGAGAATTGATGAGGGAGAAGCTATTGAACCATTGTTAAACAACCTTGCTGATGAAAATATGGAGATAAGAATAAGCATTATACATTCATTCTATTCAACCGGAGATAAAGAAGTTGTTAAAGCTCTTGAAGATATGATGCTTACCGATGAGAAATGGCGTGTCAGACATGAAGCTGCAATGACTTTAGGCGAGATCAGCGGCCAAAATTCTACACCTGCATTAATTAAGGCCTTAGATGATGATTACTGGGCTGTGCGTTATACTGTGGCAGGAAGATTTGTTTTAATAAAAGATAGTAATGCAACTGAACCCCTAATCAACACTCTTGAGAATGAAACAGAACAAAAGGTCAGGTATACCATAGTATATGCCCTTGGCCAAATAGGAGACGAAAGAAGTGTTCAGGAACTCATAAAAGTATTAGAAAACAGAAATGATTACCTTAGTGCCAGATTACGCGCTGCTGAAGGTCTTGGAATAGCAGGAAACAGGAATGCAACCATTCCAATGACAAACATATTACTCAATAAGGATGATTCACCTGATTTGAGATTAACCGTTGCTAATTCTCTTGCAATGCTCAATGATCCTGAGGCTATTGAAGCTCTTGAACAGGTTGCAGAAGATGAGGATGATTACCCCGTAGTGAGAGAAAGTGCTCAAAAGGCAGTGGAAAAGATACAGGATAATTCCTGATGTCTTTGCTTTCTATCTTTGAACTTATCTAGAAATCATCATCCTGAGCATAACTTCTCCCCAGCTTCAGGGCGAGTTCTGCTTTTTTAAGTTCCTGTCCCAGATAAGCAGCATGTTCTATTCTTGAGACCAGTTCCATTTTTAGAATCGTGTCCATGACTTCCCTGGCAGTTTTTCCAACAATGGATACACTGTCATGTTCTGCAAGTATGTTTCCGTCTTTCATTCCAAACTTATCAGGGATTATGCTTATCCTGATACTGCCTTTGGGATCAACAGTCCACATCTTGCTTTTCTCGGCATTGAAAAAGGAACTCGGCATTATAGAATCTGTGCGCCTTCTTTTCTCTTTGATCTCTATCAGGTCAATTCCAAGGTCCTTTGGTGAACTTTCGCGCTCTTTTGCCAGCATCATCATCTGAGATGCTCTTTTGAGCTCACTTATGGAACCCTGAGTCTTGTTACTGTATTCCGGTGTGAAAAGAATGCTTGCTCCCACATCTGCACCGATTCCACAAAGTGTAGCATTAACACCTGTAGAGTCAACGTCTATGAGTTCGGTGACATTACCAATCCCATAGAAAACAGGAATTTCAGGGTTCTTTTCATGGAATTCCATGTACCTTACAATAGAACCGGCAATTCCATGACCTATCGGGTCAAGAACAGGATCAGCAATTAGTTTCTTAATACCGGCTTTGCGGGCAAGTTCAATGTTCTTCATGAGACTGTCATAACCTTCGCCCTGATCAGGTATCACAACAGCAGGAATATCATGGGCGGCAATTTCAGAAGCAATCTCTGCAATATTGCTACCATCCAAACTAAGCACCATGTCAATACCGCAATTGAGGGCTTCCCTGATAAGTACAGGATCAAGGGTATCAATACTCATAGGAAGGTTGGTGGTTTTGCGGGCAATGCTGATAGCTCGCTTTACATCATCAGGAATTGCATGCAGGGATGCACCAAGATCTATCATGTCAGTGCCTTTCATTTCAAAACTGCGGATTCTAAGTTCAAGTGCTTCAGGGTCAAGTCCCGTAGCATCTACAACCTCAGAAAGCACCTTCATACGGGAATCGCCGCCAATTTTCATTTTCTTCAATTGAAGCGGACAAGTGGCAGCAGCTTCGAGTTCTTCAATCTTTTCAATAGCCATGGCACGTCTTACGTCTGCAAGAAGCTCACAGGCAGGAACATCTTTTGAGAATTCCATGGTTTCTGCAAATGGAAGTACAAAGCTGAGATCATAGGCATGCTTTGGACCAAGCCATATTTTGCATCCTAATTCCTGTTCTGCCTTTTCAAAATTGCCGGAAACAAGGCCTGGAATGAATATTAAGTCATAATCAAAATCTGAATCAAAAACGCAGATCTGTTCTTTGATCGCAGCAAGCAGTTTACGAGGGGTAATGAATGCGGCAACCTGAGTGTCAGCAACAACAACATCGGCATGGTCACCAATTGCATTCCTTACAGTCTGTTCAGCAAGTCTGCCCGTAGCTATCAGTATTTTCATGAATGGAAATAGTAGTGAAAGTAAAAAAGAATATCTGCCAATTTCTAAAATCTATTTCGGAAAATTGGCAGATCCGGCTTAATGCCGGACTGATACTAATTAAATCAATCAGTGAATAATGTCAATGATAGATCCGCCGTTGCCCCTGGACTGAATTGGTTCAACAACGGAACGGCTGACCTTGTTCACAGATGTGCTTGCACGTCTGTATGCACGTGGTGCCTCTTCTCTGCTTGAAACAGCTGCTGGCTCGTATGACATACTGCTCTGTGGCTGTCCAAGGATCTGTGCTGACTGGACGCCGGTCATAATAGCCATTACACGTACCCTGCCCTCATACTCTGGAGTGATACGTGCTCCCCAGATGACATTTGCACTGGATGAAAGCTCGTATGTGAGTGAAGCAGCGATCTCTTCAGCCTCTTTTAGACTGAGATCAGGACCACCGGTGATGTGTACAAGACTGCCTGTTGCGCCTCTGTAATCCACATCAAGAAGTGGGTGGTTAAGTGCTGCGCGAACTACATCGTCACTCTTATCCTGGTTCTTGCTCTCACCAACAAGCATTACTGCAACGCCGCCACATCCCATGATAGCTCTGATGTCAGCGTAGTCGATGTTGATAAGTGAAGGCTGTGTGATAGTTTCTGTGATTCCCTTTACAGTCTCGGAAATAATCTGGTCCATTACTGAGAATGCCTGGTCGATCGGAAGGTTTGGTACGTACTCAAGGAGTCTGTTGTTATCAAGTACGATAACAGTGTCTGCAGCGCGGCGGAACTCTTCAAGTCCTTCCTCTGCCTTGACTGCTCTTGCCCTTTCAACTCTGAAAGGACTTGAGACCATACCTACGACAATTGCGCCCTGTTCCTTTGCGATCTCAGCTACTACAGGAGCGACACCAGTACCGGTTCCTCCTCCCATACCTGCTGTAACGAAAACAAGGTCTGCATTCTTGAAGATCTCTTCAAGTGTGCCGCGGGCAAGTTCTGCTGCCTTTGCACCAACTTCCGGGTATCCTCCTGCACCAAGACCGCGGGTAAGTGTCTTGCCCACGAGAATCTTCTTGTCTGCACGAATGAGGTCAAGGTGTTGCTTGTCAGTGTTGATAGCTACTGTTTCAGCACCTTCAATACCCATATTATAAAGTCTGTTGATAGTGTTATTACCTGCACCACCGCATCCGACTATCATGATCCTTGGCTGACCAAGAATATCGAACTGGTCGTCGTTAATTGCGATTGACTGGCGGTACGCTTTCTCTTTCTCTGTGTGTTTTAACGCTTCCTGAACTATTGACTGCACTTTCATCCCCTCACGGATTTAGTAACATTACGGTATAGTGTTCTGGTTTTTAGTTGTTGCTCGATTTTACTGTAACCATTCATCAACGTTTATCAACGTTTTGTAATTCTGTAATTGCTATATTTCCTTTATTGTTTTTATACTTATCCTTTTATGCAAGTTTGAAACATCCTACAAAAAAAGACCCCGGAAAGCTGGCAAACATTAAATATTACATTTGAGAAAGAAACTATATAAATTTAACCTGCTTAGTTTTTATATTTATGTACTGTATAAAAATAGTAAGACCAGTAATATCAGAATATTTTTGCCTAATTTTTGCCCAATCAATTATATATCATTCTTATCATTTAATATGACAAAGATATATACCTCGTAAAGAGAATTAAGAAACAAATCTAATTTATCTTAAAAATAATCTTGATGATTATTTTTGAAAATAGCTAATTATCGACTTCAACCGAAAATACCAAACGCCGGAGAGTTTTTTTGGACGGAATATACATTGCAGCTGCAATTTTTTTGCTTTACTGGATCGTTGTAATAGCACTTGACAGAAAAGGAATACTTGAAAAATACAACATCAGTGCCTATGGCCCTGTTCTGATGATCAGGACAACAAAAGGACTGAAATTACTTGACAAGCTGGCCATACCTAAAAAGGCATGGAGAGTCTATGCAGATATTGGCATCAGACTTATGTTCATAGGAATGATAGCAATGTTCCTTTTTGTTATCCTTTCTGACCTTGCCATGCTGGCATCGTATGAGGCAAACACAATGCCGGAGCCAAGCAAATTCAACGAGGCAAGGAATATATTCCTGATACCAGGTGTCAATGAGTTCATACCTCTTGTATGGGGTACCATTGCACTACTTGTCACACTTGTTGTCCATGAATTCTCACACGCAATACTATGCAGAGTGGAAGATATCAGGGTCAAATCAATGGGCATACTGCTTGCTGTTGTTCCTATAGGTGGCTTTGCAGAACCTGATGAGGAAGAACTCTTCGGAAAACAGGAAGAAGAAGAGCTAAATGATGAGAACGACCCTTATGGAGACAGGCGCCTTGGAATAGTAATAGACAACAAGGCCGAAGAAAAGAAAGTTGTCAAAGACGATGAAAAAGTAGCTACCCGTAAACAGAGAGCAAGAATACTTGCAGCAGGTGTCATGGCAAACTTCGTGGTAGCTTTTCTGGCCTTTGCACTACTTTTTGGACCGGTGCTCGGTTCACTGACACCTCTTGGAGATACTATGGTTGTGGACATTTCCCCGGATAGCCCTGCATATTCAGCAGGCATCCGGGAAAACATGGTAATAACACAACTTGATGACACAAAGATCAACAATGTAAATGAAATGCTTGATTATCTCGACGGACTTGAAACCGGCACAAGTGTAACTGTCTATGCGGCCACGGATCGCGTGGTGTCAAGTTATGACCTTCAAATTGGGAATACAAATATTGACCCTAAAGGCATCCTTATACAGAGCATAGTTGAGGGCACACCTGCAGAAGCAGCAGGAATGGAAGCTGGTACACATATCCTCTACATTGATGGAAAACCGATTTACACCTATACCGATTTTAACGAAATACTCAGTAAAAGCACTCCCGGGCAGGAAATATCAGCTGTGGTTGAAAACGATAAAGGAGAAACAACTGAATACAAGGTCACTCTTGCAGAGCATCCTGATTATGAAGGAAGAGGGTTCCTTGGAGTTACAACAGCCTCTGGAGGAAATGTAGTAACATCACTTGGTTTTTCCGTTGGTGAATATCCGGCAGCAGAATACCTTGAACTATTAAAGGGCATTCCTGGCATGCTTGGAAGTCTGGCAGGATGGTACCTCATACTTATACTGCCAATAAGTGGATTTACAGGAAATGGATTCCCGGGTTTCAGTGAAACACTTTCCCAATTCTACATGCCTGTGGGATGGGCCGAACCTTTCGGAATAGGAGTTTTCTGGCTTGCAAACACTCTCCTGTGGGTAGGCTGGCTTAATTTCTATGTGGGTCTGTTCAACTGTCTTCCGGCAGTACCTCTTGATGGAGGACACGTTTTCAGGGATTCTATGAATTCCTTAATTTACAAGGTAACAGGAAATGAAGAAAAAGCAGAAAATGTGTCAGCAATGATATCGGCTACATTTGCAATGATGATATTATTCTCATTCATTTTCATGGTGATCGGACCGTACCTTGTACATGGGTTCTGAGACTGGATGAGAATAAGAATCTAAAATGTATAAAACAGGGGAACTACATGAAAAGAAGACACCTTTGGCATAAAACGCTTCTAAAATCAGTACTGGGAGCACTTGCCATAATAATGGTGTACATGATTATTTTTGTGGAGATTATGATACACGAGGGTCAGACACAGTATGTCAATATCTATGATGCCATTTACTGGGTGGTGACCACCCTGACAACAGTGGGATACGGGGACATAACAATGACATCCCCTATAGGGAAGATGTATGCTGTCTTTGTCCAGCTGACAGGAATCCCACTGGTATTTGGCATACTTTTCACTCTTGTGATAATTCCCTGGATGGAAAAAAAGATCCAGTCCAATATTCCTTCCAAAGCACCGAAAAAGCTTACAGATCACATTATTATTTGTGGATATAACAGGCTTATTGAAACACTTATCGAGGAGCTAAAGGAGAACAACATCCCGTATATCCTTGTTGAAGAAGAAGCTGAACTTGTAATGGAACTGCTAAAAAGGAATATCCATGCAATTTACGGACTTGTAAGTGAGGAAGAAACCCTTAAGAATGCAAACATAAAAGAAGCCCGTTTCCTGATAGCAAACAGAAGCGATGAGATGAATGCAAACATCGTGCTGACAGCACGCAATATCAGTGAAGTGAATATCATTGCTATGGTTGAGGACAGGGCTAACAAGAAATACCTGAAATATGCAGGAGCAACAAGTGTTGTTTCACCAAAGGAACTATTCGGCAGGTTCATCGGAAGAAAGGCTGCTGATCCATTCGTCAACAGGCTCACCGGTGCAACGGAATTCTTTGAAGGGGTCAGCATTGTGGAATTACCCATCTATCCTAAAAGCCCGTTGATGGGTAAAACCATGAAGAATGCAGCCATAAGGGAAAAGACAGGTGCAAACGTTGTAGGAATGTGGAAGGGTGGAAGCCTGACGTTTGTAATCAAGCCTGAAGATATCATCAAAGACAATTCGGTGCTCCTTGCAATAGGTTCCAATGAACAGCTATCGAAACTTAAGAAACTAACACAATCCGCGGAGTGAATAATATGGAAAACTCAGGACACAAAGATCATATTGTAGTTCTCGGATGTGGAGACGTTGGCAGAAGGGTTGTGGAAACATTAACTTATGCTGATATCAAATTCGTGGTCGTAGATTCACAGGTTCATTCTTTTGAGAGTGCGGATTATGATTATGTTGTGGGGAATGCAACTGAAGAAGACATACTTATTCAGGCAGGAGTACCACAGGCATCAACCATCATAGTTACCCTGAATGACGATACCCATGTGATGTTCGCAACACTCATATCAAGAGGACTTAACCCCGATTCAACTATAATTGCAAGGGCAAATTCGTACAAGTCCATAGACAAGATATACAAGGCAGGTGCAAATTATGTTGCAGCCCTGCCAATAGTTGCCGGGCAAATGCTTGCAAAAATGACCTCAAGATGCATTGATATCTCATGCAAGAAAATGGACGAGGATATCATGCTCTATGAAGGTGTGGATATTGAAAAACATACAATTACTCATTCTGACGACCTTGCAAACAAGACTGTAGCTGATATAAGTCTCAGGCACAAAGTTGGATGTACCATTTTAGGAATAGAAAGAGAAGGACAGATCATCACAGACATACTTCCATCCACAAAGATATTGAAAGGAGATATCATTGCAGTAGTAGGCGGAAAAGAAGAGATATCCCGTTTCAAGGAAAAGTATGTAAAGAACAAAATAATTTGATCTTACGGACTGCCACCAATGGAAATACTGCTTATTGCTCTTGTTGTTTTTTGTGCATCTGCTTTTTTTTCAATGATAGGACTTGGCGGAGCTATATTCTATGTACCATTTTTTTACTGGCTTACCGGAGATTTCATCTTTTCTGTTACTACCGCTCTGTTTTTGAACTTCACCACTTCAGGATCGGCAGCTATTACATATGTCAGGAAGCACATGGTGGATTTCAAAACAGCTATACCTTTTGTATTTGCATCCACAATAGGAGCACAAATAGGCGCATTCTTCACAAAAATAGCACCCGTTGATCTCCTTTTGTTTATGCTTTCCCTACTGATGTTATTTGTAGGTGAAGAGATGATATTTTCAAAAGTGCAGATACTGTACAAAAGAAAACAGGTCAAAGGAAAGGTCAAATACTTGCTGGTAGTCATCTGCGGACTCCTTATAGGAATGATATCAGGCATGGTTGGTATAGGAGGAGGATCATTGATCGTTCCTCTGTTACTTATAATCGGATTCGATATGAAAAAAGCCGCAGCAAGCTCAGGGTTTATGGTTTTCTTTACGTCCATATCCGCATTTATTGCCCATGTTCCTTCCTGGAACCCGGATATTAGTTTGATCATCTCCATAATCATTGCCGCATTTTCCGGAGCACAACTGGGATCCCATCTCATGCATAGCAGGGTCAGAGCGGAAACACTTCAGAAAATGTTTGGAATCGTGCTTTGGCTGATGGCAGCTAAAATGTTATCAGGACTTTTATGAAAATGATATGTATAATAGAAACCTTTAATACCGCCCGTAGCAATGAGTAGTTGCTTTGCGGGCCTGTAGGGTAGCCAGGATATCCTGATGGGCTTCGATGTGACCACAATGGTACGAAGATACCCATCGACTCGTGTTCGAATCGCGGCAGGCCCGTTCTTTAATTTATTATTTATCAAATTCGTTGTTTTATTTGATGTTGATACCTGAGTTGACACTATTACTTTTTTAGCACTCGGCAGGTGTAATCGTTAAAAGTTACCACTTTTTTGAATGAATTGAAAGCCTACATTGGAAATATAATATTTAGCTCATAAGCCATTCAACGTATATCTTTTTATACCATTATGTTTCTCAGAACATAACGATAAAAACAATTAATGTTTTACAGGTGTTGTCATGAACGTAAAAAATGGTACATTACTCCTCATTTTTATGGTTCTGCTGGCTGTTACTGCATGTGGTTGCATGGAACAGACCGGAGCAGAACAGGTACAGTATACTACAAATAATACGGTGGAAATCACGGATATGCTTGGCAGGGAACTGACAGTACCCGAAGATATCACATCGGTTTACGCTACATCCCCTCCTTCTACAATCCTTGTTTACATGCTTGCACCTGAAAAAGTAGCAGGCTGGAATTTTCTTAACACTTTTAATCACACATTGATGAATGACGAATACCTCAATTTGCCAGTTCTTGGCGGGTGGTTCGGCACACAGACAGGGAATTACGAGACAATCATCAACATTCATCCTGATATCGTAATAGAAGGATACACAACCGACGGCCAGATAAATGAAGCAATCGAACGCAGGCAGGAATCATTCGGAAATATTCCGGTTGTAGCCGTTGATGATTCGATTATTTTTGTAGAAGACTCCGACCCTACAATTGAGTATGTAGGAAAACTCCTTGATTGTGAAGAACAGGCTACTGACTTCATAAACTTCAGAGCCGGGGTCCTTGATGAAATTGAAAGCAAGGTATCCGATATTCCAGACGATGAAAAGGTAAGAGTCTACTATGCAGAAGGACCAAAAGGACTTGCTACAGACCCTTCGGGATCACAGCATTCACAGGTAATCGATATATGTGGCGGTATAAATGTTGCTAACTGTTCCCTTACCCCTGGAAATGGAATGACACCAGTATCCATTGAACAGGTAATCGAATGGAATCCGGAAGTAATCCTCACATCCAATGCCCAGTTCTACAATACAGTTTACTCCGATCCACTCTGGGAGAACATCGACGCTGTACAGAACAAGCGTGTCTACCTGTCACCACTAAATCCATTCTGCTGGATAGACAGGCCACAGGGACCACATCTCATTATCGGAACCGCATGGACAGCCACAGTATTGTATCCAGATCTTTTCGAAGATATGGATATGGAACAGACTACACGTGATTTCTATTCACAGTTCCTGCATTATAATCTCACAGACGAGGAACTGAAATCACTGCTGAATCCTTAACCGGATTCAAAAATAATGATAAGCACAGGTATTCGCACAAACCTTCCTACCTGTGCTTTATTTAAAATAAAACAAAAGGTAGTGAAAAAATGGATAAGAAATTCTATCCAGGTATTTCCTTAGGTATTTTTTTATTAATTCTAATTTTAGCAACTGCAATCAGCGGTTGCACTGACCAGACACAGCAATCCATAGTCCAGCAAGAAGAAACGGTAGAGACAGTCGAAATAACCGATATGTTGGGCAGGAACCTGACAGTGCCTTCTGAAATAGATAGTGTTGTAACTGCAACTGGCCCTTATTCCATACTTGTTTACATGCTTGCACCTGAAAAACTTGCAGGCTGGAACACATTTACTCCTATAGACCACATGCTTATGGACGAGCGGTATACATCTCTTCCTGTAGTTGGTTCATGGGGAAATGCCCAGACAGCAAACTATGAAACTGTCATTGGTCTTGATCCTGAAATTGTTATTGAAGGATACACCGTAAGCAAAAACGGACAGATAAGTGAACAGGTTACTGAAAGACAGGAGAAATTCGGAAGCATTCCTGTGGTTGCCATCAATGGTTCTATTATTGCCATAGCAGATGGAGATGACACTATAGAATATCTGGGTCAACTGCTTGATTGTGAAGAGCAGGCTACTGACTTCATAAACTTCAGGTCATCTGTCCTCAATGACATACAAGATAAAGTAGGCGACATACCGGATGATGAAAAGGTACGTGTTTATTATGCAGAGGGTTCCACCGGTCTTAAAACAGATCCTTCCGGTTCATTGCATTCTGAAGCAATCACTATATGTGGTGGTATTAATGTCGCAGACTGTCAGGTCACACCAGGAATGGGAATGACACCTGTGTCTATTGAACAGGTAGCAGAATGGGACCCAGAGGTCATACTGACAACAGATTCCGAGTTCTACAACTCCGTTTATTCCGATCCATTATGGGCAAACATTGATGCCGTGCAGAGCAAGCGTGTATATCTTGCACCACAGAACCCGTTCTGCTGGATAGACAGACCATACGGTGTGCACCGCGTGATAGGAGCTGCATGGACAGCCAATGTACTCTATCCGGAACTGTTCTCAGACACTGAACTTGAAGAACTGACAACCAAGTTCTATTCGGAATTCTTCCATTATGACCTCAGTGATGAAGAAATGGATAATCTGTTGCATCCTGAAACGGAGGCATCAGCATGAGTATGGATGAAAAATCCGGGAACTTTCCGGATATTGCAGAGAATGTCTTTGCACCGATCTATCCTGTGATAGCAGCCGACATTGCTGCTTCCAGTGGTATAAAAGAAGGTATATGCCTTGACCTTGGATGTGGAATCGCATCCCTTGGCATTGCTTTTGCAGAGCAGACGGAACTTATGGTCTATGCTGTAGACATCTCAGAGAAAATGCATGAGCTGTCAATTGAAAAAGCAGCCAGACACGGTGTTTCTGACAGGCTGGAACCTCTGCTTGCAGATGTACATAAACTTCCTTTTGATGATGATTTTGCAAACCTCATTGTAAGCCGCGGCTCTGTGTTTTTCTGGGATGATCTTCCTGTTGCTTTCAGTGAGATTGCCAGGGTACTTGCCCCTGGAGGTGAAGCCTGGATAGGTGGTGGTTTTGGTACCGCTGAGCTTCGCCAGCAGATAGCAAAGACAATGGAAGAACGTGATCCGCAGTGGCGGGAAGGTTCTAAAAAAAGGCTCAGTCCAGAGAACAAACAGGCAATGAAAAATGCCTGTGTCAGCACAGGACTGCTATTCAGAGTTGTGGATGATGATGCAGGCTTCTGGGTGGTTATGAACAAGTAAGGAAAAAGGAGGCAAAAAAGTGAAGTGCAAGATATGTGAAATGGCTTGTGACATCAACAAGCATAGTACAGGCAGATGCAAAACCTACCAGCTTGATGGTGACAAAATAATTCAGGACCCTGATAGTGGGTATCTCGGAGCGTTTCCTGTTTCAATAGAGACAATCCCTATGCTCCATTACTATCCTGCAGGAAAATTCCTTCAGGTATTCAGCACTGGTTGTAACTTCCAGTGTCCTGGATGCATTGCAAGACTGCTGGCTTCAAGAAGATCGCTTGGATGGCCAACCCTAAGTCCTGACCAGGTAATCGAAACTGCACTAAAACTTGGTTGCAAGGGAATTGTTTCCACACTCAATGAACCTGCTGCTAATTTTTACATGTTCCGTGAACTGGCACTAAAAGCTAAGGAAAAAGGCCTCCTTGTTGGATGTTCATCTAACTGCTACTTTACGGAAGAAACTATTGAGGAACTTGCTCAATTTGTCAATTTCATGAATGTTGGAGTAAAGGGACATTCTGATGACGCTTACAGGAATTGTGGCGTCCTGTCCTCCAAGCCAGTATTTCGTAATATCGCGAAGTTACATCGGATGGGAGTACACGTTGAGGTCTCGGCAGTCTACTTAAAAGGAAACGAAGATGATGTTATTCAGGTTGCCAGGACTCTTGCAAACATATCAACCTCAATTCCTTTGCAGCTCATGAGATTCATTCCATTCGGTGATGCACCGATAACCCTTGAACCTTCCATTGGTGCATCGGAAAGACTGTGCAACAGCCTGCATGACCATCTGGAACATGTGTACCTCTTCAACTCTCCCGGTACAGGATTAATGCATACTTATTGTCCTGAATGCGGTGAAATCGTTACAGAAAGAGAATTCTACGGACCTATGGGTTCCAGACTCCTGAAACCATGGAGTAATTACACCTGTAAATGCGGCCATGATATTCCGGTCACAGGTACAGGAGCCATTGAGAGTTTCAGTGAATCAGGATTTATGGGCGGATACAGGATAAGCCGTGCTTTTGGAATGGTTCATGCTGTTCTTACATGCCTGGGAATTCCCGAAGAAGAAAGGATGCTTGAAGTATGGAAGGAAATTTCCAGTTCAGAAGCACTCATGGACATTCACCACATGATACAGAACCCAACCTCATATCTGGAATATATCAGATTGATCGCTGACAAAGCAGGTGTGCAGGAGAAAGGTGAAGATCTTATAACATTTATCAGCAAGCGTCTGGAGCTGATTGAAAAAATAGCCTCGGAAAATGATGGCGGAAGCGCATACTACTGCATGGGTTCACCGCTCTTTGCACTGAATGCCGGAAGAATGGAAAACAACCTTGTTAATTTTGCCGGAGGACAGAGTATCAACAAATTACTTCAGAAAGAAGGTAAACCAGGTTTTAATGTTGAGCCAGGATTTATCAACGACAATAACCCCAAAACGATATTCATCTCCGGTTTTCTTTCCCGTCCGCTTTATGAGTTCTACGGTCTCTGCAAGTATTATGGAATAGAAGCAGATGCAGTAAAGCAGCAGAGGATATATGCGCTTCCACCTTCATGGGATTTCGGAAGCCCACGCTGGATACTCGGGCTCCTTTACATTGCAGATAAACTCTATCCGGGTAAACTTGGAATCGACGTTGAGCAGGAAGCAAATACATTCTACTGGCGCTACTACGGTATATATTACAGCGAAGCAAAACCTAACAGGTCTTTCCACAGGCCATCTTCAGGAATCTGGCCAAAGGAGGTTGTGAGGTGCACTCATGCCTGATCACAGGCGATGTGCCACCATTTCAATTTATTTGCTTCCAATATTGCTGTTAGTTGCTTCACTCTTTGTTGGCAGATACCAGATGCCAGCATCACTTGTTGTTGCTGACATCGTGAATACAGTAATTTCCTTTATATCAGGAACTGCAAGCCCGATGTCCACCCAGCACACTGTACTTTTCAGTGTGAGATTACCAAGAATACTTGCAGCCTTGCTTGTAGGCTCATCACTTTCACTTGCAGGAGTATCATTCCAGGGTGTTTTTAGAAATCCCCTGGTATCACCTTATATTCTTGGAGTTGGTGCCGGTGCAGGTTTTGGTGCATGTGTAGGTATACTGCTCTGGAACAGTCAGCTTGCAATACAACTGCTGTCATTTACCTGTGGACTGATAGCAATGTTTGGCGCAATCAGTATGGGTAAGGTCAGCAAAGGAACAGGAACTCTTGTATTCGTTCTCTCGGGAATTATCGTGGGTTCGATATTCACAGCCCTGATATCACTTGCAAAATATGTGGCTGATCCTTATGATGACCTGCCGGAAATCGTATTCTGGCTCATGGGAAGCCTGTCTTCTATCAGATATAACGACCTGCTCTGGATCATTGTACCAATGCTCTCAGGAACATTGGTACTTTTCCTCCTGAGGTGGAGAATTAACATTCTATCACTTGGAGATGAAGAAGCTCGTTCTCTTGGTGTGAATGTTGATCAGATACGCTTGATAATCATTGTCTGTGCCACTCTTGTCACATCGGCTGCAGTGAGTATCAGCGGCGTTATCGGATGGGTGGGACTGGTCGTACCACATATTGCAAGGATGATCGTAGGTCCTAATTACAACCGGCTTTTGCCAATGAGTATGGTGATTGGTGCATCATTCATGCTTCTGGTAGATGACCTTGCAAGAACTGTAACTGCAACTGAAATACCGCTGGGAATAATCACTTCCCTGCTTGGTGCACCGTTATTCGCATATCTTCTGAAAAGGGGGCGTATGGGATGGAATTAGAATTAATTTTAGAAGTAGATTCACTGGCATATTCGTATGGTAAAGGACCCGTCTTTGAGGATGTATCATTTTCAATGAAAGGCGGAGAAGTAATGTGTGTACTCGGACCCAATGGAGTTGGCAAGTCCACACTTATCAAATGTATTGCAGGTATTTTCAAACCTGCTGCTGGTTCTGTCCGTATACAGGGTGAAGATACTCAAACAATGACTTCAGGGTCTATTTCAAAGAAAGTCGGATATGTACCACAACAGAACGAGACCGTTTTTCCATTCGATGTACTTGACTTTGTAGTTATGGGACGAACACCTCATCTTTCAATCTTCGGTTCACCCGGAGAGGAAGATATGGAAATTGCATGGAAGTCCCTTGAAACAGTCGGTGTTGAACACCTTTCTGACAGGACACTGAACAGCCTCAGTGGAGGACAGCGACAGATGGTGCTGATAGCCCGTGCTCTTGCACAGGAACCTGCACTGCTTTTACTGGATGAGCCTACTGCACACCTGGATTTTGGAAATCAGGTGTTGGTCCTTGAAACCGTTCAGAAACTTTCAGCATCAGGAATGTCAATTGTTATGAACACTCACATGCCTGACCATGCTTTCCTGGTAGGCAGCAATGCTGTTGCTCTGACAGGTGGAAAACTGCTCGCTTGCGGACCGGTTCCATCGGTTGTGAACAGTCAGATAATGTCATCGGTCTATGGCATAGATGTCACTGTGAGAGATATCACTGACATTAACAGAAAAGTATGCGTCCCATGTGGAAGTGGAAAGTGCTGATACTTTCCGCTTTTCAACCGGGAATCAAAAATTAGAATACAATTTAAAAAAGAAAATTGAGTTTGAAGATCAATCCAGAAGATCGATCTCAAATCCGACAACCGGCTGACCAAGGCCGAAGTTAACTATAACCTGTGGGAACAGTTCTCCCATGACACCTATTTTTTTGCCATTTACGAGAATGTCAGCCCTTCTGCCTTCCATAAATGCAGGGTCTTCTGATTCTACAACCTCATATTCCACAAGTCTTTCACGCATAAGTGCATCAACGAGTTCCCTTACTTCAGTGAAGTTTGCCTGTGGGCTTATGGAAACTGCTGCAAGGTGCAGACCGTTCTTTCCGTCGATAACAACATCACCAGCCTCAAAGATCCTCTGTGGAAGCTCCCTGTGCTGGTTCATGGAAAGGATCTCAATGAGGTTAGGCAGGATAGTTGTCCTGACCATAGTCTGATCCTCGCTTATCGGATGCATTACATAGGTGACATCATCGGTCTTTTCCCTGCACATCCAGTCGAAGTGAACCCTGTCGCTAGTAAGTGTGAAAGGCATGACCTGAAGATATCCAAGTCCGGTCATAATCTCACGCATATCAGAGCTAATGTCTGAAAGCATGTGTGACTTACCTACTGTTGCATTCATTGGGAATACTGCAGGGATCTTGTCAAAGCCATATCCGACTGCAATATCTTCAATGATATCTGAGTTATCAAGAATATCCGCACGGTAACGTGGGATCTGTACTTCAATGCGTCCGTCAGCAAGTTCTTTTGCACCAAAACCCATTCTTCCAAGCTGGTTAATTATCTCATCAGCCGGAAGTTCCATACCAATAAGACCATCGATCTCTTCTCTTTCGAGTACTTTTAACCTTGGGCTCAGGTCAAGAGGGATAGATTCGGTTCCATCTGCATTTACAACCTTAACATACTCAATCTCTCCGCCACGTTCTGCAAGAGCTGTTGTGACTATGTTCAGAGCTGTGTACACTTCGTTGCTAAGTCCTGTAACATCCACCAGAAGATCAGTTGTATCCTCAGTTACCATTGTAAGTGTACCGTTAATGATTGGCGGGAATGAGAGTACATTGTTGTTTGCATCAAGGATAAGTGGATACATGTCAAAACCATCAAGGATATGTGCAAAGCGTGTTCCTTTCGGATGCTTCTCAAGTATTTCCCTCATGGTCATTGGTTCTGTGAAATCAAGAGGAACAAAACTATAATCCGGGTCAGCTGCGATGTATCTGAAAGGAGGCTGTACTTTTGAGAGGTCGTGCACACCTATTGATACTTTCTTACGGTCACGTCCAAGTCCCCAGTGGAGTGATTCCTGAAGGTCCATCAGGGTCTTGATAGCACTTGAAGTAAACTTTACACCACGGACTATTGCACAGCCAAAAACAGGACGGACTGAATCTATATTCTCATCCTTTGTGATCTCTACTGTGTAAGGTTTGACCTCATATTCCCTGAAACCGGGATCAATATCCAGAAAACCACGCAGTGCACGTGCAACACCCTCAACACTGTAAAGGTCCGGGCGGTCAGGGAAGAATTCGATATCAATAGAATCATCTTCTATACGCTCGATATCTGCGCCTATCATCGGCACGCGTTTAATAATAGTATCCTTGTCTGTTCCAGTTAATTTTTCAAGGTCATCATATGGTAAGGTTATAATAGGCATAGGGTTTTCCTCAGTTCCTTCCCTGTTTTGTTCTAGCTATAATCTAGCAGAACATATCCAACTTTACATTTAATATTTGTGTTTAAATGTGGATAAATGGGGTTTTCAGGGAGACATGTAGTTAGTTTGGAGAGTTCTTGTTCGTTTTTTTAGAGGAATTGGAACCCTATGCCTGAAACATTATGAATGCTAAGATCGAATGTAAGATTAAATGCTCAGAAAACACTGAGCATTGCAACGTATTTTCCTGCAAATATGAATATTGACCACATGATAGGTTCAAATGCTGCGAAGACGTAAGATGTGTATTCTTTTCTGGACCTTACAACCCTGTTAATGTAGCTTACAGCATAATAGAACATTGGAATAATTGCAAGTGTGAAAGCTGGTAGTATACCCATTACAACACATTCCAGCATGAAGATGATTGATACTATATTGATAAGTCTGAGAATAAATGGGTATTTTCTGTCTCCAAGAATGGCAGGAACTGTCAGAAGACCATCTTTACGGTCGCCTTCCATATCTCTTACATCAAAGAGGATCTGTATATTCATCATGCGGATGAAGACAAAAAGTGCAAGCATCATTGCACCGTATGTTATTGGTAATGAATAATAGACAAAAGCAAAAATTGCCATGAATGCCCAGACGATAGAAACAAAGACGTTCTTGAATGCCGGTATCTTTTTTGTAAGCTTCTTAAAGTGGCTTCCATAAAGAAGACCAAGAACCAGGATTGCAATTCCTATTGCAGTTATAGTGAATGATGTGAAGAATATCATTATAGTAAAAAATACCGTAGATGAGATAATAACTGTACATTTGCTCTTGTTCTTGCATAATAGATACTTTGCACGGCTGCTGTTTGTAGCTTCATCAGAAGAGGCCCCCTGTGTATAATCATAAAGATAGATCGCGTAGAACATAAGATATGTCACAAAAAGAATATCCCAGCTCACAGGGATCATAAACATAATGCAGCAAGCCATTACAACAGAAACTGACCCTATAGCGAAGAGATGTCCACCAAAGACGAGTTCTCTCCAGAGCATATTCATAAGCATTACGATATCATTTCTAAATCCTAATCCGGAACTGACTGCATGTACATTAGAACTCATAAAAGTTGATAACTTTGGACATGCATGTCAATATAATGAATATAATTGTATATTTATAGAAAAAAATATGTACATCTAGTATATACCAATGAACATACACCACTTAGATAAATATCTACGAAACTACGAAGGATGAAAAGTAATGATATTGGGAATTTCTGCATTTAAAGTCTGCAGATATGTAGGAACTATCGAAATAAACTAATAATGTAAGAGAGAAAAGTTACATTCCTACAATACCTTTAATTACCAGTATAGTATAATTATAATAAGAATATAATATAATCAATCATGCTTCTGATACCTTAAACATTATCAAATAATTAATAATAGATTATGAAATCAAATTATTCATCCAGCGGTGAAAAAATGGCCGATGATCAATCTAATGTTTCTGAGGAAGAATCTTCCATTCATAATAAAAAAGATAATCCTAAAGAAGTTTCCAGTGATCAGGGAACTGATGATGAGATCCTGAACACGGATATAATGAAGGAAATGTCGGAAATAGAAAAAGACCGAGAGAAATTCGAGAAAGATTTTGCTCAACTGCTTAGTACCACTGAGGCCATAACTGCTGAAGACAACGAGGATCAGGAAACAGAAGAGGAAAATGATGATGACTTTGGGATATTACTTCCAAGATCACCTAATTTCGGTCCTCCAAAGCCATTGATCACTGATAATATTGACGTGGAAAAAACTCCAGAAACGACTATAGAAGAAGAGATCACTGGAAAGGAAGAAGAGACCAATACCAACACAGAAGAAATTGAGAGTATCTCGTTGGAAGAAGAATCAATATCAGCGGATACTCTGGAAATCGACTCCGAAAATGAAGAAGAGGAAGCTCCTCAAGAGCAGACGGAAGAGATAGAAGAGAAACTGGGATTTGTTGATAAGATCAAAAACCTCTTCAAGCAAACCGAGATAGAGATCGATCCGTATGATCCTGAGCTCCACGGGCCTATTGCTGAGTTTAAAGGCGTGGAAGGATATGAAGAAGTTGAACGCTACTGGGTCAATGAACCATATGCATTCATAGTTATCCTATACAACGAAGAACGCAACAGTCATCTTTATTATATCGTTGAACCTGAACTTACTGATTTTGAACATACTTTCCTTCTTGAAATAAAAGACAGGTTAAGAGATGTGCTTTTAGTGGAAGAGATCAACGAAGAGGAAGATGACAAAGAAGCTGTTCTTGACTCCAAGATAAGGTCAATTATTAAAGATTACACTATCGAAATTACACCACCAATGCTGGAAAAGATCTCATATTTCATCAAAAGGGACTTTGTCAGGTTCGGAAAGATAGATGCCCTGATGATGGATGACTCCATTGAAGATGTGTCCGGCAATGGCCATGATGTCCCAATTTTCCTTTACCACAGGGCACACCAGAATATCGCTACCAATGTCGTCTATGAAGAAGATGAACTGAACTCTTTCATTATTCAGATGGCTCAGAGAAGTGGAAAACACATCTCAGTTGCAGAACCTATGGTTGATGCGACCATGCCGGATGGTTCAAGGATACAGATGACACTGGGTACAAGTGTTACAGCACACGGCAGTACATTTACCATCCGTAAGTTCAGCGACACACCAATTACACCTGTTGACCTTATCAAATGGGGAACCTTCTCCTCAGAATCAATGGCATATCTCTGGCTTTGCATTGAGAACAACAAGAGTCTGATCTATGCAGGAGGTACTGCATCAGGTAAGACTTCTTCACTTAACGCAGTTTCACTCTTTATTCCTGAAAAAGCCAAGGTCATCACACTTGAAGATACAAGGGAACTCAAACTTCCACATCCTAACTGGATCCCAAGTATCACAAGAGATTCATTCACAGCAGATGAAAGAGGAGCTGTTGACATGTATGACCTGCTAAAGGCAGCCCTCAGGCAGAGACCTGAATTCCTGCTTGTGGGTGAAGTAAGAGGTAAAGAAGCACTCACACTTTTCCAGGCAATGTCAACAGGACACACCACATTCTCGACAATGCACGCTGACTCTGTTGCATCTGCCATTCACAGACTTGAGAACCCGCCAATAAGTGTTCCACGTACAATGATCCAGGCGCTGGATATCATGAGTATCCAGTCCCAGACATACACAAAAGGTAAGCGTGTAAGAAGGAACATCAAACTGGTAGAAATCGTTGACATTGATCCTAATACAAGGAACATCAGGACAAACGACATCTTTGTCTGGGATTCAGAGTCTGACATGTTCATACGTACTGGTGAATCAAAAGCACTTTTCGATATTAAGATGAGACGTGGTTGGGCACAGGGTAAGGTAGACCAGGAATTGTACTATCGTCAGAAGATCCTTGAATACATGGCAAACAACGGTATCACAGATTTCCAGGAGATCTCTGATATAATCAACGCTTACCAGTCCACACCGGAAAAGGTCCTGAAGAAATTACAACTGGTATAATGCTGGTGTAAAAAACTGGGTGTGATAATGTGACTGAGACAAATGAAAGTTCTGAGATACTGACAGAGAATGTCCAGGAAGATATTATCGATAAAATAGAAGATGGGGATATATCTGCCGAAGATCAGACAGCTCAGGAACTGGCAACTGATGATCAGAAGGGAAAAAAGAAAAAGAGATCAAAAAAGTCAAAGAATAATTTGGACCTTGATCAATACATAAAGAAGGCTTCAATTTATGTAGAGATACTTAAAAAGATACCTTACGTACTTCTTGGCGACAAGATAAAAGCCAGAAGAGAAAACTATGAAAACCTTCAAAAACAGCTTAACCAGGCACGTATACCAATATCTCACGAGATGTATATCTCAAATGCCATATTCTATTCTATTGTTGCAGGAATTGCAGGCGCTCTTATAGGATTATTCCTTACATATACAGTGGTTGTCCTTGTAGGATTACCGGACCAGTTAACAAATGTCACATTCAGTCCAAGAATGGCGTGGTTACTGTCCTTTAAGGAACTATTTGTCGGCGTTTTCATTACGGCTATTTTCATAGTAGGAATGGGAGGAATAGTCTATGCGCTTTTCATGCTTTTTCCGGGATTCCAGGCAAGTGAAAGAAAAGCAAAAATTGACATGCAACTCCCTTATGCTGTTACATTCATGTATGCGCTCAGTAAAGGCGGAATGAATATCATTGATGTGTTCAGGGCACTTGCAAGATCCGAGGACACATATGGAGAAGTATCCAAAGAAATAGATTCCATCGTAAGGGATATGGATTATTTCGGACATGATCTGAGAACTGCACTTTCAAGCGCTTCGGAAACAACTCCATCAGAAAGGTTCCAGGACCTTATGTATAACCTTCTTACTGTCATTGACAGTGGAGGAAATATACCTAACTATTTCCGTGACAAATCAGAACAATACCTTATCAAGGCAGAAGTAGATCAGAAAGGATTCCTTGAAACCCTGGGACTACTGGCTGAATCATACGTAACTGCCTTTGTAGCAGGTCCACTTTTTATTATCATCATGGGTGTCATGATGGCTGTAATGGGTTCAGGAACCACCACCATGGTATATGCCATCATCTACGCAGTATTGCCCATAGGTTCCATAATGTTCGTTGTGATGATCAGTATTATCACACCGACAGAGCTTGGTGAACCAAAGCTGCTTCCTACCACCGAAACGCTGAACCACGGGATACCGGATGTTCCAGAAAATCTGAAACAGATTTATGATGACGAGGGTGAGCTTCTAGATGAGACTGAAGATAAAGTCCGTAATAGAGGTTATTTCGAAGGTTTCATCAAATCCAAGAAATCCCTTGCTTTGAAGGGTATAGCATTGAACCCTCTAAAACCAATGCTTAAAGAGCCGCTTACCACACTTGCCATCACAATCCCACTGGCTTTGCTTGTAGTCCTTATACCCATGCTAATGAACATGAACATGATACGCAATCCAGTCTTCTTCGTGGATTTTATCGATGACAAGATAGTACTTGCACTGTTCATAATCATTTTACCACTTTCAATATTCCATGAGATAAAGACCAGAAGGAAAAGAAAGCTTGAGAACAGCTTCCCGGATTTCATGAAGAAACTTGCCAGTACCAACGAAACTGGTATGACACTCAGAGATTCGATCAGGCTTATGGCCAAGTCCGATACCGACACACTGAGCAAGGAGATCAGGAAGATCTGGCATGATATCTTCTGGGGACTTGAGATCAATGATTCATTGATACGATTTGCAAATCGTCTGAGAACTCAGGTGGTCACAAGGTCACTCTCACTTATCACTAAAGCCAATGAGTCAAGTGGAGATATAGGTGAGGTTCTGATGGTAGCTGCAAGGGATGCAGCATCCGAGCAGGGTATGAAGAGAGAACGTAGCATGAGCATGATGATCTATATCGTCATTATCTACATATCTTTCTTCGTTTTTGTCGGTGTTATCTTTGTCATTTCCACGACCTTCCTTACTGAGATGGCAGAAGCAGGACAGCAGATGGCAGCTTCGGGCTCACAGACGGGAGGCTTCCTTGGTAGCTTTGACCTTGAAGCATACACACGCCTGTTCAAGCATGCATCCATAATCCAGGGAATGAGTTCAGGACTCATGGCAGGTGCCATGGGAGAAGGAAATGTCATGTCCGGCCTGAAACACTCTGTTATCATGGTGGCAATCGGATATGCGATATTCACGCTTTTTGTCTGATAGAACGAATTTTGGAGAATAAATGCCAGGAAGTTAAACTTGTCCTGGCAAATACTTTTTTAGAATCAGAATCCTTTGTACTGTTAGTAAAGAGGATTTGTTCATGAAAATAGCCGGATTAGACGAAGCTGGAAAGGGACCGGTAATAGGACCAATGTGCATTGGCGGAGTTATGATTGATGGTGATAAGGAAAGCACATTAAAGAATCTTGGAGTTGCGGACTCAAAGAAACTCAGTCCTAAGAAAAGATCCCAGCTTGCCGGCCAGATAGAGAAGTATTCTGAAAAGGTATTTGTTTTAGAAATCTCTGCACAGCAGATCGACGAACTCAGAACCCTTATGAGTATGAACGATATCATGGTGCTGGCATTCTCAAAGGTGCTTGAACAGCTCCATCCTGAAACTGCATATGCCGATGCTGCAGATGTAAATGAGGAAAGATTTGGTGTCAGACTTCTGGAAGAATACAGGAAAAACAATCCTGAAAAAGCTGATCATCTGACAATTGTTTCAAAACATAGGGCAGATGCAAGTCATCCTATAGTATCTGCTGCATCAATCGTTGCTAAAGTTCGCAGGGACCAGCTTATAGAGGATTTAAAAGCTGAGAATGGTGTGGATTTTGGAAGCGGATATCCTTCAGACCCTAAAACAAAAAAGTTCCTTGCTGACTGGTATGGTGAGCATGGAGAATTACCTGATTATGTGAGACATTCCTGGAAGACGGTGGAGAATGTAATCAAGAATGCTGAAAATGAAATCAATCAGGAATAGAGAAAAGTCAGAATTAAAATTAATTGGAGTTTAAATAAAAAAGAGTAGAATCAATTTTTGGAGATGAACTCCACCATTGATTCGAATATTCTGATACCGTCTTTTGAACCGAGTATTTCCTCGGAAGCTCTCTCAGGGTGTGGCATCATACCAAGTACGTTCTTCTTTGCACTTACAATGCCTGCAATGTTCTCCTGTGAGCCATTAGGATTTGCTTCGTCTGTGACTTTACCTTCCTTGTCAACATATCTGAATGCGACCTGACCGTTGTCCTCAAGTCTTGAAAGGGTTTCTTCGTCTGCGTAGAAATTGCCTTCCATGTGAGCAATAGGAATACTGACTACTTCGCCTTTCTTGAATTTCGATGTAAATGGTGTGTCAGTTGTTTCAACTCTCAGAAGTGTGGATTCACATTTGAATTTCGGATAGTTGTTGGTCGTAAGAGCTCCATCCAAGAGACCTGATTCAGTGAGAATCTGGAAACCGTTGCATATACCTATTACAGGTTTACCTGCTTCTGCAAGTGTTTTGATGGAAGACATGACAGGAGTACGTGCTGCAATGGCACCGGCTCTAAGGTAATCTCCGTATGAGAATCCTCCCGGGACAACTATCCCGTCAAAACGGGAAAGGTCTTCTTCCTTGTACCATACAAGTTCAGCGTCAACTCCGAGAACATCCTTTAAGACATGCAACACGTCAAGGTCACAATTGCTGCCACCAAACTGTACAATACCTATACTCATTGCAGTTCCCTCAGGGAGATAGCATAATTATGGATGATCGGGTTTGCGATGAGCTTCTGGCACATCTGTTCGACTATTTCTCTGGCATCGTGGATGTTCTCTGCCTGAAGATCGATTGTGTATTTCTTTGCTGTTTTTACACTGTCGGTCTTATAGCCTAAATGTTCGAGTGCCCTTTTGATGGTTGTGCCTTCAGGGTCAAGCATACCGCTTTTAAGTTCAATGGTTACATCTGCCTGATATTGCATTTGGAATCCTCATTTGATGATGTATATTGATAATAATATGACAGTTAACTAGGCAATTAATAATAACGCCTTATATTATAAGCTTTGCATTGGGACATGCTATTTCCAATTCCCGAACACAAAAATAAAAACAAAAATAACAATGATGAGATCATAAAATAGAAGATCATGAAAGCTCTTTTTTTGCATATAGCAAACGCTGAACCATTGTTATGTGTGTAAGGATAACTATCAGGACAATGGATTCTACAAGATATCCGCTAAGTGAACCTGCAACAAGGATTAGCATACGTTCCGGTCTTTCGGCAATACCTATGTTCATTGAAGCTACACCTGCACTCTCTGCCCTGGAACGCACGTAACTCACAAGGTACGAACCCATGATGGCAAAGACGACCCATAACCAGAGTGGAACGGAGAAAAAACTGGTCTGAAAAATAGCACCGGTTACTGAACCGTAAATGATACCAGCGAATATAATTGCATCTGCATACCTGTCACATACGGAATCCAGTACAGCCCCGAATATTGTCATACGGCCTTTTGCCCGGGCAACAGCACCGTCTATCATATCGAAGAAACCGCTGAAAAGGATAAGTAAACCTCCTGTAATCAGGTCACCTGTAGCGAAAACAAACGCAGCCCAGACGCTAATCAGAAGACCGATTATGGTAAGCGAATTCGGAGATAATGGAATCCATTTCACAAACGGTAATATCGAAGACCTGATAGTATCTTTGAGTTCACTGAACATTATATTCCTCTGTCCTGTAATGGTTGTAACTATCTAGAATCTCATTCTATTTCATCTGTTGCATTTTATGAAATAAAAGGCCACAGAGTAAATAGAGTACCTCATCATAATGATACTCATCAGACAGTATAGTAGAGAAAAACTTAAATAGTTAATTGAGAAAGCTGCAATTGCAGTTAGTGATTTCGCAGGATAGAAAAATCAAGTTGTGAAAATACCTGGGGTTTTGTACCCTTTCTGCTAAAAAAATCGAGGATAGTAAATGAAGACCGAACGTAAGATTCTGGTATGCGAGAACGGAAAGCTGGTACTGAGGAAGATATCACTTGCCTATAAGGACTCCAATGGAGAGACCGCATATCTGTTCGAGCCTGAAAAGAAGGCAGAAAGCCAGACCGAGAACTACTACGAACGTATAGAGAACAATTTCCTGCTCATTGGTCTTCTCAGGAAAGTTGACATGTCCAAACTCAGCAACGAAAAAATTCAGGCTCTTATGCTCAGGAAGCACGAAAAGGAAGAGAATTTCCTCAGGGCCGGAAGAGCCAATGGGTACAACCTTGGCCTTGATATGAACCCTGATGATATTTTGAGATTCTACATATCACTTTCACCCGAAGAACGTGTTGCTCTGGAATGCAAGCCCTGAGCACATTTTCTTTTAACTTTATTTACAATTCAACTAAAGTTTATTCATTTTGTTCAAATAATCCTCTCTTTTTCATTTTTTACTTTTCACACCACAATACTCAAAGCATTTATCAGACTTTAACGCTTCTTTGAACTAAAACAGGTCACCGATCAGAATATGTGCTCAATTACAGGCTTTTTTAACAATGACAACTCACTGGAGTATACCCTCAGTTCCCTTGAGATCACAAAGAACAGAGGGCTCGATGGTATTGGGATCTGCACTGCTGAAAGTGTTTTTCGTGCAGAAAATGTTGATTCACTTAGAATAAACACTGAAATTCCAGAAAGTAATGTACTGGGACATAGGCTACATTCAATGGTCAACTTCGTCCTTCAGCCTCTTGTCTATAAAGGCAGGATAGTTGCTAATTGTGAGATATACAACTGGAAAGAGCTAGCTGAGAAATATGAGATCGAAGCCGAGAATGATACTGATCTGCTGATACAGCTAATTGAGAAGAGAAACGGAGATAATGAGAGCAACATGATGCATCTCATAGACGAGGTTCTCCGTGAGGTTATCGGTGTCTATGCCATCGCATACTGGCTGGGGGATACAGTTTATATTGCAAGGGATATTGTTGGCCTTAAACCACTCTGGTACAGCAACTCTGGTTCTGATGGATTTGCATTTTGCTCTGAGAAAAAAGCACTTGCCAGAAATGGTTTTGCAGATATCAAAGAACTGAATCCAAGAGAGATACTTGCCTACAATATCAGAACCGGAAACCTTGAAAAATTTAACAGGGAATTTTTTTCCATTACGCCGGAACACGAAGGCAGCATTGCTGAAATTGAAAAAGTAATGCTTGAAAAACTGGAAGATGCTATATCTATCCGCATGCCGGAAGAGAAGTTTGGTATCCTTTTTTCAGGAGGACTTGATTCTACAATAATAGCCTCCCTGTGCAAACTCATGGGAAAAAAGCCTGGAATTGATTTTACATGTTACACAGCAGGTCTTGCAGGAGTTCAGCTCCCACCTGATGTGGAATATGCAAAGAAAATGGCAGAAGAACTCGGACTCGATCTGAAAATCAAAATCATAGACCTTGACGAAGTAGAGGAATATCTCAAAGATGTGGTTCCTCTTGTTGAGGACAGCAACGTTCCAAAAGTTGGTGTTGCTCTCACCATATATGCAGCATGTATTGCTGCAAGAGAAGACGGCATCAGGGTGATGTTCTCAGGCTCAGGAGCCGATGAGATATTTGCAGGTTATGATCGCCACAAACGCTCCACAGATATAAGCAGGGACTGTTATGCTGATGTTCTGAAGATATACGAGAAAAATACCTACCGTGACGATGTTGTTTCCATGAACAACAACATTGAATTACGTGTTCCTTATCTTGACAAAAGGTTCGTTGATTATTGTCTGAAGATCCCACCTGAATACAAGATCAATGAAGAACAGAACAAGCTCATACTCCGCATGCTTGCAGAAGAGATTGGTATTCCTGCCGAAGTCAGTCAGCGCAGGAAACAAGCTGCACAATATGGAAGTCGCTTTGACAAAGCCATCGGCAAACTTGCAAAGAAAGCAGGATGTAAAACTAAGACTGACTATCTGAAGCAGTTTTACGGACAGCCAAACCTCAAACTCGGCGTGCTATTCAGTTCAGGCAAGGACAGTAATTATGCGATGCATGTGATGCAGCAGCAGAACTACTCAATTGAGTGCCTTATCACGATCAAAAGCCAGAATCTTGATTCATACATGTTCCACACTCCTAACATTGACCTTGCACGCCTGCAGGCAGAAGCAATGGAACTTCCACTCATCGAAGAACTCACAAAAGGGGAGAAAGAAAAAGAGCTAGATGACATGAAGAATGCCATTATCCGTGCTAAAGATGAGTTCGGTATTGAAGGAGTTATCACAGGTGCCCTTTACTCAAATTACCAGCGTGAGAGAATAGAGAGAGTTTGTGACGAACTCGGACTCAAAGCATTTTCACCTCTGTGGCATATTGACCAGGAGAAAGAAATGTACCAGCTCCTTGACCTTGGTTTTGAATTCATCTTCAGCAGTGTAGCTGCATACGGACTCAACAAAAGCTGGGTAGGCCGTATTATCAGCGAGAAAGATATTGAAAAACTTGTAAAGCTCAACGAGAAGATAGGATTAAACGTTGCAGGCGAAGGCGGCGAATTTGAGAGCTTTGTAACTGACGGACCGATGTATCACAAAAAGATAGAAATTAAGGAAATGGAAGTTATCGAGAGGGACGAATACACAGCAAAAGTGGTTATCACCAATGCAGTGCTTGTGGATAAAGAGTAATAATCATCTTGAAATAAAGGACATTCTAATTTCCGACCATAAGTCATAAAGTTTATAATATTGCATCAAAATATACAATAATTAATAGTAAGATAGAAGTAATAATATGAGTGATGGACTAGCTGCGGGTATAAGTGCACTCGCTATGATTATTGTTTTTCTTTTTGTTGTCCTTCCTGCACTGGAAGATGCAACAGGTGTTGTGCAATTCAGTGGAATTTTTACTTTAGGGTTCATTCTAATGGGACTGGCTATTTTTGCCACATTGTTGAAAGGGAGATAAAATGTCATTTTCAGAATGGATTGATAGACAAATAAATCGTCATTTTGGAAATTATATTCCTACAAAAATTATGACATTTTCAGCATTATTAGTCATTTTTAGCACAATTGGATTCAATACAAACATTTATGCATACTACACAGGTTTAACAGTAGAGAATAAAATATCTTTTGTATTTATAGTGCTGGTAGTGTTGCTAATTCTCATGTTTGTCTATTTAAATGACAAGATAGACCAACTTAACATATTAGTTTCAAAAGACAGTGATTGCGTTACAAGTGAAGAAAATAACATTAGTAAAAATGATAACAAAAAAAATTTGTGAAAACATTTAGTAAAGACTAATTCACATTTCCCTGTTATCAATAACTCTTTTACTCTTCTTTTCACTACGTGGCAATGCTCCAATCGGAACACATTCCACATCAACGCTTACACCTATGAAATCATGGAAAGCCTTGTTCATCTGCTTTGATCTTTCTTTGTTGACCTCTGGGTCATCAGCATTCTCGATCTCAACCCTGAAGAGCATACTGTCCCTTCCGCCTTCCCTTTCAAGGATGATCTGGTATTCACTGCTAACACCTTCCACCCTCATGATGACATCCTCTATCTGTCCGGGGTAGACATTCACAGCCTTGATCTTGATGCGGTCATCAGTACGTCCCAGCAGACGGTCAATACGCGGGAAAGGACATCCGCATTTACATGGTTCCGGGTAGATACGTGTCAGGTCCCTTGTCCTGTAACGTATGAGCGGAGCACCTTCTTTTGTGAGTGTGGTAATCACAAGCTCACCGAGGGTTCCATCCGGCAGGGTTTCACCTGTCACGGGGTCTATTATCTCAAAGAGCAGATGGTCAGACCAGTAATGAAGACCATCGTGCAGTGAACAGTCAAGAGCAATTCCAGGTCCGTAAATCTCGGTCAGGCCAAAGATATCATAGGTATCTATTCCCAGTTCGTCTTCGATACGTGCTCTCATTTTAGGACTCCATCGTTCAGAACCTATAATACCCGTAGTCAGGTGTATCTTGTCCTTCAGTCCTCTTTTTGTAATCTCCTCTGCAAGAAGGAGAGCATAGGATGAAGTGCTCGCAAGAGCTGTAGATTTCAGATCCTGCATCATCCGAAGTTGTTTCTCTGTGTTTCCCGGACCCATAGGAACAGCCATTGCACCCAGAAGTTCCGCACCTGCCTGGAATCCGATACCTGCGGTCCATAATCCGTAACCGGGAGTTATCTGTATCCTGTCCGTATTTGTGAGCCCTGCCATCTTATAGCAGCGCATCATCATATCAGCCCAGATTTCCACATCACCCTTTGTGTACGGGATTATAACAGGACTTCCGGTTGTTCCGGAAGATGAATGTATTCTCACGATTTCTTCATCGGGAACAGCCTGCAGCCCCAGTGGATAGGCATCCCTGAGTTCTTCTTTTGTAGTGAAAGGAAGCTTGCTGATATCTTCAAGAGATTTTATCTCGTTAATGTCAACGCCTGCTTCTGCAAATTTTTTCCTGTAAAATGGACTGCCTTCAGTAACTCTTTTCAGAAGGGCCATAAGACTGGCAGTTCTTGTTTCCACGGATGTATCATAATCACAGAGATTGCGGTAATCAGCATCGTTATTCTCTTTATCTGCAAGCTTCTTGCCGTTATTATCATGACAGTTACACATTCAACTCACCCTGTGATCATTTAGCCTCATTTGCTTCCTTGCCGGATTTTTCTGATTTTCCTGAAACACTTTCAATAGCATTATCAAAGACCCTGCGGTTGACTTCCCTGTACTTTTCAGGAATCATCTTCTCAAGCACACCCCACAGATATTCTTCGGAGAATGGAAGAAGACCAGCACCTGCTGCCGCTGCTATCATGGCAACATTAGCAGCCTTGTATGTTCCGGCATCCCTTGCAAGTCCGGTGAAATCAGCTGTAATGGTTTGCGGACAACTGTCCTTCAGGAATTTCAGAATCGTTTCTGGGTCGTATTCATCGAAACCCTGTGTTGAAGGCATAATGGCATGCTCATTGACAAGCATATTACCATCTTTTCCAAGGAAAAGAATATTCCTTGCAGCCTCGGCAGGTTCAAGACCTATAAGCAGGTCTGCTTTTCCATGTGGTATAAGTGAACCGCATACATCCTCACCAATTCTCACATGGCTGGTAACAGAACCTTCCCTCTGGGCCATTCCTATGGTTTCGGCAGTGGCTACATGATAACCTGCATCCATGGCAGCGGTAGCAAGCAAACGGGAAGCCAGCACAACACCCTGACCACCGACACCTGCAATGATAATATCGAATTTCATTTTCAGGCCTCCTTCAGTACAATTGCACCAGCCGGACATATCTGTGCACACAGGCCACAGCCACTGCATGTGTCCTGAATTACCGGAATTCCAGATGCGATTGAGAATATGGCAGGACAACCAAGCTGGTTGATGCATAACTTACAGTTGGTGCATTTGTCCTCATCAACGACATATTGTCCTGTTGCCTTGCATATAGCAACACATTTACCTTTGAACACCACAGCAGACGGACCTTCAAATTCCATTGCCTCGATGGCTATATCCATACACTTATCGAGGTCATCGGCTTCAATTGTCTTTACCATGCCGACGCCACAGCTTTTGAGAACTTCTGCAATATCGATCATCTTTGCAGGTGAACCCATGGCTGTCAAACCTATACCAGGATGAGGCTGGTGTCCTGTCATTGCTGTTGTGCGATTATCAAGCACTGCAATCGTTATGTCAGCATTATTATAGACAGCACTGACCACAGCAGCAATTCCCGAATGGAAGAATGTGGAATCTCCTATGAAGGCCACCTGTTTTGCTTTCTTACCCTGCATGAATTCAGGAGTATGAGAAAGACCTGCTGCAATGCTTATGCCTGCACCCATACAAAGACAGGTGTCCACCATGTTAAGAGGACGGGCATTTCCAAGAGTGTAACATCCAATATCACCTGAGAATACAGAATCGATTCCTGACTGCTTTTTCATTTTAGCAGCGGCTTTCTTGAAAGCATAGAATACTGTGCGGTGCATGCAACCTGCACATAATGTCGGAGCACGAATTGGAAGTGGTGGAATATCCTCTGGTTTTACAGCTGCAGTTGAATGAGAGAGAACGATATTCTCAGTACCTATTTTATCAAGTACACGGTTGATGCTATCGACAACAACATCAACATTATACTCGCCACTTACAGGGAAAGAACCGTTCTTCTTTCCGCGGATATTGATACTAAGATGATATTTGCCTGCTATCTGCAGGAACTGTTCTTCCATATAAGGGTCAAGTTCCTCCACAACTATCAGATCGGTTAAACCTTTCATGAACTCAAGAGCCGCTTTTTCCGGGAAAGGATATGCAGTGCCTGCTTTGAAAATGGAGAAAACATCAGAATGCTCCTTTATTGCTTCCTTTGCGTAAAGAGAGGAAACACCGGAAGCTGCAATTCCTATCTTGCTGCTTCCTTTTGTGATAGAGTTGAAAGTATTATCGTTAAAGTACTCTGAGAAAAGGTCAGACATTTTGACCTGCAGCTCTTCAAGAAGAGGATGGCGCTGGGCTGTCAGTTTTGGGAATATAATCCATCTGCTGTCTTTCACAAATCCTTCAATGTCCTTTGATACCGGATCGATATCCTCGATAAGCACATCCTCGCAGCCGTGGGAAACCCTTGTAGTCGTTCTCAGTATAACCGGAGTTTCAAGCTCATGTGAAAGCTTAAAGGCCAGTTTTGTCATGTCATAGGCTTCCTGTGGGTTTGAGGGATCAAGAACCGGAATGTTGGAAAAGTGACCGAACGCTCTTGTGTCCTGCTCGGTCTGGGACGAATGTGGTCCGGGATCATCGGAAACGAGAATTACAAGTGAGCCTTTGATGCCTATGTAGGAAAGACTCATGAGAGGGTCTGAAGCTACATTCAAGCCGACCTGTTTCATTGTTACTATAGTGTTCGCACCGGAATATGCAGCTCCGACTGCTGTTTCAAGTGCTACTTTCTCATTGGTTGCCCATTCGGCATAGATGCCGTACTTTTTTGCATGTGAAATGATAGTTTCCATGACCTCACTGGATGGTGTGCCAGGATAACCGCTTGCGATCTGGAGGCCAGCTTTCATGGCTCCAAAAGCAATGGCTTCGTTGCCCATTAGTATACGTTTACCGGTCAATGTCATTCCTCTTGAATGAAGATAATTAGAAGATAAGAAAGCGAGTTTAAGATATGCATATGTGGAATATGAATCCATATATCGATTAATGCTGACCTATGCACTTGTTTGATGAAATATAAATGTTTTGACGGTAGATTTTTGGAGTTCATAGGACTAATCAAAAAAGAACAAAAAAGATGAAGAACGCCACCTTAAACAGATGGCGTTATCTAAATTCAACTTTTAAAATTGTCCGAGCATACAACAACTGATACACCAGATCTTGTAACTATCTTACACAGGTTCTCTATCATTTCAGAATATTCGTCACTGTCAACTGATTTTCCCTTACGGAGAGTTTCCTTCAGGAGATCATCATCCACATAAATGCAATGTGTACCATGCATGGAAAGACGATCATATTTTGCCATTGCTTCTTCTTTTTTGTCAGCAGGATAGGAAATGACCCTGACCTTTACAGATTTGCATCCTTTATCAGGTGATACCTGTTTGTATTTTGTTACCATACCAGCAGCAGCGGTTTGATTCGTGTGAGGGTCAATAACTATAAAAGAACCAGTTGCCCTGTTCTCGGAATAGAGATCTGCAAATACCGGACTCTTCAATTCAACCTTGGCCTTACCGATACTATTCAGTCCCAGGGACTGCGATGACTTCATGCTGATATCGTCAGGGTCGAACTCATGTATCACTTCTTCGAAATTACCCTTTACTACACTGGTTGTATGCTTGATCAGGTAATCCTTACCAATCTCCATCGGAGTGTTGTCCATCCAGACTATATTCGCCTCAAAACTACCGGCAATAGCAGGAATATCGTCTGCCTTGGCGATCATATCACCGCGACTTATATCGATATCATCTTCAAGACAAAGTGTCACTGCCATAGGAGCAAAGGCATAATCTAAGTCTCCATCATAAGTTACAATCCTTGAGACCTTGCTTGTCTTACCAGATGGAAGCACCCTTATTTTATCACCTTTATGGACCACACCTGAAGCTATTGTACCACAATAACCCCTGAAATCATCGCCACCACCCCAATTCACATACTGGACAGGGAACCTGAGATCATTCATATTACGCCCACCGGAAACGTTCACATTCTCCAGATAGTCAAGCAATGTGGAACCCTTATACCAGGGCATATTCTCACTTCGCTCAATGACATTATCGCCTTCAAGCGCACTTATTGGAATATAGTAAACAGATTCATCCGCTAACTTGTCAGCAAAAGCATTGAACTCATTCACAATATTCTCGAACACCTCTTGCGAATAGTCTACCAGATCCATCTTATTGACAGCAATAACGAAGTTACGGATACCAAGAAGTGATGAGATGAATGAATGCCTTTTAGTTTGTGTAACAACTCCGTTCCTTGCATCAATAAGGATCAGAGCAAGTGATGCATTGGATGCACCTGTAGCCATGTTCCTTGTATATTGTTCATGACCCGGTGTGTCAGCAATAATGAAGCGTCTCTTTGGAGTTGAGAAGAACCTGTAAGCAACATCTATGGTTATTCCCTGCTCTCTTTCCGACTTCAGACCGTCGGTAACCAGTGAATAATCTATTTCCTGATTCCTGTGGGTTCTGGAAAAGGTCTTAATAGTGTTTAGCTGATCCTCGAATATTGATTTTGAATCGTAGAGCAACCTGCCTATGAGAGTGGATTTTCCATCATCGACACTACCTGCAGTGGCAAAGCGCAGCAGATCGATATTCTGGCTCTGTTCGATGAGAGATTCGGAACTCAAAAGTATCCCTCCCTCTTCTTTTGCTCCATAGAGCTATCCTGATCGTGGTCTATCACCCTTGTAATACGCTCTGAGTGACGTGCAACCATCATCTCCTCGATGATCTTCTCCAGAGTATCAGCCTCAGACCTCACTGCACCTGTACAATAATGGCATCCAAGCGTCCTGAAGCGACACATAACATCCTTGACCTCGTCCTCATACTCATCTGTATAAACAGGAATAAGCTGGCCATTCTTTTCAATAACAGGTCTTTCCTTCGCAAAGTAGAGAGGAACAATATCGATATTCTCATGATAGATGTAAGTCCAGATATCAAGCTCTGTCCAGTTAGAAAGTGGGAATACCCTGATTGATTCCCCTTGGTCTATCTTTGAATTGAAGAGGTTCCACAGTTCAGGCTTCTGGTTCTTTGGATTCCACTGACCATGTTTGTCACGGAAAGAATATATCCTCTCCTTTGCCCTTGATTTCTCCTCATCCCTTCTTGCACCTCCGAATGCAGCATCATAGCCGCCTTCTTTCAGTGAATCAAGAAGTGCTTTTGTTTTAAGATCTGCACAGCACTTGACAGTTCCAACTGAGAGAGGATTCACTCCTCTTTTGAGAGCTTCCTCATTCCTAAGAACCCTCAGGTCAAGCCCATTTTTCTTTGTATACTCATCTCTGAATTCATACATTTCAGGGAACTTGTATCCGGTATCGATATGCAACAACGGGAAAGGCACTTTTTTAGGGTAAAAGGCCTTGATAGCAAGATGGGTCATTACCGATGAATCCTTTCCCACAGAATACAGCATTACAGGATTCTCGAACTCCGCAGCTACTTCCCTGATGATACCAATACTTTCAGCTTCAAGTGTTTTCAGATTTGAAAGATGGTAAGATTCTTCCGTAGTTTTCATGCAGAACCTCCATTAATTGTTATAGGTGATTTCAGTGACATTCGTAATTGTCCTTAGAATTGTCCATTGATATGATATTCCCGGCCTTCTGTCATTTTTGAGACTTTATATTTCCTGAATGCAGACCGCATTCCTTCTTTGTAGCCTCTTCCCACCACCAGCGTCCTTCGCGCTCATGTTGTCCCGGCAGGACAGGCCTGGTACATGGTTCACATCCAATACTAACGTATCCTTTCTCATGAAGCTCATTATAAGGAACATTGTTCTCCCTTATATAGTCCCAGACCTGTTTTGAGCTCCAGTTTGCCAGAGGATTGAACTTTATAAGATTACCATCTCCAAATACAGGATCTAACTCTATCACAGGGATATTTGCACGTGTATTCGGACTCTGGTCTTTGCGCTGTCCTGTTATCCACGCAGCTCTTGTGCTCAGTGAACGCCTGAGAGGATCCACCTTTCTGGCAGCACAACATTCACTATGTCCGTCTTTGTAGAATGAGAACATACCCTTTTTCAGGACAAGTTCTTCGGTCTTTTCCCTGTTAGCGAAGAAAATCTCAAGCGGGATTTTATAGTGCTCTTTTACAACATCGAAGAAACTGTATGTTTCAGGATGGAGGCGACCTGTATCCAGAGAGAAAACACTTACCTCAGGAATTATCTTTGTAGCCATATCAATGAGCACAACGTCCTCGGCACCACTGAATGCAATGGTGATATCCTTGCCAAACCTGTTTAGTGCGTACTCGAGTATCTCCTGTGGAGAACTGTTTTTGTACTCATCAGCTAGCTCTTCTATTTTTGTTTTTTCTGGCATAGTTGAATTTCCATGTAATATGAATTAAAATGTAAGGTCATTTTGTATAACATAGAAAGGAACCACATCACAGATATATGCTACCGCTCACCTTAATTGCAGTAAATTCCGTACAAAGTAATCAAAACCTTTTTAAAATATTGATATTTTGTATTGTGCATTAAAGCACATTTTAGTTCATTGAAGGAGGAGATTAATACTTGGTGTTGATACGCAACATTTTAGCTGAAGTTTACTTCAAACCCCGCTATGTGGATGAACGGAGGAAAAGCTGATGCCATTGCCTTATCTATATTTAATTGCGGCTGTTATTGTTATGCTTGGAATAACTTTCTTTTTCGTACTGAGGCGTGACCATGATTAACCAGATACTTCTTGTTTTATACGTTATCGGAATATTGTTTTTATCATTGAAACTCAAACAGGGGACCTTTTCAGGATTTGTGATATCAGACCGTAATATCACACACCCTGCTGTTATCGGTATAGCATACATGGCAGCATATTTCAGTGCAGCCTCATTCCTTGGAGGCGGTGGATACGGACTGGTTGCAGGACTGCCATGGGTAATATGGGCAGTTTTCTTCCACGTTGCTTTTGCATGTATAGCATTCCTTGTTGCTCCAAAAATATGGGCAGCTTCACAGGAATACGACGCAAAAACAGTGCCACAGCTTCTGGAACGTCGCTACGGTTCCCAGAAAGGAAAGGTGCTCCTTGCGGCCATAATGCTCCTGATGTACACTGTTTATCTGGTTGCCATCTTTAAAGGATGTGCAAATCTTTTCCAGGGACTTCTAGGAGTAACCTATGTTCAGGGACTGATAATAGCTGTAATAATTGTTGCTCTCTATTATGTGATCGGTGGACTGCCAGCCATTCTCTGGATCAGTTTCCTTCAGGGACTTATCATGTTAGTTGGTGCCGTATTCCTGTATGGCGGACTTATATCAAGTGGCGGCGGTGCTGACATATGGACCGCTATTCCTGCAGATATACTGAACATGAGTGGAGCCATGGTTCCGTGGCAAAAGACATTCGGAACTGCCTTTGCCATAAGTCTTGGACTGCTGGCACTTCCTGACCTGCTTATCATGCTGTTCTCAGCAAAGGATAAGAGAGTTGTTAGATTTGCAGGAATATACGGACCGATCTCCATCACAATCTACGCCCTGTGTATCTTCTCACTGGGAATTCTGGCATACGGAGCTTTCAGTCAGGAACAGCTTGCACCTTACATCGCAAACCCTGACGGACTTGTGCCATTCCTTGCAACTTCACTTCTTCCAACAGGATTTGACAGCATAGTTCTTCTTGCAGCTATTTCAGCCGCAATGTCCACTATGAGTGCAATTGTACTTGTTACAACAACATCCCTTACTTCAGACATATTGAAGTACTTCAAACCGGAAACAACAGATGATACAGAGCTAAGGATAACAAGAATGGTCGGAGTTGTTATCATCATTGTCTCTGCTTTCTTTGCAATTGATGTACCACAACTTATCGTGCCCCTTGTTTCCGTAAGTATGGGGGTTATCGCATGCTGTGTTTTCGTACCACTTTTCTTCGGCCTTTACTGGAAACGCGGTACATCAACCGGATTCATTGCAAGCCTTATTGCAAGTTTTGGCTCCATTGTCCTGTGGCAGCTCTTTGGCAACCCACTTATCCATCCGGTTTTCATCGGGCTGATATGCGGAACTGTGGCTTATCTGGGTGGCAGTCTTGCAAGTCCTACACAGGCAGCCGGAACAGACAATTAATAAAAGAATTTAAAAAAAATGATTTGAAACTATGCGGAGAATTACTCCGCAATGTCTTTTTTTATACATTATTGCAATAGCCTGAAACCGTATCACAAAAACAGTTTTAAGTCTTTAAATCTATGAAAATATCAGGTGTTCTGATTTGAAGAATGTAATAAGCAAAAGTTTTGAGATACAGGACTACATGCTTGATGATACAGTAATCAATGGCTTCTGGATGAATCTTATAGACAGGGAAAAGCTGACAACGGAACTTGTTTATTCTCCTGCAGAATCTACATCTTTTAATTCAGAGGAAACTAAAAGACTTGTCACTGAGATTACAGGAAAATGTGATTATTTTAAGTCTCAGGTCCCTGAAAATATAAACTGTGAAGTTGTCTTCAAGGATTTTGAAGATATGAAGTATTCAGCAAATACTGGTGAACTTCAGTTTGATTCAAAAGAACTGTATGAGATAAGAGTCGTTTACCGGTTCTGTGTCGGATACCATATCTGACATTATTATTTTATTTCAAAGAAAGAAAAAAATGAAAAGAGCATTAAAACTGCTCTTTCTTATTCTGATTTCTGTCTTCTGTTTACAAGGAATGCTAGTGAAAAAATACGATTCCTGCAAGCACAGTCTGTCTGAGGTATCAGAAGTTGTTTTATCTAATGAAATCCTCACCAAGCACACTTTCAGCCAGCAACACCGAAACATCCTTGATATTCATTTCCTCGTCCTTAGACTTGCAGGCACCTTCCATGTGATGCACACAGAAAGGACAGTATGAAGCAAGCATATCAGCCTTATCTTTGTAACTCTGCACCGTCAGCATGGCGATGTCATTTGCAATATCCGGGAAGTTTGGTTTCAGACCGGCTGGTCCTCCACAGCATACCTGTTCGCCGTCAAAGAGCTCTTTTATTTCCACGCCCATGCTTTCAAGGATACTACGTGGAACATCCTTTGAATCTCTCAGTGGACAGGCATCCCTGACAGCAACAGTGAGATCAAGTTTCTTCGGCTTGAGTGTGCCATCTGCTATCATATCCTTAAATACATTCAGGGAATGCTCAACCTCAAAGTTCAGTTCACGATAAAGTTCAGGATAATCATGACTCAGGACAAGATAACAACCCGGACATGAGGCTATAACCTTCTTTACTCCAAGTGACTCAATATAATCCACGAACTTCTTTGCATGCTCAGCAGCCTGCTCAAAATGACCACTATCAATAAGGAAAAGTCCGCAGCATTTCTCCTCTTTTAGAATCATGGGTCTTATTCCTGCATGATTAAGCAGGCGGATAGTGGCTCTGGCAACTTCTTGCTGACTATATGATACCCAGCAGCCTGCCATGTAAGCAATCTCTGAACTTTCGGCAAGGTCAATGTCATCAGTAATCCAGTCAAATCTCTTTGAAGGATCTTTAGCACCTGGACTGTTGTGCTCAATGATATTATTTGAAATAGTTGTGGTCTTTGCAGGCTCTCTTCCCTGTTCTGCCAGCAATTGCCTCTCATACTGGATGATATCGGTAATTGGTATATTTACAGGACAGACATCATCACATGCACCGCAGCGGGTTGAAAGATAAATGTTGTCGTACTCTTCCTTTGTAAGCTCCTCACCTGCAACTACCTTTGCAAGACTCTCTATCTTACCCTGTGGAGTGTAAATGTTACCTTCTGTAACCTTATTCACAGGACAAACATCCCAGCATTTCTTGCAGTCGATACAATAACTTACCTCAAGCTCGAATTTATTCATCATTTCACCTTTGATTCCATTCATTATCCCAGTAATCTTTGTCCCTATTCTCATCTGCCGGAGCTTTTAACTCCTCAGGATAAGGATAAAGGAACCTATCTTTATATGAATCCTCATCAAGAAACCTAAAGGAGATCATTCTGAGAACTTCAATAATAGCATCCCAGCTAATCCTGTTTTCAGCATAGCGTCCCAGCATTTCCTCAAAGAAAGAAGTTTCTTTATTATCTTTGTCAGCAAACATTAAGAACATCTTCCTCGCAGTTTCAATTTTTAGAACGTCAGAACCAGGTTTTCTTAGTATTTCCTTCAAAAGTGACATGTACTCTTCAAATACCTGGCCTGTATTCTCAGCGTCTGCAAGCAATCCGGACATCTTATCAAACACTGCCGGATTGCATGACATGAAAAGAAAACGGTTCTCCTCATTAAAATCCAGCAGTGAACCTATGGAAGCATTGGCTCTCATCTGCCTGAAATCTGCAAAGGCATAGAGACTTGTCAGGAAATGATGCCGTATGCGTGGATTCAGCAGTCTTTCACTCTCTTCCATGGGATAACCAAGGTATCTGTTGATAACATGACCTGCAAAGAATCCTGCAGACCTTTCGACAACCGGAGACATTGCATCCCTGGCATAGACCTTCACATTTCCAAGACCCATGCTAGGAGAAAGTCCCTTGAAAATAAAACCATCAACCTTTCCCAGACCGTCAAGAAAATTGTCAGCAAACTTATTCATTTTCTCTGTTAGGTCCAGACCTGTGTCGGGCTGAACAAGCCTGTATTCATCATTCTTTCTGATTATCCTTAGAGGTGCTCTGGGAACACCAAGACCAATTTCAACTTCCGGACAGACTGTTTTCACATCTGCAAATTGCATCAGGTCCCGAACAATAGGAGAGCTTACCTTCTGTCCATTAAATCGCACTTTATCAAATTCAAGGCACCTGCTTACCAGAAGCACCGGTCTTGGAAACTTTTCCATGTTAATAATATTGTAACTGATGGATTATAATTATGACCTTGATTTCTTACCTTTGGATCTCTTTTTAGACTTGCCACTTTTTTTGCTTTCCTCTTTCTCGGCAAAAGATTCCAGCAATGCAATCAGGAAATCCCATATTTTCCTGATGGAAGGAATGTGAAGACATTCATCCGGTGAATGTGGATTTATTATGGTAGGACCAAAGGATATCATATCCATATTCTCAAACTTTGAACCGATAACAGCACATTCCAGACCTGCATGTATTATCTCTATCTTTGCTTTTTCATCAAAAACAGATGAATAGACTTCCATGCAGCGTTTCAATAAAGGTGAAGACATATCCGGCTGCCATGCAGGATAGCCAGAATTATGCTCATAAGCTGCACCATATTTCTTTGCAATTTTCTCGATTGATGAAGTGAGAGACGAAAGTCCCTGATCACTGGAACTGCGCTGGCTTGAGATAATTATAAGTTCTCCATCATCAATGTTGATCGTAGCCAGATTACTTGAAGTTTCTACAAGTCCTTCTATATCAGGTGACATGCAAGTAACGCCATGCGGAAGCTCCTGCAAAAGTCCGATGATCTTGGATGTTGTTTCAGAGTCTATTGAGTCTGTTATTTCTTTTTGTAGATCAGAAGAATCAGCTTTAACTCTTATATTGATACCGTTTTCGATCTCTGAATACTCTGACTTCATTTTACTTTCAAAATCAGATATCATATCCAATATTACTTCTTTATTATCAGTAGCAGCAGCAACCATAACTTGAGCATAACGGGGAATCGCATTATGAGCAGAACCACCGCTTACATCCAGAATTCTCACATCTATCCTGTCAGCGATCAGGCTTAAAGCTCCTGCAATCAGTTTGTTGGCGTTTGCACGGCCTTCATGAATATCCACACCTGAATGTCCACCAGAAAGACCATCGACAACAAGACTGAAAGTCAGCATGTTATCAGGTAGCGGGGAAAATCTGAGTGGCATCTTTATTGTAGTATTAAGCCCACCGGCACATCCTACGGTGAATATACCCTCGTCTTCAGAATCAACATTAAGCAATACGTACCCGGAGATAAAATCAGGTGTCAGGGCATTGGCTCCGGTAAGACCGGTTTCCTCATCCACCGTGAAGAGAAGTTCAAGTGGAGGATGCTTTAAGCTTTTATCTTCCGCCAGTGCAAGTGCAAGTGCAATAGCTATGCCGTTGTCAGCACCCAGAGTAGTACCCTGAGCCCTGAGCCATTCATCATCCACAACAGGAATTATCGGATCCTTACTGAAATCATGGCTACTGTCCTGCGTCTTCTCGCATACCATGTCCATATGACCCTGGATTACAATTGAAGGCAGGTACTCACATCCTTTTGAACCCGGAACTCCTATAACAATATTATTCATGCTGTCGAATTTCACACTGAAACCGTGATGTAATGCCCACTTTTTAAGCCACATGGCTATTTTTTCCTCATTTCTGGAGCATCTGGGTATTCTACTGACTTCCCTGAAATGTGAAAGGATTTGTTCTGTGATATTGTCCATGTGTCTTACCTGCCTTTCTGCCTTTTACTACTTATACTGAAATAATTCTTGTCGTTACTACAATACTGCATGCTCTGTATAAAATTATATCATACAACAAAGATAAGAATAATCTGGATAATCTCATTCTATAGAAAAATCCACGAATACATGGTAAAAATGAGGAACTGACATGGGCTATCATGACATGATAAGTGTGATCTTAGGTGATATCGTTGAGCAGGAAGTTGATGCAATAGTGAATGCAGCTAACAATTCCCTGCTTGGTGGAGGGGGTGTTGACGGTGCTATCCATCGTGCAGCAGGTCCCGGACTTCTGGAGGAATGCCGCACTCTAGGAGGATGTCCTACAGGAGACGCCAGGATAACAGGAGGTCATCTTCTGCCTACAAAGTGGGTGATACATACCGTGGGTCCTATCTGGAACGGAGGATATGATCAGGAGGATGAGCTTCTTGTAAGTGCTTACAGGAATTCTCTTTTACTGGCAGAGAAATATGATATAAAAAGTATCGCATTCCCGGGGATTAGCATAGGAGCATATGGTTTTCCGGTTAGCAGGGCGTCCGTACTGGCTGTGAGAACAATTCTGGAACATATGGAGAATGGTGGGTCGTTTGAAGATATCAGGCTTATTTGCTTTAATGACGAAGCCTACCATTTTTATTCAAGTGCACTTGAGATTGCTGTATCAGAAATATACACTATTGAATAAATAGGATTTTCGATGCATCATCATTATGAGAATTAGTATATTTCACACCAACGATATCTATTTATAATATGAATTCAAGGTTAACTCATAATAAGTTTGGTTCGGAGATAAAGACACCAGACTTAAAAAGCCTTGCAGGCATGGAACTTATCCGTGTGGTACGGTAGGTTGGTTGGTAAAAAATTGGTTGGTGGTTACCGGGATTTTCCGGTAAGCAGGCCCGTAGAACAGGATTCCCTAATAGAAAAACAAAAAAAGTTCTGTTATCAGCACTTTAAAAAACAAACATGGGATCCTGTTCAGGGTACTCTTTTATTGCGCTTTGCTATTTCTGCTAGCTAGCTTATTCATAAATCATTTATCAGATTTCTGCATACTAAAAGTCATGAGCCTGCTTATCGTAAAGAACATCACCAGGGAAGGACCCGGTATACTGGAAAATATACTGAAGAAAAACAATATTGATTTCCATATTGTTGATCTGGATTCAGGAGAAAAACTACCGGAACCTGACAATTACTCTGCGGTTATTGTATATGGTGGACCGGATAGTGCCAATGACAAGAACATAAAGATGGAACGAGAACTTACAATGATAAAAAAGGCAATCGAACTTAAAATTCCTTATCTTGGCATCTGTCTTGGAATGCAGACACTCGCAAAATCCCAGGGAGCTGTTGTTCGCAAGAACGAAGTAAGAGAAATTGGTTTTAGAGCTGAGGATGGAAAGTATTATTCTGTCAATATTGAAGATGAATGGATGAATGATCCTCTGTTCAGCGGGCTGGAAAATCCTGTCAAAATATTTCATCTGCACGGTGAAACCGTGGATCTGAATGACAATATTGAATTGCTGGCTACTGGGAAATACTGCAGGAATCAAATAATCAAAGTCGGTAGCAATGCTTACGGAATTCAGGGTCATTTTGAGCTTACTCCTGAAATGTTCAATATCTGGCTAGATAATGACCCTGAACTTATGGAACTTGACAAAAATAAGCTTCTTCATGATTTTGAAGAGCTTGCTGAGGAATACAGTAACAACGGTTACACACTTTTCAGCAACTTCCTTAAAATAGCAGGGTTAGTTTGATCTGCCTAAAAAATCAAAACTTTTTAGTATAAGTCAGGAAAATAGCAGAACATGAGAATTCCCAAAAGGCTGGAAACATGTCGTCTAATCATCCGGAGATATACTGCAAATGATCTGGAGATGTTGCATGAATTCCTGAACAATAAGGATGTTATCGGCTTAACTGACATGCCATTGAATACAAGTAAAGAAGAAACAGAAGCTTTTCTCCAAATGCTCATTGATTCATATACCACAGAAGAACCTGTTGCTGCAATGGCCATCTGCCTTAAGGAAACCGAGAATGTGATAGGTTCCTGTGGATTCGCTGCAGTTGACTTCTCAAATGACACGCAAATATATTATGCACTTGAACCGGAGTTCAGGAACAATGGATTTGCAACTGAAGCTATGGAAAAATTGATCGAGTACATGATACTTGTTCTTGATATTGACAGGATCTGCATTTATTGCCATCCTGAGAATATTGCGTCCATGAACCTTGCAAAAAGAATAGGAATGCAACAGCAGACCATTGTTCAGGAAAAAGACAGGGATGCACATTATTTTTTACTGACAAGAGAGAAATATCTTTCCGGTAATAAAGTTTAAATTATACAAGCTCTTAAAGTTAAGTGAGAGGAAAATGCACAAATGCGAAGTTTGTGGAAAAACAGTTAATGATGCACTTCTGATACGTGGCAAAAGAGTTTGCAGGGAGTGTATTGCAGATCTGTCCCTGGAAGAAATGTCTACCAACGGACTGGACTTTAGTGCCTGCATCTGAACGTTTTTTCAATAGCTAATTGGCTCCTGAAGAGCTGGAATTGTAGATTGTCAGTCTTAATGCTAAGTATCTGACTAAAATAATAAAATATAAATATATACTAACTAATGTAATTCTCACAGTTTCAGGTGTGAGAATGATCAGGGTACAAAAGGTATGGGGACATGGCAGTATAAAGAAGCCATTTTTTCTGATAATAGTTGCAACACTACTTCTAAGCATTCTTGTGTTTACTGCATCTGCATCTTCTGTAGTAAGCATAGAAAAGGTAACACCGGAAGTGCAGCAAGATAGCGTTTTTGAAATATACATCAATATAACGCCAGTAACAGCAGTTGCAGGTGCGCAACTTGATCTCAATTTTGACAGCGATATGTTAATGGTGAATAATGTTGAAGAAGGTGACTTCTTTGACAAGAATAATGTTATGTCGATCTTTATCCCCGGCACTGTCGATAACCAGCAGGGACTTGTCAGCGGACTATTTGCAGTCACTCTGGGACAGGTTGAGATAGAATCTCCCGGAACCTTCGCACATATTACTTTAACAGCAGGCAACCAGTCAGGAGAAAGCACCATTTATCTCTCAAATGTGATATTAAGTGATGCAAGCGGAAATGCGATTCCCACTAGCATTGAAAATGCACATGTTACTATAACAGGAAATTCAACAACGGATATCACAGGAGAAGTATCAGCAAGTTCAGGTGGCGGTGGTGGAGACACCGGAGAGAACACTGACAACATCGAACTCAAGGAAGTCAACAAATTATACATCATAGGAAACACTGCTGTTACTTACACTTTTGATGAAAACGATAATCCTGTAAAAGCCATCAGCTACACTTCACTTAAGAATGCAGGCTTTATCAGCAGTACAATTGAAGTCCTGAAAGATGTTTCTACAATGGTCCCACAAAAACCTGGTGGCCTTATTTACAGAAATATGAATATCTGGATCGGAAAAGCAGGATACGCAACTGAAAGCAATATGGAAGACATGAAAATCTCCTTTGCAGTGCCTAAAAACTGGGTTCAGGTCAATGGTGTTAAAACTACGGACATCCGCTTAAACCGCTACCATGATGAAAACTGGCAGGTCCTTGATACCGAAATGACCGGAGAGGATAATGATTTCTATTTCTTTGAAGCAACTACACCGGGATTCTCCCCGTTTGCAATTACAGCAAATGTGGCAAGCAAAAATATAACAGAAAATGAACAGGTCAATGCAGCTTCATCTTACGATGACAACAGTCCTGACGAGCAAATTGAAGAGATCGAATTAAAACAGGTTACTGATGTGGCTTCCACATCAATTAGCGATAAAGCAAGTTCTGCAAAGCTCTCACAGAATAGTGCGTTGGTATTATTTATTTCAATATCTGTTGTTCTATTCCTGCAACGTAGAAAATTTATATGAATATAAATAAAATAATCGGAATGTTGCTTTCAAGTAACTACTGATATTGTAGGTTTTTCATGTGTTGGGAAAAGTTCAAACATATGTTTTAAGATAAAAACAATATGAAAGTTACAAAAATGATCAGAACTTCCGAATCAAAGATACTCAATAAGGGTACACCAATAATTTTGCAATGACATCATATGCCCTGAAAGGTAACCAAGAATGTTTTATTGAAACTGGTATGGCTTTTTTACAATAGCCGACCTCATTGGATGTTATTAGGAAAGTTCTGGACAATGGATGGTTCTATATATTATCGGAACAAAATTAGCTAGTTAAAACATTAACATAACTTTCGAATGTTTGTGACCGGGGCATCTGAAAAAGAATAAATCCTCTCCGAACCATTCTTTAGTAGTGGAGAGATAAAATGATCGGAATCATGTCAGACTCGCATGACAATATGGATGCTATCAAAGCTGCTGTGGAATTATTCAACAAGAAGAAAGTAAAAACCGTTCTTCATGCAGGAGATATAATATCACCTTTTACTGTATCTGCTTTCAGCAAACTTGAAGCTGATCTGTATTTTATTTTTGGGAACAATGATGGTGACAAATTGCTTCTGAAGCAGAAGTTTGAAGAAATCGGAGCTGAATGCTGTGGTGAGTTCGGTGATCTTGAGATAGAAGGAATGCGCATTGCACTCATCCACGGAATATATGAAGCTCCCGTTGATGCTCTTGCAGAATCAGGAGATTTTGATGTGGTTATAAGGGGACACACCCATCACGCCGGCGTTACTGAAATTAATGACACACTATTGATCAATCCAGGTGAGACAGCCGGGGTGCTCACTGGGAAACGCACTGTTGCACTGCTAGATCCGGAACTTGGAGTGGAAATAGTAGAGATATGATAAAGGGATGCTTTAGAGCATCTCCTCCACCTTTGACAGGAATTCCTGAACCTGTGAAGGGTCAAGGTCAAGTTCCTTATTCTTTTTGATATCCATGTCGGTGAGCAGTATGTGTTTACCTATTGGAATACCTGCTTCTTCCATTGTTGCCTTTGCACAGTTTACCGGGCAACCGTCAATCACTATAATAGATTCACAGGCTTCTGCAGACTTAAGCAGACCTGAGCGTTTGCCACCGATACCTACGGTGCACATCATATTACCAGTACCCTTCTTATGTAACTCTACAGCAATAGCGTTGCTTAGCTGACCTACATTAGATGCACCTGCGCATGGGAATATTCCTATAATAGAAGCACCACATGAACATTTTGCTTTCTCAGACACAGGTATTACTGTGTTATCCATTCAATAACCTCCTCGACCTTTGGAACCCTGCCAACGATCTTAACATCGCCGTCTACGACAACTGCAGGAGTTATGAGAACACCATATGCAATTATATCATCCATGTCCTCTACCTTCACGATCTCAGCATCAACACCTGCCTTGGCAACTGCTTCTTCAACGAACCTCTTTGTCTTGTCGCATTTAGCGCAACCTGTACCCAATATCTCTATTTTCATATTATTCATCTCTTAAACTCAAATCAACTCAAGGAAACACTTTTATAGCGTCAAAATCACAGGCATGAACGCAAGTCATGCAATATTTACATGAATCCATCCTTGCAGGGAAACAGATTCCATCCTTAAGCTCAAGGATACCGTTCTGGCATGCATCAACACATGATCCGCAGCCTGTACATTTTTTATCATAAACTGCAACAAATACCATTAGAATACTTCCTGTCCTTTAATGGACTTGTATGAGAATGTCAGTACCCTCTCTTTAATATAGCTATCAGTTCATCAGGATGAGGCATACTTTCTTCTATTTTACAGCATGTTCTATCAATATCATAATCAAGTCGGATAATCTCAGCTTCACCTGATGCAGTGTCAAACACTGCACAACTGGCTTTACATTCACCATCTCTTGGCTGACCTACGGAACCAGGATTTACTATCAGCATATCCTTGAACTTTCTGACAAACGGTTGATGTGAATGACCAATAAAAAGAACGTCTGCATCAATTCCACAGATCATCTCTTCAAATTCATCATCAGGAGTTTCCGGTTTCATGTACTCATAATTTGATCTCGGACTTCCGTGTGTGAAATATAGTTTTAGCCCATCAATTTCCTTCTGGATACTGAATGGAAGATGGCGTAAAAAATCCATCTGTTTTTCAGATGTCACATCCCATGTATAATCCCGGGTTGCAACTGAAAGATGCTTGTACTTATAACCACAGCCACATTCCATACGTGAACCTACCGCAGCATCATGGTTTCCAAGAACAGTTTCGATTTTGTTCTCCATGATAAAATCAATACATTCGGAAGGTGAGGGACCATAATCCGCAAGATCACCAAGGCATACAACTATATCATGGCGAACAGACATTGCGGCATCAAGAGCTTCCTTATTTCCGTGAATGTCTGATATAAGTAATATTTTCATCTTAGCACCAATCTTTTAGTTTTAGTAATTGGGAATTATGTGTTAAAAAATATACATTCCAAACACGTATCCTGCTATTGCTGCTACTACTACTACAAGAGAAATATAGGTCATTCCTTTCTGGAAACCCATTATCCTGTTTATTACGATCATATTTGGAAGACTCAGTGCCGGGCCTGCAAGCAGCATTGACAGAGCAGGACCTTTTCCCATTCCAAGAATTGTGAGTGCACTTATGATGGGGACCTCTGTCAGTGTGGAGAAATACATCAGAGCTGCAGCAACCGAGGCAATTATGTAGGAGGTTACAGTGGTTCCACCTACGTATTTAACAACGTATTCTGCTGGAAGAAGTTCCACAATGATACCTGCAAAGAATACACCTATAAGCAGAAGCGGGGTAATCTGTTTCACAAGGAACCAGGTTTCTCCCATCCAGCTTTCAAGTTCATCCCTGTCAAACCATTTCAGAGATACATATACTGTGATAAGTATCAGGGGAATCTCCACAAAGAGCATTGGATTCCATGTTGGCAGGATTTCCGGTGTTACAAGGATTGCAAGCAGCAAAAGGAAAAGCCATACTGTATGAGCATGCTTTTCGTCACCGAATGTCTTGATACCTTTTTTCTCGACATCCTTTCTTTCGTATAGGAAAGACATTACAAGACCTATGAAAACTGAAAGCAGAATTGCAATGACAGCTCTTGCAACACCAAGGTCGTATCCGAGTATCTTTGCAGTATAAACAATGGCCAGTACATTGATAGCCGGGGCTGAGAACAGAAACGTGGTGGCCGGGCCGATTCCGGCGCCTCTCTTATAGATACCTGCAAAAAGTGGCAGGACCGTGCAACTACACACGGCAAGGAGACAACCGGAAATGGCGGCAACCGAATAGGAAACATATTTTGGTGCGTCAGCCCCGAAGAATTTCAAGACCGACTCTTTCGAGAAGAGCGAAGCTATTGCACCTGCCAGGAAAAAGGCAGGGATCAAACAAAGTAGTACGTGCAGGGCAAGGTACTCTTTGACCGATGCAATACCAATATAAGCCAGGTCTATGATGTAAGATGTCATTGTTTCAAAATATGTTGAAATACTATTTATAGATTTGGTTTCAAATGTTTTTGAAATATCTTCGATAACTGAATTCAAGATACTAATAAATCATATCATTATTTCCATCTTCAAGAACAATAATATCCAAATCTAAGTATATAATAAACATGAAACAATTAAAAGCAATTTGGGAAGATTATTATAGATGAAATATAAAATATGTATGTAAGGATCAAAGTTCGGGGGTTGAACTTTACACTATGTCTGTCCGGATAGCTGGCATATATTCCTCTTACCACAAGAAAGCGATTAAGCTTTTTGCGCTCTGTACAATTTACCTGTTGATAGGATCGAGCATTTACCCTGCTTTAGCTACTTCCAACGATAACAACTTTTACAATTCTTCCGAGGAAAAAACATCTATTTCACCCTCTGAAATTTCTTCACTAAATGCACTTGCACAATCTGTTGCTTTTGCGAACCAGCATAATCCTGGAGTGGATATTGATACTATAATAGTCTCGATACAAAACAATATTACAAATCAAAATAACAATGGAACGTTTCAGGGTATCCGTGCACTTGCAACTGATGTTTCTGATATTGATATGAACCTGACAAAATACGGTCCAGACAGTGACGGGGACGGTATCCCTGACTCTGTTGAACTTATACTGGGAACAGATATTAATAACACTGATTCTGATTTTGACCAGCTTGATGACCTCTTTGAGATCAATAACGACCTTGATCCCCTTGAACCTGATTCTAATTATGATGGCCTTGCAGATTATTTTGAAGTTCACAATGTTTCATCGAATGACATCGATGGCGATGGATTTGTAAACGCATGGGACCTTGATAACGACAATGACGGTGTTATCGATGCCCTTGATCTTTCTCCTTTTTCAAGATCCAGCCCAAATGAGAGCTTTGAATTCAATATATCATCGAATGGAAATCCCACCTACCTCAACTTCCAGATAAGACCGGAAAACGAAGAGCATTTGAAATTGCTTTCCCAGAGCTGGGACTGGCCTGATGATTCACTTGCAACCATGAAGGATCTAAATGGTTCTACAGAGGATGTCACGGTCACTCCAATGCTGGAACTGACAATTCCTGTTGACTGCAGGATAATATCTGTTGAGAACGGAGAAAGTCTGCAAGCTCCTACAGATGCTGGTAAACTGAATGTAACCACTGGTAATTATTCCGGTGAAGACTATCAGCTCTGGAGACTTGAATTGAGAGATGATGGTTATTATAGAATTATTTCCAGTAACAGCAGCAAATGCCTTGAGGTTTTCAATGCCAGCACAGAGGATATAGCAAATGTCACCCTTGGAAACTACACAGGCGATGAATATCAGCTCTGGAAACTGGAACTAAACAGCGACGGGGTCTATCAGATCACTGCCAGACACAGTGATAAGTGTCTGGAAATACATTCCGATATCAATGGAACCACTGTGGTCCAGAATAGTTCTACCGGATCAGATCTGCAGTTATGGGAAATTGAACTTGTTGGTGGTATAGCATCCGATTCTGATGCTAAAGAGAATTATGGAATTGTCACCACACTGGGCAAAGCCTACGTTCCCCTTTCTCCTGTGAAGGATTTTGGTGATACCGTGGCTTTGAACGGTCGCATGTTCTATCCACAGGACTCCTCACTGGAAACGATTACGCAGGCACAACTTACGTGGATGGTGTCAGGAAAGACCGACAGGCCAAAGAAAGTACTGCTAAAAGCGTTCAAGGATCAATATGTATCAATAGATAATACAGACTCCAGACTTGTTGCAGAAAGTACCTCAGTAGCAAGCGCTGAAACATTTGAGATAGTGTACCTCAATAACAACAAAGTCGCATTGAAATCCTCCAGTGGAAAATATGCATATGTTTCCGATACAGAAGAACATAAACTAATTGCAGGCAGCAATGACATTGGTAGCAGTGAGATATTTGAACTGCTTGATCTTGAAAATAACCAGATAGCTCTTAAAGCTGACAACGGACTTTACGTTTCCGCAAAAAATGGTGGAGGATCCACACTAATTGCGAACAGTGATAAAAGAGGAGACTGGGAAACTTTCACACTGGAAACAAGTGAATATGAATCGGTTACCACAACCCTTGCACAGTATCACGAGAATTTTATGCTCACTGGCTTTAATGTTGAAGAGAACCAGAGGTCGGATTTCGGACTATTCTATAGTGATGATAAGAACCGAACCTTTGAAGCTGGTTTCGTTTTTTCCTATGCATACTTAAGGGACCAGACACCCTTTGAACAGATGCCAGAAAAGTTGCAGAATGAGTATAATGTGACTATTAACTATGAAACCGGCTCTGCAAGCCATCAGGACGAAGCCCTTGCAAAGATAACTGGTGAAATGACCTCAGATATACTGTCAACCCTGCCTTCCGGTATGATACTGCCTGTAATAGGTTTGTTTGAGGATGAATTCAGATATCAGTCCATGGATGACATGGCTATGGGCTCATATATTACAGGGAATAGTTTTGATATCGGACTTAGGAGTCAGCCTCTTATCACCTCAAAGAGCATGAAGATGACATGGTACGATACTGACACAAATGAAAGTATCACTACTGAAGAAATGCTGGAAGAAACCAGGCAATGGGGTCTGTCGAGGAATCTTGATGTTGAAACACTTGCAACATTTATGAATCTCATGATCGCCTGGGAGACCGGCGAATCAACGGTGACAAAAATCGGCCAGGTAGAGACTGATTTTAATTTCCCTGAAGGAAATGATGTACTTGATGCCATTGATAGTTACGGTATATCAGCTATTGACTTTGTATGTAACCTGATAATCGGAGGAGCTGCACTCTATTCATATCTCACCTTTGTAAAGCTAGAGCCACTCGCACCAATTGCAGGTCAGACTAGCTGGAAACTCATGGCAGCAATGACCGAATCGGTCTCAGAGATACGTAATGGTTTCCTTGGTGCAGTTAACAGGATATCCAGTGTATTATCTGCAATAGGCTGGGTCGTCATAGGTGCTATCGCATTCTACGCCTTTTGGTCAATAGCTTCCAGTGAAGGTTGGTCAGGATATGGTATATTCGTTGGTACAATGTATGCTGTGCTCATGATCATATATGCAGTTGCTCTGGCAGCTATAGCTGCGATTCCTGTGGTGGGATGGGCCATCGCATTACTTGTTGCCCTGTCAGACCTGATAGTAGGATGGATATTCGGTAAAGGCTGGTCCCAGATGTTCTTTGAATGGTTTATCGGGCTTTTCCTTGATGTGAGGGTCAAGACTGAAGTGGACCTGAAAATGCTGGATACTTCGGTGAATGTAGTGGACTATACTGAAAACGGCCTGACAGCAGGTGACCGTATCGAGATGGAAAGCAAGTTCAAGGGAATTGTTACAAGAACATCCCGTGGATCATATACAAACCTACAAAATAGCTACATACGCCCCAATTACCAGTACAGTTCCGCATATACATTAGCAGGTAGCAGTTCCACTACAGAGGGTTTGACGACCTATCTGAATAATTACTATAAGAAAGAAACAGAATATACGACTGATCTGTGGGTTGAACCTGATGCAGCTGTTAACTTCCCATTTAAGTTCTGGCTGAGTACAGGCTATAGAGTATACTATGATAAATGCTGGTGGCTCTTTGGATGGCACTGCAGTGAGAAAAGCAATTCAGGCATCTCTGATTCAGATCCTTCTACACTCTACTTTGATGTCATGCCTGCAGATATTGATGAATTCTTAGAGTGGACAGCCATTTCACCCAATGATCCCGATGGTGATGGTGTCCTCTACACTGATGAGCTGCTTAATGGCACAAGTTACCTGAGACTGGACACCGACAATGACGGATTGTCCGATGGATATGAGATCGAGTATGGCACCATTCCTGTGAACAAGGATACAGATGGTGACGGACTTGAGGATGGGCTTGAACTGCGTTATGGTTATGATCCGCTTGTATGGGACACCGATGGTGACAAGCTCAGTGACTTCGAAGAGTATCATGGATGGGACATTGAATTTGATTTTTATGATGAGACCTTTTCGCAGCACGTGTGGTCAAGCCCATTGGTCAATGATACGGATGATGACGGACTTACCGATTTCTATGAGTTCCTCAAAGGATTGAACCCCAGATCCAAAGATACTAACGGAAACGGTATTTCAGACCTTTATGACACGAACTTCACAGCTAAGGCTTATGTCAGCAATGTAGACATGAACGGCATGGGAAGGAATATAAAGACAGACCCTGAAACGAACATCACAGCAGTTATCGATTATACACTGATTGGAAAGGTAAATTCCACAAATGAACCTGCAAGGTGCTGGCTCTTTGTAAGTCTGGATAATTCCACACTGCATGAGGAAATATACAACGGCACACCTGCCATTGGTAATGAGACCTATGGATCTGCGACCCTGAACTTTACTGCACCTAATAGTACTGACATCTTTGCACTTAGATTCTACCAGACATGGAATACATCCATGCCCGCTCCTGCTGAAGATGACAGGGAGATCATAGGAATAGTTGACACCAGCTATTATCCTGCCAGGGAAGGATGGGTAAACTCCGGTGCTGACAAGGATAAGGACAGCCTCATAGATGAAAATGAACAGATAGGCTGGTCAGTAACCATTACCAATTCGTCAGGTACATACACCATCCACGTTACAAGTGATCCCCGCTACAAGGATAGTGACTTTGATGGTCTTACCGACCACGAAGAATGCTACCTTGATGAGAACAGTAGTTCTAATCCCAGAAACTCCGACACGGATAATGACGGTCTTAATGATTTCACTGAAAAATCACTTAACACCAGCCTGATTAATTATGATACTGATGGAGACGGGCTGGATGACAGTACGGAGGTATTCTTCGGAAGTGATCCACTTATCCAGGATACGGATGGTGAAGGCCTTAATGACCTTGCAGAGTTCGTTCTGTCATCCAACCCACTGAAGAAAGATACGGATGATGACAACCTGACGGATTATGAAGAAGTATTGTTCAATTCAAACCCTCTCAAACCGGATTCCGACGATGACGGACTATTCGATAGTCTTGAGAAGTCTTTCACATCAGATCCGCTCGATCCTGACACCGATGACGATGGCCTGTCTGACGGTACAGAAGTGTATGGTTCCGGTACAAGTCCCCTGCTGAATGATACAGACTTCGACGGACTTAGAGACAATGAAGAACTTGAAATGAAGACAAATCCATTGTCTGCAGATACCGATAACGATGGATATACTGATCTTCAGGAAATCAACTTTGCCACCAATCCATTAAAGGAAGATACTGATGGCGATAACATCAATGACTCACTTGATACTGATTCGGTTCTGGCAAATGTCAGGAACATTACGGTCGTATATGATGCAAGCGAGGACAATGAAGAACTGCTGGACACCTTGAGCAGGTATACCAACATTAGCGTTTATTCTGCAGATGAGTTTTTGATGAACCATTCGGATGAAACTTACGTACTTCTGCTGGGAAGACCGGAGAATGTGAATGGAACAGCCGGCAACATCAGCTATAATGTGCTCAGTAACGATGAAGATACACTTTCCAGGATGCTGGCATCTGATTATGACCGGATGGTTGTCAGGTATGGAGTATGGAACAGCACGCAAACAGTTTTCGTGCTTTCTCAACCCTACATGTATGATTATTGCAGGATACTGCACACATTCAGAAGCCAGCGTGTCACAACTTCCTCTGACTCTGTACTGACAGAATTCATGGCGCCTTCTAATATTTTTGTAATCGATTCCGCCGATTTGATTAAAAGGACTGACTCAACAGTAGGAATGGTCCTTGATGCCAATGTAACACCATGGATCAAGATCAGAAAATCAGGTTCATCGGTACGTACCTTGACTTCGGGCACCGGACTTGCATCAAATGAATATGCAATTGGAAAATACCTTGATATTATAGTCAGTGAGAATGTCGAGAATGCAACTACTGATATTATCAATGGTACCCTGATCACGATATACTATCGCTTCAATGAACTGGACCGCAATGGTGACGGAGACCTTACTGACAGGACTGACATTAATGAGAACACTCTGTGCATATACTATCTGGATGAAAATACCGGCAGGTGGACAAAGTTATCTAATGCAGGTGTGGACACTTCCAATGTAGAAATGTATGGAGAGGTCTATGAAGGTCATGTGTGGGCAAGAGTCTCACATCTTTCCAGCTTTGCCCTGGCAGGAAAACAGATCACACCGGAAGATGATGGTGCTCCCCTGGATTCAGACAGGGATGGATTGCCAAATGTGGTTGAGTACAGGATAGGAACCGATCCGTTCAACCCGGATACTGATGGCGATGGCATAATCGATTCAAAAGATGATGAACCTCTGGTGGCGTTTAGATCTGTGCAGGAAAATGCTGACGATACAGTAATAGAAGTTCCCGCTGAAGAATCTGAACTGCACACAGATATACAGGAGATTCCTGTGCCTGAAAGTACAGCACCTGTGAATTATATCTGGTTTGCTGTTGCAGGTATTATAGTCCTGCTGGCATGTGTGATTGTTGTTCTGAAGAGGAAGAAATAGAAACTAAAATAACTGGCATTGAGAAAACAAACATGTTTGTAAAACGCAGGTGATTCAAAGTGTCTGATAAAAAGGGAATTGACAGGCAGATTTTTGTTATTCTTGGTATCATCTGTGTTTTGATAGTTTTTGCTCTGTTTTATGTTGAGCACCGGGAAATAAATGATGCATACGCTCTTGCAGGCAGGATCATCGATACTTCAAAAGATGTTGATTCCTACCAATTCAACATATATAGCAATATTTCAATGCTAGGTGAGTCTTTCAGGCTGATGGAAGGAACAGGATCAGTGAATTATCCTGACAGGGAAATGTCTGTCAGCCTTTTATCTATGGAAGATTCCATGGACCTTATTGTAGCTGAAGAAAATGCTTACACTAGAAATAATAATGATACCTGGAATAAAAGAAAACTCAACCAGCAAATGTGGGACAATTATGACCAGTTGACCCAGACAAACCTGCTATTAGCAAATTCAACTGAACTGAGCATGGAAAGAACAGATTCCTACCTTATCCTCACTGCATTGCCGGATAATAGTACATTGATACAGGAAGCTGAAAAAGCTGGCCTGAAGCTGAAAGGTGATGAGAGACTGACCGACTACAGCATCCGATTCTTTATCGAAAAGGAAAGTTATCGAATTGCTGCCATAGAAAGCCATACGGAATTCATGATGAACGTACAGGGTCTGGTGTCGCCTGTGGCTATACGCAACCGTGTCGAGTTTTACAATTATGATAATGGAGATAAGATCGAAGCACCTGTCATAAATGTTCAATAAGACATAACAAACTCGGGATTTTAAGTACTGCATCAAATAGTACTAGTTTTTCAGCACACCATTAAAGGTATATCTGAAAAATACAATTGTGCACTATGTCACTGAAAGCCATTGGAAAAGTATCTAATTTTGCAGATGAAAAAACAATGCAGCTACTTGCACTCTGGAAAGAGAGTGTCAGTATTGTCGAGCTTGAGGACACAGATGCTGAAAATTTCATCTATGAGGATTATTCGCATTACATTATAATCCACGATCCTCTTGACATGGAATTCCCGGAAAAGAGAGATGAGTGGAATAAAAGATTCTGCGGGGACGCAGGTGTGTCCGTTGTTGAACTTATAAAGGTCAATGAAAAACAGATCTATCTCAAAGGTCTTTTTGCCATGAATCATGCTTCAGTTTATGGAATTGTTCCTTACACATCATTTGATAATCCGGATGCTGATTTTCCACCAGCCGGAATGGAGATACTTAAGAAGCAGACCATGGAAGTTGCAATGCCACAGGCCAACGGCAAGAGCATACTGGATGTTGGATGTGGTGTCGGAAGCCTTACATTGCAGATGGCAAGGATGAATCCGGAGTCACAGGTTATGGGAATCGATCTTCTGGAAAAGACCATGGAACAATGCCGCTTGAACGCTATTGCATATGATATTAAAAATGCGGAGTTCAAGGCTGAAAGTGTCTATGAACTTCCTTTTGATAATGAGAGTTATGAAACTGTAACTTGTTTCTTTATGCTACATCATCTTGATGATATTCCAAAGGCTCTTTCAGAGGTCAGAAGAGTGGTTTCAAAGAACGGTACTGTACTGGCAGTTGAACCACTGGACCACCACCATGGAACTGAAAGAGGTATTCAGGACTGGGTAGACCACTTTGAGAAAGCGGGTTTCTCAGTTGAGACACAACAGATAAGCAGAGCCGTTTTTATAAAGGCTGAAGTAAACTGCTGATCAAACAAAAGTTGCATTTACAGTTTAATATAAAAAGTATTGCTGACCACAAAAAAGGATGTGGATAATTCTAGAGAAAGTGGTCAACAATAATTGAAGCAGGACCAAAATTGAATTGGGGTTGGGGAAGGGGTGGTACTTTGTTGGTTGTGTAAAGTTCCTGCTTCAACTCAATATCGTTGAGAGTACATAGTATTTAAATATATTCTATTTTTATAAAGTACACAGTGTCTACTGTCCCCGAAATAAACTTAAAACAACTTATAAATGGTTTATTTTGTATAGTTGATCGTGCAGAGATAGACTTAGCTAGCGAATGACCTTTTTTGATAATACATTCATCGATACTGGTTATCTTTTTATTAATAATAAGGAGGAGCGGGCGCATGACACCCGCAGAAAAAAGATGTGCAATGTCCTCTTTTTAAGAGGAAGTGCCTGACATGTTTTTGTCATTGCACCGTTTTAGTTCAGTGTTACAATCACTACTTGTTTTTAACACTAAATCTAGTGTGACTCGTTTTTATTTATAATTAATGCCAGACTTCAATCCAATAGATAAAATTTAAATGTCTGAATTATATCGAAAAGTTAAAGTACGTTTCGTGTTAACAATTGCCATTATCACTATTGGAGTTGCTAATTATGCTGGGAATAACAGACCCACAAATATGGATTGCATATATCTTATGCTTTGTAAGTGCCATTGGATGTGTCATCTATGGACTTATACACTGGAACGACGATGAAGAGGAGGAAGACTGATGGCTGTCAGTACTCCTGTTCTTGGACTGGCTGTACTCGCCTACATGATGGTGGTCTTCTACCTGGGCTGGGTCGGCTACAAACAAACAAAAGACAATGACGACTATATGCTTGCTGGAAGGAAAGTCAATCCTTTTGTGCTTGCATTCTCCTATGGTGCTGCATTTATCAGTACTTCAGCTATCATAGGATTCGGAGGTTATGCCGGGGCATTCGGTCTTGGAATACTGTGGCTGGTTTTCATGAATATCTTCGTGGGAATCTTTATCGCTTTTGTAGTATTCGGATCAAGGACAAGACGCATGGGTGTAAACCTCAAGGCTGTCACCTTCCCGGAGCTTATCGGAAGAAGGTTCCAGTCAAGGTTCATCCAGGGATTCTCTGGTGCACTAATCACTATATTCATGCCACTTTATGCAGGCAGTGTTCTGATAGGCGGTGCACGTTTCATGGAAACAGCCCTGAATATCGATTATAATATCGCTATCCTTATTCTTGCAATAATCGTTGCAGCTTATGTAATTACAGGCGGACTTATTGCTGTTATGTACACTGATGCCCTGCAGGGTGTGCTTATGTTCGTAGGAATGGCCATTTTGCTTGTATTCACTTATTCAAAGCTGGGAGGGGTCACCGAAGCTCACCAGGCACTCACAAATATGGCATACCTTGTGCCGGATAACCTTGCTGCCATCGGACACACGGGATGGACTACCATGCCAACATTTGGTTCACCAACATGGTGGACACTTGTATCAACCATAATACTTGGCGTCGGTATTGGTGTACTTGCACAGCCACAACTTGCAGTGAGATTCATGACCGTAAAGAACACACGTGCCCTTAAAAGAGCGGTTCTTTCAGGCGGGCCTTTCATTTTCATGATGGCAGGTGTGGCATACATTGTCGGTGCACTGTCCAATGTATATTTCTTCAACACCCAGGGAATGATTTCACTTGAGGTTGCAGGTGGAAATATCGACAAGATAATGCCGGAATACATTAACAGCGCAATGCCAGATTATTTTGTAGTGTTCTTCCTGCTGACACTTCTTGCAGCAGCTATGTCAACACTAAGTTCACAGTTCCACGCCATGGGAACTGCCTTTGGACATGATTTCTATCGCCAGGGAGTTATGAATGGAAAGATAGGAAAGACGATTACTGTTACAAGAGTCGGTATCGCTGTAACAATTTTCATCAGTGTTGTCCTTGCATACATTCTCCCACCGGGAATTATTGCAAGAGCAACAGCAATATTTTTCGGACTCTGTGCAGCAGCTTTCCTCCCGATGTACTCAGGAGCTATTTTCTGGAAGCGTATGACAAGACAGGGAGCTGTAGCAAGTCTTCTTATTGGTACTTTCAGCAGTCTTTTCTGGCTCACATTTGTGCATGCCAAGGAAGCTACCGCGCTTGGAATCTGCCAGGCACTTTTTGGACAGGCAACACTTCTTACGGGAACATGGACCCTTGTAGACCCGATCCTTGTTGCTACACCACTGTCATTTTTGGTGGCGATTATCGTGAGCCTTATGACAGAACCAATGGCAAAAGAGCATGTTGAACAGTGTTTTAAGAAAAATTAATATACATTTTAGGTAATGATCAATTAACAGGATTCGTTGGTTGATCAGTTCTTTCTTTTTTAATGGTTTGATTTCTATTTTGCATGAATACAAAATTGTGTCAGAAAAAGTAAAAGAAAAGATAGCTTATGGCTCTTCTTTAACCTTATTTTATTCTCGTCAGAACCGCGAGTGAAAAAAATACAATTCCTGCAAGAGCAGTGAATCCAGGAGTGTCCTGTGTTTTTTCTTTTGCTACAGGTTCTTCTACTTCCTCATTCATTGATGATGGTGCAGGAATCTGCTCTATGGTTTCACTTACTTCGATGCAAATAACTAAAAATATGTTTTGTTCGACATATTGATGGTTAAATAAAATATGTTCAGGAAAAAAATATTCGGCATAGTAAACCAAACTCAATAGACGTGTTTTATAAATAAGATGTCCATCACATCTCGTATTAAGTACATATAGTATATATTCATGTACATTATTTCATATAAATTTACAGACTTTTTTTATATTAGTTCATATATTGTATGAATTGCAATCAACTACATGGATGAAAGAGAGTAGTTGAAGAAGTCATCACTAAAAAGCCACTTTACCGTGGAAATCTGTGAAGAGTAACCTTCACCACAGAAATGCAGTGGCATGATCACATTTATATAAATGCTGGCAACAAGTTTCCTCTCTATAAAAGAAAGTCCCATTTCATCACCCTTTTATAAATAATGGTTTGCTTTCAAAACGCCAGCATTTATATTTTTTATATTGTTTTTATGAAAATACTTAAGCACATAAAATTCTAATGAGTAAAATAATACCTTCATCAAAACTTTTTTACCAGCCGCAGGCATACAATTTCATTTACTAACCTTTAAATACAGTGCCATGCTAACAAATGACATGTTAACAACTATCATTATTATTTATACAAAATATATGGAAGGAGAAAAATGCTTGGAATAGATGACCCACAGATATGGCTGGCTTACATACTATGCTTTGTAAGCGCCATTGGCTGCATGATCTATGGAGCCCTTAAATGGAACGACGATTCCGACGATGGAGAGGTGGACTAATGGTACTAAGTACGCCAGTTCTCGGAATAATTATTCTTATATACCTCATGGTGATCTTTTACCTCGGGTGGCTCGGATATAAGAAAACAAAACAGACTGAAGACTATATGGTAGCCGGAAGGCAAATACATCCTTATATTCTTGCACTGTCCTATGGTGCAACATTTATCAGTACTTCAGCCATCATCGGTTTTGGTGGAGCCGCCGGTGCCCTTGGTATGGGACTTTTATGGCTTGCATTTATGAACATTTTTGTAGGTATCTTTATCGCATTCGTATTCTTTGGTTCCAAGACCCGCCGTATGGGACTTAACCTAAATGCGGTTACATTCCCAGAACTTATCGGAAGGCGTTTCCAGTCAAGGTTCATACAGGGATTCTCAGGAGCATTAATAGGCATCTTCATGCCACTCTACGCAGGTATTGTACTTATCGGAGGAGCAAGGTTCCTTGAATCAACCCTAAGTATAAACTATGACGTTGCAGTCCTTATTCTCACAGTAATCGTTGCAGCCTATGTAATTACAGGCGGACTTATCGCTGTTATGTATACAGACGCCCTTCAGGGAACACTTATGTTCATAGGAATGGCATTCCTTCTGGTATTCACATATGCAAAACTTGGCGGAGTAACTGCAGCCCATTCAGCACTCACAGCTATGAATAATCTGGTACCTGAAAGTCTTGCAGCAGGAGGACATCTGGGATGGACATCCATGCCTGCATTTGGCTCACCAATATGGTGGACACTTGTATCAACACTTGTACTTGGAGTAGGAATTGGTGTAGTTGCTCAACCTCAACTTGCAGTCAGGTTCATGACAGTAAAGAACGACACTGCACTCAACAGAGCCGTACTTGTCGGAGGACCTTTTATCCTCATGATGACAGGAGTAGCTTTTACGGTCGGTGCGCTCTCAAACGCATACTTCTACCAGACACTAGGTAAGATATCAGTTGTCGTTGCCGGTGGAAACACTGACCTTATCATGCCGGAATTTATCAACAGTGCGATGCCAAGTACTTTTGTAGTTCTGTTCATGCTAACCCTGCTGGCAGCAGCAATGTCAACACTGAGTTCACAGTTCCACACAATGGGAACATCAATAGGACATGATTTCTACCGTGAATACCTGAAAAAAGGAGAACTCGGTCAAACTATCAATATCACAAAGGCAGCAATCGCATTCACAATCCTTGCAAGTGTCGTGCTGGCATACATACTTCCGATCAGTATCATTGCCCGTGCAACTGCGATATTCTTCGGACTTTGTGCAGCAGCTTTCCTGCCAATGTACACAGGAGCACTTTTCTGGAAGCGTATGACAAAGGAAGGAGCAATTGCAAGTCTGCTTGTTGGTACTTTCAGCAGTTTGTTCTGGCTGGCATTTGTGCACAAATCAGAAGCTGTACCACTTGGAATCAGCAAGGCAATATTTGGTGTTGATACTATCCTCACAGGAACCTGGACTGTCGTAGACCCGATACTTGTGGCGACACCACTTGCATTTGTAGTTGCTATCGTAGTCAGTCTTATGACAAAGCCAACACCGCAGGAACACCTTGATACCTGTTTTAAGAAATAAGATCAATTCGAAATTCGGGCATTAATTGCCCATACTTCTTTTTTTGAAAACGACTTACTCAGCCTCAAAGAATACATTACTCTCAGGATTCATCAAAGGCAGATCAATATGGAAAGTCGAACCTTGATTAATTCTGCTCTCCACCCTGATATTACCCTTATGACAATTAATAATCCTCTGACAGATATTAAGTCCAAGTCCCATACCTGAATATTTCCGTGTTAGTGAACTGTCTCCCTGATAGAACTCTTCGAATATACGGGAAATATTTTCTTCAGGAATACCGACCCCATTATCCCTGATACTCAGATATAGACGATCATCTTCATGTCGTGCAGATATGGATATAGTGCTACCTTGCGGAGAAAATTTGATCGCATTGTCAAGCAGATAACTAAAAGCATGGAACAGTTTTTTACTATCACCACGAATGACCGGCATATCATCTGGGAATTCCGTGTGTAATTTCAACTGCTTTTCCTTTATTGAACGTGCAGAATGCACAAGAGTAGTTTCTACAAGGTCAGAAAGATTCAGTGGGAGAAAATCGTATATGTGAGTATCTGAGTGATCTATTCCCACATATTGTAACGAGTCAACTATTCTTTCAAGTTTGTTAATATTAATAAGAGATTTATCAAGTGCCTCGCTCTGGGCATTACAAACAGGTCCTAAGATCCCGTCATATAGAAGTTCATTGTAGCCTTTGATGATTGATAAAGGAGTTCTCATTTCATGACTGAAAATGGATATCAATTCTTTTTTCATCTGATCCAGGGAACTTATTTTTTCTCTGCTGGAAGAAAGCTCTTTTTCATAATCAACCAGAAGCGATTCATAAGTCCTGAGTTTCAAATTGAGCTTTCCGGCATTTACAAGAAGATCAAGGAATTTACATGTACGTGATATAAACATCTCTATATCTGAATTTTTAAGTACCGGTACATTACATACAACTCCCTTACATCCCATATCATATTCCTGGAGGAAGGGACCTATAAAAATCGAGGCAATGTGCCTGCCTTCAAAAACAAACTGGAACATAGCATGTGTCAGATCATGGGTGCATCGGTACAGATGATAGGTTTTTTGACCAATGTCAGTTTCATTATTCACATTATCTTTTTCATAATGCAGACAACCACAGGTGTAACATCTGATTGTATTGTTCCCTTCACATGGAACAGACTGATCATCCGGTAAGGACAAAACTGTATTATTAAATGAATCAAGCACGGTACAAGATATACTGTAATCCCTGCAGAAAACATCCATGAGTTCATGTAGTTCTCCTACATTTACAAGGTCAGTAAATCCATATTCCATAGTTATCACTACTCAATACCTGCCACTTTGAAATAAAAAAGCAATAACATTGCATTTTTTTGTTGTCTTAGTACTTCACTAGTATATATAATAATAGGAAACATAGTTACATTTTGAGAAAATATATTTATAATGATTTAATGAGATGGATTTGGTTAAAGAACACATCAACATTATTAAATACTAAATAATAGTACATGCCCTTCCTGGCACATAATACATCATGCGGCAAGTGATGATATCAGTAATAAGATTACAATAAATCTAATTATAAAGGCAAAAGCCGTATGACGAGAACTAGAGGGGATATATGTTATAAATAAATGTAACTCGACTTTTGCCTATGACTCCTTCGACATAATGAAATATAAAGCTATCCGTAGTATATAAATGAAGAATAAAATATTTTATAGCAAAACCCTTATAAAATTATAGGGCAGTCAATTTCCATAATCAACACTTCCGCATCAGACACCGTTTTTACGAGACTTACAAAGTACTGTGAATCCTGAGCAATACCATCAAAGGTATTGTAATGCATAGGTACAACCGTTCTGGGGCGCAACATCTCCACTGCCAGTGCGGCATCTTCGGGGCCCATGGTGTAACGTCCTCCAATTGGAAGAAGTGCTATTTCTGGATCATACAGTCTGGATATAAGTGTCATGTCACCAAAAAGTCCTGTATCACCTGCATGATAGATCGACCTTTCACATGCTTTTATAACAAAACCTGCAGCTCTGCCGCCATCTATCTTCCTTCCTGCTTCATCAATAGAAGAAGAATGCCTGGCATCGGTCATCGTAAAACTTAAGTTCCCTATCTTAACTGTCCCACCTATATTCATGCCCTCTGTTTTAATATCCTTAGACTTCAGGTACTGGGACAACTCATGTATGCAAACCACTGTACAACCTGCTCTTTTAGCAATTTCCACGGTATCACCAAGATGATCCCAGTGCCCGTGAGTAACTGCAATAATATCCGGCCAGAGTTCATCTGCTTTGACCTTTGCTGAAGGATTTCCTGTAATAAAAGGATCAATAAGGACCATGGTGTCATTCACATCTATCCTGAAACAGGAATGACCTATCCAGGTAAGTACAACATTATCCATGAAGCAAAAACAGTACAGCAGAATAAGAGTTTGTCGACAGAAGTAATAATAGATTTAAACTGAGAAACAGAATAACTAGCCATGGAAATAGGCATTGTCGTGCATGGACCAGATGTTGTGGACACAGGAATGGCCTCAAAAGTAATTGACAGGACAAAGGAACTTGGAAATGTTTCTGTGGTCATGGCAGGTACCATCGGGAAAACAGCAGTCCTTGACGCACATCTTGAAAATATAATAGACATAAGTAAAAGTTTCAAGCCCAGCAGGTGTATAGAGGAATATTTTCTTACAAAGGATCTGGTCATACTTCTGAACCATGGTAAGACAACTGAAAATGGCCTTCTTTTTGCAAATATTGTTGTTTCAAGAATTGAAGACAGAAATGTAAAACCGCTTGTGCAGATCGAGCGTCCGGGTTTATTAGATGGAAAGATAATTCCATGGAATTTCAAATCTACAAACGAAGCTAAGAAAATCTCAGAAATGTTTGATCTGGAACTTGAAGATGTACCTGAACTTGTCATGCCAATAAGTATTGAAGACCATGGACACCGTATAATCAGAAATGTTTACGGTGTTCATGTGGGAGAAAAGATCATGATCAACGGAATAATCGTAGGATTTGCAGAATCCGAAGATATCCGTATTATAAGCGAGAATGGATTTATCCATGAGATTACAGGTGCCAGAATAAAAGAACACGGTCTTGAGAAGCTGCATGGCTACAATAAAAGGATCCCCATTGATCTACGCGCATGCTGGGTCAAAAGTGGACCTTTAAGAAATGGCAAGTTCTCTGTTCGCAGGAAAGAAAGAACTTCTGAAACCGATGAAAAAACGGAACCGAGCATCTCAGATACAAGCAATAATACAAATCCAGAATCAGAGAAGATAAAGGCTGTTATCATTGACCATGAAGCTGAAAGAACTTTTGAACTAATAGACGATGCAGACATTGCAGTGACCATAGGTGATGATACCACAGATATTGCTGCGGACATACTCTACAGGCTGAGAATACCAATCATAGGAATAACTGATGGGGATATTGATGGGTTTTCACACATGAAACACATTTATCCCGGCTCTGTTGTGATACGTCTTGAACCAGGTAATGATGACATTATCGGTAAAAGGATACGAGAAGAGATTTTTAATGGAAATACAGTTGCTGAGTTCAATTCGATTAATTCATTAGTGAACAATATATTCACATTGTCGAAAGAATTAATCATTTTTAGAAAAGATTATTAATTATTATCTGCTTTAAATTTGCGCATATATAACTTTAAATATAATAATGTCATACTATGAAGTAGAGCTCACTAGAGCATAACGTAATAAGGGGTTATTATGAAAGATTTTGAAGTAAAGATACTTGATGACACAGACTATAAGTTCATTGAAGCACTGAAAAGCCTGGGAATGTCCAGGAACGTAGCAACCACACTCACCTACCTTTCAAATGTGGAAGAAGCATCTTCTCAGGAGATCGAGATGAGCACTGGTCTGAGGCAGCCAGAAGTAAGCGTGGCCATGAGGCACATGCGTGAAAGAAACTGGATTGATATCCACAACAAGAAAGCAGTCGGAAAAGGCAGACCTACAAAGATCTACAGACTTTCCGCTCCTGTTGAAGATATCATCAAACACTATGAGCAGAAGATCATAGAAGACACTAAGACAACGATGGACGCCATCACTAAACTTAAGGACATTACAAAAAGAATGTAAAGTTTTTAAGTGTGTCCGGTCGGAATCATCCTTGTGAAGCAATACACATGATGGTCAGATTGCCGGGCACAGCAATTCCATCAAATGGAACACTTTTTTTATCTTTTAAAAGAAGGACAGTTTCCTGGTTTATACCAAGAATGTCCAGAACGTTTTCATAAGTAGTATCAACCGGAACAGTCAGTTTTTTGTTTGAAAGGTCCGAATTGATCAGTTCAATGTCAAGCGTTATTGTCACTCTACTATCTCACCATCCGGGGACCTTAAATCTTTGAGGTTTTCCTGTATAAGTTTTGCATCTAGTTCTTCGTACTTCTTTTCACCCTTACGTTCATAGTCTCTTTTATGGAACTTTGACATACGAAAACACCTCGAGTAAAATCTGCTGCAATAGGTATTAACCTTTTCGGGAAAAATAGGATACTTACCTCACAGATAAGATACAAATCGATATTAGATTTTAAAATACTGGAAAAGTCCAGCATAAATTAGAAAGATATAAATTCTCCCCGGTACAGTGTAATTATACATCGTAAATAATAAAATGGCAGTGGTAACGATAGAGATGGCCAATAGTACGCATGAGAGAACACTTATAGATTTTCTTGCTGTGCTCAGGGAAAAAAGCTCAGTTTTTTGCTATAAGGATAATTTGCAGGCACCAGAATTTGTGACAAGGATCACACAGGAAATAGAAAAAGAAGATAGAATTCCTGTGATCAAGATCTGCTGGAATGAGAATGAATTGGATAACGAGGGGTTTGCAGGCAATACAACTTCATTCTATATTTTCAGGAATTTTACCACCACACTTATCAAAATTGAAAGGATGCTCTCTAAGAAAAAACATCTGATAATTGTATCGGACATAAGCAACCTTGAAATAGAACAGAATTCACGTCCATATATTCGCTTCCTGTCAATACTTCTTCGCAAAAGCGAGGAATATGAAAGTACCATGATAGCCCTTGTCGGGGAGAAATGCAGTAATCCACTGGTAAAGGCAGAACTTATACCCCATTTCAATAATGCATTCCTCCTTACAGAAGGAAAAGTAATAAAGAACAGAGAAGGATTTTCTGATGTTAAATATTCAATAAAAGGTGATACTGTCTACCTTGAACCATTCATGCAGGATGATATGAATAAAATAAAAGAGATCTTCAGTCTCACACCTGAAGAAAAGAAAGAACTTGACAGGATAGTTGGTGAGAGTCTTGAAGAATACAGGACATCCCTATAAACCAATCCTATCCAGAACTATTTAATTTACAAGCTTTTCTGCGATCTTTTTTAACTCATGGCAATATTCACATTCAGGATCGTCCTGCATTGCGATCTTCCGAGACCATGATTTTGCAACGTAATCATCGTATGTGATAAGTCCTAATAGCTCAGTACCAAGCTTATTACTGAAATCAGACACAATAGACATTATATCATCCCTTTTTTCAGCCGGTATCCTGTTAAACAGAAGAGCTGCATGAGTTTCCAGTTTTGCAGACATACTGGACAATACATAGGTCCCCCTGATATCCTGAATATCAATAGTTGAAACGATCACTGCCTTATCAACTATGTTCATCGTCAAAAGACTTGATTTATTGATACCCGGACTGCAGTCAAAGAGAAAATGATCAATCTCAAGCTTGTCTTCAAGTTTTTTTACCAGAGAAAGTATTTTATCCCGGGCTTCACCGGGTGTGTTAAACATTGCAGATATGTCTTCTTCACATGCTTTAGAAGGAACTACATAGACACCTGTGTCACCATATTTGTAAACAACATCCTCTGCACTGCAGACACCCTGCAGATAATCGATGAGTGTCATATCATATCTTATATCAAACAAAGAATGCAGACCCGGACCATTTACATCAGTATCGATTATGCACACTTTGTTTCCCTTTTGAGAGAGCATGACCCCCAGATTTCCAACAAATGTTGTTTTTCCCGTACCACCCTTATATGAATGAAAACTCAAAAGCATTTTACTCACCCAAGTAATTGGTCAAGTTTGTTCTCAACCTCTTCCACTGCAGACCAATATTCATTGTTCTTGTTATCAACTTTCTTGCTAAGAGAATAATAGATCTTTTTACCTTTTCGCTCTCTTTCAAGCCAACCGGCTCTGTAAAGCTCATTGAGGTATTTATTCTCTATTGAACGATGTCTTCCTGTGATATCGCTCACTTCATCTGCAGTGCATGAAGCTAATTTAGAAACGGCGAACAATGATTTACGGATAGAATCAGGAACTGTCAGGAAAACAGCCATTTTATCATTGATTGCTGGCGAATTACGGGCTTCAAGATCTGCCATACGTAATTCCAGTAACTTCAAACGCTCGTTTATATCCCTAAGATATTCCAAAATCCCGTTGTTGTTTTGAAGGTCGGACATGATAATCAACATGAAGAAGAATTATTTGATTGTAATATCAAATTTAATAGGGCTGATTATATATAAGCTTGCTTAAATACATTCTATATTAAATGATATATTATCGTTAATCTTTTTAAAATTACGACAACCTTATAAAATATCAATACATAAACGGGATAAAGTGGACGAAATGAGAAGCCCATCATATATCACAAAGCTGGATGATCTTCTTTACGGAGGACTGATCAAGCCATCATCCATTCTGATCGCGGGTTCTTGTGGGACGGGTAAGACAAATCTCTGTATGCAATCACTTTTCAATGCTGCCAGAGAAGGGGAAAAATGTGCTTATGTCTCACTGCTTTCGGAATCAAAAGATAAGATAATCAGAGCAATGTCTTCGTTCTCATTTTATGATGAGAAACTTATAGATGACAGGCTGAAAGTATTTTCCATAAATTCAGATGTTGTGGCAAAAGGTGATTTTGCTATTTTCGAATACATCAATGAAAATATCCTGAAAAGCAAACCTTCCAGAGTTGTAATTGATACCATGAATGTTCTGGAAGATATTGAAAGTACTTTCGATGAACGGCCATTCCACAAATCTGAACTTCGTGCTTTTGTACAAAATCTGTTCCAGGAATTTGACGATAGTGATATACTTCTATTAGCTACCGGTGAGATACCTGCTGAAAATATAAATTCAAGTATCTGGTCATATATCTTTGACACAGTAATAGTACTTGATACAATGATCTATGATGACAGCAGTTATCGTTTCCTTGAGATAATCAAAGAGAGGGGAAGTGATTTTATCGCCGGAAAACACAAGTTTACTATCACAAAGGATGGAATTACTTTTTAGATGATTCTAGTTCACTAAAACATCTTTTTCAAAGATGGATGGTAAGGTCATCCAGTTCACGCTGGCAATGGTTCTTGATAATATTGTTAAGTCTCATACGTACGGTTTTTATTCCTTCCTCACTGGTGAAATGTGAAAGTACGTCTGTAAGCTGGTCAACCATCAATTGATAATCCCTTTCCGTGCCTACATCCCTGAGTTTTTGCATTGCAGACTCTGCTACCTCAGGAGTCCATTCCTCATTTGTATAATATATCTTATCTTCAATCTCAAGCTTTTTTCTTGCCACATCATTATTGACCCTTGCAAAGATAAGTTCAACAGTATGAGGATCACCTACAAATTCATTCATGAACTGCATGATGTCCATAACAACTTCAAAATAAGGAATCTCCGGATTCTCAGAGTCTTTAAATATCTGAGACAACTCCAGTCTGATGTTCTTCTCGGCTGGTTTTAGAAGATAGCTGGTAATATCATCTATAATAGCCGCACAATTACTACCATCCATATTAGAGGATAATTCATACGTATTAGTCGGTAATACGTTAAACTTTCCGTAATATTTCAATAAATTCTTACGCAAACGCTGGACATCTAAATTTGCCAAAATATCACCTGAATTATCTGATTATTTAAAGTCAAATCCCCTGATAAAAGAGTTCATCTCGCCTTCCAGTTTACTATCCAGAAGCTCCTTTGAACTTTCAAATAGTGTTAAAAAATCACTTATATCTTCTGAAGTGATGCTCTTTCCCATATTACGTCTGAATTTGAGTGCCTCGTAACTGCCAATAAGTTCAGGCATCACCATTCTGGGATAATCTTCAGCCATTATTTTCAGCATGCTCCTTGCACGAGGATATGGAAGCATCAGATATCCTTTATACCTGGGAGAAAGGCCACTGCTTTTAGTATTCAGAGCAATAAAACCCAGTTTATTTTTGAAGAAACGTGCTGCACCTGAATTATCTGGCATTGTAATTACATTGGTCTTCAAGCGATTAACAGCAATAGCAAAAAGCAGGCGACCTATGCCAACATGCCTGTGTGCAGGATGTATCTCAATACTTCTTAACAAATGAATAGAATGATTTACTACATTGGTTCTGCCACGATAGGTTCTTTCTGTTTCCTCTGATATTTGCTCAAATCTTGCAAAACCAAGTAGTTTATTAGTGTCTTTAACTGCAACAAATAATGAATGACCAGAACTTAGAGAGCTTTTGAGCAGGAAATCGTATGGCATACCAAACTTGTTATGGAAATAATTAAAGCCGATATTAGAAGAATTTCCAATATCAATATCAAGCTGATCCACCGATGAGCCTGCTTCAAGTACACCATAACTGATGTTTCCTGCTACGTGTAATATATTCATACCTTCAACTGACATTTTTAATCATCTGATCTCAAACATTTACAGTGCCTGCAACCGAATAGAAAGTATACCTGCCTTTTTTGACAGTATCCACCATCTGTTCCTGTTCCAGATAGCCCATGACAAGAGAGAGCTTTTCAAAGTCTATCGGATAACCGCTTTCTTTTATCTGTTTCTCGAGCTGTTTCAGGGTTGCTGATCCTGCAATTGAAAGTTGCCCGACTATTACTTCCTCTATAGGCATGTCCTTTAATCTTATAGGCTGTATCTGCTCAGGAGCTTCCGGTATGATAATTTCAGCTTCAGACAGGGTCAGATCCGTTTGATTTTTCAAAATCTCATTGGGACTAAGATCTAAAGACTCAAGATCAAGAGGAACTTCCTCGGGAACAAATTCTGAAGACTCAAACTCAACTGGAACATCATCGGGACTCATATCCAAAGATTCAAGATCAAGAGGAACTTCTTCAGGTACAAATTCTGA
>NZ_FNCA01000006.1:0-18155 GCF_900100715.1 Methanolobus vulcani | reverse complement strand
CAAGAGGAACTTCTTCAGGTACAAATTCTGAAGACTCAAACTCAACTGGAACCTCTTCAGAATCCATATCCAAAGATTCAAGATCAAGAGGGACTTCTTCAGGTACAAATTCTGAAGATTCAAACTCAACTGGAACCTCTTCAGGGTTCATATCTAAAGACTCAAGATCAAGAGGGACTTCTTCAGGAGCAATTTCAGCAGGTTCAAAATCGACTGGCATGTTTTCTGTTTCTGCAATCAGATTTTCCTTATCCGGTGCAAATTCCTCAAGATTTAACGGTTCTGAAGCGATCTCAGCCGTTTCAGCCTGCATTGGCGACTGGTCTGCAAACATCTGATCAGATTCAACAGTATCATCTACTGGATCTGTCAAGAACTCATCCTGTCCTAATTGAGCTGCCTGGACATTAATATCAGGAGAGTCTTCAGTGAAAGCACCTTCAATCAGATTGTCCTGCAGAGGAACTTCTGTCTCCTGTGCAATTTGCTCAGGATAATCATGGATAAAAGATTCCTCATAGCCCGGAATATGAATATGAAGCTGTTCCTGCAGGGAATTGAACATTCCGCCTACAACGACCTTAAAAGATTCTATTTCCCCGGCTATTGCAGTTATTTCTTCTTTGTTTGAATTTGACGCCTCACTTTCCTGTTCAGCCTGCTCAGAAACCGATGAACCTGTAGTTATTTCGTTTCCTTGTTCTGTAACAGGAGGAACTGGCTCAGAAGAATTCAGCTCTTTAAGTGTGCGGTTCAACTTGGTTATTGCCTTAGTGTGCAAATTCACAGCTTTGGCAATACTTTTCATCTGCTCTTTGATATCTTCAAGTTGCTGAGTATTGGAAGCAGTTTCCTCAAGCTGGTTATTCTGAAGTTCAGCTATAAAGCTTACATTCTCAGTAAGATTATCCAGTTCACCCTTGTGTTCGGTCAGATCTGAAACTATCTTTTCAAGATGTCTTTCATGAGAAACCACCTTTTCAATTGTATATTCCCGGCTGCCGGTCTCTACAAAAGAACGGAAATCCTGTGAATTATAATTAGGAACATGCTGGAATAGCATTTTGAACAGTTCAACATAGGTTCCATGTATCTGCTTAACGGAAACTATCTTAGAAGAAATAGCATCCGAGAGCCCTCTGACCACAAAAACCTCATTCTCAAACCTGAAAAAATCAACACCTGCACTGAATTCGCGAACACGGTCTCTGGCAGTTTCCACCATATCAGCAGATTCACGGTCTCCATAAATGGAGATCATGGCACCATAAAGATCATTCAGGGTCTTTGCATAGGTAATTTCCAGAACATCAGGCGGAACTTTTGTCGGATCCAGTGACTCTGCATTTACAGAATCCTCTGCCTGTGCAACACGCCTGAGTCTTTTGGAAAACTGATCAAAGTCCTTCCTTAGTTGTTTATAATCAGATTCATGGACTTTAGAATACAGATCATTCTCTAAAGTGGATAATTTATCACCACTTGATTCAAGTTCATCTGCCATCTTTTTCTGCATGTCATTGAACTTTTCTTCAAATATGAACAAACGAGTTTCAAGCTCATTGTAGCGACTTTCGGCATCTTCAAGCCTTGTAATGAGTTCAGAGTTTGAAAGTTTGGAATCTGACTCAATACCAGAAGCAGCATGAACATATTTACGCTGCTTATTCATGAGACTTGATTTGTCATCCACAATTATAAGGGACTTTGCACTGGCCGGAATCGGCCTTTCCGAATGCACAGAACTGTCATCCATAATATCTGCACTGTTACCTATTTCATTATCTGCGTTTCCTGTCCGCTTCAAGTTTGAATCTGTAATATCTTCAACATAAGTTTCGCAATCTTCCATTGACCCTGTAACATCAGAACCGTGATCATCTTCGCTAAGCTCAATGGTATAATCCTGTTGGGTGCTCTGTGAAACTTCATTTCTCATTGTTTCAGTATCACATTTTTCCAGTGTGCATATTTCGTCATCCATAACAGCTCACCCATCACACAAAAGACTCAAGTTTATGTTTAATGTCCGGTATCCATTCAGCTTCGCATACATCTGCCACATAATCACCATGTAAAGGACGTATCTGATCCCGGATTATCATTTCAACAAGTAGAGGCCACAGGTCTTCGGTCATCCACTTAGGTGAAGAGGCAATCTCATTGAAAGCCATTGCAAGTACCTGCTCAACTTCACCCCTTCCCATGACACTAGTGATCTTCTCCTTGATATCAGCAAGAATCTCCATATTCTTCTTGTACTCGGAAGACTGGGTGTACATCTCATCAAAGACTATCTTTGCCAATATACGTAATTCACTTGCTACTTCTTCAGGGTAAGTTGCCAGTTGTTCTTTTGTCATTGGACGCTGTTCGAAAACATGGCGGATAACAGCTTTGGCAATCTCAATCTTATCCATGTTCTCAGTAAGATCAGCTTTTCCTGTGAACAGAGAGATCAAAAGAGCTCCGCGTCCCACTGATGAGAAAATAACAGTGCCAAACTCATATTCGATAACTGACTGCTTCAGTCCCATTTCAAGCTGCTGGCTAACATGCAACAGATTATTGCTGATAAGATTGGTCAGCTCAAATATCTTAGGGCCAATACTCTCCGGTATGTAGGATGCATAGATCTTTCCGTCAGCACCGGCAAAGAGCAGTACATCCACATCACTGGATTGGTGTGTCCTTTTAAGCTGTGCGACCAGAGCAAACTTCAAAAGGGAAACATCCTCAAGGTCATCTTTTGTTTTTTTAACTGACACGTCAACCCACCTCAGTTAATCATTGGATCATTTCTTCCAGTTCACTAAGATTGTCTATTTCTATCAGCGGTTCATCTTCCTGTGAAGGTTCTTCTTCCTGCATCATGCCAGCATCCGGCTGCACAGTCTCTGCAGATTCAGGAGCGATTGATGCTGCTGCCTTTGAAGCCGCCTCTTCCCTGCGTTTCTCAAGTTCTTCCTTTGTAATGGTATCATTAAGACCCTGGGACTCGAAGAATATCTGCAGGGTTTCCTTCGGGGAGAATGGATATGACCAGTTCTCTTTGACATAAACAAGGCGTTCAAGTATCCTTTCGTTAGCACCCAGATCAGCAGCAGTACGTATAGCCTTATCAAAGACATCGTCATACTTGCGTACATCTTCCGCAGATACCAGAGGCGTTGTTCTTACTACCACACCAACACCACGAACGAAGATATATGGATAAACTTCCTCACCATGCCTGGTTGCACGCATCTTTACAATCTCAAGAGCCCTGTTAAAAGCTCCTCCTATCGGCCTGTATGTCAGGTGAACTGCACCATCAGACATGTAGATCGGGATCAATACATCTTCTCCAATGGTCTCACCAGGAGATGCGTGTTCTTCTGTTGTGATAAGAACCGGACCCAGTTGTTTCAGTGTGTAGAACAGTTTGGTAATAACCTCACGCTGCTCCTGTTTATCCTGTATAGCCCATATAAGCGGGGTCAGTGGATCGATAACAACACGGGTTTTCACCGCATAGTTCTTGTTGGCTTCCACAAGAGCCGGAAGCTGCTCATCCACAAGTTTCACAAAGTCTTTACCTTTGGAATGGAAGAAGAAAAGCTCTTTCTCATAATAACTGTCAAGATTAAAACCTAGCATCTTTGCTTCCCTTAGGATCTGTTCAGGTGGTTCTTCCATACTTATGTACAGTGCATTTTCACCGTGTTCAAGTCCATAGTTAAGGTATTGCATTGCAAATGTTGATTTTCCTGTACCACTTGAACCTACTACCAGCATGGTACTTTTGTCACGTACCCCTCCTTCAATTACCCTGTCAAGGCCTGCAATTCCGGTTGGTATTCGTGTTTCGCTGCTCATTTTAATTCCTCCGGAAGTATCACTTCATCAAAGCTGCTTAATTCAGTAATATCTGTAATCTCAATATTTTCTGTAATTTCATCCAGTCCTTCAATACCTGGTTGAGGATCTGGAAGCTTAGACCCATTCTCAATTGAAAGAATGAGCGATTCATTGCTGTCAAAAGGAAAACTCTTTTCAACATAGACCGACTCGATTGAGTGACCCATGACCAACATATAGTCACTAACTTCTACCCATCCGGTTTCATTTTTCTTAACAACATTTTTAAGGATCACATTGTTATTTTTCCGGTCTATCTTTTCACATTCACCTCTGTAATGTGAACTATTTGTTATCACCCTTACATTCTCACCAATGAATTCATCCAGGTGCGTATATGGTGAAACTGATCTGTAACCTGCCATAATAATCACTGCTGCTCCTTCTTCATTTTAGCAAGAAGCTCGGCAAAACTATCCGTCTTTTTAGCTTCTTCCTGTAATTTTGCGGTTTCCTCAGACACAGCCGGTGTAGGTGCAGCCGGAGCAGAATTATCCGGTACCTGTATCTTTTGGGCCATTGCACCGAAAGCACCGCCAAAAGTATTGTGTGATTCAGCTATGGAAGAAAGTTCTTCCTGGAGCTTCCATGGAGGGTCAAATATCTTCTCCTGTACAGGCATGTTGCTGGCAAACTGCATGTAAGCATTACCAATTTCAGACAGACGACCGCTGTCAAGTAATTTGTAGATCGTGAGTGTCCTTACCCTGTCCCTGAGCTCATTGTCATCAACAGGCGGTCTGATACTTGATAATATCTTTTTATCATACTCATCAAGCATAACCTGATATGCGGATATAGGCTGGAGATCAACCTTGAATTTACAAACTGGGTCCCCATTCTTGATACACTCGGTTTCCTCAACAGAACATTCAAGTTCCAGATCTTCCCTGAAGAACCTGTGCAAGGCATCAGTTGTAGCTACACATACCTTCTGGTTCTGAAGTGCAGGATAGAAATTACATACAGGATTGTTAGGAACTGCAAATATGTAATGCATTGGCGCATACGAGATCAGTTGCATATTTCCAAGACCGATATCCTTGAAGAATTTCATATGGAACTTGTAAAGCGATGTTGATCTTATCATCTCTATTGTGCTCGCTTTAAGGAATTTCCTTGTTTCATTCCAGGGAACCTTGGCTTTTGGGAACCTGTCACTGATGTTCTGCTGGAGTTTCAGCAATGCTCCAAAAGCTCCCATTGATTGTCCAAAACTACCTTCCATTGAAGGAGGAGGACCACCAGCTGAATTAGTCATAAACGGAGGAAGACCAGGATCTGCCATTTATACTGCCTCCTCTGTGGTGATTAGATTCATTTCACATCATCTCCTTGATCTGCTTTAGACCCTGTTCAGTAAGCTTTCCTGAAGTGTCACACATGTTTGCTTCCCTCAGATTCTTGAAACTGGCTGCAAGCGTGTCATTATCGACACCAATGAAGAAAGTCAGTTTCTGCAAATCATTCACACCGGTGAAGAGCATGTAAAGGAGCTTTTTATCAACGTCAGAAAGTGATTGTTTCTTTGGAGGTGTGCCACACATTGGTTGCAGATAAGCTTTGAGCGTATTGATAACCGCTTCATTACCTGCAAGTAAAGCGGTAGCTGAAGCCGTGGCTCCCTGTACAACAGATGAAGCCTGAAGATAATCTATCATAAGAATGTGTGAAGTCCCGATCGTACGCTGGGCCTTTACACGAATTGGATCCGAAACTTCCCTGCCTACCATGGTAACACTTTTAAGAGGAATTGTCAACCATCCTCCACCTTCTGAGAACCACAGATTGAGATTGGTAAGATAGAGAACACCTTTTTCCCAATTATCAGAGTAAAGGGAATTACCCATCATCACTGCTTTATAAATATAACTAAGATCAACTTTTGCGATACCCTGCTCTTGAGCCATATGAAAAGACCCCATATAAGTAAATTATATATCTAGTATTATAATTATAGATACTATTGTATTGACGGTATTAATACCCTTCTGTTGAAATGAGACAAATCATAACTTTTGCACTTCTAGAATATATTATATAGAACTGGCAGCTCTAAAATATGAAAAAAGAGAAATGATATAGAAGAATAAAGCTAAGATCGACTATTTTTTCTTCATTGGAAGGAAATAGCGTTCAACACTACAATTCGCACATATAAAAGCTGTACCGCTTCTTTTGCCCGAGAGCATATATTTGTTCACCAGATAATTTCCACATTTACATGGAGACATCATTTTTTGTTCTCCAAGGAACTTACCTTCAAAATCCACAGGACCCTGACTGTCTTCCGGAGGGTTTTCGCCAGGCACATGTGTGGATACATGTTCAGAAACTTCATTAGAAGAATCTGACACATCGGCTTCCTTTTTCATTGTAATAAGTGAGTCAGAGACTGCTTCCTTTGGGAAAAGTTTGAGCCTGCAAGCCTTCACATTTTCTTCATAGGGAATGATTCCTTCACATGCTACTAGCTTCTTTCTACTCTCCTCAAGTATAAGATAACCGGGATAATTACCCAGATCTACAGGACTCTTGTAAGTTGATCCTGCAAAATCCAGTGACTCGAAGAAAAGCTTTGCGATCTTGTTCACAGGTTTTGTAATAATGTGTCCAACAAGTATTCCTGAAATAAAACAGAATATCTTTTTTCCCATACCAGTCCTGGCAAGCTTGGGCGAAACTTCAATCCCACGCAGTACAAATGTAGGTCGGCCGTCACTTGCAGGAGTACTCCATTTTTCATTCATGGACCAGCCAACCACAGTGCTATCCTTGACAGCAACCACAAGAACTACAGTGGGTCTTTTAAGCCAGCTCTGGAAATTTGACAGGTAATCAGACATACCAAGATATTTCCGGAAATAAGTGAATTCACCTATTGTCAACTTGTCAAGCTCAAAAGCATGTTCAAGTTTATAAAACGTAATACCATCTTCACTTTTTCCAAGTTCGAACATTTAACCAACTACCCTTTAACTACGATCCCATGGACCCCAATATGGCTCAAGCCTTGTTTTCAGATGTGACAGATTATTATTGAATTCTTTTCTGGTTTTAGCATGTCTTGATGCAAGAAGATCTATCTGATCTACCTCATCCTCAATATTCTCAATTCCTGCCAGTGCTCGCAGGACAACAGATGCAAGAAGACCAAGATCATCATGATAGCCGCCTTCAAGCAAGGTTACAACGCTCCATTTACTTGCAAGTTTAAATATTATTCTATAGTATCCATCTACAGTCAGATTCAATTTTGCCAGTGGCTCTTTATGATAAGCATCAAAACCACATTCAAGAATAATTAACTGCGGATTAAACCTGTCAAGCACTTTTTCTGCAACTTCATCATAAAACAGGGAATATTCCGGATTGCCAGATTCAGTAGGCATTTCCATGTTTATGCAATATCCGAGTGCAGGTCTAACACCAATATCCTTTATGAATCCTTTAAATGGATAAAGTGTTTTCTGATCCTGATGTATCGATATGCACAAAACTTGCGGATCCGCTTCAAAAGCAGCATATGTTCCATCCGAAGCGTGTGCATCAATATTGACTATGGCAATCCTTTCAAGCCCTTTTACCTCCAGCAGATAACGAGCCAGAATCCCTGAATTGTTGAACAGGCAGAAACCATTACACGACTCCGGACCTGCATGGTGACCCGGAGGACGAATTATTGCGTAAGAATGTTTACATTCACCTGTTATCACTAGCTCTCCTGCCTTTAGAATACATCCCAACGCCTGAAGGATCACATCAAAAGAAGAAGGACAAACGTATACATCTTTGCCAGGACTCTGACGAGGGTCCATGGTGCATGCCTTTATTAGTTCCACATATTCCCTTGTGTGCACTCGCAATATATCCATCATAGATGCCTGAAAAGCATCATAGAATCTGAATTGATCGCCATCAATAAGACCACTGTTCTCAAGATATTCCATTATATTCTTGATCCTCAGAGGATTTTCAGGACATGGATAGCCATTCAATAATGAATCATGTAAATAATGATTTTTATTGAAAGTAATACCTACCCGGGTCATCAGGCCTCCTGTGATAGTAATACAGGATGGTTGCTTTTTGTTTCAGCAACCTTTTTCTGTGCCTCTGCAAATATCTGTTTCTGTTGGTTCTGTTTAAAGCTAGATATTTCCTGTTTATCCTGAACCGGATTAGGACGTCCATGAAGAGAACTCAATACACTATGACACAATTGTCCGTTAAAGTCATGATAGCCGCCTTCAAGAAGGAAAACAATAGGTCCTTTAAATACCGAATGCAATTTTGCAGTCATCTGGTGATAAGCATCTGAATCCAATGCCAGCCCGATATTCATTTCATGATAATGGGCATCAAAACCACAGCTAAGTACTACAAAATCAGGATCAAAATGTTCTATCATAGGGATGACTGCCTCGTCAAAAGCATACATGTATTCCTCATTGCTTGAACCAGCAGGCATTTCCACATTCATAGTATAACCTTTGCCGGCATTCTCACCTGTTTCATTGCTGAAACCCTTCCTGGGATAGAATCCATGAGGATCGCGATGAAGAGAGATAAGCATTACAGTAGGATCTTCATAGAATATTTCCATTGTACCGTCACCTGCATGAGCATCCCAGTCAAGGATCAGTACTTTACCAATCTTCCGATTCTGCTGAAGATGCCTTGTAAGCACTGCTGCATTGTTAAAAAGACAGAAACCTCCATATTTCTGGGAACTTGCATGATGTCCGGGCGGACGTGTCAGGACAAAAGCATGACTGAACTTCTTATCAACAAGCAGGTCACCTGCCTGTATAGCTGCACCTGCTGCTGTTTTAGCAATATCATATGAACCTGATGTCATATACGTACTGTCACCTAAAAATCCTCCACCCGAACCAGAATATGATTTTACGAAAGAAACATATTCTTTTCCATGGACCCTGTGAAGATCCTCTTCATTGGCAGTCTTAAAATCACTGATCAATGTGCATGTTCCATCAGTAAAAACCTTGTTCTTTTCCAGGTACCACATGGCCTTGATTATACGTTCAGGTTTCTCATGAGTAATAATAGAAAGTAATGAAGCATCATGCTTCATATGATCCTCACTGTAAAGGAATGCAATATTCACTGGAGCTGCCGGTTCATTTGAAACTTTCTTTTTTGCTGCAACATTTGGCGTTGGAGCAGGAGATACCGGGGGAACGACCTTAGAAACTTCAGGCTTGGGGATACTTTTAGCTTGCTGTGCTGCTGCAGGCTTCACTGAAGATACCGGAACCTGTTTTTTTGAATTTGCATCAAACCGGGAAGACAAAGGAGTAGAACCTTTACCTGCAACAGTACTGATTTGTGATTTTGTAGGTGCAAATGATGGCGTTTTAGGTACCGAGCCTGTTACATTATCCTGTGCCGACGGTTTTTGTACAGTCTTTGCTGGCTTTGGAGTAATTTTCTTTTTTGGAATAGCTGTCTGTTGCGGACCCTTTACATCAGCAGTTTGATTGCTGACGGTCTGAGGAGACTGTGAGTGTGTGTTTATAGTAGCTTGATTTCCTTTGTGATGATACGATGAAACTTTTGGAACCTTTGGTGTTTTTTGTAGAATATCGGATACGGCTTTTGAGTAATCTTTTTCTTCATCCTTTACAGTATTTTTCTCATCATCCATTTCGATTTCAACAGACTGATATGACACATCATCAAAAGCACTGGACAGGACATCAGGAACATTTGCTTCAGATGCAGGAAATGTTGCAGCTGGCTCAATTTGCATATTCTGGGCATCAGAATAAGTTATAGTCTCATCCCCTGCCTCAATAAAACCTTCACCAATAACGATCATCTTTTTAGCTTCAGTGCCTTTTTCCTGGGTACTTGCTTTTTCATCCACAAAACCTGATTTTATAAGATCAACAATAGCATCTTTTTCTGAAAGGTCAATAGTGCTGCTGTCAGGTTTATTTCCATCAAAATAAGAGAGAAATGCCTCGTTCAGCTTTTTCATAACATCTGAAGACAACTGTTTAGATTGTTCCTCATTTTTTTCTTCATCTGAAGACACCCATATCACCCATAATATAATAAATTCTGCAAAATCATTGTACCTGTAACCATACAGGATCGAGCACACCTATGTACTTAGTTCCTCCATAATTGAATACCACTGTTGGCTCTTCAATGGAAGCCCAGCCAGAGAGTTTTGGTTTCACCACCCATGTTCTCTTTGCAGTTTCCCCGGGAGCTATCGTATCAAAGAACAGATTGATCTTTTCAGGTTCAAGGGAATTTGCAAACTTAGCTTTAATAGCAAAATCATGATATGGCTGCTGTGTGAAGTTTTTCACCCATACATCAACTGTTGCAGGTTTACCTACAGTGATCTGCTGAGAAGGAACAAATTTCACATATTGTGCAATAGATTCTTTTTGTATTGGAGTTGCACCTGAAACATCAATTGTTCTGCTGTTCTCTTTTTTCTTGGCCTTGTCTTTTTTATCAATATAAAGACCAGCTCCAAGCATCAGTACAGCAAAAATAAATATCAAAGGAGCATTGTTCGCAATAACATCTATTTTTGTTGTTTCAACCGGGACATCAACAACTTGTGCATTGTCCAGAGTCAAAGGAACAGTAAACGATACCCTTGTAACGATCCATCCAAGCTGGCTGTTCTGCAGAGTGAAATATATTGGAATAATGTTGTTTTTACCCTCTGAGTCCAATACCGTACATTCAACTTCCACAGCAGCAAGCGTATCGGTAATATTTTGAGAAACAATATTCATATCTTCAATACTGCCCGGCTCTATTCCCTTATTACCGAATATCATTTTAATACTGGCAACTGCAAGGAAATCTTTACCCGTGTACATATTAAATGCAGTGTTAAAATCACCATCGTTGATAGCAGTCAAAAACGTGGTCACTGTTTCAGGTACTTGTTCTTCTGGATTCTTACTGACACAACCACTACTATACACACTCATCAGGATAAAGAGTACTAGAATAACTGAACAATACTTGTGTTTCATTTAAGCACCTGAGATAATCAAATATTATTATTAAACTATTATAATATAGACATAGTACTTAATTTTATTTGTACTAATTGTATATATTGCACATTAGAAAAAAGAAAAGAAAAATAAATTAGAATAATGAAGGAAAGCGAGATAAATCCGCAATAAATTTGGATCTTCCTGTTTCAATCATAACAGCATATTCAAATGTCTGCTGATCATCAACAATAAATGAGCGAATACCACTACGCCCTTCAAATAACTGCCTTCCGGAATCACAGGATGTCTGAAGTTCATCTATGCCATCTATACTTTTTACTACTATTCCTGAAGGAAATGAAATGCTCATTTTTTCAATCGCCGGATGACCAAGGATCCATATGCTATGTTTACCGTCTTCCAATGATACAGGTACACCGTAAATAATATTAGCTGTGACCTTTATTTCCGAAGTATTTACGTTACCTTCTGCACCGGAAAGCTGCATATCAAAAGAATCAAGGGAAAGAACCGTATTTCCATTATCTATTAGAACATAACCTAAGTATTGCCCTGTGCTATTCCTTTTGAATTCGTCAACAAAAGCTTCAACTTCTTGCTCACTTACAATACTATTATTATCAGTATCAAGACTCAACCTGAAAGCCTCGGCATCAATTCCCGAATATGCTTCATTGATCGTAAAATCAATAGATCTATCATGAACCTTCAAATCATTTGTAAAAATTGCATCTGCTGATGAAAGTGGAACAAATGACAAAATCAGAATCAAAACTATTAACAGAATTTTTTGTGACATACAATCCCTCAAAAAAGAATGGTTAAGGTGAATATTATTTCACCTTATGGATATAATTGTATCGTTTCTCTGGTACCATACGAAGAAGGAGTTACAAATTCAGCCATTGTAGTAGCTCCGGCCTCAGGAGTCATCACTATCGTAACAGTAGTACGTGGTGCAAGATCCAGATTAGAATCTTTCTGGTTCCCACTGGTTGTCACTCCATCTATTGTCGTATATGACGTGTCACCGTCTGCTACAACAGAAAGGTAGATAGTCACCAGGTCTCCTGTATTCATAATAGGATTTCCTTGAGTGAATGAAACATCTTCATCCCTTATTTTTTGCACAGTGAAGAAGTATCTGCCATTTGCACCAGGAGTTGTTTGTGTATCCGTCAGCAAATGACCCAGATTTACACTTGCAGTGTTAGAGGATGAGAAATTATCCATTGCATTTCCATAAGTCTTATCGTTGTTGGCATAGATAAGATCATTAGTATTAGTCCCGTCAGTCATTGTAATGATCAACTGATTAAGATCAACGGGAGAGCTTCCAACATTAAGACCTACTTTTACTTTAAGCAGTGACATATTAGAAGCCATACTAGTAGTACCTGTCTTAGCACGTACACCTTCTATACTTTTAACGATCAGATTGGATGATACTTCCTGCGTAGCCTGTTTACCGGTAGATTGTGCCTGTTGCTGAAGTGTGCCGGATGTCTGAATGAGCACAGATGCAGCAACAGCAGCGATCAGCACCATGGCTATGAATATAATAAGAGTACCAATACCCACCTGGGCAGCTTTATTCCTGGTAAAACTGGCATTAGAGATCATAGTAACCTCTCAATGTAAAAGACCTGCAGTGAAATCACTGCAGTTCTCTTGCATTATGGATAGAGCTGTACTGTTTCCTTAACACCATATGAAGAAGGTGCTACAAAGTCAGCTGTGGTTGCTGCACCAGATTCTGGAGTTAGGACGATGTTTACAGTAGTCCTTGGTACTAGATTCATACCTGAAGATTTAAGACCTGAAACACTAGTAGATCCAACATATGAATAGCCGGCTCCTGCTGAGGTATAAGATGTTGTTGCTATGTACACAGTTATAAGATCACCAGTATTCATTACAGGGTTACTCTGAGAGAATGAAGCATCTTCATCACGAATCTTCTCTACAGTGTAATAATGATCAGAATTATTGAATGCAGTGCCTATTGTAGTAGTTCCTGTCAATAAAGTTCCAAGATTTGTAGATGCGCTTGAAGAACTAAAAGGAGTCATATTACCATCATCATTTCCTGTTGATGCATAAGATTTTTGATTTCCTGCATAAACAAGATTGTTTGCAGTTGTCCCGTCAGTTATTGATATTACTACCTGATTTACATCTACAGGAGAACTTCCTACGTTAAGACCAACCTTAAGTTTAAGAAGATCAATTGTTTCTGACATTGTTGTTGCTGATGTCTTAGCACGAACACCTTCAATGGTTTTGACCATTAAGTTAGATGATACTTCCTGGGTTGCCTGCTTACCGGTTGACTGAGCTTTCTGCTGCAGAGTACCGGAAGTCTGGATCAGAACAGCAGCCGCAACAGCTGCTACAAGAACCATAGCGATGAATATGATAAGAGTACCAATACCCACCTGAGCTCTGGTATTTTTTTTCAAATATAATGCGTTGTTTGCTTTCATGCATATCCTCCTATAATCCAAATATATGGATGAATTTATATATCATTTAATAATATATATATTAATTGGTTGGAAATATCAAACACCAAACATTGCGACTTCAGGATGAGGAAGCATTATATATTAACAATGTATAAATAATACACAGAGGGATTAGATGAATGCAGGCTTATTAGTAAATGCCACAATCTGTTTTGCAATAACGATATCATCATTCGCTTTTGCATGGGTACTTGCCCGAAGTGAAGATGAGCATACTGATAAGAGTAAACCTGCTCTCTGGTCACTTGTAATATTATGGTCGCTTGTAGGGCTTACTTATTTACCTACAACCATCAGGATGGTAGCTGCGTATCTGGGAAGAGAAAATCTGGACCTGATGATGTACAGCCTTGCAGCAATTCCTTTCTCTTTTGTAGCTGTTCCACTGGTATTTTTCATATTGTATGTTATAGTAGGCAACAAGAAAATAAGTGCATACATTTCGCTTCTTTTTGTTCTGTTTGGTGCATCATACCTTATGCTGCTATTTACAAAAGGGGTTATTGGACCCTTTGTTTCAAATTACTCATCCCTATTTACAATAAACAGTGATATTGCAATTAACATATACTTGATGGGACTTTTTGTAATACCTACTGCAATGATAATTGGCTTTTTATTGCTAATATTCCTGCAAAAAATGCCAAAACACCTTAGATACAGAACTGCACTACCACTTGTTGCAATATCATTCGTATTTGACTTCATGCTTACAGACATGATCACAATGGTTGATGTAATGCAACTTGTCGCAAGGATATTTGTACTGATAGGAACCGTTCAGGCATTTTTAGCTTATTTCCCACCGCTGACATTGCAGGAAAAACTTGGTATAAAAAAATATCAGTACGAACTCTATGATGATGAAGATCTCGACATTGATGTGGAGGATGATCTGGATGTCTGATGATATTGATGTCGAACTTGAACAGGCAGTAGCAGAGTTCTACCAGTCATTAGGAATTCATCAGGGACCTGGAGATATTCAATATAGATTAATATTGAAAGTACTTGGAAGGAATGAAGGTAAAATAACAGAGTTTTCAGAGATCAGAAAATACACCGATCAGTTTGCAGATAAAGGCAGTATTGGAAGCAAAATGAAAACGGTTTTCCAGCTTGAAGGACTGGTTGAAAAAGTAAAACGTGGCGGGTATGTAATTACGGATAAAGGAATTACAGCCTCAAATTTCCTGAAAGACAGTACTGCATTCTACAAGAAGAACAAGAGAATGGGCGAGATTATTGAAAGAATGCCCTGAACTTCTTTAAAATTAATTCATTTTTAGCCCTGTAGAAATATTTGATATTTGAAAGATGAGTCAAGCTTACAATAATTCAAAATGTATTACACAATAGTGATGATAATTTCCTGTTTCATCTTATGTTGGTTCTAATAGGTTTTCTATGGAGCCCAATTTTATAGTTTTTTATACACACTTTTATTGTACTATATACTTGCAAACAAGTAATTTATAAGAAGGTTCAAAAATGATTAAATATTCACGCTTTGTAGTGTGAACTTCTCATCATTATTTGCGTCACAATTAAAGAAAGCACTATTTAGTCTCTTCTAAATACCCAAATGTCATTAATCCAGTACAATCAATCCTATATTCTGCAATAATATCAATACATAGTTAAGAAAGCCTAAAACTAAACTGAACAATATTCCAGATAAGAAACAATAAATAGAGATTTTTAAAAAAGAAGAAAATATAATGTGAGTTAAAATCTCACATTATGGATACAGCTGAACAGTTTCCTTTGTACCATAAGAAGATGGTGTAATAAAGTCAGCGGTAGTTGCTGCACCAGATTCTGGCGTTAATACAATACTGACAGCAGTTCTTGGGCCAACCACAAGACCAGTATCATCTTGAGCACCACCTACATTAATAGTACCTATATCATTAAATCCAGTATCACCTGCAGCTACTGTTGAGATATAGAATGTCACAAGATCTCCAGTATTCATTACAGGTTCGGACTGCGTGAAAGAACCATCCTCATCACGAATCTTTTCGACAGTAAAGAAATACTTTGCATTGTCACCAGGAGTTCCTTGTGTTGCTGTTGTCATATTATATACATTTGCTGCAGCCGTGAGAGAACCCGAAAATGAAGCCATTGCATTCCCATAAGTCCGTTCATTGTTCGCATAAATAAGGTTGTTAGTATTAGTACCATCAGTGATTGAGATTACCACCTGATTGACATCTACTGGAGAACTACCAACATTGAGACCAACCTTAAGTTCGAGCATAGAAACATTAGCTGCCATATTTGTAGCTGAAGACTTTGCCCTGATACCCTCAATGGTTTTTACCATAAGGTTAGATGAAACTTCCTGAGTTGCCTGCTTACCGGTTGACTGAGCTTTCTGTTGCAGAGTACCGGAAGTCTGAATAAGAACAGCAGCAGCAACCGCTGCAACCAGAACCATAGCAATGAAGATAATGAGAGTACCAATTCCCACCTGTGCACTTGCATCCGATCTCATTGATTTATTATTTGCTTTCATAATTATCAGCTCCTAATATATGTGCGAAGAAATCGCACATAAATCGATTATGGATACAGTTGTACAGTCTCCTTTACACCATATGAAGATGGAGCTACGAAGTCTGCAGTTGTTGCTGCACCTGACTCAGGAGTCAGGACGATGTTTACAGTGGTCCTTGGTACCAGATTAAGACCTGATGTCTTCAAACCTGATGTAGTAGTAGTTCCAACAGAACCAAAACCTGTTGCAGAACTAGAAGTTGTTGCAATATAAACTGTGATCAAGTCACCAGTATTCATTACAGGATTACTCTGTGAGAATGAAGAGTCTTCATCACGAATCTTTGCTACAGTATAATAATGATCAGCATTGTTGAATGTAGTGGTCAAAACAGTAGTATTGGAAGTTAACAACTTTTGTAGGTTTGCTGCAGCATCAGTATCACTAAATGAACCCATGCTACCATTATCAGCACCAGTTGAAGCATATGATTTACTATTTCCTGCATATACAAGGTTATTTGCAGTTGTTCCGTCAGTAATTGAGATTACTACCTGATTTACGTCTACAGGTGAACTGCCTACATTAAGACCGACCTTAAGTTTCAAAAGATCAATAGTGTTTGACATATCAGTTGCACTGTTCTTAGCACGTACACCTTCAATTGTCTTTACCATCAGGTTAGATGATACTTCCTGGGTTGCCTGTTTACCGGTTGACTGAGCTTTCTGCTGCAGAGTACCGGAAGTCTGAATAAGAACAGCAGCAGCAACTGCTGCTACAAGAACCATAGCGATGAATATGATAAGAGTACCAATACCCACCTGAGCTCTGGTATTTTTTTTCAAATATAATGCGTTGTTTGCTTTCATGTACGATCCTCCTCTTATATCCAATTATTTTTGGATATATTACTATTATAGTAATGAATAATATAAATACCATTTGGTTGGAAATATCAAACATCAAACTCGTAACTTTTGCACAATGAAAATATATAAATAAAATGCAACTAATTAATAGTAGACAGGAATGAACCCGGGACTTCTGTTAAACGGAACCATATGTTTTGCAATCACATTGTCATCCCTTGCATTTGCATGGGTACTTTCCAGAAATAAGGAAAGATATAAAGAGAATAGTAAACCTGCTCTGTTTTCATTGATCGTATTCTGGACCATGGTGGGACTTACCTATTTGCCAACAACAATTAGAATGTTTGCAGCTTATATAGGTAATCAGGAAATCGATGCTATAATGTATTTTGTTACAGCTATCCCTTTTGCTTTTATATCTGTCCCGCTTGTATTCTTTATAATATATGTGATAACGGGTAGCAAAAAAATTGGAGAATATATCTCACTGTTTTTCACACTTATCGGAGCAGCATATCTTACATTCCTTTACGATAGTGGCATAGTTGGGCCTATGATCACAGAATGGGGTTCCATTTTTATGATCAACAGTGATGCTGCAATCAATTTGTACCTAATGGGACTTTTTGTCATTCCTACTTCCATGATACTGGGATTATTGTTGTTGATATTTCTGCAAAGAATGCCAAAGAGAATTAGGTACAGAACAGCTCTGCCTTTGGTAGCTATTTCTTTTGTATTCGATTTCATGCTTACAGACACGATTGCAATAGTAGATGTTATGCAAATGTTTGCCAGATTATTTGTTTTTATAGGGACAATACTTGCCTACCTGGCTTATTTCCCACCAATGACAGTTCAGGAAAAACTTGGCATTCAACAGCAGATAAATGATGAGCAGAATATACACACTGATCACAATATTGAGTTTTATCTGAAAGACGAGACTAATAAAGTCTGAGGGCATTGTTACTCAAACATAGTTAACTCTTTATTTCTGAATTTCATTAACAGTAGGACAGAGTACCGCAGCATTTCAATACTCTTTGTATAACACTTGGACTTTCTTCTCAACCTTGCCAGAAAATGCCTAAATATACTATTATATCCTTCTACAGTATATGTTTCTGCTTTGGATCGAGTATGAATCGCCGCTGGAAGAAACTCTGCATATGCTTTCCAGTGATCCGTCATGACTTCTTTTATCTCAATATCCTTTAATTTGTCCCAGAGTTGTATTCCAGTTTCTGTGCCTCTGCTGCCAAAAGAACAGTTGATGAACCTTTTCCCAACTCTATCAATAGCAATCCAGATCCAGCAATAT
>NZ_FNCA01000004.1 GCF_900100715.1 Methanolobus vulcani | reverse complement strand
ATCGCCTGCAGAGCGATTCCATTCCGGTTCGAATCCGGATCTTGGCTTTAACTTTATCTTTCATCGTGAGTGAGTTTGGCGGCCATAGCGGCGGGGTAATTCCTGTACCCATCCCGAACACAGAAGATAAGCCCGCCAGCGTTCCTTACTGTACTGAAGTATGAGAGTCTTCGGGAAATACGGATCGCTGCCAACTCACTCACAATTGATCCTGCTTTTCTATTAACAATATTTTTATTCTACAAACAGTAACAACTTTAAACTTCTGGTTTTTCTTGGTTATTCTAGTACTCTAAACTAAACTCAATGTCCCGCGCAAAGCGCGGCACAAGCAAATAAATTGAAATATTCTTTATTTATTCTTCAGAAGAAATTACAATTACATCTTCATCATGAACCCTTCTTTGTGCTTCATGTTTTGCCACTTCAATGAATTCCTCATTGGCTGTTTTCTTACCTGCTACCCATTTATCCATAATTACACAGGTTACAAGATCACCAGTTACATTGACCGCAGTACGGCTCATGTCAAGAATCCTGTCAACTCCGATTATAAGTGCGATACCTGATGTAGGTATGCCCACACTATTCAGTATCATTGCAAGGATAACAATACCTACTCCAGGCGTTGATGGAGTTCCTATAGAAGCCCCTACTACAGTTACCATGATTAATAGGAGTTGTCCAAAACTAAGTTCTATTCCAAATGCCTGTGCAAGAAATACTGCCGCTATACTCTGGTAAAGAGCTGTACCGTTCATATTGATAGTGGCACCCAATGGAATTACAAATTGAGATATAGAAGGTCTCACTCCAATATTTTCCTCAGCAGTCTTTATTGAAAGTGGCATAACTGCAGCAGAGCTTGATGTAGAAAAAGCAAGTAATAATACATCACGAATAGACCTAAGAAAGGTCAATGGATTTTTTCTGGTCACTAAAAGAATGATAAGCATGTACACGATTAACATCAGTAATAGACCAAGCAATACTGTACCAACGTATACCAGCATCCCCATCAGAGCATCTATTCCAAGGTTCAGAGTGAATTTACTGATAAGACCAAATACGGCAACAGGTGCCAAAAGCATGCTCCAGCGCACAACTGTCATGCTGACTTCCTGAAGGGAGCCAAGCAATTCAAGCAATGGTTTTGATTGTACCGGCTGCATCGAAACAAGAGCCACTCCTATTATTATCGAAAATATCACTACCTGTAACATCTGCCCAGTCGCAAGTGATCCAAGAGGATTTGTAGGGACAATTGTAGTGATCATTCCCGGAAGTTCAGCTACATCAAAGGACCCCAGTCCGCTACTGTCAGCTTGTGTTACATTTGAGGAAATAGTTCCCTGTACCAGATCACTGCTAATGTAGGTACCAGGATTGATTGTCAGTGCAAGCATAAGTCCTACAAATATTGCAAATGCTGTGGTCGCAAGAAAAAAACTAACGGTTCTAAGACCTATTTTCTTTAATTGCTCCATATCCTCCCCGGATGCGATCCCTCGAATGATCGATGCAAAAACAAGCGGAACAACGATCATCTGGAGCAATGCAAGGAAAAGATATCCAGGAAGTGCCAGCCATTCACCAATAGTATAGGACATTTCCTGGTTCAATATTCCAGTAGACGGTCCAAGTACTAATCCTGTAAGGATACCCAGCACCATTCCTATTAGAATCCTTAACCATAGCCTTCCTTTAACAAGCTCCTGAAGGTGATAATTCAGATTCTTTAGCGAACGCGGATGAATAAGTGTAAGGGGGTCCGGTAAATTGTACTTGCCTGACATGCCACTATGTTTATTTTTATCTTTAATTGCATTTATGGTATTTTTGTGAAAAGATAAGCATTTATGCAAGGTGCACTTTATATGATTATTTGTGAGTCATCAGGAGGAATAATATGGGACTATTCGGCAGAATGGAAACAGTAGTTAAATCAAAAATGAACAAACTTATGGATCGCATGGAGGATCCACGTGAAACATTGGATTACTCCTATGAGAAACAGCTGGAAATGCTTCAGGATGTAAAACGAGGTGTTGCTGAAGTTACAACATCAAAAAAGAGACTGCAGTTGCAGAGATCAAAGCTCCAGCAAAATATTGAGAAACTTGATGGTCAGGCAAGAGAGGCTATCAAAGCAGAGCGTGAAGACCTTGCCCGTCTGGCACTCGAAAGAAAAAGCTCTCTCAATGTCCAGATTCAGGGTCTCGACCAGCAGATAGCTGAACTTGAAAAAGAGCAGGAGAAACTTGTTGCTGCTGAAAAGCGTCTTTCAACCAAGGTCGAAGTATTCAGGACTAAGAAAGAGACGATCAAAGCACAGTATTCTGCAGCCGAGGCTCAGGTCAAGATCAATGAATCAGTATCAGGTATCAGTGAAGAGATGGCTGATGTGGGACTTGCAATAGAAAGGGCTGAGAACAAGACAGAAAATATGAAAGCCCGTGCATCTGCACTCGATGAACTTATCGATACAGGGACACTTGATGACCTTACCAGCAGCGGAGATGATATTGACAGAGAACTTGCAAAGATCAATTCTGCAAATACTGTTGATCTTGAACTTGAACAACTCAAGAAGGAGGCAGGTAAATGATCATAAGAATAGTTGGTGAGGGCCAGTATGAAGTTCCTGAGAGCTTCTATGATGAACTGAATGTCATTGATAATAAAATAGTAGATCTTGTTTCTAAAGGAGACGAGGAAGGGTACAAATCTGAACTTACAAAACTTATAAGCAGTATAAAGTCCTGTGGAAAGCAGATCGATGATACAGAAATAGTTGAGTCAGATATTATCGTCCCACCTGAGGATCTGACATTCGAAGAAGCTAAGGACATTTTTAAAGGCGAAGGTATATTTGAGGACTAAGATATTTTTTAGTTATTAAATTGGCATACTCCAGAGGGGATACCATCTCCCCACATCTTTTTCTATTGGAAGTTCATTTTCCATCAAAGACTTGAGCCTGAATTCCGTATTATTATCCCTGTTGTTCTTTCCCCTCGGGACAAAAGGATAATAGTTTCCCTGTTTGAAATTATATATCCAGTATACAGGTCCCTCGCTCTCAAAACGATATACTGCACAGAGTATCTGTTCACCAAATCCCTGTTCAACAAGTGTCTGGGATATCATGTGTATATTGGTTACAAGATCCTCAAAGTCTTTGTCCCTTAGAACCACCCACATGAAATTATATTCATCTTTCTCTATGCTGAATTCAGTGCCCGTCTCTTTAGTACTGAACTGCAGCAATTCTTCGATCTCATTCCTGGTATTTGTGTACTTTGACATATCCATAGCTTTAAAGCAAATTGCTGCAACAGCAGATGGTTTAAGGTTCAGGTTAAGTTCCAGTGTGATAACTGCTGTTGATATAGCAAAAAGCTTGCCAGTCTTTGCTTTAGGTACTCTGCTGCTTCCAAGTACTGAACCCAGTAGATCACGAAAACCCATCAGTATTCGATCTCCCTCTGTATCTTTTCAAGGGCAGCTATTCTTTTTTCCATAGACGGATGAGTTGATAACAGGCTCATGACAGATCCCGATACTGCTGCAGGGATTATGAAAAATGCATTCATTCCTTCAACTTTACGCAGGTCTTCAGTAGGCACATTTGCCATAGTTCCACTGATCTTTCTTAGTGCTGATATGAGTTGTGCAGGCTGACCTGTTATGAGTGCAGAGCCTCTGTCTGCTGCAAATTCCCTGTATCTTGAGAGCGCACGAATAAGCAGGAAACTTAATACCCATACGATTATTGAAATTATCCACACAACTATAAGTCCGCCATTTGAATTTCTGCGGTCTCCGCCAAAACCTCCAAAATATAAACTGTATCTTACAATGTAAAATGCAATTGTTGAAATGAAACTGGCTATTGTCAAAACTGCCATGTCTCTATTTTTGACATGGCTTAGTTCATGTGCAAGTACAGCTTCCAGTTCTCCCTGGTCAAGCTTATGCATGAGTCCTGTTGTAACTGCAACTACAGCCTTTTTCGGACTTCTGCCGGTTGCAAATGCATTTGGTACAGATGTATTTACAACTGCAACAGTTGGCTTTGGAAGACCAGCTATAACGCAGAGTCTTGTAATTGTTTCATGGAGCTTTGGTTCTTCTGCTTCGGAAACAACATGTGCGCCGGTCGACCATAGCACCAGTTTATCAGAATAGTAATATTGTGCTCCCATGAAAATAGCAACAAACAGCAGCATAAAGCTTGCAGATGCATACTGGGAAAGGAATGCAAGGAAAGCAATGTATACTGCAGCCAGAAGGAACATTGTCAATAACATTCTTCCTTCAAGCCCTAGATCTTTTTTCCATTCTACCATTTTAGCACCATCTCTCAGTAATTGATATTGGTATATTAGAATTTTGGACTTTTCACTCAATGTCAGTTTTTTCCCGGTGAAGAAGTCCTTTCTGCCAGTCATTTATAATTCTGATAGCAGCTCTTGTTTCATCAATTTTACCTTTCTTCTTCAGGAAATTACATTGAAGTCCTATCATCTCAAGTAAGTCATAGGAATTTTCATCAGTGAATGTGATCTTGTAAAATGATTCCAGTAATTCCCTGTCCTCTTCAACAAGCTTCTCGATGATTTTCAATGCTACACCAATTTGGTCTTTAATGTGAGTTGAATCTTTTATTCCCAGAAGCCCCTGTATATATTCATCATGCTCATCAAGAGGAAATACACCAGGAGTGTCAAGAAATACAATACGAGATCCTGCATTTACTATTTGCACACCTTTTGTATGACCTGATATTGCGGAAGTTGAAGCTTTTCCTCTTCCTGCAACACCATTTATTACGGAAGACTTTCCGGTATTTGGATAACCGATACATCCTACCTGTATGTCGCGTCCCTGTATATCTGCGACTTCCAGTATTTTATGCCTGAGCATCGTAGTCCCGAATCTCTCCTTAGAGGATACAAAGACTGCAGGTGCTATTTTTGCCATTCTGGATTTTGCTTTCTCAAGTTTTTCTTTAGGGACAAGGTCACACTTGTTCAGTACAATGATAAAAGGTTTCTTTTCACGTGAAATATCCTTTTCGATTTCACTGTTTCTTGTCTCATCTGGAAAACGTGCGTCTACAACTTCAAGGAGGACATCAGCTTTCTTTATGACGTCCTTTACCAATAATTTCTGGCTTGCCATGGTATTTCCCGGTATCAGAAAAGTTCTTTATAATTCTTATGATCAATCACGGATTTAATGGATGCTCATATTCCCTGAAAGGATATATTATCTTTGATAGGCATTTCACATTATTCTTCGACCAGTCTTCTGTTTTACTAATCTTTATAACAGTAATACTCAATATATTAAATGGATTGATAATATGGCCATTATCTCTTTTGATTTTATGTACGAATTGTGGAACATGTATAGTAACAAGTCCACTCGGGATTATATTTGAGGGAGATAATCTTCTTCAAACACTCCTTTTGTGCCGGATAAGCTGAGTGCAGCTTGTGCAAATTTGGCTTTGGGGCTTGCCGGGCATTTTCCTTAAAAAGCAGCAATCAGCTATCAACCTCTAATAGATGAACTGGATTTGCCAGCAGATCATGTTGTCAGGCATGCCTTGATGTTTGGTTATCCTAAGTATGAAGTTCACAGTATTCCTGGTCGAAATCCTGTGGATATAACGTGGAAATAACATTCTTATTTTCCAATCATCTCTCTTTTTCCAGCTATTCATACTGTTTTTAATATCCTGTTTTGTAGAAATTACTTTTCATAGTTATTTCTAAAATAGGAATCTATAAATATCATTATGTTTGTTAGAACATAACGCTAGAAATCATAATAGTTTACGGGAATGGACGAACACTCGGAGGCTAAAAATGGTATACAAATCTCAAAAAAACATCCTTGTTGGTATGGTATTTCTGCTTTTTCTGGCAGTTGTGGCACCCTGTGCAGCTACGACCGTTGACATAAGAGGTGAAGCTATTGACACAGGAGCTATTGATGCAGGCAATATATCCTGGGACTATTCTAATTTTCCTGGATTATACTTTGCTGCTAACAAATATACTCAACTTTCTGCAGGTGCCGGGGAACACCTTTACTTTGAAAATGATGATGACGGAGGAAGTCCTTCTCTTGGTTCAGCAAATCCGAATGCTAATGTAATCGATGAAGGAGAGTTGATTTATACTACAAAGCAGGTAGCTTCTAAATACAAAGTCTATTCTGAAGTATCTAACATTACTAAGGTTACCAAATTTTATACTCTTTCATTATTCGGCACTACATATTGTGCAGTTGATAACGATGCTACAAACCTTGCAAAGCTTTTGATGCAGCAAAGTGACAGTGATAAGAAAATCCTGAAAAGCGGTGAAAGGTGGGCAATGAAAAACGGTTATTCACTGGTGATGAATGCTGTTGATATTGATGGTTCCAAGTGTTACATGACATTGTATAAGAATGGTGAGGAACTTGACACTGGTGTGGTTTCCACAGATGGAAGCAATGATGGTAGGATATACTTCGTTGAAGATGATTGTTCAGACAGCTCCAATCATATATATTTTCTGACTTATGTGGATTCAACATTTGCAGGACTGGATGACAACTTTGCAGTTCTCAAGTACACATGGCTTGCTGATAAGGACAGCTACATGAAAGTATCATCCGGTGATGAATTTGGAAACTTTGAAGTAGATGAAGCAGTTGCAACCGGATTAAAATTATCAAACAGCAACTCCATCTCCATCAACATTGATGCAGGTACATCAACTCCAATTACTGGAGACTTATACTTTAAGGCATCTGATGAAGGAAAAGGTAGTAATGGTGGTTATGTTTTCTATCCTGTAAAGGTAGTTACAATAGAGGATTCCTCCTCAACAGCTACAATTCAGCCTGAAGAAGTGGCTGTCAATGACACATCCTCTGATTCAGAAGATGTAGTTGTTGTCGATATGTCTTCTGATTCGGAAATTGGGTCTGAAACTTCAAAAAGTTCTGATGATACTAATATGGGGTCAGAAAGTACAGATGAATCTTCTGAAGCAGAGACAAATGCTGTTGAAAATTCAATTCCTGGATTTGAATTTTCATTTGCCGTAGTTTCAATCTCACTTGTCTTTATTTTCCGTAAAACAATGTTTAAATAAGTGGAATGTAATCTAAAGAACAATTAAGAGCTTCAGTTCCAAGAATGACTCATACACTTGATTCCAAGTGTTTTCTTTTTTATAAATTTGTTCATAAGCAGTTGCCCGATTCTTCTTTACTTGTTTAATTCAGAGTATGTTTTAATCCTTCAATATCGCACATAAGAGTGTTTATTGAAATTTTACTGTTCTCAGTAATGTTTAAGTATCATATAAACACTTAAAAGGAATCTACAAAATTATTTAGACCAGTTTTTGAGCTGTTCATGTTTAATTATTTATATATCTATCAAACTATTAATTATAGTAATCTGCAAACATTACATACTCTGACCAACGACACAATGACTATTCAAAATGTTGAAATGGTACTTTTTTAACCATTCACGCAATTGATTATGATGTTCTTTGATAAACCCCGGGTTCTAGTTGTAGACGATGAACCAATGAATGTTGAGTTGCTTCAGGCTTACCTTTCTGAAGATTATGAAGTTCTGCCTGCTTACAATGGTCACGAAGCACTTGATATTGCTTTTAATGAGTTGCCGGACATTGTTCTTCTTGATGTAATGATGCCAGATATCAATGGATATCAGGTATGTGAAAAGATCAAGAATTCAGAGACTACACAGTTCATACCTGTTGTTCTTGTGACAGCTCTTTCCGGGAGAGAAGACCGTTTAAGAGGTATTGAGTCTAAGGCAGATGATTTCCTGACAAAACCCGTTGACAGGCTTGAACTCAAAATGAGGGTGAAGTCACTTCTTCGCATAAAGAACCTTCATGATAATGTTATTAAGGAACGTGATCAGGCACAGAATTATCTGGATGTTGCAGCTGTAATGATGCTTGCACTTGACTGTAGCCAGAATATAACTCTCATCAATAAAAGAGGTCTTGAGATCTTAGGTTATGAGGAATCAGAAGTTATCGGAAAGAATCTCATGGAACAATTCATTCCTGATTCTTCAAGATCTGAGATGGAAATCCATTTCTTAAATTCATTGAACACTTCTGGAGCCGGAAGTACTTATTATGAGTGCCCGGTCATCACTAAGAATAATGAAGAGCGTATGGTAAACTGGTATTCCAAACCACTTACTGATGAAGGTGGAAAGGTTACTGGTGTTCTCTTTTCAGGTCAGGATATTACTATCAGAAAAAAGGCAGAAGAAAAACTCAGGGAGCAGACACATGCCATGGAAGCTTCTGTAGATGGTATGGGGATTCTTGACGAAGAAGGCGTTTATAGTTATGTGAATGCTGCTCATGCCCGTATTTTCGGATATGACAATCCAAGGGAACTGATTGGAAAAAAATGGGATATGCTCTATAACCCTTCAGAAGTAGGACTTTTCAAATCAACTATTTTGCCGGAATTCAGAAAGAAAGGCAAATGGCAGGGTGAGCTGATCGGTAGAAGAAAGAATGGCAGCACATTTTTTCAGGAAATATCACTGACAGCTCTTGATAATGGACTGATATCAGTTGTAAGGGATATATCCAAGAGAAAGGAAGTAGAGTCTCAGCTTAATGATTATGCAGCTCAACTTAAAAGCTCGAACGAACTCAAAGACCTGTTTACTGATATTCTCCGGCATGATCTCTTAAATCCGGCAGGTGTTGTAAAAGGTTTTACTGACATGTTGCTCAACGAGGAAAATGATGAGAATAAAATATACAAACTTCAACTCATTGATAGTAATGTAACACGCCTCATTGAAATGATAGAGTCCGCTGCAAAGTTTGCTAAACTTGAAGATACGGATAAGCTGGAATTCAAGCCAATGGATATTGGTTCTATTATTCATTATGTTGCCGAGGAACTTAAACCACAACTCTCATCCAAGAATATTATTCTTGATATTAAATCATCTGGAAAGTATCCTGCGGTGATAAATCCTCTAATTGATGGTGTTTTTATCAATTTTATCTCCAATGCCATCAAATATGGTCCTTCTGACAGTGTTATAACTGTTGATATTCAGGACTTTGGAAACGAATGGAAAGTAATTGTATCAGATAAAGGGGAAGGTATTCCTGATAAAGATAAGGTTCTGGTCTTCAATCGTTTCCAGCGTCTTGCCGAGAAAAAGAAAGCTGTCAAAGGTTCGGGCCTTGGCCTTGCTATTGCCAAAAGGATAGTTGAACTACACGGTGGACATATAGGTGTGGAAGATAATCCTTCAGGGAAAGGAAGTTCTTTCTGGGCAACAGTAAAAAAAGCATAAAGGATTATTTTCCAATATCCTCATACCAGATGTCCGGTTTTTCATGAATGAATTTTTCCATGATATCTTTGCATTCATCAATATCAAGGTCAATAACCTCAACACCATGTTCCTTCATGAACTCTGCAGCACCATCAAAAGTTTTTGATTCTCCTGCAATTACTTTTTTTATGCCGAATTGTACAATAGCTCCGGCACAGAGATAACATGGCATTAGTGTGGAGTATATTGTAGTTCCCTGGTATTTTCCAATCCTTCCTGCATTACGTATGCAGTCAATCTCTGCATGTGCAAGGGGATCATCATGTTGAACTCTTCTATTATGACCTCTTCCAATGATCTTTCCTTCTTTCACAAGAACTGATCCGATAGGTATTCCACCTTCTTTCATTCCTTTTTTAGCTTCATCGATAGCTGCCTGCATGAATTCGTCCATAATATTCCTCTTCAAGTCTTAATGGCGGTAATATTGTTGGCACTAATATATTATCTTATCATTCAGGAATAAGACAAGTGTGAATCGATATCTATAAGAAGAGAAACAATAGAAGAAAAACAGAAATTTGATGTATGCTCTCGCATACTTTTCATTTAAAGTGACAACATTAAGTTTCCAAAGAAACAGCTGTCTTCATGGGTACTGATGGCTGCCGGTTTAAGAAGTGATATTCCTTTGTTCATTGTCTTTGAAGCTGTGAGTATGTCCATGAGTGAAAGTTTTCCAGATTCAAATCCGTCACCAACTGTTTTCATGCCCTCAATAAATCCTTCTTCAATGATGTCTACCGGATCAATGCCTGACCTTATTGTCTCCATTGCTACATTTGTTGCTTCAGCGTCGTTGAAGTTAATTACAGAATTTTTAGCCTTATTGATAAGCTCTCTCTTTGCAGAATCACTATAATTCATGATTTCATCATTCCTCAGACATTGTTCTTTGAAATTGAAAGGTTTGCTTTCTAAGCAGGTGTTCCTGCTCGCCCCTCTCTATATTTCATTTATCATAAGAACTTTGTCTACCTGAATTATATATATGGTAAGAAAATATATAGTTTCAATATATGAATGATGGTTAAAAAAAGTAACAATTTATTTATCATTTTCTTATCTTGAAAACACGGTCATTTTTGCGAACAATATCCTCAACAGCAAGTCCTATTTCATTTCCTCTTTTCACAGAACTTACTGCTCTGCCTTCCAAGGCAATGGATGTGACTTCCTGTTCAAGATAGGTAGTACTACCTTCGATAACGATTCTGTCTCCATTCTCAAGTCCCTGTTCCAGAAGTTTCACTGCGGCAGCGGATTGCTTTGGATAATAATTCGTTACTATTCCCACAGCTTCGCGTTTAACCGGGGATGCATTCATATCGAAATCAAATGCCAGGCTGTCAGGTCCCGGATATCCGAAATAGAATCCTGTTGAAAATCCTCTGTTGTACTCGAGTGCCATTTTCTCTTTAAGTGGAAGTACTTTTTCTTTGGTAAAATTCCCTTCTTTAAACAGATCTATAGCATTTCGATAAGACTCTGATACAGTTGCAGTATATCCGGGATTACGTAATCTTCCTTCAACCTTGAATGAATCAATTCCGGCTTTTACAAGTTCGGGTATGTACTCGATCATGCAAAGGTCCTTTGCACTCATAAGATACTTTCCTTCAATATCGACTATTGCACCGTTATCTGAATGAAGGGACCATTCCCATCTGCAAGGCTGGCTGCATTCTCCACAATTTCCTGATTTTCCAAGAAGGTAAGCTGAAAGATAGCATCTGCCTGAGACTGCCTGACACATTGCGCCGTGCACAAATGCTTCTAGTTCCATTTTTGTGTCTTTTTTGATTTCAGCAATTTGCTCAAGGCTAAGTTCTCTTGCAAGTACCACCCTGCTGGCTCCCAGTGACCTGTAAAACTCTGCTGTGATTTGGTTTGAGACATTAGCTTGAGTTGATATGTGTATGCGAAGATCTTTTTCTGCTGCTTTGGTTATGGTGGCAGGATCCCATGCAATAACAGCATCGACTTCTGCAGAGGCTGCACATTCTAGTACTTCATCAAGTTCGGTGAGGTTATCCGGGTATATTACCGAATTCACTGCCATGTAACCTTTAAGCCCATGAGCATGAATTTCATCAATAAAAGAAGCAAGGTTTTCACTAGTTATTTCCTGTGCACGTGATCTTAGACTTAGTCTGTCCAGAGAAAAGTAAACTGCATCTGCGTGTTGCTGGCATGCTTTAAGAGCTGCAAAGTTTCTAACACCCATTATGAGCTCAGGTATTTTAGATTTCTTAGATTCCATGGACATTGATGTATGGATTCAAATTAAGATTTAAATCACTTGTGTTGAAAATCAAGTTAGATTGTTCAATGGACAATTTTTGTTCGAAACCGGGAAATTATATATACTATTATACACTATATTGCATTGTCAAGTAAAATTAGGGTTGCCTAATTCATTACGAGGATGTAAAATCACATTCTTTCGGCAGCTTCTAAAAACCAATGAGGTAAAAAATGGCTCCAATAATACCGCTTGCTATGATGCCTGAAGGTAAGGATAGTAAGATTATTTCTATTAATGCAGGTAAATGCCTGATAAGTCGTCTTAGATCAATGGGTTTTATTGAGAATACTCTGCTTAAAGTCAAAAAAGGTGTCAATGGCTCTCTTATTGTTTCTATAAACGGCTGTGATTACGCATTAGGTATGGGTATGGCCACAAAGATAATGGTGCAGGAATATTCTGCATAATACTATTTTTAAAATAGAAAAGAAAATGAAGCTATAATGCTTCATTAGTTTTTGTTTATCATTATTATGAGTTTACTCTTCCTTTCTCTTACTGAAGATGAAAGCAAGTCCGATTATTGCTGCGATAGGTGCTGCAATTGTTGGGAACTCAGGAATTTCTTCAGTATCAGGAAGATTGTAACCATATTCATAAATAGTTACATGTCCGTCATGCGCATTTGCCTCTTCAACGTTGAGAGTTCTGACTTCCATTTGTTCTTCCTGCGCAACATTGACATTTTTGATGACAATTGAATGTGTATTATATTCAAGGCCATTGATCATGAGTGATCTTATCTTCTGCTGGTTGATGTCTTGGCCAAGGCTTACATCTGCCCAGGTATCTCCCTGCCAGACCATTTCTTCATCAATAAAAACTCTTGCAAATCCATCATTGCTGTCACTTGCAAATATGATGCAGAAGTTATTTACAGGATATTCTGTCTCAACATTCATGTAGCCGTCTTCACTTATCACTGCGAGTCTGCCATCAGCATTTGTCCATGTACTTCCGACAATTGAGCTGCTGAAATATGACTCGAATCCACTTGTTGCAGAATTATGGTTTCCATATGTCCATATGTCCAGGTTACTTGTTCCGTCAGTAACAGTCACAGAAGCAGCAGCAGATGCTGTTCCTGCCAGCATTATTGCAACAATGAGCACCAATGCTATATTTTTCAAATTGTTTTTCATATCATACCACCAAGATTTATGCTAAATTATCTTTGATACTGCATCTTCTATATATTTGGTATATATATACATTACCAAAAAATACAAAATGTGATAATGCTTATCATAATCATTTATCTTGATTTTGGAAGTATCTCAGTGAAAACTCAAAACCATAGATTATGCTGTCAGTTGACCTAATCGAGCAAACTATCAGCTAGATAATCAGGATTATGTCAAAAAAGAAAGAATAAGGATTTTAAAAATCCTTCTTATTACCGCTTGGGCCACGCATGTATTTGCCAAGTTCGGAATCAACAAGTTCTAAACCATTGAATACAGGTCCGTCCTTACAAACTCTTAAGCCTTTCTTATCCATGCAGCAGGCACCACATACGCCAATTCCGCATTTGAAATATCTGTGAAGGCTAAACTCTGTCTTCTCAAGTGCCTCTTCATTTTCAAGCATTCCGAAGATGCATTTCATCATCATTTCAGGACCGCATGTGTATATTCTATCAAAGGATGAAATATCACTCTCTGCAAGCACATCAGTTACAAAACCGCACCTGTGTGCAGAACCATCATCTGTAGTTATGTGAAGTTCTCCGTATGATGTAAATTTGTCAACAAAGAGAAGTTCATCGGCATTTCTGGCCCCAAGAATAGTGGTTATGCATACACCTTCAGAAGCTGCATGATTTGCCAGCGCTACAATAGGTACAGTACCTACTCCGCCTGCAATGAGTAGGATTTTCTCATCTTTGTCTGGAAGTGTGAAGCCTTTTCCGAAAGGTCCTCTTATTCCAATTGAATCTCCTTCATTGAGATTGAATAACTTCTCGGTTGCATCTCCTATCTTTTGTACAGTGATGGAGTTCTTGCTTGATAATCCCATGGGAATCTCATCAACTCCATGTATCCATACCATTACAAATTGTCCGGGTATGGCTTCATCAAATGATCTGTCAAAAACAAAAGTCCTTGTGGATGGAGTTTCCTTGATGATTTTAGTAATTTTGACGTTGATGGGGTACATTATATCCTCTCATGTGCAAGTCCGATGACATCTGTTACGTCCTTGTATCCTCTTTCAGCAATGAACATCTCAATACCAGTCGCAATCGAGCTGAAAACTTGTAGTCCCTCATGAACTGCAGACCCGATCTGTACTGCAGTAGCTCCTGCCATCATCATTTCAATTGCATCCTCCCAGGTGTAAACACCTCCAACGCCTATCACAGGTATATCCAAGGCTGTATAAAGGTCATAGACACATTTGATAGCAACAGGCTTCACTGCCTTTCCTGAAAGTCCGCCAAATCTGTTTCCAAGAATAGGATAACCGCTTTCGATGTCAATTGCCATCCCCTTCACAGTATTGATTGCAACGACTGCGTCAGCTCCTCCTCTCTGGGCAGCATCTCCAATTGTCACTATGTCAGTGACGTTAGGTGTAAGTTTTATCCATACTGGTATATCAACTGCATCTTTTACTGCAGCTGTGATCCTCTCAACTGCATCTGGATTGCTTCCAACAGATGCACCATATCCAAGTGCATGCGGACAGCTTACATTTAGTTCAAATGCATCAGGATTTGAGTCAAGAAGTCCCTGCGCAACTTCAACAAACTCTTCTTCGTTTCCTCCGAATATACTTGCAATAACCGGAGTGCCGGCTTGTTTCTTTGCAATTGCAAGCTCTTTCTTAAAATCAGGATAAGATGGGTTAGGTAATCCCATAGCATTCAAAAAACCGTAACCAAGGTCTATCATGCTTGGGTTCTTGTGTCCTTCCTTTGGTTCCGGGCCGATGGACTTTGTAACTATTGCTCCGGCCCCTTCCTTTGCCACGCGTGCAAGGGATGCACCAGTGGTTCCCATTATTCCGGCTGCCAGTATAGTTGGATTCTCAAGTTCGATTCCTGTTATTTTAATCATATTGTCCCTGCACCTCTGTGGCTGTTCCTGCACTCAACTGGCAGACAGCTCTCTGCACAAGTTCTTTTCCGCCCATCTGTACAAGTTCTTTTGCTATCATTCCGGCATGTTCCTGATATGTTTCAGCCTGGATAACTTCTTCAATACGTACATGCTCTGAACCGTCAAGTGCCAGTACTTCGCAGCATACACTGATCTCATCTTCATTTATAAACTGAGCAAAGGAACCTATTGGTGCAGTACATCCACCTTCTACATCAGTAATGACTATACGTTCAATTTCAGTCTCAATTCTGGTCTGCTGGTGGTCCAGGTTAGAAGTTACTTCTTCTGCCTCACTTCCGGCAGGTGTGACCACAGCTATTGTTCCCTGGTTTGCAGAGGGACAGAAGAACTGTGGATCAAGACGTTCCACATCCATTTCCCAGCCCATTCTCTGAAGGCCTGCTTCTGCGAGAAGAATTCCATCATAAAGTCCTTCTTCAAGTTTCCTTATTCTTGTGTTGATGTTTCCCCTGAGATCCTGTACATGGAGATCAGGTCTGTATCTGAGTATCTGGGCTCTTCTGCGCATTGATGTCGTACCAAGTACTGCTCCTTCAGGAAGATCATCTATCCTTGATCCGTCTGTTGTAAGAAGTACATCATATGGTGAATCACGTTTAAGCACCGCAGATGTAGCAAGTTCATCAGGTCGGATTGTTGGTAGATCTTTCATTGAATGAACTGATATGTCGATCTCACCATCGATCATCCTGTCATCCAGCTCCCTGACAAAGGCTCCGACTCCGGCAACTTCATGGAGTGGCCTGTCTGTGAAAGTATCACCGGATGTTTTGATTATCTTCCGGGTTGTGCTGACTCCAAGTTCTGAAAGGAGACGTTCTATTGTCTCTGTTTGTGCAATAGCCAGTGCACTTCCACGGGTTCCTATTATCATGTGAATTCACCGTTCATTTAAGATTTGCTTCGTATGAGGAGAGTGTCTTTTCAATATCCTCTTCGCTGTGTGCAGTTGAGATGAAATTTGTCTCAAATTGTGATGGTGGTAAGAATACACCACTGTCAAGCATCTTGAAGAAGAACTTCAGGTATCCTTCCTTGTCACATTTGAGAACATCCTGGTAGTTAAGTGGTTTGTCTCCAAAGAATATCTTGAACATGGATGCAATTCCAACTACGTTATAGTCGAGATTGAGGTCTGCAACAATTTCAGACAATCTGCTTCTCATCATGTCTCCTGTTGCATTAAGGTTCTTGTGTACTTCTTCTTTTTCAAGTACATCAATTACTGTAAGTCCTGCTGCAACTGAAGCCGGGCTTCCGCTGAAGGTTCCTGCCTGATAAACGCTTCCGGAAGGTGCAATCATTTCAATGATCTCCTTCTTTCCTCCGAAAACTCCGATTGGCATTCCTCCACCGACGATCTTTCCCAGTGTTGTCATATCAGGTGTAACGCCGAAGTATTCCTGTGCTCCACCCATTGCAAGCCTGAAACCTGTGATAACTTCGTCAAAGATGAGTACTACATCATTTTCTTCTGTAACTTTGCGAACCTCTTTGAGGTAATCTCCCTCTGGAAGTACAGGACCAATATTACCCATTACAGGTTCAAGTATGACCGCTGCCATATCGTCCTGGTTCTTTTCAATTAACTGGGTAAGTGCTTCAATATCGTTAAAAGGTGTCTGTAATGTGTGTTTTGTAAAGTCCTCTGGAATTCCAAGTGAATCTGGCTTTCCAAGAGTTGTTGCACCTGAGCCGGCTTTAACCAGTACGGCATCATGTGCACCGTGGAATCCACCTTCGATCTTAATGAACTTGTTCTTGCCTGTGAATCCCCTTGCTGCACGAAGTGCACTCATAGTTGCTTCGGTTCCTGTTGAAACGAACCTGAGCATATCGATGCTTGGGTAAAGTGCTGCTATCTTCTCAGCAAGTTTTACTTCAAGGTCTGTTGGTGTGCCGTAGAGCCATCCTTTATCAAGCTGGTCAATTATTGCCTGTTTGATGGTGGGATTTGCGTGTCCCAGAATATTAGGTCCATATGCAAGACAGTAGTCGATGTACTCATTTCCATCAATGTCTTTTATTTTAGAACCGCATGCTGATTCAGTGTAGAATGGGTATGGTTTGATAGCTCTTACCGGACTGCTGACTCCTCCTGGCAGGAGGGTTCTTGCTTTATTGTATAAATCTCTGGACTTATCTAATGACATATAAACACCCTGTAATCATTTTAACATCTGTGCCATTTCTTTGGCAAAATAAGTAATAATCATATCAGCACCTGCACGCTTAATTGATATCAAGGATTCATACATCACCTGTTTCTCATCAAGCCAGCCGTTTTGTGCTGCTGCCTTAAGCATTGAGTACTCACCACTGACATTGTAAGCTGCCGTTGGAATTTCAAATTCTGTCTTGAGGCGGTATAATATATCAAGATACGGAAGTGCCGGTTTGACCATAATTATGTCGGCCCCCTCTTCGATATCAAGAGCTGCTTCCATGAGTGCTTCATCAGAATTTGCGGGATCCATCTGGTGCGTGGATCTATCTCCGAAGCAGCATCCTGAACCTGCTGCATCCCTGAAGGGTCCATAAAACGCTGATGAATATTTTGCAGCATAGGACATAATTGGAGTATTGTGGAAATTGTTTTTATCAAGCTCACTGCGAATTGCAGATATCATGCCGTCCATCATTCCTGATGGTGCAACCATGTCTGCTCCTGCTTTTACATGGCTGAGTGCGGTCTTTCCAAGAAGTGGTAGAGTTGGATCATTCATGATCTCTTCTGTGTCAAAATCAACCATTCCACAGTGTCCATGGTCAGTATATTCGCAAAGGCAGACATCGGTAATTACAAGCATGTCTTTTCCGAGTTCATTCTTGATCTCGCGCACTGCCTGTTGTACAATGTCTTCATCTCCCCAGGCACTGCTTCCTTTCTCATCCTTATGCTCTGGAATGCCAAAAAGTATCATGGCAGGTATTCCGAGATCCGCAGCTTCTTTTGCATCGTCTGCGACCATGTCCAATGGCAGGTTAAACACGCCTGGCATGGATGCTACTTCCTCTGATTCGTTTATTATTTCATTGACAAACACCGGATATATCAGGTCATTAACTGACAATGATGTTTCACGTACCAGATCTCTAATCTTGCCGCTTCTCAGCCTTCTCATTCTGCGCTCGGGGAACATTTTACCAGCTCATTCTTTTCTTTAATGTTTGATCTATTAGCGATAAATACTCTGGCAACAGACTCCAGCAGCTCGTCGTCACCGATCTCTGCTGCATATCTGATTACTTTGGTAGGCTCTGCCAGCATTTTATTGATTATGGAGTGTGTCAGGTCTTCGATGATCTGCTTTTCAGTGTCACCAATTGTATGGTAGGCACCAAGTTTTGTGATGGCTTTATCTTTTTCATTCACGCGGAGTTTATATGATTGCGCATACAGTTCAGATACAAGTGTATCTGCTCTCTGTCTCTTGTATTGTTTTATTAGAAGATCGAATTCCTCATCGATAATTGACTGGGCTTTTTTAGCTTCTTCCATTCTCATTTCCAGATTCTTCTCATTTATGACTCTCAGGTTATCTATATTATAGAGGGTCACATGAGGGATGTTATCAGTAGAAGGGTCAATATCTCTGGGATTTGCGATATCAATTAGTAGGAGTTCTTTTTCTCTGAAGCTCATTGCCTTTTCGACCTGTTCGTATTTCAGAACATAGTGGGGTGCACCGGTTGCACTGATGACCACATCGGCTCTCCTGAGATTCTCATCGATCTGGTCAAAGTGTACTGCATGCCCTCCCATTTCATCGGCAAGGTTCTTTGCAGTTTCATATGTACGGTTGGCAATGTACATCAGTTCGATCTCCCTGTGGGAAAGTGCCCTTGTGACAAGTGTCCCCATCTCTCCGGTTCCAATGACCAGCACCATCTTATTCTTAAGGTCACCAACAGTGTCTTCTGCAAGATCTACTGATGCTGATGCAATTGAAAGTGCACCACGGTTGATTTCAGTCTCGGTTCTGACACGTTTTCCTACCTGTATAGCTTTGCTGAATGCAGTATCGAGCATTTTGCCAGTGGTTCCTATCTTTTTAGCAACAAGGTACAGGTCTTTGATCTGACCAAGGATCTGGTCTTCACCGATGATCATGGATTCAAGACCACATGCAAGCCTGAGAAGATGCATGATGGATTCTTCATGTTCAAAAAAGTCTATTATATTAGAAGAAAGTCCCATTTTCTTGGCAAAGTGGAACAGGACAGTACTGCCCTTTGGTGAAACAACATATATTTCAACGCGGTTGCAGGTCTTAAGTACAACACACTCGCAAACAAGATCAAGGGAATGAAGGTCCTTGAGCATTTTTTCTATGTCCCCTTCCCATGCTTCTTCTATCTCTTCGACAGTTGCTTTGGAATGGGTTATCACCATACTGGTTATTTCAGTCATGGTTACCTCGTGTTTTACAATAATTCAAATAGCGGTGTCTGTGGTACATGTTCATCTGACTTTCTCGCTTATTTTCTTCCTTACTATACCCTGTGCTGTATTAAACCCTTTTTCATATGATTCTTTAAGCCCGTCCCACACTTCCTGACTCTCAAGAATTTCCCACAGTATCTCTTTTCTGTCTTTCTGGTCAGGAACTTCGCCTTTTAGGTAAGTTCTCATTTCATCCTGGATTTTGATCATGTCGGCAAATTCAGGTGTAATGATCTTCTCAACCTGCTGACGTGTAAATCTTGAAAAGGCAGGGCTTGAGCCGGTGGTGGATATGCTGATGGTAAGTCCCCCACGTTTTATCACAGCAGGCACTGTGACATCACCAATGGCATCTACTTCATTTGTCAGTATCCCAAAGGATTTAGACAGAACAACAATCCTTTCATTTATGCTTCTGTCGTTGGTGGCAGGAATTACAAGGAAAGCATCTCTTATGATATCATTTATCTCTTCATCTGTGAGCTTTCCTGCATCCGCTTTGATTAACCTGATGTCGTATTTTTCTTCAAGCTCATAAAAAACATCATGAAAGCTACGACTGACTATCGTAACTTTTGCATACTCTGAGAACAGTTTAGCTTTTCTTTCCCCGACAGATCCACTTCCGAATATCACGACTTTCTTGTCGCTCATATCAATCAGCAGTGGCAGGAAGTGGTTCTTGTCTTTCATATCTCCATCTCCGGAAATGATTGCCTTCTGCTTTTTCCGGTAAAATTAGTTAAAGATTTCGATTACAACCTAACTCCAGTTTTCTTGAATTCTCTGTCACTGTAAAGAAGTTTATAATCCGTGATTCCGGTTGCCTCTGATATCCTTGCTGCAACTTCCTCGCAGTCTTCCTTTGTGTATGAGTGGACCATTGCAAACAGGTTGTAGTCCCATCCTGGAGCACGTGGTCTTTCATAGCAGTGTGTGACCTCGGAGAAGTTTGCCATTGTTGTACCGACTTCTTCTGTTCTCTCATCAGGCACGTTCCAGACACACATTGCATTTGCAATAATTCCGATATCCCTGTGTCCGATTGATGCACCGAACCTGCGAATGACCTCTTCTCCCTGCATCTTTTTGAGGCGGTCTATTATTTCCTGCTCACTTATCCCAAGTTCACTGGCAATATCTGCAAAAGGTGATTTTTTAAGCGGGATGCCGTTCTGTGTCATTTTAATTATCTTCTCATCAATATCGTCCATGGTCTCACCGCTTATTTAATGTTGAACCTTACTCCGATCTTGAACAGTTTTTTAGTTGGAAGGTCAACAAACTCCATTCCGGTCTTTTCACGGAGCTCTCCTATTATAGTATCAATTCTTTCTCTGTTAGCTGCAGAAATAGTGAACCATATATTGAATTTCTCCGGACGATGATAGTTATGTGATACTTCATGATAGGCGTTGATGTATTCTGCTACTTCTTCAACCCTTTCTTCAGGAACACTTACAGCCACAAGGGTGCTGGTGCCTCCTACACCTTTGCGGTTGATTATTGGTCCAATCTTTCTGACAGCACCATCGTCATGCAGCCTGGCAAGCCTTTCAATTACTTCGTCTTCACTGATATCCAATTCTTCTCCCAGCTTCTTATAAGGCTCTGTTTCCAGAGGAAAATCAAACTGGATAGTATTGAGTATCTTTTTATCGGTATCATCAAGAAATATCATTCAAATCACTGTTTTTTAGGTACATATATACAGTATGGCTCTTCCTCAAGATAGTCTCCTGTGGCAGCATATGCACGTGCACGGCAGCCTCCGCATACTGTATTATATTCACATATTCCACATTTTCCCTTTAGTTTGGAGACATCACGCAGATCATTGAATACCTTCGAGTTCTCCCAGATATCCTTGAAACTCTGCTCTTTTATGTTTCCTGCAAGTGCTGGAAGATATCCGCAAGGATATACGTCTCCTGTGCTTGATACAAAACAAAACCCTGTTCCTCCGAGACATCCTTTGGTCATTGCTTCGTAACCGTGGGTTTTGACACTTATCTCAATACCTTCTTTTTCCGCACGCTGGCGCATTATCCTGAAATAATGGGGTGCACAGGTTGCTTTGAGCTGTATGCCTGCATCTTTCTGCCTGTCATAGAACCAATTGAGTATCCTTTCGTATTCCACAGGAGGGATCTCATCGTTTTCAAGTTCCTTGCCTCTTCCTGTTGGTACGAGAAGGAAAATATGAAGTGCATCTGCGCCCAGTTCCTTTGCCATCTCAAGTATGGCAGGAATTTCATCTATGGTGCGTTTTGTGATTGTAGGATTTATCTGGAAACCTATCCCTGCATCTTTTAGATTCTCTATTCCATTCAAGGCACCTTCAAATGCTCCTGGCATGCAACGGAAGTCATCATGTGTCTGAGGACTAGAACCATCAAGACTGATGCTTACTCTCTGAATGCCCACGTTTTTTATTTTGTCTGCCATTTCAGGTGTGACTAAAGTTCCGTTTGTTGCCATAGCAACGCGCAGACCTTTTTCCGTGGCATATTTTGCAATCTCGAATATGTCATCCCTTACCAGTGGCTCTCCACCACTAAGTATGAGTATTGGATTTCCCATTTCTTTAATTTCATCTACGAAATGGAGTGCTTGTTCAGTTGTAAGTTCGCCCTCTGGTTTTTTCTCAGTAGATGAACCTCTGCAGTGTTTACATGAAAGGTTACATCCTGCTGTTGTTTCCCATGCGATGAGTCTTGGAGGTTTTACCATAATTGATCATGAATGTTTTTTGTTCGTATGTTGGCTTATATTACCTATTTATAGGATGGGACTATACTACTGCACACCCATATTAATACTTGATTATCAGGCTGAGCCATCAATGTATAAATTGGTTCATTTGTGCCTGATTTTTGATATAAGGGTTCGTCTTAATGCCTATGACGAACAAATAGGCTGATATAGAGGTGATTCTTTATAGGCGCGTTAGAGATTGCATTTACAATTACGTGGATTACATTGGTGGTATATGTTGCATACATTGTGAGTTCCCGTAGAAAACTGCTGCGCCAATGTAACAGGATAGAAAAGTGATCCTGATAAACGATCATTGTAGAGGTGCTTCCTATGGATAGAACACAAAAAACGATAGTTGCAGTTGTTTTCATCGCTGTTGTTGGTTTTGTAGGTCTCTGGAATGTTGACCTTTCACAGGGATATTATATGATATCTGATATATCTCAGAACTCAGAGGAGTTTGTAGGGCATGATGTCAACACAATGGGCATGATCAAGAATGGAACTCTTGATATTACTACAGACGGAACTTCTTTTGCACTTCAGGACCTGGAAGAACCTTCTTATGAGATTAATGTGGAATATACCGGTTCTCTTCCGGCCAACCTTGCAGAGGGGCAAAGTGTTAGTATAAGCGGAAAAATGCTTTCTCCAACCATGGTTGAAGCAAGTCAGATAGTTATGAGTTGTCCTTCTAAATACTCAGAATGAGCAGGCGTGGTTATGATACAAATAGATGATCTGGATGAATATCAGTTGATCAAGATGGCCAAGGATGATATGGTCCATTCTATGGATGATAGTTCCCAGATGAAAAAGATGCTTCTGCACATATGCAGTTCCGGTGGAAAGAATATCCGTCCTGTTATGCTTATATTATGTACTGAGATGTGTGGAGGAAATTCAACTGAAGGCGTAAAGGCAGCACTTGCAATTGAATTTATTCATTCCGCATCTCTTATCCATGATGATGTACTTGATGGAGGTCTTGTACGTCGTGGTGTCGAGTCAGCACACAAAAAATATGGAATCCCGGCAGCTATTCTTTGTGGTGATTTCCTGATTTCCAAGGCAATATCTCTTATTTCCGGATATGGTAATGATGCAGTAAATGAATTCGGCCGGGCAGGAATGTATATGGCTGAAGGTGAAACCATCGATATTTCAAGTGTTGATGATGAATTCAAGGAAAAGAACTACTTTGAGTGTATCAGTAAGAAGACAGGATCTCTTTTTGCTGCAAGTGCCGCAATAGGTGCATATGTTGCAGGTGCTGATTCTGAAACTGCCAGGAAATTAAGGTCCTTTGGTGAAAATGTGGGCAATGCATATCAGATAGTTGATGATCTTCTTGAGTATCTTAATGAGCTTGAAGATAAAAGTTCTACTTATGAATCTGTTACATTACCTCTTATCTACAGAAGGGTTATGGATCATGATAAAACTGTGGAGAAAACTGTGGAACAGGTTTGTATCTGCGTTAAAAATGCAAAAGATATCCTTGCTTCGTTCCCGTCTTCTGATTCAAGGGATAAACTGGAATTAATAACTGACCTTATTACTGTGGATATGCTTCCTGCTGATATCCTTTAATTTTATTCAATTGTCAGGTGACTTCATGAGGGTTTATGATAAATCAGTAATTAAAGTAAATGCCAGCACAGAAAACGGACGAGTGGTCCTTGATACAGAGGGTCCCCTGTCTGCTGTTGCAAAACCGATTATAAAACGTATCAACAAGATATTTCTTGAAGAGAAACCCATATATTCAGATGAGGATAACATAATATTCTCTACATGGGCTCCGCCAATGCCGGGCGATATATTCAATAGGATGATCAGTGCCCAGGTGGCCTCTATATTAAAGAAGAGAGTACCTGATCAATTTTCAATAGGGATTACAACGCACTGTCCTTATGATTGTATACATTGTGGGGCGGCTGGTACTGTTGCAGATCCAATTCTGACTGCTGATGAAATCAATAGTGCTATTGGCCAGTCAATTGATCTAGGTTCATATTATATTGCTTTTGATGGTGGGGAAACTTTGCTCAGGAAAGACCTTGAGCAAATGATCGCCAAGGTGGACAAGTCCCGTGCTATAGTTTCATGTTTCACATCAGGTTTCAGTTTGACTGAACAAAGGGCTATGGATCTAAAAGCAGCAGGTCTTTTTGCTGCACACTTAAGTCTGGATAGTCCTGATGAGGCTGAACATGATCGTGTAAGAAATCGTGAAGGAGCTTTCCAGAATACTGTCAATGGTATCAAGCACTTTGTCAATGCTGGGGTTCTTGCGGATCTTTTTGTGGTTGTTTCACCTCATAATATAGATGATCTTGATGGTTTCTACAATTTTGCAGCAGATATGGGTATGCAGGAATTATCAATTTATGAGATCATAGCTGTTGGACGCTGGCTGGATCATGAGGATGAGGTAATTACTTCCAAAGATGTTGATAGGCTTGGGAAGTTCCAGAAATCAATGAACAAAAAAGAGGATGGTCCAAGGGTAACTTCATTCCCGAATTTTATGGGTCCTGATGAGTTTGGTTGTTTTGCAGGTAGGAGATGGATGCATACAACAGCAGGGGGGGATGTTTTACCCTGTGCTTATACTCCTCTTTCATTCGGCAATATTCGTGAGGAGGATCTTGCTGCAATATGGGAAAGAATGGGCAAGCATGAAGCATATAATTGCTCTGCGGAATACTGTATGATGCGCAACCCTGAATTCCGTAGCAAATATATCCGCACTATACCGGAAGGAACACAGCTTCCGGTAAGACTTGATAAATCTATTTGTTGATTTTGTATAATCATTGTTCATTAAAGTACTATATTTATCGCAACCAGGAGCAAACATTTGTAATATTGTATCTCTAATAAAATCTTCCACTATCATGATAAATCGTGATTATTTATGGCTCGCTAGTATCTGGAAAACCGAATACTTTATATGTGAGTTAGCAATAGGAGATGTTGATTTATTCGGGATAATAAGCAATTCATCACATGAGGATTAGCATGGCCAAAGAAAAAATCTTGTCGGAAATCAAAGAAGCAGAAGACAATGCACACAAAATGGTTGACGACGGTATCAAAAGAAAAAACGACCGTATCGCCAGTGCACGTGCCGAGGCCAGGGAAATCATTAAACAGGCCGAAGTCGATGCACAGAAATCTGCACAAAGTGCAATGAAATCTGCAGAAGAGTCTATCACTTCAGATAAAGCAAAAATCGTCGAGAATGGGGGCAGCGAGGCTAAAACTATCGCAAGCTCTGCTTCATCCAAAATAGACGAGGCTGTAACATTAATCATTAACGAATTCGAGAGGGCAATACATGCTTGATGTAAAGCAGATGAGTCGTGCCGTAATTGTTGGCCATAAAAGCATTTTTGAAGAAACGGTCGATGCTCTGCACAAAGCAAATCTGTTCCAGATCGAAGATTTCAATGAAGATGGTTCCGGTCTCCATATTGGAAGACCTTTTGAGAAGATTGATGAAGTATCAAAGAAACTTATCAAGATCAGGTCCATTGCCAGTTTACTTGGAGTAAAGGATGTTGAATCAAAACGTAAAGATGCTGAGAGTTCAGTTCTTTCGAACCTTGATGCAACTCTTGATAAACTTGATGCTGAACTTGACGTTAAAACTGAGCAAAAAAGCAAACTCGAAGCTGAGCTTAAAGAGCTTGATTCTTTAAAGAAAGAATTACTTCCTTTTGCTAACATTTCTCTTGACCTTGATCTTTACCGTGGATACGAGCATCTTGCTGTATTTGCAGGAAATGTAAAGGAAGATGTTGGGGATGCAGTTTCTAAGATCACTTCTGCGTATGAGATGTTCTATGATGCAAAAGAAGGCACTGTAGTTTTATTTGTCTCTAAGGACAAAGCAACTGAAGTGGCTGATGTTCTTGCAGGTTCAGGTTACAGGGAACTTAGAATCCCGGCTGCAAGCGGAGTACCTTCTGAGTCTCTTAAAGGTGTCATCTCAAAGGAATCTGGATTACAGGAACAGATTGAGTCTATTGATGCAGAGATAGAGTCACTTAAGGATAAATATGCTGATTTCATTCTTGCAAGTAATGAAATTCTGTCAATGGAAGCTCAGAAGTCAGAAGCGCCTTTGAGAGTTGCTACATCAGACAGCACTTTCATGATTGACGGATGGGTTCCTGCAGAGGATTTCTCTGAGCTGGAACGCATTGTGAAAGAAGCTACAAACGGAAGGGCTTTCGTTTCCAAACAGGAAATGACAAAAGCAGATGAAAAAATAGTACCGATCGAGTACAATAATTCTAAGATAGCTTCTCCTTTCCAGGAAATCATGGACCTTTATGCAAGACCTGTCTATAAAGAACTTGACCCTACTTTCTTGATATTCATTTCTTTCCCGCTCTTTTACGGAATGATTCTTGGTGATATTGGATATGCACTTATATTACTTGCAATGGCACTTGGAATCAAGAAGATGATATCTTCTGAAGCTATCAAGCCACTCATGAACATTCTGATATACTGTCAGATATCTACTCTGATATTTGGTGTGCTATATGGTGAGTTCCTGGGATTTTCGCTTGCAAGTCTTCACACAGAGCATGAAACTATATCAGGTTTAATTCCTGGTTTTGAAACAATCAATCTATTTGCATCTCCAGTCGGGGATGAAATGATCACTTTCCCTATTCACAGGACCCATCTTGTGATGACCATGATCATTGCAACCGCTCTTATCGGTTTCATTCATATCAACATTGGTTATCTCCTTGGTTTCATTAATGAGAACAAGAAACATGGGATGTCAGCAGCTATTTTTGAGAAAGGAAGCTGGTTTGTTATTGAAATCGGCCTGCTTATCGCAGTTCTTGGATATGTAGCAGTACTTCCATCCATTGCTACGATTGCCGGTGTAGTTGTCTTCTTAATAGGATTTGTAATGCTTCTCAAGGGAGAAGGTATCAAAGGACCTATCGAGTTGCCTTCACTACTCAGTAACTCACTGTCTTACACTCGTATCATAGCTGTAGGTTTGTCATCCATCTACATTGCGTCAACTGTCAACCTTATCGCTTTTGAAATGATTTGGGAACCAGGGACGCCAGTAGGTGTGGCAACAATAGGTGCAATTATAGTGTTCTTATTTGGACACTCATTGAATACTGTCCTGAGTATTATCGCCCCCGGTTTACACTCACTCAGGTTACAGTATGTAGAATTCTTCGGAAAATTCTACGAAGGAGGGGGACGCAAATACGATCCATTCGGATATATTAGAAAATACACGGAGGAATAAGAAAATGGTAACAGAAGCAGTAACAACAATGGACCCAGCAGGACTAAAAGCAATTGGAGCAGGACTCGCAGTAGGTCTTACAGGTATCGCATCCGCTCTTGCAGAGAAGGACATCGGTAGTGCAGCAATCGGTGCAATGGCTGAGAACGAGAGTCTTTTCGGTAAAGGTTTGATTTTGACTGTTATTCCAGAAACAATTGTAATCTTTGGTCTGGTAGTTGCACTGTTGATCAGATAATTTAAGAGCGCATTTTTCGCTCTTGAATTTTATAAAGGTGTTGAGCATGGGACTAGAAACTGTTGTTAAAGATATCATGGATGCTGCTCAGGCAGAAGTTTCCAAACTGGATTCTGAAGCAGATGCAGAAGTAGCTCTGATTCTTGATGAAGCAAAACAGAATGCTAAAAGGATTATGGGTGAACGTCTTGCAAAGGCAGAAGATGATATTAAAAAGATAAGGCAGCAAGAAATATCCAGTGCAAATCTCGAAGTGAAGCGCACATTGCTCAATGCACGCAAGGAAATACTCGAAAAAGTATATGTCCAGGCTGTAGAAACCATTTCTGAGTTTTCTCCAGAGAAAAATGAAGCACTCCTCAAAGAACTCATCAGTGAGAACGAGGCAAACGGCACAAAGATCTATTCTAATGCTGTTTCCGAGGAGATTGTCAAGAAGTTATCTTCTCTCGAATACGCCGGCAATATCGATTGTCTCGGTGGTGTTGTTATCGAGAACGAAGATGGTACTATCAGATTGGATTATACCTACGATGTCATCCTTAAAAGCGTGAATGAGCGGTTGTTGAAACAGACATCTGATATCTTATTCGGGTGATTTCTAAATGCAGCTGTTGCAGAAATTTAAGCGTGGTAATTCCAAAAAATCCCATTCAAAGGGTCATGCAAATTATGCATATACCACAGCACGTGTACGTGCAATGAAAAGTAAGCTTCTGCCAAAGGAGACCTATCCTAGGCTCATGAACATGAGCATTGATGAAATTACCAGGTTCATAGAAGAATCTGAGTATAAGGAGGATGTCGACGAACTGGCAAGGCAGTATGAAGGCGTAGACCTTATTGAGCATGCACTTAACAGGAATCTTGCAGAGACCTTCACTAAGTTACTTAATATTTCAGATGGTGATGTGAACTTCCTTATCGGTGAGAAACTCAAGAAGTATGATATCTGGAATATTAAAACCATTCTGCGTGGTAAATATTGTAATGCATCAACAGAAGAAATTCTTGATGCAATTGTTGCAGCAGGAAGACTGAGTTATACTTGCCTTTCTGACCTTGCAGCAAAAGCAACTTACGAGGAAGTCATCTCTGAGCTTGCAAATACGGAATATTACCCGATATTAAAAAATTACGATGGTGCAAATCTTTCTGAGATCGAGAATAAGCTTGATAAAATGTACTACACAGGTTTGTTTGCCGCAGTAGGCGGGTCCAAATCAAAGGATCGCAAGCTGTTTGAGGAATTTACCAGAATGGGCATCGATATAAAAAATCTTGTTACTCTTTTCCGTCTGAAGAAGTCAGGAATTACTGATTCAGAGTCAATGGATTTGATGATCGAAGGTGGATTGAAGTGCAAACTTAAAGAGACAGAAAGATTGATGCCTCTTTCCTTTGCAGACTTTGTATCTGAGTTGGAAAACAACCCTTACTGGGATGTCATCTCAGATGTTGTAAAACCGGATATGAGTTCATTAATTGATATCGAAACCCGACTGAAACAGCACAGGCTTAAATCTGCAGCAAGCTTCTCACATGTTTATCCGATCTCAATTGTACCAATCATGGACTACATGCTAAGTAAACAGAACGAGATAAGCAACTTGCGGATAATCATTCGTGGTAAAGCTGCCAACCTCGAAGATGATGTTATCAAGGAACAGTTGGTGATCTGATGGAATTAGCAGTGGTAGGAAATAGCGAGTTTGTAACAGGTTTCAGACTTGCGGGTATCAAAAAGATATTTGAAGTTAATAATGGCGAACTTGAGCCTACTGTAGAGAAAATACTTGAGGATCGAGAAGTCGGCATTCTGATAATGCACGGTGATGATCTGAATGGACTACCGGAGATGTTGAGATACACTATCAGCGATTCTGTTGAGCCAACTGTTGTGACTCTCGGTGGTAGTGGTGAAAGTTCGAATTTAAGGGAAAAAATAAAGCAATCGGTAGGTGTAGATCTGTGGAAATGAAAGGTGAAGTTTATCGTGTGGCCGGACCTGTCGTTACTATTATGGGTATAAAGCCAAAGATGTACGATGTGGTACACGTTGGTCACGAAGGTCTTATGGGCGAAGTTATCAGAATTGAAGGTGACAAAGCCACTGTTCAGGTATATGAGGATACATCTGGTATCAAGCCAGGTGAGCCTGTAGTGAACACTGGAATGTCCCTCTCTGTAGAGCTCGGTCCAGGTTTATTAGAAAGTATTTATGATGGTATTCAGAGACCTCTGAAAGTTCTCCAGGAAAAGATGGGAGACTTCATTAGCAGAGGTGTGACTGCCAACGGTCTTGACCGTGAAAGAGTATGGGAATTCAAGGCTACTGTATCAAGTGGCGATTCCGTAAAGGGCGGTCAGACAATTGGTGTTGTACAGGAAACAGAGAACGTTGAGCACAAGATCATGGTGCCACCAACAGTTTCCGGTACAGTTGAAGAGATAAAGTCAGGAAAGTTCAAGGTAGACGAAACGATCTGTGTACTCACAGACGGTACCGAAATTTCCATGATGCAGAAGTGGCCTGTAAGAATGCCACGTCCAGTAGACAAGAAATTCATTCCAAAAAGACCTCTTATTACAGGTCAGAGAATCCTTGACGGTCTCTTCCCTGTAGCAAAGGGAGGTACAGCAGCTATCCCTGGTCCATTCGGTTCAGGAAAGACTGTTACACAGCAGCAGCTTGCAAAATGGAGTGACACTGACATTGTAGTATATATTGGATGTGGAGAACGTGGAAATGAGATGGCTGATGTACTGAATGAGTTCCCTGAACTCCAGGACCCAAAGACCGGTCGTCCTCTCATGGAACGTACAGTTCTTATCGCAAACACATCCAACATGCCTGTAGCTGCTCGTGAAGCATCTGTTTACACAGGTATCACAATTGCAGAATACTACCGTGACATGGGATACGATGTATCACTTATGGCAGACTCATCATCCAGATGGGCAGAAGCAATGAGAGAAATTTCCTCAAGGCTTGAAGAAATGCCTGGTGAAGAAGGTTATCCAGCATACCTTTCTGCAAGACTCTCAGAGTTCTATGAGCGTGCAGGTGCAGTAAAGTCACTTGCAGCAGAAGAAGGTTCAATTACAGTTATTGGTGCAGTATCACCACCTGGTGGTGACTTCTCAGAGCCTGTTACACAGAACACTCTCCGTATCGTAAAAGTGTTCTGGGCACTGGATGCAAAACTTGCACAGAGGAGACACTTCCCATCCATTGACTGGCTTACAAGTTACAGTCTGTACACCCAGGGTCTTTCTGACTGGTTTGCAGAGAACGTTGCACCTGACTGGGTACCACTCAGGGACAATGCAATGGATCTTCTCCAGCAGGAATCCGAACTTCAGGAGATCGTACAGCTTGTTGGTTCCGATGCACTTCCGGAAGACCAGCAGTTGATTCTTGAGATCTGCCGTATGCTCAGGGAATACTTCCTTCAGCAGAACGCATTCCACCCTGTTGACACATACTGTCCATTCGATAAACAGTATAAATTACTCAAAGCAATCTCCAAGTACAGTGACATGGCACAGGCATCACTGGAAGCAGGAATCCCAATGAAGGATATCCTCTCAGTAGAGTCTAAGGACGATCTTGCCAAGGTCAAATTCGAAGAGAACTTCGATGATGCACTGAATGTTGTCATGGAAAAGATGGACAAGGAATTTGCAGCACTTGGAGGCAACTAAGATGACCAAGGAATATAAGACGATCACAGAAATCGCCGGACCGCTGATTTTTCTCGAGAAGACTGAACCAGTAGGTTACGGTGAACTTGTTCACATCAACCTTCCAGACGGCACAACAAAGAGAGGTCAGGTTCTTGATACCTCCGCTGATGTTGTAGCAGTTCAGGTATTCGAAGGTACAGGCGGACTCAACGAAGAGTCTGGTGTAGTGTTCTCCGGTGAGACAATTAAACTCCCTGTATCAAAGGACATGCTCGGTCGTATTCTGTCCGGTGCAGGTGAACCACTCGATGGTGGACCACGTATTGTTCCGGAAGACAGGATCGATGTAAACGGTGCATCAATGAACCCATATTCAAGGATGCCACCAGAGGACTTTATCCAGACAGGTATCTCTACCATTGACGGTACAAACACACTTGTTCGTGGACAGAAGCTTCCTATTTTCTCAGGATCAGGTCTTCCACACAACGAGATCGCTCTTCAGATCGCACGTCAGGCAAAGGTTCCTGGTTCCACTGAAGATTTCGCAGTAGTATTCGCTGCAATGGGTATCACAAACGAAGAAGCCCAGTACTTCATGGAAGACTTCGAGAAGACCGGTGCTCTTGAGAGAGCTGTGGTTTTCCTTAACCTTGCAGACGACCCTGCTGTAGAACGTATCATCACACCAAGGATGGCTCTTACAGCTGCAGAGTATCTTGCATACGAGCACGATATGCACGTACTTGTTATCCTTACTGACATCACAAACTACTGTGAAGCACTCCGTCAGATGGGCGCAGCCCGTGAAGAAGTACCAGGTAGACGTGGTTACCCAGGTTACATGTACACTGACCTTGCATCACTCTATGAGCGTGCAGGTGTAATCAAGGGAAGAAAGGGATCTGTAACACAGTTCTCAATCCTTACCATGCCAGGTGACGATATTACCCACCCGATCCCCGATCTGTCAGGTTATATCACAGAAGGTCAGATCGTAGTTTCCAGGGAACTTCATATGAAGGGTATCTACCCACCAATCAATGTTCTTCCATCACTGTCACGTCTGATGAACTCAGGTATAGGTGAAGGAAAGACTAGGGATGACCACAAAGCAGTATCTGACCAGATGTATGCTGGTTATGCAGAAGGTCGTGACCTCAGAGGTCTTGTGGCTATCGTAGGTAAGGAGGCATTGTCCGAGAGAGACCAGAGGATTCTTGAATTCGCAGATCTGTTCGAAGACAGATTCGTACGTCAGGGAAGAGATGAAGACAGGTCAATTGAAGACACACTTCAGGTTGGCTGGGACATTCTCTCTGAGCTTCCGGAAGCTCTGCTTACCAGGATCGATAACAAGTATATCGAGAAGTACCACCCTGCTCACAAGAGCAACTAACTTAAAGGTGATCCAACATGGGCGTGAAAGATGTAAAACCAACTCGATCAGAACTCATTGAGATCAAGAAAAAAATCAAGCTCTCACAGAGTGGTCACAAGCTGCTTAAGATGAAGAGAGATGGTCTTATCCTTGAGTTCTTTGAGATTCTCAGCAAGGCTAAGGATGTCAGATCTGAGCTGGATGCCGCCTATGAAGAAGCTTCCCGTAAGATCGGTATTGCAAATGCTGTTGACGGTACAATTACCGTCAAATCCACAGCTTTTGCACTTCAGAGCAAGCCTGAAATTGAGCTGGAAAGTCGTAACATCATGGGTGTGGTTGTTCCAAAGATCGAATCATCCAGTGTTAAGAAATCCATACACGAAAGAGGTTATGGTATTCTTGGTACCAGTTCATACACCGATGAGGCAGCAGATGCTTATGAGCATCTCGTAGAAAAGATCATCCTTGCAGCAGAGATAGAGACAACCATGAAAAAGCTTCTTGATGATATCGAGAAGACAAAAAGGCGTGTCAATGCTCTCGAGTTCAAGGTTATACCTGAACTACAGGAAGCAATGGTCTTCATTAGGCTCCGTCTCGAAGAGATGGAGAGGGAAAACACCTTCAGACTCAAGAGGATCAAAGGATAATCCTTTGATAACCTTTTTTTATGAACGATGTTCCAGAAGATCGGCCAAGCGCGGTCGATCGTTTTTTTCTAAAAATGATGCAACCTGAGAATCTTGGTAGAATTCTCAGATGGGCATGGTACATATCCCTTATTATGCTGGCACTTGGTTATATTTTGATATTCAGCACAATATCCGATTATATCAATTTCTAGTTTCTAATTTATCAATTTAGTTAGCTTTGATTTCTTTCAGAGTTGCAAGTACTTTTTCTGCATGTTCCTTAGTTTTAACATTGTCCCATATCCTTGCAATATTTCCTTCATTATCAATAAGGAAGGTTGACCTGACTGTTCCAAGGTATTCTTTGCCATAGTTCTTCTTTATTCTCCAGACGTCATACTTCTGATGAATTGTTGTTTCTTCATCTGAAAGAAGGGTAATTCCAAGTTCTTTTTTCTCGATGAATTTTATATGTGACTTAACACTGTCTTTACTTACTCCAAGAATAACAGCATTCTCTGATTCAAAGTCACCTTTAAGAGCTGTAAAGTCCTGTGCTTCCTTTGTACATCCTGAGGTGTTATCCTTTGGATAGAAGTAAAGAACAACCCATTTTCCAGCGAAATCCTTGAGACATACATTATTCTCATCCTGGTCTGGAAGACAAAACTCAGGAGCTTTATGTCCTTCTGTAAGTGAATTCTTGCTCATGACATATTCTATGTATGTTTTCATTTAAAGAGTTTAAGCAAAAAGATTGTTTCCGGACTCTGAATCTTATATGAAAGAGATTTTGGGTTGGTTTCTTATCGGGGGCAGAGTTGTAAGTATATGTCAGACCAACCCACAACTAAGTAAGTAATAGCTCTATATATATCTGAGCTATATTATGTAAATAGGACCCAATATTCTATATTGGGAAGCTATATCCGCATACAGCTTATGGCAATAACGTAAATTTCATCTATGTATTACTGGAGTAAATCATAATGGGGCTATTGGATATTCAAAACCTTTCTGTTAGTTATGATGGAAAATCAATTCTTTCAGATTTTAATTTCTCAATATTAAAAGGTGAGAAAATATTAATAAAAGGGAATTCCGGAATTGGAAAATCAACACTTTTCAGAATGATAATGGGGTTTGGAAAATATAACTCCGGTGAAATATACCTGGAAGGGGTTCCTGTAGATGCCGATAACATATGGGATATCAGAAAAAAGGTCGCTTATGTCTCTCAGGATACCGACATAGCAGAAGGAAAGGTATCAGATCTCATTGATGAGGTCTTCTCATTCAAAGCTAACAGAAATAACAATGGTAAAAGTGATCTTGAGAAACTGCTCAATCGCCTGTCTCTTTCTCCTGATCTGGTGAATAAAGAATACATGAAACTGTCAGGTGGCGAAAAACAAAGAGTGGTTTTAGTCCTTGCATTACTTTCAGGCAAAGATATTTTCCTTCTTGATGAGGTTACATCAGAACTTGACACAGGTTTGAAACAGAAGGTTGTAGACATATTCTTTGATAATCCACAATGGACAGTACTTGCAATTTCTCATGACAGGGAATGGGAAACTAAAGCAATGAAGGTAATTGACTTCTCAGGTAGGGTGAACTGATGGTAACATATGATATAAGCCTTGAAGGAATGTTTTTTTCTTTCTTCCTGCTTATTATACCTGTTCTTATAAGCTATTACTTGGATCTGAAATTAATTTCTTCAACACTTGAAAGTGCATTAAGGATGGTCCTTCAACTCCTCCTTGTTGGTGTTTTTCTAACTTTTGTATTTGACCTGAATAATCCAGTACTCAATATTGTGTGGGTGCTTGTAATGGTTTTTGTGGCATCACATACTGTTCTGAAAAATGCGGAGTTGAAAACACAAAATCTGCTGCCATTGCTCACTATTTTCATGGCAGTGACCAATTATACTATGTTGCTCTACTTCAATAAATTCATAATAGACCTCACTGATCTTTTTGATGCAAGATATTTCATACCTATTGCAGGCATGGTACTGGGTAATTCACTTAAAGCCAATGTAATTGGAATGGATAATTTCTGCAATGAGATACAGAGAAATGAAAATCGATATCTTTTCCGCTTGTCAATGGGGGCTGAAAAGATAGAAGCACTTGTCCCATATCTTCGTAAAAGCATCAGGGTTGCACTAAAGCCTACAATTGCAAATATGGCCACAATAGGAATAGTCTTCCTTCCTGGAATGATGACCGGTCAGATTCTTGCCGGTGCAAGCCCTCTTGTTGCAATAAAATACCAGATAGCCATCATGCTTGCAATATATGTAACAACCATGGTGAATGTGCTTCTGGGAGTATTTGTCCTGATATACAGAGGCTTTGATGAGTATGGGATGTTCAAAAAAGAAATGCTCAGAAGTTCCTGAGTTTAGTTAACACTGCTGCTCAGGTGCAGTCCTATAACACCTATTGCAATGAGGACCAGGAATGCAATTCTGACAGGTGGCATAGGTTCGCCAAATCCAAAATGCCCTATGGCAGATATCATGGCAACACCAAGTCCTGCCCAGATCGCATAGGCTACACTTACCTCTATTTTTTTCAGGGCAATGGTGAATGATATGAAACTTATTCCATAGAACACAAAGATAAGTACAGATGGCAGTGGCTTTGTCAGGCCCGCTGATAATTTCATGCAAGTGGTTCCGCAAATCTCAAAAATGATAGCAAATGCCAGATAAAGATAGCTCATTATTTCCATGTAGTTTCTTTTAGAGTTCTTAATCAAGACTTATTAATCTTTGCCAGAGATTATACAAATTTTGTCAGTATTTCATACGAATGGGATTTTTACTGCTACGGCAAATCGTATAACTATATTTTAAACCAAACGCTTTTGTATTAGCCCTGTATTTAACAGGGGGTATATTAATTACAGGAAATTATTCTATGATTAAAAACATGGATGTCAGAGGGATAATAAACTCCATGGGTCTCGTCTTTGGAGACATCGGTACGAGTCCAATATATACTCTCACAGTTATATTCATTATTACTAAGCTGACAGAAGAACACGTACTTGGTGTTCTCTCTCTTATTTTCTGGACACTTATCATACTTGTGACAATAGAATATTCCTGGCTTGCAATGAGCTTGGGTAAAAAAGGTGAAGGCGGAACCATTGTATTAAAAGAAATTCTTGTTCCGTTACTCAAATCAGGCAGGAAGGTAAGTGTTATTACATTCTTGTCCTATGTGGGTATCTCTTTTCTCCTGGGTGATGGAGTTATCACCCCTGCGATCAGTATTTTAAGTGCTGTGGAAGGATTACGTGTGATTCCGGGTCTTGAAGCCATTCACCAGAATACGCTGATATTGATTGCCGGAATAATTGCAATAGGTCTTTTTTCAATTCAAAGGAAAGGTACTGAAAAGATAGCATGGGTTTTTGGGCCTTTGATGATCTTATGGTTTGGTACACTTGCATTTTCAGGCGTTATTTCTATTTTTTCCACACCAGAAGTTCTGAAAGCTATAAATCCATATTATGCAGTTGAATTCGTTCTAACTAACGGATGGACAGGTTTTTTTGTATTGTCTGAAGTAATTCTTTGTGCAACAGGTGGTGAGGCGCTTTACGCTGACATGGGACATCTGGGTAAAGAACCTATCATAAAAGCATGGAAAATAGTATTTGTAGCACTGGTTCTGAATTATCTGGGGCAGGGAGCATTCATGCTTCGTAATCCCAATTCAACCAATGTTTTGTTTGAAATGATTTATCAGCAGGCGCCTGTAATATATATTCCTTTCCTGATTCTTAGTGTCCTTGCCACTATTATAGCTTCACAGGCAATGATAAGCGGCATGTTCTCAATCGTATATCAGGGAATAAGTACAAGGATTGCTCCTCTTCTGAAGATAGACTATACCTCAGAAGAAATGAAATCCCAGATATACATTAGCGTGGTTAACTGGTTACTTCTGATTTCAGTGTTGTTTGTTATGTATGAATTCAAGGAATCTCATAAATTAGCTGCAGCATACGGACTGACAGTAACCGGAAGTATGGTGATAACCGGAATTATGATGACTTTGATCTTCTATATAAGGAAAGATATGTTGAAGTCAGCAATTGCATTCCTTGTGACAATTGTTGATTTTGTGTACCTCCTGGCTAATATGTACAAGATCCCACATGGGGGTTACTGGTCAATTACCATAGCAGCTATCCTTCTCAGTATGATACTGATCTATACCTCAGGGCAGAAAAGACTATACAGATTGCTGAAACCAATGGTGCTCGATGATTTTCTCAAAAAGTATAATATGCTTTACATGAGGGCATCTAAAATAAAAGGAACAGCTCTTTTCTTTGCACGGGACATGTCTTTTGTTCCTCAATACATTACCCATACGATGTTTGATAATGGGATTATTTATGAAGACAATGTTGTAATTTCAATTTCTTTAAGTGAAGAACCATTTGGTGTAAATAGAACATTTAAAGAAGAAATTTCAAAAGGTTTACGGGTATTTGAGATCAAGATGGGATATATGGAAGTTATCGATCTTGTTGAGATTCTCAGAGCAGAAGGAATAGATGAACGCACCATATTTTATGGTGAAGAGGAGATCATTACAGATAATGTTATCTGGAGAATATTTGCCCTGATGAAGAAATTATCTCCTTCCTTTGTTCAGTTCTATAAGCTTCCTTCAGACAAGCTTCATGGAGTAGTTACAAGGTTTGAGATGTGAGTTCATATTTCCGTTAATCGGTTTGATTTGAACGATTGCTGTTCATCTATCAAAGGGGTAGTTTCTAATACAATGTGGTTTCAGATTAAATCACATTTCTTTTTCATGGAGAGTGTGGACAAATGCCAGTACTTACTTTCATTGCCTGTAGGATGTTTGAGGATGAGATCGTTCATATTGTTGAAAATGACGATTCCATAACGAATCTCTTAGTAGTTGATAATGCGGATTGTGGTGGTCTTGTGGCTAAACTGAAGGATTCGGGTTGTAATTTCACTCTGGTAAAAGAAAACAGGCTTTCAGATTTTCTGCAAGAAACAAAAACTCTTGTTCTTGTTGTGGAAATGCTTGAGCTTGCTTTGCATGCAACTCCTGAGCACCTCAAAGAAGTTGTTTATGACAAAGCACGTGAGATGGCAGAATATTCAGATGGCATCCTTCTTTTTTATGGTCTCTGCGGAAATGTTCTTGGAAAGGTGGATACAGAGCTTTCAGATCTTCCATGTCCTGTGCACATACTGAAGGAGAATAATGGTGATGTTATCGATGACTGCATTGGTGCAGTGCTTGGTGGCAGGGCCGCATATCTTGAGAAACTTAAGAGTTTTAATGGTGTGGGTACCTTTTTCATGACACCTATGTGGGCAGCCCACTGGCGTGAGATGGTCGTATCCGCAGGTATGACGCCTGATCCGGATAATATTAAGCTCTCAAAGTTTGTTTTTGATTATGCAGGATATAAGAATGTGGCTAAAATGGATACGGGGCTTTATTATGAGAAGCAGTTCGAACCCATGGTGGAAGAGTTTGCAAGACTTTTTGATTTTACTATCCTTGATATGAAAGCAAGTCCCAATCTACTTGTTCGTTGCTATGAGCAGTTGAAAGATGAAATCTCCGTTTAATGAAATAATAAACCGTCTATCCTAAAAAGTAAATGGATAATTCCATTATCCATTATTCGGAATCATACACAAAGAGTGCTCACTCTCCTTTGCTATATGTTCTTACTGATTCGATCTTTTCCCAGTCATAATATGTGTTGATCTTCTGACTATTTTCGTCTTCTGTAATACGTACGAACTGTTCTCCCAGGAAAAGAACCACCTTAGAGTAGACTTTCCCTTCATTGACCTGGATGTTCACTCCTTCTCTAAGTTTTCTGGACATCGTTCGTGAAGTGGGGAAGATGCGTATTCAAAGACTTTTTCCCAAGTGTCTTTCATTTTTTCACCTTTTAATTCAGTATGCTTTTTTCAAGTCGGTTCCTATATGAGTACTCATACATCGGATTCCGATGTACGATTATTTACTACACAAATATTACTTATATTTATATACTCGTATATTATTAGTGTAGGATGCTATGTAAAAAACCAAGAAAAAGTAATATAAAAAAGATTGAAACAAATTGAAATATAAACTTAATTTCAATCAGTCAAGATACTCATCCCTGCAGGGAGAGAAAACTTCAACAGCAACAGAATCCTCAATTATATTTGCTTTATGTGGGGTATTAGACGGTATATTCCATGAATCACCGGTGGTTACTTCGTGTGTTTCGCTACCTATGGTAAGCAACATTTTTCCTGAGACCATATATCCGGTTTGCTCATGAATATGCTCGTGTGAAGGTAAATGGCTTCCCTTCTGTAGTAAAAATTCAGTCATCAGGGTCTTTTCCCCGTAAACAATAGTTTTCATCATAATTCCGGGAAGTACTTCTTTGTAATCAAATATACTATGTTTGCTGAACATGAAATAAGCTTATAGCTTATGTCAATTTATTACTTTGCATTTATAGCAGAAAAAAAAGAATGTTTTCCTACCTGGTAAAGGTAAGAATAATATTTCAGTCCCAGTTTGATTAGTACATCGTACTAATGGAAGGCCTTAAAAATCCCACAGCGCAAGTTGATTTTTTTGATGCAAGACATTTATAGCTCTCTGGCTTTGCATCAATTTGTTCGAAATCTTTCCAGACTCTGAAATGTCTGAAACGCTGTTGTGTCTTTCTAGACAACTTCCATTCCATGTTCTATTCTCCATTTACTGATTTAGTATTCTTTTTTCAGACCTTTTGTGAGGTCTTCCTTTTCAATAAGTGCTCTAATTTTCTCCTTTATAAGGTAAACGCATGCAATCTTCATAATCAATTATTTTTTGTGATTATTGGTGAGCACAAAATATTCTGCAGGTTTCTTGCCAGTCTAATTACAGAATATGTGTCTATGTTCCAATACTTTTTTATATGAATATTTTCATGATTAAATGTTATAATTATTAGTTGTAAGTTCATGTATGTGGTGGAGGGATTTGTATCCACATAGGCATTAGTATGCTTTATTGCTTAATATCTTCTGAGGCAGCTCAACTACGTTCATATCCTGCATGAAGGTCCCTTGAATATCTCCCTGATTTTATGCAGGTCTTCTGGCTTGCCGAAAATGATACAGATATCACCTGAGTACAGAGAAATATCACCATCCGGATTTGTGATTGTTTTATTATCTCTGCGGATTGCCAGGATGGTTGCTTTATGCTTCGTCCTGATTTCTAGATCCTTAAGCGTTTTTCCATTTGCAAGACAGCTTTCACCAACTTTGAAAGTACTGACCTCTATCCCCGGCAGTTCATCCTTTAGATCGAAGTGTCTCTCCTGATCCTTGGTGTAGGATTTTCTGAGCATGCTATATCCGTTCGCACGTACTTCACGCGTGAATTTATCAATATCTTCTTCAGGCACAAGGTATTTTTTTAGCAGACGGACAAATATCTCAACAGATGTCTCATATTCCTCTGGGATAACTTCGTCAGCGCCAAGCTCACTGAGTTTACTCATCTCGTTTACATAGCGTGTTCTAGCAATGATGTAAGTTTCAGGATTCAGGCTCTTTGCCATGTCAATTATTTTCCTTGTGGCAACAAAATCGGAAATCCCTACCACCAGGATCCTTGCAGAATCTATATTTGCGGATTCAAGTACAGCTTCATGGCTTGCATCACCATAGATGATCTTTTCACCCTTTTTCTTTTCATTTCTTACAGTTTCAGGATTTGTTTCAATTATCACATATGGTATACCTGCATTCCTTGCTGCGTGTGATAACGTTTTACCATTAAATCCATAACCAACTATGATTAGATGGTCCTCAAGTTTTTCATCACTGCTTTTTGATGTGATAGCAGTTGTATAGAAGCCGTTAATAAGTCTCTGGAATGGTACTACTTTTGATGCTTTGTCCGATATTCCATATGATGATTCTGTAATGAAAGGAGTTGCAGCCATCGTAATTATGGATACTGCAAGGAATATCTGGTACATATTCTGGTCAAGAAGGGAATATTGCAGTCCGAATGTTGACAGCACAAATGAGAATTCCCCAACCTGTGCAAGTGAAAGTCCGGCAATGATAATTGTACGAAGTGGATATCCCAGTATAAGAGCTGCAAAGCCTGCCGTAGCTGTTTTAATTATGACTATTGCAATTGCCAGTAAAATCAGGTATGCAACATTGTCTGTAAAGAAGCTGATATCCAGAAGCATTCCTATGGATACAAAGAAAAAACTCATGAAAATATCTCTGAAGGGCATTATGTTTCCCAGGGCCTGATGACTGTATTCTGATTCTGAAATGATAAGACCTGCCATAAAGGCTCCAAGGGCAAGTGAAAGTCCAATACTGGATGTAAGCCATGCAGTTGCAAGGCAGATAAAAACAATGCTAAGGAGAAATAGTTCCCTGTTCCTTGTCTTTGCTATCTGGTAAAGCAGTGCCGGGACAATCCATCTGGCACTTGCCAGGACAAGTAATATTATGCCTATTGCTTTTAGCATAAATATACCGAATGTATCACCTGATTCTGTAGCTGCTCCTGCAATTATTGGGGTTATCAGTATCATGGGAACTATCATAACGTCCTGGAATATGAGAATCCCAAGAGATGTTTTACCATGAGGTGTATCCAGTTCTGCTTTTTCCTGAAGTAATTTCAGTACAATGGCAGTACTGCTAAGGGAAATTAGGAATCCTATAAATAGAGCAGTCCCTGAACTGAATCCAAGGTAGATATCAATATAGTAGACAAGCAGGATGGTTGCTCCGATCTGTAAAGTTCCTCCGAGAAGTACTGGTCTTTTGATCTCCCAGAGTTCCCTGATTGACATTTCGACTCCAATTGTAAAGAGCAAAAGAATAATGCCTATTTCAGCAAGGGCTTCCACTTCACTTACGCTGCTGATAATTCCAAGCCAGTGAGGGCCTGCAAGCATACCAGTTACAAGGAAACCAAGTACTGAAGGTAGCTTGATCCTGTTAAAAAGCAGTAAAATGGCTATTGATAATCCAAAAATGATTCCTATGTCGGTAAATAATGTCAGATCCATTATTTTATCACAACTTCCATTGTCAATGTGTTAACTGAAAAATATTACACATTAACAGTGGTTGCCGAATTTAAAAAAGATTGTGTCTGAAGGAGGTATAGGTTTAGGTGTGGTTTCATGAAAAGGGAGATGATAAAGGTTGGAAGGACTTAAAGTCCAGCCCTCTCAACGATTACGTCTGCAACTTCCTTTGCACTCTTGAATGGGAAATCATCTGCTGTGAGAAGTCCTCCTGCTTCACCCGCTGTTACTGATACATCTCCTGATTTGCAGGTTGTGTCTGCTCCTGCCGGGAATGCTGCAAGTAATTTTTCAGGTGTCTCAATTGGGAATGTTGCATCTGCAAGTCCACCGACGATCTGGCTGTGTATGTCATCTTTTACGCTCATTTTATTTCTCCATTTTTATTTTATTTCGTTTTTCAGATTTGTTCTCTGGTCAGTTGCTGATGCTTAACTCCGGAGTGTGTTTCAGCAATACCTAATAGTACAGTTTCTGATATATACTTAATCGGCACTGTACTATACCTTGTATAGTTGAGTATACTTGAATGACCTAATTGTATTATGCACAAACCTATATATCCGATCAGAACTAACTTCGTTCTATGGCCCAGGAAAATGACTTCAACTTAGACCTTTCTGATATCAAGCACATGCTTTCCGATATTCAGAGTGACATACGTTCTTTCATGGATTCATCAAATCATCAGCATCTCGATATGATGGTAAGTAATGTGAAAAACGATTACTCTGGGGTAATTGTTCGTCATTTAATGGAAGATGCCGGAAAAGGTCTTGAAAAAAATATGGTCAAAAAATGTGAGATGAGAAATGAATGCAAAGGTCTGATCTCCAATATTCTGGAAAAGAATGCAGGTCTTATCAGGGGTGGTAATGTAAATGAAGCTGCAATAGAGGAAAATCGCCTTGAAATAAAACAGCTCCGCACAAAGGTGCCTTACGATAAATGTGATATCTGTTTTGCAGAAGCATCTGACATTCTCTCAAGACAGGTAACTCTCATGCGTTCCATGCGTATCTATGAGACCAATAAGGATAAACGCCAGGATCTTAGCCAGCTTCCTCCTGAAGAGGTTGTCACTGATATACTTGAACCCCTCTGTCATCAGAAGCGATTTGAGATTCTTAAGGCAATTTCCGCTGAAACTAAGAGTTTTTCTGCTCTTTCAAGTCTAACTGGTCTTAGGGGTGGAAATCTCTTGTTCCATCTTCAAAAACTTGTTGAAAAGGGTATGATAATACAAAGGCACGAAAGAGGTGACTACATGATAACCGCAAAAGGCTTCAAGGTCATGGAAGGTGTCAGCAGCATATATTCTGCCCTTGAACCTGAGTCCGAAAAACAGGCTAATGATTCAGAATAGATCAAATTAATTATTTTCCTCTTTTCTTTTTTGATATTGATAGGGCAATTGCAGTTACAGAGATTATAAAGAGTGATATTACAAATCCAACACTTGGTACTGTCTTTTCTTTTTGCTTTTCATTCACTGCAATTTCTGTTTCTTCAATACCAATATCAGTACTTTCTTCTCCTGTTATTGAGCGAAGCAGGATCTCTGCTTTTTCCAGATATTCTCTGGTTCTTTTTTCATTATGCATTCCAAGACTGCCATCAGCTTTTACAAACTCAATATAGGAAACCGCTTCATTATAGTCTGCCATTAGTTTATCCTGACTTTCATTGAAGTCTGACAAAAACAGGGCATGACTGGCGTTTTTCTGTAATATTTCAAGTTCATGAAGTTTACTTGCGGTTATTTCCTGTCTGCTAGATGTTATATTAGAAAGAGAAACTTCATGACAGTCGTTACAATCACCACTTTCAGGTATCTTATCATGTCCTGTTACATGACATTTCTTGCATATGTTTCCGGAATAAGGATCAGAAAGTAACACCGGATCAAAGTTGAATGAATGACCTGTGACCAATTTCTTCTCTCCGGTTTTATCGGTTATTGTTGCCATATGACAGTCCACACATTTCAGGTTCACTGCATGTACATCATTTGTAAAGATGGACCCGTTGTACATTTCCCACTGAGGCCCACCGTAAAATTCTGAATTGTTGTCTTTATATGTTTCCTTTGAAAGCTTAGAACTATGGCAGCTTTCACAAAGTTCCTGGGTTTCCATTCTAAGTTTTGCACTATGTGGTTCATGGCACATTACGCAGGTGATCCTGGATTCATAACTATTATTCTGCATGTAAGTTTCAGTTTCAGCGGGCTCTGAGTGGCTTTTCATTGAAACAGGATCATAGTCGCTATTGTTGTATTCGTTCCACTCTTCATAGATGATATGGTGAGGTTTTGTATGGCAATCTTCACAAATCTCTGCCGACAGATCAAGTGGTGGAACTGCTTCAGAAGGGGTTACGATATGGGTTGTGAATCCCTCAGCAGGAGGTCTGTGACATATTTCACATTCAGGCGATTCAGCCGAGACTTCTCCATACATTATGCTGTAAAGTCGCGGGGTATTTCCGAAATGGCAAAAAATACAGGCCTCAGGCCCTGGTTTGCCGGAAATGATTCCATCATTGTCGTAATGGACCGATGAGCTCCATGCTTCATATTCGTCCATGTGGCACTTTTTACAATCTTCAGTGGATACTGCATTTGCAATGTTTACAAGTATTGCCATCAGCAATATTACAATGGCAAAAGCTCTTGTTATTTCCATGATCTAACCCTATTTCCGATTAAAAGATGGATATGCCATGTATTTAGTTATTTGTATGGTAATGAAAGGTTTATTTTCTGATGTTCAGGGTTCAAAGTGCAGATTGTAAATCTAAAAAAAGATAGATATGTATATCAGTTTGAGGCAGAGTAAATTCTCTACCTCATGGTCTGATTTTAAATAAATATTTTAGTATCTCTTTGGTCTGTGCTTCTGGAAGCATTCTCTGCAGTAAACAGGTCTGTCTTCTGCTGGCTTGAATGGGACTTCTGTCTCCTGTCCACAGTCTGAGCAGGTTGCCTTGTGCAATTCTCTTGGGCCGTTGTTCTGTCTGAAGTTTCCTCCTCTGCCACCACTATTGCCACTGCGGTTTCCGCCGCCTCTTGGGCCACCTTTTCTGAATCCTCCATTATCACTTCTGCCATTTCCGTCTCTTGAACCGCCTCTGAAACCACTGCTTCTGTCGTCTCTCATATTTATTTTCCTTTGTTGTTTATTTGATCAGTTATCTTCGGGTCAAGATCATTCGCACGATTCGTTCAATTTTGATTCTTATCAAGTCTACAATTATTGCAGCTGAACATAGTCACAACTACTGGATACTGATGATTGTATGATGCCTGGTGGGCATTTTGTTGTGATGCTATAGCAGTTTTCATTGAGACGGGAACCTCTCTCCCGCAATCTATACGACGCTCTCTTGTTAACGATTAACTTAAAAGAAGTAGCCAATGGAATAGTCCCTTTCTTAACCCACAAGTAAGTTAACTGTCTATATTGTGATAAGCCGGATAAATATAAAAAGCTATGTCTGAAGAGTTTGCAGTTCTGAAATTGAAATTGCATCTTTTAAATAATATTCAAAAATCTCCTGTGCCCATTCAAGTGCAGATGGATTAAAAGTGAGTAAATGTTTTATATCGATATTCCCACTATTATTCAAAAGGCGAAGTAGGAAACAATGGTTGTTGTGTGCAAGAACCTGAAATTGCATGTCTTTCTGATATACATATAGATTAAACAAATCTCGATTCAGTAATTTTGTAAAATGTGATGAGTGTTGATTCTGTATTCTTTTAAGGACATCTTCAGAAACAATTATACATAATCTGATGTTCTTTTTTGTCATTTCATCGAATACGCGGGGATAGTCCGGATGAAAAAAAGATGTAATTACAAAAAATGAATCAGATAGGAATGTAGTTTTTACAACGGATGAATTAAGTTGATACGAATCCGTAAGGGACAGATCTACGACTTCACATTCACCAAGTTCACCAATTCTCTCAAATAGCTCTGGAGGTATAAAGTCTGTGTTGTGTGTTCCCCAGTAATCCATATCACTGTCCAGCGCATTAATTGTTTTTAGTAGTGGCGACATGTCGTGAACGATTAGCTGGCCTATTTTTGTTAGTTCATATGTATCATCAATATGCTTGACAAGATTATATTCTTCCAGCATCTTGATCTGAGCAAGCAAAGCATTCCTTGTTGTTTTCAGGTTTTTGAGGATGAAATCTATTTCTTTAGGTCCATCCTGTAATAGCATAAGGGTGCTTTTTCTTTTTTCAGAAGAAAATATCACCTCGATTAGCTTTTTCTTCATTCTTAATGTTCAACCTACATTTTGTATTATTCAGAATTGCTCGCTTTCATATAAATATTGTAGCAAGTTGAGTCCGGAATTATATATTTTGAATATATTATGCAATCTTTCATGGACGCGGCGGGATTTGAACCCGCGGCCTTCACGTTGCGAACGTGACGATCTCCCCCTGATCTACGAGCCCAATAAAGTTACAAAATTAAGAAATTAATAAAAAAAAAGAGTTAAAAAAGAGTGGTTGAGAGATTTAAACAGGTCTTCCGACATCTGTTACGGTAACGCTCTCTACACCTTCTACTGCTGCAAAGGCTTCTTCTACAGCTTCTGTACCGCCTTCTCCGTCACCTACAATGACAACCATTACGATTGCCTTAAGTCCGAATGCAATTGGCTGTATCTCGTGTGTACCGTATTCTGCACCTTCTGGAAGTGCTGCGATAACATCGTCCTTAAGTTTATCGAGGTCTACATCCACGCCTGTTGGCATAATCTTCATTGTTGCTGCAACTTCTCCCATTTAACTCACCTTATGCTCCTGTAAAGCCGCATTTTGGGCATTCGTATGGATTGCTCTGTTGTCTGCAGCTTGTACATCTTCCAAGCTCATTACCACAAACCGGGCATGGGAAACGTACGTAACCTGTTTCCACAAGGCTCTTGTTGCATGTGGTACAATTATCAACTTTATTTGCCATTTAAAATCTCCTTACTGTGAGTAATATATGATCAATAAAATACTGAAAATCAGCATGTCAGTGATTTCAGTACATACGCAGTATATAATTTAAATATTCCCCTTGATGTGAGTGCCAACTACATTTTTTCCGATAACAGCATCAATGACCCTTTCCGGATACATTCCATTGACCACGACACAGTCCATCATATTCTCCATTAAAAAACCTGGTAGTGAACTGTCAATACAGGTAACTCCCATCCTTGAAAGCTCAAGAGCAGTCATCCATTTCTGGATGATGTCATCTGCAATCACTCCATCAACATCAGTTACTTTTACAAATCGTGATCCTGTTTCTTTTGCTATCCATGCTCCTATGGTGTCAGAAGTAATGTTCCATGAATGTGGAAGCCTGTCAGTCTCTTTTAGCATTTTGTATGGCATAAGCACAGAAACACCTGCAGGAATATCGTGTATATTTTCCACGGAGTTGATACCTGTCTTATCTATCAGGAAGTATGCATATTGTTCCATAGAAAGGATTGCCATCCAGTGAGCCGCATCGTCTCCGATGGAACATTTTTCACTGATGTTCCTGACAGAGTTGGCAAACACGCCGCCTCCGGGAACTATCAAAATAGAATTTTCATCTCCCTGTCCCAAAGTTCCAAAACGTTCCTCAAGGGCAGTAATAATAGAAGCCGAATGTTTAATCAGGCTTCCCCCCAGTTTCACCACCGTTCTCATAACAGTCTGCTCCCAATCTTTTTTCAGATAAATATGATATCTTCGATATCATCCTTATCTGTAATTCATGTACTTATTAAATGTATCTTCTCTGAGTTCTTATTCTTTTCCCGGTTGTGAGATCTCATTTTCCAATATCCTTGCAGCAGCATATGCAGGGAACACCTTAGAGATTTCATTTCCCCACTTTTCAGCAACGGAAATGCATTCAAACCCCATTCTCTTTGCTGCTTCCTTTATCATAAATTCACCCAGTCCTGCGGAAACTATCCTGTTGAGTCCATTCTTCTCCGCAACAACAGATATGGTCTCACAAAGATGGCTTATTTGTCTTTCCTTAACCTGGGCTGCAATATTGTAGATATCATCCGGTGATATCTCTGTCAGGTCTGCACAGACAACCCTTGCCAGTCTCCTCATGGTATCGGTCTTACTCTTACCAGCTCCATCTGCTGTTTCACAGGTGTATAATTCTTCGGTGATGTCTCCAAGCAGCAGGTATGCATCAGCAGTGTTTGCAAAAAGCTCTGAGGAAATATTGCAGTGACCATCTGCTACCTGAACTTTGTCCAGCAGGTAAGCAAGATTTGTCCTGAGGGTTCCTGCATAGAAAAGTTCACTTCGGACAAGCCTTGAAAAATCTGTAAGACCTGCAACATGTTTTCCATCTTTGATGGGTATTATGTCACTGGTTGTGCTTCCTACATCAACGAAAATACAGTCTCCTATCTCAGATCCTATCAGCCTTGTGGATGCAGCCCAGTTAGCTGCTGCAAGCTCACGCAGGCTTGAGTCTTCATCGTAGAAGTGTCCATTGCTGTCTATATACATGGTCTTGCAATCAAAGGCCTCATCAACAGACCTCATTATGAACTGAATTCCCTCGAGTTTGTCTTCAAAGCAATCTGCTAGCTCTCCTGTCATGACCACGCTGACCATATCCGGTTTAAGTTCGGTGGCAATGTCCTCCAGTGACTCTGGCAGGGTTGTGTCTTTCCACAGTGGAATATAATGTAGTTCAATGATCTTTCCGTCGGCAGATGCTATCTTAGTATTAGCACCACCAATATCGATCCCTATTATTCTCATATGATGTCCTCAATGTCATCTTTGGTGAAAGAACATTCCCCTGTAAGTTCAACTGAATCAGGAAGCTCTCCAAACATGTTCATAAGTAGTAAATCTCCAATCTCGCATCCAAGTGTTCTGACAAGTCCGAATATTGCAGTGGTCGGTCTTGGGTTCACATCTATTACGTATGGTTTATCTCCATATACTATATCTATTCCCACATATCCATTGCATCCAAGTGTTCCAACAGTTCTCTTTGCAGTGCTGAATACTTCTTCTTCAAACTCTGCTCTGTAGGGAACCTGGTTTCCCTTGTAATCAAAAATGGTTTCGCCATTCTCTTCCTTTATATCGATTAATTGCCTGTTAAGGCTTAAAGGAAGGGACTTCTGTCCACATATCAAACTGACGCTGAGGTGCTCTCCCTCAATGTATTCGGTTGCAATATATTCATCAAGCTGCTCGTCCATTTTGTCAGCATCTTTGAGCCTGACACCTTCGGAGGCACATCCAAACCTGGGTTTAATGACATAGTTCCCTTCGGATTTCATATCCTTGATCTCTGGAACTGCAATTGAATTTGATACAAGCACTTTTGTGCATGTCAGTTTATCTGCACACAGACGTATGGATCCTGAGGCACAACCCAGGTTAACAGTGTTCTTTTCTATTATCTCTGTGAGGTCACCCAACAGTTCGTCAGGGCCAATGACAAGGGCTGCATCACTTTCTTTTGAAACCTTCTCCAGCACATCTTCAAATGTGTTCTCGTCAGATAATACGGCATTTCCACATTTTAACTTGCTTTCCGCGGTAAGGTAGTTAACCTCATGGCCAAGACGAGTAAAACTGTCAGCAAGCGTACTTAGCATAGCTCTGCCTTCCAGCAACAATGTTCCACCAAGGCCAATTCCCATAGCGTATTCAGCAAGCAGTATTTTCATGCTGGATGCAACTGCATTTATTTGATATATCCTTTGCTATTAATATCTGCACATATATTCAGGTCTTTACAGGATACTTACACTTCTTTAGTTGCAATGGTATTTGAAGTTTCAATGACGTTAAAATTTGATATGTGGTAATAAATTTCATCGAATTTGTGTTATATACTATAACTAATATCTTGATAAGTGGAGTTGGGATTTTATCTCAATTAAGGTGCGTCGGGTTGGAGCCGGGTTTAACCGGTTTACGGCGGGGGTACAAAAAGTAGTGTCTTTCCCGATAAGATGCCACTTTCATAAAGAAAAGAGACCCGTATCGGAAGTAAGTGAGTAGAGGAGTAAGGAACCATTGTGTTTTATGGTACACTTTGAACGCAATGGTTCGCTCTTCTTGTTTAACAATATATCTTTTTGGCCCAGTGGAATTTTTCATTTGAGAAATAGTTTCTAAAAATAGTTTCTAAAAATAGTTTCCTAATGTGTCCTTTTTCTTTCATTGTTCTCATAGTTTTCAATTTGGATATTTGTCTTTACGTGAAATTATAAAGCCGTTATAATTTCCAAAAGGTCCGTAATTTAAATCTGAATTGTCTTATATATGAAGAATTCTATTTGTAAGAATGATGATCGAATGGGGCAGTTCGGTCAAAACATCCGCGGGTTGGGAAGGGGAGTTCTTCAACCATTGTGGGAGTGAACTGAAGTTTCGAAGTTCTTTGAGGCGTTGCCATTCAGACAGGAATGTTACCAAGTAACTGAATAAGAACTACGGGACACGAAAAGGTGGAGGAATCTGCCTTCTTCTGTAGCATGAAAGAAAGCAGGCATTAAAAGGACAGAATAGATTCATTCTATCCTGTCTTTCTTTCAAATGTTTAATGGTATAATCTGAGTTTACATATTAAACAATGGAGTATCAAAGATGGGGTCATTAAAAAAATGTCCGGAATGCCATGGTGAATTCCATGATAGTGTAAAAGGAATACTGGTATGCAGGTTCTGTGGCTACTGGACAAAAGAAAATACAGCACGAATGGAATCAATGATGTTATTTGAAGATACCACATTATTGTGCGAGTGGGGTTAAATAATGGAAAATGAGTTACCAAGGTCCTGTGCACGTTGCAGGAATGTATTGAAAAAACAGAAATTAGGTCTGAATGTTGTCTATTATTGTCCTCGATGTGGCAGCATTACCAGTGCTGATTTTATCTGAAAAGGTCATTGCCTGCGTGTAAGTTCATTTTTACTTTATATATTATATTTTTTTATTAATACTTTTTAAATATCCCTGATATTTTTAAACTCTTGATGGCTTCTGGTGGAAAATGTTTATACTGGCTAACTGTGTAATTTATAATTAGCAATAAGGAGGGCCATGTTATGCGACGTTCACTTACAGATGTTATCTTCATGTCGGAAAAAAGAAAAAATTTATTGTTGCTTCTTAAAAATGGTCCGCGTAAAATGGATGAGATTCTTGAGATTCTTGATGTCACCCGCCATGCAATACTCCCTCAAATAAAGATACTATCCGAAAATGGCCTTATGGTCAAGACTAAAGATATCTGCAGACTCACTGAAATTGGTGAGATTATCGTAGAGGATATGCTGCCTCTGATGGGTACAATATCAGTTCTTGAGGGGAACCATCAATACTGGACAGAACATGACATAAGTCCGGTTCCTCTTCATCTTCTCAAAAGAATAAGAGAGTTGCATAGTTGTCATATATTGGAGCCTGACCTGAATGATATGTTCGAGCTTAATAAGCAACTGGTCGAAAATGCACTTGGATCTAGTTCTATAATGGGAGCAACCTCTTTTCTCCATCCTGCTTTTCCTTCGTTTCTATTGGATCTGGTCGAAAAAGGTATCGATGTTTTGATAATTATGTCCGAACCCGCTCTAAAAAAACATATACAGGACTATCAGCATGAGCTAGAGGTCTTCCTTGGGAGTAAAAGAGGAAAACTTTTCGTATATCCTGATGACCTGAAACTTGCATCGCTCTTCATAACTGATCAGTTTCTAATGATGTGCCTTTTTGACAGGAGTGGGAATTATGACCGCAAAGACCTTGTATTCTGTAATGAGGCTGCACTGAAGTGGGGCAGTGAATTGTTCGAATACTATCTTCTGAGGTCACAACCGATAATAGAGCTATAGCCAGAATATTCAATGTAGTTGATTGTGTAGTTGCAAACCTTCAGTTAATAATATTTTGTATGCTGATGCTGCTTTCAATAATATATATTTGCCCTCTATATATTAACAATATCTATATAGTATGATTACCGATAGAAGAATGGGATGAATATGGATGTAAATACGGAAAACCCATTTGTGCAGGCACTGGTTGTATCAACCACAATGGCAGTTTTCATGATCGGTGTAGCTTTTGGACTTATGAGCATGGCTCGGGAAGGCAGCACTCCGGTCCCGATGGCTGTAATGCTTCTTATCTTTGCAGTGATATTCATAGCAGGCTCTGTATTTTTTGAATCAAGAGGTGCAGATTATATGGGCTCTCTTGTTGGTGGAGCAATCATAGGTCTGGCGGCCACTTTTTCTGCAACTGCATTTTTCAGTGGTGTCAGATTCGCTATTGGCGGTGGTATTACTGAGATAGGTTTTGATCAGGTAGTTTCAGCTCTTGCAGTCTGCATGATTGCAAGCATGCTATTGATACGTGTTCTACAGCATAGATTCAGTAATACTTTTTAGTCATGGTCGTATTCAAACAGTCTGTTTAAAATATGGATTTATCTTCTTTTTTGTACACTTCATTTCGCCAAAACAAACAGACTATGCGAAAAGTATTTATAGAACTTCAAACAATCACTAGTTCGACTACACATTACTGCGCACAAAATATGCGGAGATATTGAGAATGGCTGATGGACCAGAGAATTGTGAAGATTTAGATTCAAAAACAGTTGATGAAGGTAAAGTCGAAGAAACCCCTGCTGAAGATGAGGCTGCACAGCTTCGCGACAAGCTCCTGCGACTTACCGCGGAATTTGATAATTTCCGTAAACGAAGCGCAAGGGAGAAAGAAGAATATCGCAAGTTTGCAGTTGAGCAGATTATTATTGAACTTCTTGAAGTTTATGATAATTTTGAGCGTGCATTGGAATCTGCAAAGCAGACCGACGACATTTCATCTGTCATCACTGGTATTGAGATGGTCTTCAAACAGTTTACTGGAATACTTGAGAAAGAAGGTCTCGAAAAGATCGAGTGCAAAGGTGCTGAATTTGACCCCTACCTCCACGAAGCAATGATGCATGTGGAACATCCGGACCATGAAGAAAATACTGTGGTAGATGTTTGTAAACCGGGGTACTGCCTGCACACAAAGGTCATAAGACCTGCAATGGTGACTGTTTCGAAGAAACCTGAAGAAAAGTAAACGCAATGATTTCAGAAGATTACTAGTAATAGGTAATCTTCAATATATATAATGTTCAATAATTTACTATTATACAATAATTTAATTCATATAAAGAGGTAATAAAATGGGAAAGATATTGGGAATTGACCTGGGAACTACAAACTCCTGTATGGCTGTGATCGAAGGTGGGGAACCTACTATTGTCCCTAACGCAGAGGGAGGAAGGACGACTCCTTCAGTTGTAGGTTTCTCTAAGAAAGGTGAGAAACTGGTAGGTCAGGTTGCTAAAAGGCAACTGATCACCAACTCCGAGAATAGTGTAAGCTCAATTAAGAGACACATTGGTGAGGGTGACTATAAGGTAACCCTTAATGGAAAGGAATATTCGCCGCAGGAAGTTTCTGCAATGATCCTGCGTAAGTTGAAGGAGGATGCGGAATCCTATCTTGGTGAGACTATCACACAGGCAGTGATCACTGTTCCTGCATACTTCAATGACTCTCAGAGGCAGGCTACAAAAGATGCAGGTACAATAGCAGGTCTTGAGGTAATGAGAATTATCAACGAGCCAACTGCAGCATCACTTGCATATGGTCTTGACAAGGACGAGGAAGATCACAAGATACTCATCTATGACCTTGGAGGAGGTACTTTCGATGTATCTATCCTTGAACTTGGCGGAGGAGTATTTGAAGTTCTTTCAACTGCAGGAGACACCCACCTTGGTGGAGATGACTTTGACCAGAGAATTGTTGACTTCCTTGTTGAGGAATTCAAGAAGAACGAAGGTATCGATCTCTCAAAGGACAAGGCGGCACTCCAGCGTCTGAAGGATGCAGCTGAGAAGGCAAAGATCGAGCTTTCCGGTGTAACTTCAACCAACATCAACCTTCCATTCATCACTGCAGATGCTAATGGTCAGCCAAAACACATTGACATTGACCTTACAAGGGCACAGTTCGAGAAGATGACATCTGACCTGCTTGACAAGACTCTTGTGGCTGTCAATCAGGCAATGAAGGATGCAAAGGTATCCGCATCAGGTATCGACAGGGTACTTCTTGTAGGAGGTTCCACAAGGATGCCTGCAGTAACCGAGCTTGTAAAGAAGGCAACAGGAAAGGATCCATACAAGAACATCAATCCTGATGAAGCTGTAGCAGTTGGTGCAGCAATCCAGGCCGGTGTACTTGGTGGTGAGGTCCACGACGTACTTCTGCTTGATGTCACACCACTGACACTTGGTATAGAGACTCTTGGAGGAGTTTCAACACCGCTTATCGAAAGGAACACAACAATTCCGACCAAGAAGAGCCAGATATTCTCAACAGCAGCTGACAACCAGCCATCTGTAGAGATCCATGTACTTCAGGGTGAGAGAGGTGTTGCATCAGGTAACAAATCCCTGGGTAAGTTCACACTTGATGGTATTCCACCAGCACCAAGGGGAATCCCACAGATCGAGGTTACATTCGACATTGATGCAAATGGTATTCTTCATGTGAATGCAAAGGATAAGGGAACAGGCAAGGAACAGTCTATATCCATCCAGAAACCAGGTGGTCTTACGGATGATGAGATCGACAAGATGGTCAAGGATGCTGAGATGCATGCTGAAGAGGACAAGAAGCGCAAGGAGGAGGTTGAAGTCAAGAATACGGCAGAATCCCTTGTGAATGCTTCTGAGAAAACTCTCAAGGAAGCTGAAGAGGTTGCAACCGATGAGCAGAAGTCAAAGATCGAAGCTGCGATCAGTGATCTCAAGACTGCCCTTGAATCAGATGACATAGAGGACATCAAAGCTAAGACCGAGACTCTTCAGACAGCTGTCTACGACGTATCCGCTGCAATGTACCAGAAGGCACAGGAAGAAGCTGCAGCTGCAGCATCTGCCGCAGAAGACACAGCAAGTTCTTCAGACTCTGGTGATGACACCATTGTGGACGCGGACTATGAAGTAGTAGACGATGACAAGTAATCAAACATGGATAATGTCGGGTAAGATACTTTAATCTGAAAGTATCTTACTACTTTTAATTTTAAAATCAAACATATCAATATAATATCACAGATATAACAGGAATCATCCATGTCCACCGCACGCGATTATTACGAGATATTAGGTATATCAAAGGATGCCACTGAGTCCGAGATCAAGAAAGCTTACAGAAAGCTTGCAATGCAGTACCATCCGGACAAGAACAAGGAAGAAGGCGCTGAAGAGAAGTTCAAGGAAATATCAGAAGCTTATGCTGTACTTTCGGATGTAGAGAAGAGAGAACAGTATGACAGGTTCGGCCATGCAGGTATAGATGGTCGTTACAGTCAGGAAGATATTTTCAGAAATGCAGACTTCGGAGACTTTGCAGATCTTGGGGATATACTTGGAAACATCTTCGGTGGCGGAGGCTTTGGTGGATTCGGAGGTTTTGGCGGCTTTGGCGGAGGCCAGAGGCGACAGGGTCCAATGAGGGGCTCAGACCTGCGTTATGATCTGGGAATCACTCTTGAGCAGGCTGCTGAAGGTGTAGATACCAAAATTAATGTTCCTCGTGCAGAAAACTGTGAGTCATGTAATGGAACTGGTGCCAAGGCCGGGACAAGTCCGAAATCATGTCCTACATGCCATGGTTCCGGTCAAACGACCCAGGCACGTAAGACACCTTTCGGTACATTCATGTCAACAAGTACCTGTAATGCATGTCATGGACGAGGGGAGATCATTGATGAACCCTGCCCTGCCTGTAAAGGCACAGGTAAGATGAAGAAGGTCCGCAAGATCTCTGTTAAAGTTCCAAAGGGTGCTGACAACGGACTTCGTCTGAAGATCAGAGGAGAAGGCGAAGAAGGTAGTCCGGGTGCACCATCGGGTGACCTTTATGTTGTCATCCATGTGGAACCACATGAAAAGTTCCAGCGTGTTGGTGATGATATTGTCTATGAGCAGCCAATTTCCTTTGCAACCGCTGCGCTTGGGGGGGATGTAATGGTCCCGACACTTCACGGTAAAGTGAAAATGAATATCAAACCCGGTACGCAGACTCATTCTATATTGCGTCTGAAGGGTAAAGGTATGCCCCATCTTCATGGACACTCTCATGGCGATCAGCTTGTGAAGATTATCGTTAAAACACCTACCAAGCTTTCAAATGAGCAGAAAGATATATTCAAAAAGCTTCAGGATCTTGATGGGGGGCCTGATGTGAAGGCTACTAAAGGTGGAAAAGGTATCTTTGAGAAAGTAAAAGGTGCTTTTGAAGCAGGTGCATAGTTCCTTCTTCTTTTTTTTCGTATTTTATTTTGATCTCTTTTTTTAGGACATCTATTTATATTGCTTCACCAGTTGTGTGGGTAAGATATAATAAGAAATAAGAACATTATGCGGTTTTGTTTTCCGTATCAACAAATATCTTATTTATGACCTTTTGAAGGTATTATTATGAAGATCGTGATTATTGGTGCTGGTGAGGTTGGTTATCATATTGCTAAGGCTCTTTACCAGACGAATGATGTTGTGGTAGTTGACCAGAATGAGGAAGCATGTGCACGTGCAGACGAACTTGATGTCCACGTTATTCATGGCAATGGTGCCAACGTTTCCATTCTTCATGAAACCCTTGAAAATGCAGGTCTTCTGGTTGCTGTTACAGGTTCTGATGAGGTGAACATTGTTGCATGTATGGCCTCAAAACTTACTGTGTCTGATAGTACAAAACTGAAAACGGTTGCAAGGGTAAGTAATCCTGATTATATTGACAAACCTGTGGCTAAAAGACCTAAGATCGGAATTGATATTATGGTCTGCCCGGAGCTAACTCTTGCATCAGAAGTTGCAGAGATACTTGCTATTCCTTCCGCAATTGATGCAGAGCTTTTTGCCGATGGCAAGGTTGAGATGATGGAATTTGTGGTTCCATCTGATCATAATATTGTCGGCAAGCAGATGCAGGATCTTCATCTTGCAAATTGCTGCATAGTAAGTGCGCTTTTCAGGGATACAGAGGTTATAATCCCACATGGTGAGGATGTAATCGAAAGTAACGATCATATAGTTGTTATCGGTAAACCTGCTGCAATGAAAGAGGTCCGTGATCTTTTCGGAGAAAAGGCCGGCAAAAGAAGTAAAGTGATGATAATCGGTGGTGGAGTAGTTGGTTTCTATCTTGCTAAAATGGTAGCAAAAAGTGAATTTGACCTGAAGATCATCGAGTCCGATAAAGAAAGGTCCCTTGAAATTGCAGAAGAACTTCCTGATGTACTTGTTCTCAATGGCGACGGAACAGATATCAATCTCCTGAAGGAAGAAGATATTTCCGAGATGGATGTTGTTATATCTGTGACCAACAGTGACGAAAAGAACCTTTTGTGTGCTCTGCTTGCTAAACAGTTAGGTGTGAAAAAAGTTATTGCCAGGTCGGACCGCTCAGATTATGTTTCGCTGTTTGAAATGGTTGGTGTTGACAGTGCAGTAAGTCCAAGACAGGCAACAGTTAACGAAGTTCTGAAAATGACCTTCGGACAGGGAATTGAATCAATAACCACCATTGAAGGTGAAAAAGCCGAGATCATAGAATATACCACTTCTAAGAAGTCAAAGATAGTGGGTAAACCTCTGAAAAATGTAAAATTCCCGGCAGGTGCCATTGTCAGTATGGTTGTCCATAATGGAAATACAATTGTTCCTCGTGGGGAATATGTTATTCAGGAAGGGGATCGTGTAGTAGTTTTCAGTCTCCAGTCTGCAAATGCTGAAGTTGAAAAACTGTTCAAGTAGTTAATGACGAGGGGGTGTATTCTTGAAGTACGAAGTCATATTGAATGTTTTAGGTGGTCTTCTCAGATTCCTGGGTGCCATAATGATCGTTCCTTTGCTGGTGGCTGTCTATTATGGCGATTCTCTCTATCCATTTCTGGCTGCAGTGTTAATTACTGGTATTACTGGCATCCTGCTTTCAGCACGCTACAAATCATCAGAAGAATGGAAAACCAGGGAGGGTTTTGCCATTGTTGCACTTGGATGGCTTGCTGCTGCTATATTCGGTGCCATTCCTTTCATGCTTGATGGTATAAGTCCTATAAACGCAATTTTTGAATCCATGTCCGGTTTTACAACAACCGGAGCAACAGTTCTTCTAGATATCGAAGCTCATTCCCGCAGTATACTTTTCTGGCGCAGTCTGACACAATGGCTTGGTGGTATGGGTATTATCATGCTTTTCATTGCCATTCTTCCAAAACTTGGTGTTGCAGGAAGACAGTTGTTCAGGGCAGAAGCTCCTGGTCCGACCGAGGATAAGATAAAACCAAGAATCAGGGAAACTGCTAAGATCCTCTGGTTGGTCTATTGTTTTATTTCTTTGCTGGAAGTTATTGCTCTGTTGCTTGCAGGCATGTCCTTTTATGACGCATTGACCCATACATTTACAACAATGGCATGTGGAGGTTTTTCCCCATATGGTTTGAGTGTCGCTGCGTTCAACAGTCCTCTCATTGAAGGTATTATCACACTTTTTATGTTCATTTCCGGAGCTAACTTTGCTCTGCACTATCGCACATTATACACTGACAGGAACAGTCTTGTAAAAGATGATGAGTTCAAGTTCTATGCTGCGGTTACGTTAATTGCAACTGCAATTCTCACTTTCAGTCTCTGGAACGATATGGGCGAGACAATATTAACATCGTTCAGGTATGCAGTTTTTCAGGTAGTTTCTATCATGACTACAACTGGTTTTGCAACCGTGGATTTCAATTTGTGGACAGATTCTGCAAAGATTGTATTGCTTGCGGTAATGTTCATAGGTGGCTGTGCAGGTTCAACCTCTGGTGGCATTAAAGTTGTAAGGTTTCTTCTCCTTCTTAAATATGGGCAGCGTGCTCTTTTCAAGTCCATTCATCCAAGGGCTGTCCAGCCTATCAAATTCAATAACAAAACAGTTCCAGATGATGTAATGCAGGCAATCGTCTCTTTTGTAGTGATCTACTTTATGATATTTGCAGTATCTGCTGGTCTTCTTTCTCTTATGGGTATGGATATTCTAAGTTCCATCACTGCATCAATCGCAACATTGGGCAACATTGGCCCTGGATTTAATCTGGTTGGTCCGATGGCTAATTTTGATGTTGTTCCTTTTGTAGGAAAAATATTGCTCATTGGCAATATGTGGATTGGAAGGCTTGAGGTTTTCACAGTGATAGTGATGTTTACTCCAGAATTCTGGAAAAGATAATTAAGAAGTGTTTGAAGGCCAGTTAAAAATAGAAATGAAAATTAGGTAAAGTGATAATTATATCACTTTATTATTTTTCAAAGTCAAGCTCGTACTTTACCACTGTTTTGAAAAGAACTCTTAATTCCCATAAAAGTTTCTTGTTTGCCTTGAAGAGTGCATAAAGAAGATCAAGCAGACTCATACTTGAGAAATTAACTCCTTTGAGTGAGTGTCCCAATGAATTAAGTTCTTTGTCGCTGAATTTAGTGAATGTGTTTTTGACTATCAGGCTGTTATCTATCTCGCGACCAATGGTTTCCCGCCATTTAACCTCATATTCATTAAGTGAATCTGTTGATACATCATTTCTTGATATGGCATTGTATGCAACTTCGCCGGCAATCTTTCCAGCTTCCATTGCATTGATGATTCCACCACCTGTGATAGGATCAGACTGTCTGGCTGCATCTCCTACCAGCATCAGGCCGTTTGCAATGGTTCTTTCAATGCTGCCGCTTACAGGAACGCCGCCAACATCCATTTCCAGTATTTTTGCATCCGGGTATTTATCATTTACAAAATCGTTCAAATAATCTATTGCATGTTTTCCGTTGCCTGATTTATTTCCAAGGATACCTATGCCTACATTGGCCATGTCGTTTCCTTTTGGGAATATCCATACATAACCCGCAGGTGCAACCTCGTTACCAAGGTAGAAATAACAATATTCCTGGTCAATACCTGTACCACTCATAAGGTACTGGGCGCAGGTTTCGATGTCTGCTGGTTTGATAGAAGTATCAATTCCTGCCCATCTGCCAACTTTTGATTCAACTCCATCGGCGCCAATGACGATCTTTGCCTTGATATCGTAGGATTGGCCAAGATGGGATACATTAACACCTTTAATGAATCCATTTTCAATTATAAGTCCAGTGGCTCTTGTCTTAACCATTACTTCTACGCCGGCTTTTGATGCTTCGTAGGCAAGGGCTCTGTCAAATATCTTGCGTTCAAGCACATACCCGACCTCTCCGCCTGCGATCTCTTCTGCCATTTCTACCATTGTTCCGTCAGGAGCAAAGATACGTGAGCCTTTTACATCCGCGCATATCCAGCGGTGATCAGGTTCTATGTGCTTTCTGAGCCATACTTTACTAACTCCTTCGGCACATCTTACAGGATCGCCTATCTCTTGCCTCTTTTCTATCAATAGGACACTGAGGCCTTTTTCTGCGGCTGTTTTTGCAGTAATCGATCCTGCAGGACCGGCGCCTATGACCACAACATCATATTCATTTTTCACTTTTTCACCTCAATAGCACCGACAGGACATATTTTGGCACAGATGCCGCAAGAAGTACATGATTCATTTACTTCTATCCAGGTTTCGACCAATTCAAGTGCTCCAGCCGGACATACACTAACACATGCCCCACAGTAACCGCATTTGAATTTATTTACATTGATGGTCACCATTATCACCTATAAATTTGTATAATTCATCACTAATAGTTTAAAAGGAAATATATCTTTCTAATTCTTGTATTCAAACGAGTAATCAGGGACTCCAATATAGTAAAAGGAATATATGTGGTTTATGCATCGCCCGTAGCATTTATCTTCGCTCTGGCCTTACCTGTTTTCATATCAAACCTTTCATTCACGTATTTTTGTGAGTTCCCATGTCCATGAAGCATTATCTCCACCAGGTCATGCGGCTCGTCGATATCAGTGCTCAGCATGAATGAATCATAAATAAAGACCGAACAGTCCCTGTCCTTTGCTATGTTGCAATGGTTAAGGAAACTGGATCCATAATATTTAACATGGTAATTGGAAGGGTCTTTTATGAAAATAACGTTTGTTCCCCCTCCTTTTCCAGGGACTATTACAATATCCTCATTCCTTGAAACAATATCTTCAATATGCTTTGCTCTCACCAGCGGAAGATCTGCCATTATGATGAATATTGGCATATTTTCCTGTTCCAGATAACCATTGATAGCTTCATTCAGATCATGTTCGCTGAGGACAACATTGACATCCAGGTCTTCTGGGACACCATTATCGGGTGTCGTTAGAATGTCTATTTCCTCAACGCCTGCTTCATTAAGACTTGAAATAACGTCCCTTAGCATGAGTTCTACGAATTCCTCTCGCTCTTTCAAAGTAAGTGCAGGTGAAAGCCTCGATTTGGCATTTTTCTTTTTATAAGGTATCAATGCTTTCATTGTACTTTCTCATAAAATACTTCTTCCTGGCACATCTGCTATACTATCTCTCTTTTTAAGCATCAAGCAACCTTGAACTTCATCTGTTCTGAGTCATTGCTGAGAATTGGTTTGTATATTGTATTTCTCTGCAATGGTTTTCTTCCCGATGATGTGATAAACCATTCCAGTTCCTGCGCTGACATGAACTGTCCGTTTGTAGAACCGGCTGAGGCTGAAATCTTTTCTTCCATCAGGGTTCCGCCAAGGTCATTCACACCACAGAAAAGAGCTACTTGTGCCAGTTTCTTTCCGAGCTTGACCCAGCTTGCCTGAATATTATCAATATGGGTGTTAAGAATAATGCGTGCAAGAGCGTATAATTGTAGATCCTGCATTCCCGGGGTTGCATATCTTCCCTGTTTAATCATTTCAGCGCCTATCTTGTTGTTATAAGGCATGAATGTCAATGGAACGAACTCCGTGAAACCACTAGTATTTTTCTGTATCTTTCTGATGAGCATTATGTGGTCAATACGTTCCTCGATGGTCTCTACGTGTCCGTACATGATCGTTGCGGTAGTGTTGATACCGGTCTGGTGTGCTTGTGTGATCACATCTACCCATTCATCGGTTTTTAGCTTACCTGGGCAAATTATGTCCCTCACTCTGTCAGACAATATTTCTGCAGCAGTGCCAGGCATGGTGTCAAGTCCTGCTTCCTTGAGCATTGTAAGTGCCTCACCAACGGTGATATCTGTCTGTTTTGCAGCATGGTATACTTCCATAGGGGAGAATGCATGTGTGTGGATATGTGGGAATTCGGTCTTAACAGCTCTGATTATGTCTGTATAGAAATTGATATCCACATTTGGAAGGAGTCCACCCTGGATGCATACCTCAGTTGCTCCCTGGCTCTCTGCATCCCTTACCTTCTCGAGTATTTCAGGAATGCCTAAAATATAACCGGTGTTGTCACAGAACGCACAGAATCCACAATTTCCAATACAGCGGTTAGTGAAGTTGATGTTGCGGTTTACTACATAGGTAACTGTATCGCCTACAGTTTCCTGGCGCAACCTGTCCGCAAGTTCGAACAGCTTGAAAGGCGGCACTTCTAACAAAAAAAGCGCATCTTCCTTGGTGGTCTTGCCTTGATAGGCTCGTTCAATGATATCTTCCGGGATATTAGGGTTCATAGTTCTCACTGATACTTTTCTTTTGTATTTAAATTGTGTGCCCTGTTCGGAAATCAAACTTTCCGATACCCATCATCGTCTGCAAGACCGTTGATCAGATCTTTCAGATTATCGCTGTACCACCCTTTCTTAATGTACTGCGGATAAAGCGGAAGCCTTTCCTTAAGCTCCATATCATGCACCATTTCCTTCAATTCTGAGACACTTGGCCATTCAGCTTCAGGATTTATCCAGTCAATTGTGGTTGGTGAGACTCCCCCAAGGTCACTGGCGCCACATTGAATAAGGATATATGGATCTATTAAGTTTGGTGCAACCTGTATTGCTATATCATCGGGAAGTATTTCCCTTGCTATCAGTATAGCCTGTATCATCTCTTCATCAGTAGGAGAGGGCATATCTGCCATTGGTGTGTCCGGCTTGGGAGTGAAGTTCTGTATTATAACTTCCTGTATGTGTCCATATTCCTCATGTAGTTCGGCAATGGTAAGCAGGGAATTGATCCTGTCATCAAGTGTCTCGCCTATGCCTATGAGTATGCCCGTTGTAAAGGGAATATGGAGCTCACCAGCGTAACGTATTGTTTTAATTCTTCTGGAAGGTACTTTTCCGGGAGATCCTTCATGTGCGGCTACGTCGGCTGTAGTTTCTAACATTAATCCCATGCTGGCGTTCAGAGGTTTTAGTTTCTCAAGTTCCGTATAATTCAGTATACCTGCATTTGTATGTGGCAAAAGACCGGTATTGATGGCTATTTTGCACAAGTCATATATGTAATCTACTGTGTTGTTGTATCCCAATTCTTCCAGCCATTCTTTATATTTTGGAACTTCCTCGGCATATTCTCCAAATGTAAAAAGAACTTCTGTGCATCCTGCTTTTTTACCATCTTCTAGTATCGGCAAAATCTCATCTATCTTCATAAGTTTTGCATCCGGATCATCCGGATCGCACCTGAAAGTACAATATCTGCAGTTATTCCTGCAAATATTTGTGACGGGTACGAAGACATTGCGGCAGAATGTTACAAATTCGTCCATTGTTACTTCCTTGTTTTAAAGCAACCATTACATAAGTTTTACTGGTAATGATTTTTATATGTTTCACTCTATCAATATATTCTGCATACAGTTCTTAACACCCAGGGCAATACCTTCAACTTCAATACCACCTTTTCCTTTTGCTCCATCTCCTACAACAAAAAGGTTTGACATTGGAGTTCTGTTCTTAAGGTCTGCTCCTGAGGGAGATCTGTTCACAGGCCAATCATTTGAATATGATTGTATAAGAAGTACTTCATATTCTTTTCCTGAGAAAATGTCCTTTAGGTCTTCAATTCCAAGTTCGATCTCTCTGTCAAGGTTATCAAGATCATTCCAGTGAACACATTGATGTGCCATTGTAAGGTGTTTTCCAGCCGGTGCAAGGGAAGGATCTACATTTGTTACTTCATTAATACCGTTAACCCTTTTTGCATAAGGTGTGAGGAGCACCCCACCATGCCCTATAAGTGGCTTGTCTGATGAAAGGCAGATCTTTATTCCGGCAGATGGTTTAAGGTCTTTCGATTTGAGTATATATTCTTTCATTCCACTAACATTTGTTTGAGTCCCTATCAGGTTTGCAGTGGCAGGATGTCCAATATCGCTAATAATAATATCAGCGGTATGTTCCTCACCATCCACGATAACTGCGGTAACTTTGTCATTGTCTAATTTAAGACCTGCAACTTCTGAGGATGTGTGTATGGTTCCGCCATTGGCATTGATAACATTTACCAGAGCGTCTGTAACTCCTTTACATCCTCCCATTGGAACTCCCGGTCCGCCGAAGTGGTAAAGGTTCTCGATAATTTCAAAGGCTTCTTCAACAGGTACATCTGCTCCTTTGAGGCTGAGTGCCCATCCGAAAAACGAATCTGAAATACGGTATGTCCAATCCTGTGGGATGTGTTTTATGCACCACTCTTCAAAGGATTGTCCTGTTGGAGGGTTTTTTCTGGTACTTATAACGTAATATATGAGTTTAAGGCGATTTAGAAGTGTGAATGGAACTTTAAAGTCCTCAAAAACTATGTCCTTATGACCGTATTTGTAGTCAGTATCTTTTCTGGTTCGTGGAATTCTTATGACTGAGACTGGTTTCTTACGGACTATTTCTACATCTGCACCTATCTCTTTCAGTAACTGTGAAAGGGGTCCGGCAGGTCCGTGAGGGATCATGTGCAATGCGCCGGTGGATAGCTGGAAACCCTGGTACTGGATGTTGGTGAACCTCCCTCCTATAATGGGAAGGCGCTCAAAGATCTCTACTTGATATCCTGCTTTTGAAAGCTTTGCTGCGCTCAAAAGCCCTCCCAGTCCTGAACCGATAATAATTGCTTTCATCCTATGCCTCTATTGCTTTAACCGGACAGTATGCGGCACATGCTCTGCACTCGATGCAGGCAGAAGTAAAACTTGCTTTTCCTCTGATCTCAATGGCTCCAAATTTACAAAAAGCAGCACATTGGCCACATCCTACACAGTTTTTGTTTACTTTCATATTACATTCACCGGATTTCATTGTATAAGGTTTTCAAGAATAAAAAGTCTTATTGTTCTTTGTTTTGTTTTATAAAGCATGATGATTTACGTTAGATGATATTATTTGCAATATAGCACACATTTTTGTCTTCTGGGAATTCAAACGGAAATATTTATTATTATTAACTAATAATTATATTATCATGGATGAAGTTGATCTGGCTATATTAGAACACCTTTGCAAAGATTCCCGTATGCACAGCACTGAGATCGCAACAGCTCTTGACCTCGCAACATCCACTGTGCATAAGAGAATTGAGAAAATGCGTGAAACGGGGATTATCAAGGAATTTACTGTTAAAGTTGATACCAATGAAGTTGGTCTTAATGTTACGACTTTCATAGGTGTTAATATCGAGCAGAGTAAGAGAATCAATATAATCAACCGTCTGAAGACTATCGAGGACGTACTGGAAGTCTATGAATTGCTAGAGCCTTATGATCTGCTCCTTAAAGTGAGAACCTTTGATATCCATTCTCTGAAAGAAAATGTTCTCCAGTTACTGGGCAACATGGATGGTATAAAAGATTCTCAAAGCATACTCACAACAAAATGCCATAAGGAAAAGAGTTGTGTGATCCTTAAAAAATAATGAAATTCAGATAACGTGCTAGTGTGAGCACATTTATGTTTTTGTTTTCTTTCACATACTTGTCGAGTTCATTTTCTGCCGAGTATATCATGATTATTCATGACAGTTGTTGCGAACTTTTATATATCATCATGTCAGTTTCTCTTTAGGTGAACTTATGAAGAAAGAAGTGATCCAGGTAGTTTCAAGGGATAATGGGGAATTGACATCCAAGAAGGTTAAGGCTGCACCGTACGAGTTTACCATCGCAACTCGCGCAAAATGGGAAATGGTAATCTCTGATGAGGATATGGAAATCCGTGCAGGTGAATTCAAGAAGGTCAATGTAAAAGAGATACATCTGGATCCTGATATGGTGGCACTTCCATGTACATTTTCACATCATGCGGTTGTTTCCCTTATCAAGGTCGGTGCAAAAGGTGGTGCAAAACCAGTAGACACTGAACGTGTCATTAATTCTGCTTATGTTATTGGACAGGAAAGCGGAAGGATAAGGGAAGGTGATCTTCTTGCAGTTCTCAATATCTTCCCTATCATGTTCACACGTGAAGCAATGACACCACGCTCTCTCTAAGGGTTGATTATATGGAAACTTGTATGATATGTGGTGAACTACAGGACTTCAAGCATTTTGACGGCTATAATATCTGTACTACTTGTGCAGACATTATGGAAGACGTTATGGGTGAGTATTTCCTTCGAACAATATGGAAACGTGAACCGAAAGCCCATGCTGCTTATCTTAATTATCTCAATAGTACTACAAAATACATTTCTGACTACAAGAAGTTGGTGAAGAAATCAGATCAGCACACTAAAGATGTCAGCGCAAGAGTGCATGATGCCCTAGAAAATGGAGATGAACAGCCTTCAAAGAAGCGTTATTTCGAGCATATGCAAAGAGTACTTGACTGGTTGGAGGCAACTCCTCACTTTTACCATTATTATTTCAAAGACTATTATGTCTGCCCGGAATGTGGTGCTTCCATATTTGAGAAATACGCGCGAAGGGATGTCGGCGACTGGATGGTTATTTCCTGTTCTGAGTGCGACACAGTGATTAAGAAATATTTCTCATTGAAAAGTATTTGACACAAATGTGTGATGTCAAATGATTGTTGGCTATAAGAGTTGAGGCAATTTAAAAAATGCAATATATGGGTAGATGCTAATATCATTTGTTCATTCTTTTCTTTTTTTACCTGTGCAGATTATTCGGAGTTCCGACTCTCTTTCCTATTATAGTTTTTGGCCGGGTTTCAGCCTGCGGTATTTTAATTGAGACAATTTAAATATGATGAATTATTATCAATTATTAGAACTCTATCTATTGAAAAATATGTCGACAGATATTGTTTGTCTATATGCACATGTTTAGTAGTTATTTGAATAATCCATCGCACGAAGGTGTTTTATACAAATAGTCTATGTATCATTATAACTTTCAGGAGAATAGTTTATGTCAGGAATAATCGATATTAGTAACATAGCCAATAGTTACATACCGGTTGCAATAATTCTCATTGTGGCACTAGTGATGCCTCCCATGACAATGCTTATCATTAAATTGTTAAGTCCGAGGAGTAAGGCATCAGCAAAGTACACGACATATGAGGCTGGCTCCTTACCAATAGGAAATGCCAGGATACAATTCAATGTCGAGTATTATCTTTATGCCATTGCTTTTGTTCTCTTTGATATTGAAGTCCTTTTCCTTTATCCCTGGGCTACGATCTTCAAGGGACATGGTATTGATTTTATAGCAACTGTCGAAATGCTTGTCTTTATTTTTGTTGTATTGTTTGGCTACGTTTATCTGATCAAGAAGGAGGCTCTTAAATGGATGAAATAGAGCAGACGAATGTCGAACAAGATGCTGTCTTGGATGTTGGATATACCGATGTTCCAGGAACAATGCTTACAGACTCAAACGCTATCGCTGATTTCATTAAGAAAACGAAGATTCAGGATGTTCTTAACTGGGGACGTAAGAATTCATTATGGTTTATGGTAAATGCAATGGGTTGTTGCGGTGTTGAGCTACTTGCTACAGGTATGGCTCACTATGATACTGACCGTTTTGGTATTATTCCACGTAACTCCCCAAGGCATGCTGATGTAATGATCATCAGTGGTTACGTAACAAAAAAATATCTGCCAGCTCTGAAAAGGATCTGGGATCAGATGCCTGCACCTAAATGGGTGATCTGTTTTGGAGACTGTGCCATCAGCGGTGGTCCATTCTATGAGTCATATAGTACCTACCAGAATGTAGATGATGTCTTCCCGGTAGACGTTTTTGTTCCAGGATGTCCTCCAAGATGTGAAGCTCTTATTCAGGGTTTTGTTGAGCTTCAGAAAAAGATCGAAGCAAAGAAGGACAAAGGTACTGATTACTGAGGTGAAAAAATGGACGCTAATTCTATTATCTCTTCACTTACAGGCAAGTTCCCTGAAGACATCTGTGATGCAAATGTCGAATCTGAGATCAGGACCGTTGCCAAAGTGAAGCCTGAAAATGTAGTGGAAGTTTGCCGCTACCTCAAGGAAGACCTGTCTTTCGGACACCTCTGCTGTGAATTCGGAGTTGACTATCCGGACAGGAATGAGATCGAAGTAATATATGTAATAGGTTCCTACGAACACCCGGTTATCCTAACAATGAAGGCCATCCTTCCAAGGGACAACCCTGAGGTTGAGTCTGTAGTGCCTGTTTACTGGAATGCTAATTGGTACGAAAGAGAAACGTACGAATTGTTTGGTGTGAAGTACCTTAACCACCCCGACCTTAAGCCTCTTGTACTTCCGAAAGAGATGCTCGGTGAGTGGCCACTGCGTAAAGATTACAAAGGCTTCCCCAACAAGACAGCAAGGAATTTGGTGTGAGGGTTAAATTATGGATGAAACAGTTGGACCTTCTGAAATGATAGTACACCTTGGACCACAACACCCCATGATGCCAGGACCATTCAGGCTGAATGCAAAACTTAGGGGTGAGACAGTTGTGGACTCTGAGGTCGAGATGGGCTGGATTCACAAAGGAATTGAAAAGATTCTTGAAAGTAAGACATATCTTCAGGGTATTACTATTGTTGACAGGATATGTTACCTTGCAGCAATGACCAACGAGGAAGCTTATGTTGGTTGTGTTGAAAAGCTTGCAGGAATTGAGGTGCCTGAAAGAGCACAGTATATCCGTGTAATTATGGAAGAACTTTCCAGATTACAGAGCCACCTGCTAGGTATGGGGGAATATGCTTCCTTTGTAGGCTTTGTAAGTATGTTTATGTATACCATCAGGGACAGAGAAGATGTGATGTCTCTTATTGACTCCGTTACCGGAGCACGTGTCACACACAGTTTCCTGCGTTATGGTGGTGTAAAGGACGACCTTCCTGACGGATTCAAGGACGATGTAAAATATGTCTTTGGAAACCTGAGAAAGGCTATTGACAATTATGAAGAACTATACAGGACCGATGCTATCTACAAAGCAAGAACAAAGGGCATAGGAGTTCTTACAGCAGATGTTGCAAAGGATCTTGGAGTATCAGGACCTCCACTCAGGGCAACAGGTGTTGCTTTCGATATTCGAAAGGATGAACCTTATCTTGTTTATGAGGATCTTGATTTCAAGGTATGCACACAGACCGATGGTGATGTTTTCGCAAGGATCCAGGTACGTCTGGATGAGATGCGTGAAAGCATGTATATCATCGAGCAGTGTCTTGACCAGATTCCTTCAGGACCACTCTTCCCGGAGGGAACTCCGTATGGAAAGAGGTCACCTGTAATGAGAGTTCCAGCCGGAGAGGTATTCCACCGCGTGGAAGATCCACGAGGAGAAATGGGATTCTATATGGTATCTGATGGCTCAGACAAACCGTATCGTGTAAAAGTAAGAGGACCTGTGTACCCAACCCTTCAGACCCTGCCACCACTTCTTAAAGGAGTACCAGTTGCAGATATTGTGGCAATTGCCGGCAGTATGGACACATGTACCAGTGAGGTTGACAGGTGATCACGATGGATATAGAAGCAATAATCTATAACCCGATTTTAAGGGGTATCTTCGGATTATGCATCATGGGTGGAGTTTTCGGTGGTGCCTGTGTAGCTGTCTGGTTTGAGCGTAAACTCTCTGCAGATATCCAGCAGAGATACGGCCCTATGAGGGTAGGCCCTCACGGATTACTTCAGCTTGCTGCCGATGCTATCAAGTTGTTCACGAAAGAAGATATCATACCAAGAAATGCTGACCGGTTATTATTCGTTTCAGCACCGATCCTCCTCATGGGATCAGTTTTCCTGATGCTTGTTGCAATGCCTTTTGGTGCTATAATCATAAATGGTCAGAGTTATGTGATCGCTGCAACCGAGATGGATATAAGTGTTCTCTATATTGAAGCAATGTCCGCAATTTCAATCATCGGTATTTTCATGGTTGCATACAGTGCAAACAACAAGTTCTCTGTTCTCGGAGCTTTCAGGAACTTCGCACGTATGATAGGATACGAGGTCCCTCTTGGAATCTGTGTCGTGAGCGTGGCTATCATGGCCGGTTCACTGAATATAGTAAATATCGCCGAGGCTCAGAGCCCTCTATGGTTCGTAATTATGCAGCCTCTTGGAGCTATTGTATTCTTCATCGCTCTTATGGCTGATATGGGTCGTCTTCCCTTTGACCAGAACGAGTCAGAAGAAGAGCTCATTGCAGGTTGGATGACCGAGTATACAAGTATGAGATTCGGTTACTGTTTCTTTGCAGAATATATTCACCTGATCCTTGGTTCAATGCTTGTTGTACTATTGTTCTTTGGTGGATGGAACCTTCCTGCATTCCTGACCAATATAACTATCCTTGGTATAATCCTTCCAACAGCTTTCTTCCTGCTGAAGGTAGCATTGGTGATGCTTGGTATCATCGCAATTAGATGGGCTGTTCCAAGGTACAGGATCGATCAGGTAGTAGACCTGAGCTGGAAAAAACTTCTGCCATTGGCCCTCCTTAACCTTGGATGGGTAATTGCACTTGGTCTGCTGGGGGTATACTAAAATGGTTATTAAAAATATCATAACAGCAGTAAAGAATATTTATTTCGGTCCTCCTGTTACAAGAATGTGTCCGGAAGAACCAACAAAACTTTCAGACAGATTCAGAGGCTTACAAAAACTGGATAAATCAAAATGTATAGGCTGTGGAATATGTGCCAACACATGTCCCAATAATTGTATTAAGATAGTCAGGGCACGTGTAAGCCCAGATAGTGATAAGCAGAGATGGTTCCCATCGATCGACATAGGTCACTGTTTGTTCTGTGGTCTTTGTATCAGCCAGTGTCCAAAAGATGCACTGGAAAGTTCAAAGGTATACCTGACAGGTGTGATCCGCTGGAACCATGAGGATCTTCTCTTTACACCGGACATGTTGGCAAGGGAAGTTGACATTAATGCTGAAGAAGAAGCTGGTGAAGAGGTGAGCAGATGGACGCCACAATAGGCACAGTAATTGAATTGATCGTCTTTGCGATCCTTGCTCTTGTATCGATATTATTCGCAATATTTGTAGTGACGGCTAAAGACGTAGTCAGAGCAGCCATTGCACTGGTGGTAACAATGTTCATTGTTGCAGCTTTCTATATACTGCTCAATGCTCAGTTCCTTGGAGTGGTCCAGGTACTTGTATACATTGGCGCAGTCGGTGTACTGATACTGTTCGCTGTAATGCTTACTAAGAAGGGGTTTGGTGCAGATGCTGAATAAAGAAATCTCATTTACAGCAATGGATGTTATCACATCTGTGTATAACTACCTTAAACCACGAATACTTGGAATGATCATTGCACTTCTGTTCTTGCTCGTGATCGTTGTGTCAGTTGCATTTACAAGTTGGCCAACAATGGATCAGCTTCCACAGAATATTGCTGATCAGAGTAATATTCAGGGTATCGGAATGATGATCTTCACTGATTTTGTGGTTCCGTTCGAAATACTATCAATCATATTGTTGTCCGCATTGATGGGTGCCATCTACATGGCAAAAGGAGATGATAACAAATGATACCAATTGCACTTTATCTTGCTGTTTCAGCAATTATATTCTCCATAGGTCTTTATGGACTAATGACACAGCGCAGTGGTATTCGCATTCTTATGTGCGTGGAACTCATGCTTAATGCTGCAAACCTTAACCTTGTAGCATTCTCAAGTTACCACCATGATCTTACAGGGCAGGTATTTGCACTGTTCTCCATTGCACTGGCAGCATGTGAAGCAGCAATCGGCTTTGCTATACTGATGGCCCTTTACAGATTGAAGGACACTATCAGCCTTGACCATATTAACATACTGAGGTGGTAAAAATGGCAGTAGGAGATTTAGCATTTTTAATTCCGGTCCTGCCTGCACTTGCCTTTGTGCTGACTTTCTTCTTCGGGAAGAAACTGCCAACAGGCGGTGCAATAATTCCAATAGCAGCAATTGCTACATCATTCGTAATTTCATTATTAATAACATTGAATCTGCTTGCAAACCCTGAAGAAGTCGTGAGTCAGTCATACAGCTGGTTTGCCATGCTCAACATAGGTATCCTTGTTGATCCACTGGCAGCAGTTATGCTTACAATGGTTACATTTGTAAGTCTGCTTATCCACATCTATTCTACAGGTTACATGTCACATGACAAGGCACCTTCCAGGTACTTTGCCGAGACAGCACTGTTCACAGCTTCAATGCTTGGTCTGATCCTTTCAGACAACATCCTTCAGCTCTTCGTTTGCTGGGAGCTTGTGGGTGTATGTTCATACCTGCTTATCGGATTCTGGTTCGAGAAACCATCTGCTGCAACAGCAGCAAAGAAGGCTTTCCTGACAACCAGGATTGGTGACGTAATGTTCCTTACAGGTATTATTGTCCTGTTCTCAGACCTTTTCAAGATATTCAACGGCAACGTTCCTGATGGTGTCTATATACTCAGGTTCGACGAGATATTTGCACACATTCCAGACCTTGCAGCAATGAATGCAAACATTCTTGGAATGGAGGTCAGCCACATCACCCTGATAACACTCCTGTTCTTCGGTGGTGCTGTAGGTAAGTCAGGTCAGTTCCCACTCCATGTGTGGCTCCCTGATGCTATGGAAGGTCCAACAACAGTTTCAGCTCTCATACACGCAGCAACAATGGTTACAGCCGGTGTCTATCTGGTTGCAAGGACATTCCCAATGTTCATCGCAGCTCCGGATTCACTCATGGTTGTAGCATATGTCGGTGCTTTCACCGCATTGTTCGCAGGAACAATGGGTATCGTTATGAACGACCTTAAGCGTGTACTTGCATACTCAACCATAAGTCAGCTCGGTTACATGATGCTCGGACTTGGTGTAGGTGCAGCAGTAGGATCTGAAGCAGTCGGTATTGCCCTTTTCCACCTTATCAACCACGCATTCTTCAAGGCTCTTCTCTTCCTGTGTGCCGGTAGTGTGATCCACGCAGTAGGTACACATGATATGAGACAACTTGGAGGCGTTGCAAAGGTAATGCCAGTTACAGCAGTAACAATGATCGTTGCTTCACTGGCTCTTACCGGAATAGGTATACCAGGCACATCCATTGGTACAAGTGGTTTCTTCAGTAAGGATGCTATCATCGAGAGTGCATACCTGATGGGAGAAACAACGGGATCATGGATACCATACATACTTGCAATTGCAGCAGCTCTGCTGACTTCTATATATATCTTCAGGCTTGTCTTCATGACATTCTATGGAAAGCCACGTACGGATTACGGAGGTCACGAGTCCCCTGCATCAATGACAATCCCACTTTCAATACTCGCACTGTTAGCACTGGTCTTCGGTGGACTTACATCCAAGATCTTCAACACATTTGTGAGTGAAACATTTGTGAACAATTTCGTAAATATGAACATACACGAGCTTGCGACACTTGGTGGTTATCACCTTGCTGAACATGCGGGTGAGGAACCAATGCTTGTACTTTGGCTTCCACTCATCATGGCACTTGCAGGTCTTGTAATTACATTCCTTATCTACGGACTTAGGATTGTCAACATGGACAGTCTCGTTTCAAGAAACAACCCAATTTACAAACTCCTGTACAACAGGTACTACCAGAATGCAATATTTACCAACTTTATCTCAGTCAAGGTAATCTACGAAGGCTTTGCCTTTGCAGGACGTGCTGTTGACAGAGGATTTGACTGGACAGTAAAATGGTTCAGCGACCTTGCAATCGAATCTGGTGAATCTCTGCGTCAGTTCCAGACAGGAGCAGTACAGAATTATGCCACAGCAGTAATTACCGGAGTAAGTCTTCTGGTCATTCTCATTAAAGTGGTAATGGAGGTACTCCAATGATGCCGATACTTTCAATGATCGTGCTGATACCTCTGATATTCGCAGCACTTGCATTATTCACAAAAACAAAAGAACAGGCAAGAGTAGTAGCACTTGCCGGTACTGTTATCGTACTGTTACTTACAGTATACATGTACTTTAACTTCGACAGCACTATAGCAGATAACCAATTCGAGGAACTTGCACAGTGGGTACCATCCCTTGGAATTACCTACCACCTCGGTGTTGACGGAATAGCAATGCCATTGATACTTCTCAATGCCATTGTACTTCCACTTCTCGTTCTCTTCACATGGAACGATGACAGGAAATCACCAAACAAGTTCTACGCACTTATACTCGCAACAGAGGGTGCAGTAATCGGTGTATTTACCGCACTTGACTTCTTCCTGTTCTACGTATTCTGGGAACTTACACTCATACCGCTCTTCTTCATGGTGAGCATATGGGGAGGACCCAACAAACATAAAGCAGCAATTAAGTTCTTTATCTATACTCATGTGGCTTCCCTTGTGATGCTACTCGGTATATTCGGACTTTACTTCGCAGCATGGGACATGACAGGAACCCCGAGCCTGGATATACCATATCTCATTAACCAGTTCCAGTTCATTGGATCAGGACTTACGAAAGATATGATATTCCTTGCACTGCTCTTCGGTTTCATCGTTAAGATTCCAAGTTTCCCATTCCACTCATGGCTTCCAGATGCATATACTGAGGCTCCAACAGCCGGAAGTGTGCTCTTTGTCATGCTCAAGATCGGTGGATATGGTCTCTTTAAGGTCATGCTTCCAATGTTGCCATTCACAGCATCACCAAACCTGATGATCACCATCATGGCAGTCCTTGGTTCTGTAAGTGTTCTCTATGGTGCATTCCTTGCACTCTCACAGAAGGACCTCAAGAGGATGGTTGCATACTCCAGTGTAAGTCACATGGGCTACGTAACTCTCGGTGCAGCCGGTCTGGTATCACTCTCCGTTTCCGGAGCAATGTTCCAGCAGTTCTCACACGGACTTATCATGAGCATTATGTTCATGTCATGCGGTGTTATCAACAGCACAACAGGTACAAGGATTATCAATGACCTTGGCGGTCTTGCACAGAAGATGCCAAAGCTGACAGTTATAATGGTACTTACCTTTATGGCATCCCTCGGACTTCCTGGTCTCACTGGTTTCATTGCCGAAGTATCCGTACTTGCAGGAAGCTTTGTGAACCTGCCAATGTACGTTATAATTGCACTGCTTGCAATTGTGATAACCGCAGCATATCATCTGTGGGCTCTCCAGAGGGCAATGTTTGGTGTCTATAATGCGAAACTCGGTACAGTAACGGATATCAATGTCTTCCAAACATTCTCAATGGGAGTCATTGCAATACTTATACTATACTTCGGACTTCATCCAACCCCGGTATTTGATATGATGATGACGAACTCGGAACACATAGTCAGCCTTATGGCTACAATGGGGGTGTAAATTATGGATATTATGTTATTAGCACCTGAACTTGCCATTGTGGTTACAGGACTGGCAGTATTGCTTATCGGACTGTTCCTTCCGACAGACTCTAAAAAAGTTCTTGGCTATCTGGCATCACTTGGTGTCCTGGTTGCCCTGGCATTGACAGTTTCAAGTCTTGGAACAGAAGCAACATTGTTCAACAACACTGTAACGATTGATGCTCTGTCACAGTTCTTCAAGATAGTCTTCCTTGTGGTTTCATTGCTCTTCGCAATAGCAGGGATCAAATACACAGAAGGCCACAGCAACACTGAGGAATTCTATGCACTTGGACTCTTTGCTACAATCGGTATGATGTTCGTTGCATCAGCAAACGACCTTATGTTGCTCTTTGTAGCATTCGAACTTGCAAGTCTTGCAACATATGCACTTGCAGGGTTTGAGAAGAAGAACGCTAAGTCACTGGAAGCAGCCATGAAATATTTCATCATCGGTTCACTTTCAGCAGCACTCATGCTTCTTGGTATCTCATATGTCTACGGAGCAACCGGTACAACCAGCATTCCTGATATTGCAGCAAACTCCGGTGTACTTGTATCAAGTCCAATGGGAATTGTTGCAGTAGTTCTTCTGCTGGCAGGATTCGGTTTCAAAATCGCTCTTGTACCATTCCACATGTGGGCACCTGATACATACCAGGGTTCACCATCAGTTGTATCAGCACTGCTTGCAGCAGGCTCAAAGAAGATGGGTATCGTAGCAGCTCTCAAGGTATTTGTGGTTGCACTCATCGCTCTGAAAGCAGACTGGCAGATCGCTTTTGCAATACTTGCAGTTATCACAATGACATACGGTAACGTTGTAGCCCTAAAACAGACAAGTGTCAAGAGAATGCTTGCATACTCCTCACTTGCACAGGCAGGTTACATAACAATGGCATTTGTGGTACTCACACCAATGGCACTTGGCGGTGGTATATTCTATGCACTGTCACACGGTTTCATGAAGGCAGGAGCTTTCATTGCAACAGCAGCTGTTGGATACATGGTGCTTTCAGAGAACAAGGATTCAGCTGATCCAGACCACATTGACAACTTCAGAGGTCTTGGTAAGAGAATGCCAATAACTGCTCTCTGTATGACAATATTCGTATTTGCTCTTGCAGGTATTCCGCTTACAGCAGGTTACATGAGCAAGTTTGTATTGTTCTCATCAACCATCCAGTCAGGCTTTGTATGGCTCGCAGTAATTGCAATCCTTAACAGTGCAATTTCACTGGGCTACTATGCAAAGATTGTTAAGTACATGTACTTCCTGCCAACAGACAGTGAAAAGGTCTCAGAACCATTCCCATACACTCTTGCAATGATAATTGCAGCAGTCGGTGTACTTGTACTTGGTTTCTGGTCAGAGCCATTTATCCACTGGGCAATGGAAGCAGCATCAGTACTGATTACCGGAGGTATGTAATATGGCAGATTGTGACCTTTGTGGAGTAGCAATCCCAACAGTGGTTCCTGTAAGGGTATTCAAACCAAAGTACGAACACTCCTATCCACATGGAATGTGGCAGGGACTTTGTGAAGGATGCCTTAATGCAGGTAAAAAAGCCCACGATGCACTGGCAGAGTCTCCTAGTTGCGGAACAGCAGGTGTATGTGATTTCTGCGGTGCAATCGCACAGTTGCACGATGTAACGATCAGCAGACCCTCATTCTCAAAGGGTGCTGAAGATGATACCGTACAACTATGCAAGAAGTGTCTTGATTCAATCGATGAAGCACATGCTGCATGGGAAAAGCAAAAGGCTGAAGACGAACACGAACACCATTAAATTTTAAAATAGAAGACCGGCTTTGCCGGTCAACTCTTTTCTTTTTTTGATTATTTGTCTTTATTGTTGCTTTCGATATAGCACTTATTTGATTTCAAATCTGTAGAATTCTGTAATTGCTGTAATTTAGGATTCATCAACTTTCATCATGGATTACTAAATCTATCCCGTAGGGTCCGGCGAAGCCGGCACTTTCCCAGAAGATGAAACAAAACAAAACGCGTAGTACTTTTGAATGTGTTATTTACAAAATTAATGCGCATTTCCCAGTACTTGGAAGCAAAAATCCAATTATTTTTTGCAATATTTCTATGCAGTGGTATTGGAATGTGCCGCCTGCGGCGGATGGTCTCCTTGTATTTAGTTTACAGATTGTTTTTGTGTAACTCAATCAGTAAAAAAGCAGATACACTACACCCGTGAACGCCAGACTTGTTATTCCCATCACAGCACCACCCAGCGTATAACTCCTCAGAACCTCGGAAGTCTCCAGTTCCGCCAGATCCTTATATATCCAGAAGAACGGATCATTGAAGTGTGATATAAGAAACGTTCCTGATACCATAGAAAAAAGTACGATCTCAGGTGGCAACCCAAGAACCGGAACAAGAGGTATGACTATCGAAGGTGCAACCAGCATGGTAACAACACGGGAACCCTGCACACTTTGTATGGCAACTGCAACGAGGAAAGGAACAAGAATAGCAGGCAGAGGTAGTACTGCAAGGAGATTTCCCATTTCCTGTCCAACACCTGTCATTGCAAGGGTGGCACCAAGTGCGCCGCCTCCACACATGTCAAGGATTACAACACCGCTTCTTTTTATTGCTTTTTCAACCCATTCCCTGATCGGATTGAAGGTATACTGCCTGTAAGCAAAGAATATCGCCATGACAACTCCGATTAATAGTGCCATGTCAGGTTCACCCAGAATATCGAACAGGGAAATGTTCGTGAACACATCTGCAAGGATTAGTCCTACAGGAACTGCTATTGGTGAATAGGCAGCGATCCTTCCCGGGACTTTTACATTCTCATTTTCTGTTTCATTGTCAGTTATGAAATCGCTAACATCTCCTGTTTTACAGAATCTCATAGCATAGAAGTATCCAATAACAGAAACAATAAATGCAATTATAATTCCCGGAACAAGAATATCACTGGCATTTATTCCCAAATCATAAACTGCAGAATAAACAACCGGTGATGGATAAACAAGGTTATACGATGCCAGAGTTCCAAAAACAAGTACTGATGCTGTAAGGACTTTAGGAACTCCTTCCTTGATTCTTATTTCCTTTGCTACAGGGATGAATATCACATAGGAAAGAATGCAGCACATAAGGGGCACTGCGAAGATAAAACCAAGCACGTTCAGTCCTAAAAGTGGCTTTCTCGATATTCTCATAACATCTGACGCAATGAGCCTTGCCCCGCCTGTCTGGTGCAGAATGAGTCCGATTATACTTCCCGCGGCAATTATTATAGCAAATTTTGAGAATACTTTGCCCATTCCACTGGCAATTGCTTCAATAGTACCTGCTGATTCCCCTGCAAGAAAACCTACGACAACGGATGTTAAAATTAGCCCGAGAAAAGGATGTATCCTAAGATATGCTGTAAGATAAAGTATCAGTACAAGGGAAAAGACAAAAACTATCAGGGGGTCCATTATCAGAAAATCTGTTGTAGAGCAGTATAAGCCTTACCCTGAATCAGGCATACCACTCTACAGACTAAAATCTTAATCTTCAACATAAAGAAGATACAGGCAACTGTTCTCTCTCATCTCCATGAATCCCTGGGTTTCAGTGATTCCTGCTTTTTCGAGCAGGACCTTCTTCCATGATTCAGGTGGGAGTGCAATCTTTCCAGTGTATGCCTTTGCTGCTATCTGGGCATACTGAAGTGGTTTGCCATCGATCTTAATTCTCTTTGCAACTTCCTTGCGGTAAGTCTGGTGCATCATACATGCACTGTGCGCAGCGGAAGGCTGGATAGTGTGGTTGTAGTGATCGGTTGCTTCCATGTGAACCGGGTTGAAGTTCCCGATTCTCTTAATGTATTCTCTGATAGCTTTAGAGAATGGACATACCTTTGTGACAAAACCAAATTTGCTTATCTGGCCGATATGCTCAAATGATGAAAGAACGGATTCCCCGTTAATAACAGCATTTGCAAAGTCATCCCATGTACGGTATTCTTCCTCAGGAACAGATTTTGCCAGTGATTCTGCCTGGCCGACCATGTAATTGGTAAAACCTTCAACACCCTGTTTATCGGAAATATCCTCAAAGAACAGGAATACTGAAACATCAACAAAAGGGTTGGATTCTATATTTTCAGCCATTATGATCACCATTAGTCTATTATTTCCTCACCTGCACTCTTACCTTTTACAATAAGAGCGAACACGCAGGATGCGCTGCGAAGGATACTCTTTATGTGTCTCTCGTCAACATTGATCCTGGAAAGGTTTTCCTGTACCATTTTTACTTCACCGGTCATTCCCTTGTTTGCAAGATGCAGGCATTCAAGGGCCTGCTTTGCAACAGTTATATTGTTAGCTGCAACTTCCCTGAACTTCTGGTGGGTAATGCAGTAATTAGAAACTGCTGAGTCCCTGACACGGTTATTATAGCTGTCAGCCACATCTGTATCTGAATCCGGTATTGGGCCGATCCTTGAAATGAATCTGGCCATAGTAGGTGCTATTGGACATGTCTTTAAAGCATAGACATAACCGATGACATCTCCATCCTTATCTGTGATTGCGAGGTCAGTCTGGACATTAACATCACCTTCTACAGTGAGAGATGTCCTTCCATCCTTCATTGCCACATTAAAGGCAGGCCATCCTACGTATGCTTCCTTTCCCATTCTTTCTGCATAGCTCTCACCTACACGAAGCCAGTATTCTACGACACCTTCTGTTCCTGCTTTGCTGACCATGTCATCAACAAGCGAGTAAATTGCAATGTCCATCATAATTATAGGTCTCCTTTATCTCTCGGGTCCGATTAGTTATTATACAATATTTATATATTAATTGTTTTAATGGTTTTTATTCTTTGCCATTGAATTTATCTATATATATTAAAGTTATATTATTTTAATCCATTTAAGCTCCGGTTTATCCGGGTAAAGCTGTTCAGTGGTTTCATTATCCTCATCAATAATATTCTGAGCTTCTTCTTCAGATTTCACAGCCATTTCAAAAGGTGTTTCACCGGCAACGTCGTATCTGAGAATAAGTCTCCCATCCTCTGACAAGATAAGCCTAACACTATCTTTCTTCAGGGAATCCATTCCAAGTTCGTATCCTTTATGGCTCTCAGCCACCCAGGTTTTTATCTCAGTTTCTGTCTTGTTAAGAGCAGGTTTATAAGTTCTATTTCCACTGTCTGGAGTTTCTGTGCTGGCTGCCTGTAGATAGTCCTCATTCTCGTTTTTTACAAGAGAGTGTAACATCTGTGAAAACGTGTTTTCCCTGTTGCGGTCATCATTATTTGACCGTTCCAGATGCTGTGTCCAGATATTCTTCATATAGTTCAACCGTAAAACCTGATTCGTTATTAAAAAATTATTTAAGCATTTCATGGATGGAATTCTGCATCCTGTCTAAAGATTCACTATCCAGCAGCAGAAACATGTCACCATATATTGTACCGGCTCCAACATCTTTTTCAGATGAATAGACCATGAACATAGTTTCAATGTTAAGAATTCCCTCTGGTTCTTTCTGCATTTTTCCAAGTCCTTTTTTCAAAATATCATCAATAGTGCCGATGCTGATGTCGGGTACAGAGTGCATGATCTTAAGATCAAGGAAAGATGCAAGAGAATTCAGGTATGAGCCTGCAATAATGTTCCCGGTTTCAAGCAGTGCAGATTCATAGATACTTGGATCATCATCATGCTCAATACTCTGCAATAGCAAATTGCTAAGATAAACTGCATTACCAAATTCGAAAAGCATCATTGCAAGACCATTAAGATCCCCGTGAACCGGCATCATAATGCTGGTCATTGTGATAGAATCCGGTATCATATCGACAATAGCGGACGGCTCGAACAAACGTGCATCTGAAAGGTTTAGCTGGACTCTTTTCTCAATAAGTTTGGACAGGGAAGTAGTAGCATTTCCCATGCCTATACTGCCTATCTCCTTGAATGCATCAATTAGAAAATTGTCAAGTTGCCTGCTCATCAGAACTCAACCTTTTTTTCCTCAAGTATAACCTCTACATCCTGTTCCATGAAAAATTTCTCTCCTACATAGAATCTGATGTATTCCTCTTTTCCACCCTTTACAACACGGATCTTTGCATCCCTCTCTTCCGCAAGGTTCAGGAATAGGCCTTCGAATTTGGAAATGGTCTGTGAGTTATGTGCGTCCTTATTGATAAGACCTACAAGAACTAACTGACTTGCAGAGAAACGCTCTACCATTTCAGACATAAATTCATAGGTTCTCTGTTCACCGTCTGTCAGGATCAACTGGCTAATAGGTTCAAAGATAACAGCACAACCCTCGGGAAGCTTACTTGTAAGTTCAAAGAACTTCTCTATCTCATCTGCAGGCAATTTTACAATTCCATCTTCATTGCTTACATGTTTGCTTGTGGATGATATCTCGATGAACTTCATTGCGCCTATATCCATCAGATCTCCTATTTTCTCTTTGTACATTTCAGTACGTGGTTGTGTTGATACCAGAACAGTGTTCACCATTTCTCCATAAAGGCGAAGACAGATCTCTATGACAGAATCCTCATATCGGGTCTTGGGTGTGTATTCAATAAGTGTTGACCTGCTGAGAAGTTTTGACATCTGCTCTACTTCCGGCAGTTCTTCCATGTCATCTTCGGATTCAATAGGTTTTGTGAATACCATTCCCTCAATAAGGAAATCTCCAAGTTTTTCCCTTGGAATCGTCCTAAATGCCTGAAGCATCAAAAATCCGGCAGCGGCAAATATACTGGTATAGACAGCACTCCAGAAACCAAGGAACAGGAAAATCAGTTCTGTGATATCCTGATCCTGAGAACCAATAGCAATTGATGGGAATATTGAGGATGTGACAAGGAATATAGCTGTAAGTGCAAGAAGTAACCAGGCAATGGATCCTTTTTTAGTTTCAAAATAGACCTTTACCCAGAAGTATATTGCTGCCAATCCACACGCTAATGATATGGATATAAAAATTATGTGTGTTATAGTAATTTCCGGAGTTAACATCCTGCTGTCACCTATTATTCATCCATGTGATATATTATTACGTTGTATATATTAATATACTTTTATACCTTTCAGTGCGCTTTTGACAGTAAGTTCTCCGTTTTCAGTGTCAAGCACAATGGTACGTCCATAGTTCTGTCCAGTATCCTCAGCAACAATGGGTATCTTAAGTTGTTTCAAAGCATCCTTTGTAGCTGCTACGTTCCTTTCCCCTATGTTGAGCTGGGTTTTTGAATTAAATGAGAACATGCTTGCACCGCCTGCAATTTTTGCAATGGTCCGGTGCTTATATGCACCTGTTTCTACCATTTCATCCAGAAGTGCAGGTATTCCTGTATCTGCAAATTTAGCGATATTGTCTTTTGCTCTTGCATTCTCTATGCTTGGAAGCATAATATGCACCATACCGCCAACACCTGTGCTTTTGTCATACATTGAGATTCCCACACAAGATCCCAGTCCAAGAGTGGTGAGTTTTGCAGGTTTCTTTGCAACAGCGCTGTCAGCCATTCCCACTATTATCATGTTTATCTCGTACGCATTTCTTCTATCCTGTCGATGACTGATTGCAAAGAAGCTGTATCCAGAAGCATGTACATATCACCGCTCAGACTATGGTACTCATCTTCTCCTTTGATCTCAAACAAGGTTGTCAGGCCAAAGATGTGTTCGATCTTCCCGCTCATGTGTTTTTTTGCCTTCTCAAATATTTCATCAGTAGTACCTTCAGATATGACAGGAATTGAAGGTATGATTGAAAGGTTCAGGAATTTGGAAAGTGCGTTATAATAACTACCAGCAAGGATATTTGCAACCTCAATGAATGCGGATATTTTCATGTAATTGTCTTCAGCGCCGTCCTTTAGTAGCATATCAGCCAGGACATCGGAATGGTTTTTACCAAGAACCAGTATGAATCCGCCGTTCATATCTCCCATTACTCTGACTATAGCACCAACTTTTTCTGAATTAATATTCTCTGAAATATCCTGGGCTTTAAGCAATGTAAGGGAGGAACCGCTGACCTGTATTGACTTGCCCACAAGTTGTGAGAGTGCAGTTGTAGCATTTCCCATTCCAATATTTCCCACTTCATTTAATGCATCGTAATAGAACTTATCAAGTACTATGTTCATTCATTTCTCTCCTGTCAGATCATCTTTTCAATACGTTCAATAATAGTGTCCATGGAATCAGGATCAAACATTGTGAGGAAGAATCCATCTGTCCTGTTATCCTGAATTATGAACAGAGTGTCAAAAAGAAGCGCATGCTCTACTTTCTGACTCATCTCTATAAGTATCTGGTCAATTATGGCACCCAGCATGTCAAAGGTCTGCATTGGTGTGGAAATCTTTATGTTCAGACCCAGGAAATCAGATAATGAACTTACATAAGATCCTGCAAGAATATGGCCTACCTCTTCAATGAGTGATTGGTTAAGAGGTGTCAGAATATCCGTATTCTCTTCGTGAGTAATTATCTCACAGATTGTCTGAGCGGCTTCTTCAGGCAGCATCATAATGATGTATCCTTCAATATCACCATTAACATGCATGATAACCCCTGATACAACGTTAGCAGCTCCTCCAAGTACTTCCGGAACATCTTCTATAAGCTCAACTTTAAAGTCAGGAACTTCTATTTTTACTCCTGTTTCTATCATTTTGGAAAGCGATGTCACAGCGTTTCCAACGCCGATGTTCACAATTTCCCTCAGGGCACTTAACTGCAACTCGCTCAGGTTTGATATCTTATGTTTCATTTCCAAACTCCATGATTTACGTTTTAAGGATGCCATTTCCTGATATTATTTTCATGTCATTTCTGGTAATGTCATTTCTGGTAGATTCTCTCCTTGGAATTGTAAGGTTTGAATTTGTCCTTGGATGGTCCTATTAATGTCTCTGTCTTTCCCATCACAAAGAAACCATCTTTTCCAAGTGCATCGTAAAAGTCCATATATAACTGTTCTTGCAGTTCTTTCTGGAAATAAATAGTAACATTTCTACAGAAAACTGCATCAAACCCACTCATTTTTGGGCCTGATATCAGATCCTGTTTCTTGAACTGTGTGATCTTTTTCAGTTCATCTGAAACGATGTATTTTCCATCTTCCTTGGTAAAGTATTTCTTAAGAAAAGCAGGTCTGACATCTTTCATCTCTGCATCGGAATACACACCGCTCTGGGCTTTTAGGAGACTCTCCTTATCGATATCGGTGCCGGTGATCTTGATGTTATATTTATTGAAATCATGTCCTAGGAGATGATTCAATAACATTGCTATAGAATACGCTTCTACACCGATGGAACATCCTGCACTCCAAATTCTAATTGAACGCAGGCCGATGTTCTTTGATTTGATTATTGCTGGCAGTACTTCTTTTTCCACAATATCATACACTTCAGGATTCCTGAAAAAATTCGTAACATTGACTGTCAGTGTTTCCATAAGTTCTGGATACTCATTCTTGTCATTTTGCAGCAATTCTACATACTCTTTGTAATTCTTGACATTTGTTGCACGCAATCTGACATCGATCCTTCTTTTGAAGTGAGAGTCCTTATACTGGTTTGAATTAAATCCAAGGTTTTTCTGGATAAGGTTCTTCAGTATTTCGTAATACTCCTCTTCATTTTTCCCAACGGCTTTAAGCATTTTTTATACCTCTGCAAATTCTATTGTCACATTGTTTCCATCCCTCAAAGGGGTTGTAAATCTGGCAGGAACATTGTTCACAAGAAGTCTCATTCTCTTGCCCACAAGTTCTTCCTTTTTAATATCCATAAATTCGAACAGGTCCGAAAGTATCGGATCTGCATCTTCCCCCATTTTCAACGTGATGTTGTCCCCATCATCAATTCTATCAGAAAGAGATGCCCTTTTTCCATTAAGGCCAATTTGTGGCATTGATCCATCAAATACGATCTCATTGCCATTGAGTACGACGCTGATCTTTTTGCCTTCTTCAGGTTTGCCCAGGATGTTCTCGATCCTGTAATTAAACTCTGACTTTTCAATAAATATTATATCGTTATCCCTGATTGGTTGTTGTGAAAGTTCTTCTCTGTCAACAGAGTTACCATTAAGCCTGACTGAATAATTTATCCTGTCAAAATACTGGATATTATTATTGATCACAACTGATATCTTTTCAAGTTCATCATTTCCAAATTCCGCATTAAGAACGTCCTCCAGATTGGGAGTTCGTATCTTAATATCAGACCTGTCAGGTATTATATCGTCAAAAGATGCTTTTTTTCCATTTATGGTTACAAGAGGCGCCATCTCTATTTCCTTGTAGTTGACATTAATGTTAAGTTCGGTCTTCAGTTCCTGCATCTTTATCAGGTCTTTAACTTTCAGATGAGCATTTTTTCCATCCACTGGTGCTGTGAACTCAATAACAGAACCTTTGTGTACAGGGTCACCTAGACTTGCTTTTTTGCCATTGTGGAATATAGTAGCATGTTCACCCATATCTCCCTCAATGGTCCTGAATTCGGAATTAATTGTTAGGCTAAGTGCCATTCCGGGGCGTGGATAAAGACGTTTGACTTTCGCTGCAACAAGTGCATCCATAACAGAGAGTCCATTGATATCCATCAGGTGGATTTCCAGATCATTCACTGTCAGATCAATGAATTCTATGCCTTCATCAAGAATTGCCATACGGGCTATGCCAAGTGGTGTTATCATATCCGCACCGGTGACAATTCCAGTGTTATCTGACAGGCCTTCTATCTGTTTGGGAAGACGTGAACCAATTCTCTGCACAGGTATGTCTAGGTGTTTTGAAAGATGTTCTCTTAGTCCGACAGTCTGCGAACCTCCGCCTACAAGAGCCACTGCACGTGGAACTTTCTCATTGATCGACAATATCTCTTCGGCGATATGCATTGCAAGCTTATCCACTTCATGCTCTATGTCAGCTATTACCTGACTTACCGGGACTTCAGTGGTAACACCAAAGATGTCTTCAAGTTCAATTTTATCTTTGCTTGTAAGGGACCTTTTGATATTTTCTCCCTTCTTAAAATCAACCAGATAATAATCACATATAAAATCAGTAATTTCATCCCCTGCTTCAGGGACCATTCCATAACCAATAACGGTTCCGTTATCCGTAATTGCAATATCGGATGTTCCTGCTCCGATATCCACAAGCGCAATATTGAGTTTGCGCATGTCAGCAGGTATTGCAACATTAAGTGCTGCTATGGGTTCAAGGGTTACGCTTGAGGCTTCAAGTCCGCATCTGTCAAGTACAGCAAACATGCTACTTATTACAGCTTCCGGTAAAAAAGTAGCAAGTACTTCTAGTGTGACCGCACTTCCCTTTTGTCCTATTATATTGGAAATGCATTCTCCGTCAAGTTCGTAGCGAACAACCGAGTACCCAACACAATTAAATCCTTTATCATTTCCAAGTTCGTTGCCTGCACGTGCAACTGCTTCAAATTCCAGTTCAGAGATGTCCTCACGACTAATTTCTCTGTAAGGCATCTCTACTGAAACTTTTACTTTTGATGTTTTAAGTGCTCTTCCTGCAACGGCCACAGCAACTTTTGATAATTTACATCCGGTTTGTTTTTCCAGGTTCTTTCTGACCTCATCAACAACCATTGCAACTTTTTCTACATCATGAATTTGCCCATCCTGCATGCTGCGCTCGTTGTGTTCATGGACACACGCAGCTTTTATGTTGAGGTTCCCATCTTCTGTAACAAGTCCCACAACAGTTCTTGTTCCTATATCCAGGGCAAAATGGGCACTGTTCATCTTATCCCATCATTTTCTTCATGATAGCTGCCATAATTACATCCGTGGCACCGGGTTCAAAAAGCATGTTGAATTCGTTCTTTGAGTTTGTAGAAGGTATCAGACATTCACCTTTAACTACTATGAACTGGTCCGCAAGTTCTCCAATTTCCTGTTTGATGAAATCTCCTACTCCCTCCATGTTAACTTCCATGCTGGGATTTCCAATGTTGAGATTTATTCCAAGGAATTCATTTACAACACGCATATAAGCGCTGCAAAGATTTACTCCCATTTCGCGGAGCTTTTTGATCTGCGGCTCTTCTATCTTATTTGTGGATCCAATTGATTTTTTCATCAGCAGATCTGAAAATGATAGTGCTGAGAACTTAGGGAGTAGTATGAGGGTTCCTCCTGACACGTCACCTGTAATGTGAAGATGAATTCCAACCACACTCTTGTTCTTGCCTTCTTCATTGCTTTTTGCGATTATCTCATCCAGACTGAGCATTTCTACTACAGGGATATCGATTTTCACATCCCTGTTCACCATTTTTGAAAGTGAAGTGGCCAGATGTCCCATTCCAATATTTCCGGCCTCTTGAAATGCTCCTCTTGCCATTTCGTCCAATTCTGTCATATTATTCCCTCATCTTTAGATCAATGTAGCAATATCAAGGATAAGAGCAACACTTCCATCTCCCAGGATGGTTGCACCTGCGAATCCTTTCATATTTTTCAAAAGCTTATTATCAAGTGTCTTGATGATAACTTCCTGCTGTCCAAGAAGGTCATCAACTACCAGTCCGATGTTACTTCCCATCTTTTCTACAACCACAACGATGAGATTCTGTTTTTCTTCCTCTTCGGTGGGGCATTCAAGTACATCATGCAATCTTAGTAATGGAAGCACTTCTCCCCTGAGCATGATGACTTCTTTTCCTTCTATGGTCTTTATGTCGCTGGCTTTAATTCCTACATCACGGATTACATTTCCAAGAGGAATGGCATAAGTTTCACCGGCTACGGTAACCATGAGTGACTGAATGATCGCAACTGTCAACGGTAATTGTAGTTTCATTATGCTACCCTGGCCCGGTACGGAACTTATCTTTACACTTCCTCCCAGAGCTTCGATCTTTGTTTTGACTGCATCCATCCCGACACCTCTTCCAGAGATATCGGTGACTACCTTTGCTCCGCTAAAACCAGGCATGAATATAAGATTCAGTGCATCGTTGTCTGATAACTTATCAACTTCTTCTCTGGTCAAAAGGCCCTTTTTGACAGCTATGTCCCGCAGATGTCCAGGTTCCATTCCTTTACCGTCATCCTCTACCTCGATGAGAACACTGTTCCTCTGACGTGAAGCTGCCAGTCTTACAAGACCTGCTACAGGTTTTCCCAGTTGCTTACGCTCTTGTTCGGATTCGATTCCGTGGTCTACAGCATTTCTTAGAAGGTGAACCAGTGGATCGCCGATCTCATCCAGTACGGTCCTGTCCAGTTCGATCTCTTTACCTTCAATAATAAGATTGATCTGTTTTCCTTCAGACTTTGCAAGGTCTCGTACCATTCTCGGGAATCTGCTGAATATCTGGTCAATTGGGACCATTCTTGATTCCATTACCTCGGTCTGGATCTCATTTGTAAGCCTGTCAAGGTTTGCAAGGGATTCATCCAGATCCTTTGCATTAAGGTCAGATGCAAGCTGATTCAGCCTGATCTTGTTGATAATAAGTTCTCCTACAAGGTTCATCAGGTTGTCAAGGCGTTCTATATTAACTCTTACACTCTGTATGCTCTTGACAGCATCTGATCTCTTAACAGCAGAAGTATTTTTCTTTTCTTCAGTTTCTTCTGATTTCTTTTCCTGCTGCTTTTCTTCAACTCCTGAAGTTTCAGCAACTGTTGTAGGAATTACATCCTTAATCTCTGAGATCTTTTTAATAGTACCCACTATATCCTCATCTGCTGACTTTGTTGCGAAGATTACCGAAAATTCCAGATCAAATTTCTCATCTTCAAGTTCAGCTTCAGTTGGGACACATTTTATTATTTCTCCCATCTTGGATACATTGATAAGTACCAGTGTTGATCTGGCAGATTTCAGAACGCATGACTCATCAAGAATAACTTTCAGTGATACTACACGGTTACCTTCATCTATGGCATCCTGTATCGCTTGCTTTTCATTATCTGACAATTCAACATTGTCGATAACAGGAGCAACGTCTGTCTTTGTTTCTGCATCTGCTGTATTTTCGGGAATTTCCTTACCAATCTCATTTTGAATGGTATCGATACTTGCAGTTACAGATCCCTTGATCTCCTGTACCGGCATGGTTCCTTCCATAGCCTGTGCAAGAGTTGCCTGAAGATGTGCAATGTCTACTTCCTCTCCACTGTCAACAGCTTCAACGAGGGCTTCCAGCGTATCCAGGCATTCAAAAAGAATGTCTATTAATCCATTGCTCACTTCAACCTGTGATTTCCTAACCATGTCCATCAGGTTTTCCATTTCATGAGTAAGCTCTGCAATTGTGCTAAAACCCATTGTAGCCGACATTCCCTTCAGGGTATGCGCTGAACGGAACATGGTATTGATATATTCCAGATCATTGGGGTTTTGTTCAAGCCCCAGTAGTGAATCGTTAAGTTGTTGCAGATGTTCTTCTGATTCTGCTTTAAATATTTCTTTGTATTCTGACATATCCATGGTCACACCAACCCTGAGATCATAATGATCTTCTTATTCTCCAAACACATTTCAATCACCGGATGAATTCAGCATTCGTACTATTTCGGAAGAAACCTTTTCAAGAGGCACGATACTGTCAGCAAGTCCTCTCTGTACAACTGCTTTAGGCATACCATATACCACACATGACCTTTCATCTTCAGCAATTGCTTTTCCACCTGCTTTTTTAATTTCTTCAACTCCATCGGCACCATCGGCTCCCATTCCAGTCAGAACTGCTGATATTATGTTAGATCCATAGATAGGCACAAGTGATTTGAAGAGAATATTGGCACAAGGTCTTACTCCTTGTTCACGGGGTTTCTGGTTGAGTGTCACAACTTCATGGTGAACTCCACCTTTTTCAACAGATGTAATTTCCATGTGGTAATTTCCCGGTGCAAGATAGACATGTCCTGGATTGAGTACATCTCCTTCCTTGGCTTCGGTGACTGTCAGGGCAGACTGCCCGTCCAATCTTTGTGCCAGGGATGCTGTAAATCCTGCAGGCATATGCTGGACAATTACTACGGGTACTTTCAGATTACCTGGTAATTTAGGGACTACCTGTTCAAGAGCACGAGGGCCACCTGTAGAGGATGCGATGGCAATGATCTTTCCGCTTGCGTGGTGTATGCTTTTTGAAATAGTTTTCTTTGGTTTAGCTGGCAAAGGCTTACCTTTGTTTTCCCGGGATATTTTCACGTGTTCTTCCATGAATCCGAGTTTCTTCAGATCCACTTTTGAAGCCATCTTTACTTTTTTGCGGATCTCATCAGCAATATCCGCAATGTTAACGCTTATACTTCCCGAAGGTTTTTGAATGAAATCTACTGCTCCGTATTCGAATGCATTTAGTGTACTTTCCGCAGACCTGGAGTCGACCGCCGTTAACATGACTACCGGAGTTGGGCATTCGCTCATGATGTATCCAAGAGCGTGCAATCCGTCAAGTACAGGCATCTCAATATCCAAGGTCACCACATCCGGCCTGAGTTGTTCGACCTTCTCAACAGCTTCAAGACCGTTCCTGGCCGTAGCTATTACGTTTATTTCAGGGTCTTCTTTCAGGATATCCGAGACGACCTTTCGCATGAGTGCGGAGTCATCGACCACAAGTGCATTGATAGTCATGTTAGATTACTTTTCCAATTACTTCGAGAACTTTTGCTGCATCAAATGGTTTGACTATAAAGTCCAGTGCACCTGTTTTGAGTGCATCGGTGACAACCGACTGTTGTCCAATGGATGAACACATGACTACTTTAGCAGCCGGATCCATTTCCATTATCTTTTTGAGAGCATCGATTCCTTCCATATTTGGCATGACAATATCCATGAATACGAGCTCAGGCTTTACCTCCGGATATTTGTTTACAGCATCAAGCCCGTCAACACATTCGGCAACTACTTCATGACCATTTTTTGTTAATATGTCTTTGATGACCATGCGCATGAAGGCAGCATCATCCACAATCATTACTTTTACCATTTGTTCATATCTCCCATGTTTGGTATTGCATAACATGTGCAAAATTTGCACGATATTTGAGTAGAATATGGATTGTATTTCTACGTTATTATATAGTGTGTAATATAATATATTAATTTATTGTTGTTTTGAATTCCCATATTTATATAGACAAATCACAATTATAATTCCATATCTATGCGGGCTAAAAAATATGGTCTGTGCAAATTATGCAATTAAACTATATTGTGACTAGTATATAATATTTCTCGTTATATATTAATCTCTAAATATGGGTCGGACTATAATATTCCTACAAAAAACAGTATTTAAAATCCCTTAATTAATTCGCGATTGTCAGTAAAATAATAAGGAAACAGAACCTGACAATTACACTGATCCCGGTTGAAAATGCCACGATCTTTACACCTGTTTTCGGACCGAAAATAGATACGTATCTTGGTAACAATGTCCTTATACTGAATAACGGAAGCATGAACATACTTCCAAGCATTAGTACTATCATTGCCTGGACATAAGAAATACCGTTGTTACTGATCATTGGTCCAAGAAGGGATATTCCTAGAATAGGACTTGCAACATAGCTTGTAAGTGGCACTATACTTTCCGAAGGAATACCGAATATGTCTGCCAGGGGTAGCACGCTGAAGATCTCAAATGCACCGTTCTCTTTGAGATAGAATACAAGTGTTGTCATTGATAAGTAGATAATAGCTATTTTCTTGAACAACTTTTTATTACGTTTAAGGGATTTTTTGATAGCCTCAGTCAAAGTGACCTTTTTATCAGCAACTTTTTCATCGTACATACAATTGTTCTTTTCAAGGAATATCTTGCTTAGTATGATCACTGCACTAATTTTCACAATTGCTGTGATTATGAATACCATTACGTAGAAGCCGCCAACTATGGGTCCCAGTGCAGGTAGGACAATAGGAATCTGGTATGTGATAATTTCCCTTATGTATGCAGGAGTACTGTTTAGCACAGCACATAACATTGTCTCTTTTTCGTTGATACATCCATTTTCCTTGAAGTTGACAACCATACTATTAGCAGCAACAGTTGACCCCATTGCAACAAGAAATGAGGATGCACATGTGTCAGGGAGATTCGTATACTTAAAAAGAGGCCTGACAAGACCGGAGAACTTCTGCATAAAACCGAGCTCGATAAGAATTCCGGTACCGAACAATCCTACAAAGATCATAATAAGAATAGGAATGGCAAAGTCCAGTACTTTCAGAAAGATCGAGAACATGAAATATTGTACATTTCAGGTTGTAAATTAAACTATCTCTTCATTCATGCTGTTATTTCTGGTTAACCTGTTTCATTTTTATAGTTTAGGTGATAGAAAAACCTTATATTTATTGTAACGTATTGAAAGGTGGTGATTAAGCTGAAGAAAGACCTTATGAATATTCTTGCCTGCCCGATTTGCAAAGGAGACCTTGTCCTGAACATCGAAAAGGAAGATGCTAACGAGGTAATTTCAGGCACACTGTATTGTTCTGTTTGTAACGAGTACTATCCCATAGAGGAAGGTATTCCAAATATGCTTCCACCTGATCTCAGGGAATGAAACCGGTGAGGATTTTTAATTGCAGCAGGTTCATATCAACAGACTTGGAGTAAATTCTATTGAATTCGACACGGATACTGTTGAGTTACCATTATCTCCCGGCGAGGAACGCAGTTTTGAGGTTGTGCTTATAAATTACGGCGCTCCCACGCATGTCAATCTTTCTGTAAGCGATGCTTTGAGAGAAAATATCACAGTTCTTGAAGACAATCCTTATGTTAAACATGAGGAATATATACCTTTGATAGCACGAATTCCATATGATGGCAGGCTCTACACAAAAGGCCAGGTATATATTACTGTAGGTTATGGTTCAAAAAGACAAGGGTTTAACCTGAATCTTGGTCATCCGGGACCAAACGAGGCCAATTTTAGTGTTGATGTTGATGAATCACTTTACAAACCTGCGTCTTCCCAGAAACCAAAACAACCTTCAAAAGCATCAAAAACTTCTAAATCATCCCGATCATCAAAGTCTTCTTCCATGTTCGCAGAGGATCACTGGAGTGCTCAGCTTCCATCCATTTCTGCTGAAATGTTCAATTCTGCTTTCAAGGCAATTTCCCCATATTCAGGTGGAATCCTCAAATTTGTTATTTTACTGTTATTAGTTGCTTTATTCGTTTCATTTATACTATCACTTGATCTTGAACAGTTCTTTAGTTTCTATAATTCTGTTCTCTATTCGATCATACTGACATTTTTGATGGCTTATCTATTAATGAGACTTCCTAAATCTAAAAGATAATCAAGGTGAATAATATGAAATATATCATAGTTACCGGCGGTGTAATGAGTGGTCTTGGAAAAGGAATAACCACTGCTTCAATAGGGCGGAACCTGAAGAACAAGGGCTACAAGGTCACAGCCATAAAGATCGACCCCTATATCAATATTGATGCAGGTACTATGAGCCCGTTCCAGCATGGAGAGGTCTTTGTCCTTAAAGACGGAGGAGAAGTGGACCTTGATCTTGGAAACTATGAACGCTTCCTTGATACCGAACTTACAAGAGAACATAACCTGACAACAGGTAAGGTCTATGAGTCTGTGATCTCCAAGGAGCGCAGAGGCGAGTACCTTGGTAAGACCGTGCAGATAATCCCTCATATCACAAATGAGATAAAGGACCGCATTCGCAGGGTTGCTGCAAAGAGCGGTGCTGATGTATGTCTGATCGAGGTAGGTGGTACTGTTGGTGACATTGAGAGCATGCCTTTCCTTGAGGCTGTAAGGCAGATGTCAAGAGAAGAGCCAAAAGAGAACCTTGCTTTTGTGCATGTGACACTTGTGCCAATGGACCCTCAGGGTGACCAGAAGACAAAACCAACACAGCATTCTGTAAAAGAATTGAGAGAACTTGGTCTTAAACCCAATATTATAGTGACCAGATGTCCTGAACCACTTCTTGAGGCTACAGTTTCCAAGATATCACTCTTCTGTGATGTTCCGGAAGAGGCCGTAATAAGTGCCCATGATGCAAAGGATATTTATGAAGTCCCTCTGATGCTTGAGAAATATGGACTGACAGACTACCTGATGAAACATCTTGAGCTCAGTTCTACAGGAGCAGAAGATGATTCATGGGCTAAAATGGTAGAGAGGATGAACAATCTTAAAGGTGAAGTGAAGATTGGTATTGTAGGAAAGTATACTCACCTTGAGGATTCATATCTCAGTATCAGTGCATCCATCAAGCACGCTGCAATAGAATGTGGTGTCAACTATGATGTCTGCTGGATAAATGCTGAGACCTTTGAAGAACATCCTGAAACAGTTACCTCACTTTCAGAGTATGATGGTATTCTTGTACCAGGTGGTTTTGGTGAAAGAGGAACAGAAGGTAAGATAAAGGCAATCCAGTTTGCAAGGGAGAACGATATCCCATATCTTGGTCTCTGTCTTGGAATGCAGTTATCTGTTATCGAGTTTGCAAGGAATGTTGCAGGCCTTGAAGATGCCAACAGCACAGAATTCGATGAGGATACTCCTTATCCGGTAATTGATATTCTTCCTGAACAGGAAAATGTGGTTGACATGGGTGCAACAATGCGTCTTGGAGATTATGATGCAGACCTTAGATCTGGTTCACTGGCAGAGAAGATATACGGTCAGTCCAAAATAGTGGAACGCCACAGGCATAGATATGAAGTCAATCCAAACTATGTTGAGAAGATCGAAGCAAGCGGAATGGTATTTTCCGGCAAGAACCGCAACAGAATGGAAATCGCTGAAATCCCTGGCAAGAAGTTCTTCTTCGCATCACAGTTCCATCCTGAATTCAAATCAAGACCTGGAAGACCTTCACCGCCATTCAAGGCTTTCATTGAGTCTATGCTCTGATGCTATCACAAAAATAAGGTCAGAAAAGGTTTTTTCTGAAAACTAATATAAACCAAAAAAGCCCACATTTGTGGGCCTAACTCATTTTTAATGGATCAGTCTTCATGTATTCCCTGAGGACTGTTGTTGCGTAACTTCCCTTTGGTAGGGAAAAAGTAAGTGTGACTTTGCTTTTTCCTGGATTGAGTTCGTCTTCTGCTGTAACAAATTCAGGTTTGCAGTGAAGCAGTATTTCCCTGCGAAGCCCCTTTGATGCAAGGTCAGGAATAGTTTTCATCCTGAAAGATTCCTGTGACATTTCTGTCTCATGGAATACATTCTTTTCAAGCTCACCAGGAGTTCCTGCAGCGAACTCACTTTCGTATCCGACAAGTGGTGCAGTTATAAATGCCCTGTCTCTTTTAAGGAGATTGTTCATGCCATCAACATTCTCATCTGTTGCTGCCTGCATCTTAGTTGTGTCCGGAAGTCCTTCTTTGTTCCTGAAACATATAATATCTCCAGAAGAAGCAACATTCAGTGGAAGTCCTTTTTCTATTCTTTCACAGATAATGCGGTTGAACACATATGACTGGTAGGCATGTATGAACATCTTCCTTATGTTAGGGGAAAGCACACTGAAAGAACCTGCGTAATCTCCGGGATTCTCTACAAGGTAGTGCATCATTGCTCTCTCATACCTGAGACGAAGCGGATATGTTTTCAGTCCTTCAGCAAAGTCCTTTGTTTCCCACACAAAATTCCTGACTTGTTTTACATCATCAATCTCATCAGGGAATGATTTTGCGATATATATCAGGGCAGCTTTTTCTGCATCTCCACGAAGCAATTGTTCACCTACAAGATGGGTAACGGGTCTTACAGCTCCAAACCTCTGAACACCGAAAAAGTTAGGAACACCTCCATATTCATCGATTTCTTTTGTGGTAGCTTCAAGAGTTTTGTTAAGCTCATCAGATTTGATGTCAATGTCCCTGGCAGTAATGATAAATTCGTTTCCATAAAGGTCACCAAGTCCGATGGATCTATTTGATCTTCCGATAACCTTCAGATTTACATCCTTGAGGTAGAAATTTTCAATATCCTCTTCAGAAACATCGTAAATGCTGATCTTCTGGGTGGTCTTAGCTCTTTTATCTTTTGTGCCTGCAAAACCGATCCTTTTCTGGCTGATACCAAGCTTACGTGACATATCCCTTACAAGATGGTGCATGTCCCAGTTTGTTTTTGTAAGTTCAAGTATGAGGTGCTTACCACTGTCACCTTCTTCACGGTTTGTTATCTCTTTGACAATAAAATCTTCAGGCTCCTGCCTGAGCACACCACCTATGCCTTCGGTATGTGTGCTATAAAGTTCGATTCCCATCTTCTTTTCAATTTCCGGTATCATCTATTATCATCCATTCTTTTCCTAAACCTGAGGAGCTATGTCGATCACAGTTACTGTGCTGGTATTGAGGAAAGTCCATCCATTTTCAGTTGGTGCTGTTCCTCCGGGAAGTCCGCCGGCATAGATGCTCGATGTTGGGTCCATCATGAGCCAGCAGCCATACTCATCCGTAGTATAATAGATAGGTACCGGTCCGTAATATTCTCCGATGGCATCTGCAATGTTTTCTGTATCGTTTCCAATGTATGCTGCTGCGAAAGCATGAGTATCCGTGAGATAGACTCTTGAAGTTCCTCCGATAGCTTCTATAAGTGATGCCAGCAGGATAGCATAGTCATCACAATCACCAGCCCCGACTGTAATTGTATCTCCGGGAGTTGACCACAGGTCCTTTCCCCTCGGGTCACTTATGTATTGTATCTTCTCTTTCGTGTCATCGAAAAGGCGACATAACTGGTATATGTTGTACTGGCCAGGATATTTCTTTGCAGAAGCCGCTGCCATGGTACGTACCTGGACATCATAGGGGTCTATTTTCTCGTTAACAAGAATGAATAGTTGTTCCGGGTTCGTAGAGTATTTTGGACTCTGAGCATCCTTTTTATAGGATACATCAATGTTTATTTTCTCAAATTCCTGATCTTCGTAATCGTGCCATTTCGCGGAATCTGTCTGGACAAAGAGTGAAATAAAAGGTTCAAGTTGCATTTGTGTGACATTCTCAGGAACATCTATGGATATGATTCCAACACGTTCTTCTTCTCCAGGTTCCACGTTAACACCTGCTTGGTGGAAAACAATTTCATCTTGCCCTTTCAGCTTAAAACCGAACTGATAAATGTAAACAGGTGAATCTCCCATGTTATGTGCATATACACTAATTGCAGCTTCTGTGCCTTCAAAGAACTCGGTGTAATAATATGAGGTGGATAATTCAAAACCAGGTAGTTTCTCTGTGTATTTGTCAGGACTTTCATCATATATGTTCAGGTCATGAGAAGGAACTACGGGAATTGTCAGCTCACTGGCATCCAGTATATAGTAATCTTCACTCTGAAAAAGGGTTACTGATGAGGGGTCAAAGATAGCCTCTACTTTTTTCACAGATTCCGATATACATCCGGAACTCAGTATGACCCCTGAAAGTAAGAAGACCGTAAAGGTCATTTTGAGCATCTGCATTTTTTTCTCATTTTTCATGCTAAACCCCCCAATAATACAGAACTCAGACAAGTTTCAGATTACCTGTTACTTTATCAATATCATCAGTCTTTGCAGGTCCGATGCCCAGTACGGTAACAGTTCCCGGAGCAATCTCGGTCAGCCCTGCATCCTGTATAAGTGCAGTTGGAAGTCCCTGCCTTCTTGCAACTTCTTTGAGCTCAAAGAGGTCTTTTAATGTTGGAACCCTGAGGACCACTTTTTTCTGTCCTCCTTCCTTCCATTTGTCAAGAGTTGAGCGGTCAGCCCACTCCGATGCAGAGACTGCTGCATGTGCAACCTGTACAGCAAGTTTGCCTTTTGATAGTTTCAGATCGTCCCGGATTACAATGCATTGTTTGTACTCAGTCATTTTAAAGCCCCGTTTTTTCCAGCCTGCTATATATTGCAGTTATAATATGCTCTGCAACATTGATATTCAGGGATTTATAGATACCTGCTCCTGAAGGTGTGGCATTTACTTCCAGTATAAAAGATCCTTTGTCACTTTCGATAATGTCAACGCCTGCGTACATGGCTCCAATTGTTTCTGCAGCGTCTATACACATTCTTTCCTGATTTGCTGTTAATTCACAGGCAAGAGGCGTTCCTCCCTGACTAAGATTATTCAGCCACCAGCCCTGTGGTGCTTTTCTGTAAATAGCACCTATGACTTTGCCGTCAACAACAAATGCACGAATGTCCTGTCCAGAGTTTTCTATGAATTCCTGTATATAAAGCATTCCTTTTTCATCAATGATTTTATTGAAGAGGTCTTCTGGATTTGTTTTCTCTTTTGATCCATCAGGTGCAAGGACAATTCCTTCTTTTATACGGTTAATACCTATTCCCTTGTATCCGAAAACAGGTTTTATTACAACATCATCAAGTTCATCAATTATCTTAATAGTTTTTTCCAGTTCCTGACTTACAAAAGTTCTGGGTGTAGGAATACCCGAGCCTGCCATCAGACAACTTGCATAGAACTTGTTGGCGGCATTCTGTATAGCAGCCGGCGGATTCACTACAAGTATGCCTCTCTGTTCGAGTTCTCTCAGGACATCAAATCGGAATACATGTGCGTCATTTTTTCCCGGTCCCATATCCCTGATAATGATGGCATCAAGTTCTGAAAGACATATCTCTCCTGCTTTGTGGCTAACACTACTGCCAATGGATGTTTCAATTTGTCCAAGGTCAGGATAATATGTTTTGAAGCCTTTTCTCTCCGCTTCCTGCATGAGTGCCTGAGCAGTCCAATCATGCGGATCAGTTACAACGATTCCCAGTTTTTTCATATTCTTTCCTTGCTTCCTAAGTGACTATGGATTATTAGAACTGTTGCCTGCAAGTTTCTGTGGATCCGCTGCAATACATCCTGGAATATCTACTACATATTTCACGGCATCGATGATTACACCATCAGCAGTAGCCACAATATAATCTGATGAACAGTTCTTCAGGTCAAAGTCCACATGTTTCGATGTCCTTGCATCACCAGAGATCGATAGTTCTTCCATGCGTTTCCTTATGATAGCTGCAAGTTCACCACTGTTTTTCATTTGCGTGTCCAGTAATATTTCAACACTTGCAACATCTGATCTCTTAATGAAATCCAGCATTTTCTCAACAGCCTGGAATGTAGTATCTCCATTTGAATGATTCCTGAACACGCCTCTTATATCACGAAGGAAAGAATCATCTCCAATCCAGACTTCTTCATCACCAAGAAGACTTTCCAGTGTGATAAGTACGTTGTACCCGTCTACGAGCAGTTTTCTGCTTTTCAGGCCATGAGTATCAAGTTTCTTTTTCTTGCGTGAACTGGCTGTTGAACAGGAAAATACAGTACGTGCCATTATATATCTTTCATTTTTGTCCAGTCTGTAATGGTCACTCGTAAAACGAATGGCACTATCCCTGCTATAACCTCTTTCGAGTAAGTAACGAATATCTTCTGCAGCTTTTGTTCTTAACTTGATCCTGTTTTTAGGGTTCTTTATTATATGTCTGTTCTCTGTCATCAGGTATCAGTCATTATAACATTCATTTTTTCTTTAAACTAGTTAACGTCTAATTGTTATTCGGGTTTTATTTAAATACTTTAAATATTATACAGTGTTGTGACTTTGGGATATATTTCTCTTACTCTAAATATAATTGGCAATTGGCTTTGTGAGTGACCGGGATGGACGAGCATAAAAAGGGAAAAGTACTGATAGTTGACGATGAATCGATGAATGTCAAGCTATTGGATGCTTATCTCATGCATGAATATGACATAATATCAGCATATGGTGGTGTAGAGGCACTTGAAAAGGTGGAAGCTCATAACCCTGATATTATCCTTCTTGACTTGATGATGCCGGATATTACTGGTTATGAGGTCTGTAAAATTCTGAAAGGTTCTGAAAAGACCCGCTTTATTCCTATTATCATGGTTACAGCACTATCTAGCCTTGAAGACCGTATAAAAGGTATTGATGCCGGTGCAGATGATTTTCTTACAAAACCTCTGGACCGCTTAGAGATCAAGACCAGAGTTGGCTCTCTTCTCAGGATAAAAAAGTTGCATGATGAACTTATATCCGAGAGGGACCAGGCACAGAACTATCTGGATCTTGCAGGAGTAATGCTCTTTGTTCTTGATGAAAATGGTATTGTTAAAGTCATTAACAAGAAAGGGTGCGAAATACTGGGTTATCGGGAGAATGAGATTCTTGGAAATGACTGGTTTGAGAGTTATGTTCCTGAACTTTTCAGGGAAAACGCCAGAAAAGGATTTGAGAAACTGCTTTCGACCCAGGCAGTATCTACAGGTTACTTTGAGATTCCTTTCCTTAACAGTAACAAGCAGAAAAGGATAATGAGCTGGACCAATATTGTACTTCACGACTCTGAAGGGAACATAAACGGTCTGCTTGTTTCCGGTGAAGATATCACAGAAAGGATAGATGCAGAATCCAAGATCAAAAGGGCTAATGAATATCTCGATAATCTTTTGAAGGCATCTCCAATTGCCATATTAGCCCTTGACAGCAAGAAAAGGGTTGTTACTGCTAACAGGAATGCAGCGGATCTACTGGGTTATGAGGTCAGTGAGATAATTGCAAGACCTATCAGGGAATTTGCAGATGATGTAGACTTGCTGGAGTTCACTGATAAGAAAGACTTTGAAATGGTATTCTACACAAAACATGATGAAAAGGTTCGCATGAACGTTTCAACTTCTCTTCTTCCTGATGACGGGGGAACAGAAGGTCTTGTGATTACTCTTCAGGATCGTTCCAGGCTCAGGGGCCTTTTTATCACCCCACTCACAGAAGACATTGAAGTAAATTCAGATCAGGCAGACATCGAACTTGAAAGTGGATATATTTACCTTTCAGGTTCAGAAGACCCCGGGCAGAGCTACCATGCATTTTCCGAACTTGTCAAAAGTGGAAAACCCGGACTTTGTATTACCAGAATGAATCCTGATAAGATAAGGAACATGTACGGTATTGCAAAAACACCTATTGTCTGGTTAACCAAAAATAAAATGTCAGGTCAGCAGTCAATCGATTCCACAGAACTTTTTAGGATACATCCTACAATAGCCGATTTTGTAAATAAGGTTGAAGACGGTGTTGTTCTTATGGATGGTCTGGAGTACCTGATACTTGACAATGATTTCCTTTCGGTTGTCAAACTGCTGGAACAGACCAATGATACTATTATGGCATCAAGTTCCCGAATGATGCTTCAGCTTGATCCCGATGTTCTTGAGAAGAAGGAATTCCATCTTCTAAAAAGGTGGATGCGGCCAGTAACCGGAGACACTCCTCCTCAGGACAAGAATTTATAGAAAAATATATACTAGTGTTATAATTCCATTAAAGTGTCAAATATCTATACTAAGTTGCACTAGGATTGAGAAAAAACAGGTTCAAAAACAGATAGTATTTAGATTTCATACTCCTATTTTTATCACTATCATTAAAGATATATATTATTTTACACTATTATCCTTTACTTCTTTTTGAAAATAGAAGGAATGAGTGGTATTATGAGATTTGTGGATACCATAGATGGTTTGAATGATGTCTTTGAGACAGATATACCCAAAAGCAGTGTAGTGCTGGTCACCGGTGCAGCAGGTACACTGAAATCCGGTTTTACTTTCCAGTTATTATCCAACTATCTGGAAGAACAGGATGAGTATGGTCTGTACATAACATTTGAACAAAGCAAGGAAAACCATCTTCTTAACATGGAAAGTATGGGAATTGACCTATCAAATAAGCTTCATATATCTGATTTCAGTGACTATCGTGTAATGTATGATGAATTTTCAGAAGATCTAATAAACATTCTTGAAGAGAATATTGTTCAGTTCAAGGAACACATTGGCGAGAAATGCACATGTATAGCTGTAGATTCCCTGGGAGCTCTTTATTCTCTGCTTGATGATGATTCCCGTGACCTGAGAAAAAAGATGTACAAATTCCTTGAGACACTGAGGCGTGAGAATCTTACAACTTTTCTGATACTGGAAGAAGAAAACAGATCTGACATGTCTGATCCTTCCACCGGAATGGAAGGCTATCTTGCAGACGGTATCATTGAACTTGGTCTGCATCTGAAAGGCAATGTTGCAAACAGGTATATGAGAGTGAGAAAAATGCGTGCCACCGCACATAGTATGGAACCCTGGATCCTTGCGGTATCTGAAAATGGACTGAAAGTATATAAAGGCAATTTTTAATGTAATCTTTCTGTCCTTAAAACTTCATCATAATCTCAATATCCGGGCTTTGAGCTAAATATTTATATTTTTAGGAAAAACATATCCTGACTAAAATAGGGGTAATGGGATATGTTCACAGGTTTAAATATGGTTTATCTGGACTTGCTTTTGGAGTTTATAGTACTTATATTGCTCATTTTCGCGGTGAAAAAAGCGTACAGGGATCCCTATAATAAACACTGTAAATTCATAACCATTGCCATTGCAGTACAAATTTTGTCTGTACTCATATTCATGGCGCCTTCAATGTATTCCCTTTTAGGGATAATAATGTCAGGTTCCTTTACGTTCCTGATGTATCTTCATCATACTTTGGGTTTAATTGTTATCCTATTTTCAGTATACATCAAACTTGCATTCAGTGGAAAGATTCCTTCACCAGTTCCCCCTTTGAAAATGATGAAGCCAACCCTTGTACTCTGGGTGCTGACCTTGCTGGGTGGATCAATTCTCTACTTGATATTGTGGGAGGGAATCATTATTTTATGATCCACATATGTTTTTGTACATGATGGTGAAGATTCATCTTCTGTCAACAATACGTTTTGGTCTGCCCTTGATACGATAGAATTCCAGTTCCCCGGGTTTTACATAGTTGAACAGAATATTCAGGCTGCCATCGATATAGGCATTCTCAAGGTTCTTTTTGTAAGCAAAGAATGACCTGAGGAAATTCTCCTTGACAAGTTCCTTATTGCATCTCTGCGGATCATTACACTCCATACTTACTCTGAGGGTCGTCTCACCTTCGTCATCTCCCCCATAAAGGAATGCTTCAAACTCTCCTGTGAGGTATTCCATGTTTTCTCTCTGGAAAACTCCTTTTTCAATATCTACCCGGTTAAAAGGTGTTCCTGAAGTCCAGAATGTTTCAGCTTCCCTTTCAGGAGTCATTATTTTCATGTGAGTTCTCCCACATGCACATTCTCCCCTGTCAAGAACAACGGTTGTATCCTCTGTATCATAATTGAGAAGTATGTTTCCACTCTTTGCTCCAACAGGCAGCAATGTTGTAAGAACAAGTCTGCCGCATTCTCCATCTTTTACGAATTTGTCCATGTTGGGGTCGTAAACATCCAGATGCACAAGGTCTTCAGGTACATGCAGGCCACTGACATCAGTGCATTCTCCACACATCGTTCCCTCTGTGCTTCCATAGTTATTGTAAACATCACAGTTCCAGATCTCAGCAACATATTTTCTGGTTTCCTCTGCAAAGCTTTCCCCACCTATGATAAGTCTTTCAATGCTGGATTCATCAGGTTTCATTCCGTTTTCTTTCATTCTTTTTGCAAGACGCAAAAGTTTGAATGTACTGGCAACAATGGAAGTCGGTTTGTACGATTCCAAGACTCTGACAGGGAATGTGCATTTTCCTTCAGGGATCATTGTCATTCCAAGGTTTCTGGCTGCCAGTGTCATTGTATTTGCACCCACATTCATTCCATATGATGCGCAAACAATGACGCGATCATGCTCTCTGAATCCCTGAGATACAAAGCATCTGGCATATTTTTCTGCGTATCTTTCCCAGTCATCCCATGTTAGAAAGAAAGATTTCGGTGTACCGCTTGTACCACTTGTCTCATGTATCGTGAATATATCTTTCCAGTCTACAGTTTTGAATCCAAAATCATCGGTTACAGGTGGCTGATTTTCACGAATGGTTTTTCCTGAGATTATAGGAAGTTCCAGCAGGTCTTCATGAGACCTGATGTCAGATGGTTTTATTTTATGATCCCGGAACCATTTTTTATAGAATAATGAATTTTCAGCAGCGTAATTTACAGTATATCTAATCCTTTCATCGATAAGGGAATCAAGTTCAGACCGTTCCATGGTTTCAATTTCAGGATTGTAGAACTTTCCTGTTGTCATGTGCAGTACTCCTTAGATATGTGACAGTGCCTCTATCTGTTCTTTTATCTTTTCGATATCATTGTATGGAAGTTTGCAGTTGTGATCCTGGCATATATGTACAGTTGTTCTATTATCTGTCATCACCATGTCCTTTGTATAGGGTGCAATTCCAGCAATTTTATCAGCATCATTCTTATCTTTCAATACCACTACTTTTTCCGGAATAAATCTCTCATTGATGAAACTTATAATTTCCATAGCATCGTTATCATCCTTTTCTCCGTCAATCACAATTTCTACAGAGCCGTTAAGTGCAAGGTCTATGGCGGACATGAACTGAGTATATCCTGCAGGCGCAGATTTGACCTTCTCTGCAAAAACCCTAAGAGTTCTGCCTGCCAGTTCCTCGAGTTCGGGATTGCCGGTGATCTTTGCAAGTCTCAGCAGGTTCATTGCAGTTACCGAGTTTCCGGATGGAATTGCACCATCATAAACTTCCTTGCTTCTGAATATCATTTCTTCGGCTTCATCAGATGTATGGAAGAATCCACCATTTTCTTTATCATGGAAATGGGCAATCAGGTAATTGGTCAGTTTCAGTGCATGCTCTAGATAATTGATATGAAAAGTAGTCTGGTAAAGTTCGATAAGTCCCCATGTGAAGAAAGCATAATCTTCAAGGAAGGCATCAATGGCAACTTCACCATCGCGATACCTGTGCTTCATCTTTCCATCAGTGTCTGTCAAATTTTCCATGAAGAAGTTTACAGCTTTAGTGGCTGCTATGGTATACTCTTCATTATCAAATGCCTGTGCAGCTTTACTGAATGCAGCAATGGTCAGTCCGTTCCAGTCAGTGAGGATCTTGTCATCTTTAGATGGATGTACCCTTTTTTCACGTTCATTGAACAACTTTTTCCTTGATTTTTCAATAGATCTGAGGATATAGTCCCCATGTTCTCCGTTCCATATACGGATATTTTGTATACTTTCAGTAGTGTAGAGGATATTATTTCCTGTCAGATTATTACTGTGTTCTTCTGCAAAGTTCCCTTCATTTCTGACATTAAATATTTTTGAAAATATTTCAGCATGCTCTTTTCCCAGTATTTCTTCTATCTCTGCTGCTGTCCATAAATAGAATTTTCCTTCCACACCTTCACTATCAGCATCCTCTGCGGAGTAAAATCCTCCTTCTGGGGATGTCATATCCCTTTCAAGATAGCTAAGTATTTCCATTGCGGTGTTTTTATATTCAGGATTTGCAGTTGCCTGATATGCTTCACTAAGTGTAATGACCATCATGGCCTGGTCGTATAACATTTTTTCAAAATGAGGTAATAACCATTGCCTGTCTGTGGAATATCTATGGACACCATAGCCTATATGGTCATAGATTCCACCCATACGCATCGCTTCCAGTGTCCTTTCAACCATTTCCAGGGCGAGCGCGTTACCGGTTCTTCTCCAGTATCTCAGGAGAAATGTAAGATTATGTACCGTTGGAAACTTAGGAGCCCTGCCAAAACCTGCATATTCTTCGTCAAAAATGCTGTAAAGCTGGTCGAATGTTTTTCTGAGGAATTCTTTATTGACAGTTCTGATATCTTTGTTCTTTTCTCTGTTGTCCTCTGAAACTGCATCTATTATGGCTTCTGCACTATCAAGAAGCTCATGTCTTTTACTTTTCCAGAGTCGTGATATGGCAGGGAGCATCTCAAGCATTCCTGGCACACCGTATCTGCTCTCCCTGGGAATGTAGGTGGCAGCATAGAATGGCTTCCGGTCAGGTGTCATAAGGATTGTAAGTGGCCAGCCTCCCCTGCCGGTTATCGCCTGACAGACTGCCATGTATATATTATCTATATCAGGTCTTTCCTCACGATCAACCTTTATGGAAATGAACGATCCGTTCAAAAGTTCTGCAACAGAATCGTTTTCAAAAGATTCTCTTTCCATTACATGACACCAGTGGCATGTAGAATAGCCTACTGACAGGAATATGGGTTTATCTTCTTCTTTTGCTTTTTTAAAAGCTTCATCTCCCCATGGATACCAGTCAACCGGATTTTTTGAATGTTGTAACAGATAAGGGCTTTTTTCATCTTTCAGTCTGTTGTATTTACAATCCTGATACCTGTTGTTATTATTCACTCTATTACTCCCAGTAGTTATTTGTGCATAATGTATATGTATCCATAGGGTTAGAACTGACCCTGTATAATAATCATTTATATTATGATTCGTTTGACTGATCATTTGCTCATGCTTTGTATTTCAACTTTCTAAATGTCACATATGATTATGAGTATGACTTTTGGCTGTACACAAATATTTATATAGAACTCTCTCTTAATGATTTACTTAGTACGATTTATTTGGATTAAGAAAAAAGGTGGTACGATTATGGACAGACGATTTTTTTTACCAGTTATAATTATGTTCTTATCAGTTCTTTTGCTTGGAGGACTGATAAATTTCCAGGCAGGTTCTGCCCAGGAAACACCAAATTCCGGTGGTTCTGCCCCGGTAATTGGTGATAAGGAGACAATTGAGCAGGAAAGCCCTAAAGCAGATGTTCAGGAACCTGAACAGGTAAATACCAATACCTCAAAAGAAGAAGCTCCTGAGCCATCAGCCACTATGTTCTTTGGCGGTGGTGGAGGAGTCAGTGCACCAACGCCTTCTAGCACAAGTCTAACTTCTGTAGTTGATATTGTAGTGGCAGATTTCGATTACGAGATTGATGGCCTTAATGTGACCTTCACTGATAATTCACAGAATGCTTCTTCTTGGTTCTGGGATTTTGGAGACAATACTAATTCAACAGAGCAGAGTCCGGAGCATGAGTATGAAAATGCTGGTCTCTACACAGTTACTCTGACTGCGTATGGCGAAGATGTATTGAACAATGCTTCAACTGAAATGGATATTGATCTAACTTCAAAGAAAACCGAAGAAGGATCAGAAGAAGGCGGCATCGAAGAAGGTGGCTCTGAAGAGAAAACTCCTGTAACTCAGGAAGTTCCGGAATTCCCAACGATTGCAATCCCAATGGCAGCAATTATTGGTATGGCTTTCATCTTCAGCAGAAGACAGTAAAACTAACATCTGATTAAAACCGTAGGACTACGGTTTTAACTACTTTTTATTTGTCCTTATTTTTTGTTTTACCATTGTTTTACAATACTATACGTTTCATTCCTCTTTGGGAGTATCTCGATTACAAGTTTCTTGAAGCAGCTATTTCCAGTTTTCATTTTCTTGATATTAATGCTCTTTTTTCTTTACAGCGATGATTTTTTATACATTGGTATTCTTTAAGCAATCTCTCAGTATTATCTGAGTAATACTTATCATCAAATACTCTCTTAGGAGGAATCCCTATTACTGCAATTGCTTTGTTAAGTAGTGGCCTTGATTCAGTGACTTCCGTTGCGGCAGTCCTCGAAAAGACTGACATAAAAATGGCCCTTATATTCAGTTACGGACAGCGTGCTGTTAAGCGTGAGATACAGAATTCCATAAAAGTATGTGAACACTTCGGATTGGAGTATCGTGTTCTTGATATTACCTGGATGCAGGAGATCACCAATACATCACTGGTGAACACAGATACCGATGTTCCAAAACTCAGTTTGGAAGAAATATCCGAAGATGCAGACCCTTCCATAACAGTTGAATCTGCAAAGGCTGTCTGGGTCCCAAACAGAAACGGTATACTCATAAACATAGCAGCAGCATATGCTGAAAGCATGGATTGTGACTATGTTATTGTAGGTTTCAACAAAGAGGAAGCTGTTACATTCCCTGATAATTCCCCGGAATTTATCACTGCAATTGATGATTCACTTTCATATTCAACACAGAATGGCGTAAAAGTGCTTGCACCGCTTATTGGCATGGATAAGAAAGAGATAGTTGCCAGGGCCATTGAGCTGAAAGCTCCTCTTGAATATAGCTGGAGCTGCTATCATGGTGCTGATGTTCCTTGCGGGGAATGTGAAAGTTGCACCAGAAGAAGAAGAGCTTTTGAAGCTGCAGGTGCCAAAGATCCTCTGCTTGTAAGGCTTGGTAAGGAATAGATTGTAATTCCATGGTGTTATTTATGGAATGTTTAATTATTGATAAAAAAATGAATTATGACGGTAGCCAGATCTCATCTCTCTGGGCTTATAATCTTGCAGACATCCAGGAAGATTCCATCATAGCTTTCAGAGGTGGATGTGATGTTAAGATCGAGCACATGATCGACCTTGAGGATAAGAAGCAGGGAGATATGATCTTCTCAACAGATATGGTTCATTTTATCATCGAACATTTTGATTCAACAGACCTGAAACTCGTATATGCAAGACAGCGCCTGTTCACTGCAATAGTCAAAGAGATTCTTTCTGAATATCGCAATGACATAATCAGGCAAGGTGATGATCTTTTCGTGGATGACAAAAAGCTGACTGTATCTATCGCAAGTACATCAGCAGTTTCTCAAAAGATCCATTTTGGAATTAATGTTATCCATGATTTCTATGGTAGTTTTGAAGACCTCGGACTTGGAAACAACGATGTTGCAGGTGTGATGGAAAAGATCGCAAAACGATATTACAATGAATTCACCGATATTGAGAAGGACCTCAGGAAATCCAGACCACTGGATGTGATATGATGCGGACAACTCTTAGTGAAGTGTTTTGCTCTGTGCAGGGTGAAGGTCCATATGTAGGATGCAGGCAGGCCTTTGTTCGATTTACAGGATGCAACCTGAAATGCAATTATTGTGACACCCCTGTTGAAGCTACAAAAGTTTGTAAGTTCGAAGCTGTTCCGGGTTCAAATAAGTTTCATGAGATTGAAAATCCATTGAGTCCTGAAAAGGTCAGTGAGATGATCAATTCTTATTCCGGTTTGCACTCCGTATCTTTAACGGGTGGGGAACCACTAATGAATGCAGATTTTATTAATTTGCTCAAAACTAAAGTTCCACTGTATCTGGAGTCAAATATGACACTTCCACGCATGGCTAAGAAAGTGAAGGACAAAGTATCCTATGTTTCAGGTGATGTGAAACTGTTGCCTCATTCATTGCTTGAGGACCCTGAACTTCATCTTGAAAGTACCATTGAGTGCTTCAGGACACTTAAGGTTACTAAAGACAGGGATTGTTTCTGCAAGATAGTTGTAACAAAAGACACATCTGAAGATGACATTGAAGGTGTTGTGGGAGCTATCTCCGGGTATATTTCCTGTTTGATATTACAACCGGTGACACAGAAAGCTATGCAGCCAGAACCTGGATTTCTGCTGAAATTGCAGGAATCTTTCCTTAATGAAATTGATACGCGAATAATACCTCAGACACATAAGATGTGGGGTTGTTTATAATGAAAATGAGACTTGGAATTGTTGATTATATTGATAGTGCCCACTATTTACCAGGGCATGAGACATGTGGCATAGTTCACGGACACACTTACAAAACAGAGATTGTAATTGAAGGCGAAAAGAAAGAGACTGGTATGGTCATGGATTTCTATGAGATCAAGAAGGTCATAAAGGAAGTTCTCAAGGAGTACGACCACGTGCTTCTCAATGACATACTGGAATTCCCAAGTGTTGAGAATCTTTGCGAGCATGTACATGCAAATCTTTCTTCCAGACTTGATTTCCCTCTTTCTGTCAAGATGTGGGAAGGTAATGGCAAGTGGTGTGAAGTAAGTGCATTTTGAATAATTGAATAGAATAATATTAGGGATCTGTAGGAATATGAGGAGTACTTTTGTTAATATAAATTTGTCATAAGTTTACACAAAAGTATATCTACTAGTTTCCCTTAAATTGAGCCGTGTTTATTGGAGCTGCATAGAGCTATAGGAGCTATATAATGGAAAATGAAAAAGCAGACGTTTGTGAAATAGAAATAAACAAGGATGACGATGTCAAGAGAGTGATAGCACAACATCCCTGTTATTCCAAAGAAGCCCAACACAAGTTCGGAAGAATCCACCTTGCAGTAGCTCCGAAATGCAATATTCAGTGCAATTATTGTGATCGTAAGTTTGACTGCGTCAATGAGAGCAGACCAGGTGTTACCAGTGAAGTTCTGAGTCCACAGGCTGCACTTGAGAAGACAAAGCAGGTACTGGAAGCTTATCCATTCATCAAGGTCGTCGGTATTGCAGGACCTGGAGATCCATTGGCTAACGATGAGACATTTGAGACATTGGAGCTTATCAAGAAAGAATTCCCTGATGTAACACTCTGTCTCAGTACAAATGGCCTAGCACTTCCTGAAAAGATGCCTGATCTTCTAAGGGTCGGAGTAACCACGCTTACAGTGACCATGAATGCTATCGATCCTGAGATCGAAGCACAGCTCATAGGCCATATATCCTATAAGGGTAAGATCTACAGAGGTCTAGAGGCTGCTGAGATAATGGTTAAGAACCAGCTTGAAGGTATCAGGATGGCTGTAGAAGCTGGTCTTGTAGTAAAGATCAACACTGTTCTTGTCCCGGGTATTAATGATGAGCATATTGTTGAGCTTGCACAGAAGATCAATGAACTTGGTGTCTTCATAATGAATGTGATGCCACTTATCTGTCAGGCAAAGTTTGCTGACAGGACAGCACCAACACCAGCTGAATGTAAGGCCATTCAGGACAAGTGTGCACCTTATGTCCAGCAGATGAGGCATTGTCGCCAGTGTAGGTCTGATGCATATGGACTTATCGGCCAGGACATGTCACAGATGAGTGAAGAACGCAGGAACATTATTAAGGTTGATATGAAAAAGAAGGGCTCATGTGGAAAGGAGTAAGTCCTTTTCACTGAAACCTTTTCATATTATTTCGTCATTTTATTCTATTAATTCTACTAATTGCAGGTGTTTTTTTTGAATATCGAAGAGCTTGCGGCAAATTTAAGGAACTTTGAAGGCGTCACCAGAAAAAAACCGATAGCAGATATCGTAAGCATATTTGAAACTGTAAGGTCTGAGTATGGTGAGGTCATAGATGATTTTGGTGATGATGCAGCTATCATCGATATTGGTACCGATGATGTAATACTGTTTGCAGCCGATGCCATATGGGGCAGGATCGTCAATAAGAGTCCCTGGTGGACTGGTTATACTTCTGTTGTTGTCAATGTGAATGATATTTCTGCAATGGGTGGGCGTCCTCTTGCAATGGTCAATGTAATGTCTTCCAGTGATCTGGAATCCACAGAAGAGATTATGAAAGGAATTCGTGATGGGATAAAGAAGTTCGGAGTTCCAATGGTGGGTGGTCATATGCACCCTGATACTCCATACAATTCCCTTGCAGTTGCCATAATCGGAATTGCAAAGAAGGACTGCGTTATCAGAAGTGACAGCGCAAATCCTGGAGATGTTGTAATAGTTGCCTACGATATGGATGGTCTTGTCGGCAAGAACTCGCCATATAGCTGGGATACCACGTCTTTTAAGAATGCTGATGTTGTGCGTGAGCGTTTCATGGTTATGCAGGAGATCGGAGAAAAGAAGCTGGTAACTGCTGGAAAAGATATAAGCAATCCCGGAACAATAGGCACACTTGGTATGCTCTGCGAGGTCAGCAGGGTAGGTGCTTCAGTTGACCTTAGCAAGATCCCATGTCCTGAAGGTCTTGATCTTGAGCAGTGGCTTAAGATATATCCTGCAACCGGTTATGTTGTTACTGCAAAGGCTAAGCACGCTGCTGAGTGTGTTGAAGTTTTTGAAAATGCAGGTATAAAGGCTGCAGTGATCGGTGAGATTAACGATAGCCAGGTAATCGATATTTATAGTGACAGCGGTAAAGCTGTTGTTTTTGATTTTAAAGAAAGTGGAATTACAGGAATATAAACAGACAGCAAAAAGCTGCCTTTTTCCTGAATCTTATTTTTGAAAAACTTAATTCTTCTAAAAATACGAATTGTACGTAAACGAGAGTTATCTATTAATTTAACTCTCTATCCATGCCTTAAGTTCTTCATGCAGGAACTTCTCGGCAGCCTGTACTACTTCCAGTGTACCTCTCAGAGCGATTAGTTCTCTCTCATCAGTATCCACAATGTGTACATTGATCTTCCTTTCGACAGGTTCGAGGTCGAACTCTTCCACGAGGTCATAGATGATATATGAAGGAGTTCCAGGTGGTATGATAAGGTCATAGAGGTCTTCAAGATCCTGTTCTGCCGGTCTGTTTTCCTTCTTAGTTTTTGATCTTTCAAGATCTTCAAGAGTAAGTTTCCTTGTCAATGTGATCACCGTCTTTCTGCTTTGATGGTCTAATACACATAAATAGTAATCGCTATATTCTTCTCAGAATAAATCCTAATTTATGAGGTTTAACTATTAATACTGTTAGTTATAAAAATGTAGATAGTGATTATCGTTTTAATATTGATATTGAGTGAAGGAGTTTAAGAATGAGATTAATTGATTTATCCGATGCAAAAGGGCAGATAAGGGTTGAGTTTGGTGGATGTAATATGAAGTGTCCCTATTGCGTTCACATACATCAGCCTGTTAAAGAATGGACTGTGGACGAGATACTTGATTATGCCAGAAAGTCTACAACCGAGAACGTATATCTCGGAGGTGCAGAACCAACCCTGCAAAAAGACCTTCTACCTTTAATAGAGGGCTTGCATGAGATGGGAAAACAGGTCATCCTGAAATCTAATGGCATGAAGCCTGATGTACTTGAAAAAGCTCTTCCGTTTGTTTATGGTTTTGTACTTGAGATCAAAGCACCTGGAGATGATGTCAAAGCAGTGATGGAAGTTACAGGGATGTCTGAAGAGAGGACACAGAAATATCTGAAACTCCTTAATGAATCCATGGCCATTGCAAAGCAAAAATGGCTCCGGCTGTGGATACGTGTAATTCCTGAATATGTGAATGCTGAAAACATGCCTCGCATATTACCAGATCTTGAGGGTGCTTCTGAAGTGATGCTCTACCAGTTCATGAGTAATCCTGAGTTTGATCTGCCATTCATGGGTCATGAGACGCCAACACCTTCATGGGACGAGTTAAAAGAACTTGGAGATATGGTTCTTGAGAAGGTTCCTCAGGTGAGACTTGTAGGGGAGAGGGGAAAACTGGTGCTGACCAAATAGTAGTAGAATTGAAGAGTTAAGAGGATTTTTCGGAATCCTTTGAAATTTATTTTTATATAATTTAATATGTGTCTCAGGTTGCTTTTTATAAATGCAAACCGGTACATTTATTCGTTTAGAGAATGTTATATAGGGTTGATTGAAATGCAGGAATACAAGTTAAAGCGTGGTTATAAACCTGAGATGGATAGGATTTACGAGTGCCTTACTGAGAGTTTTCCAAGTGAGATAAAGGAAGAAGATGGAAAGTATGTAACTTCTTATGGTGTTCTTTCCAAAATTAAGGTATGGATAGAAGGTAAGAAACTTGCTGTCGATACTGAGTCTGATACTTCTGTGACTGATGATGAACTTATTCTTGATTCTAACAAGCGTTTCAGGGATTTCCTTTACGCAGCTACGGGCTATACGGCTAAGGAGCGCCTGAAGCAGGCAAAGAAGGAAGTTTCCAAGTAATTTTCTTCTTTTTCTTTAAGCTCACGGAGTCGTTATCATGGACTTTCTTGAAAAACTGAAGAGCTTTGATATTCCAACCTGTCTGAGAATTTGTGCAGGAACTGACGGTTCGGTTACTTTTCTGCTTGAAATAATGACCAAGCATCCTACTGCTGTGGTTACTGAATATCAGCACATTATTCCTGCAGATGAGCAAATGGCTGAACTGTTCGATGTGAGTGTGGGTTCGGATATCAATGAGCGTGTGGTGACCCTTACTGCCGGCGATGTGCCATATGTTTTTGCCCGTTCCCTGTCGGCTATTGAAAAGATGCCCGAAGGGGTACGTGCTGATATGATGAAAGCTGATATTCCAATCGGCAGGATTTTGCGCGACCACGATATTGAAACTCGCAGGGACTTTGAAAATATTGAGGTTGTTGAAGATGAGCCTCTGTTCGGATCTCAAAAACTACTATCACGTTCCTATCGTATTGTCCACCACAGCGGCGTATTGATGTGGATCAATGAGAAATTCCCTGTCGACACACGCTGGTGTTTATAAATAACTGCTCTTCCAACCGAAAGCTTATTAATTGATTCTGTATATTAGGGGAGAGCACCCCCATATTCTGTTCGTGCCTCGGTGGCTTAGGGGTATAGCGCGTCCTTGGTAAGGACGAGGCCGTGGGTTCAAATCCCACCCGAGGCTTGAAATCTCGGGGTTAAAAGCCCCAATATTCTTATTTTTTATAACTGCTAACTTCAATAGCTCATGCTAGGCAAAAAAATACAATTTTATCAAAAAAGATGTTTTTCTTTACTTCCAAATAAAAATGCTGCATTACTGAAGTAATGCAGCAAAATTTAATTCACAATTATTTTAAGATTTAATGGACTCAAGTATTGATGGTAATTTAGCACTCAATACTTCCAAATCAGAACCAAAGAGGGTGAAATTCTCCCATTTGTTCATTTTCTTGTTGAACTTAGATAACTGGAGCCATTTAACAGTTGAACCGTCATCTTTCTTCTTTTCTGAGATTGTTACTGCTGTGTTTGCTAGATGTATCTTTTCACCTATCTGCCTAATTCCATATTCATTATATTCATCTGACATTCATTAATACCTCAATTGAAAATTGAAATATCAATACAAGAACCTTGATAATTTCGCTAAAAAGAGGGCGTATTAGTAAAATGTAAACAGTACTGTTTTTGTGCAGAGATAAATTTAGAACAGAATTTGACCTATTTTTAGTAAGGAAATGATGTTCCTCACTAGCTCCCCGCAGTGTTCGTCACATCATTTTTAGAGGGGAGTTTGGTATTTGACGGACAGAATTACTTTGTAAATCTGCCCTTTAAAAAAGGTTGGTGCGTCAATGCGCCCTTTGGTTGCATTCACGCATAGCATTTGATTACTTGCAACATATACTGACAGTTTGCAGGACTTGCAGTCCTGCGCAGACTTCCACTCTCAGGGAGCAGAATTTGTCGGCTCCCTTTCGTTTCAGTCTTGCTTTAGTTACAGGATTTAGGTGATGAGCTATTAGGAATATGCTGCGCACACAGTGGGGTTTCGGAGAAACCCCACTTTAACTGCTCGCAGAGGTGCATCAAATATATTAATAATGTATATCTTACCCTATTTGGCAAGTGGTTAAAAATGGCTCAAATATTGAAAGAAGAAACTAGTCTTTCTGAGGCAGGCGGTAAAAGAATATTAGGTGGAATTGGGGCAATTATTTTAGGTATTCTTATATTGTATTTCACTCAACAAGGCTTAATTGGCGTTGGCATTCTTATTATCGGACTTATAATCGTAAAACAAGGTAGTGCTTTTTGGAAAGGATCAGAGGGAGAGGATTTAGTCACCGGTCTCCTTGAACATATGCCTGATAATTGGTATATCATTAATGATATGGTAGTAGGTTCATCACAGATTGATCATATTGTGGTTTGTCCTAAGGGTGTTTATACTATTGAGACTAAGAATTATAGAGGAACAATTTATGGAAATGCAAATGACCAGTATTGGATGCAGGTTTTTCCAAATGGTTCTGAATATGACTTTTACAATCCTGTCAAACAAGGAAACAAGCACTCTTTAGAACTCAGCAAATATCTCGAAGAAAACAATCTGAAATCGTGGGTCAATACTGTTGTTGTTTTCCCAGGTGACGAAGTTACTTTGAAGGTCTATTCTCCAAAAACAAAAGTGTTGTATCTAAAAGAATTGGCTGCTTATTTCATGGAGCAAAGAGACACATTAGATCAAAAATTCTGTGATGATGTTGTGGAGTGCATACAGAAATTAGTTCCAAAAGAAGAAAGTGTCAGCCAAAATAATTAATTGCCAACAAATTTTTTGAATAAATACTAACGAGAACAAAATCAAATAATTTATATGTAAAACTTAACTTAATGCAAAGTGTGGCATGTCTAATAATTGGTCGAAAGTCACCAAAATTTGACTAACCAACCTGTCATGCCACATTTGCTATAAATATATCAATATTATTCAAGCTCGTTAATTACATTATCAACTGTTCGATCAATACTTTCACATCTTGTTTTTTGTTCTACTAAGAATGATTTCTGTTGCATATACATTTGTGAATCATAGTTCATTAGTGAATCTTTGTTTTCTTCCATAAAAGCAAGCATGTCATTAATGTGAGTTTCAAATACTGAACATTGAACTTGCACATCTCTTCCTGCACTTCTAACTTCACTTGCTTTTAAGCTAATTTCATTTTGAGTTGTAGAAGATGTTCTCTTAAAATATGACATATCATTTGTCAACTTTATGTAATCATTATATGCAGTTAATTTGACGTTCCAATTGTTTACTGCATCATTGAAAGCATCGACTCGTATTTTATACTGAGAAGAGTACACATTATATTCATCAATAACTCCCTGATTTGCAATAGTAGAGCTTACTTTACTAACAGTTTCTACATCTTCTGCACAGCCTAGCGTAGAAATTAGTATAATTAGTAGACCAAATGTCAATAATTTGATTTTTGAATCATTTTTAAAAATGTTAACCACATCCTATCTTTAAGAATAAATTAAAGCAGAAGATAAGATACAATCACAATATATATTATTTTTGCATATAATAATGATTTATGGATAAGTTAATCTATATATTGAATACCTGGAATTGCCTGAATGCTTGCATATGATTCTCAAAATGCAGACATGCTGTGTCATATGTTCCCCAGGCACATGCATTTCCTAGAATAATCATCCTTAGTACTATGTCAGGGTGCAGATCACTTGACTGTGTATCAATGAAGTCTTGTACATCGTAAGATGTTAATGCTGAAGTTCTGCGTAGTTTTCGATATTCATTAATTCTGTCGTATAGCTCTTTTTCAGTTGTAATCGGTTTTTCATTCATGAAAAGTGATATGTTTTTTGCATATATGCTGGTGTACCAAGTGGGGTGAAAGTAAACATATTATTTTAACAACAAAACAGAATAAAAAGATTTATATGCAACCTTTCTATTTTTACACGTTGGTGGTATAATGTCTTCAAGTGTTAAAATAATAATAGTCGTATTTTTGTATCTTTTAATGTTGTTTTCTGTTGTTGCAATTGCCGGACTTAGCAATATCTAAGTCTATTTTCCAAGCTTAACCTACATTTCAGGTAGAGATTTTAAATACTGAAATTCAACTAAAAATCGCATTGTAGGCCAACTGTGGCACACACGCCTTAATCGTGTACCTAAGGGAACAGGTGAAAAAAGCCAGAGGCGCCGCGAAGCGGCGCAAATGCTGGGTAGGTAGGATATTTTAGATGTATAGAGGATTTTGTAAAAACGATATCGAGAGATTTTTGAAAGGAAAAATAGTAGTGATTTTTAAGTACCAGTGTATAGATGGATTCCAGTGGAAATACTACAGGATTATCAAGATAAAGGCAAAATAAACACATTTAAAAAGAATGAAAGTCTTTTTACCTTCTACGAATAAAAATAAATTCAACAATAAACATCGATGGAGTGTTGGTTTATATGGTTATGACTACCGGAAGCTTTGGTTACTTTGAAGTGGCAAATGGTTTAGAAAATATTGAAGAAATTAAAAATAAAACTAATAATTTTGGTCATACAAGAAATGAGGATGAACAACAGTTAAACTCTGTTATACGTTTAGATGGAACTATGGGTAACCTAGGCAATGGTATTCATATGATTTCAGGAACTGTTTACGATCAGTATATCAAGACATCTACTTTTGTAAATCGTAATGGTACTGATAATGATGGTCTGCCAGCATATGAAATTGAACGAAGACCGCATGTGGATGTTAGATGGGGCCAATTTTGGATTTTGAATAACGGAATGTTACTTACTCGAATTAAAAACGACAGACCTTTTATATCACAAGTAGTAAGCCAGGCATTGGGTTGTCCAGTTTATTCATCCAGTATTAGCATTAGACGAATTGCTGAAGATTACACAAATAATTGGCTGGGTGGAATAGTCGATAGAGATGGAAATTGGCAAAAAGGAACACTATATGGGGATGATTTAAGATCCGACGACTGTGTTGGAAGTGAATTTGCAAATTGTACAAAGAATCAAGTAGGTAGCTTTACTCAATATTTTGGTGGAACCTCTAAATTTAAGGTTACAAAAGATGGAACAATTGTAGTTTATACAAATTTAGATGACGATAGAGACTCATACGTGAAGTTTGTTTTGAACGAATTACATACCTATTTTATAACGGAAGATACAAATTAGTAACCAATATATTTGCGAATATTTCTAGTTAAATATTGAGGTTTCTTCAAGGTTATTTTGACATTATTTTCCTTAAAAGAAACCTTTGTTTCTTCCTTCTCAATATTAATCGTATCTTCATCAGTTATTTTCTTTATATCACGAATAATTTCGCATACTAAAAAGGAATTCTTTTCTTCAGAATTACCAAAACAATGCTCATGAACAATATTTTTTGTTTCTTCCATTAGAACCAAATAATCATCAATAATTTCTAATTCTTTATATGTCAACCTCAAATCGCTATCTAGCTGTATTGTAAGGCAATATTCTTCCGATTCTGTAATTTCTTCTTCACCCAGAAGTTCGTCAATAGAATCAATGAAAATATTCACTTTAGTTCCAAAATTCTCAGGATTTATACACATTGATTCAGGTCTAACAGTTACTTTTGTAATGTTAAATTGCTTACATTTTTCTTTTATCAAATTATATATATTAGAATCCAAATCTCCTGTTTTTTGAGGATAATAAGCTTTTAAAAGTAGCGAGTAACGAAAACTACGGTAAAAATGCTTAATTTTAAGGCTTCTTAAAAAAATTATGACATGTTTTTGATACAAGTATGTCCCAATTGCTGTAACTATGAATGTAATAACAACGCTAATAGCAATCCAAAAAATTTCCTCTTTAGCATTATCAAGTATACCCATTATTCCCCACAACAATCATTGTTTAATCATAATTATGAATTTTTTCCTATAATGCTTTATCTATTTTTAAGTCTATTGGATTTGAAATGAAACACCTAAGCTCATTTTCGTTTAGATTTATTCATGTCTTTGGCTATTCTATTTTCATCCAAAAACTCTACTATACCTCATTGTATTGTGATTAGATCTAACTGCAATACCCCGAGAAATACCAAGTTCTTTGAATTCTTTTGATAATTGCTTTGCCTGCCTGTATGTATCGACAACAACAGGTTCAAGAGTGGATTTATGGCGAGGTTTAACAGGTTTTAGGTTCTTTTTACGTTCTTTGTATGGTCTGATGACTCCGGAGTCTACAAAGACGTGACCAAATATCTTTTTGAAGCCTATGTTAAAGGTGGTGCAGAAATTGATGAGTGGATCTTTTGCTTTTTCCCATAGGCGTTTGGTTTTGAAGAATACTTTTGTGCAGCTCTCGCGGGCTGTGTCGAGTATTCCTTCTGATTTCCAGTGATTGATATAACGCCAGAGGGAACGTTCAGGAATCTCTGTTTGTTCCTGTATGTCTCGGAAGTCTGCACAGCCTTCAGATTGAAGGGCTATAAATGCCAGGGCTTTTATGGCTTTGATGTTCTCGCCAAGGTCTATGTTTTCAGTTTTGTCTTTGTCCTGTTTGTAGTTCCATTCTGGGAGTTCGTAGCGGTAGTCAAATATCTTTTCAGAATCGAAGTAATTATCAGAAACGTACTCAAGGGGTGCAACAAAGTTAAGCAGGGAGAACAGGAGTTTATCAAGATCTCCTTTCAGGGATAGGAATTCATTGATAGAGGGATTCTGTTTTGAATCGGATTTAAGGAATACTTCAAGCTTGGGGTGTCTGAGTGGATCTTCAGGGACACGGTCAAGGAAGTTTGTTATGCGGTATGATTTGACACTATGCTGATAAAGTGTTCTTATTTTGCAGGTTGAAAAATCCGGATTATCCAGTTTATACATATCATATTTTCCAGATTTCAGGGTTTTGACGAGTTTTGAATCTCCACGCATGGAGGATTCATGTTCTATTGCCTGAAGCATTGTTACTATATCATGCTCAAAGTGTTCATTGTATCGTATGTGTCTGGCCATCTGATAGATGGTAGAACGTGAACGGTCTATCTTTTGCTGGAAGCGATGAGCTCCTAAGAAGTCCATGAGCTCAAAGATGATGTCAAAGTGTTCGTCAAGGTCGATATAGGAGGATTGTATATGGATCTGTGTTCCTACTGAAGGAAGGTTTAGTATTTTGCCTGTTTTTGTTTTTGTTCCTGCACCAAAAAGAGGTTTTATGGTGTATGTGCATTTTGAAGCTCCTTCTTTATCTGTCCATTGTAGCATATATTCAAAGGCCAGTTTCTTTGTTTTTGGATTGTAAAGGCCACCCTGTTTTGACCAGAATTTAAAGGAACGGTCACCTATGTTGATGTGGTGATTATAGCCATCAGTCACATTGTTAGAGTAATAACTGACCACAGCATAATAAAAGTCCAAGTCTGTTATATGGAAATAACAGCCGAACTCATGAGTGACCGGTTCAGGGAATTTATGAACCATATGCTTGTAGAGCTTATCTTTTAAAGATCACTACTTCACGTTTACAACTAAGTTATCCGTTGTTAGGTTCATAAGGTCGAAGTATTGCATATGCTCCGCTGTCATCCATGTCTAATTCATATTTGACACACTCAGTCACCAGATTTCCATCTGGATCAACAATACCTAGAGCAAAAGCAACTTTTTGAGGTAATGTTATATTCAGACGGCCACCATTTTCTCTGATGCGATATGCTGTTTTAGCCATCAGATCAAACCCCTTGACCTTTTTAGCTCATCCAGCGTAATCTCTCCACGTCTTACAGGTTCAAGAAGTAAATTGAGTTTTTCATTTGCCAGCTTATCAATTTTAAGCATCAGTTTTTTTGATGGTGATAAGTGGTTCAAAAATTCATCATCTAATGTACCTAAACAATAGTCATCATTTATAGATTGACTTACAGAATGCAATTGAGTTTTTATGCTAAACATCTCCAGTTCAGTTTAGCAAAAAAGGATGCACAGATTGTGCACCTTCTGGATTTTTATTTTATTATATGTAGGCTTCTTTTATTTTTGGATTTTGTTTGTGGTATTGTTATGGGCTTATTATTTTTGTAGTATTGTTATGGGCTTATTATTTTGATGGTATTATTATGGGCTTATTATTTTTGTGGTTTATATTGGCTTCTTTTGCCTTCTTTTATTTTTGTTGTATTATGCCCTTTATTGTATTTTTGTTGTTATTTGCCCTTTTATTATATTTTGTTGTATTATGCCCTTTATTGTATTTTGTTATTATTTTGTTATTTTTCTTTATTGCCTTTTTCTTATTTTTCTTATCCTTTTGAAGAAAACCTTTTTTGCAAGGTACCTTTAGAAAAATTTATTATTTATAGTTTTTGAAAATCAATAAAAACAGTCATGTTTTTGTATCTCAAATCTTTATATTCTGCAATATCTCATTTACCCTGGCTTCAACTAATTCATTAAGCCTAGATTCCATTAATTTAGATAGAGAATCTTCCAATGGCTGTGATTTTTCTTCGATTTCAAGTGCTTTTTCTAAGGTTAATACTGAACCACACTTGAAACAGAACATATTATTTGGAGTATTCAAGGTTTTACATCTGGGGCACTTATGAACCTTCGGTTTGTTTTCCTCTTCTTCGAGTTCAACACCGTTTGCTTTCAATACGGCTGTATCAACATCACGCCCGGATAAGTGAACATATATCGATGGAACATCAGAACCTTGCACCCATCCAAAATATGAGTTCATTTGTGCTTCTGTTAAGTGATTAGCCATATATGTGGCTCGGCTATGTCTGAATAGATGAGCGTGTATTCTTTTCTTGATACCTGCTTTTTTGGCTATCTTCTTCAATTGCTTAAGTATAGCTGGGTAGCTAATCATTTTAGCAGTATTGTTTTTGTTTGTATCGAAGTTCCACCATAAAGGTGCATTAGGATTATCTCTTTCGGGGTGCTGTTCGAGCCATGCCATAAGGCGGCGAACTGAATAAAAGAGCATTACAGTACGATGTCCTGTTTTGCCATCAACTCTTATTTTCATGCCTTCATCAGAATGCATGATGTGTTTGATTTTCAGATTTCCAATTTCTCCGATTCGACAACCTGAATCCCATAAAATAGCTATTAGAGCTTGATCTCTTGTATTGCGCGTGGCTTCTATCATCTTGTTGACTTCATCCTCTGTGAGAAGTTCTTCAGGTAATTTGCGCCCTTTACTTTTCTTTGTTGATTGGAAGAAGTCTGTTAATTCGGATTCTTTCCCACCATTCAGCCACCTGTAGTATTTCTTAAGTGTGACTGCATAGTCATGTCTTGTTTCTTCGCTCTCTGTTTTTTTCCTGACAGCTATGAGCACATCTTCTATGTCAGTCTTAACTGCTTCATTCAATGGTTTGTCATTCATCATGAGGGCAATTTGCTTCAAAGTACTGACATATTTCATTTTTCTAAATTCGGTTAACCCCTCAATATCGCATTGCCTGATGAAATCCTTAATAAGCTGAATGTTAGTTTCAGATATCTTTCCTTTAAGTCCTGATATTCTTGTTTCAAGCTTGGCAGTATAGAGAGACATACAAAGTAATAGTTTTAGGGGCTCTTAACCCTTTGGTTCAAATCCCACCCGAGGCTTTTGCTATTTTTGCTAGTAAGCAGTCAATTCTCTATATTTACCAATCAAGAAAGATGTTACTGGGATTATAGCAGATTTCATACAGGTAGAGCACGCTTTGATTGGGGGCTCTTACAATGCCAATATATATTAAGTTATAAATTTGAATATAAATTGGATGTTTAGAAAATTAGAGCGGTATCTTACAGTCATCAAAGTCTTCACAAAATACAATTTATTCTCTCTGATCTACAAGGATATACATAGGGATTACATATCACTTAAAAAATGTACCTGCTCCTATGACCAGAAAGGTAGTGGCAATGCTGTTAAACTACGGCTTGCTCTGGAAGAGCTTGGTCCTTGTTTTGTAAAGCTGGGACAGACACTCAGCAAGCGTTCTGATCTGCTCCCACCTACTTATGTAATTGAACTGGAAAAATTACAGGACAAAGTTCAAGCTCTTGATTTTGATGAAATGCGTGCTTCTTTTAGTACAGAATGTATTTGTGAAATGTCAGAATGCCAGCATGAGCATAACTCTGCTTGCTATCATTGTAATGATATATTGGATATCTTCGATGAATTTGACACAAAACCTATTGCAAGTGCATCGATCGGACAGGTATACCATGGTGTTTTGAACGGTAAGGATGTTGCTGTAAAGATTGCACGTCCCAATCTTGCTGATATTATCGATCTGGACCTTTCTATCCTGGATGATATGAAACCCATTCTTATGAAAATCCTTAGATTGGGCCCAAATTTCAACATAGATGCTTTCCTTAAAGAATTCAGAGAAATGTTACATCGGGAACTTGATTACAGGTATGAGGCCGTAAATATGAAACGGCTCCGCAGGAACTTCGAAGATGTAGGCAATGTGATAATTCCCGATGCGTACATGGATTACTGCCGTGAGAATATTCTTGTAATGGATTATATTGAAGGCACTTCTGTAAAGGATCTAACAGGGGTTGACCAGAGTACAAGAGCAGAATATGCAAGAATAATTTCTTCCAGCTATTTGAAACAGGTCTATCTTGATGGTTTCTACCATGCTGATCCTCACGGTGGCAACATAATAGTAAAGGATGGAACTGTTGCATTCATAGACCTTGGTGCTGTGGGGAGCATTGATGGCGATCTGAAACGCAATATGATGAATTTCTTTTATGCCATATACAAACAAAATACGGATATGGCAACTGAAATGCTTCTGAAGATCGCAGATACTGATGAAGAGGATGTTGACATCCGTGGCCTGAAAAAGGACATGGATGATCTGATAGCTGACCAGCATTATGGAGCAGGTGGCAGAAAAAGTGACAGCTATGCCATACTTGCCCTGAAATATGACCTGTCACTGCCTGCAGAATTCTCAACTCTTGAGCGTGCAGTATTGCTCATAGAAGGTGTCAGTCTACAGTTAGATCCGAATTACAATATAATGTCTGAGGCTGAGGAGCTTATCAGCAAAGTACTCAGGGATCGATATTCTCCCGGTAAAGCCTTGGAAGGGGTTCAATTCGAGGCAGATGAATATCTGACCATTCTAAAAGAGATACCCAAAGGCTTTGCAGATGTGCTGAAAACAATAAGGGGTTACAGGATAGAGAATCTGGAAGGTAAGAGCAACATTGTCCGAAAATATGGGCCAATAAAAGACCTCTCTAAAACGTTGTTCCTGCTGGCATTATTAATTCTTTCTGCATACTTGATGATAAAAGGAGAAGGAATTATCTTTACAATAGGAATAAGTGGTTTTATTGTTGGGACTTTAACAGGGATCTATTCCATAATACGTTCCTGATAGTGTCTTATTAGTGAAACAATATGGACTGATCATCGATAGCCGAATCATCGGTATGATAAGTGGTATGTTCAAAAGAATAAGAAAAATGAAACTAATTATAAGCAGGTTCTGGCAGATTGGAACTATGCTATTCATACCAGTATCTGCATGATGAGGTAGCTTACTCCAAATACAATTGCTCCCATGCCCAGGTACAGGAATATGTTCCTGTATACTACCTCTTTTTCAGATCCTGCTTTAATCCCGAATCCACCACAACAGCCGCCTTTTGCACATGTGCTACATGCAGGATATTCTTTTTCATTCTTGTTGGACGTTGTGTTCAAAACAGGTACTATTTTTGTTTCTGTCATTTTATTCATCCCTTGCAATTGATCTAACTTTTCATACATTATGTAGTCATTTAGTTAAGTTTTTGAAGTATTTCATCTAATTTCTCTCTATTCTCTTCCTGGGACCTTTCGATCTTTGAGATCCTTTGATCATAATCATATCTGTCATTTTCATGTCTGTCACTGCCACATCTGTTTCTTCCAAAGCCTGAAGAAACAGCCCATATTATTGCTATGATAATAAGTATACTGAATATCATACCAAATCCTCCGAACAGTCCATAACTGCCGTAGCCTCCGTACATGCCTCCGTACATCATTATATCACCTTATTTTTCTAAATGAGTCTATTGTACGGCTTAATAGCCATACATCATGCCTGGACCCATTCCACCTCTGTAACCACGTCCGTAAGTTCCGGATTGGTAGGTACCAGAATAGGTGCTAGTATCTGTTATCACATCTCCTGTAAATGCATCAATACGTCCTTGTTTTATTGTGCCAGCATCATCTGTGTAATAAACGATCCACCATCTGCCCATGTGGTAGATGTTATCCATTGAGGCATCGGCACTTATCTCTGTCTTTGCAATGTCATAGGCTTCTTTTACAGTTGAAACAGCATATTCTTGTGTTGTATCTGCATATCCATAGCTGTCTCCATAACTTCCCCAGCAGGTTCCTAGTCCATATCCATATCCTCCCATATGGTCAGTCATCCAGTTGTACATTGGCCCGTACCAGGTATTGGTATTTTCATTTGTGTTTGCGTTTACAGCTCCTATTCCACCGAGAAGCAGAAAAGCTGCCCCGATAGCGAGTAGCATTGTTGTTCTTTTCATGTTTTTCGCCTTCTTCATCATAGAATCACACGTGGTATTCATCTTACATGTGTAGTCTATACACTACATATTGCATTAGTATGTTTTATAGTTTACGAACAAAACACAAAATCATAAAAAAGTGACTTAAAAATACACCAAAGTGTTTTCAAATATTCGATTAGATGTTTTCTTCTCTCCATCGCTATGTCCTGTATTTAAACGGTCAGGCTCTTTTTGGTTATGACAGTTTATTTTATTTGTCACTAGTTATGCATCTCCTGATATTATATTTGAAAAATACTATGTGTTCTATTATTAAAACATTATAAAATTATATCGGAAGATTTATACCTTACTTTAGAGAATATAGTCTTGAAATAACTAATCACGGTCTATGGGGTATACATGGAATACATAGAAAATTGTACCAATGAGCTTTGCTTTTGTAAATCCAGTTTGAAGGATGCCAGTTTCTTTATTGATCCAATGGTTGGTTTGTTATGTCTTTTCTGAAAGACATTAAGCCAGTGTTGCTTCTTTATGTTCTGGGTGACACCATAACTACTCTGTATGCGTTGCATACAGGAAATTTCTATGAAGGGAATCCTTTATTATCCAATATCTTCCACACGTATGGCTTTACTTCACTTATCCCTTTGAAGATCGCATTTTTATTTTTAATGTATCATGTCTACAAAAATGCTGACAGGTATTACTGGAACATAACAAGATATTCTGTTGCCTGCATCGGTCTGCTTGCAACATTGAGTAACACAGTAGCAGTTTTTCATGGTTAAGTAAGGAAAAGTACAACATAAATACATACTAACTCTTTCCACATCTATAATTTAAGGAAGCAACCTTTCCCTCACATTTCTAGAGGTAGCTTTTAATCTTTTAAATCAATGTCTACTTAGATTTTCATTATTCAGGAATGGTTTTTCTATGACTAAAATTGCTTATCTGTATGTACTTGACACAATGACTGACTGGGAGCCGAGTTTTTTGATCACTGAACTGAATATGGGTCGATTTTTTAGAATAGATGCAGAAAAGTACACCGTAAAAACGGTTGGTATTACAAAAGAATCTATTGTGACAATGGGTGGAATGCGCATTGTACCCGATCTAAGTATCGATGAGTTATCAACTGATAATGCAGGAGTGTTAATTATTCCAGGTGGGGATACCTGGTTGCAATCAATTCATGATCCTTTTATCAGTAAAGTAAGAGACTTTCTGGATGCCGGTGTTCTGGTGGCTGCTATTTGCGGTGCAACAATGGGACTGGCAAAGGCAGGTTTGCTTGACAACCGGACACATACAAGCAATGACCTTGGATTTCTGAAATCCATTTGCCCGAATTATGCCGGTGAAACGCTTTATTGCAATGAACCTGTTGTTATCGGTGATAATGTTATTACTGCTTCTGGTGTTGCTCCACTTGAGTTTGCACGTGAGGTTTTAAGAGAACTTGATGTTTTTTCAGCAGGGACGCTGGAAGCGTGGTATAATCTTTATACTACTCATGAGGCACAGTATTTCTATGCACTTATGGAGTCGCTGGAGAAGTAAGTGAAAAAAGTATTTATTAGTCGAGTATATTTATGGCCAAAAAGAATTACTCTACTTCATTGGTAATTTTTGGATTAAGTAGTGATATCTAACAGTTATGTGGTTTTACTCACTTAAATTTTCATATGGATTATTTTCATTTTGAAGGGAATTATCGTCTATTAATATTTTATTTATCCTTTTTTCTCCTGCAAGATCAAATGTTACTCCTGTTAACAGTATTTCACCAAATGGGAGCATCACAAGTGTTCCTATCAACAGGGCCAAGAATCCTATATTCACAATAACTCCGTAAAGAACAAATATAATTATTGTTTCCACTGGATTGTTTATTGCAATTCTGGAACTTTCCTTACAAGCTGCAATGCCTCCATACCCTCTGAGGATAAGAAGTGTTATGGAGTAAAACAAGAAAAAAACTACAATGTTTGCTATTACTGAGTTGATAACATAAAGGAGTACAAATGGTATCATCATAGCTATGACGACTATCCAACTTCTAAAGAAGTTTTTGAGTCTAAATCCTTCAAGTATATCTTTTAACCTGATCTCTTCTGATTTTAGGCTTTTTACAGCCATTAAGTTATAACCATATGAAAGAGGAGCAAACGTTATTATAAATATTGATCCAAATATAAGTACGAGAGTTGCTGCAATCCACGTCCCCAAGTCTTTTTTGGTAAGCATCCATGATTCTTTCATTAATCCTTCATAATCCACTATAACTTCTCCAAAAATCGATAATTCTGGTGATGTTTCAATCTATTATTAATTTTCTTATATGAGTGGTGTCGTTTATTTGGATTTAATCAGCATTAACATTATAGTATGTGATATTTTATGATGAAGTTATTTTCTCGTCGACTATACTATACATATATTGGAGTTTTTGTCGAGTATACTCGACAAATTTAGCATTTTTTATCGATTATAGTCGATGTGTATATAAATAAAGATGTTAAATTGTTATTGTGGATATCAAAGAAAAGCTAAAGAATGCAATTATCGATTGGCATGAAAGGGAATTACCATCGTTGCAGAGGCGAGGTTACAAGCTCGATCTCAACACACCGCATGTGAATGATATTGTGGGTGTCAGAAGATGTGGCAAGACCTTTTACATTTATCAGTTGATACAGGAGCTGATTGGTCAGGGAGTTTTAAAGAGTAGAATACTGTACCTAAATCTTGATGATGACCGGCTTCAGCCGATAAATGGAAATGAGCTTCAGCTTTTGATAGAAACATTCAGGGAACTTCAGGACGTTCAGAACAGTGATGATGATCGTTTGTATCTTTTCCTGGATGAAGTTCAGAGTTATCCATCATGGGAGCGATGGGTAAAGGGTGTCTATGACAGAAAACAAAACGTGAAAATAGTCATTAGTGGCTCTAATGCTTCCCTGCTTTCACAGGACATATCCACATTACTAACAGGCAGGCACCTGAGCACAAGGATGTTCCCTTTTAGTTTTGCTGAGTTCCTTGAATATCACTCAATAAATTACAACATGAAGACACTTCCATATTCGGAGGACAAGGTCGTCATTAAGCGAATGTTTAACGAATATCTGGTGAATGGTGGCTTCCCGGAGACGATAGTTTTCCCTTCTATTCAGCATCATGAACTGTTGCAGTCTTATTTTGACGATATTATATATCGTGATATAATCTCAAGATATGGAATCAGGAATCCACAGGTGTTCAAAGACCTTGCTTTGTTCTGTATCTCAAATATCGCAAAACCACATACTTACAATTCACTCAGGAGACTCTTTGCCAATTATTCATCCATAAGCACTGATTCCCTGATAAATTACATCAACTATCTTGAGGATGCTTTCCTGCTTTTCAGTGTTTCCCATTATGATGAGTCTTTAAAGCAGCAGATGAGCAAACCCAGAAAATTGTATTGTATCGATAATGGAATGATCAATGCAGTTTCTTTCAAACTTTCCTCGGACACCGGCAGACTATATGAAAATATGGCTTTCATTCAGCTCTTGCGTTCCGGTCAGGAGGTTTATTATTGGCAGAACCAGAAAGGCCATGAAGTTGATTTTGTTACAAAGAAAGGTCTTGAACCAACCCAGTTGGTACAGGTCTGCTATAATCTTTCGGATCCGGAAACAAAAGAACGGGAGATAAACGGTCTGCTCGCCGGCATGAAGAACTTCAGGATGAATGAAGGATTAATAATCACTTCCGATGAGTTTGGTGAGGAAGAGATTGAGGGGAAGAAGGTGAGGTATATGCCGTTGTGGTATTGGATTTTGAAAGAGAAAACCTGAAAACTTTAAGTTTCACTTCTTCCCCCTATTTCTCTTATCTCTCACATATATCAACATACTTTTTCCTGAACCGCTATGCGTTCTTTTGTCGATATCGAAAAGGTTTGTTGCTTCAACCAGTTCTCCAAGTTTCTTATAGCCATAGTTCCTTGGATCAAAATCAGGACTGCGTTTGATAAGATTTCCGCCAACCTCTGCAAGAAAAGCCCATCCGTCTTCATCAGCTGAATCTTCAACAGCATTTCTCAGGTGATTCACAAGTTTTGAGTCCCCTTTGAGCTCATTAGTACTCCATTTTTCTGATTTAGAGGATGTTGATATTTCAGATATTGAAGTTTCTTCCTTTCTCAGGTTTTCAGTATAGATGAATTTGTCACATGCAGAGATGAAAGCCACAGGTGTTTTCTTTTCCCCGAAACCATATACCTTAAGACCTGCTTCCCTTATTCTCTGTGACAGGCGGGTAAAATCACTGTCACTTGAAACAATGCAAAAACCATCCAGTTTTTCTGTATAAAGAAGGTCCATAGCATCAATGATAAGTGAACTGTCAGTTGCATTCTTTCCTGTGGTATATGCAAATTGCTGAATGGGTTGGATCGAATGGTCCAGCAATGATTCTTTCCATGAAACCAGGTTAGGGGACGTCCAGTCTCCATATATCCTTTTCACACTGGCAACGCCATAGATTGCGATCTCGTCCATCAAGCCTTCTATAATGGATGGCTGTGCGTTATCAGCATCTATCAGTACAGCAAGTTTATCATGAGTTCCATTCTCTTCCATATTTTATATCATCTTCCAGTTTAAAATATCAGAGTTTAAATCTCAATATCATATAATTTGATAGTCACTTGAAGGGAAAAGAAGCAATCTACTGTTGCCCCTTTCTCAGACTCTTCATTCTTTCAAGTTCAGCCTCAAGTTCCTGGATCTTCAGCTCATCGATCTTGTCAGTAAGCTCATCCAGTTCTCTGTCTGCCATCTTTACAGAATCATGGAGTTTTTCAAGAATATTCTTCTCCAGACTGAGTTTTTGTTTCTTAGTCTCACTGACAAGGTCCTCAACAAGGATCTTTCCTTCTTCCTTGCTAAGTTTACCAGTATCAACTTTTTCCTTTACGAATTCTCTGATTCTCTCTTCTGAAAGTGCTGCAAGTCCTGCACCGATAAGTGCTGCTGCCCCTAAAAGACCGACTTTTTTCATTTTATCCATATTTATAACTCCCACTAATCAATTTTCATAGATTATCTATCATACAATGTTTAGATTTAACTACTAGGTCTCATCACATTGTACTGACATAAATAAATGGGACTTCAAAATATATCAAATAAATGGAATGAGAATCCAAAATAGAAACAAAATGTAACACTGATAATAAATCAGTAATCATTAAAAGGAGAAGAGTATCACAGAAGCTATCCGCAAACTCTGTGATCCTACCTGATTTAACAATAACTCTAAAAGTCATTAATGGTGGTGGCCACAGCCGCAACTTCTTCCAAGGAACGTAGAAACCCTGTGTTTAAGATGGTGAACCTGATGTTCGGTCATACTGTCAAGAATATCCTTGTGTTCAGTGTCAATATGTTCAAACATATTCTGCTCAACTTCATCAAGGTTATTTCCTATAGCCATATAGTTACAGCCATCGATTCCTATATCACTGCATTTTACCATTCTTATTTTCATAAAGTCTGCTCCGGATAGTTTGGAATGTGATTAATGCAGGTGGTAGGATATAAACTTAGTTTTCAAACTAATTTTTCCAAATTGGTAACATATTTATCATCAATGATCAATCATATTTTGAAACATGAAGATTAACGAACTAAAAGCCATCCTCAAGTTCAGTTCAAGGGAAGAAGCGATATTCGGAAGATTCGACATTCCCAGAGATGCATTCTATCCCATGATCCTTTCACTCAAAGTTGGAGGTGCATGGAGCTATTCGACAGATGACCTGAAAAGCATCTCTGTGATGAAAGTTTTCACAGACTATGATAAGGAAAGCAAAACGGGTCATACAATTGAAGAGGTCTGGTTGTTGCTGAATCCTAAGTGGGTATCAAAGGAAGGTATTGTTCACAGGCTGGAAAAATGTGGTGGGAAAGACGAGCGTTCTCTTGTCACAAGGCCGTATTCAGTTACGCTAAAAGCTGAAAGAATAATTGTTGCTTCGATTAGCACAGCAAAAAAGAAGATATTCGTAAAAGAATCAACAGATAAAAAGGTATCATTCTCCGGTCCTTCCGCATTCTATGCTGCACATGAGATGGAACATCTGGAACATATAGAAATAGAAGGACTTCCCATGTGGGCTTTTGAATATGAGGAAGTGAAGGATTGATCATCGCAATTTGACGCCTCTATTAAATGCATATCTTTTTATATACGTCATACATGCATTAAAAATGCAAATACAGTTATTAAATAGATAAACAATTTAATGACTGGGTTCAAGGTACTGATTATTTGAATAATTCCGGAAAACTTTCCGGTTTGAAAAAGGTGTTTACATGGGAATGTTAGATGACGTAAAATCAAAGAAGAAGCAGAAAGCTGCTGAGAACTGGATAAAAATGGGTGATTCGGCCAAAACGCTTGAAAAACAGGTTGAATATTATACAAAATCACTGGATATCGATCCTTATAGTGCTGAAGCATGGTTCAAGAAAGGCAAAGCTCTTGAAAAAATGGGACACTTCGAGGAAGCCAAAAAGAGCTTTGATCTTGCCATAGAAGTGGATCCGGATTATCAGGGTCTGATAGGTGCTACAGCTGGATCATCAGCAAGTGTAAACTCTGCTCCTTTAGTGGAGAAAGATGTCTATGAGGCTGAAACTCCTCCTACACCTATAATCGAAGAAGAGATTATGGAAGAAGAGCTTCTTTCAGAACCTGAGATTGTCACCCCCTCTGAACCTTCTGATGAAGGTGTTTCATCATACAGGCCACCGGTTGGCGATGAATCAATATTCAGCAATGTGATTTCAGATGATGATTCAGATAATGTTTCCCCTTCTTATGTAAATGAAGATTATGTTGAAGAGCAGGAAGAGCTCATTGAAGATATCGATACAGAACCAGAAGTTAACTCCTATTTAGAAACGGAGTCTGTATCTGAACCTGCATCAGAGTCAGAAACTTCTACAGAACAGGATTCAGGCTATGAATCCCAGGGAGAGCCGGAAGAGAATGTTTTCGGAAGAAGTTCTGTTTCATCATCAGAATCCACAGAACATGATGTGATCTCTGGTTCATCATCAGTTGTTGAAAGAGATGAACCATCTGTGTTCTCATCTCATGAACCTATGGAAGAAAAGGAAGACACATTCTCATCTCCATCAGCACCTGCACCCCAGGAACCTGTTTCTTCATATAAAGATGATGAAAATATTATCAGAAGGACCGAACCTGAAACAATAAGGTCTGCACCTGTAAGCACACCGGCAAATACACCAGTGGCTGCTTCAGTACCTCCGATGTCCGAAGCACCAAAAAGACAGGCAGTGGGGTACAACTCATCTTCTAGCAGTATAGCGGGCTCAAAACCAGTTGCAATCTCAGGAGCTGATCTTGTGGATATAAGAATACCATTGAATGAAACTCTCAAGTTCTGGGCAGTAGGTGTTGTGGCAATGCTTATTGTGCTGATTCTCTCTAAGATAATTTAAAATGTAAGCTCATAGTTAAAAAAAATCAACATAAAACAGATATCCATTTGCAGGATATCTTTATTTTTTTTTGCAGTTAGATTCTATAGTTGCTATAGGCTTATTACTTTCATCGCTCTTATCCTATGAACAGCCAGTAAACAAATGTCTGCACTATGGTCAGAGGTATTCCAATTCTGGCAAATTCAATGAATCCAAGTGAGATATTACTTCTGCGTTCGGCGTTCTGTATGATAATAACGTTACTCGCAGCGCCCAATATGGAAAGATTTCCAGATATGGTACTTCCTGCTGCAAGCGCTACAAATTCTCCTGTGCTAACATTGGCATGCAAAAGTATGGGAACATAAAGAGCCACCAGTGGAACGTTAGATATTAACTGGCTGAGCGTCACACTTATTGTAAGGATCATTGGCACTGTGCTGATGTCAATTTCGGATGAAGAAATGATATTCTGGAAGAATCCGCTGTCCCATACACTTTCCATGAGAATGAACATGGATACAAAGAATATCAATGTATGCCAATCCATTTTTTTCAGTACTTCTTTTCTCCTTTCACTGAATATAAGAACCGGAATTGAGGCTATCAGGGCTATGTATGTGAGTTTCAGATTGAAATTTCCTGCAAATCCGGTTATTGCTATTAGTATCTTTACGAATACAAGAAAAAGGACAAGTGCCAGTGAAATTCTGGAAAGTCCTGCAAGTTTTTGATCACTTATAACCTGTTTTGAATGACTCAAAACAGTTGAAGTGAAATTCTTCCTGTATGCAATCCTCAGGAATAAGTATGCAATTAGCAGGTTTATAGTAGTTGGAAGAAACAAATGTTCCATAAAAACAATAAATGGATTCTGCATACCACTTTCAATTGCTATCAGAAGATTCTGGGGGTTGCCTATAGGACTTATTACACTTCCAGTTGTCACAGCAAATGCGAGCGTCATCAGAAGCAATTTTGGATTGATATGATGGTCCTTTGCAAGCAGAAGAACCACTGGGGTTCCGATTATAGCAAGTGTGTCATTCATAAGAAAAGCGGAGGCAAATCCCATTCCAAAAAGGATGTATAGTACTACCAGATCGACGGAACCTGCAGTTTTAAAAAAGCGGTACGAAAGATGGGAAAGATAGCCACTCATTTCAAGAGCCTGCCCGATTGTGAACATCCCGAAAAGAAATAGTATAACTTCGATATTGACAGCTTTAATGGCGGAAGCTATTGATATCTGATCTGTGAGAATAACTCCGACCGCACCAAGGGTCATTATCTGCCAGATACCAAGTCTTACATTCCCTACCTGTCTCACGGCTGTAAGAAAGAACACAATGGCTAGAATTGCTAATGCTATTATCACTACAGCTTCAAATCTGTTGGTTTGCTTAAATATTTAACTTGGGACTATGATGTCGGATATTTTCAATACTTATCCTTATCTACAATGAAAACAAAACAGTTCCACTAATGTTCGGACGATTCAGGTATAATGATAATGTATTTTACGGAGAGGTTGATGGAAATAAAGTTACTTCCATGGAAGGCTCTTTCATGGAGTGCGAACTCTCCGAACTGGAAATACTTCCACCTTCAAATCCGTCAAAGATAGTATGTGTGGGTTTGAACTATCACGACCATGCCACTGAACTTGGTATGTCTGTTCCTGAAGAACCAATATTGTTTATAAAACCACCATCAGCTGTTATTGGAAATCATGGAAAGATTATGTATCCTAAAATAAGCAAGCAGGTAGATTATGAAGCAGAGCTTGCTGTTGTTATTGGGAAAAGGTGCAGGAATATAACTTATGACCGGGCTTATGATGTAATTGCAGGATTCACCTGTTTTAATGATGTGACAGCTCGCGACCTGCAGCAGAAGGATGGACAATGGACAAGGGCTAAAAGTTTTGATACTTTTGCACCGGTGGGTCCTTTTGTAGTGCCTGTTGGGGATTTTGATCCCGAGAACGCTTCCATTGTAAGTCGCGTAAATGGTGAAATTAAGCAGGATTCCAACACCAGCAATCTGATATTTGATATTCCTTATCTTCTGGAGTTCATTTCCAGCGTTATGACACTGGAGGTTGGTGATATTATTGCAACAGGAACTCCTCCGGGAGTAGGTGAACTTTGCCCCGGCGATGTTGTTGAAGTGGAGATTGAAGGAATAGGAACTTTGGTCAACGAGGTTGCATAATGCTATTCGATCAGGTTAATAAAGAGCTGGAACTTTCCCAGCGTCATTTAGAGGTTTTAAAAGTAGTTGTTGAAAGAGGTCCTATTGGTATACTCAAACTCGCAGAGGAAACCGGTATGCCAACACATAAAGTACGCTATTCTCTACGTGTGCTTGAACAGGAACAACTTATCAAACCTTCTTCACACGGTGCGGTTGCAGGAGACGCAGTAAAAGAATTCCTGTCTGATTTTGAAAAGAACATCAAAGAACTTATCGACAGGGCTGAGGAAGTAAAGGAAATAGGTACTTCTTTCTGAAAGAATTCCTGTTTCATTTATGATCGACCATATCTTTTAAGTTCAGTTCTAATAATTCACTCTACTATATTGATGATTGCCAAACAACAGAAATCCCACAGCGGAATTCATGTTATTCTGGTATTTGACCAGTATTTGATATTTAATGCTCATATTTGATTTTCCCGGAGATCTATAATGACTTTAACTGACGACGATAAAAAAACCATAGAGAAATATGCATTGCAGAATGCTGTAAAATACGGCCAGGCACCACAGATTGGTGCTGTTATGGGTCGTGTGATGGGTGAATGTGCTCACCTGCGTCCAATGGCAAAGGAAGTCGGACCTGTAATTCAAGAGATCCTTGCAGAAGTTGCCAGGAAAACTCCCGAAGAGTGGCAGGCACGTCTTGAAGCTATTGCACCTGAACTCATTGAGGAGCTCAATACAAAGAAGGAACCTGATAAGGGTCTTAAGGCACTTGATGTTGAAGAGGGTCAGCAAGTCGTTATGCGTTTTGCACCGAATCCAAATGGACCACCAACCCTTGGAAGTACCCGTGGTATCGTTGTCAACTCTGAATATGTGAAGAAATATGGCGGCAAATTCATCATACGCTTCGATGATACTGATCCTCAGACAAAGCGTCCGATGCTTGAAGCATACGACTGGTATGTGGATGACTGTAAATGGCTTGGTGCTGACCCTGATGAGATCGTCATTGCATCGGACAGGATCCCGATGTATTATGACTATGCCAGAAAGCTCATCGAAATGGGAAAGGCATACGTCTGTTTCTGTGACGGTGCGGATTTCAAGAAATTCAAGGATGCCAAGGAGGCATGTCCTCACAGGGATGTAAGTCCGGAAGAGAACCTCATGCATTGGGACAAGATGCTTGCCGGAGAGTACGAGGAGAAATCTGCTGTCCTGCGTATTAAGACCGATATTACTCACAAAGACCCTGCTCTTCGTGATTTTGGAGCATTCAGGATCGTCAAGGTTCCTCACCCACGTCCGGAAGTTGATGATAAGTACTGTGTCTGGCCTCTTCTTGACTTTGAAGGTGCTATTGAAGACCATGAACTTGGGATGACTCACATCATCAGAGGTAAAGATCTGATGGACAGTGAGAAACGCCAGACCTATATTTACAATTATCTTGGATGGAAATATCCGAAAACAACTCACTGGGGTCGTGTGAAGATGCACGAGTTCGGTAAGTTCAGTACCAGTGCATTGCGTAAGGCCATCGAGGATGGCGAGTATTCAGGCTGGGACGACCCACGTCTTCCAACACTTCGTGCAATGCGCAGGAGAGGTATTCTCCCTGAAGCCATACGCAAGTTCTTCATTGAGATGGGTGTAGGAGAAACTGATATCAGTATCAGTATGGACACTCTCTATGCCGAGAACCGCAAACTTATCGACCCGGTTGCAAACAGGTATTTCTTTGTATGGGATCCTGTTGAGATCGAGATCACAGATGCAGAACCATGCACAGTAAATCCATCACTGCATCCAACAGAAGACAGGGGATGCCGTGAGATTGATGTTGCTGATAAGGTGTACATTTGCAGTGAGGATGCTGAAAAACTCCAGGTCGGCTCAAAGCTCAGGCTCAAGGATCTTTTCAATTTAGAGGTCATTTCTATGGAGCCTCTGCAGGCAAAGCATATCGGTGATTCTATCGAGTCAGTGAAAAAGGAAAAGATGAGAATTATCCACTGGGCACCAATGGACGGAGTTCCTGTAAGAGTATTGTCACCTGATGGTGAGTTTACAGGTATCGGTGAAAAGCAGGTTACAACTGAGCTTGATAAGATAGTACAGTTCGAAAGATTCGGGTTCTGCCGTATCGATTCTGTAGATGGCGACGTCGTGGCTTATTATACACATAAGTGAAAAGAAAAGGGGACTTCAAACCCCTATTCTTTTTTATTATTTTACCCAAAAAGTCTTTTTTCCAGTTTACTGTTTTACTTAATATGGAATCTCATCCCAAATGCAGTTTTTCACGCCCAATAATTGTGATCAGCAGATGTCTTGGCTTTGATCACTGTCGCTATGATGGACAGATCGTCCAACTTCCTTTAGCAGAAGCCATGAAACCATTTGCTGAACTCATTGATGTATGTCCTGAATATGATATTGGTCTTGGGATTCCAAGGGAACCTATAATCATAGTTGAGGACATTGAAGATGGCAGCAGGAAACTGATACAAACGGCAACAGGACTTGACCTGACCGACAAGATGGAGTCGTTTTCCCGGTTTTACCTCGATAGACTGGATGATTTTGATGGTTTCATACTCAAATCCAAATCTCCATCATGCGGAGCTGGTACGACCAAAGTATTTCCTGATGCAGAGGCAGAAGAATATACTTATCACGAAGGGAATGGGTTCTTTGCGGAAACTGTACTTAAAAAATATCCTGAAATCCCTATAATAGATGAAGAAAAGTTCAAAGACCCGATAAAGAGGGATCATTTTCTGACACAGGTTTTTGTACTTGCATCTTTCAGGGATGCATCCATGTCATGCAAACTTAATTCACTGGTGCAGTTCCATACTGTAAACAAGCTTCTTTTCATGGCCTATAATAAGCAGGCAATGACAACTATGGGAAACATAGTTGCTAACCGGGAGAATTTGCCGGTTGAAAAAGTGTATGAGGATTACACTGGATATTTAATGCAGATTATATCAGAAGCTCCGCAAAGTGGTCATGTTATCAATGCTTTCATGCATGCGTTTGGTTATTTTTCAAGACATCTCAGTGCCGCTGAAAAATTCAAATTCATGCAGCAATTACAGAAGTTGAGAACAGATAGCTCTGTGATATTTGAATTGAGGCGATGGTTCATGTCAATGACAGAAAAATATAATGTGGAGTATCTTTCAAAACAGACACTCTTCTGTCCATATCCGCCATAACTGGAACAATCTGTTTGATTTTGACGACTTTATGAGTTTTACGAATATCAACGCTTCAGTATCAGATAGTTTATATCATTTGAATTTCCATATTATATTACCGGTACACGTCACGTGGGGAATCTAAAGGAGATGCTATCGTGGAAGACAACAATGATATCGAACTAATGGATGTCCAAGAATCTGATGAAGACGAAGACTTGATAGAAGTTTGTCCTGTATGTGGCAGTCCAGAACTCTATTATGAGGCAGGTGGCACTGAAGGTCTTTACCACTGCAAGTATTGTGGTTATATAGGTGCCTTTGTCATCGATGCGAACCTGGAGATGATGAAACTAATACGTGACGAGTACGAAAGTAAAGCACATATATCCGAATGATCTAAAGCTTCGCTTCCTGAAATGAATCAATTAAAAAAAAGATGTAATCAGGTGGCACAGACCACCCATTTGTTTTAAATCCAATTCAAATTTAAGCTTTTGCAGGGACAGATTTGACTTCTGTCTTTCTGATCTCTACCCTTCTGAGTGGGTAGATGGACTTTGCGTTCCTGTAGATGTTTGCGGAAAGCTTACCCATAATAGCTTCTTCGATGAACTGTTCGAAGTTAAGTTCTGCTGCACGTTCCTTGACGATCTTAACCATTACTTCCCTGATGCCTTTGATCTGGCTTGATCTTGCTCTCTTTACAGTGAAGCATATTGGTTTTACTCTGATGACGTATCCGTCCTTTGTTGTTACGTCAAGGTTTGCGTCTATCCTTGAGGTCTGACGCTTTACAATTGAGCGAAGGTAATCTGTTGTGATCTCATGACCAAGGAATCTTGTGTTTGCGATGTCACCGTTGACATCATTGATCTCGAGTCTGAGTTTTGTGTTATGCTTTGTGAAATCGTTAGCAATTTCGCCGACTGTGGTCTCAACGACACGACCGATGAGCTGTTCAGGCTCTTCTGCAGGTGTAACACCAATGTTTGTCCTGCTGATGAATTCCGGTGTTTCTACGTTGTACCATGTCTTTGACTTCCATTTGTCTAACTTTCTCTGCACTTTCCTTGCCAAGTAATAATTCCTCCAGATGAGTGTGATTTAATGATATAATTTAATGAATATTTGTAATCTGTAATTGTTCAACGAGCTGTCATAAGTAATTATGAGATGATGTATGCACTGATAAATTGGCTCTCTATACTATGCATATCCATATATAAACAAATCGGTTAGGTCTGACCCGAAAAAACCTGTATTAAGTTTTTATTCAGCCAATGATGGTTACAAAAAGTATTTTATGAATAAATACTTCTCTATGCAATCATAGTTGAACAACTGATAAACATAGGTATGTTAATCTCATAAGTATCAATATCAAAAACTAAAAGGGGCACTTCAATGAAAAATCCGCTTGAATCTATAAGGGAATCTAAACCGCTGGTACATCACATCACAAACTGGGTAACCATCTATGATTGTGCAAACATCACAAGAGCATTCGGTGCTCTTCCAATAATGGCTCATGCTCCTGAAGAATGTGCTGATATGACCGGCATTTCCACAGTTTTTGTCCTTAATATCGGAACTCTTACTACAGAACTCATCGATGCAATGATACTTTCTGCAAAGGCTGCAAATGAGAATAACATGCCTGTAGTCCTCGATGCAGTAGGAGTCGGTGCAACAAAGTTCCGTGATGAAATGGCTGCAAAAATACTTGATTCTGTTCGTGTAGATATAATCAAAGGCAACTACTCTGAGATTGCAAAACTTGCAGGTGAGAATGCAATTACAAGAGGAGTTGAGGCTACATCCATTGAAGCTGACCCTAAGAAGCTTGCAAAGGAATTTGCAAAAGCCAGATCATGTGTAGTTGTAATGACAGGTGTTGAGGATATTATCAGTGACGGAGAAAAGACATTCGTTGTTAAGAACGGACACGAACTCATGGGTTCAATTGTCGGAACAGGCTGCATGGCTGCATCAATAATCGGTTCTTTTGCCGGAGTAAACTCGGATTTCTGTGAAGCTGCAAAGGACGCACTCTGCTATTTCGGAATTGCAGGACAACTTGCAGCCCAAAAGTCTGCAGGTCCTGGAACCTTTAAGATGTATCTCTATGATGAGGTCTACAATCTTTCCGACCAAAAAGCACAGTCCATGATGAACTTTGAAGAGTGTTGAAACCGATGACTGACAAAAGAGCACTGCTGGATAAAATTGATTTCTACCTTGTGACAGATTCCGGTCTGTCCAGAAAAGGTACACTATCTGATGTAGAAAAAGCTGTTGCTGCAGGATGCAGAATAATACAGTATCGTGAGAAGTCTATCAGTACAAAGGACATGATAGTTGAAGCATCACAGATTAAGACACTGTGTGGCAGAGAGTCAATTTTCCTTGTAAATGATCGTGTTGATGTTGCGTTAGCTGTGGATGCTGATGGAGTGCACATCGGGCAGGATGACATGCCAATAGACGCTGCAAGAGACCTTCTTGGGCCAGACAAAATAATCGGTCTTACAGTTCACACTGTAGAAGAAGCCCTTGAAGCTGAGAAAATGGGTGCTGATTATGTAGGTCTCAGTCCGATCTTCAATACTTCCACTAAAAAGGATGCCGGAAGCGGCATTGGTCCGGAAAGCATCAGAGCTGTGAAAGATGCTATCAAAATTCCTATTATTGCCATAGGTGGCATCAATAAGCAGAACAGTGAAAGTGTGATTCTAGGTGGCGCTGACAGTCTGGTTGCTATTTCCGCTGTTGTATGCAGCGATGATGTGGAACAGGAAACCCGGGAATTTGTTGCTCTTATAAGGAAAGTAAAGAAGGATGCTTTTGGTAAATAAACAAGTATCTGTGAATTTTATTTTTGAACATTTTATTTTCTTTATCGTCGTTTTTACAAAAGAATATTAATGTTTAATTTCTTATTTTATTCGCTATCATAAATTTATGTTGGCAGACTTAATTAAAGGTTAAATAGTGGAGGGAGTGACTATGAAAGCCGCCCAGATAAGTGAATATGGAAAAGATGTAGTAAGAATAAACAAGAATGTAGAGATTCCAGACCTTTTGCCCGGAAAAGTCATTGTTAAAGTACATGCAGCCGGTGTTAATCCAATTGACTGGAAAATAACAGAAGGATATATGAGTCAGGCAATTTCTGATAATTTCCCATTGACGGTTGGCGATGATTTTGCCGGTACTGTTGAATATGTGGGGGAGGGTGTCACACAATATGACATCGATGACAAAGTCTATGGTTCTGCCGGGATCAGAATGGGAGGTTCAGGAGCTATTGCTGAATACTTGTCAACAGAACCTAAGTTGATCGCAAAAATGCCTGAAAAAGCAAGTGATGAGGAAGCTGCGGCTTTACCTCTTACCGGAGTAAGTGCAGTTGACGTAATCTATAACAAGATTAAGCTGAAAAAAGGTCAGCAGATTCTCATTCATGGTGGTTCTGGTGGAATTGGGTCAATGGCAATCCAGATTGCAAAACATATGGGAGCATATGTGGCTACAACTGCCAGAAAGGATAAAGCGCAGTATCTTGAAAAGCTCGGTGCCGATGAGATAATCGATTACAAAGACGAGGTATTTGAAGAAATACTAAAGGATTATGATGCAGTTTTCGATACGGTAGGCGGAGATACGTATAAAAGATCGTTCAAGGTACTGAAAAAAGGTGGCGTGATCGTATCCATGCTAGGGCAGCCGGACACTGAACTGATGAACAAATATCAGGTTAATGCCATAGGGCAGTTCACACAGACCAACAGCGATAGCCTGAAGAAACTCGCAGAGCTCTTTGACGCCGGAGCTATAAAAGTGAATATTGACCGTTTTTTCCCACTGGATGAAGCGGCAGAAGCGCTAAAATACCAGCGAGACAACAGTGTGAAAGGAAAAGTTGTGATAGAAATAAATTAAAGGAACCCTGCTCCTTTAATTTTAACTATTTTTTTCCAGATTAATTATTTTTTAAAAAACGTATTCAGAGGAACTTAATTCCCCTTGGAATCTCTCCTGCTCTTTTCCTGAATTCCTCAGGCCAGTTCTCAGGGTCAATTCCTTTCTGTGCAAAGAAAGCTGAAGCCCATCTTTCAAGCCCAACACCGGAACATCCTGACCAGAGTTCCTCACCGGACTGACATTTGACATTAAATCCTGATGGATACTTGTTTCCGTTTACACTGACGTTCTGGAATTCCAGCCACTCAGCATCTTCGCCGCGGTAAGGCAGTACAGCTTCATAATCTGTTGTTCCTGCTTCGGTCTGCTCGGAAACTCCTGTAAGTCCTTCCTGTGCCATAAACCAAGGTGTTACCCATGCCTTTCTCCATTCAAGGTCAAGGAGCTCGTTGAAGATGTACATGTACTTCTCATGGAGTTCATTTGCAGTCTTGATAACCTGTTCTTTTGTACCTACCCAGAGAATCTCAATTCTATGGAACTCATCCACACGTTCCATTCCGTGGATTCCACCACTTTCATACCTGTGTGAAGTTCCTGACCTGTCGAACACTTTTATCGGGAACTCGTCAGTTGGAACGGTCTCACCCTGCAGGTATGTCCAGAATGGAGGACACTGTGCGTAGCACATTCCACCGATAGGATCACCAATCTTATCTTTGATAAGAGAAGTTGGAACCTCAAGGGTTACCTTGTAATGATCAATAACTTCCTCCCAGAACTCAGGGTCCCTTGTCTTTGGGGGACATACGTAGTAAATCTCAGGATAGACACCTTTTGCGTGTCCGGATTTCTGCCAGACTTCCCATGGCACAAGTTTTGGGAAGATCATTTCCCTGTAACCAAGAGGTTCAAGAAGTTCTTCAAGAACAATCCTCTCAAAAGTCCTGAACATTCTGGTAGACTGTGGACCATGTATCCACTGTCCCCTGCTGGCACCTCTCTTAAGCCAGCCAGCATCCATCATTGCCTTGGTAGGGTCTTCGTTGAACTTGTGGTCTTTCTTCTCGCTCTGCCAGAGGATATTCCAGTGCTCAGTCTTTCCACCGTAGGACTGCTGCTCTATCTTATCCTCCATAAGGGAAAGTATCCTGTCAGGAACACGGTTTGACATTGCAGACTCGTCAACATCAAGAACTAATCTGATAATTCCGTCGTTGTATGTCATTTCTGCAACATAAGGTATCTTCATTGGAGGAAGTTCTTTCTCAGAAGGCACCTCGATTGTGTAGGACTCGACCTCGATTCCACGAATACCAATCTTAAACTCCTTTCCAAGCTTTCCTGCAAGAGGTTTTCTCATACGAAGCAGCGCATCATGGACACGCACGTACCTGCCGGATTCAATAACGAGCTTTATCCTGTCACCATCTACTTTCCATCCTGTGACCTTTGCACCCTGTCCTTCCGGTGCACCCTTGGTAAGAATACTGTGATTAGCTTCATGGATATACTTGTCAACAACATCTGTAGCCGGTGTTGCATCGGCACTTGTCTTAAGTGAACACTCCAATCTGAATTTGAAGTCAATTGTAATTCCTGCACCTTCCGGTTTATCTACCGGACAGCATTCATCTCTTTTCTTTGCTTCCATAGATTTCCATTCCTCTGTATGATTGTAATAGGGAAAATCAAGCAGTTATAACTGCTTTTCATGAACGTTATTGTTATTTCGAGCCCTCAGGCTACTTTATGCAAGATGTATCTTTTGCTAATTAAGAGCTTCTCTTAATTGGTTATGCTCCAAGAGTTATTCTTTTAACGGAAAAAAGCGTCTAAGGCAAAAAAGAGGTGCTCTATGAAAGTCCTGATATTAGGTGCAGGAGCAGTGGGTCTGACCCTTGCTGCAAAATTATCTTCTGTTTGTGATGTACACGCAGTCTGTCGCCAGAGGCATGCTGAGAAAATAAATACAGATGGTTTTAAGATGACAGGCATCTGGGGTGAAGCCACCTGTAAATTCAGTTGTTCTGAAAATGCTCCAGAGGATGATTATGATTATATATTCATTACTTCCAAGTCCACAGCAACCGAATCTATCTGCGAACAATTTGCCGATATAATCAAAGGCAGGGAGGTTATCAGCATGCAGAACGGTCTTGGCAATGAGGAGATCATTGCCAGATATACCGACAAGGTAATCGGAGGAACCATAATTACCGGTTTTGAATGGGCAGGCGACGCAAAGATTCATGTATCCGTTGAAACCGGACCAATGAACCTCGGAAGATTCCCTTCAGGACTTGATGAAAGCGTACTCAAACTTGTTGATCTGGTTAAAAGTACGGGTATTCAGGTAAACGGAACAGAGAACATCATGAGTTCAGTCTGGTCTAAGGTCCTGTACAATTCAGCCCTCAATCCACTTGGTGCGGTCATGGGAGTTCCATACGGAAAACTTGAGAACTCACACGCATGGAGTATTATAGAGAACATTGTTCATGAGGCTTTCAAGGTCACTGAAGCAGAAGGTGTTGTACTTCCATGGAAGACCGCAGAAGAATATCTTGCTTTCCTGCATGACTTCCAGCTACCCAATACTGCAGAACATCACTCATCCATGTACCAGGATATCACTTCTGGTAGAAAGACTGAGATTGATTTCCTCAACGGTGCAATAGTATCAAGGGCAAAGAAACTTGGAATTGATGCACCATACAACACATTCATTTCAGAACAGATTCGCTTCATGGAAGCATTGCAGGCACAAAAACTGAAACAGGAATAAGGATTGCAAACTAAAGTTGGAATTAATGTTGAAACTAGGATTGGAACAGTGATCATATGGCAGTCAGGTCAGTAAGTGAACTTGTGGAAAAGGGTTTTGAAGCTGTTGAAAAAGAAATACTTGAATGTACAGACTGTCAGCTTCATGAGACTGTAACCAATAAAGTAATCAGCAAAGGCTCCATAACTCCGAGAGTTGTTTTTGTTGGCGAAGCTCCAGGAAAGAACGAAGATGAAACCGGTGTCCCTTTCTGTGGCAGGGCGGGCAAGAATCTCGATGGCATGATCGAGTACATGGGACTTTCAGGCGAGGACTATGCAGTTATAAACACGATCAAATGCCGTCCTCCGAAAAACCGCAATCCTCTCAAAAGCGAGATAAAAGCCTGCAAGCCATTTCTTGAAGCACAGATTCAATTGCTAAATCCAAAAGTGATCATACTTCTCGGAAACACTGCAGAGAAGGCATTCTGCAATGGTGAAAAACTTGAATGGGGAGTTCCAAGAGCGGTAGATGGGAAATATACTCTTCTGAAAATATACCATCCGGCAGCACTTATTTACCAGCGCTCAAGGATTGAGGAACAGAATACGCTGATTGATAATAACAGGCATCTCTGGGAACTGGAATAAAAAGACAAAAAAGGGGTTCGGTAGAGTTCCAAAGGGAAAAGTCAAGCACCTACACAATCAAAAGTTAAAATAAATCATAATGATTGAATATAAATTCTAATTTTGATGGGGCTTGCTCGTAAAGTCTACTTTTGACTATAATGATATATGAATGGTACATAAAAAGATGCAAGAACCTCTATAAGAGTACATGATTGAAATTAAGTAGTAAAAAAAGGCGAGTAACTGATACAATAAATTCAATAAATCCTCCATTTTTATGCAAATGCAATATATACTTATAAATCTTATATTATATGAGAGGCAGATGCATGAAATTTAAAGGAAATTACAAAATCATATTCATCAGCATTACCATAGTTTCTATTTTCCTTATCACAGCAGTTTATGCTATCAATGATTCCCACAAAACTGTAGTAATAGACACCCAGTCTGAATATGGTAGGGAACTGACAGCCATAGCAGAGAAAGCCATTGAAGAGGAAGGTATTGATACTAACTATATTCATCTTAGAACTATTTATTATGAGTATGAAGATAGTATTATGGTAAAATTTGAGGGTGCAAAGAGGTATTCCAACGGTGTGGTCTACTCCCATGCTAACCTTGGTGAAGATGAAACAATTACATTTTTTGCAGCCAACCTTGACAGATACGGGGTATATACATACTATGTACAACCAGAAAATGGAAGAATATACGATAAAAATGTTGTAACTATGTCCGAAACATATGGACAGGGAAAAGATTACAAGTATAACATACAGGATAACTCTATAGAACTAATTGACCCTGTAACAAACAAGGTCATGTTTGTGCTGTCGGACTACGAAATTAATAAGGATGAAGATAAGGCAGACACAATTGCAGATGAAATCAACACTAAATATGACAATGCACAGCAACCGCTTCCAATTAACAAAGATAAACCGTATATCATTATGGATTTAACTATGAATGATGAAGATGGTTGGTTATTAATAGATGTTAATTTCTACAAAGAGCAACTTAACTTTTTGCATATAGAGGAAGGAATCAAAAGTCCATATACAACAACAATATCAAATACTGTGAAATATTATGATGAAAATGGAGATGTAATTCCAGTTGAGTAATTTGACCATAAAATTAGGTACTTTATGGGCAATGCCATTTTGATGAAAGCACTAAATAATATGTTTACATAGGATTATTGAAATTTCAAGCCACGGAAGTTTTTATGATGCTTTCTACAGGGCCAAAAAAGATAGAGTTACTCATTTTTCAAGGTCTTCTGCTATTTCTTCTGCAAGTTTTGCATTCATAAGCAGATCATCCACCGTGGCAATGAGTGAAGTTATCTTTTCAGTGGAAATGTGAATACTTACACTTTCATCACTGACTTCTGTATGCATATTAGTCAGGTTATCAGGAGCCAGTGAATTTGCAATTCTTTTTGCAACCTGTATGGCACCTTCATCCTTGAATTCAATAGTTGTAGTTATCTTCATTCAGCCTTCTCCTGTTTAGGGAGTTGTTCTGCAACTATCTCATCAACCTTAGCAATGAACTGCTCGGCAGTTCCGGGTGGAATTGATGCACCTGATGCAACATTGTGTCCGCCGCCTTCGCCACCAACTAATTTTGCAGCTTCGCGGAGTGCAAATGAAAGGTCAAGTCCTTTTCCAACAAGTGCACGGGTTCCTCTTGCGGAAACCTTCACAAGATCATCAACCTGGTTTACTGCAACAAAAGGCATATCAGGATTTACATACCTGACAAATGTACTGGCAATCATGCCTGTAGACTCCATGTCGGTACCTATCAGGTAACCGATACTTTTTCCTTCTTTGACCATATCCATGCCTTTTTTGATATTCTCAACAATGGATATCTGATGAGAAATTGCCATGTCCCTTGCTTCTTCCAGATGTGTTTTGTCTTTAAGGCATATGGAAAGTCCCATTCCATATTTTTCAGCCTTGCCACAGGTATTGAGAATTGCAACAAGGTCATAGACATTGGAAACTATCTCGTTGTTAAGTATGTAAATATCACCGATTGCAGCATCCACAGCCTCAGGACTTGCATTTTTTGCAAGTTTGAGTGCAACGGCTGAAGTGAGGGCTTTTGTCTGGTCCGGGTTCAGGTCTTCGATTTTTCCTTCAATTCCAAGGAAATCAAGGAACTGGGCTATCTTTTCACTGTCACCGGTTATGTCAAGATAAGGTTCAGGCGTATATTCAAGCACCTTTGCAATATCTCCGTCACCGATTTTCAGCCCTTTTTTAATTGAGACAACTTCAGCATTCACAGCCTCTTCAAGAATATGGCCGTTAAGTGTACTGAAAATCTGTTTGTCACCCACAGCACCTGCAATAGCAAGTCCCGCCAGGTCAATATTTGCAGGTTCCATTTCCATTGATACAAAAAAAGTGACTCCTGAGCCGGATATGTGCATTGCACCGTCAATTCCCACGATATGCGGGTTTACCAGTACTTTTGCAGGAGATTCACCAACTGGGACGTGGTGATCAAGTACAACTATTTCCTGCTTGATTTCGGAGATTATATCTGACTGGCCGCTTCCCATATCACAGAAAATCACAAGATCATCGTCTGCTGTGGTTTCTTTCACCATATCCACAACGGATTTATCAAGACGTGGCACAATGGATGTATGATAACGGATGTCTTGTCTTAATAGGGCCTGGCAGATAATACCGGCTGATGTCAGCCCATCGGCATCGTTATGGGAAATCACACGTACGTGCTCATACTTCTCAATTATGTCTGCCGCTTCTCGTGCCAGTTCCTTGAGTTTTTGCATCTCGATATTTAAATTCATCCGAATCTCCAAATAAAGATGGCGACGAGCCTTAATTAGTCTTTCTTCTGTACATCAAAACTTCACCCGGCATAGTTGAACTTCCGGCTTCCATTACAGTACCGATATTGATACTGGAATTGATGCCTGTGTGAACATCATCACCCATGATAACACCGAGCTTTCTCCTTCCGGTATCTACAACCTCGCCTTTGATAACTGATTTTACATTCTTGTTATCATGCCTGAGATTTGCAACCTTTGTGCCGGCACCGAAGTTACAGTTTGTTCCTATGACACTGTCACCGACATAACTGAGGTGACCAACATTTGTGCCATCCATAATTACAGTGTTTTTAATCTCAACTGCATTTCCAATGCGAACATCATTACCAATTGCAGTTGAAGCCCTGATAAAGCAATTAGGGCCGATATCACAGTCATCGCCTATAATGGCAGGGCCCATAATGTATGCCCCGTTTCTGATAATGGTGTTCTTTCCAACTTTCACATTACCATGAAGTGTTGCATAGGGTTCGATTATCCCTTCACAGGTATTATCGATATTTTCAAGCAGTACCTTGTTAGCATCCAGAATATCCCATGGCCTGCCAATATCGATCCACTCGGTTTCCAGAAGCTCGTAACCAACATTGAGACCATCATCGATCATCATCTGCAGGGAATCAGTAATTTCATATTCTCCCCTTGATGATTTACCGGTTTTTGCAATGTAATCGAAGATAACCTCATGGAATAGGTATATCCCCGCATTTGCAAGGTTAGTAGGCGGTTTTTCAGGTTTTTCAATGATGCGTGTTACTTTCTGTCCATCGGATTCAATTACTCCGAAATGGGAAGGATTTTCCACTTTCTTGACGCTGATAATAGCATCTTCTGTTCTTGATACAAGATGAGCGATATGTTCTGTACTGACAAGCATATCCCCGTTAAGCACTATGAAATGACCTTTCACAAAACCTTTTGCGCAACCAATGGCATTTGCAGTTCCAAGCTGCTCTTCTTGGCGCACGTATTCAACACTGATTCCAAGGTGACTTCCATCTTTGAAATAATCCTTAATAGCATCTTCACGGTAACCTGTAACGATCAGGAATTCTTTCACACCTGCCTTTATTGCCGCATTGATAGTATGCTCCATCATTGGCTTGTTAGCTATTGGAAGCATCACTTTTGGTTTTGAAGCAGTAAGAGGCCTCATGCGTGTGCCTTCACCGGCAGCAAGAATAACTACTTTCATTTGAGGCACTCCTTTACTATATTCTTAACCTTAGCATGCAGCTTATCAACATCCTGTCTGGCTTCTGCTGTGATTCTTATCTTTGCCTCAGTTCCCGAAGGTCTCACAAGCACCCAGCCGCCTTCCATATCAACCCTTATTCCATCGATGCTGGAAACTTCACCCATCTTTTCAAGTTTTGAACTTATAGCCTGCATTACAGCAGCTTTTTTATCATTGTCACATGCAACTGTGCTTCTGAGTGTCGGATACTTAGGAAGCTCCTCCCGCAGTTCTGAGAGTTTCTTCTCTTTCACAATATCAACAAGCAGGGCTGCTGCATAAATTCCATCCGGGCAGTAGGAAATTCTTGGGAATATCCAGCTTCCAGAAGGCTCTCCTCCAAAATCAGCATTCCGTTTCTTCATTTCCTCGGCAACATAAACGTCTCCGACCCTCGTGTGAACAACAGTAGAACCGGGCATGGAGTCATCAACTATCATTGATGTGTCAACCGGAACTACAATTTTAGGATTGCCTTTACATTCAAAGCGTGCAAAAATAGCAAGCATTTCATCTCCAGAAAGGAAAAGTCCGTTCTCATCAACAGCCATCATCCTGTCGGCGTCACCATCATGAGCTATTCCAAGAGCTGCATCGAATTCTTTTACGGCTTTTTTCAGCATCCAGAGATTCTCGTCTTTGGGTTCAGGATTGCGTGCAGGGAAATGCCCGTCAAGCTGTGAATTAAGTGTGATAACCTCACATCCCATCTCGCGTAAAAGGAAAGGTGTAATTGTGCCTCCCGCCCCGCCTCCACAATCAATTACAACACGGATTGGTGCACCCTTGGAGTGGCTGAGTATCATATCCATATGATCCCTTACTGCATTTCCGTATGTGGTGATCTCGCCTACCTTATTCCAGGGAACATAAACAAAATCTTCCTTCTCGATGATATCCTCGATATCTTCCTGCTGGGCTGAATCAAATGCCATCCCATCAGGATTCCATAGTTTTATTCCAACATCGCTTGCAGGGTTATGTGATGCAGTGATCATTACACCACAATCGTAATTCCTTGCTGCGTATGCAAGTGTTGGAGTTGTTACAAGACCAACTCTTACAACATCACAGCCTGCAGACATCAGACCGGAAATTACTGCAAGCTCTATCATCTCCCCTGCTACCCTTGGGTCCCTGCCAATAACAGCAGTCTTTTTTGATTTTCCAAGAGCCATTCCAACTTTCAGTACCAGGTCTACGGTAACTTCCACATTTGCAAGTCCGCGGATGCCTGAAGATCCAAATAACTTCATTTGTTATCCTCTCTAAAAATAAAATGATTATTCAACGGTCACACTCTTTGCAAGGTTCCTTGGTTTATCAATGGAACATCCCTTTGCAAGTGCAGTGTAATATGAAAGCAACTGCAGTGCAACCGAGGAAAGTACGGGTGAGAGTAACTCATGTGCAGGTGGCACACGTATAACCACATCTACATACTTGTCAATTTCCGTATCATCATCATCTGCAACCGCAATAACCGTTGCATCACGTGCCTTTACTTCCTTGATATTGCTCAGTATCTTCTCATAAGTGTGACCTTTAGTGGCTATGGCAACGACCGGTGTCTCATCTGTGATTAGTGCCAGCGGGCCGTGTTTAAGTTCGCCTGCTGCATAACCTTCAGCATGAATGTATGAGATTTCCTTAAGCTTCAAAGCTCCTTCCAGAGCTACCGGGTAATTCAGGTAGCGTCCAATGAAGAAGTAGTCCCTTTTATCAGCGAACTGCACAGCACATTCGTTAATTGCTTCCTTCCTGCTGAGCACTTTCTGTATCTGTCCGGGAAGCTTTTTAATGCCAACTATAAGGTCTTTTGCCTCATTGGCACTGATAACTCCTCGTGTTCTTCCAAGATTTATCGCAAGCATATAGAGTGCCATAAGCTGGGCTGTGAATGTCTTTGTTGCAGCAACTCCTATCTCAGGTCCGGCTCTGGTATAGAGCACACTATCTGATTCCCTTGTGATTGTACTCCCAACTACATTTGTAATCGCAATACTGCGGCATCCGTAAGAGGCTGAACTCCTGACCGCTGCAAGAGTGTCGGCAGTCTCGCCGGATTGGGTGATTGCAATTGTAAGTTCCTCTCCGCAAAGAACCGGATTACTATACCTGAACTCGGATGCGGTTTCAACATCAGTATGCAGGCCTGCAAGTTTCTCAAAGAGATATTTTCCAAGAATACCGGCATTCCAGGAAGTTCCACAAGCTATAATTGTGGCTCTTCTTAGCCTTTTGACCTCGTCAGGTTTGAGATATATCTCTTCAAGTGTGACAGTTCCTTCAAGCTCAGAAAGCTTACCTGCAAAGGTGTTCTGTATGGAAGTTGGCTGCTCGTGAATCTCCTTGAGCATAAAGTGTTCATAACCTGCCTTCTCTGCAGCTTCAAGATCCCATTCTATTGTTTCTGTGTCTCTTGAAACAGAGTTTCCTTCAAGGTCATAGATCTCTATTGAATCGGGCCTTAGAAGACCGACCTCATTATCGTTTATGAATATGACTTCTTTTGTGTGCTTCAAAAAAGCAGTAACATCAGATGCAGCATAGTTACTTCCATTTCCAATTCCTATTACCAGAGGGCTGTCTTTCCTTGCAAATGCTATTAAACCCGGATCGTTGTTGCATAAGGCAGCAATGGCATATGATCCGTCAAGTTCTTTTACGGTTTTAGCAAGACCATCCAGCAGACACATTTCGCTATCACAGTTCATATTGAAATGTAAAAGATGTGCAATGACCTCGGTGTCTGTGTCTGATTTGAACTCATATCCCTGTTCGATTAGTCTTTCCTTGAGTTCTAGGTAATTCTCAATTATACCGTTGTGAACAACTGATATGTCTGATGATATGTGAGGATGAGCATTTCTTGTTTCAGGTTTTCCATGTGTTGCCCATCGAGTGTGGCCAATACCCACATTTCCGGATACATTTTCAGGAATAACTCCCTCAAGGTCCTTTATCCTGCCTGCAATCTTATATGTTTCAAGTTTTTCATTAAATACAGTTACACCGGCAGAGTCGTATCCTCTGTATTCCAGCATCTTAAGAGATTCTAGCAATATAGGTACTGCCTGATTATCCCCAATATATCCAACTATTCCGCACATTTTTATCACCCTTACCTTAATTTATAAGTGCATTTGTTGGTACGTCCTCTGAAATTGTCTTTCCGGAACTGATGCGACAGTTGGATGAAACCATCTTTCCGGCACGGACAAGTACATTTCCGCCAATATCCGTATCATCACCTATGACCGTTCCAAGCTTTCCGGCTTCATGAAGCTCATTTTCAAGAATAATAATCAGCTTCTCACCCTCTTCTGTGATGAAGTTTGGACCTGTTGTAACATTGCTTCCTACAACGGAGCTTGATATATTGCTGTGGGTACCGATACGGATATCATTCATCAGTATACTATTTTTTATGTATGTGAATGATGCAACTGATACGTTATTACCAATACTTGTGGAAGGCAATATGACTACATTTGGACCTATGTCGCAGTTGTCACCAATTACAACCGGTCCAACAATGTACGATCCGGATCTGATGGTTGTGTTCCTGCCTATGGAAACACTACCTTTTATGCTGACACTATCTTCTATTTTTGCTTTTGAAATGTCAGTCTCAAAATCTCCCAGAACAATTGTATTTGCTTCAAGCAGATTCCAGGAATAAGCTGCATCAAGCCATTCAGCGTTTGTTATTGCAGTTGTTACGGGCATTCCTTCATCGATCATCATTTGAAGGGTATCTGTTATTGCGTACTCACCAGTTGTTGATATGGAAGTCTTTTCGATCATGTCAAAAATATCACTCTTGAAAAGATAGATACCTGTATTGATAAGGTGACTTACAAGAGTCTTTGGTTTTTCAATGATCTCAACAACTTTTTTTCCTTTTGCAACTATTACTCCATATCCGCTGACATTATCTTTTTTGCATGTGAGTAATGTTGCATCACCTTCTTCTCCAATTATCAGGTCCGCAATAGCGTCTGGTCCTATTATATTGTCTCCATTCACGACAACGAACTTTTCATCATCCTTTCCTATTAGATCACGTGCCTGAAGAATGGCGTGTGCTGTCCCTATCTGTGCTTTTTGTTCTACATACTTAATTTTCACACCAAAATTGATCCCATCTTCAAAATAGTCCATGATGCGCTCTTTTTTGTAACCGACAACCAGAATTATCTCTTTAATATCATTTTTAACAAGAGCATTGATGATATGTTCAAGAATAGGTTTGTTTGCCACCGGGAGCATTACTTTTGATCTTGTGAGTGTGAGAGGCCGGCATCGTTTTCCTTCACCGGCTGCAAGTATGACAGCTTTCATGGCATATAATGCTCTTTAAAACAATTTATAAGTTACCTTCATAAGTGTTTTAGATAACTATGGATTTCTACACCCAAATGAATTCATTTACAGAGCTACAACTAAGGCAGCGTTAAATCCAATTAAAAAAGAGAAAAGTTTTGTTTGACTGATTGGCCAAACAAGAGTTTATAATTTAATCTGAAAATGCTTATCTGGTGATCAGCATCTCAGCTGTTTCTGGCTTGTATTTCCAGTCAGCTGGAAGAACCTTTGCGGACTGGTAGTATTTTACCAATCTTCTGATCTTGGATTCGGTGTTCTGGAGAGCACGTTTGTTGTGTACATCCTTGTGGTTGTAGCTCATGTGCTTCCTCATTCCGATTGCCTTTACGATAAGGTTGTAGAGATCTTCAGGTACAGCGAACTTTTCACCGTTATCTCTGAGGATCTTTGTAATCTTTTTACCGGTTGCGATCTTAACGTCAGGTACACCATATTTGTCCCTGAGAATCATTCCAATCTCGCTTGTGCTTACGCCCTGCTTCCAGAGGTCTGTAACCACGGTTGTTACTTCTTCGCTGGTCATTGTTGACCATGAAGGTGCTTCTGTGCGAAGTGGTCTTGTAGGTCCGGAGTTTCCTTTCCTACGGGTGTGCATTTTTGCCATTAGCTTCCTCCTGATAATTGTAATTTGAGTTTTGATTTAATTAGTTCTACATTGAATTTAGATGGAATTCAATATAGATGATGTTTTGATCCTTATCGAACTCTTGAACTTGGGAGTCGGTTCGATAAAATATTAATGTGATTGGCGAAGTGCTACCAATGAAGAGCATCATGTAATATATATGTTATGATTGCAGGACTACTGGAAATAATGCATTCCTTCCTTCACCAGATCATTATTATAATATCCGCACCACCAGGATTTGCGGTCCTGTATATCTTTGAGAGTTGTGTATCTGCAAGTTCAATTCTGCTGCTGTTATCAGATGCATTACATATGAGGGCAACAGTCTGGTCGATATCATCACTCTGGCTCGCAAATATATGCTCTGATATCAGGTTAGTATTTTTCTCTTTGATAAGGTCATGTGCCATATTCACAAAATCCAGACTGATACTTTGTTCTTCAGTTGTCAGTTCAACGTTAAGTCCGTACAGGTCTTTTACAGTGTAGTTCACGCAACCAAGCGCACTCTTGATGATCGGACTGCTGTAATTTGCATTATCCGGCCCTGCAATGCATGCAAGTTGCTCGCTGTCTATGGATATCTCAGTTCCATTAAGTGATGACAGGTATTCATACGGAAATACGATATCTGTTATTATATCAGAAGCTCCTTCAGATGCTGTAATAATACTTGAGTTGAACATGTTATGAAGTTCTTTGTCAGCATCTGGTGAGTTCACAGAAGCATAGATATTGCTTTCATTGAATGGCTGACATATTTCGTCTCTAGTTACAGTATATGTCACAGGAACCGATATCCTGGCTTTCTGTTTAATGGCATCCAACGGAGCTGTTTCACCTACTACTATGTCGCTGTGTATATTGTATCCTGAAACAGGTTGCCAGTGTGCCTCAAACCTGTAATTGTATCTCTGTCCTATAGTCCTTTTGAGATGTTCTTCGATAGCTTTTTCAGTTTCTATTCTCTGCATCTTTGTCATTGGATTCAGAGGTTTTTCAGTGCCGTTCTTTTCCATGACCAGACCAAGCACAAGGCCTTCGGCTACAAGGTCTGAAAATGTACGATGTTGTTGCTCTTTTGCAAATAGTGTATCTTCGGCATTTCCAAGAATTGAATCTTCCGATAGATTCACATCAATTCCAGCAAGTTCGGCTGGTTTTACAGTATACTCAAATTCTTCCAGTGTGCTGCTCATTATTGTGTTCATGAGCTGGGTATCCATATCCTGTGCAGATGAATAGGATGCGGAACGATACTGCTCATCCGCAGCAATAGATGGAAAAAGTATTACAGCAGAGACGGATACCAGTACGAGGAACAAAATTGCATCAATGCTGGTAGAAAATCCACTATCATCGTCTATAATTCTCATTCATAATCACCGTTTTTTATTTCGTTTTCAGGGTCGACTTTCAACTCCATCCGTTCTGCACAAGTTTCACGGTTATCGTCCCGGGTTCACAGCGTGCATTGCTTCCAAGTTCTATCACAACAGGTACTGATGAAGCTATTACATCTCTCCCGTTCAATGCAGTATTTCCCTCACTGATGATCCATTGATAATTACCGTCATCAGTTCGTACCTCTACATAGAAATCAAGGTTTGATGAAAACCGGTGGAAGAACATGTAGTGTGATTGCGGGTCTTGTGAAGGATTTGCCAGCACCTCCAGTGTATCTGCAGAAATTAGTTCCTGCCTGCTTCCCTGAAGCGGCGGGTAGGATGCAATATCACTTGCTATCATTGCAGCCTGTTCATAGTTCTCAAGTGCCTGGGAGTTGCCGTTGAATGCGATGAATGTCTTTGAAAGGATCGCAGCAAATACAATAAAACCGATAACAACAAGAGCAGTGGCTATGATGTCATTATTTGGTTCGAGAAGTGCTCTCTCATCACTGGTAAACGAGGATATATTCAAGTCCGTTCACCTCGCTTCCGTCTGTAACAAATACTGTTGTTTTCTGAATATGAAGCTCTTTACTTGTATTAAGATAAAGCTCTCCAGTTCCTCTATCAGCAAGAAAATCAGTTACGTCAGCGTATGGAAAAGCAGAGTTAATCGGCTGGCTGCTGTTGCCATCTGCACCGAATGTTCCTGATAGTAAATTGCGGAATTTATTGGGACTTAGAGGAAGTGTCCTGTAACTTAGCTGCCTGGCAGCTGAGATGTCTCGTCCGTTCTCTGTTAAAGTGCAGAATATATACTCACCGCTGACCGATATGTTCAGTTCGTTTCTCTTGCTTAATTGCTGTTCATAGCTTTCAGGATCAAATGTAATGCAGTTGACAGAATTATCTGAACGGGATGATCCTGCCGAATCTATGTTTGAAGCAATCTCTGTGGCTATGATTTCCAGTTCATCTTTTCTGACAAGGTCTGCAGAGCTGCCTGCAAGGCTGTAAACTGCTGCAAGTATTATCAGAGTAGCCAGTATTAATGCCGTTTTTGAGAGCAGCAAGTCTATCCAGGCAGAATCATCCGTGATCAGATGGTTAATGCCAACTTCTTTTCGTTCTTTCATTATGGTTGCGACTTATCACTAAGTGCAATAAAAATTTTTCCATTTTGATCGCGGACACTTTCAAGAGTCAATATGTGAGATCCTGGATTGAGAATAAAACTGTCATTTAATGTGGAATTAGAATAAGATGCAGATGACTCTCCAATGATCTGCTTCCCATTAATCTCAATATAATAGTTATCGGCATCTGAGGGCCAGGCATCTTCATTTTCAGGAAGCGCTCCAAATATGATCTCCACACCTGAAGGAACGTTCACATCAAGGGTAACAATGCTGCCTGAACCTTTTGCCGACATTTGCTCGGCATTTGATTCAATTTCAGAAATGATGGTTTTGGTGGTATATGTTTGCTCACTTTCAATTAGAGAGGAAACGGTACCTGACATCAATAGTAATAATGCTCCTATTGCTATTACAGCAACCACCATTCTCATGGGGAGGGCGTCTGCTGCCCTCTCGTTCTTCAGAAAAGTTCCGGAAAAGCGGTTCATTTGTTTGTGAGTTTTGTAATGACTTCGTCGATGACCAGGAGTTCCTGTTCACCGCTTACCATATCCTTTAACATTACCTTTCCGGCTTCAACTTCCTTCTCACCAATGATAATGACATGCTTTGCACCAATATTATTGGCATGTGATAACTGAGCCTTGAAGTTCCTCTTCATCAAATCATTGTAAACAGGCATGTGTTTCCTGAGTTCATTGGCTGCTTTTATTGCATCCAGGCGTGTGCTATCTTTTGCAATGATTACAACAGGTACATCATCAGGTGTTTCAAGTTCACATACTTCCATTATCCTGTCAAAACCAAGACCGAAACCTGTTGATGGGACATCTCCGCCTCCAAAGAGCTGGATAAGCTGGTATGAACCGCCGCCACATACCTGGTTCTGGGCACCGAGTCCTTCTGCGTAAATCTCAAAAACAGTTCCTGTGTAATAATCAAGTCCTCTGGCAATTCCAAAGTTGATTGTATATTCCACTCCGTAGGCATCCAGCATGGTAAGAAGTTCTTGGAAGTCATCTATTTCAGGAAGTTCTCCCAGAATATCTCTTGCTTTTGCAATTGCATCATTGCCGGTGAGTGAGATAAGTTCGATAAGTTTTTGACGAAGGTCGGCAGGAGCGTTTATTTCTTCAAGGAAGTTATCAAGTCCTTCATAATCTTTCTTGTCAACAAGTCTCATTATTTTGCTCTGGTTCTCGGTTTCAAGAACACTTAGAAGATGCCTGATAACTCCAAGGTTGTTTACGTTCAGGTCGCCTTTTATTCCTACAGCCTTAAGCATCTCTGTTGCAAGGGCAATTACTTCGGCATCAGCATCCATTCTTTTGCTGCCTATAAGTTCGACTCCAAACTGCCAGAACTCTCTGAAGCGTCCCTTCTGTGGTCTCTCGTACCTGAAACAGTTTTCAAAGTAGAATAATTTCAAAGGCTGTTGATATGCCTGCATCTCATTGACATACATCCTCATTACAGGTGCTGTAAGCTCGGGACGCAGTGTCATTTCCCTGTCGCCTTTGTCAGTGAAGTTGTAAAGCTCTCCGATTACACCTTCGCCTGATTTAAGGGTAAAGAGTTCCAGGTTCTCGAATGTGGGTGTGATTATTTCACTGAATCCCCAGTTTTTAACTACCTGGCGCAGTATGCCTTCTACATATCTTCTTTTCCTTGTGTCCTCCGGGAGGAAATCACGTGTGCCTCTTGGTTTAGTGATCTTCATTTTGTGCCAACCTGATAAGTGTGAATTGTAAATATTGAATGTTTGAATTCTGTAAACAGCTAATGCTCAGTTATTGCTGAGAAAGCTGAATGGATAATTACAACTTTCAGTTAATTATGTCTGCTAGTATAAATGTAGTATATTTTACAGTTTCGATTAGTTTCGGTATATCTGAGCAAATCCTATCATGAACAAATATTCGATTTTTGATTTTATTCTCACACAAATGAATATAGGATGTCAGTTATAAAATTTAAGCTAAAATAGAATAAAATAACAAAGTTTAAATATTCTTCTTACCTGCAATGTCCAGCTCATAAAAGCTGAAAAAAGGTTAGTCTATGATATCCGATCCCGCAAATGAAAAACGAAGCTTTAGCCAGGACACCCGGGCTTATATTCCCTTTGCGGTGATCGGTATATTCATTCTGCTTTTTGCTGTGGTTGCATCGATATACCTGACAAAGACTGACTATGCGCTGGCAGAAGTTATACACAATACGGATACTACAGATATGGAAAAGACTGCAGTGGAATTTGCTTCATCTGACCTTGCACGCTGTCTTAACTACGCGGGCATGGAAGCTCTTGCATGGCAGGGAGAACATCCTGTCATAAAACCCGAGGATCTTGCTTACGAACAAATTGACTCTGACGGTTTTTCCATTGAGCCGGATAACAGGAATGCAGAACCCGGAGATACTATTCAGGTTAGCGTAAGTCTTCCGTCTAATGTGTTAGAAGCTATATCATGCCTGTTTTCTGACAAACCAAGAACTTTGATCCTTAAAAGTGGCTCAGGGGCAGTTTACCAGTCCATATCCTATGATGAAACCCATTCGTTCTGGACATGTTCTGAATTTGAAGAGGAACTAGTCATTCCTGCAAACGCAGAATACGGATATGCCTATCTTGTCCTTGAGTACGATGGCGAGGAGAAAGCGGTGAACTGGTTAAATGTAGGCAGCAGTCCACTTAAAGATATTACAGCGGAGTATTTCAACGAATATCTAAGTACATCATATCAGGAAAACCAGCACACTTTCAACAATTATGCTATCAATATCGATCCTGATGTGTCTCCTTTGCAGATCAGGATAGATATGATCAACGGTACGCTCAAAAGAGAGATCAGCAGGTCTCCAACAGATGATCCGGGATATCCTGTATATTATACAATGACCGTTGAGAATCTCAATTACACCATTGTGGATCTCACAGACAATAGAACAAGAGCCGGTTCCATGAATGTGAGTGCTCTCATAACATCCAGGGAACCTTTACTTGAGGAACTGGTAAATGAATATAAAAATGAACTTAATGGTGGAATCACATCGGATATTGTGCTTGGAGCCACCAACATCAGGACTTTTATCTATGGTCCGTGGCAGCATTACCTGAATGGCCCTCTTAATATCGTAACCGGTCCGTCATTAGCAGCTTCTGTGAATGCAGGTACTCTCTATACACAGAAACGTGTTTTCGATTCAGTAGACCCCTGGGCTTTGACCTACACCACATATTACAATGGCAAAGTTCTCTATGAAGACGTGAAAAAAGGCACGAGTTCATATGAAGATGATTCCGGGAAAAATATCAGCACAACATACGATGAGCTGTCAGAACATGGGACATTCAACATAAGTGTTGAACAGGGTGTCAATGGATCTATGAAAGAAGCCAACATAACAATGGAAGAAGTTGTCAATAATTCTAAGATCATTGTCTCTGTTTCCAATTTCACCAATGAGGTTTACAGTAACTGGGTCTACAATGATGATGAATGGAACGATGCCTATCCTGACCTGCTGCATGATGTAACTCATGAGGTTTACAGTGGCACGGTACAGGGCCAGGTTTACAGGGATGGATTTGATACAGCTATTCCTTATGGCTTGCAGTCTGGTCCTACTACCTATGATTCTGTTTCATACAGTGGAAAAGATATAACGTGGAAAGGCCATTATCCGGTTAAGATATCACATACATGTGCGCTGGCATCTGATTACGAGTGGAATGGCGTTATTGATCTGGATCATAAGATAAGTCTTACTCCATCATCCCATAGCTGGTATTTTACTGATGTAGATGTTGACCATGTTTCAACGGATATAAACTGCGACAGTGTGGACGTTTCCTATGCTTATCTGGGTAATGACAATCTGCTTGACTCTGAACGTACGGATGGCTATCTCTCATGGGAAAACCATAGTTTCGACTGGAGAGTAACGTACAATATCAAACTCAGGATCAAGACGTCCTGGAAAATCGATTATACTTATCATTGGTGGTATAATACATATAATTCCATGACGGGATCCTTTACTCATCACTCCGGCGATTCTGGCGGTTCGGTGAACAGGGTACTCACGGATAGTTTTTCGGTTCCCCATACTCAGACCGAGACAGAGAACATAACTATTGTCTATCACCAATACCTGCCTTCTGGTGGTTATAATGGTTTAGTTTCCTCTTATGATGCAGGAAGTGCCAATGATTACAGGAACATTACCGTAATCGTCAACGGCCTTCCGGAATATGATCCCGGATGCAGTGATGCGGCAGATAAGTATCGTGATCGGCATGTGAATCTGGCTGAGATTGAAAAGGGATACAACACTTACAGTGACGGAACTTACCTTTCTGATGAGAAGGTCTATTGCGATATTCCTTCATGGCTTCATAAGAACATGAGCCGGGAAATGGAGAGCATGTTCAATGCCATTAATACTGATAATCCTACAAGGGAAGTGTACTTGCTTGGTGAGAATCTGGGGAAGAATCCAACCACATTGATTCAGGAGGCTTCACTTGACCTTGCTGCTGAAATGAAAGCTTCTTACAAACGAGATTCTTTTATTCAACAATCTCAATATCTGGATTCAGGTCAGTTCAGTACCAGTAGTGATGCATGTCGTGCAATTTCAAAGAATGAGGCTTATGACCGTTTGCTCAAGGAACTGAAGGAACGGAACAAAAATGTAGAAAATTCTTTTGAGGAATATATCGACAAATCTTTTGAACAGGAACAGGGACATTCTCTTCTTGATCTTGTGCAAAATAAAGTATCAACAGATGTTATCTTCAACAACCCTGCCATGGATAAAGCTTCAACAGCCCTGGCATCTGAAATGGGTATTATCGAAACAATGGAGGTAGTAGGAATGCCCAATAGCAAGTACAACTGGACCGAGAATATGACAATAGTTGTGGACCAGTACCCTGATTATCTGTACCATGACCCGGATTTTGATCTCCAGAATCAATACAAATGGGAGGATGCAACAGGAAAAGCAGTCTATCCACTAGCAGTCAGAAATGTATGTGTTTTTTCCACAGGCATAGGTGATGATATTGCAGGAATGCTTTCGGAGGCTTCCGAACCACTAAAAGATATGGTCTCTCAATCAATGAGCCAGAGTATTTCAGATGCAAATGCTGAGATTGATTCCCTTCTTGAAGATCTTGCAAGCGACAGTACTGAACTTGTCACAAACGGAGTCTCAACGGATACCACTTTTATTGAACAGAACCGCAGCAAAATGATGAGTGAATACAGCGATGCCATCAGGGAACAGGTTCCCACAGCTATTGTTGATGAAGTTTCCAGCGACCCGGTTCTAAGCACCTGGATCAGCGAAGATGACGTGAGAACAATCACAGAGACTTACCTTGACTCGCTTTCCGATGAGAATATAGTGGATATGGCTTCCGATAACACGTTACAGGATGAGATTCTGTATCGCATCAGCCTGAAAATACAAACTGATAATCCAACAATAGATTCTGATGAAATGGATGCCGTTCTTTACCGGCTTGAAGCTGATCTGCGTATAGGAGTATCAGAAGGCATCTGCAAGTCAATTGAACTATGCCAGGACACCATAGATCAGTGTTTTGAGAACATCAACAATGAGTTACAAAACAAACTGGACGAATCAAGTGAAAAACTTACAGGTCAGCTTGCCGAAAAGATCGAAAAGAGACTTGAAAAGTCCCTGGAATATGTTCCATGTGGTCTGCCTGTGCTTCCGCCGAATTGGGTGTGTACTGTGAATGTGTGGGAGTATGATGTGAAAGGTGCGTACAAAAAGTTCGAAGTTATTGATAATGACAATGAGTGTATTTTCAATCCATATTTCGGACACGATGCACAGAGTTACATTCGAAAAAACGAGAGGATTATCCATCCTACTAAAAGAAACGAAAATGGAAATTTGGTTGCTATTGGAAGAAACCAAGAAGTAACGTTTGATTTTTCAGGCTATGCAGCAACTATAGTAGGTCCTGGTGCAAAAGGCGTGGGAGATAAAATTGGTGAAAGAGATGAAAAATCAACGGCTTACGATTATTTTGAATCACAATTTTGAGGAAAGAATATGTATAAATTGATTATTGCATGTACCGTTTGCTTTTTAGTATTATTTTCTATGCCCGCATCTTCAGAAAGTTCCAATCTTAAAGTTGATATGTACTATAATGACCAATTGTATCCTGGTGCATCAATTCCAAAACCACTGTTAAAAATTGGTGAACCATTCAAATTAAGATTTGAAGTGACTTGTTACAAAAAGAACTTTCTTTCTGTTATGTTAACATCTATTGGGGAAAACGATTTTGATATTATAGAAGGCCCAACACCAAGGTTGGGGTCATTTACAGATGAAGTTATGGAAGTAAATGAAACAAGAGTATTTGAGTGGACTGTTGCTCCAAATGAAGAATGGGCTGGTGGAAGTGCACCTATTGATTTCTTCTACCAAATGAACGATTTAAACACAGCTAAATTAATTACAAGTGGCGAATTCACCGCCGCCTACGTCACAATATCCGAAGAGTACTACGATGGTCCTTCAACACCTAAGGAATCCACAGGTGAATCATCTGGTGACAGTACTTCTCCGACTACTCCGGCATTTACTACGCTGTGTGCTGTGCTCGCATTGGTTGTTGTAAGTGTGTATAGGAAAAGATGATTTGCAAGAGTCTTTCAGATTCCGAGTTGATTTTATTGTACTCAGTCTTAATGAGTCGGGTAAAATGGGTAATAAAGACTTTATCAGAACTGGAAGTTATTTTCTAGGGTCAAAACATTCGGAAGCTAAGAAGGTTACTGAGGAGTTTAATTTATGGATAAACAAGAAAGTTCCCTACAAGAAGTAGTCTGTTATGTGGAGTTATACTCTGTTATTAAAAGCAAGATAATTAGCTAAATATCTTATTGATAAAAGGAAATTGTATAGATTTTTGTAATCCCGCTTATATTGAGGAGATCCAAAATTTATAAGAATTTATAACAATGCTCGCTACAGTAAATTATTTAAAAAGTAATATCTATAACTGACATTATTATTCTAATGTTTACTTTATGAAAAATTACTTTTATGAAGGTATTTGATTTGAAATATATTCTAAAAATAGGAACTATTATGTTAATTTTTGTGGCATTGATTGCTTCTGGTTGTACAGATTCTAGTACAAATCAGGTAGAAAAACAACAAGTAGTTGAAGATGGGTCTAAAATGAATGAAGAAAGCAACGAAACAAATGCATCGTTTGATAACCCGGAATCATCAGTCAAACTTGAAACATCTGAAAGTATACAAACTCCAGAGCCAATGGGTAATCCTGAACTCAGAATCATGTCAACATCAATGACAGATAATGTGATACATATATAGAGTTATTAATTCAGGTGATGCTACTGCAAATGATGTGTACTGTGGAGTGGTTGGTGTCACTTATAATTGGAATTTCCATCCTGGGGATTTCCCAAATAAAGCACAGATATTTGAAACTGTTGCATATGAGGCTTTGACAAATGATAGCTCTTCTTATAATGCGGGACTGGTGGATTACAATAGTCCATATCAACAAGAATATACTGGACAAACTACACAGAAGGAATTAATCGTGGAAGGTAAATTGCTTCATCGGTATTATGTTGGTGATTTGAATCCCGAAGAAATAAAAGAAGCTGAAATGACAATTAATTCTAGATATTATGACTACATCAAAATCACATGGACTGAAGACAAAGAAATATTTACTATATATTAACACTCATCAGAAAGTTGATGCTTAAAATTAATTGGTTTATTGGTTCTGTAGAAATCCTTGTTTGAATAATAAACACAACCTTGACATACCTGTCAAGGTTGTGCACTAATTGCTTCAATTTTACTTTTTTTGATTGCTTATGATAACGTTTTGCCTTTACTTCTTCCCCATATTTCTTTTTCAGGACAGAGAACATCGTTTCGACCAAGTTTCTATTATGATATAATTCATTGTCGAATTCCCTCCCATTTTTTCTACGGAGCCCAATTTTCAATAAAGAATAATATATGATTACTCTGTTACTTTATTTTTCAACTAATTTCAGATATATTTATAAACGATATCACTTCAATTGTTTATGGTGGTTGAATGCTGGAAAGAAAGTGTGTGGTTGCACTCAATGTATTTATTGTAATATTGATAGCTATTTTACTGTCCGGTTGTACTGAAAATGGGGCCGAGACTGAGGAAATTATAGATACACTCGAAAGTACTGATGTTGATTCATTTTCCATTGAAGAACAGTATGGAGAATCTGGAGAGACTATCCTAGTTCCTGATGGGATTCAGGTAACAGATTGGAAAATTGCTGTTGACAGAATACTGATCACGCTTGAAAACACTGAAGCATCGGGGATTTACATTAACAAGATCTCTGCGGATGTATCCTTTGATGATGATATGTCGACTTTCAGGCATTATGAAGCTTCTATGAATGCTGAATTAGGTCCGGGTGAGATCAAGGTTATTTCCATAAGGATACACAAGTTCAGTGATTGGGAAAAACCAAATCTAAAATCGATAGAAGTAAGCTGATTAATTAATTCAGTTATTTGTTATTTTATAGTAAATTCGGCTTTATGCATAAATCAAAAGCATTAAATATCACTCTAATGTACTTTGATATACATCAGAGACTCTATTTTTTACAGAGGTATAAACTATGGACCATACAAAGATATTACTTGACGAAAATGAAATGCCGAAACAGTGGTATAACATACTTGCAGACATGCCGGTAGAACCACCACTGAACCCTGCAACCAATGAGCCGATGAACCCTGCGGACCTTGAGCCTATATTTGCAAAGGAACTCATCAATCAGGAGATCAGCTCCAAGAAATACATCGATATTCCTGAAGAGATCAGGGAAATATACACTCTCTGGAGACCATCACCTCTGCACAGGGCACACAGGCTTGAAAAGGCATTGGGAACACCTGCAAAGATCTACTACAAGAACGAAAGTGTCAGTCCCGCAGGAAGCCACAAGCCAAACACTGCAATCGCACAGGCATACTACAACATGAAAGAAGGCACTGAAAGGATCACAACAGAAACAGGTGCAGGCCAGTGGGGCAGTGCATTATCACTTTGCTGTAATTATTTTGATATCGAATGTAAGGTCTACATGGTAAGTTCAAGTTACTACCAGAAACCATACAGAAAGTCACTTATCAATCTATGGGGGGCAAAAGTAGTCCCATCCCCGAGTCCGGACACACAGTTTGGAAGAAAGATTCGTGAAATGTACCCTGACACAACAGGAAGTCTAGGAATAGCCATCAGTGAAGCTATTGAGGATGCAGCTCTTAACGACAACACCAAGTATGCACTGGGCAGTGTCCTTAACCACACCAGTCTTCACCAGACAGTAGTCGGTCTTGAGACCCAGGCACAGTTTGACAAGACAGAGGACTATCCTGATATCGTGATCGGTTGCTGTGGCGGTGGAAGTAATCTTGCCGGTGTAAGTCTGCCATACATCAGGGACAACCTCGCAGGCAAGACCAATACAAGATTCATAGCAGTCGAGCCATCCGCATGTCCAACACTCACATCAGGTGAGTTCAAGTATGACTTCGGTGACATGGCACAGATGACACCTCTCCTTAAGATGTATACACTCGGTTCAGAATTCATACCACCAGCAATCCATGCAGGAGGTCTCAGGTACCACGGTGCATCACCAATTATCAGTAAGCTCGTTGCAGACGGAATCATGGAAGCAACCTCATATCACCAGGTAGAAGTATTTGATGCAGCAGTAACATTTGCACGCAGCGAAGGAATTGCTCCTGCTCCTGAATCATCACATGCTATTAAGTGCGCAATCGATGAAGCACTCAAATGCAAGCAGACCGGTGAGGAGAAGACCATCCTGTTCAACCTCAGTGGACATGGTCACTTTGACATGGGTTCCTATGACAAGTACTTCAGCGGTGAGCTGAGCAACGACTAAATTTTGTTCTAAAAATCTAAAAAAGTGTGGCATGGGTTCATGCCACAAATCCTGTTTTTATTGAAGAGCTCAATTACTTCTTTCATACAGATACTTTTTCTTCCTCTATTGCGGAGACTTCTGCCTGCAGATCCTTCTTGTACACAATGGTACGGTATGGGAATGGTATTTCAATTCCTTCGGCATGAAATCTCTTTTTGATTGCTTCCCTGATGTCGCATCCGGTGTCATAGGCAATATCCCTGTCATCGACCCAGATAAGTAGCCTGAGAATAACCGCAAAATCTCCAAGTTCCCTTACACGAACAGTAACAACTTCCTCTTTCTTCATATCAGGGTGATATTTCTTGATCTGGCTGAAAGTCATGGTGTTTGAGTGTTTTCTTGCCTCACATATCATAATCTGTCTTGCCTTATCAATATCCGCATCGTAACTGATACCAATATCAATTGGCCAGTTGACTGTTGGATCTTCGATGGACCAGTTGATGATTGCGTCCTCACTTATCACACTGTTAGGAATAATGAGTCTCCTGTTATCCCATGTCCTGACCACTGTATGCCTGAGTGTGATATCAGTGATCCTTCCGTATTCATCTTTGATGGTTACAAGGTCTCCCACTCTGAAAGGCCTGAATGCTGCCAGAGAAATACCGGAAATGATATTTGACAGCGTACTTTGTGCTGCAAGACCAAGAACAATACCTGCAAAACCTGCACTGGCAAAAAGAGTAATGGAAAGAGTCTCAAGTGAGGGTATAAGGTTAACGACAATCATTATGCCGATGAGATATATCGCAGCAACTACAGTGTGTCTTACAACCCTGTAACTTGTAAGGTCTACATTCATCTTTTTGCTTACGATGTTGAATTGCCTTATAAGTAACCTGTCAACGAATCTTGCAAGAAAAATAGTAAGTAATATAATTATGATAACGACTAGCAGGTTAACAAGCTTCCATGTTGCCCATTCTGGTATTGCTAAAATGTCAGTCATATAACCCTGCAACATATTAGTAACTGAATAGATATGAGCTTATTGTTACTTTTAATAAAGTTTCGACAACATTTCTTAAGTTTCGAAATCTTTATTATGTATAGTCTCAGATTATTGTATGGAGTGAATTAACATCCTGATGAAGGAGTGTTGTTTGGGAAAAACAAGCATGCTTAGCGGTAGCTAGATTGTTTGTCATTTATATATTTTTAAACTATTATTTGAATTTGATTGAACACTTCTTTCAGGTCTAGTTGTCACTTTCAAGAACAAAAGGGGCTAACATGACTAATATGAATGAAATATACGACAAAATGGCAACAGAAGCCATGAATGCACAGAAAGCCGTCGTCAGCACCATCAATAAGAAGCGAGGTACCGCTTTTAAGGTGGAGGATGCAAAACCCTATGTTGATGCCGTTAACAAGATGAAACCGAAGGGCAATCAGTGTAAAGAAGTGTTTGACCTTCATGTCAATTCAGTAAATACGCATTATGAAGTCCTTTCCAGCTTAACGGATAGCGTAAGGCCGGAGGATGACCCATTTGTCGAACACTATCAGACACCACCTATTCTTGATATCTTGTATGAGGAGGATCCTGCATTCAGGGCATCAGTGGAAAAGTTCATTGACAAAATAGGGAGATCAGAAGCTCTCATCGGTAAAGAATCCATCAGAAGGTATGGTGGATTCTATGGTCCTACCTGTGTTGTAGACTTTGCTTTTGTCCCGGGAAGTACAAGCAATGTAGTCAACAGGATACTTCAGAAAACAGATATTCCCGTTGACCATAAACGAGCAATCCTTTCTTCAAAATCATGGGGTATGAACACATCATATGGTATTGGTGCAAAATTCCAGATGGCAATTGAAAATGGTAAAACTCCTTCTGAAGCCATAAAAGAAGAAATCGAAATGCTTCAGATGGTATATGATTCACCCATGGCTGCCCAGTCCAAGCTCATGGATGAGGCAGGGCACATATCCTTTGACGTAAAGAAGTATATGAGTGAGTACAAAAACAGAATGAAGAAAACTGTCAAAGCTGCCATGGATGCAGATGTCTTCTACGGAAACATCGTTACTGTTCCTGCATATGGTGTTGGTGATGTTGCCCATCATATCTCCCAGTCAATGTTCAACATGACAAAGGACGATGTCGTGATGGCAGTCATCAATGCCGTAACTGAAGTTATGGATGGCACAATGAACAATGCCATGGGCAAGTTCAAGGACGAGTATTCACCACTGACAATTGCAACTGATGCCGCCGCTGCCGCCACCACAAAGATTCTCTGGATGGATGGCTTTACCACAATGATGGTGCTTGATCTGCTGGTCAAGAGATACCACAACCTTGTACTCAACAATCCAACAAGAGGTGCGGCAGCCGAACTCCACAATGTCGACTTCATCGATCTTATCGAAAAGGGAGAGCGCATCATAGATCACAAGCCAAGGGGTATGGGTGGCATGGTTCAGGGTATACCTGTTGACCTGAAACCTATAGAAAAGAATGAAGTTCTCAATAACCCGCAGCGTTATACATATCCTGCATGCGCTATCACGGTCAGGTTCTCAGCCCTTATGCGTCTGGCTGATTTCCCATGCCTGCTGACAAGTGAGCCTGTAACAGCTACCATGATGACAAACATCATAGCCCTGCACAAGACAGAGCCTCATTCACCTGCACGTACCTGCAAGTTCTGTGCAGCCAACTACTTCGACTACAAGTGCAAGTACTGCAACTGGACGGAGGCAGTTTGATCACAGGTGTGCCTTTCTAAGGCACATTTTGTCTTCAGGTAGGTGATTTCATGTCAGAACCGGGTCTGTTAAAGAGATCCATCGCTGAATTGATCGGGACCTATGTGCTGGTATTCCTGGGAACAGGGTCAGTCGTCACAACCGTTCTGCTGATCCAGGGTACAGATTCAATACCTGGTAATAGTTTTAACGTGGGTATTGATATCGCAGCATGGTTTGCTATAGGCATTGCTTTTGCCATAGCGATAATTGCAATGATATATGCCTTTGGTCATATCTCGGGAACACACATCAATCCGGCTGTAAGCATTGCATTATGGGCAACAGGACGTTTCCCTGCAAAGGATATGGTTAGTTACATCGTATTTCAGCTGGTAGGTGCAAGTCTTGCATCCTTCACCATTGTTGCTATTCTGGGAAGCAGGGCTGTTGCTACAGGTCTTGGTGCCACAGCAATGTTCGATGGTGTGAGTTACGGTCAGGCTATACTCTGTGAGGCGGTTGCAACTTTCTTCCTTATGCTGACCATCATGGGTTCAGCGGTGGATAAAAGGGCACCTGCAGGTTTTGCCGGACTTGCAATAGGACTAGTTGTGGCTGCAGATATCATTGTAGTGGGAAACATAACTGGTTCATCGCTAAATCCGGCCCGTACCTTTGGTCCGTATCTCGCGGATTTTCTTATGGGGGGTACGAATTTCTGGTGGCAGTTCCCAATTTATATCGTAGGACCGATAGTTGGTGCTCTGGTTGCAGCTTTCCTCTATGATTATGTGGCAGAGGCAAAAGAAAATAACTGAAATTTGGCAGCATTTTTGCTGCTTTCTCATTTTTCTTTTTTGCATTCAGGATGCAGATAATTCTGAATATTCTGGAAAGGACAATTTTAATTAGACATAACCCTCTCTTAAAACAGAGTTATCATGAAGATCGAATCCCTGGAACTGCCGGAAGCTGTTATACGTTTTTATCTTGATTCTGGCATAGAAGAACTCTATCCACCACAGGCTGAAGCAATTGAAAAAGGCCTTCTTGAAGGGAAAAACCTGCTAGCTGCGATTCCTACAGCTTCGGGAAAAACACTTCTTGCCGAGCTTGCTATGCTAAAGTCCATATCAAACAGAGGAAAGGCTCTCTATATCGTTCCTCTGCGTGCACTTGCAAGTGAGAAGTTCGACCGTTTCAGAACATTCTCATCAGTATCAGTAAAAGGAGAAGGAAACGGAGGTCTGAGGGTTGGCATATCCACAGGTGATTTTGAGTCAAGAGATGAGCGGCTTGGTTCCAATGATATTATAGTTGCTACATCTGAAAAGACGGATTCACTTTTACGTAATGAGACTTCCTGGATGCAGGAAATAACCACAATTGTGGTTGACGAGGTGCATTTGCTTGATTCGGCCAACAGAGGTCCGACACTGGAAGTAACTCTCACAAAGCTCATGAAGTTAAATCCCGGATGTCAGATAATTGCTCTTTCAGCAACTGTGGGAAATGCTTATGAGATAGCTGACTGGCTGAAAGCAAAACTGGTGCTCAGTGAATGGAGACCAACACGCCTTCAGGAAGGGGTCTATCTTAATGGAAACATAAATTTCCATGGCTCACAGAAACGTATTGTATCCAGGACAAAAGATGAGGCTGTTAATGTGGTGCTGGATACACTGGAAGAAGGTGGTCAGTGTCTTGTTTTTGAAAGCAGTAGAAAGAACAGCGTCTCATTTGCTAAAAGAGCGGGCACAAAAGTAGCTGAAATTCTTGACAAACCAACAAGGAAAGCACTTGATGAACTTGTGGAGGAGATTATAGAGAATGGTGAGACCGAAGCAGCCAATGAACTGGCAAAGTGTGTCAGAAATGGAACTGCTTTCCACCATGCAGGACTTAATTCTGCACATCGCAGGATTGTGGAGGATGGGTTCAGAACTAACAAAATAAAAGTAATTTCCAGCACACCAACCCTTGCAGCAGGACTCAATCTTCCTGCAAGAAGGGTGATCATCAGGAGTTACAGGCGTTATGATCCCAATTATGGTATGCAGCCAATCCCTGTGCTGGACTATAAACAAATGGCAGGTCGTGCAGGCAGGCCGCACCTTGATCCTTATGGGGAATCTATCCTTATCGCAAAATCATACAATGAAATGACAGGGCTTTTTGACAATTATATTGATGCTGATGCAGAGGATATCTGGTCCAAGCTTGGTTCTGAGAATGCATTGAGAACTCACATCCTTTCAACAATAGTCAATGGTTTTGCAACAACAAGGGAAGGTCTTCTGGAATTTATCGAAGCCACGTTCTTTGCTCACCAGAACGATACCTGGGGGATCATGGATGTTGTAGATGAATGTCTTGATTTTCTGAGAAATCATGGTATGCTAGAGGGTGAAGATACTCTGCTGCCGACAGTTCTTGGAAGACTTGTTTCTACTCTCTACATCGATCCTCTTTCTGGTGCTTACATAGTAGAAGGTCTTAAAAAAGCTAAAGCTGAGTATATCACTGATATGACCCTTCTGCATTTGATATGCAAAACGCCGGATATGAGACAGCTCTACATGAGAGCCAGCGATTATGAAGTGATCAACGATATTATTATGGCTCGCAGCGAAGAGTTTGTGGAGGTCCCTCCAAGGTCAAAGGAAGTTGATTACGAATGGTTCATGGCAGAAGTGAAAACTGCACTTCTGGTAGAAGATTGGATCAAAGAGAAATCCCTTGACCAGATAACAAAGAAGTTCGGTGTTGGTGAGGGTGATGTCCATGCATTTTCAGATATTGCAGAGTGGCTCATGCATTCCACTTCAAGACTTGCAGGACTTATTTCTCCTGAAATGTCAACAGATATTTCCAGCCATGTTGCATTGCTGGAAAAAAGGATACACTACGGAGCCTCATCCGATCTTATCGAGCTTGTAAGCATCAGGGGAATTGGTCGTGTGCGTGCACGTAAGCTCTATGACAGTGGACTTAAAACAGTGCAGGCTATCAAAAGCTCGGACATTGATACTGTTTCAGAATTGATCGGCCCCAAAACTGCCAGAAAGCTCTTTGAGGAACTTGGCATTGCTTCTGGATTAAGACCATCTGGCTCAGGTGAAGGACTTAAATCAGGAACAATGAGTTCGCTTATGGAAAGAGAGCAGAGCACTTTCAGTGACTTTGAAAAATAGGCTATTGTTCTTATGGCTGAATGCAGGTTCTAAGCGTTATATATGATGAACAGGTATATGCATCAGAAAATAATCATTATCTTTAAACACATCATTACTAACAATTCACATACCTCAGGGGAAATACTATGCTTTACAAGAAACTATCCGAACTTACAGATGAAGAAAAGAACAAACTGATAGGACGTGGTGGCGGAGATCTTGCAAATGTTGAAGATACAGTTGCAGCTATCCTTGAAGATGTAAAGCATAATGGCGATGCAGCCCTGCGTGAATATACTAAGAAGTTCGATGGTGCTGATATAGAGGCTATTGAGGTCACAAAGGAAGAGATCGATGAGGCTGCGGCAAGCATTGATCTTGAACTTATGAAGCATCTTGAGTTCGCTGCAGGCAACATCCGCAGGTTCCATGAAGCTCAGATGCCACAAAAGACATGGTTCATTGAAGTCTCACCGGGAATCGAACTTGGACAGAAATTCACAGCCCTTGAAAGTGTTGGGGCCTATGTGCCTGGTGGAAGAGCATCATATCCTTCCACAGCTCTAATGACCATAGTTCCCGCAAAAGTTGCCGGTGTTAAGAATGTGGTAATGTGTACTCCATCTGGCAAGGATGGAAAGGTTAATCCATTGACACTTGCGGCGGCAAAAGTTGCGGGAGCAGATCATGTTTATAAGATAGGTGGCGTGCAGGCAGTTGCCGGTATGGCATACGGTACTGAAACCGTCATGAAGGTTGACAAGATAGTTGGTCCGGGTAATGTTTTTGTAACATCTGCAAAGATGCAGGTAAGGGACATGGCTGAGATCGATTTCCCCGCCGGGCCAAGTGAAGTGCTCATCATAGCTGATGATTCATGCAATGCCAGGATGGCAGCTTCAGACATGATCGCCCAGGCGGAGCATGATCCTAATGCAGTATCTGTTATTGTAACAACTTCTGAGAAACTTGCCGCAGATGTCAAGGCTGAGGTACTTAAACAGGCAGAAGAAACTCTCAGGACGGAGATAGTTAATACTTCCCTTGCAAATGCCGCTATTCTTGTAACGGACTCAATGGAAGAATGTATAAAGTTCTCAAATGAATTTGCACCTGAGCACCTTGAGATCATGGTTGAGAACGATGATGAGGTTCTTGAGGGGATCGAACATGCAGGTTCTATATTTGTGGGCAACTATGCGCCTGTTCCTGTTGGTGACTATGCATCAGGTACTAATCACGTATTGCCAACTGCAGGTTATGCAAGGATTTACTCAGGGCTTAATCTTGCACACTTTATGAAGTCTGCAAGTATTCAGAGAATCAGTAAGAAGGGACTTGAAACTTTGAAAGATTCTGTAATTGCTCTTGCTGAAAAAGAGGGTCTGCAGGCACATGCAGATTCTATAAGAACCAGGTTTGAATAATATACCTTCATATTTTTTTATTTTCTAAATCGGTAATTATTTAAAAGGTGAGCACATACATTATTTTAATAAGTTCTCAACGAACTGGAGGTGAGGGAGACTTATGAAAATAAGAGTTGTAAGCTCGCGAGAGGAGATACCACACCTGAATCCAGGTGAGAAGGTGATTCATCTTGCTTTCAGACCATCGAACAAGGATATTTTTTCACTGGTCCAGACATGTCCTAAAGTGGAAGTTATCCAGATTCCGAGTTCTTACAGACGTACAGTCTCAAAGTCCATCGAGATGTTCATGCAAATGCAAGGTATTAAGCTCATAGAAGGCGATGTCTGGGGCCACAGGAAAGACATAAACGAATATTATAGTATCGCTCCGGCGCTGCTTGATAAGATCAAAGAGCTTAAATCAGAAGGCATGTCTGATGAGAATATAGTAAGTAAACTTGAGCGTGAAGGTAAGTTAAACAAAGAAATGTTGTTCTACATATTGAGCAAAAAATAAATTGTTAGGGTTGGAAAAGGTGCGGTATCTAACGGTACGGCACTCTATTTATATTTATTTTATATTTAATAAGATTTGCTTTGTATTTTTTAAATCTTTTTATCACATTGGTTTTGTTTTATCTACTGGGTTTCGCTTTTTTGAATACTTATAAAGTTACCTTGTTTTGCATCTTATCAAGACGATGCATATTTATAACTTGGTAAGTTCATTACCATTCTGATAAAGATTAAGAGGATCTCACTAACATGGCCCAGAAATATGGTAAAGTCTATTTAGTTGGTTCAGGCCCGGGTGACCCGGAATTATTGACCATTAAGGCACGCAGGTTACTTGATACAACTGAAGTCGTGGTATACGATCAGCTTCCGGGTAAGGCGATAATAGATTCTATTCCTGACAGTGCTGAAAAGATCGATGCAGGTAAGCATGCAGGTGATCATACCCTCACACAGGACGAGATCAATGCTGTTATCATCCAGAAAGCAAAGGAAGGAAAGGATGTGCTGCGCCTCAAAGGTGGCGATCCTTACATGTTTGGCCGTGGCGGAGAAGAGGCCGAGGAACTCATTGCAGAAGGAATTGAGTTTGAGGTTGTTCCAGGTATCACATCAGCCGTGGCAGTTCCGGCATATGCGGGCATTCCTGTGACCCACAGGGATCATGCATCAATGGTGACTTTCATCACAGGCCACGAAGACCCGACAAAAGAGGAAACAGCTCTTGACTGGGAAACACTTGCAAAGTTCGATGGTACCATTGTCATTTTCATGGGCGTCAAAATGCTTGGCAGAAATGTCGGTGAACTTATGAAATTCGGCAAGGATCCAAAAACACCTGTTGCTCTTATTGAAAAAGGCACAAGACCTGACCAGCGTGTAACCGTTGGTGTTCTTGAGAATATCGCAGAAGTCGCAAAGGAGAGAGGTGTAAAGGCACCTGCAATTACCATAATTGGTAACGTTGTATCATTGCACGATATTCTTGGAGAGCAGGTCTCAAATTATTTTGATTAGAAGGTGTTATCTTTGACAGAAAAGTCCAAAAGACCTGTACTTGCTATAATGAGACCCAAACGTTACCTGAAAGATTCTGTGGAACTTGCAAAAGATATGGGTTTTGAACCGCTTGCAGTTCCAATGATCGAACTTGAGGGCATGAAGGATGAGTTCTTCGATGGCTTTGTTGAAAGGGTAATGGCAGGAAAATCGGATTATGTGATTTTTACAAGTGCAAATGGCATAGATTTCACACTGGATAAGATTCCTGCCGATGAGCATGAAAAATTCATTGCTGCCCTCAATTCTACAAAAGTAATCGCTATCGGACCGACTACGTGCAAGGCACTGGATGATATGGGCATAAATGTACTTGGCATGCCGGGAGTTTATAGTTCAGAAGGTCTTGTGGAATATCTCTGTTCCGATGTTAAGGGTAAGGTCATCGATACTGCAAGAAGTTTCTATGGTTCTACTCTATTGATAGATGGTTTGAAAAGCTGTGGGGCCGAAATTCATGAGACTAATGTCTATACCCTGACAAAACCTGATGGGCAGGAGCAGGCAGAATTCATACGTAAGGTGCTTGCAGGTGAAGTTGATGTTTTTGCATTTACAAGTTCTATGATGGTGCGTAACTTCTTTGAGCATGCCACCGACCAGGTCACAAAAAGCGACGTGATTGGAATTATGAATAAGTCCGTTGTTGCTGCTATTGGTGAGCCAACCGCTCAGACAATTGAAAGCTATGGTGTAAGGGTATCAGTAACTCCGGGAAAGTTCACATTCGAAGAGATTCTCAAGAAAGTTATGGATACGTTAAACTAGCATTTCCACTTTTTCTTTTTTTTTGATTGTTTTTATAGTACTTCTTCCAGTCTATCTACCATAGATGTAATATAGGATGATGGTATAGGAGTTTCGCATATAATAGAACAATCTTCTTTTATCTTTTATTCGGAGTCCGAAAATGATAGGAATTTCAAAACTTTATTGTAGAACTGTGGAGCCCTCGGACGCGCTCAGGTACGGGCGTGATTCTAAAAAACTCCCATCACACCTGCTCCAGTTCTCAAAGGATAAAAAGCCAGTAGTAGTCTGGAATGTCACCCAGCGCTGCAACCTTCGCTGTGTCCATTGTTATGCTCATTCAAAAGACATGGAATACAAAAATGAACTGTCCACTGAAGAAGGTAAAGGTCTCATAGACGACCTTGCAGATTTCGGTTGTCCTGTGATATTGTTCTCAGGTGGAGAACCTCTCATGAGGAAAGACCTGCCTGAGCTTGCAGGCTATGCACGTTCAAAGGGTATCAGGGCTGTAATTTCAACAAACGGTACTATGATCACAGAAGAGATGGCAAAGAAGCTCAAAGATATCGGTCTTTCCTATGTAGGTATCTCTCTTGACGGCATGAGAGATACAAATGATAAGTTCCGTGGCATTGAAGGCTCTTTTGATAAAGCTCTCCAGGGTCTGCACAACTGCCAGAAGGAAGGTATAAAGGTGGGACTGAGGTTTACCATCAATCGCCATAATGTCCATGATATCCCTGCAATATTTGAACTGATGGAAAAGGAGAATATTCCTCGTATCTGTTTCTATCACCTTGTATATTCAGGTCGTGGCTCTGAAATGGTTAACGAGGATCTAAGTCTTGAGGAAAGCCGCAAGACTGTTGACCTGCTAATGGACAAGACAAAAGAACTTCATGCAAAAGGTCTGAAAGCTGAGGTTCTAACTGTGGATAACCACTGTGATGGCCCATACATCTACATGCGCCTTCTGAAAGAGGATCCGCAAAGGGCTGCGGAAGTTCTTGAACTATTGAACATGAACAGGGGCAATTCTACCGGAATTGGTTTTGGATGTGTTTCATGGGACGGTTCCGTGCATCCTGACCAGTTCTGGAGACATTACACATTTGGCAATGTAAGAGAGCGCAAGTTCAGTGAGATCTGGAGAGATACCAGTGATGAACTCATGGCAGGACTAAAAGACCGTAAGCCTCTGATAAAGGAAAAAGCTGACAGGTGTGCACACTGCAAATGGTTCGATGTCTGTAATGGAAACTTCCGTGTAAGGGCAGAAGCTATCTATGGTAACACCTGGGCAGACGATCCTGCATGTTATCTTACCAAGGAAGAGATAGGTTACAACGATTCTTAAGTAACCTTTTTTCTCTTATGCATGCATGTAGGGTAATACATAATTCAATATGATCATTGCCATAATGCCGACTATGATGGCAAGGAATGCAAATTTCCCAATAAGTTTTTTGATCACAGTTGTCCCTCTTTTTCTTTCAACTCAGTTGCACGATGCTTTTAATGAAAGATGGGAATGGACAAATATAAAAAAGATGTGGCGACTGATGCCACAAATGATAATTTTTTCTTTTGAACGTTCAAACTTCAATACAGTTCTTCCACACGCCGTGGATGTTACAGTATTCAAGTGCACAGAAAGCCTTGAAGTCGTCAATGTTGTTTACGTGGAATGAAGCTGTAGGTTCTGTGTGAACAGGTTCGAAGTTCATTCTTCCAAAGTCGACAGTTTTTCCATCTTTAGTAACACCGTAAAGTTCGACCCATTCGATATGGTGCTCAACAGTGTTCGGATGTTTTACTTCCTTCCCGACAGTTACACGTACAAAGTCTGCCTTTGCCTGTCCATGTCCTCTGATAATGTCTATCTCAGGGACGTGCTTCTCTTTACCCTCAACTTCCTTTCCTTTCAGTACTTCTTCAAATTCCATTTGTCTCACCTTTTACTCATATTGTTATGTTTTTGATAACATTAAGTTTGTACAACGATATTTAGTTCTTATTCCTCTGATGCAGCAGGTGGTGTGAACACCCTTGCCAGGAGTTCTTTGTCAAGCATATAGAGACCGTTCCCATCGCTGCCTATAAGCTTGAGCTTTGCAATAAGTTCATTGTCATTTGCTTCTTCCTCGATCTGTTCTGTTACGAACCACTGGAGGAATATCTGTGTGGCGTAGTCCTTTTCTTCATTTGCCAGGGTTACAAGATCGTAGATTGATTTTGTGATGAACTGTTCATGTTTGAGGGTTGCTTCAAACATCTCTAACGGAGTTCCAAAGCTTTCCGGTGGTTTTTCTATTGCTTCAAGAACAACTTTTCCGCCCTGATCATTCACATAGTCATATATCTTCATTGCATGGGTCATTTCTTCCTGATACTGTACCATGAACCAGTTGGCAAAACCGTCAAGCCCTTCATATGTGCAGTGAGCTGACATATCCATGTAAAGATATGCGGAATATATCTCTTTGTTGATCTGCCCGTTGAGGGCTGCTATCATCTTTTCACTTAACATTTACAATCTCCGTTCTTAATGTTGTTTCACTATCTGTTCTGATATATGTATAAATCAAATTACGATTATCTCGTAACCATCATTCATATAGCGAGCCATACTTGGATGTCCGAACATTTCATCGCATAGCGGAAGTTCCTGATGTTTAGCACTTTCAAGGCTTTTCATCTTTGATGCACATGCTCTGCATACACAGTCTATAAGTCCCGCATCCTTTGCTTTGAGGTATAGCGCAGTAAATGGTTTCTTCCCATCTTCTGCCTCCTTCACAAGTCGGGTTGCAGAACCTTCGATTATAAGCTTCACATCATAGCCTTTATCTTTCATATCAAGTGTATTCATCAAGGAATGGATGAAACACATCTCCTCTCCGTTAAAAGCAAAAATAGCTACTTTTCTGGTCATTATATCACCGGATTAACCCTTTTGCTTCCCCTTCATACAATTGAAGAGATTTCTATAAAGTGTTTTCGGTTTCCTGATATTTATATTCAAAATACGGAGGTACCACGGTTGCGATGTAATATGGATTTTGATTGATGATTATTTGTGCATTTTTTCGTGTAGTTATGTACATTAGGAAAACAAAATAGTAAAATTGATATACTAAATTCCCCTCACAATTGGTGGCTTGTCCTTTCGCACATAACCGGGCAGAATATAGGGCATATGTTCCAGGCGGTATCATCACCCATTCGTCAAGGAAATGTTTGCTTTCGATCGTACACCAATGACCTCTTGCCCTGGAGTTTTCTGCAAGATACTCTTTGTGCAAGGGCAGCCTCTTTTTAGTAAAGTAAGATACTTATCAAGTTCCTTCCGGTTCTTATTAATGCTCTTATCCGCATGCTCCGGTGTTCCGGGTCTAACCAGATAATTTAAATAATCTTACACCACTTAGGATAAAAACACAATCAATACATTCAATGAATTGACTAATTTCACATAATATCAAATACATTAAATTATGTTTTATCGCATTTACCGGAGAGTCACAATGACAATTCCTAAAGAATATGACCCACACATAATAGAGCCTAAATGGCGCGATTCATGGGATATGTCCATGTATCACTTTGACTGGAAAGACAACAGCAGGCCCCAGTTCATCATTGATACTCCACCGCCATATCCTACCGGAAATTTCCATATCGGTAACTCCCTTAACTGGTGTTACATCGATTTTGTTGCAAGATACAAGCGTATGTGCGGGTTCAATGTGATGTTCCCACAGGGCTGGGATTGTCACGGTCTTCCTACAGAAGTAAAGGTCGAAGAGATCCATGGCATCACAAAGAATGAGGTTCCAAGAGAAGAGTTCAGGAATATGTGCCGTGAGCTCACAGTTGGTAACATCGAGAAGATGAGACAGACAATGCTGAATCTTGGTTTCTCCACAGACTGGAGCAATGAGTTTGTGACAATGGAGCCTGAGTATTATTCCAAGACCCAGAGGTCTTTCAGGCAGATGTATGATATGGATCGTCTCTATCAGTCCGAGCACCCTGTGAACTGGTGTCCAAGATGTGAAACTGCTATTGCTTTTGCAGAAGTTGAGTATGATGCAAGGGAAACAAAGCTCAATTTCCTGCATTTCGATGGTCTTGAGATAGCAACCACAAGACCGGAATTACTTGCAGCCTGTGTTGCAGTTGTGATAAATCCTGAGGATGAGCGTTACAAACAGCACATTGGTTCAACTGTAAAAGTACCGCTCTTTGGCCACGAAGTAAAGGTAATTGGCGATGAAGCAGTAGACCCAACATTTGGTACAGGTGTTGTTATGATCTGTACTTTCGGTGACAAGCAGGATGTCAGATGGTGGCTGGAGCATGGTCTTCCACTGCGCAAGGCAATTGACAAGCAGGGTCTTATGACCGAAATTGCAGGCAAGTACAAGGGAATGACAATTCCTGAATGTAAGCAGGCAATTATCGAAGACCTCAAAAGTGAAGGCTATCTCTATGAGCAGAAATCACTTGATCAGAATGTTGGTATGTGCTGGAGATGCAGCACTCCTATTGAGATCCTTTCAGAACGTCAGTGGTTCATTAAAATACCTAATGATGAGATTGCAACGGCAGCAAATGAAATAGAGTGGCTGCCAGAGTACATGAAGGTCAGGCTTGACAACTGGAACAACACCATGGAATGGGACTGGTGTATATCCCGCCAGAGACTTTTCGCAACCCCGATCCCTGTATGGTATTGTAAGGAATGTGGTGAAACAATGGTTGCCAGGGAAGAGTGGATGCCAATCGATCCAACAACACAGCAGCCACCAGAAGCCTGTAAATGTGGATGCACAGAATTCGAGGCAGAAGAGGATGTTCTGGATACATGGATGGACTCATCAATAACAGCACTGCATGTTTCCGGCTGGCTCACAGACCACGAAATGAGACTTCCTACACAGCTTCGTCCACAGGGTCATGATATTATCAGGACATGGGCATTCTATACAATTCTCAGGTCAATGGCAATCCGGGGCAAGAGGCCATGGGATGCAATTCTCATTAACGGTATGGTTCTTGGTGAGGACGGACACAAGATGAGTAAGTCACTTGGCAATGTCATTTCACCGGAAGAAGTAATTAAGGATTATAGTGCTGACTCTTTCAGGCAGTGGGCTGCAATTGGTGGTTCACCAGGCTCAGACGTAATGTTCCGCTGGAAAGATGTCGTTTCAGCATCAAGGTTCTTCGCCAAGATGTGGAGCATTTACAGGTTCAGCATGTCCCATCTTGAGGACTACGAGCACAGTGAAATTGATGTTTCAGAGCTTAAAATTGTTGATAAATGGCTTCTTAGCAATCTCAACAGGCTCATAGCTTCAGTAACGGATTCAATGGAAAAATACCAGTTCGATGAAGCTTTCAAGGCTGTAAGAGGTTTCACATGGGATGTACTTGCAGACAACTATATTGAGCTTGTAAAGGCACGTCTCTATGGTGAGGATGAAGCTGGAAAGAAGGCAGCAAGATACACTTTGTATGTGGCAATTGATGCGCTTTCACGCATGCTTGCACCATTCGCTCCGTTCTTTGCAGAGGAAATGTTCTCACGCATAGGTAAAGACAGTGTTCATGTTCAGGCATGGCCTGATGTTTGTGATTCACTTATCAATGAAGATGTAGAAAAATCCGGTGAGTTCATCAAAGAAATCGCAAGTAATGTCAGACGCTACAAGTCTGAGCACGGAATGGCATTGAACGCTCCTCTTGAGAAGATAGAGATATATGGAAGCCTTGATGACCTGACAGACGTACTTGGAGCTACCAATTCTCCAGTAGAGATGATCGACGGTGAACCTGACTTTGAGCACGTACCTGTTAATGTCAAACCAAATATGGGTATGATCGGTCCAAAATTCAGGGGACAGGCTAAGGCAATTATCAATGCACTTACAGAAGCAAATCCAAAGAAGATCGCAGATGAGGTTGCAAGTGGTAAGGTCATTGTTGAGGTAGATGGCCAGACAATTGAGCTTGAACCTGAATGCGTTGAGATCGAGAAAGAGGTAGTTTCTGCAGGAAGGGCTGTGGATGTTCTTGACATCAGCGGAGTTCCTGTTGTAATTATCAGGTAATATGGAAGGTGATGTCGGTAGGTAATCGACAATCTCAGGAATATCTTGCAAATACTATTTCAGGATGCTTTATGTGTTTCACATAACTCTTTTAAAGCATCCTTTACTTACTTTAGTAATATATCTAGCAGAATTAGTGGAATTACTAATAGGAATAAAAATAGTATCAACTACAAGATTATTAACGAAAAACAATCCAAATCAAAATATTTTATCTGACAGGTGATCAGTTGAAAATTAAGTCCAGGGTACAGTTAAGGAAATCTGCAAAGAATCAGCTTTTAAGTGATATCACTTCTGTTTTTGGTGATGCTTCAAAAAAACTGGAAAAAAGCAAGTTTGAAACAGCAAACATAGATGATCTTTCCCTAATACTGGTTGACGGGGAACCTTTGCTTTTCCAGATCGATGAATTCTACTTCCCGACAGTAAAGGGAGTACTGAAACTTGGCCTGATGAAGAATGTGGTAACTGTAGATTCAGGTGCTGTTCGTTTTGTGGTTAATGGTGCTGATATTATGTGTCCTGGCATAGTTGCTGCAGATGATAATATTCAGGAAGGCGATCCGGTTATCATTATTGAGGAAGCCCACAGCAAACCTCTTGCGATCGGGACTGCATTGATACCGGGCGCTGAGATGACAGGAAACACTGGAAAGGGTGTAAAATCCATTCATTACGTAGGCGATAAGCTCTGGAATCTGGACATCTAAAAGAAATCATTAAAATAGGATGAGATTGAATATAAATATCAGAATACCAGTAACTAAAATAACAGCAGTAGATAATACTGATCATGGTCCGGTATATGCAATCCATTCCGGTAACATTTTAAGTATTAGTGCTATTAATATAACAGTGTTTTTGAATACATGAGGGCGAATTATGGCAAATATTGTTAACAAATTGTTTGGTGGCAGCAGCAAAAGCTCAACCACTGAGGATGAGTATACTGAACTTGACCTTACCAAGTATGAAGAGGTAATGGATGACGAGCCTGCAGAGACTTACATCCGTGTTGCAGAACTCACAAACCTCAATGAGCTGACCGCACTCAAAAAAGAGATCTATGATGGTAACATCGTAATGATAGACATTTCAAACATCAAGGTTGATAAGTTATTACTTGACCGTGCTTTGAAGGATCTCAAAGAAGTAGTAATGGATGTTCATGGCGATATAGCCGGTATCAAGGAAGACCAGGTTCTTGTAACTCCAACAGGTATCAAGATCGACAGGTCAAAGATAATTGGTGGCAGATATTGAGCGAAAACGACTCCTGTCAGAAATTTGTAACTAGGACTTCATGTCCTCTCTGCCATGAAGAGCTGATCATCAGCTGGCAGAGTGATGAAATTCCTTATTTTGGTGAGGTAATGTACATCACTGCGGCATGCGATTGCAGTTTCAGATTTGCTGACACTCTAATTCTTACTCAGAAAGAACCAATGCGCTATGAGTTGCTGGTAGAGGATCTTGAGGATCTCAACAGCAGGGTAGTACGATCGACTTCAGGTACCATAAGGATACCTGAGCTTGGAATTGATGTTGAACCTGGTTCCATATCTGAATCATACATAACCAATATCGAGGGTATACTTGACAGGATTCTCAATGTTGTTATAACAGCAACCAAATGGTGCGAGGATGATGAAGAAAAGCAATTGCATGGTCTTGAAATTCAGAATATTCTTAGGGACGCAATTGAAGGGCAAAGGCAAATAACCGTTGTCATAGAGGATCCTTTCGGTAATAGTGCAATTATTTCTGAAAAGGTCAAGTCATGTGTACTTGCTCCTGAAGAGGCTGGTAATCTTAAAACAGGTATGATCGTCTTTGATACCAGCTCCTCTGAAATGGAACTGGATGCCAGCGATTCAGAGCACCGTCTGACTGATTGAAGTCTGGCTGTTCAAAGATTCCACTTTAGTTTTTTTAAAATCTTGTCTATCCGGAAAATCTAATATTATCCGGATAATTGTTTTTATACCTGATTTTATAATTCCATGTCATTAGTGACATCTGTCTCTGTCCGGTTATGAAAGGAAATGGCTATAAGCAATGTATTAGTTATTGTAGCCAAATCAAGTATGAAACTTATAAGGTGAATAAATGGCAGAGCAAGAAAAAGATGCTGCACTTCCTTCTAAAGAGAATTTCAGTGAATGGTATAACGATCTGCTCTTAAAGGGCGAGATCATGGATGTACGTTATCCTGTAAAGGGACTTTATGTGTGGTTCCCATTTGGATTTAACATCAGAAGAAATGTTTATGATATCATGCGCAGGCTTCTTGATAAAGATCATCAGGAAACCATGTTTCCACTTCTTATTCCTGAAAATGAGTTCATGAAAGAAGCAGAGCACATCAAAGGATTTGAAGATGAGGTTTACTGGGTAACTCATGGTGGTCTGACCCCCCTCGATGTGAAACTTGCACTCCGTCCAACCAGTGAGACTGCTATCTATCCAATGTACAAGCTCTGGATAAGGTCACATGCGGACATGCCACTTAAGCTCTATCAGATAGTCAACACTTTCAGATATGAGACAAAACACACACGTCCTCTTATAAGACTTCGTGAGATCACTTCTTTTAAAGAGGCTCATACAGTCCATGCTACATGGGATGATGCGGCAGCCCAGGTTGATGAAGCTATCAGGATCTACACTGATTTCTATCGTCAGCTTGCTGTTCCTGTACTTGCGTCCAAAAGACCAGACTGGGACAAGTTCCCAGGTGCAGATTATACAATAGCTACTGATGCACTGATGCCAGATGGAAAGACGCTTCAGGTAGGTACTGCTCACCACCTTGGTGACAATTTTGCGAAGACATTCGATATAACTTATGAGAATGCTGAAGGAGAACAGGTCTATGCCCACCAGACATGTTATGGAGTTTCCGAGCGTTCCATAGCTGCTCTCATTTCCATCCACGGAGATGACAAGGGTCTTGTTCTTCCACCAGCAATTGCTCCTGTTCAGGTTGTAATAATTCCTATCATTTTCAAGAAAGCTGAAGGTGTCCTTGAAGCTTGTGAAGATCTCATGAGTAAACTCGAGGCAGTGGGAATTCGCGTCAAAATGGATGCAAGTGACGACCGTCCGGGTGCCAAGTATTACAAGTGGGAAATGAAAGGTGTGCCTGTAAGACTTGAACTTGGTCCAAGGGATCTCAAGAACAATGCAGCCATGCTTGTACGCCGTGATACCGGAGAGAAACAGCAGTTTTCCCTGGATACTATTGTTGATGACGTGTCTTCAATGCTTGATGATATTCATGATTCACTATACGAAAAGGCAAAGGAAAGTGTCTATTCACGTGTTTTTGATTGTGAGGACCTTGATGATGTCAAAGAGAATCTTCCAAAAGGTATTGCAAAGATCTTCTGGTGTGGTAACAAGGAATGTGGCCTGAAACTGGAAGATGATATTGGTGCAGGAATACTTGGAATACCAACTGATCAGGAAGAATGTAAGGGGAAGTGTCCGGTATGTGGCGCAGATGCTGAAACCAAAGTATATGTTGCAAGGACATATTGAGTCAATCCGGAAAAAGTCATATACTCCCTGTAAAATACATCTAGGCGATTGGTATGGATACGTTATCAACTGAAAAAGTCCGGTTACCTGAAAAACCGTTGTTCGTCTGTGTTCTTGGAAATACGGAGACTGCATATATCGAAGGTCTTTCCGCAGCAGGAAAGACTGCTAAACTGACAGACTACACGCCTGCCGGTGATGCAGAGGTTCTTGAGACAGGAACTATTATTGATATTCCTATCTTACCTATGACGCCTCCATATGATACGCCTACTCCTGCACTCATTACACGTGCAGCTCTTTCGATAACAGGTGTTCCTCATATATTCGTTAATTCAGGTCTGAAGGTCCTTCCGTCTAAACAGGTTCCTCTTGTAGATATCGGAGGAAAGCCAGGTGATGATATCAGAAATCCTGTTGCTGTGCATAATGTACAGGAGGCTTTTGATAACGCTTTCAAACTTGGGGAGAAGCTTTCAAAGGAACACGACTTTGTCATGATAGGTGAAAGCATCCCTGCCGGAACCACCACTGCAAATGCATTACTGCAGGCACTTGGTTATGATGGAAATGTTAGCAGCAGTTCCGATGCAAATCCTCTGACCCTTAAAAAAGAGGTTGTGAAGGAGGCCCTTTCATCGTCAGGGATCACATTTGGTTCTCTGCGTGATGATCCGCTTAAAGCAATAGCTTCTGTAGGTGATCCTATGATGGTTGCAGTTGCGGGAATTACTGCAGGTCTTGGCGATACTCCTGTAGTCCTTGCAGGAGGTACCCAGATGGCCTCGATATTTGCTGCCATAAAAAACATGGGCTATCCAACTGATAATATTAAGATAGTTACCACAAGTTATGTGGTTCGTGATGAATCTGCCAATTTTGTGGATCTGATGGCTGAGATTGGTGCAAATTATGAAGGAGCTGATCCTGAATTTGGTAAGTCTTCTTTTAAGGGTCTGCAGCAATATGAGGTCGGCTTTGTGAAAGAAGGTGTCGGCGCAGGTGGAGGAATCTACCTCACGGCCATGTATGGTTATTCAATGGAAGAGTTGCGCTCAAAGATAGAGCAACTCTGCGATGAACTGTGCAAATTCGGGGATCTTGCCCGAGTTGCCGGTGAAGATATATAAGCGTAGATGTGTAGTACCGCTAAATATATCTTTGATAAGATGTATTCAGGGGATACTACCCGAATTTATGGGGTTGTGGCCTAGCCCGGCATGGCGATGGGCTCCAGCGGATAAATGATGAACAACGGGTCTACTGAGACTAACCCGACGGGGTTGGTTTGTGAGGAGCCGTTGGAGCACTGATATGTGCTCATGAGAACATGGCTGTTTTTTCAGCTGTTCGGAGAGACCCGTCGATCGTGAGTTCGAATCTCACCAACCCCATCTATCTTCTCTTTTTAGAAGCCCTAATGCAGGGCGAGTAACTCTTTCTATGCCTAAACTATATATGTAGATAGAACTATATAATTAATAGTAAAGTTTAAAATAATTTTACTAATATAATGTAACAAGATTGGAAGGTTACCATTAAATTTATATTGCAATGTATTTATTTAATTCACGTGTAAAAAGGGAGCCTATGATTCATGCACCACAGGGATAAAGTACTCATTGTTGACGACGAGCAGGCTATAGTAGAGCTAATGGGACTTTACCTTAAATCTGATTATGATGTTATTCCTGCATATAGTGGGCAGGAGGCACTGGATAAGGTAAAGGCCGAAAAGCCGGATATTATTCTGCTTGATGTGATGATGCCTGATATGAATGGGTATGAGGTATGCAGGGTTTTAAAGACTTCCGTAGAGACCCAGTTCCTGCCAGTGGTGATGGTTACCGCATTATCCGGAAAGGATGACCGTATAAAGGGTATCGAGGTTGGTGCGGATGAGTTCCTTGGTAAACCTGTAAATCGTCTTGAACTTGTGACCCGGGTGAAATCACTCCTGCGTATAAAACACCTTCAAGATAAGGTTCTTGCAGAGAGGAACGAGGCAATGAACTATCTTGATATTGCCGGTTTTGTTGTTTTTGTGCTTGACGGTGATATGAAGATAAATCTCGTGAACCGCAAAGGTAACGAAGTATTGGGTTACGATGAGTTCGAGCTCATTGGTCATGATTTTGTCAAGTTCCTTGTACCTGAAGAGAAATGTACAGAACTTCAGGATGAGTTAACTAAGATCATCTCCGGTGAATCGGAGCCACCGGAATTTGCCGAGCACGTTGTACTTGCAAAAGATGGAAAAGAAATCCCTATGCGCTGGTATGATGTTGTCCTTATGGATGACGATGGTGAAATTACAGGTATACTGCGTTCAGGGGAAGATCTAAGTAAATTTGAGTGATTTGAATATCGCTTATTTGAAATTATTTGAATCTGAGCATTTGTTTAAATATTTATGATTTCACACTCTGTGTCTTTTTGGTCTTCTTCTTTTTTGAACAAATTCCTTGTCATGCAACACATCCATCTTTTATGCAGAACAAAATGAAGGCCTGTGAATAATGTTAGCAAAATGGCAGATCTGTTGTGAACCAGTGTCCATGTTGCTTTGGTAATTCCTATGAATTCCTGATATCTTCCCTGTCGTACTCCTGAAGGGATAGCAAGGTATAATACAAAACCTGTAATGGCAACTATTATGAATAATACTGTCAGCAAGATATCGATGTAGTAGTTCAGTTTTGATCTGTTCATTTTTTTTCCTCTGAAAAATGGTTTTTACTTATACTGAACTGACTTTATATAAATTTACATTAGTCCTGTGGAAATTTGTATTTTTATATCTGAATTGTGCAAAGGTTTAAATTCAATTGGGCTAAGTAGTAGTCCTGTTTCATTGTCGGGATTAGTCCCGTGGGAATGTAGCTTTTGTAAATCTTAAAAGCTGAACCGTGAAACTAGAAATGAAACTTAGGTGAACAAATTTGTCAAAATCATATTACGCATACGTAAGGGACGCATGGAAAGACCCGGACAACACATATGTCCGTGAACTTAGGTGGGAAAGGCTCCAGGAATGGAGAAAAGAGGGATCTGTAACAAAGATCAGGCGTCCAACTCGTATTGACCGTGCCCGCTCCCTTGGATACAAGGCAAAGCAGGGTATCGTTGTAGCTCGTGTAAAGGTGCGCAGAGGAGGTCTTAGAAAGGCCAGATATATCCGTGGAAGGCGTACACAGCGCATGGGTAAGAACAAGATCACTGGTGGAATGAGCATTCAGAGAATCGCTGAACAGCGTGCTGACAGGAAATTCCCTAACATGGAAGTTCTCAACTCCTACTGGGTAGGCGACGACGGTAAATCCAAGTGGTACGAGGTTATCCTTGTAGATCCAAGCCACCCTGTAATTAAGAGTGACAAGAACCTCAACTGGATCTGTAACAACACTCACAAGGGACGTGCACAGCGCGGTAAGACCAGCGCAGGCCGCAAGGGCAGAGGTATGATGACCCGTGGAACCGGTACTGAAAAGACCAGGCCAAGCCTGAGATCCAACCTTAACAGAGGTAAGTGATCCACTATATCAACTTGCGCGTGATCGCGCACTCAACTGAGGATCTTTCCAGGGTACGAGGTGCCCTGGACTTATTTTTACGGAATGCCACTGGCATGTCCGACGATGATGTTACCGATGAACTTGTAGACGTAACTGATATTGAAGGTCACTATGGTAATCCGTCTGTGATGCTCAGTTCGCAGATCTCACGCAAATCGGATTCTGTACGACTTGCCAGGTTTATCAGGGAAAACATGAGCCCTGGAGATGTAGAGAACCTGCGCAGTGAAATGCCTGACAGGCTAGACGATGATCAGTTATTCCATATGAGGTTTGACAAACAAGCGGCTTTTCTGGGGAAACTGTTACTGAGTTCATCGTCCGATGCCATTACTGTTAAAGTGAAAATAGCCACTTATCCGAAGAACCGTGTTCAGGCGGGGCTGATAGTGGAGGAATTATTTGGCTAGATCTGTTTTTTATGATCTGAATGTTTACTCTGCGCCAGAAGGTAGAAACACGATCGAAGAAATGGCTGCCTTTTCTTCCAGGCTGGAATTTGGTGGAATTGCTATTACCAATCCCTCCGATAGCTGTCATCTGGAAAAGGCAACGAAGATCGGTGATCTTGAAGTTTTCAGTGGTGTTGAGATCAGAGTAGATAATCCTTCCCGCTTACACGGAATGGTGGGAAAATACCGTAAAAACACCGATGTTATAGTTGTACGCGGTGGTAGTGAGAATATAAACCGTGCAGCCGTTGAGAACTCCAATGTGGACATTCTTTGTGGTTTTGGATCAATGAAGGATAATGGTCTGAATCATGTTCTTGCAAAGTCTGCAAGTGACAATAATGTCGCAATTTCATTCGATCTTGGTGAAGTCATCATCCAGCGCGGAGGAAGAAGGGTCAGGACTTTGTCCAATTTCAGAAAAGATCTGGCACTTGTCCGTAAATATGATGTTCCATTTATTCTTACATCCAACGCAAGATCCTGCTATGATCTGCGAGCACCAAGGGAATTAATGGCTCTTGCAGGACTTTTTGGTATGACAAAAGAGGAAGCTGTTTATGGCTTGTCCACCACTCCTGAAAACATAATCTCAGGGAATCGTCCTTCTTCAAAATATGTGTTTGAGGGTGTCGAGATCGTAGATCGTATGCCCGGGGATGTTACAGGTGAAGGTGATGGTCAATGAAGATTCTTCCGCCAACCATGCGGGAAAATAAGCGGTATCTTGCTTTTGAGCTTATAGCTGAGGAGAATTCACTGGTTAGCAGGGACGAACTTATCCGGGAGATATTCTCAGCTTCTGGAAGCCTTCTTGGTGATCTTGGTTCGAGCGAGTGCAATATCTGGCTTTTTGCCTTTGATGATAATAAGGGCGTAATAAGCTGTGATCGTGATCATGTTTCACAGACACGGGCTGTTCTGGCCACCATTACAAATGTAAAAGGAAAAAGAGTTCTTATTCATGTTCTCGGAGTTTCAGGTACTGTTCTTGGTGCAACAAAAAAGTATTTAGAGGGTGTCGGTATATTTAACCCCGAAGAACAGTCACATATAAATGAGTAGAGAGCGTATTTCAGTTAGTTATCGTATATATTCTGTTATTTATAAATAAATCAGGAGATGAAGTGAAGATGCAAATGACGCCACAGATGGGGTATGATCGAGCCATCACAGTTTTTAGTCCTGACGGACGTCTCTTCCAGGTAGAATATGCAAGAGAAGCAGTTAAAAGAGGCACAACCGCAGCCGGTGTAAAAGCAAAGAATGGTGTGGTATTGCTTGTAGACAAAAGGATCACAAGCAGATTGATAGAAGCAGAATCAATTGAGAAGATCTTCCAGATAGATGACCACATAGGTGTTGCCACTTCAGGACTCGTAGCTGATGCCCGTGCTCTTGTCGACAGGGCAAGGGTCGAAGCACAGATAAATATGGTCTCATACGACGAACCAATAGGTGTCGAAGTTATTGCCAAGAAGATCTGTGATCACAAGCAGACATACACACAATACGGTGGTGTCCGTCCATATGGTACGGCTCTTCTTATCGCAGGAGTCGACGATTCACGTCCACGTCTCTTTGAGAGTGACCCAAGCGGGGCATTGCTGGAATATAAGGCAACTGCAATCGGTGCTGGAAGAAATGCTTTCATGGAGATATTTGAGGCAGATTATCAGGAAGATATGGACATTGATGCTGCAATCATGCTTGGAATGAAGGCCCTTTACAAATCAACAGAAGGGAAAGTTGATGCAGCTACCCTTGAGCTTGGTGTTGTAACCCTTGATGATCGTCAGTTCAGGAAGCTTTCTGAAGAGGAAGTTGCTGGTTTTGTCTCAAGAGTTCGTGACGAGCTCAAGGACGAAGTGAAAGAAGAAAATGAAAACTCTGAAAGCGAGGAATCAGAGGAATAATTAGCAATCATTGGAGTGAACTAACATGGTATCTCTTGATGAGTCTGTCATTGCAAGGCTCAAGAAAGGTAAGCATCAGTTCGAGGTTTTAGTTGAACCTGAAGGTGCTTTTTCACTGAAAAGAGGCGATGATGTCAATATTGAGGACATCATTGCTGTAGAATCAGTATTTACTGACGCTGCGCAAGGAGACCATGCCGGAGAATCTGAGCTTGTAAGTGCTTTTGAAACTAACAATATCATGGATGTTGCCAGGCAGATCATATTGCATGGTGAACTCCAGCTCACAAAAGAGCAAAGAAAGCAGATTCTGGAGGAGAAGACCAGGCAGGTCATAACAATTATTGCACAAAATGCTATAAACCCCCAGACAAGGGCGCCCCATCCTCCTGCCAGAATTGAAAAGGCGATGGAAGAGGCAAAGATTCACATCGATCCCTTGAAAGGTGTTGATGAGCAGGTTAATATTGTAATGAAAGCTATTCGTCCGATAATACCTATAAGGTTTGAAGAGGTCGATGTAGCTGTAAGGATTCCGGCTGAATATGCGGCAAAATCCTATGGTGAAATTGCCGGCTTTGCAACCCTTGTAAAGAATGAATGGCAGAATGACGGTTCATGGGTAGCCGTGATCAAAATGCCTGCTGGGCTGCAGAATGATTTCTATGGCCTTGTGAATCATCTTACAAAAGGTGATGCTGAAACTAAATTATTATGAGGCCCCATAATGGAACGTGAAATTGTAATTCCTGGACAACTTTTGTCTGAAAACAAGACTGATTCCGGTCCTGGTACGTATGTAAAGGACGGAAAAGTCTATTCACTTTTATACGGAGTTAAGAACGCCAAGAACAAGATATCAGTTATTCCTTTTTCTGGAAAATATATTCCTTCTTCCAGGGATTACGTTATTGGTACTGTTATAGAGGTAACACCCTCTAACTGGATATTTGATATTGGATCGCCATATGACGGATTGTTGCACGTGTCTGAATATCCAAGGCGTGTGGAGCAGGAAAAAATGGCGGAGTACATGGGTATAGGCTCATCAGCCTTACTTCGTGTGAAAGATGTAAGTTCATCCATGAAGGTCGAATTGACCATGAGAGAACGTGGTCTGAGACTTCTCGACAAGGGTCGTGTTATTGAAGTAACTCCTACGAAGGTTCCTCGTATCATAGGGCATGGTGGTTCTATGGTATCAATGCTTAAGAAAGAGACTAATTGTGAGGTATTCGTAGGCCAGAACGGAAGAATATGGATAAAAGGAAAAGATAGTGAAATGGACCTTCTTACAGAGGCTATTGAGCTTATAATGAAACATTCTCACACATCAGGATTGACTGATAGGATCTCTCTTTTTTTGAAAGGTGAGGATGAATTTGTTTCAGAGAAGGATGAAGCTGTTTTTGAAGAAGATCTCACAGAAGATACGGAAGACGAAAGTGAGATAAGGGAAGATACCTACCGAAAAGTGGATGCTCTTTTGGAAGATGATGATTGACCAGAGTGACTCTTTTTGATCAGGGAGAATGTGTGAACATTGGAGAATTAATATGAGTGATAAACCTGAAAAGTTCATTGATGAAAATGGATTACGTCTGGATGGCAGGCGTGTTGATGAGATCAGGCCAATGAAAATGGAGATAGGTGTACTCTCCAGGGCTGATGGTTCATGTTATTTAGAATGGGGTAAGAACAAGGTACTTGCGGCTGTTTACGGCCCAAGGGAACTTCACCCAAGAAGATTGCAGAAAGCTGATTCTGCACTGATTAGATACCGTTATAATATGGCAGCTTTTTCTGTAGAGGATCGTATAAGACCAGGTCCAAGCAGAAGAAGTATTGAGATATCAAAGGTAAGCCGTGAGGCATTTGAGCCTGTTGTACTTACTCACCTTTATCCTGGTGCAGTAATTGATGTTTTTGCTGAGGTACTCCAGGCCGATGCAGGTACAAGAACTGCAGCTATCAATGCGGCATGTATGGCTCTTGCTGATGCAGGTATTCCTATGAAGGGACTTGTTTCTGCATGTGCAGTAGGAAAGGTTGACGGTCAGCTTGTGCTTGACCTTAACAAGCCTGAAGACAACTATGGTGATGCTGACATCCCAATGGCTATGACCTCCGACGGCGAGATAACACTTGTCCAGATGGACGGTGACGTTACTCCGGAAGAGTTCAAACAGGCAATTGAGATGTGTAAGGAAGGATGTCGTCAGATAATGGAATTACAGAAAGAGACTCTCAAAAACAAGTTCACAAAACTTGAAGATGTAGAGATATCTGACGATGAGGAAGAAGTTGATGTTTCTGCCCTTGTGGAATCCACTCTTGAACCATCCGGTGATGATGTTGAAGGTGAGGAAGAGTCTGAAGACAAATCCGACGATGATGCTGATCAGGAAGAAGAGGTTGAAGATGCTGGCGAGGATTCAGTTGATGAACCTGGGCCTGAATCTGAGGACGACGAAGATGAAGACCTAGATTCCGTAGAATCTCATTCTGATTTCGAAGCTGTCGAGATGGTAGAGGATTTTGAAGAGTCTTTCACTGATGTGGATGAAGAGGATGCCACTGAAGATGAAGATGATGAAGAGAAGGCCTGAGGTGAGATCATGGGCAATCAAGTAATGTCAGTACTTAAGAAAGATTATATTTACAACCTTATGCTCAAAGGTCAGCGTTCTGATGGGCGTGCTTTTGATGAGATAAGGGATATTGAGATCAGGACTAACGTTATAGAAAAGGCAGAAGGATCTGCCTGGATAAAGATGGGCGGTACTGAGATCCTTGTAGGAGTAAAACTACAGGTAGGTACACCTTTCCCGGATTCTGCAGATCAAGGTGTCATTATCACAAGTATGGAACTAAATCCAATAGCTTCTCCTGATTTTGAGGCTGGTCCTCCAAAAGAGAATGCCATTGAAATGGCCCGTGTCACTGACAGGGGAATCCGTGAATCAGGCGCAATTGATTTAAATAAGTTGTGTATTACGGAGGGAGAAGAAGTCTGGATGGTATTCATCGATATCCATGTTCTCAATAATGAAGGGAACATTCAGGATGTATCCTCTCTGGGTGCAATAGCTGCCCTTCTGACTGCCGTTGTTCCTGGTGAACGCGAAGGCCGTGGTGAGGATATGCCAATGCCTATAAGGGATATGCCCATTTCAGTTACGCTGGTAGACATCGGCGGTGAGATGATGATTGACCCTGCTCTTGATGAAGAAACTGTTTGTGACACCCGCATAACCATTGTTTCAAATCAGGATGGCTCTATATCAGGTATGCAGAAGAGTGGTGATGGCGCACTTACTGAGGAAAAGCTGTTAAAGGCTGTGTCACTTGCCTGCCAGAAAGCATCTGAGCTCAGGGAAGCTCACCTGTTGAATATCTGATCAGAATATCAATATCATATAATATTTACACCATTTCAAGGAGATAAGATTCATGGCAAAAAAATATACACGAAAAGGCCGAGTATCCAGGTCAGCCGGTAGATTTGGTACTCGCTATGGTAGAAGGGACCGTAAACTTGTGGCAGATCTTGAAGAAAAGATGCGTATGCCACACAAGTGCCCACAATGTGCACGTCCTAATGTTAAGAGAGCAGGTACAGGTATCTGGAAATGTACCAAATGTGATTACACTTTTGCAGGTGGCACATTCCTGCCTCAGACCAACGTCGGTAAGACAGTTGCACGTACAGTAAAGAAGGCTACAGAAGCATTAGAGTAGGTGAGTATGGCCTATAAATGTACAAGATGCAAGAGAAACGTTGAGATCGACTACGAGTATACAGGTATTCGTTGTCCTTACTGTGGACACCGTATCCTTGTGAAAGAGCGTCCAACAACTATCAAACGCATCAAAGCAGAGTAAGAAGCGATGTATATCACTTCTTCTCGCAAACCTTCTGCCGGAACGCGTACTTTATGTAAGCATCTGGCATCTTTTTTCGGTTTCGAGTACTTTAACCGAGGTAAGATGAGCATGGGTGAGGTCTTAAGCCTCTCTCATGATAATCCCCTTATTATTGTCGGTGAATATCATGGTAATCCTGGAAGCTTAGCTTTTTATGACCGGGAAGGGTTCTGTGCTCTTTCAATTTATATTACCGTACTGGAAGCTCCTTCTAATTATCCAAAGAGATCTAAATCATTTCCTTTAATTGATGGTGATAATGAATTAGTACCACTGATCAATGATATAGTAGTTCCGGAAGACTCAATATCTTCAAATTTGTTGTCTCTTATAATTTCAGGAAATCAACTGGATTTCAAAGAAGGTGAAAATGAGCTTTTCAGTCTCAGAATGAAGAGCTACAAGGTTTTTGAGGTCGATGAAGAATGCTGCTGACTTCTCACTCTGTTTTTGAAACACCTGCAGCTTCACGTATTTACAGATCACTTAAACCTGAAATTGAAAGTCAGGTGACTGAACGGTCATCTGTTGATATGAAAGTTCAAAATTCAACACTTTTTCTGGAAATAAGGTCGGATGATCTTGTTGCCATGCGTTCAACTCTTAATACATGGTTGCGTCTCATACAGGTTGCGTCCGAGACAGCAGACTGTCTTGTTTAATATCAATTGTTTGTAATTGCAACAATTATTCTGTATCTTATTCTCTCTTTCATTCCTGTTTTTGCATTAATGTACATAGAAACATTAAAATCACTTCAGGTTTATTGGTATGCCAGGTGAAACCAAATGAGTACGCAAATACCCCCACAGATACAGAACCAGCTTGCACAGTTGCAGCAGGTTCAGCAGCAGGCGCAGTCCCTTGCCATGCAGAAATCTCAGATCGAGTCCATGCAAAAAGAAGCTGAAATGGCACTTGAAGAGCTGGATAAACTGCCTGATGATGTTGTAATTTATCGCAGTATCGGTGAATTGCAGGTTAAATCAAACAAGGAAGAGTCTGTGTCCAAACTGAATGAAAAAGTAGAAACTCTTTCACTCAGGTTACAATCCATTTCCAGACAGGAAGAAAGGATATCAAAACGTTTCACACAACTTCAGGAACAGATTGAACAGTCTATGGGGAACCAGGCACAGTAAGCCTGTTCTCTATTTCTGATGACATGCTGGTATAAGCACCGGCAATGTTCAGAGGTTTCCATGCGAGTTGAAGAAACGGAGTTTTACAATAAGCTTCTGGATTATAATAATATCCTTTATCTTTGTCATCGGAACGCTGATCCGGATGCGGTAAGCAGTGCTTTTGCATTATCTGAAGCCATTGGTGGAACAATCGGGCTTGTTGATGGATGTAACCGGGTTGCTTCCCTTATTATTGATAAACTTGACATTGACGTGGTCGAGAAACCCGATCCGTCAGAATATGACATTACTCTTGTAGTTGACACTTCAACCAGTTCTCAGCTTAATGACATCAAACTTGGCAAATACTGTGTGATAGATCATCACGCAACAACCGCTCTTATCGAAAATGCCGAGTTCTATCTGCACCGTCATGCAACATCCACTGCTGAGATGGTCTTTGATATTCTCAGGTCCATGGGTGCACCGGTAATGCGCCGTACTGCTATGGGTCTGCTTACCGGTATAATCACTGATACAGGCCATTTTAAACACGCTACACAGGAAACATTCAGGACGGTTTCTGAAATAATCACCTGTAGTGGAGTTGAATATGCAGATGTATTGGAGATGATGGCAGCAACCCCGCAGGATATATCCATGCGCATAGCAATGTTAAAATGTGCTACCCGTGCAAACATTGAAAGGGTTGATGACTGGCTGCTGGTGGATTCACATGTGAATTCATTTGGCGGTGCAGCTTCATCAATGTTCCTCAATATCGGTGCTGATGTGGCTCTCATAGGAACATCCCGTGATGCTAATATCAGGGTCAGTGGAAGAGCCAAGCGTGAAGCTGTTGCTGCAGGTGTCAATCTGGGAAAGATAATGGAAGATATAAGCCAGAATTATGATGGTACCGGAGGAGGTCATGCGGGCGCTGCTGGAATAGATGTAGTTGCCGACATGGATACCATTTTAGGTGAATGCAAAGACAGGATACGTAATATCCTCAAAGGCAAACCCAATCCTTCTATATGTGACTCACTGAATGATGAATGTCACGAATCTGAATAATTGATAAAGGGGCAATTAGATGATAGAATACTGGAACCCATTGATGGAAAGGATGCCAGTTGATGAACTGGAGAGGATGCAGGAGAATAAACTCAAAAACCTGGTAAACTATGTCTACCAGCACTCGGATTTCTACAAAAAGAGATTTGATGAAGCAGGTGTCAAACCTGAAGACATCCAGACACTTGATGACCTGAAAAAATTACCTTTCACATACAAGTCCGATCTAAGAGATACGTATCCTACAGGAATGTTCTGTGTTCCTAACGAACAGCTTACACGTTTCCATGTATCCTCAGGAACCACTGGAAAGCCAACTGTTGTAGGTTACACAAAGAATGATATCCAGGCATGGAACACATCCCTTGCAAGAGCTCTCACCTCAATTGGTGTGGGTCGTGGGGATATTATTCAGGTAAGCTATGGATATGGTCTTTTCACAGGCGGATTGGGACTGCACTACGGTGCTGAAGAAGTGGGCTCTACAGTTCTTCCTACAAGTTCTGGAAATACCGAAAAACAGCTTGAGCTTATGCAGGATCTTGGCAGCACAGCAATTGCCTGTACTCCATCTTACTTCCTCTTCATGAGTGAAGTTGCAAACCAGAATGGTATCAGCATACAGAATGACACTAAGCTTAAGGCCGGGATCTTCGGTGCAGAGCCATGGTCAGAGGAAATGAGAGCAAGGATCGAGGAAGCAACAGGTATCAAAGCCTACGACATCTACGGTACTTCAGAACTCAGTGGTCCTCTCTGTACTGAATGCCAGTTCCAGGAAGGTATCCACATCTGGGCTGACATGTTCCTTCTCGAAGTAATTGACCCTGCAACAGGTGAGCAGTTAGGCGATGGTGAGCGCGGAGAGCTTGTGATCACAACCCTTGCAAAGGAAGCACTTCCACTTATCAGGTATCGCATTGGTGATATCACTATCATTAACAAGGAACCATGCAAATGTGGTCGTACACACCCACGTATCATGAGGGTACTTGGACGTGCAGATGACATGCTTATCGTGCGTGGGATCAATGTATTCCCAGGACAGGTAGAATCTGTACTGATGACAATTCCTGAAGTTGGGGAGCACTTCATGATAATCGTGGACAGGGTGAATGAACTTGATATCATGACAATTCAGATTGAGATGACTGATGAAGCATTCAGTGACAAGGTTAATGATATGATCAATCTTGAAAAGAAGGTTCAGGCTGCTCTTAAGAACGTGCTTAATCTGGCAGTTAAGGTCGAGCTTGTTGAGAAGGGAACGATCCCACGTTCAATGGGTAAAGCCAAAAAAGTGATAGACAACAGAAAGCTATAAACGCTTATGCCACATAACTTCTAATAAAAATGCAGGTGTTAATATGGAAGAAAAAATAATCAAGCAGATATCACTTTTCGCTGAGAACAAGCCAGGTCGCCTTGCCAATATTGCAACAAACTTCAGGAATGCAGGTATTAACATAAGAGCTTTTACTATTGCTGAAGCCGGGGATTTCGGTATCATCAGGATGGTAGTTGACAAGCCGGACCTCGCTCATGAAGTTCTTCATGATGCAGGATTTACGGTTTCTGAGACCAGTGTTCTGGGTATAGAAATGGAAGATGTTCCTGGGGGCCTGGGTAAGATCGCTGATGTGCTTGGTGGTCAGAGTATCAACATTGATTATGCCTATGCCTTTGTTACAAAGACCGAGAAGGCACTTCTTATCCTCAGGGTCAATGATATTGAGGGAGCTATCAAGGTCCTTAACGGCGCAGGTGTAAAGCTCATCGATATGGCAGATATTCAGGAAATCTGATTTTCTGAATATATTTTCTTTAATTTGCTTTTTTCCATAATATTTTTCTTTCAATCTGTCGTTTGTTCTTATTTCATTCTAACACTATTATATTATTGATATAGAGAACTATATATATTAATATGTTCTAATTAAATGACATGTTGGAAGAAGGGGACCTGTCAACATGTTTGTTGAATGAGCTTGATCAGATTGCAAATGAAATTGTAGATCTGCATTATGAAAGAATTCCTGATCTATATTTAAAATATGGCAGTTCAGGGAAAAAGAAAAGCATCGCTGATGTAAAACATCATCTAATCTTTCTTGAAAATGCCTGTAAGTATGAAAGTCCTGAACTTTTCATGGCATATATTGATTGGTTAAAAATTCTCTTTAAACATCTTGGTCTTCCTTCTTCTTATATGCTTGATAATCTTGACGTGATCAGAGAGGTTCTTGGATCAAGAGATGATCTGAATAATTCAAAGATACTTTTTGATATACTTGACAGTGGAAAAGATAGGCTATTGTCAGATACACCCGTATTGTCCTGCTATCTTGAAAAAAGCAAGCTACCTTCACTTGTAAAAGAATACAATTCTTTTCTGCTTGAAAATGATGAAAAGGGAGCATACCGACTCATAATTCAGGCAGTGGAACAGGGAATAGATATAAAGGATATATATCTCAATATCTTCCAGTGTTCCCAATTAGAAATAGGAAGGCTATGGCAACTGAATTCTATCAGTGTTGCAAAAGAACATTTCTGCACCGCTGCAACACAGAAGATAATGGCACAACTCTATCCTTATGTTCTTTCCAGGTCGGGCAATAAGCATGGTGTAGTGGCTGCATGTGTCGGAACCGAACTTCATGAGATGGGAATGAGAATGGTTGCAGACTTTTTTGAGATGGAAGGCTGGAACACTTGTTATCTGGGAGCAAATACTCCTGTGGAGAGCATTATTCGCACGGTTGCTGAAGTTCAGGCAGATCTGTTACTTTTATCTGTTACTATGGTAGGCCATCTGAATATGCTGAGTGATGTCATAAGACGAATAAGGGAAGATGAAAGGATCAATGATATTCTCATAATTGTGGGTGGATATCCTTTCAATGTGGACCGGGATCTATGGAAAAAAGTAGGTGCTGATGCTTATGCTCGCAATGCCCGGAAAGCAGTTGAAATTGCGGATACACTGGTCGATGGATTAAGTAGACAGGAAGTATCATGAGCGTAGTATATTGACATGATGTTCCGGGAAAAGGTAAATGAATATGAAATTAATAACTTCTGAATCTCATGTAAGATTGAACAGACAGCCTGAATATGATTCATGTTGCAGTCTCACTATTCCTGGACAAAGCATTTATGATAGGCTCAGCATGCTTAACAATGAGCTTGTCAATATCCAGCGTGAGCTTATTAAAAAGAACCTGCAGATCGAATTTCAGAACAAAAGATTCAGGCAAACAATAGGCAATATCACTGATTCAATAGCTATAATTGGTCCTGACCGAAAAATAAAGTTCATAAATGACTCTTTCAAAAGGATGCTCGAAATAAAAGGTCATTCAAATATCGAAGGTGATATATGCGCTTTGATCGGTATTCGTTATGCAGATGTTGATGATGTTTGTGATTTCAGGGAAATGATGGGCCTGGTAGAAGGTGGCAGTTCTTTTTGCCAAGATGTGATACTTGTTCATAATGATGGTTGTGAACAGCATGTTGAGATGAATATTTCTAGAATAGAAGGTAATGCTAACCAGGATAGCGACCTTTTACTTGTTTTTCATGATATTGATCAGCGTAAGAAACTTGAGTACCAGCAGGCTGAAATGAATGAGTTCCTGCGGGTAATAAACAGCATTCTTCGTCATGATATTTCCAATGACCTTGCTGTTGTGAGGATGTCACTTGACATGATGGTGACTGATGAGAACTGGGATATAGCTAAAAAAGCCATAAAGAGTGTGGATAAATGTGTTCAGTTGATGACAAGGATGCAAGAACTTGAATCTGCTCTATTCTCTGATGAAAGTTTGAAATCCTTTAATCTGAGAGGAGTGGTTGCTTCAGTTCTGGAGAATTATGATGTGGACTTTTGTCTTGAAGGCAATTGCATGGTAGCAGGTGATGAGGCTTTGTATTCGGTCTTCGACAATATGATCTCTAACTCGATTACTCATGGACATGCTGACAGAATAGATGTCTCAATAAAGGGAAATAAGAACTTCTGTGAAGTTTCAGTTGCAGATGATGGTATAGGTATTCCTCTGGAGGTTCAGTCCATGGTATTTGATAAGAATTTCAAATATGGTTCCCGCGGCCACACAGGTATTGGTCTGTATATTGTAAAGAAAATAATTGAACGCTATGGTGGCGAAGTAACCCTTCGCACTAACGTTCCATCAGGTACGATATTTGATCTAAAATTACCGATATCGTTGTGATATTAAAAAATTTTATGATTCATGCTCTCTTCCTGTTTTTGTAAGTAGGTGCAGGACTGAACCACTAATATTTTATATGACCTGTTGTCATTCCAATTGAAATGACGGATACTATCAATTCAAAAGGAGTTCGCAAGCCAGAGTGCAAACTCGGTGGTTCTCATACTACTATTATTGGCGGACGTGCAGGTAAAAAGATAGTGTCCTTGCTGAGTCAGCATCCTTCTGTCAAAAAAATGATCCCTTCTGTGATCACTGTTAAAGGAAAAAGTAATTCCGGTGGAAAACTAACTGCCAGGGTACAGAGGCCGGATGACAGGGGAAACCTGCGACTTCTTCTTTCACACGGTACATCTTTCCAGGAACTGCGCATTATCACAAATGTGGGCAGTTTTGAGGAAGGTGAACATGTAATGGAAGAGCTTAATTCATTATTATCAGATATTTAAGGTGAAATTTATGTTCATTGGAATAGATCATGGTACCACTGCAATGCGTTTTGCTGCACTTTTTCCTGACGGGAAGGTGCTGAGACTTGAGATTCCAAGGACTGATGCTGCCGAGATGACTCAGTCCCAGCTTATATCTTCAATGGAAACTGCTTTCGGGATAAGTTCTTCAGATATTTCCCTCATGGCTGTGACCTATTCAATGGGGGATGGCATAAAGGATATAGAGGACATAGCTACTGTTAAAAACCGTGGTGTCAAGAGTATAGAAGGTGCCGGTAAGAAAACAGGTGGTGGGGGTCTTGTTTTTGATTCCATAAGATCTTCTGCTATTCCTGCTGTTGTTATTCCGGGTATCCATGAAAACAGCGACACAGACTCCCGCCTCAATATTTTCTCACATTCCACCAGTCCTGAAAAAATAGGTATCGCTTACCATGCATTTGCTCTTGGATTCAGTGACTTTGTGCTTTCCGATATAAGCTCGAATACTGTTACTGTGGCGGTTGCAAACGGAAAACTTATCGGTGCCATAGATGCCTGTATATTTGCTCCGGGATTGCAGCATGGGCCACTGGATGTGCAAGCTCTCAGGGATGTTGATGCAGGCAAGATAAGTGCTAATGAGGCGTTTGTAAATTCGGGTGTTCTCAAACACACTTCTTTCTCAGATAGACATGAACTCATTAAAGCGGCAGAAGATGGGGATTCTCAGGCCATGTTGGCCATGGATAGTATCGCACTTTTTGCAGCCATGGAAATTGCAGGTATGCAGCTTCTGATGAAGGAGTACGGTTCCGTTGGTGAAGTTATTATCGAAGGTTCCGTTGGCGAGGTTCCTGAGGTCGTGAAAAAGATAGAAACACATCTTGACGTTAAAGCCCATGTACTTGACAGATGGAGTGCTGCTATTGGTTGTGCAGAGATCGCACGTGATATCCATTCAGGTTCAAGCAAAATTCTGGGTTTAAATGTCAATTTCAAGAATAAGCGCTAATAACTTCTGTTTGAAATTTTAAATTATAAACTTAAAACTATAAATTTCAAACAATTTGTTTTAAACAACAAATTTGAAACATCAAACAATTAGTTTTTTGTACACTTGCCTTCAATATAGATCACAGAAACGCCCTTTGTGTTTAATTTTTTCTGTATCATATCTTTAATATTTTCTGAGCAAGCTTCTTTTCCTTCCAAATCCTGCATCTCATCGATATTTATGCAGGTTGTATCAGATACAAGTGATGTTACAACTCCTTTCAGGTCAGGTGCACTTTGTCCTCCTGTCATTGCAGCAACATCATTCTGAAGTATGATCGCAAGGATGTCAAAGCCAGCATCAACTGCGTTAATGAGTCCGATAATACCGGAATGTGCAAGCCCGAAGTCTCCGATAACTGCTATTCCCTTTCCTGGAAAACCACAGGCAGTTGATATTGCACCACCAAGTGCAAATCCTGTATCAACTGCATTTAATGGGTCGGGTGCTGTACGTATGGAGCATCCCATATCACCTGCAACGGGTTGAATGTCGTGGAGGATGTTGTAAAGTGGCATGAACGGACAATCACTGCATATTGGTCTTGAGCCTCTGCTGAGAATAGTCTGAATATCTGTGTATTTTGAGACTTTGTCATTATCGATGTTCTCAAAAGCAAACTCAACATGTTCCTTTTCTGTCATGCCAAAAGGCAGATGGCCGGTCCTTTTTCCAAGGATACTGTCGCAGCCTGTCCTGATTTGTGATTCGATGAAAGCTTCACTTTCTTCCACAACAAGTATGCGTTCATGTTTTTCTATGAAACTTTTAATCAGTTCCACAGGAAATGGCGTAACCATTCCAAGACCCAAGTGTGAATAAGAAGAATAAACTACCTGCGTGGAAAGTATCTCATCTACAATTAGCGAAGGATAACCTGATGAGATTATTCCAACTTTGTCACTATTGATTGAAATATGGTTGGAACGTGAGTTCTCAGCTTCATGAATAAGGATAGGTTCAGATTCAATATGGAATCTCTGGTGTTTACCATGCATGGTAAGTTTCCAGATGTCCCTGTCTAGAAGCTTTTCTTCCTGTTTTGCTTTTGAGTTTATCTGTGACCTGCTGACCTTCTGTTTTTCCTTTTCAAGCCTGTCGGTAATTCTCATAATAACAGGTACCTTCGCTTCCTCAGAGAGTTCAAAAGCCCTGCTCAGTGAATCATAAGCATCCCGGGGTGTTGCAGGGTCAAAGACAGCAGTCTCGGCAATAGCTCCGTAGAATCTGGAATCCTGCTCGTTCTGTGATGCTTTTGCTGCCGGGTCATCGCCTGCAAGTATCACAAGCCCTGAACCGATAGTGTGCATCATTGCTGTCATAAGGGGGTCGGAAAGCACATTCATTCCTACGTGCTTGACCATCACCATGGAGCGACGTCCGGTAACTGATGCTCCAAGTGCAGCTTCCATGGCTGCTTTCTCATTGGTGAACCAGTGAATATTATAGTTATTGCAGTTACTGGGATCTTTATTCTCAAAAAAGTAGTCTGCAACTGCAGTCATGGGATATCCGGCAACAGCAGTAATGAACCTCACATTGCTGTCAAGTGCTGCAAGGAAAATTGCTTCAAGGCCGGTTATATCCTCATTGTTAGTCATATATTGGTTAATATTGATTATTCAAGTTGAGCTTTCAGTTTGACTGACTCATCTGGTTGTGCAAACCATGCCAGTGATGCAAGAGCACCTATGACACCGTTGCCGTCAAGCCAGATATCAACACCGTTATCTTTTGCATACTGGATGGCGTATTCTTTTGTAAGCTCTCCGCTACGACATTTTGTGCTATATTCATTTATCTTTTTTGCATCAAAGTCTGAGAGTACAACCATTCCGGTCTCATCTGAAACACTGTATTTCAGGAGGGCTGCCTTAACACTTTCAAGCAATTCCTGCTTTGCGTTTTCATCCACACATCCGAATTCAAGAACCGTGGAAACACAATTCTGGGTTCTTGCGGATACCGGAAAAAGCTGTACTAGTGAGTGTGACAGGTAAATTGATTCGTTACAGTCCAGTGCCTTTGCCATATTGTGGGTAAGTGTCCAGGTAGCACCTTCTTCCTTGGTGTCAGTGTCATCGATCCCTATGAGCACTCTTTCCCTTTTAGGAACTACGATGGTACCTTTTGCAGCACGACCTCCGCCAGATTCGGTGTAGTTACAGCGAAGCACGCCGTCGGCAAATGCCCTGCATTTGGTGGCACCCACTCCGCCCCCTCCAAGCCCTGCATAGGTAATGTGGACTTCATCTCCTTCCACTACCACGGACTCAATTCCTGCAGCTGCTGTGGATGGTTTCAGCTCAAGGGTTGAAGTGCCTGTCTTTACGATGTATCTTATCATGTTCCCTATGGAACGTGTATCAAGGATAAGCGGCGAGTGAGAATAATGGAACTTAGACCATGCAGCACCGCCATAACAGTTCGAATGCTCAATGATCTCAGCATATTCGTTTTTACTGTCGCATATTGCGTATATGCCCCTGTATGGAGTGATATAGGGGTCACTAAGTTCAATCTCTTTCATTTGGGACTTAAATGCAAGTCAATACCTTAAATGTTTTGTTTGTCCGGATGGTCTGCTGAGTTGTCAGATATTTATCGCACATACCCTTCATCCTTCAAACTGACATATCTTCCGTCTCCTATAACCACATGATCCAGCACATCGATGCCAAGAAGCTTACCACCTTCAACAAGTTTCTCGGTAACTGCAATATCCTCTCTGCTTGGTGTAGGGTCGCCGGATGGATGATTATGTGAAAGAATAACTGAAGCACAGGATTCCATGAGTGCTGCCTTGAAAACTTCTCTTGGATGAACTATATTTGCATTCAGGCTGCCGATAGAGATAAGTTCCTCCCGGATCACCTGATTCTTAGTGTCAAGCAAAAGCGCTACAAGTCTTTCTCTCTTGTGTTCTCGCATTCCGGGATAAAGAATTGAATAGACGTCTGCAGGTGACCTTATCTTTCTTTTCGGTTCGTCGGAGAATCCTTCAAGTTTGCGGGCAAGTTCAAAGATAGCAGCTATCTGTGATGCCTTTGCAGTACCAATACCGTGAATTTTGGTGAGATTTGTAATGTTGGCCTGGCTGAGTTGCTTGATATTATATTCTGAGAAAATACGGCTGCACATGTTAACAACATTCTCTTTTTGTGATCCGGTTCTCAGGATTATTGCCAGCAGTTCTGCATTTGAAAGTGCCTCAGGGCCATATTTCAGTAGTCTTTCCCTGGGCCGTTCGTCCATTGGCATATCATGTATACTGATCTTGTACTCACTCATTGTTATGGGTACAAAATTCAAGGATATAAATTAATCGTAATTATCATATTATAATTTACTCTAAATCTAAAAAATAGTTTGTATGAATGTGCTGGCTGCTGTTTGCGCTGTGTACTTATAGAATGACTCTCCATAATTCCCTTTATGAAAGTCATTTGTGTTGCAGGATATAAGAACTCAGGCAAAACAACTCTGGTCACCCGCCTTGTAGAAGCTCTTTCAGAACATGGAAAAGTTGGAACTGTAAAACAGATGCTGCATCATCGTTTTAATCCCCAGGACACTGACACGGGTAAACACTTTGATGCAGGCGCTGATCTGGTTGCAGCAATAACAGACACTGAGCTTGTAATTATAAAGCGAGATCCTACTCTTGAGGACGCCCTGAACTCTCTTGCAGACAACGGAGCAGACTTTGCAATAGTTGAAGGTGCAAAAAGCAGTGATCTTCCGAAGATCTTCCTTGGTGAACCGGAAGTATCTGATGAAATTTCTAACATACTTGTCAAACTACCTGAAAGGTCAGATTGGGATTTTGCTCCTGTTGTGGAGCTTATCCTTGACCAGCCTGAATGGGTCACACTGGACTCTCTTATCAGAAAAGTACGCTCCAATCCTGATATGCGCCTTTCTGGAGGTATCGCAACATTTACCGGAATAGTCCGCCGTATCAATGATAATGTGGAAACAACTGCCATCGATTTTGAAAAATATGAAGGTGTTGCCGACAGGGCTATTGAAAAGATATGCTTTGACATGAAACAGAAAGACAACATAATTGATGTATTGATCCATCACAAGACTGGATTGATAAGATCGGGCGAGGACATTGTTTATATAGTCGTAGCTGCCGCTCACCGGCAGGAGCTTTTCCAGACACTCATCGCTGCACTTGAGCGCATAAAAGAAGACGTTCCAATTTGGAAAAAAGAGTATACCATTGAAGGCGACTTCTGGGTTCACGATAAACTCTGAATTTGAGCAATAAATCGCTTTTCATAAAAATAAATGAGTGAAGATGGTTCATCTGTTCTTCAGACCCATCTGTTCATCAATTTCTTCGGCTATTTCTTCAAGTTCCTGGAAAATACGCTCGGAATCCTTTCGCATTTCCTGTACTGCGGCCTTAAGACTTCCTCCACGAATGTACAACCCTCTTTTTTCCCTGTAGATAAGACCTGAGTTGATAAGGTTCCTTATGTGGTGGTTCACTCTGGACTGGTTGACCTCAATACTCCTGGCTATTATATCTGATGATATCTTATCTTGGTTTTCTGCCAGCTGCTGAAGAAGATCAAGTACTATCTGTGTAGCAAGATTTTCTGTGTCCCTTCCGGAAGATAATCCGAAACTGTTACAGAACCAGCGAATATCTTCTTCCAGCTTTTTTTCCCTGGGCTTTTCCAGATTTATCAGGATTATCTGTTGTGGCATAGGATTAGTCTATCTTGCATGTCGTATATAATCTTATCTGTGTAAAATCGAAATGATATCGATAAAAACGAGAAAAAAGCCATTTTTTGCAAAAAGTTTATATATGAAGTGTGGAATATTATTGCTCAGTTAACCGGAACTTTCCGGTTAGATGATAATTGGAGGAAAATAAACGATGATTATCAGGCCAATTGGTGAGAGAGTCTTGATTAAATCTGTAAAAAAGGCAGAGGTCACTGAAAGTGGAATTTACATCCCTGATTCCGCGCAGGAAGAGAAAAAAGAAGGAATCATAGTCGCAGTGGGAGCATATGAGGACGGCAAAGAACTTCCATTAAAAGCCGGCCAACGTGTTATCTACGGCGGTTACAAGAGTGACGAGATAGACATTGATGGTGAACTTCATATATTCCTTGATTTCAAGGATGTCTTAGCAGTAGTTGAGGAATAGCAATACTAAGGGAACTGATGAGGAAATATCTATGTCAAAACAGATAATGTTCGATGAGGATGCACGTAAGGCATTGTTAAGTGGTGTAGATAAGGTAGCAAACACTGTGAAGATCACACTTGGTCCAAAGGGTCGTAATGTTGTCCTTGACAAACCAGGCAGTCCGGTTGTAACCAATGATGGTGTGACCATTGCCAAAGAGATTGAACTTAAGGATAAGTTCGAGAACATGGGTGCAAAGCTTGTAAAAGAGGTCGCATCAAAAACTCAGGACAATACTGGTGACGGAACGACCACTGCAACCTTGCTTGCACAGTCAATGATAAGAGAAGGATTAAAGAATATCAGTGCCGGTGCAAATCCTATAGAGGTCAAAAAAGGCATTGAAAAAGCAACCGAAAAGGTCGTTGCAAGCCTCAAGGAAAAGAGCAAGGATGTAAAGGATAAAGGAAAAATTCTCCAGGTTGCGACAATCTCAGCAAACAACGATGAGGTTGTTGGTGAGTTCATTGCAGATGCAATGGAAAAAGTGGGTTACAACGGTGTGATCACAGTTGAGAATTCCAAAACCATGGAAACACACCTCGAAGTTGTGGAAGGTATGCAGTTTGACCGCGGTTTCGTGTCACCATACATGGCAACAGACCAGGAGAAGATGACCTGTGAGTTCGAGGACCCCTACGTCCTGATAACAGATCGCAAGATCAACACTATGAGCCAGATCATCCCTGTGCTTGAGAAGGTTGCCAAGGAAGGCAGACCACTTGTCATGATCGCACAGGACGTCGAAGGCGACGCACAGGCCGCATTGATATTGAACATCATTCGCGGTTCACTGCGTGTATGTGCTGTGAAGGCTCCGGGATTCGGAGATGAGCAAAAGGCAATGCTTGAGGATATTGCAATTCTCACAGGCGGTATGGTGATCAGCGAAGATAAGGGAATGAAGATCGAGGAATTCGCAGAACACATGCTTGGAACTGCACGCAAGGTCAATATCGACAAGAACAAGACAACCATCATCGAAGGCAAAGGTGACAAAGCTGAAATCGAAAAGAGAATGCAGCTTATCGAGTCACAGATCAATGTCACAGATGCAGAGTTCAAGAAGAAAGAACTAAAAAAGCGTCTTGCAAAACTTGGCGGCGGCGTAGCTGTCATTAAGGTAGGAGCTGTAACAGAAACCGAACTCAAGGAAAAGAAGATGCGGATCGATGACGCCCTTAATGCTACAAAGGCTGCCGTTGAGGAAGGTGTGGTTGCCGGCGGTGGAATTTCACTGTTCCGTGCAATATCTGTGCTTGACGGTCTGGAACTTGAAGGTGAGCAGGAAATTGGTCTTAAGATTGTCAAACGTGCGCTGGAAGAACCTATCCGTCAGATCTCACTGAATGCCGGAAGGGATGGCGCTGAGATAATTGCACAGATCAGAAGTGAGTCTAATGAGCAGTACGGTTACAACGCCAAGAAAGATGTCTTTGAAGACCTCTTTGAGGCTGGTGTTATTGACCCGACAAAGGTTGTCAGAAGCGGATTACAAAATGCCGCATCCATTGCGGCTATGATCCTGACAACTGAGGCGGTTGTAGCTGACTTTGACGATGAGAAGGATGAGAGAACGTCTGCGATCATAATCTGATCGTTCTCTTATCTTTATTTATTCAACAAATATCACAAAAGAGAAAAAAGAGGTGGAGAACCGACATTTCGAATTTAACTGAAAATCACAGTAAATTTAAAAAAGAATTGTACAGCCTGACGAGCAAAGAACAACAAAATATCCATGAGAGAAAAGGAGTGATAGTATGAGATTTGGTCTGACAAAAGTGACACCTGCAAGGGGTGGATTATGGAACCCTATGGAAGAGATCGTGCAGATGCAGGATATGCTGAACAACATGTTCAAAGAGAGAAGTTTCGGGGAGAGATGGTCAGAAACCGGAATACTTGCACCACTTGTGGATGTAAAGGACGAAGGTTCCGAATTACTTGTGACCACTGATCTCCCGGGAGTTGAGAAAGGTGACGTTGACCTTGATGTCAGTGATAACATGCTGACTATATCTGCAAACAGAAACTCTGTAAATGAGGAAAAGGACGAAGGCTACCTTAGAAGGGAGCGGACTTACAGTTCATTCTCAAGGACTGTGACCTTACCAAATGCAGTCTCTGTCGAAGGTGCAAAGGCAAAACTTGAGAATGGTGTGCTTTCCGTAACTTTGCCAAAGATGCAGATTGAAGAAAACAAAAAGATACTCATCGAATAGATGGGTTCATAAGTGAGTAACATTCCTGTATAGCTGCGGCAATGGCCGTTTGCTATCATGTTTTTTATTTACTCATTCCGGGTTCAGACATGGCCCAGAAAAACGTGTCAAAAAGGATTTAAGTTAAAATTAAAAATTAATAAAAGGGAAATGTCAATCCCGGGGAGTTTATGATAATGGATCTTAATCGTTTCACACAGAAAGCCCAGGAAGCCATCCAGGGTTCAAGTACAATTGCTGCAAGATATAGAAATCAGCAGATAGATTGCGAACATATGCTTCTTGCATTGCTGGAGCAGAGCGGAGGACTGGTAACAACCTTACTTCAGAATATGGAAGTGCCGGTGGACCGCGTAAAGGAAAAAGTTGAGGCTCAGCTTGCAAACCAGCCACAGGTCTCAGGTCCGGGAGGGGATCAGGTCTACATGACCCAGACCATGAGACGTGTCCTTGATGCTGCTTCACAGGAAGCCGGCAAAATGAAGGATGAATATGTAAGTGTCGAGCATCTCCTTCTTGCAATGGTAAAGGAAAAGGATAGCCAGTGTGGTAAGATACTTGCAAGTGAGGGTGTTACACGTGACAGGCTTCTTGAAGCAATAAAGCAGGTAAGGGGGAACAGAAGAATAACCTCAGAAAATCCGGAAGATACAATGGAACCACTGAAGAAGTACGGAATTGATTTCACAGAACTTGCAGCCCAGGGTAAGCTTGACCCTGTTATCGGAAGAGATCAGGAGATCAGGCACTCAGTTGAGATCCTTTCACGCCGCAGGAAGAACAACCCTGTACTCATCGGTGAGGCCGGTGTCGGTAAGACTGCAATTGTGGAAGCACTTGCTCAGCGTATTGCCAAGAAGGATGTTCCTGATGCCATGAAGGACAAGCGTATCATAGCTCTTGATATGGGTGCACTTATTGCAGGTGCCAAGTTCCGTGGTGAGTTTGAGGAAAGGCTCAAAGCTGTGCTTAAAGAAGTCGCAGACTCAGAGGGGCAGATCATTCTCTTCATTGATGAGATCCACACAATCGTAGGTGCAGGTGCCACAGAAGGTGCTATGGATGCAGGAAACCTCCTCAAGCCAATGCTTGCGCGTGGAGAGCTTCACTGTATCGGTGCAACAACCATTGACGAGTACCGCAAGTATATTGAAAAGGATGCTGCACTTGAACGCAGGTTCCTTCCGGTATTTGTCGAGCAGCCAACTGTGGAGGACACAATTTCCATCCTTCGTGGACTGAAGGAGAAATATGAGGTACACCACGGTGTACGTCTTAAGGACTCAGCACTTGTAGCTGCTGCAATTATGAGTAACCGCTACATTGCAGACAGGTTCCTTCCTGACAAGGCAATCGACCTTGTGGACGAAGCTGCTGCAAAAAAGAGAACTGCAATTGACAGCAAGCCTGCTGAACTTGATGAGGCGGATCGTAAGATCATGCAGCTTGAGATCGAGCGCGAGGCACTGAAGAAAGAGAAGGATGCAGCTTCAAAGGATCGTCTGGAGATCCTTGAGAAGGAACTTGCAGACATCAGGGCTGAATCCGATGCTATGAGAGCAAGATGGGATCGCGAAAAGGAAGCCATCTCAAAGCTTGGTTCACTGAAACAGGAGATAGAGGACACAAAGATCCAACTTGAACTTGCTGAGAATGATAACAATCTTGAACTTGCATCCAGGCTAAAGTACGGAACACTCATTCCACTGCAACATCAGTATGCTGAAGAGGAAAAACTGCTTCAGGATATGCAGGGTGAAATGCTTCTGAATGAGGAAGTCGGTGAAGAGGATATTGCTGATGTTGTCAGCCAGTGGACTCACATACCTGTAACCAAGCTCATGGAAGGGCAGCGTGAGAAGCTTGTGCACTTTGAGGACAACCTTCACAACCGTATCATCGGTCAGAGTGAAGCCGTAAAGGCAGTTGCAGATGCGGTCATACGCAACTATGCAGGTATCAAGGACCCGAGACGTCCGATTGGAAGTTTCATATTCCTTGGTCCGACTGGTGTTGGTAAGACCGAGCTTGTAAAGGCTCTTGCAGCAGAGTTGTTCGATGATGAGAACAACATGGTACGTATTGACATGTCCGAGTATATGGAAAAGCACACTGTTTCAAGGATGATCGGTGCACCACCAGGTTATGTAGGACACGATGAAGGTGGCCAGCTCACAGAAGCTGTACGCAGAAGACCATATTCCGTTGTACTCTTCGATGAGATCGAGAAGGCACATCCGGATGTGTTCAATGTCATGTTGCAGATCCTTGATGATGGTCGCCTGACAGATTCCAAGGGCAGGACCGTGGACTTCAAGAACACGTTGATAATAATGACATCCAACATCTTTGCAGGTGATCTTACCGAACTCCTGAAGTCTGGTGAGAAAGAGGAGGATGTGGATTACAACATACTTCAGATGCGTGCAATGACTGAGCTTGGAAAATATTTCAGGCCGGAGTTCCTCAACCGTATCGATGAGATCGCTCTCTTCCATGCACTTAAGCCGGAAGAGCTTGTAAAGATCGTTGACATCAAGGTTGCAGACCTTGCTGAAAGACTCAAGGACAAGCGTATTAACCTTGACCTTACGGATGCTGCAAAGACGTATCTTGCTGAAGCAGGATATAGTGCAACCTTTGGTGCAAGACCACTTAAGAGAGTCATTCAGAACGAGGTTGAAACAAGGATTGCAAAGCTTATTGTTGCAGGTGAGGTTCCGGAAGGCTCTACTGTCCGTGTTGACAGCGATGGTGCGGACCTGCTTGTTGAGGTAAGTTCTACAGAGTAATACACAAGTCAATAAGAAAATAAACTCTGATTTGGTTGCAATTTGCAACCAACAAATTCTTTTTTTTTTGCAAAATTGAACTGATCATTGAATTAATCATTTTTCAATATCTTCATGGGTCAAAAGTTGAAATTCATCTTTTTTCCCTTTCTCCAGAGTTCATCAAACTTATCTTTCAGTTTTGCTGCATATTCTTTGTCGTATACTTTCAGTTCGCCGAATAGCTCGTCAGGATTTAATGGGTCTGGAATTGATATGTGTGTTATATAATCGTCAATAAGTCTGAAATCATAATCACAATCTAAAGCTTTTGCATCTATATTATTTTTGATTGTTTCTCTGTCATGTGGATCTTTAATGTGCTTAAACCTATCTTCCATTAGATAGGCAAGTGCATCTTCTGGAAAAATGATTTTTATCTTCACTCCTTTTTTTGCAGCCTTGACAAATTCATCAATCACAGTAGGCATGAATTTATTAGGATCAATATGTTTTCCTTTACGAATTAAATTTGAGAGTTTTGCTGATTTTACATGTAATATCTCAGTTTCCACTTCATCAAGCATATTTTTTATGTTCTTGATAATGTCTTCTTCACCTATTGATGTAGCCCAAAACTGAAGTTCCGTATGTTCAGGTTGTGTTATATCGGAGAATTTGGATTCAAGTTCTGAGACTTTAAGTTTGAAGTTCTCCAGTTCATTTTTTGTTTCCTCTTCTTTTTTGGTGTAAAGATTATTCAGAGCAATGGAAGGTTTAACAGCCCTATATTTTCGGGGTCTTGATCTCTGGAACTCAACAAGTCCCATGTTGTTCAGGTTTGAAAGAACTTCATAGATCTTTCCAACAGGTATGTCTGATTTGCGTGACAGTTCCTGTGCGCCGGTTACTCCTTCTTTTAGTAATGTAGAATATGCAGAGGCTTCGTATTTAGTAAGCCCCAGGTCTCTTAATGATCCTTCATGGTCCATATTATCACGTTTTATTTTTTCAGTTTGAAAGCTGTATATTTATAATTTGTTTGTTAAAACAACTATAAAGATGTTTTTACCGGCAAGATTTATATCCTATTTGAACATAGTCCTTCTTGACGATACATAGTCATGTATTTGTAATGTTACGTTGCTTAATTAGAAGGTGTTTCAAAATGAAACAAAGGTCAGCTACATCATCTGAAACAGAATCTTCAGTAGATATATTAAAATCTCATATTGAAGAGATTTCTATAAAATGCCTTGATAACAACTGGATTCAGGAAAATAAGATCGATCTGAATTCATTAATGGAAGATAACCGTCATGACACTGGTTTTAAACTTTCTGACAGGCATTTTTGCAACAATCAAGAGTAAATATTATTACAATGTAACTTATTATGTGTTTTTTTTAGAGTGAAATCGTTATATATGCACCTGTATATACAAGAGCTGTAAAGTATCATGATTCTTTTGTTAAAAGCTGTATATTCTTAGTTATATCATTGCTTTTCATATTGAGGTTAAGTTTCTATTGCACAAATATGTTCTTTGATGTTCTAGCATCGCATGTAAAAAATCTATTTTGACTATTTATCGCAAGGTTTATTAACTAATAATGCTGTACATATTTTTGTGTACCATCAACAGCACGCAATGCGTGTATGTTAGTACCACCCTATCCAACCCCCAACGAGGCATCCTCTTCAGGATGTCTCAACCCTGTTTTTTTGCTTGTATTAAAAAATGGGTTAATTGATATGTTGTTAAGAATAAATATTACCAAATACACTTTTCACTAGTTTATTAAAGGGTAAAACCCTTATATATTAAACTGGCTATTTATCGACATGTTAAAACAACTCGTACAGAGTTTTTTTGTAATAATAATTAATCACAAGGAGTGTTTATCATAAAAAACATCTTTCAAAAGCTGGGTGTTTTCGTAGAGGATAATACCGTTCCAATTATAATGATAGCACTACTTCTGATAATTATCTCTTTTCAGGGTGCTCAGTTAATTGGAATGGCTTCAGGTACGGATACATTTGTCGAGAAAAGTTCAAAGCTTTATCAGGACTATGATCACCTTTACCTGAATCTTTTTGGAACTGAGTCCATTGTTGTAATGGTTGAAGGTAGTGATGTTACAAAACCGGAGCTTCTGAAAGCCCTTGATAGGGCATACCTGTCAGTTCAGAACATACCCGGCGTTGTGGAAGTGACTTCGCCGTCGACTGTTATAAAAGAAGTTAATTATCAGATGACCGGCAGAAGTACAATTCCTGACGATCCGCAAACGATTGACGGGATAATTGATAGCTCCATGCCCAGTGCACTCATGCCGGATAACACACATGCTATAATGTCTGTTGTCCTGGAAGGAACCTCATCGGATTCTACTCAGGAGGAAATTCTCAGGGAAACAGAAACTTCCATTGAGCTTGCAAATTTCCCTGCTGATTATAACATAATTGTAACCGGGAATCCTGCTTTTAGTATTGCCATGAATGAAGAGATGAACACAAGTATGGGTATACTTCTTTTGTTGTCAATTCTTCTGATGGTAGTAGTACTATATCTGGTGTTCAAACATGTAAGGTGGAGGTTACTTCCGCTGCCAATAGTACTGGTAGGTATAATATTCACCTTCGGTGCAATGGGATTCCTTAATATTCCAATGTCAATGGTATCAATGTCTGCGTTCCCCGTTCTGATTGGACTTGGTATTGATTATGCCATTCAGTTCCATAACAGGATAGAAGAAGAACTTGAACGTGGTGAAACGGATGAAGAAGCTGTCATTGACACTATCAAGCATACCGGTCCGGCAGTATTGATAGCACTTATTATCACAGCTCTTGGATTTTTCTCATTGTTCACTTCTACAGTTCCAATGATCCAGGATTTCGGAAAGCTTCTGATGATAGGAATAGTAATGTGTTTCATTTCTTCTTTATTCCTGGGAGTTACTGTGCTCTATGGATTCGATAAGATATCTAAGTGGAACATACTTGGTAGATTCGGTTTAAAAAAGAATTCAGCACACCATGAAACTCATACCCACGTCATTATTGATGAAGAACATGAGCCGGATTTCCTCGAAAAGGCTTTGAAGGGAATGTCTACATTTTCAATGAGAAATCCAATTCTTATATTGTCTATTGCAGGTTTACTGTGTATTGGTGGTCTTTACGCAGATAATCTTGTAGGTATTCAGACGGATACTCAAACCTTTGTTCCTCAGGATATGCCTGCTCTGCTTGATCTACAACATATGGGGGAGATCCTCGGAGGATCTGACCAGCTAAATCTCATCATAAAAACAGATGATAATAGTGATCCGGAACTTCTGAAATGGATCGATGAATTCTCTGCTCATGAAGTTGCAGGTAGAAGTCACATACAAGATTCCTCCAGTATTGTTGATCTTGTAAAAGAAGCAAATTCTGGTAAAATCCCAGATAGTTCAGATGAAGTACAGGCGATATATGATCAGCTACCAGAAATGCAAAAAGATGCTTACCTGAACGGAAATTCAATAATCATGCTGAACCTGAACATTGGTAATGCAATGAGTGAGCTTGGTCTTGAGGGTATAGAATCTCTTTCAAATGTTGTTCAAGAGGATCTTCAATGGATGGCCCCACCTCCAGGTGTGCATGTAACAATAACCGGTCACTCAATGGTCTATGTAGAGGTAATATCTGCTCTGACCTCAGGCAGGGTCTTTATGACAATGCTTGGTATCGTGCTGGTATTTGCGGGTCTCTTGGTAATTTACAGAGATATTCTCAAGGCTCTTACACCTGTTCTGACCATGATTATAGTTGTAGGATGGTCTGGAGGACTCATGTATTATACAGGAATGGAATATACACCAATGACTGCAACACTTGGAGCATTGATCCTTGGTGTTGGTTCGGAATACGCCATCCTTATGATGGAGCGTTATTTTGAAGAAAGGGAAAAAGGCGCAGGTCCGGAAGAAGCAATGCAGGAAGCAAGTGTCAAGATCGGAAAGGCCATTGTAACATCAGGTCTTACAACAGTATTTGGTTTCTCAGCACTAATAGCTTCACCATTCTCAATTACCAGTAACTTTGGAGTTATCACGGTAATGGATGTAATACTTGCATTACTTGCAACATTTGTGATCTTCCCTCCGATCATAGTTACACTGGATAAATACAGGGAAAAAAGGAGACACTTCCACCAGTCACATCACAATTCCGGTTCAAGTGGAAGTAACATATTAAAAAGCATTCAGGAGGCAATTACCCAATGAATGTGAGATATAGTAATATAAGTGGTTTTAAAAAATATACTAGTCTTATGGTGGTATGTATTCTGCTTTCTATTGCTTTTGTAGCTGCAGTACCTTCTGTGGCTGCAAAAGAATACCTGCCTCCGACTTATGAATATACAAGTAATTTCTATACCTCGTACGGTGAGCCTGCTATTTCAGCCTCTGTACTTGGTGACACAGAATTCGAACGAGGAGAGACCGCAACTCTTGAAGTGGTTCTTGCAAACCGTGGTGTTATCTATGGTATCAAGGCTGACAAGACAGTCGGTACTTCAGAAACCCTGCATCAGCTCTCACTTACAGAGTTGCAGTATGAGACACAGAGAACAATTGCTTATGGTTTAAAGGCAGGCCTGGTATCATCTACTGATATGATCGATGTTGATCCTGAAACAAGCAGTCATACTCTGGAGGCATTATATCCGGGAGTTTTGCCGGAAAGGCCAATGAAGTTCACTATTACTCTGTCTGAAGATATTCCTGCAGGTGTCTACATACTTGAATTGCCTCTGAGCTACGAGTATCAGAGTGATGTCAGGATGACGGTAGGTCAATCCATAATACTTGGTGAGCCTGATCTTGATCATACAAATATTTACACTAATGTGAATACAACTCTTCAGATTCCCATTATCGTAAAACCTGCAGCAAAGTTCGAAGTAACAAATGTTACTGGTACTTTGGTATCAGGTGGTACAGGTGTAGTGAACGTAACATATACCAACACAGGAGAACTCACTGCTGAAGATGCAATTGCAAGGATAGTTGCAATGAAGCCTCTGAGTGCAGCACGTTCAACCAAAAGTCTTGGCACAATAGAGCCAGGTGAAAGCAGAACTGCTACCTTTACAATAAGTTCTGATGTTGGTACACTTGCAAAGAATTATGGTATCGATAGTGAGATCAAATACATCGACGAAAATGGTGACGATACCTTCTCTACAAGTATGAAAATAAGCCTGCCACTTGAGGAGCCTCAAAGAGAGATCAATGTAACAGGATTTGCTCTTGCTGGTATTTTTGTAATAATAATTGTATTGGTTGTTAAAAATAAAAGGAAAAACGCGTCTAATGATAATTAAGAGGGATGCTTATGATTAAAAATATTAACTTTAAAACAGTGGTTTCAGTATCATTGATCCTCAGTCTGCTCTTTGTATTACCTGTAAGTGCTGATGATGCTATGTCCACAATGGATCTGAAACTCCCTGATTTCTTCAATTTTGATGAGAACTATTACACAGTTTACGGTGGTCCGGATGTATCTGCCACCCTGATAGGAGATAATGAATATTCAAGGGGTGATGAGGTTACCCTTAATGTAAACCTTATGAACAAAGGTGTTATTACTGGTTTTAAATCCGAACAGGATAATAATCCTATATCAGCACTTGACCAGAAGATACAGCAAACTGAAATGGGTTATGAGGCACAGAGGACCACAGCTATTGGTATTGTTGCGATCCTGACATCTGATGATCCGAACATCAGGGTAAAGTCAGGTCCACAGGAGGCAGGAACCCTTGCATCCGGTGAACAGACAACTGATCCACTGAAGTTTAACATCGAAGTATCAAAGAATGCACCTGCCGGTGAATATCCATTAAACCTGACACTTTACTATGGTTATCAGGAAAATGTTGAGATCAACGGAGACAATGAAACCAGTCTTGGTATCACTAACATGGAAGTAGGTCTCTGGTATGCCGTGGGCCAGCAGATGGACCAGGTCAGTGTCATTGTTAAGAAAGAAGCTGACTTTGATATCACAAATGTCACTGGTGAACTTGTTCTTGGTCAGGAAGGTATAATTCATGTAACCTACAAGAACGTTGGTGAAGAAGCTGTAAAAGATGCAACCGTAAGGATAAGTTCTGCCGATCCTTTCAGCACAACCGATGACCAGTCATTCATAGGCACGCTTGAACCTGGAGAGTCCGCAGACGCAATTTTTAAGCTGAAGGTAGATGAGACCGGTGTTGCAAAGACATATGCTATCAACAGTGAGGTCAAGTATGAAGATACGGATGGTCACAGCAAGACATCTGATACCGTGAAGATCACAACAGAGGTTCTTCCTGCAGGATCTTCCGACTCCGGCTCAGGAACATATGTGGGTATTGTTGTAGTACTTATTGTTGTAGTCGTGGCTGCAATAGGCGCTAAGAAATTCCTTGGGAAAAAAGAAGAAGATAACTGATCTTCTTCTAATTTTTATTTTTAGTTTTCAGGTGCAATTATCATGATCGTCACATCTCTTCAAAATCTTGGTTTTACTTCTTACGAAGCAAAAGTTTACGTGGCTCTTGTCAGGAACGCGGATGCAACAGTTTCAACTCTGCATGATGATTCAGGAGTTCCGAATTCAGCAATCTACGGAGCTTTGAAAAAGCTGGAAAAAAAAGGAATAATCGAGTTCCAGAACACAAAACCAATGCGTTACAGGTGTATCCCTCCCGAAGAGGCTCTTGCCAAACTGAAGAATGATTATGCAGATGAATGTGATATTGTCTTTGAAAAACTAAGTGAAATATATGGCGAGTCTGCAAGTGAAACAACCGAGGAGCATATCTGGAACATCAATGGTGCAAGAAATGTTACCTGTAAAGTGATCCAGATGATGGAAGGCGCAAAAAAAGATATTCTGATACTGGCTTCATCGACACCTTTCAGGACAATTGCAGAGAACCATTCCTCCCTCAAAAAGGATTATACTACTATAATAGGCGTCATGAACAGGAAAGCCGGTGAAGAAGGCATTACTGTAAGGGTCATAAGTTCCTGTGAAGATGAAGCAAAGAAAATTAAGAATCTGGTTCCCCTGGCGACAGTACGTGTAAACTCTATTGAAGAGACCGATTCGAAACTGAAAAGCTTCGTTATTGTTATTGACAATTCAGAAATGCTTGTTGATATACTTAAAGATGGAGATGGAGATACTGATCTGTCTGCAGTATGGACAAATGGTGCAGAGTTCTCTTCTGTAATTTCCCATCTATTAAGTGCGAAATGGGAAATATCTGAAAAATATACAATATGAGGTTTTGATCTTGTCTTTTACTAAACACGATATTAGGATACATTTTATTATTTCAGCTATTTTTCTGATATTGGCAGTAGTTCCTGCATCTGCAATCGGCAGTGTCACATTTGATCCGATTGCACAATCTCAGTCTGTATCAACTAATGATTCACTTGGATTCTCAGTTTCAGCCACTGCTTCATCAGATATTGTATGGTTGCTGGATGATGTAGTTGTAGAGCAGAGTTTGTCATCTACAAGTTCATCTTATTCATTCGCAGAAACAGAAGCAGGAACTTATAATTTGACCGCAGTTGTTTCCGGTTCAACCGATACAAGTAAAATATGGACTGTAAATGTCGTACCTGCGTTCAATGTCACATTCTCGCCAGATGATACTGTTCTCAGTTCAAGACTTGATCGCAAGCCTGTTTTCAGGGCAAATGTAAGTGAAGGATCTGATGTGACCTGGTATCTTAATAATAACCAGGTAGCAAATTATGATGGTATCTTTAACAGCATTTATGTTCCTGATGTTTCCGAAACAGGAAATTACAGTATAAAAGTCCATGTTTTGAATCCTAACGGAAGCATTGAAAACCAGTGGTACTGGGTAGCCACTCCTACTCCCTCTCAGATAATGTCTGGGGGAAGCGGAAGTAGTAGTTCTTCAGGTTCTGTTTCCTCCAATGAGGATTACAAAAAAATTCTTGTGAAAGAAGTGAATATGCAGTTCATAAACAAAAATGTGCTAACTGAGTTCTCATTTAATGATGAGAAAAATCCTATAAGTTCTCTGGAATTCACTTCATCTGTCAACATAGGCTATGTACGTATGTCACTTGAAGTGCTGAATAATCGTTCATCTTTTGTTTCAGAAGATCCGCATGATAAAGTCTATTATTATGTAAATATCAATCCTGACAAAATAGGCCTTGATAATAAGATAAGTAATACTCGCATTTTTTTCAACGTAAGTCAGCAGTGGCTTGATGATAACAATATCGATGCTGATTCTGTACGTCTGAACCTGTTCAGCGGTCATGTCTGGAAAACATTCCCCGTAAAGATACTGGAAGGTTCAAATACATCAGATAATTCACATTCAAATGTCACTTTCGTTTCAACTACCACTGGCTTTGGTAATTTTGCAATAACCGGAAAGGTAAATGAGATTTCAGGGGATGATGTGGTGGTAATCGATATGGGTGGGAATACTTCAAATAAATCTTCAGGTGCAGGTCCTGTTTCCAAAAAAGAAGAGGATACTTCTAACTCAGAAAACGTACTTGATTCTGTATTTAAATCCATGAAAGAATTATTTATAAAAAGAAATCCTGTAATTACTTAAAATCTTACAGGGAGCAAAAATGGCACTGACAACTAATTCTAAAGTATGGAGCATAATGCTTGTAGTATCCGTGTTCCTTTCAATTATCTTTGCTGTGCTGTTCCACTTTGAGGATATATTCATCGTTCTGATAATTGGAAGCATACTCGTGCTTGTGACCGATAGCATCCTCATAGAATTTAACCGATATTTTGGTCATAAGTCTCTCTGGGCCAGGAGGATCTATTCTGTATCTCTTGTTGTAATTGGATTATTGCTGGTATCTCTGTTAATGGTGGGACAGTTGTCAGACATGAATTCTCTTGTAAATTCTCAGGAAGAGTATGAAACAGGTATTTCCAGTATCTTTTCGACCTATGGTTATCTCCTTTCTTCACAAAATAATGCTAATATTGGTCAAATAATGGGTGAAACCCCGTCAGTTGTTCCCTCTGGAAATATGAGCGAAAACATGAGTGCTAATGTTAATGGAAATATGGCTGCGGGTCCATTGATATCCAGCGCTGACATGAAGTCAATTGGAGATTATATCTTCAGTTTCTTCTCATCACTGATCTCTAGATTATCATACTTTGTATTCACAGGTCTGCTCATCATACCGATGATGTTCCGTCTTTATTTTGCAAAGAAGAATGTAATAGTTTCTGAGATAGTTGCTTTTTTCCCGGTAAAGTATCAGGACTGCGTGTCCTCTTCGATACTTGATATTGGAAAGCGCCTCCGGGATTATTTCTCTGCAAAGATTCTTGAAAGTGTTATTGTGGGACTTATCTGTTGTATCGGCTTTTATCTGGCAGGCATAAATGGGTGGTTCTTCCTTGGTATACTTGCAGGTTTGCTGAACATAGTACCTTACATAGGTCCTTTTATTGGTGCAATTCCTGCTGTGATCATAGCTTTCATTGTAAGCCCGACAACTGCACTTTATGCGATAATAACAGTTGTAATTGCCCAGCTTGTGGACAACCTGTATCTCATTCCATATATGATATCAGGTAAGATGAATGTTAATCCATTATTGAGTGTTTTGTTGACTCTTATGTTTGCAAACATGCTTGGTGCTCTGGGCATGATTCTTGCAATTCCCGTGTATATTATCTATAAAGTTGTGCTGACTGAGTTCTATAATGAACTGAGAAAGATCTATCCTGATTAATATGATCCTTGATTGTGTTTTTTCTAAGATCCGGGCACACTGTTCTCTTTTTAGTGATGTTCACGGGTGTGAATATTTCGTGTCTCTATATTGCGATTTTTTATTCAAATGGCAAGCTTGATATAGCAGTTGTGCATAATAAATGCACATCCTAGAACTAATGTCTTTTTCTTTTACAGGAGATTCCATAATGAACAACGAAGATATCCAGAAATATGGTAACGAACTCAAAGAAGTACTTCAAATGACCACATCTCCGGTTGCTGTACACCTTGTTAGAGCTGACGAGGAAATCCCGGAACAGATTCCACATGTTGGAGAGACAACAAGGCACTGCCAGATGGTTGACAATGTAAGAAGGCTTGGTACTGAGTTCTATGCAACACTTAATGACCAGATGTGCAAAGGTGGTGCATCTGTAATGGGACTTACAGAGATGAGCCCAAAACTCAAGTCCGGCGAGGTTTATTACAATCTCAATCACTTTGCCTCTCTTGATGCTGCAAAAGCAACTATGGACAGGGTTCCTATGGTGGAGGCAAATTCAATCAAGGCTGTACTCTATGCTCCACTTGAGAAGGCAAGCTTCGTACCTGATGTAATCCTTGTCATTGCAAAGCCAAAGATAGTAATGGAACTTTCACAGGCCCTGCTTCAGAAGAACGGTGGACGTGTAAATGCAGGATTTGCCGGTAAACAGAGTGTCTGTGCAGATGGTGTTTCATACCCATATCTTACAGGTGAGGCAGGTATCACGATCGGCTGCAGTGGCAGCAGAAAGTATACTGAGATACAGGATGAGGAAATGATCATGAGCGTACCTGTAGATATGTTGCCTGCTCTTGTAGAATCTGCAAAGGCAATGTTTGGTACATACGCCTGTTAAAAAATATTATAATAATTTCATTCAGTACAATTATGTACTGAGTTCTTATTTTTTAGCTATCTGTTTATTTTGTAGTATTTCTTTTCCCCGGCAGTTATTTCCTTTATACTTTTAGATGAGAGAAACCTGTCGATAATTACTTTGAGCTCTTTGTCATTAATTCCAAGGGATACAGATATTTGTTTGAAAGTGCAGGGCCTTCTCATGATGAGGTCATAAATTTCTTCTTCGATGTTTACATGTTTCATTTTTGAACGAGATCTTTTTATTCCTTTAAGTACCAGCTTAACACGTTCTTTTCCAAACACTTTTTCAAATTCCGTGGCAATTTCTTTTAATCTGTCTTCAGGAACCGGAATAATATAATTCTCTGCAGGAGGTCTGCTGACCGTGAGAATCTCTATTTCATCAGGATCAATCTCGATCAAGGTCTCTTTTAATTTCTCAATCTCTCTTTCTGTGTGGTTTACAGGAAAATCAATGTTTGAATCAACCAGCATCACTTCAATACCGAGGATAGGACGTTTGTCCATTTTTTTGATTTCTTTAAGTCCGTTGATTATGTTCTCAAGAATAATACCATCAGCAGGTCTGTTGATGGCCATGAATGTTTCTTCATAACCGGAAACGAGAGTTGCTACTACAAGATCAGCTTCAGATAGATTTTCACGTATCTTTTCTTTGTCAACAAGTGATGAATTTGTAATAACACAAACCGGATGAGAACTTATTTTCTTAATTCCTCTGATCATCTCTCCAAGTTCTGGATTTAATGTGGGCTCGCATGTGCCTGAAAAAGTGATGTATTCAAGGTCTTCGATATTTTTGTGGTAACAACGTAAGTCTTCAATAACTTCTTCAGGTGTTACAGTGCCTTTTACATCGTTGGTTCCTGTTATTTTTTTGAGAACATGTCCAAGCTGGCAATAAACGCAATCAAAGTTACAGTTTTTCTTAGTATCTGATGTTTTGATCACATCGATACCAAGAGATCTTCCAAGTCTTCTGGAAAGTATGGGGCCGTAAATTATTCTTTTTGTCATACAGGTATTTCTCAGTTGATATTTTACTTTTGGATCTCAAAGCTCAATTGAATATCCGGCATATATTTTCTGGAATTTCTCAGGATACATTTTTCTTATAACATCTTTATGTGATGTGCAATGTCCTGCTCCGATGAGTTGCATATCTTTGAATGAGCCATATTCCTGGCTGTCATGTAAACCTCCGATGATTCCGTTTATTTTGCCAAAAGGAGCTGCTGCTTCTAATATTAAGAGCAGGCCAGGATGAGCACAACCTGTGAGGACAAAATTTCCTGATTCACATTCAAGGACCAGGGATTGTTCTTTTATACCGGTGTCACTTTTCTCTAATTCGCCTATTGTGTATATCTTATCACGGATCTCCCGGGGAGAAGATACTCCATATAATTTCTTCTTAATTCTGGATGTAATCTCTTTTTTAAGACGAGGGGAGAATCCGGATGGTACATATACATCAACATCCGGGTTTATATTTAGAAAAGTTGTAACTCCACCGATGTGGTCCCAATGCTGGTGAGAAAGTACAAGTGTATCAATTATCTGTGGATCAATTGATAATTTTTCCATATTTTCTAGAAGTAGGTGCCCATCCCAGCCAGTATCAAACAGTATGTTGTTCTTTCCCGTTTCGATTAGGCAGGCGAATCCCCAGCCGCATTGAAGCCCTTCCTTTGCATTATTATCATAAACAATGGTGATTTTCATACAGACACCTCATTCACTTATTCCGAAAACTTTCTTCAGGTAGTAACCTGAGTATATGGCTCCTGCAGGATTATGTGCAAGCACACGGTCCTTTACAATGAATGTGGTCACAGGGGCTGATGAATGCTGTGTGAAAAGTATGTCGTGTCCTATACACAGTCCTATGATGATATTGAGCTCTGTTCCATCCTTTTCAAGCAGCATTGCCTGACCTATTGGGTTACATGTTGGGTCAAATGAATCAGGGTGTAGTTTCTCAAGGCCGTATTCTTCTTTGCTGATTGCAGAAACCTTGCAGCATACAGAGAATACTTTAAAATGCTTTTCCAGGATTTTTTCTACTACTTTTGCTTCCTTTTCCATACCAACACAGAAGGCAAGCCCAATTTTTTTGTATTCCATTTCCTGTGCATAAAGGATTATCTCTTCAAGTCTTGTTTTCTGCATATAGTACCGGGCTTCAATGGCAGCAGAAGTCTTCATGGATTTAAGTTCGTTCCCTTCATAACTTATATCGTCTGTTATGCCTGCACAATCCTTGCCTTCCCGGCACATTTTATCATCGCAGTATGCGCATTTCATTCAGAGACCACCTGATGACCTGAAATAAGGTCATGTATGAATGAGATATTCCCTCATATGAGATAAAATGTGTGGTGACATAGACTTCAGTTAAAAACTCAGAAGCTCATTTCTGTCTTGCTTTTTGCATTGGTCCATCGCTTATTTTCTCAAGAGCTTCTATCATCTTTTCAAGATTTTGATAAGGAATTCCTGCAATCATTTCCTCATTTTGAATGTCTGTAGAACGACGACATCCATAACAACCAAGGCTCATGTTCATTTTGCCACTTATCACTGGTATTATGGTAGAATCTACACATGTTGCCTGGAAGGCAGCAGTACTGAATGCCTGTCTTCCTCCTTCAAAGAATGTAGCTGCAGGGACAAGCCAGTATAATGTTTCAGGAAGGTCAACAAGTATGACAACGTCAGGTTCTGTTTTGAAGTCCTTCAAAGGTCCAACGACAGTTGCAATAGTACTTTTTTCTTCAAATGCTGAGCGCTGGTCTATCATATTTGCCGCAGCATCGGAGCAATCAAACATTCCAAGATTGGAATGGAATTCGCCTTCTTTTACTTTCGGAGGCAGAGGCACAAGTCCAAGACTTGAAGCACCAACCATGCATGCATGTTTGTTTGCGGGAATTACAAAAGATTCTCCCTTCCTTGCCCTCATTATGGACTGGCAGTGTCGGATGTTTTTTTCAGGTTCAATGAATCCTTCCGGGATCTTTTCACCTTTCTTTATTACTTTTACAGCAACCGGCTCATGCCTGAGGTCAAGGAGCCTTACGAGTTTGTCTGATATCTTGGCATTATCCATGTTTCCAACTCCTCATAAACCTTTATTATTAATATTTTGGCAAGCTGGCTATTTACCGGTTTCGATTCTATTTCATAGTAATATTTGATAGGAGTATGGATAGATCAATATGAAAAAAGAACTGTGTTCAAACACAGTTTAAAGTGCTTCCTGTACTCTCTTGAAAATAAGGTCTGCAATGAGCTTATCACTGCCAAGAGGTTTGGCATAGACTATCTTTGCCTTCTGTCCGTCAAAATCTACTTCACCTTCATTGGTTTCAGGGTCCAGCTGGAGAAATTCCGGAATATCTTCTGTAAGGTGGACTCCTGATGCCATGAATACAGGTGTTGCAGCTATTCTAGTCACACCTGTGCCTTTAAATGACATCAGTGCTTCCCTTACTTTTGGTTCACTGTGTTCTACAAAACCTGTTTTTACAACATATTCCGGATTATTTTCTGCGATTATATTTGAAATTTCAGTAACAACCTGATTGTTATATGGTAGCCTGCTGCCATGTCCAATGATCAAGATTCCTATTTTTTCACTCATAATGTGACCTTCCTTCCCAAAGGTCATTATTACTATGGTATATATGTCTTTGCGAACTTAACACGTGTGAATCCTAATTTCTCCATAGATCATGTAAAATATAGTAAACTCTAGTTGCAATACAAAATAGTTATTGATATAAATTCAAAATTTCTGACCATGACTATGGTTCAGGATTTTTATTTTGATGAAATGTCCATCAAAAGTACAAAATAATTGGCCATTATGGAATCAAATGAAGATATTGCAAAATATGATTTGCTAGTAAAAAAGAGAACTGTGTCGTTGACACAGCTTAAAGGACTTCCTGTGCTCTCTTGAAGATAAGATCTGCAATGAGCTTGTCGCTTCCAAGAGGTTTTGCGTATACGATTCTGACTTTATTTCCGTCAAGTTCGAGCTCGCCTTCGTTTGTCTCTGGGTCGAGTTTGAGGATTGCAGGAATGTCTTTTGTGATGTGAATTCCGGATGCAAGAAATACTGGTGCTGCAGCAATTGTTGTTACACCTGTACCTTCAAATGACATGAGTGCCTCTTCAACTGTAGGCTCACTGTTCTCCATGAATCCTGCCTTTACAACATATTCCGGATTGTTCTCTGCGATCATGTTTGCAATTTCAGTAACAACCTGGTTGTTGTATGGTAATCTGCTGCCGTGTCCAATTGCCAAAATTCCTATTTTTTCACTCATGATTAAAACCTTCTTTATTATATGAAGTATTATTCTCAACAGTATTTGTGTTACGTTGCAGGGGGTAGTAGGGTGTTAATGGGATATAATGGTTTTTGTTTGGATGAGGATTGACAACTAGAAGAAGCTGATTATTTTGTAATCACTCTCTCTTCCCCTGCATACACATACAGATTCTTCCCCCTCACAAAAGCCACCAGTGTCATCCCTGCCTTATCAGCCAGTTCTACTGACTCACGAACAGTGGCTCCTTTACTTGAAATGAGGGGTATGCCCGCATTCATGGCTTTTGAAACCATAGTTGATGCCAGTCTACCTGTAGTAGCCAGAGCACATTCAGAAATATTGACATCGTTCATCAGGGCTTTACCTACAACCTTGTCCACAGAGCATGCTCTTCCTACATCCTCGCAGAAAAAGAGCACTTCTCCCTGGTTGTTATAGATAATAGATGTATGTGCACCGCCGGTACTATGCCATGCTCTTCCAAGTTCTTTTAACTGGCTGACTGCATGGATTATTGCATCAGTAGTGAATTTAGTATCAGAATCAATATGTTTGATAACATCTTTGCGATATGATGTTGTTCCACATCTTTCAAGATGCGTTAGTTCTTCAAGTTCAGGAGTATTAATTTCAATTTCACAGAAAATGGATTTATCTTTGATTTTTATGGAATCAACCTGGGTGTCAGGTTCAATGAATCCCTCGCAAACGAGAAATCCCAGCGCAAGCTCCTTAAGTTCATGGGGACTTGCAAAAAAAGTGGTTACGTGAACGTTATTCACGAAAAGTTCGAACTTTTCCTCAACAATAACGTCCACAGTAATGTTTTGTTTACTGTTCTCAGTGATCTCCAGGCACTCTAAGGGGACATAAAAGGTAGAGGAAATACTTTCCTCGCCTTTGCGGAAGGTTTCATCCTTCCCTTTCCTTTCAGAGTACCAGTGCTCACTCATGCTTCCTTTTTAGCCTTTACCTTTGCGAAGAGCTGCTTAAGGGTGTCCTCATTGCTCTTTGTTTCAGAGAATGGGGAATCTGTGAATGGCTCGAAGTATACAGGCACGTTGTCAAGCCTGTAGAATGTACCATCACATTCCATAGCATCAATTACACCAGGCAGAACCACGTCTGCTGCGGTAGTAGATGGACATGGTGCAATGTCAAGGCAGATCATTGGAATGTCTGCGAGGTACTGTGCACTGTCTGCAGGAATGTGGTCCATCAAATCAGCTGACATTACAAATGCAGCGTCAACGTCCTTCTCCCTGAGCAGGTCCACACAGGTTGTCTCTCCAGGGTTGTACCTTGGGTATCCCTTTGTGAAGTCAAGACCGAATGGGTAACCGTAGAGGTAGGATGCAAGCTGGTTGAATCCTGCTACGTTACAGTGGCCTCTGAGAGCACCGATGTTACACTTGGTGTAGTTGTTCATTTCCTTGACGAAGTTCAGTGCGATCTCAATGTTTCTGTGTTTTCCGTATGAGGATGAAACTCCAAGACCTACGTAGATAGCTACGAAGTTTGATTCCTTCATCATCTCAACTGTCTGTTTCATCACTGAAATTGGAATTCCTGTGATTTCTTCGACAGATGGATGTGGCTCTTTGCCATTAAGGATTGTGAACATTGCACTAAGAAGCTCGTAGTCAGAGTTAGGGTTAAGCTGAAGGTGCAGGTCTGCTGCAGCGGCTGTAGGTGTTACCCTTGGGTCCACTGTGACCATTGTCCTGTCAAATCTTCCTCTCTTTGTCCAGTAACCTCTTGGAAATACTCCGTACCTTGACATGTGTCTTGGCATGGATTCCAGTGCATTGACACCCCAGTATACGATCATGTCGGCTCTGTTCTTTGCCTGACCGGCTGTAGCTCCGACCATACCGGATTCCTGGATACCCATGACAGTTGGTCCGTGACAGATAGTTGCGTTAGAGTCTGCCATTCCGCCAAGGTATTCTGCAATGTGAAGACCTACTTCCTGTGCTTCACAGGATGTCTCACTTCCAAGGAAGAAGAATGGCTTCTTTGCATTTACAAGAATGTCTGCTGCCATTTCCAGTGCTTCGTCCCAGCTTACATCCTTTACCTTACCATTCTCTCTTATGGTTGGTTTCAGGAGCCTGTGATGGCTTACAACTTCCTGGAACTTTGCGTTACCCATCTTGCATGCGTTCTGGACATCAATTGTACCGTTCTCTTTATCCAGGTTCACCTGTACGTCGTCACATGAACCTCCGCAAACCGGGCAGATAATGTTCTTATAGACCATTTTATTTGCCTCCCATGTACATCTTCATGACAACTTCCTCTGCGCTGAGGATTTCGTCGTCAGTAGGTTCAACAAAAACAGGGCTTCCCTTGTAACGTGGTGAACCGGTTGAGAATGTGTCAGGCTCAACAACAACATTTGCCCAAATGGACCTTGGTATGAATACCTGACCTGTTCTCATTGCCTCAGTCACTTTTGGTGTAACTGCAACTGAGTATTTTCTATCTCTTGATATGACTGCCACTTTTTCCGGGCAGCCAAGGGATGTAAAGTCTTCTGCACACATCCAGCAGACTGCACATTCCTTTGTGTAGTCATCGGTATACTTGCTTCCGCCTTTTGCAAGTCTTCCTTCATCGATCGTACTACCTGTATTGAGTAATGCTTCCATGATTAAACACCTCACAGACACTCGTTGTTATCACAGGAAACGTACAGTACGCCTTTTCCTTTCTGTGGAATAGCATAGTCACCTGCGAATTTCTTGTATTCTCCAGGGCACTCGATGTCATCGAATTTAAGGTCGGATTCAACACCTTCCATTGTAAATCCTGGTGTGAATCTCTCAATGCAACCACCGATAACAATGGTACCACCGGTCATCTCTGCTCCAACGGTTCTGACAGCGTTTCCTTTTACGACAATAAGACCGCCACTGATGCGAATGCCGCAGAAGTGTTTTACACTGCCGCCAATGATGATCTGTCCGCCAATAAGGCCACCGCCTACCTGGCTGACAGCATTTCCGTCAACAGTGATGCGTCCGCCGGACATTCCTTTCCAGCTACCACGGTATGCACAGCCGACGTGGTCTTTTGTGTTACCTTTAATGTGGATGGAACCGCCTTTCATTTCCATTCCTGTCCATGAGTCAGCATCGCCTTCGACAACAATTTCGCCGCCCTTCATTCCGGAACCAACGTGCATTCCTGCACCGCCCTTCACGAGGATCTTGCCTGCTGTCATTTCCTGACCTATGCGTTTTACTCTTGAGATATCCCCATCAATGACGATGGTTGTATCTTCTGCTGAGCTTCCACCATTGCCTTCTACTGAAAAGAAGTCTGTAAGTGGGTACTCTGTCGGACCCTGCCAGACGAGTAATTTTCCAATCTCATCGGCACTTTTACCGGCAAAGTTGTCAGGTGTGACAACCTCTGCCTCTACGGTAAGGTCGAAATTTCCTGTTGGTTTAAGTATTACGTCTGCCATTAAAATCACTTCTCCGCATTGACCTGGATCGGTGTTGGGTTTGCCAGGTACTTATCAGGTGTTGGGTATCTGTCGAAACCAAGTGTGTAGTACTTGAACCACTTCTTGACATCCTGGAGCATGCTCTTCTCATCATCTGCATCGGTTGCGATATCAGAGTAGAATGTGTTCTTCTCCGGGATTGCTACGATCTCACCCATCTGGGAGACTACTTCTCCTGCCTTGATGGTGTATGCAGCGTTCTCGAATCCTCTTATGATGCTCTCGTAGTCGTTGACCTCAAGGCTCTTTGGATCGATGTCATAGATTGCGACGTCACCGTCTGCACCGAGACCAAGTGTTCCTTTCCTGTATGACATACCGATTGTTCTTGCAGGGTTTGCACGGGTGATTGTTGCGATCTCAAAGAGGTCCATTTCCCTTGTCTCTGCACCGAGGTCGGTTCTGTCCTGTGCCCACTTGTGACATTCTGAGAATGTGTCCTGTCTTGCCTTGTTGGACATAAGCCATGCAATGACCTGTGGGTATTTTATGAATGGTCCACCGTTTGGACTGTCAGTTGTCATGATGCTCTTCCATGCGTCCTTGACGTAGAGAAGTACCTCAAGACCCATTGCCCACTGTACACTGTGTACAGGGTTGCTCTTCAGGTATTCGAATGGAAGTACACCTGATCCACACTCACACTCTACATCAGTGTTTGACCATTTGTGGCCTGTGAGTACGTAGAGGTCATGGATTGCAGGACCGTCACCGGTCATAACTGTTGCGTCACCGAAAGGTACACAACCACTGTCCATTACAACGTGGTCGACGCTGTTGACGTAGTCAGTGATTCCCTTTACACCGGACTCGAAGTCTCTCCATGATGTTCCACCGAAAGCATTGAACTGGCAGTGTGTAAGGTAAACTGATTCGTGTCTCTTAGCGTTCTTCTTTGTCTCAGCCCATTCAACGTCTGTGTTTGGCTTTGCCTTGACGTTCTTTGGGATCTTGAGTGAGTCCCTGGTTATTTCCCAGCATCCTGGGTGACCAAGGTTGTTTGCGTGAAGGTGAACAGGCATTGGGATACCGAGCTTCTCGTTAAGCTCTGTGAGTCCCTTGATGATCTCTTCAGGTGTGACCTCGAAGTGGATATTAGCCTGATCGAGAGCTCCAATGTTCTCTCCCCATCCCCAGTTCTCTACACCTGCTGGGTTGACACATTTTATACCATAGGTCTTGTGTGTCCTCATCATCCATGAAATGTATGCTGCTGCCTTGTCGATATCTCCTTCCTTGAGGTATCTCATAAGGAACCAGTTGTTACCCAGTACAAGGTATCCGCCCATGTCAAGCATAGGGGTTGAGCGCATCTCTTCATGTGTGTGGCGTGCTTCCATTGGTGGGACAGCTGCCTCAAAAACAGTTGTATATCCCATCTTGGAGTACTCGTATCCTCCAAGGTATACTGAAGGTACACTGTATCCACAGCCAGAGTGGGTAATTGGTGTTTTCTTCTGGTAGAACTTGTAGTGGTCTTCCGGCCTCATCATCCTACCGACATTGACCTTTGCTCCTGCTACGTGAGAGTGAGAGTCAACACCACCAGGCATAACGGTCTTGCCCTTTGCATCAATTTCCTTTACATCCTTCATGTCAGCACCGGAAAGTTCTGTGACAACCTTTCCGTCCTTGATGAAGATGTCCATCATGTCGCCGTTAATGTCGTTGAGCGGGTCATAAACATAACCGTTCTTGATTGCAATAGTTCCTGCCATTTTTAAACCTCCCTTTTCTCAAGTGTAATGGCACCTACCGGGCAGATCATAGCACATGCACCATCTGAACCACAGAGATCCTGGTTTACGACCTGTGCTACACCGTTCCTTACTTCAAGGATCTTCTTGCCATCGACCTCGTTAAGGTAACCTGCTCCAACTTCATCATCAGTTGCATTTACAGGACAGACAATTACACAATTTCCGCATCCAAGACATGCAGCTTCATCGATAACAAGTGTTGATGTAAGTGTAGGTCTCTTCATTTCAGCATTCAGCAATTTTTTCTCAAGAAGTGTCTTCTTGTCAACTTCAGGGATAATCGCTGTCTTAGTAACAGTAATAGCATCGACAGGACATGCCATGTCACATGCACCACAATAGATACACGCATCAGCACGCTGTGCAACTTTATCAACTCTTTCTCCTGATTCCCAGTCAGGGTTGAACAGTGCATTACATGGGCATGTGTCTACACAGCTGCGACATGCGGTACACACATTCTCATCTCTGAACCATGTTCCTTCAAATGGCTTTTCAACACTGATTGCTTCAGCAGGGCAGACTTCTGCACACCATCCGCAGTGTATGCAACATTCTGTGTCAATAATAGTTTCACCGTCAACACTGGCAGTTCCATCGTTGGAAAGCCACTGTTTGACCTCAATGCAACCCTGAGGACAGATCTGTTCACAGAGTCCGCAGTGCACACAGTTGTCATTGACTGTTGTGTCCTTAAGTGCAACACTTATGTATGCATTATCATTTACAGACTCTCCGGCCTGTTTCAGTTCGAGTGCACCTGTAGGGCATGTCTTAGCACAGATTCCGCAAACAATGCAGAGTTCTGTCTGGTTCTCAAGGAAATCTTTGTCGATAAGTCCTCTGGCCACGGCTCCTACTGAACCGATAACTAATGAACCTTTAGGACATGCCATAACGCACGTTCCGCAACCGATACACTTCTCAGGAGTGTATTCGAGTTGCTTGTCGTCTTTTACTCCAAACACTACTTCGTTCATTTGATCTTCTCCGTAATCCTGCCTATAAGTACAAATGCTTCCAGGTCATGTCTTGTGAAAGATTGCAGCGGTTCTGCAAAAAAAGAATGCAGATATCAGTATTACTGAGGCCACTAAAGAACATTTCTCAATCAAGCACTTTTTGTGTTTGCGGGCATGAATACGCCTTTTTCAACAAGTATTCTCATCAGGCAAAGAGCCTTTCGGAATAACTTGCTAACAATCTTGATTCTCAATGATCGTGTCACTTTACTTAATTCCGGCCCATTGGGTCGAGAATTGTAAAATATAGTGACGCGTATTTGTTATAAAAGTATCGTTTGTAGCCGTTGTTATCGTTTGTATTTTTCGACTGTCCATTTTATTGTGTCATATTCATACTAAATATTTTAATGAATGACATACTTTTCGTAGGATTTATATACTACTAACTATGCCATAATATATGGGGTATATAATTGGTCTGCGAAATTTTTTGCTGTTAGTCTACATGGTCGATCATCGACCAGTTTGCAATATTTTTGTGATACCCTCATTTGTGAGGAGATGGGAATGTGCCTTTGATGAGTATAATAGGATGCATGGAATACGAAAAAGAGATTGCCAGAATATTGGCCGAAGATAAGACGATAGAAGATATCATTGTTGTAGATGGTTCCAGATCGTCAGAACTGGTTTCTGATCTGGAACATATGGGTGTTAAACCAAGAGTACTGTTCCCGGAGACAATACCTCCGGGATTAAAGAAAAGTAAAGGTTTTAAGGTGCTTGTAACACTTCAGGATGATAATGTTTACAAGTCTCCACAGCATCTCAAAAATGAGACGTGTGAGAAGATAAAGTTCTATGGACCTGTGTCAAATGGTGTCCTGATGTACTCAACCTCCTGCGGAGAATTATTAAAAGAAGAGGGAATTGATTTCCACAACAGTAAATTCATTCTGGAATTATTGCATGAAGATGATACTAACTCCTCTTATCTGAGAGAGAAACTTGATGAATGTCTTTCGAGTTCGACAATGAAGAAAAGCCCTCTGGCAGAGAATGATTCTCTGGAATTGGAAGAAAAACATAGGGTTTGTTATAACAGACTTAAGGACATGATCCTGATGCCAAAGACTAATTCATAAGTCTTATCCTGTATTTCTGTTTTCACTGCTGTAAACATTATTCTTTAATAGTTTACAGTACTGGTATGGGTAAAAATGCAGAGTTGCGCAGAGTTTTAATCTTTTTAAATCTGCATCCTGTATTTTCAAAGGATAACAGGGATCACATAATGGTAGCAAAAGGAAGTGCTTATGCACTTGGTGCAGGTACGGTAATCAACGCAATAGCCACATGGAAGGGTGCGGCTTTTGGTATCGATCTGAAAACATTTGCTGATGTGGAGCTGACAGATGAGACTACTTCTGTGAGTGGTACAATTCAGGGAATGCCCGATGCAGACACTCAGCTCATTGAAAGGTCAGTATCATATGTACTTGAACATTTTGGCATTGAGATGGGTGGAACAGTAATCACCAGATCAGAAGTTCCCCTTGCAAGCGGCCTTAAAAGTAGCAGTGCAGCAGCAAACGCTTCTATCCTTGCAACCCTTGATGCCATTGGTGAAGAGCTTGATCCATTTGAAGCTGTTAAAATGGGTGTAAGGGCTGCCCTTGACTCTAAAGTGACAATCACCGGTGCTCTGGATGATGCATGTGCGTCCTTTTATGGTGGTTTTGTAGTAACTGACAACAAGGCCATGGAACTTTTGAAAAGGACAGAGCACGAGTATGAGGTACTGATATTTGCACCTGACAGGAAGTCATTCAGTTCAAGTACCAACGTAGACCGATCCAGACTAATCGCACCATGGGTAGATATGGCATATGCCCTCTCCATGGAAAGCAATTTTGAAAAGGCAATGACACTTAACGGTTTTCTTTACTGCGGTGCTCTTGGTTTTGATACTGAATTCCTGATGCGTGCCCTTGAGATCGGTGTTGAAGGGGTGACACTTTCAGGAACTGGCCCTTCATTTGTTGCACTTGTAAATAACGAACAGGCAGGTATGCTTGAAGATGCCTGGAAAGACTATAATGTCAGCGGAAACGTGATAAGGACAAAAGTAAATAATAAAGGTGCTCATAAAGGAGCATGCCATGAAACAGCATAGCTCAAAACGTATAGCTAAACGGCAATAAATAACGATATCAGGTCAAATCACATTCTTAAATTATAGTAATAAATAGATGTTTTTACATGCGGGGTATACATGTCCACTATCAAAGAAGTACGCACAGAAATAGAACAGATTGATAGCGAGATCATGCAGCTTATTCATAAGCGGGTAGGTATGGCTGCTAAGGTACTTGAGGCCAAGAAACATGAAAAGATTAATATTAACGATCCGACCCAGAACACAGTAGTTCTGGACCGTGCAGCAGATGCTGCGATCGAATTGAATCTTGATGTTTCTGCTGTTAAAGAAATATTCAATATATTGATAAGGATGAATATCGAGCGCCAGCATGAGCTGAGAGGCGAAGGTAATCTTCCTTAGGAGGAAAGAAATGGTTGATATTGCAATAATAATGGGTTCCGAATCCGATCGTTCTGTGGCAAACAGAGTGACCGGAGTGCTTGACGGTACAGATTATTCATACGATGTCCAGGTAATTTCCGCTCACCGTAATCCGGACAAGCTGGATGAGTACATTTCTCAAAGCGATTCAAAAGTATACATAGCCATAGCAGGATTGTCAGCAGCACTTCCGGGTGTCATAGCATCAAAGACAAAAAAACCGGTCATTGGTGTTCCTGTAAGCGCAAAAATGATGGGCCTTGATGCCTTGCTTTCAACAGCACAGATGCCACCGGGTGTACCAGTAGCAAGTGTTGGTGTTGACAACGGTGCAAATGCCGCCCATCTGGCAATAAGAATATTGGATCTTATCTAATATTCAATATTCTATTTTATTTAACTGGAATAGGCACTGCTCGTCCCCATTTCCCATGGTTTCGAGCACATCGACCTCAAGGTCCTGTCCGTATATATCAATTATTCTTGAGAATATTCCCCTTGAAAGAGTACATAATATGGGGTTGAGCTGAGCTTCTTCTTTTCCCCACGGACACACGTTTCCTTTGATAAGGAATGCTGTGTTTTCATTCTCTCCTGACTCGTTATCAAAATTAGCACCCAGCTGGTTGATGATATTGCAGCAGATATCTCCTATTCCTTCATGTCCGTCTCCACGTTCTTCCGGATCGGTATTCTCAAGAATAGCTTCAACCACCATGTCGATCATCTGGTGTATGACGACACTTTTCTGTTCTGCCGGAAGCGTGCGAAGTAACGTAGGGATTATCTGTGTAAGTACTGATCTGATCTTGTTCTGCAGATTGAGTTTATCTCTTTCCTCAAGTAGGTCATAGTGCATCTTCTTCAATTTCAATAATGAAGTGATACGTGTTAGAAGCTCCATCTTGTTCACTGGCTTTGTGAGGAACTCATCCGCACCTGCCTCAATACCTGCGATCCAGTCATCTCTACCGGAAAGTGCAGTGACCATTATCACAGGGATAAATTGCGTTTCAGGATCACCTTTTAATGTTTCACATACCTGATATCCGTTAAGGTCTGGCATCATGACATCAAGAAGAATGACATCGGGTTTTTCCGTTGGCACTAGGTCCAGTGCATCTCTGCCATTTGTGGCTGATATAACTGAGTAATCATCTTCAAGATATGCCTTGAGCAACTCTATGTTCATGATCTCATCGTCAACAACGAGTATTTTTGGATTATCGGTAAGAGTAATGGTAAGGTCTCCTGGTGCGTTTTATTGGGATAGTCACTACTATTTTTCAGATTAATTATATATTTCAGTTTTTATTATATATAGCTAATGCTTTTTAAGGTAAAATACTGAAATATCTAAAAAAACAGTTGCAAATCTAAATTTTGGTTATGTGGTAAAAAAGCAGGCCTGATCAGAGCTCAACAAGTTTGGCCTTTGAACCCTTAAGGCTGATTCCGGCAGAAGTTATGTCAAATATTGTAATATCAAGTGATATTTTTGTACTTCGCATCTTTGGTATGCTAAGGAAGCGTTCATTCTTGCCGGTATATGGATTCTCTTTAACCATAAGCTTGACAGCACCATAGGTAGAATAGTCTGCTATCTTGTGTGTCATCTCATATGCAGCTTCATCCATAATGTAAAGAGTTGTTGTTTTCTGTTTTGCAAGCAAACGGTTTATGGTATCAAATTTATCTCTGAACTCCTTTGGTGTAAGGCCAAATGCGAGCACACCAATATTGTCAATGACAGCCACATCTGTTCCTTCAGGTATAAGCCTTACAAGGTCTATGAGGTCTATCTCTTCAATGTTGAAGCCTTCCTGATCTGGTTTGATATACCTGTCAAGGTGTGTCTCTTCAATAATATCAATCTCTGTATCACTGAAGTCGTCAACAAGATGAGCTCCCCTGGCAATTGTTCTGGTTCTGAACTCAATGACCTGTTTAATAACAAGCTGTCCTTTCTCAATAAATGACTCTAATCCAAGTCCCAGCATTGCAGCCTGCTCCAATACGTCTTCCGGAGTCTCTTCAGTTGCGACCATTACGCATTTCTTGCCGTCCATACATGATTTATGCAGAAAGTGTAGTCCAAAAATGGTTTTCCCGGCACCCGGGACTCCTGTGATAAGAATTCCTTTACCTTTCGGATAACCGCCACTAATTTTTTTATCAAGGTTTGCTATTCCAGTGGGCATTCTTTCCATTTATATCACGTCAGATAGTATAATCATCAACTTTCAATGAATTATATATTATTAAGGATAATATATTATATAAATATATTCTCGAGAGGTTTCCAGTAGTTACTTTTTGTAACAGATTGATACAACATCGTAAATGTGTAAAAATTGATTCACTGGCGAATTTCTGAATAGTTATATGCCGTTTTTTGCGAATGTTTTTATATATTAACCTCAAAAAATAACGTGGGATTGGATAAGACAAACTGTTTCAACAAGCAGTTTTCCAATTAGTGTTTAGAACATATTTCGGTTGTAAGTGATACACAAAGATCTCTTGTGGAGGGATTTTCAGTCATCACTTCCAGATCTGATACAAATCGTAAAAGGGGATTATCGTGAACATAGATCTTAATATCAAAGTAGGGGGTGCAGCCGGACAGGGTCTTCAGACCACCGGCATGGCTCTTGCCAAGACGCTAAAGAAAAGTGGATTCCATGTTTTTGCAACGCAGTACTATCTTTCAAGAGTACGTGGTGGGCACAACACATTCAAGATTCGCATAAGCGATTCTCCAATAGCTGCAATGACTGAAAGCGTGGATCTGCTACTTGCGCTGGATTCTCAGTCCATTGACAAACACCTCTCTGAAGTAAAGGATGGTGTTGTGGTTGTTGATGCTGATGTTGTCAAAGTCAACAGTTCATCTGAATCTATATTCCATGTTCCCATGCTGGAGATCGCAAAGGATGTTTGCGGTGATAAAATATATTCTAATTCGGTTTCCATGGGTGCTGTGATTGGTCTTCTGTGTCTGGATATGTCTGACCTTGAGGAAATACTGAAAGCTTCTTTCAAAAAGAAAGGTGAAGAGATTATACAGAAAAATATCAATGCTGCAAGGGCAGGCTATGATCATGTCAAGGAGCACTATCCGGGAGGTTGTAAGTTCTCTGTAAGTGATCCGGGTGAAAAGGAAAATATGATGCTCATAAGCGGTAACGAGGCAGTTGGTCTCGGTGCTCTTGCTGCAGGAGTGCAGTTCCTGTCGGCCTATCCAATGACGCCTTCTACAGGTGTCATGACATATGTGGCTGCAAATGCGGATAAATTCAATGCTGTTGTAGAGCAGGCAGAAGATGAGCTTGCAGCACTTAACATGGTACTTGGTGCTTCCTATGCAGGAGCCCGTTCCATGACCACTACTTCAGGTGGTGGATTCGCTCTTATGGCCGAAGCTTTAGGACTGGCAGGCATGACAGAAACCCCGGCTGTTATTTTCCTATGTCAGCGTCCGGGTCCTGCAACAGGTCTTCCAACTATGACTGAGCAGGGCGACCTTCAGTTCGTTCTGACCGCTGCACAGGGTGAGTTCCCAAGGTGTATACTCGCACCAGGAACTCCGGAGGAGTGTTTCTATCTGACTGCTGAAGCCTTCAATATCGCTGATAAATACCAGATTCCTGTTTTCGTTTTGAGTGACCAGTATCTGGCAGATTCACTTTTCACATCAAAGAGGTTTGACCCCTCCAAAATAACTGTGGAACGTCACCTTCTTTCTGATTCTGAATTAAGGACTAAAAAAGAAGAATACAAACGTTACAAACTGACCCCTCTTGGAATCTCTCCGCGTGCTCTTCCTGGTCAGGAAGGTGTGCTTGTCCTATCAGACAGTGACGAGCATGATGAGTTCGGTCACATCTGTGAGGATGCGGAAAACCGTATTAAAATGAATGACAAACGCATGAAGAAACTGGAAGTTCTCCGTGATGAGATATCTGTTGCTAAGGTCTATGGAAATCCGAATGCTTCAACATCGCTCATTGGATGGGGTTCAACCTATGGTCCTCTTGCAGAGGTGGTGGATATTCTGACAGCTAAAGGCAAATCGGTAAATCTTATTCATTTCACTCATATTCATCCGCTACCAGTAGAAGCAACAAAAAAACTTCTCTCTAAAGCCAAAAAGACGGTATGTGTTGAGAATAATTCAACATGTCAGTTTTCTCGTCATCTCAAGCTTGAGGCTGATGTGAAGATAACTGAAAATATTCTTCGGTTTGATGGTGAACCTTTCAGTCCGGAGTTCATAATTGCTGCCCTTAAGGAAAAGGAGGTGATCTGAATGGTCAGCATAGAAGATTATGGTAACTTTGAAACTGCATGGTGTCCGGGATGTGGTAATTTTGGAATTCTCAAGGCCATTAAACAGGCACTTGTAAACCTTGGTCGCTCGCCTCATGAAGTACTTGTGGCATCAGGTATCGGTCAGTCAAGCAAAACCCCGCATTATCTCAATTGCAATGGTTTCAACGGACTTCATGGTCGCTCACTCCCGCCTGCAACAGGTGCCAAGATAGCCAACCATGAACTTACTGTTATTGCAGTGACAGGTGATGGGGATTGTTATGGTGAAGGCGGCAATCATTTCCTGCATACCGTCAGGAGAAATCCGGATATAACCATGATTGTTCACGACAATCAGATTTATGGACTTACAAAAGGGCAGGCATCGCCTACAAGTGAGATAGGTATGAAGACAAAAGTACAGACCCATGGAGTGTTTAACATGCCACTGAATCCGCTTTCATTGGCTATATCCCTGGATTGTTCTTTTGTGGCCCGTGGATATGCCGGAAAGGTATCACATTTAACATCCCTGATCGAAAAGGCCATTGAGCACAAAGGTCTTTCACTTGTTGATGTGCTTCAGCCATGTGTATCTTTCAATAAGCTGAACACTTTCAAGTGGTATTCTGAAAGAGTATATGAAATGGAAGATACTGGTTATGAACTTAATAATCGTGTGAAAGCATTCGAAAAGTCTATGGAATGGGGTGAAAAGATTCCTCTTGGTGTTTTCTATGTTAATGAAAAACCAACTTTTGGGGATTATCTTGATGTTCTTAGATCAGGTCCGCTTTACAAGAATAAGCCTGCACCAGAAAAAGTGAATGATCTTATAGACGGCTTCGTATAAGCCGTTATTTATTTTTTTTTATGGGTAATGTGAAAGTAAATGTACTTCCTTTTCCGACTTCACTTTCCATAGCAATAGTGCCTCCATGAAGTTCAACCATTTTTTTCACAATTGACAGACCAAGACCTGTACCCTGGTATTCTCTTGCTGTTGAAGAATCTGCCTGATAGAATGGTGTAAAGAGTTTTTTCTGTTCTTCCAGAGAAATTCCTATCCCATCATCAATGACTGATATTTTTAAATAACTTTCATTTGTGCTAATCTTTGCTGTAACATGCCCGCTGTTTGGTGTGAATTTGATTGCATTGCTCATAAGGTTGTAGAGTATCTGCTTGAACCTGACTTTATCGGCATATATGGAAATGTCCTTGTCAATTTCAAAATTAAGCTCTATATTTTTCTTTACAGCGAGTGGGTCGATTATGTTGTAAACATTCTTTAGTACTTCATTAACATCAAAGGTTTCCATGTAAAGATCCATTTTTCCTGCTTCTATTTTTGAAAGGTCTAGAATATCATTAATAAGCTCCAGAAGGTGCTTTCCACTTGTAGAAATATGGTTTGCAAAACGTTGCTGTTTTTCTGTCATATTTCCAAAATTAGTTTCCTGAAGCATCTGCGAATAGCCTATGATCGCATTTAGTGGTGTTCTGAGTTCATGACTCATGGTTGCCAGGAATTCACTTTTTGTACGATTAGCTTGTTCTGCTTCGAGCTTTGAAAGTATTGTTGCTTTCTCTGCCATTTTCCTTGCAGTGATGTCTTCTACGCTGACAACTATCTTTGGTTCATCAGGAATTTCTATATATGCAGTTGAAACCAGCACATTAAGTTGAATAGCTTTACCTGTCGGGTTAAGTATGGCAGTTTTACCTTCCCTTTTATGAATATTCTTTTTAGTTTTGAATGTCTCAATGGCTGAATCATTAAAGATACATTTGATACATTCTTTATTAGTTCCGCAACCTTCTCCTTTTACTGAATTTATGCAGTCGAAAACTTCTCCGGCTTTAAGCCCAGGCATGTCTTCCTTTTTCCGCTGTAACATCTCTACACATGCGTTATTCATATTCTCTACAATTGCATCTTCATTGAGAAGTAGCATGGGTATAGGTGCAAGGTCGAAAATGCTGTCAAGCATATTCTTTTGTTTCATTAGTTCCTGCTCACTCTTTTTCCGTTCACTGATGTCACGGGTAATTCCAAGGAAATATCTGAAATTGCCTTCACCATCAAGTATCGGATTGATGTGCATTTCAGTCCAGACAGTGGATCCATCTTTGCATGGCTGCTCAACTTCTAGTTTTTGGGATATATCAGGAACTATGCCTTTTTTGAAATTCTGAAAAAAATAATTCCAATGCTTCATTGCCTGAACACCGGATTCATTTGCAATTCTTTTTTCAATGGATAGTTCAAATATCTCCTCCGGAGTATATCCTCTTAGTTTCTGAACAGAAGGACTGACGTATAGGAGTTCTCCATTCTCATTCATCATCCATATCACATCATTGGCATTCTCTGCTATGAGCCTGAACATCTCTTCGCTCTTTTTCAAAGCATTCTCGATTTCTTTTCGTTCAGTAATATCGGAGCAGACACCAATGGTTCTTAGAATTTTTCTGTTATCTCTATCATAAACTGGAAGGCCATGCTCGATCCAGTATTTGATTTTTTCATCTTTGGTTATCATCCTGTATTCGGCATCGAAACTCTCACCATTCAAACGATATTTATTGATTTTCTCCGTTACACCAGGGAGATCATCAGGATGGACATGTTTGGACCATGAGTCAATTGTTCCTTTTATTTTCCCCGGTTCATAGCCAAGGTGTTCATCAATATCTCCAAACCATTCCATGTTGTCATTTTTCATGTCCCATTCATATATCAGATCACTTACGCATTGTGCGGCTATTCTGAAACGTTCTTCTGCGTTTTTCCTGGAGTTGATGTCGCGGATAACTCCTATGAAATGCTTGAAATTGTTATTCGAATCGACAACAGGACTTACAGTAAGTTCTACCCATATGATCTCTGAGTTTTTGCATATGAGTTCGATTTCAAAAGTCGGTGGTACATTTACAATCCCTTTGCTCAATTCTATGGCGAAATGATTAATAAGGTCAATACAATATTCGTAGGATTCTTTTGTTATCCATCCTGAAAGATTCTTCTTAACAGCTTCTTCCTGCGTAAAACCTGAGATATTTTTTATGGAGGGACTGAAATAAGAAAAGTTTCCTGCTATATCCATTACAAAAATGGCATCATTTACATTTTCTGCTATCAGGCGGAACTGGTCTTCTTTTTTCTCAAGCAGAGAACCGAGATGCTCAAGTATATGTTTAAGTTCAGTTGTAATATATGGTTCTTTAATGTACCATACATTTTCTTTATCAGCAATTGTTTCAAAGAAGAGTTCATCAGGGTTTGATATTATAAAAAGGACCGGTGAGTTGCTGGCGGATGAAATTTCGATTGCTTCTTTTATGTATTTCTGATCATTGTTCTCAACTCTGGCAATAAATACTAAGTCATTTCCATATACAGGAATTTCCGGCTTTCCATTGTCCATGTGATATATGGAAAACTCATGGTGCATCTCCTCTAGTTCACCTTTAAGTCGGTCATGACTTTTTTCTGTAAAGTTGAGAATTATAGCTTTAATCATTTCTACCAGTTATTCCCTTGCGATGGCCAATTTCAAGAGAGAAATCGTGATGGTATTTTATGCAAACATATTATATAATACCAGACTATACAAATGAGTGCTGACATTCTATTCGTTATTCGTTGCACTTGCCATGATAATTACCAGCTTTTCAAAAGAGCATTTTTCGCTGGCAATCACTTGTGCATTGAATGAGTATTTTCTCATCTTCTCAATAACTTCATCTATGCCTGTAAGTGATGATATAAGCATAAGAATAAATCCATGAGGTTTGAGATAGTTGCTAACCTGTTGCATAAAGGGTTCTACGTCCTTCCGTCCGTCTACGCCGCCATCGAATGCATAGTTAAGCCACCCGGGTACTTTTTCATCTTCAGATGTAGGGAGATAAGGAGGGTTGAATAACACAACGTCAAATTGCTTTTTTTCTATCAGACCGGCAAACATGTCAGTTCTTATAACATCTATTCCGTTTGACTTCGCACATTTTGCAGCGATGGGACTGATCTCTGTAGCTATAAGGCTGATATTCCTGTTAGCTTTCAGGACAGCAGAAACAAAACCAGTTCCTGTTCCAATCTCCAGAATGCTCATACAATCTTTAACAAGGTCAAGAGCAGTATCTGCCAGTAAATAGGAATCTTCAGCGGGTTCATAAACCTGCTCGGCCAATTTGACCTTTGCATTTCTGTGTTCAATTGTAACCATGGATGAATATCATTTTTCTTTATGCCTGAACATTATATTCGCAAGTTCTGCGAATTGTTCCGGTTCAAGATTTTCCGGTCTTTTATCAAGCAATTCCTGCGGTAACTCATTTATGAAATCCTTCATGTCATCAATGCCCAGAAGCTGCTTATTTCTTAATATAGAATTTCTCATCTTCTTTCGTCTCTGTCCGAAAACCGCAGTGACAAAATCAAGGAAATACTTCTCTTCCAGAACTTCAAAATGAGCAGGGCGTGGTTTAATCTCAACAACAGCTGAAAGCACTTCTGGAGGAGGTGAGAATGCTCCTCTTGGTATTTTCATTATCATTGAAGTGTCTGCAAAATAGTGTGCATTGACTGACAGGCGGCTGTAATCTTTAGAATTGGCGTGGGCTACCAGTCTCTGTGCGAATTCGTACTGGTACATCAGGATTGCCAGTTTAAAATCGTATTTGAATAACTTGAATGTGATCTCAGATGAGATTGAGTAAGGAAGATTAGCAACAACTTTGTCAAAAGGCGGGAGGTCAACTTCAAGCACATCTCCATGTATGAGCGTGAAATTCTCTGGTTCTCCAAAACGGTCCTTTAATACAAAAATAAGTTCAGGGTCCCTCTCGATTGCAATGACATGGCCGGCTTTTGCCATTAGCCTTTCTGTGAGGTTTCCGATACCTGCACCGATTTCCAGCACTGTCTCATGAGGCTTTATGTCTGCAGCATCGACGATTCTGTCAAGGATCCTTTCGTCGATCAAAAAATGCTGGTCATGGTATCCACCACGGATACCATATTTTCTGAGTATCTCATAGACCAAGAAACGAACACCTTTTAGTGATTACGTGGACGGCGTGATGGAGTTGTGAAAAGCCTGTATTTGATATTCTCATCCTTCAGCTCTTCTATTATCCTGTTCACGATGACCTTTTCGGGGGAATGCACTCCGCCGACCCTTTCATGAAGTTCTGCAAGGGTCTTGAAAGTTCCTTTTTTCCTTTCATCAATAATGGCCCACATGAGCTTCTTCCCTATTCCCGGAAGTAGTTCAAGCATGTGAAGTCTGTTTGTGATTGGATGTGCATCGTTAAAGAATTGTACAAACCTGTCCTCGTGATGTTTAACGGTCATTTCCAGGATGTATGGCAACTCAAGCTGAGCTCCATGGCTAAGATCAGTATATGTGATGCGGTGTTTTACATGGTCTATAAGATCTCTGTCACCATCACCAATATAAACCCTTGACTGTATGTCAGGTACTTTACCTTCTTTTGGCACAAGCTCCATCAGAACGAAATGGTTCTCTCCGACTGCCTGGACAAGAGGTTTCTTTTGATATGAAGGGCGTTTATCATCGGTGCTTCCATATGGAAGATAATCTAAAATCCATGCGTACTCTTCTTTCTCAGGTGGTTTTCCCCTTGCTTGCATATATTCATTCCCTCCAGTGGCATACCTATTGCTACTGCTACAACTTCTCTCGATGTAAAAAAAGGGGTGTATCGAATATAAATCTAATCCATTGCTTCTTCAACAAGGTCTAGCATTTCATCGAGTTCTTCTTCGGTAAGTGTGAATCTTTCTTTTGCGTAAAGTGATCTGAGCTCATCTCTTGACTGTGGCATGATGTCTGCAATCCTGATTGCGATCTCAGGCTTCATCTTTTCCAGCTCAAGAAGTTTGTTTACAAGATCTCTTGCCTTTTCAGGAGTTGTCTTTGAGAACATCTCTGCATGGTTGATAGCTTTGCGCAGTTCATAGCCCAGCTCTTCCTCACTGTTGAGGCGTTCTTCCATAATCTCGTGCAGCATACCCTTAACTTCAGACAGGGTCAACAACTCTTCACTAAGAACTTCTTTTACTATCATTGATATACACTCTATGCATTAGTTGGATTAAAGCCACATTGAAATGGCAATATGATTACAAATATTTAGGGATAAAATATTATCGCTAAATATATGCAGTAAAGATATATCTAACGATAAATAAAGCTAATCCAGGTATTACACCTGAATTTGCTATGAATTTTTAGTATTTCTGTGGTTTAAGGTGCTGTGGAAGGGATATAAGTTCCTTCATTGCGTTTCCGTCCCTTATCTGAAGGACGAAAGCACGTCCACGCTGACCGGTAATCTTTCCAGTCTTTCCCTGGAATCTTGCGTGTGGCATTCCCTTCTGTACGCTAGGGTCGATGTCGATATGGACCATCTGACCGCAGTCGAACTCCTGAATTGCCTTGCTTACTGGTGAAAGTCCTCTTTCTCTTGAGGTCTTCTTTAACTTGTATCTTGTGCAGTGTTTTTCACCGTGTGATGTTGCCATGATTATTTTCCTCCATTGAAAATATGATTTTAATGTATGAATTGTATGTGAGTCTTTAGGACTTATTTATATGTCTACTTTAATGACGTTGAGTTCATCAACCTTTGCCTGGATGCCCAGAAGCCCTGTAAGGCTTGGTTCTGTTCTTCCATCGTCTCCTGATGTAAGTTCCTTGACATACAGACCGCCATCACAATGCACCTCTATGATAGCGAAATCATCTGTTCTCTCAACGAGTTTCATGTTGTGGACATATCGTTTCCTGACAAGATCCGCTCTTCTGTGGGCCACTCTCTGCGGAGTCCTCTGATGTATCTGTACTCCGATAAGTGAATTTATAGCATCTTCCAGTTTGTCCGTGGAAACAGGCTCTTTGAATGTAACTTTAAGGTTATAAACTTTATCCGCCTTTGAGGACTTCAGAGTCTCAATTACTGCCTTTTCAACTATTTTTAGTCCTTCAACTTCAACTTTCCCGTCTGCAAACTCGTTTATCTTCTTTTCAAGTTCCCAGACATCTATGCTGCGTATTCTGGGGCTAACAGCTTCTACTACAAATGGTCTTCCTGTACCTAACATCAGCGCATCGATATCTTCCCTTCCGGCGCCGTGGAACTTGGAATCCTTTGCCTCTGTCATCTCTACAAGTTCCTTGCCAATGAGCTCATCCACAGATTCAGGGTATTGTTTACCAGTGTTATCACACTGCTCACATCCTCTGCCACCGCAGCTTCTGCATGGCCATCTAGTTTGCGGGATTCCTCTTACAAGTTTCCTGTATCTTCCCTGTACGTAGAGTGATTTTACCTGCACACTTGTGCTTTCATCTGCAATGTCAAGGGTTATAACAAGGTCCGGCCTCTCAAATTCCACATCTTTGCCAGTGTGTGCAGAAATGAGCTTACCGACCTCACGGTTCATTTCCGTCTTGAACTGCTCAGCCTGTGTGATCCCGCACTCACTCCAGAGTATCTCCTCGTTCTCCCCAATGAGTCCACTGACCTTAGTACCAACCAGGATTGTTGAATACTCCCTGTCTCCGATGCTTTCCACCGCTCTGTCTGCCCAGACATCAAGGTTTTCAAAGATCCCAAGGCATACCCAGCATTTTTCATCCTCGCCTTCTATCTTCAACGTCTTCCTGGCATATTTGCTGCTCTTTGCCATCTCTTCAAGAAGTGAATCATCGCCTGATTCTTTGAATATTGCATCGCCTTCCATTGTAAGGGCTAGCTTGATAGCCTGTCCTCTTTCAACATTGGTAAGGCCTGTGGACAATTTGGCGAACTGCCTGCCCATGCAATGGTCGCAGATGGGGCCTTCTTCGATTATTTTCTTAGCGGTTTCAAGTATGCTCATTGGATCACTTTGTAGTATATTATGTGGGGAATTTAGGATTTGCTTAAATAGGTACTATATAATATAACCTTTTTTGACTATTTTAGGCTTCTTTCCTGTCAAGTTCATTGTGGATGATTATCATACAATGGTCTGAGTGCAGGGAAATAGGTCCGATATTAAGTGTGCATTTTGCAACCTTATCTATCATTTCTTCTTCCTCTTCAGTAACACCCATATGGTCACCAAGGACGAACACAGCATCAGAGTTAAGTTCGGAGTATTCCATGATGTCCTTTCCATCTTCTCTCAGGTAGTAAATATCCCTGCCTGCCTCACTGAATTCCTTGAGCAGCTCTTCCAGTCCTGCACGACGTATGAATACTCCGGGAGTTGACTGTATCTCATACTCAATTGCATCCTTTTCAAGTGCTTTCTTGATAAGGGAACCACTGCTTCTCTCATCAGGATTAAGATATTTCAGTTTCTCTCCATTGAACCTGACAATTTTAGCAGGGTCTGGTTCTCCCTGAAGCACAAGGTGGACATTCACATCACGTCTCATTCCGTGTGAGAGGAAAAGGGCTGAATTGACACATCTGCAGAGAATGTCCATCCTTCCGGCAGAGCCTGGAAGGTCATTCAGGGAGAAATCTCCGGTGGTCAGTGCTTTATGTCCTATTATTACAAAATCTTTCATTGAATTTCCTCAATTATAATTGGTTATTTGAATCTTTTTAGTTAGATCAGTTGTCACCTTTCAGCAACATCTTTGCAAGGGCTGCTGCTATCTGACGGTAATTCATGTCATCATCCGTTATGCCGGCAACGAATTCGTCATATTTATCGAGTTTTCCACGTCTGACAAGCATTTTAATTTCATCGGCAACCCTGTTCTCCTTTATCTTTTCGATGTCACGATTGCTTGGAAGTTCCCTTTTCTCAATATCGGAATTAGTTGTCTCTTTTATGGATTCCAGTTTTGCTTTTTCCTTTGCTGTTACAAAGCTATATGCAAGTCCGGGTCTGCCGGCACGTGCTGTTCTCCCTATCCTGTGTACGTATATCTCAGGGTCATGTGGCAGGTCATAATTGAAAACAACTTCAATGTTGTCAACGTCAATACCCCTTGCAGCAACATCAGTAGCAATAAGGATGCCTATGTCCTCATCTCTGAATTTGTTCATGCGCTGCTCTCTCTTATTTTGCTTGACATCTCCGTGAAGTGCATCAACGGGATATCCTCTGGAGCGCAGCTTGATTACAAGTTTGTCAACTTCCTTTTTGGTGTTACAGAAAACGAGTGCAGATTTGATATTCTCAGCTTCGATAAGGCGTCTTAAGGATTCCTGTTTTGCGTTATCCTTCACTTCGAAATAATATTGTTTTACCTGAGGAACTGTCATTTTCTTCTGTACCACTTTAATATGTACCGGATCTTTCTGGTACATGTCTGTCAGTTTGAGTATTGGTCCCGGCATTGTTGCTGAGAAGAGAAGTGTCTGCCTGTCCGCTGGCGTATTATTGAGTATCTTTTCGATGTCATCTCTAAAACCCATATTCAGCATTTCATCTGCTTCATCAAGCACAACAATTCCAATATCATCCGTGTGGAAATTTCCTCTTTCCAGATGGTCAATTATTCTTCCAGGTGTCCCTACAACAATCTGTGCGCCATTTTTCAGACCATTTGCCTGTGACTCCATTGCGGCTCCGCCGTAAACAGCTAAAATTTGCATTTCAGGTATGTATTTTGCAAGTTTTCCCAGTTCTTCAGATACCTGTATTGCAAGTTCCCTTGTAGGACAAACTACAAGTGCCTGAGTCTTCCTCTCAGCTGCTTCAAGCATTTCCATAAGGGGAATGCCAAAGGCAGCAGTCTTGCCGGTTCCTGTCTGTGCATGACCAATGACATCTTTACCCTCCATTATTACAGGGATACATTTCTCCTGGATCTCTGTTGCTTTCCTGAAACCCATTTCACGGATACTTTTCCTTATTTCCTTTGACAGGTAAAGGTCTTTGAAAAATTCTGTTTCCATTTTATTTTCACTCTTGAAGATACCTGAATTTGTTTTGTAAAATCTATTTCTGGCATGTATTGGTAATATTATGGATTGGTAAAATATTTAGTATCATAAATGCCGGTACTTTTCGGCTATCTTTCCGGCAGTTTTAGCAACATCAACAGCATTACGTCCCATGATCCGTATCATTGCTTCCTTTCCGACCCCGCCTTTGTCATATATTATGTCTGGTACGGATTTGAAGGCTTCAATTGCAAAGGATGTTCCCCAGTCCATTGTATGTGTGTCAGTAGGTTCTTCATTCCTTGAGAATGATGAGATTGTAAATCCCAGTTCCCTGCAGATATCAAGTATAGTTTCCGAATATCTGATGTTCATTGCCGCCCTGCAAGAAGTGTCATATCTCATTGCAGATAGAATTATTCTGGCAACATGGCTGCTTGCATCAAATTCAATATCGCCGACAACATGAGCACTGCCTTTGAGTTTTACGATCCTGCCGGTTACAGCCGCTACTTCTGCCGGACTTTGCGCATTTGGAAGTGCCATTGCGATATTGCATCCAACTTCAGGGATGAGCTTTGCGAACTCATTTGTTTCCTTTAAGATTTGCACTCCATCTCTGACGTTATTGATAATTGCACATTGTTCTACATTGTTCAGGAGCCATGCAAGCTGGTTAATCGGTCCGACACCTTTGCCTACAGGTATGCTTCCTTTGATGCCTTCAACAACAAATTCTTTTGCCATTCTGGCAGCTTCCTCTATGCTATGTCCTTTCGCAAGGAATGAAGCAAGAGATGAGGAATATGTGCATCCTGATCCGTGGGTGCCACCTTTTATGAAAATTCCTTTTATAGTAAAGTACCTGTCATTACAGGAGTCATATATTATATCAGAGGCGTCCAGGTGTCCTCCGGTGACAATGACATATTTGACTCCGGTTTTACTGATGACTTTTGCGGCATGTTTTGCATCTTCTACAGTCTCTATCTGCATTTCTGCAAGTGTGTTTGCCTCGTTAATGTTCGGAGTTACAACCTCCGCAACAGGTAAGAGCTCATCTCGTAGGGTTTGTACAGCTTCTTTTCGGAGCAGGTCTCCGCCAGCCTCTGCTGCCATTACCGGATCAACCACAATTCTAAGGTTATATTTTTTAACCATTTCTGCAACAGTTGATGTAATCTCTGATGAGGAAAGCATACCGGATTTTGCCCATGTGATATCCATGTCTTCGCAAACGGCATCAATCTGGTCTATAATCACATTACAGGGGATGTCGTAGGCACTTCTGACTCCCAGTGTGTTCTGGGCGGTAACTGACGTGATGGCACATGCCGGATGGAGTCCAAGTGAGGCTATGGTCTTGATGTCTGCTTCAACTCCTGCACCTCCACCGGAATCTGACCCTGCTATGGAAAGTATGACTGGTATTTTGCTCATTTGATCCCTCATCTCTTCTTTGACGTGTGACGGAGCTCTTAAATGTCTTGCCGCTTATATAACAGTTGGTCAACTGGACCTATATATCTTTGCGACTAATTTTCATGGCTTTGCATTCTCTGGATATCTGAAAACTGTTCATCACGATAGTTTTATATACAGCATATGCAACATTGGAGCATCGCAATATGTATATGTAAATAAACAAATTTACAAGCTAGATATTAACTACAAGTTTAAGTGTAGAATTTATTTGACCTACTTAACTGAGGCGACTAAAATGGGAAACAGACCTCTTGATATACTGAACGATGCTTTGAACACACCTGTAATTGTGAGACTTAAAGGCGCAAGGGAATTCCGTGGAAAACTCCAGGGATATGACGTACATATGAACCTTGTACTTGATGATGCAGAGGAACTTAAGGAAGGAGAAATTGTAAGAAAACTGGGTAGTGTTGTAATCAGAGGTGACAACGTAGTTTACGTATCTCCCTGAAAATGAACGTAACCTATAAGAACTACTAGCAATATCATGGGTAACCTCCAGGCTGTAATTCATAGGCTTTAAAATTATTATTGATCAATTAAGGAATTTCATATTAAAGGTGATTATAAATGTCAAAAGGTACTCCCTCAATGGGTAAAAGACAAAAGCGCACACATGTAAAATGCAGGCGCTGCGGTAGTGTTTCACTCAACATTCACACAAAACAGTGTACATCCTGTGGCTTTGGAAAGAGCACACGTATGAGAAGCTACAAGTGGCAGGCAAAGTGCAAATATTAAGTCTTTTTAGACTAGGGATATAAATGCGCGAAGAATGCGGTGTTGTTGGGGTTGTACAGTTCGATGAAGAACCACATCCAGTCCCTTCCGCGCTTCGCATATATTATGCATTATACGCTCTGCAGCATCGTGGACAGGAATCCGCTGGAGTAACTGTACATGATGGCAGAGAACCTCATACCCTAAAAGGTATGGGTCTTGTGCCTGAGGTTTTCAACAAGGATGAACTTGTTGGACTCAAAGGCAATGTGGGCATCGGCCACGTTCGCTATTCTACTTCCGGTGACTCACGTATAGAGAACTGCCAGCCTTTTATTGTAAAATATAAGAGCGGCAATGTAGCTCTTGCTCACAATGGCAATCTTGTCAATGGTTATGATCTGCGTGATCAGCTTGAAGCTGAAGGTCATGTATTCATCGCTAGTTCTGACACTGAGGTACTAGCTCATCTTCTGGTTAAGGAGCTTTTGAAACATGATCCTGTTGATGCCATACGTAATGTGATGAAACAACTCAACGGGTCTTACTCACTTACCATATTAATAGATGACATGCTCATGGCTGTAAGGGATCCGATGGGATTCAAGCCTTTGTGTTTTGGTACTATTGATTCTGGTTATGTGGTTGCTTCTGAAAGTGTGGCTATTGATACGCTCAACGGTAAACTTATCAGGGATGTGGAGCCCGGAGAGCTTCTTATTTTCCGCGATGGTGAGGTTGAATCTTATCAACTCTTTGAAGAGAAGTATTGTGCTCACTGTGTTTTTGAATATGTTTATTTTGCACGCCCGGATTCTATCATCGATGGACAACTGGTTTATAAGGTCCGTGAAAGAATAGGTGAAAGGCTTGCCCTTGAGCATCCTGTGGATGCAGATATGGTATCTCCGGTGCCTGATTCTGGCATAACTTCTGCTATCGGTTATGCAAAAGGATCTAAGATCGATTATGAAGAAAGTCTGATGAAGAATCGTTATATTGGTCGAACTTTTATTCTTCCCGGTCAGGCAATGCGCGAAACTGCGGTGCGCCTGAAAATGAATACCATTGGCCAGAATATCAAAGGCAAAAAAGTGGTTCTTATTGATGACAGTGTAGTAAGAGGTACTACTTCGCGCCGTATCATTGATATGGTTCGTAACGCAGGTGCTACTGAAGTTCACGCACGTATAGGTAGTCCTCCGATCATTGCTCCATGTTATCTGGGAATTGATATGGCTTCCAGAGAAGAGCTCATAGCAGCTCACAAGACCATTAAGGGTGTTGAAGCAGTGATCAATGCCGATTCACTTGGTTATCTTAGTATAGATGGTCTGGTAGAATCAATAGGAATAGACAGGGATCATCTGTGCATAGGATGTCTTACAGGTGCATATCCTGTAGAAATTCCCGGTGAAGATATGTGTCAGAGAAGGCAGTTAAAACTGAATGAGTTTTAACTACTATTTATTTAATTTTCTGTTATTTTTCATTTCAATTCTTTTGACATTTGCTTAGTTATTTAAAAGCAACACTGTATTCATTATGTTAATTAACCATTCATATTTTTTAACATATTGTATAATCTTAGTATTATAGTACTGTCGCACTTAATGTGTACTGTTAAATAGTATCAAAACATAACGTAAAAATGGATCTGTTATCTCAGATTCTGCAAGGATGTACCACCCCTTGCATCGGGATGGGGTTTAACCTTCATACGATAGTATGATGGGCAATACAACGTAATGTTGTAGATAAAAACGTGAAAAACGTAATTTTTCATTCTAGATTTAATCTTTTCTGCAATTGCCAAGCAAATAATCTTGCATATTTCATGAATATAGCTTAAAACAATAATTAGACTAATTAGAAAATGGGGCCGGGATCGAGAATCGAACTCGAATCGTAGCCTCCACAGGGCTACAGGATAACCGCTACCCTACCCCGGCACGAAGTAGGTGCTTTACTTGAAAGCACCCTATAGATGTCCGTTTCTTACATAAACTTTTCCTTCGGAAACATGTTAAACAGTGTCCTCAGGCGTGTTTGCTTATATATAAAATCTCTTTTTATTCTTTTTTCAGTTTTTCAATTGCAATTTCAGCAGCTTTTTTACCGGAGAGCATCATCCCGCCAAAGACAGGCCCCATTCTGGGTGCACCTGCAACTGCATTTGCTGCCATCCCAGCAACTATCAGTCCGGGATATACTTCTTTAGTTGTATCCATCAGGGCACGCTCCCCAATATCTGCCCACATTGGTTTTTCTCCGGGGATGCCTGTGCCTATCTCTGCACCTGGTATCTTTCTTAGGACCGTACTGCATATCCCTGCATCATGTCCGGTTCCGTCAATGACAACCTTTGCCTTAATGGCAAGAGGATCAACATGAAGCCGTGTCATGGAAATAGTTCCCCAATTAATGACAAGTCCGCAAACAGCGTCGTTTTCCCGGATCATTACATCTTCCACATCTATCAGGTTGAATATCTCCGCACCTGCTCCAGTGGCTCCGCAAATGAGTTTGGCAACAGACTCCACAGAGCTTGCAACATAGTATCCTTCCTCATATTCGTGGTAATTAATATCAAAATCATCAAGGATATGCTTTGCATCTGCCTGTACAACTATACGTGGGAACATCATTCCGCCTCCCCACATACCTCCGCCTATGGAGAGTTTCTTCTCAAACAGCACGGTTTTAAGACCTGCTTCTGCAAGATATTTAGCAGCTACAAGGTTTGCCGGTCCTCCACCTACAAGTGCCACATCAACATCTGTGTAATCAAGAAAAACCTTTGAAAATTCATCAACTATAGCCCTTGTTATGATTAGTTCATCAAGTTCCATCTTATTTCCTCATGATATTTGATATCAAAGGCTTCTGATGGTTATTATGTCCCTTAAACCTAATGCAACATTGAATGCATCTCAGTATTTATATTCTGGATAGTTTCTGTTCCAATGTTAGTTTCTGTTCCAATGTTAGTTTCTGTTCCAATGTTAGTTTCAATGCCTATGATAGGTGATGTATCATCGCTCGTAGTCCCATGATATTTTCTGAGCTTTACCCAGAACATACTTCCATTTCCTTCCGGATTGTCCTCTACGCCCACCGAACCACCAAGCAGTTCAGCTATTTTCTTTACAATAGCAAGTCCAAGCCCGGTTCCTTTTACTCCGCTCTTGTTCACCCTTTTAAAGCGGTCAAAGACCAGTGGTTTTGCATCATCAGAGATTCCTTCACCGGAATCTGTTACAGTTACCATCCATGTGTAGTTCTGATCAATAACATCAATGTTGATCTCTGTTTTTTCAGGGCTGTATTTGATGGCATTGGATATATAATTGGCAAAAATTTCCTCTACTATAGGATTGAGCATTGCAGGATAGTTCCCATCTGCCCGTACATGAAGGATCATGTTCTTATCATGAAGCTGTTGTTCGAACTGTTCGATAACATTTCTCAGACTTGCCATAATGTCTATTCCTTTCAATTCCAGTTCTTCTGTTGCTTCAAGCTTTGCAAACTTAGCAGCTGTTTCAATCATATCTATGAGCCTGTTGGTGTTGCGCTGCACACTGCCGATTATCTTTGATTTTTTAGGATCCTCTTCCAGCTCATAGAGCACTTCTGAAAATCCTCTGATATTTCCTGCAGGATTGAGCAGATCATGGCGCATAATATCAGTGAACAGATCTTTTAGTTCATTTGAGTGTCGTAATTCTTCCTCTACTTTCTTTCTCTCATCGAGATCCATTGTAGTACCGGTAAACCTGAAAGGTTCGTTATTCTTGTCCCATTCTGTTATCTTACCTCTGGCAAGTATCCACTGCCATCTGTCTTTACTGTTCTTCATACGGAACTCTGCTTCAAAGAACGGTGTTATGTGGTTGATATGCTCATTTATGATATTCTCAACCAGTTCCTGGTCATCGGGATGAACCAGTTTTTTCCAGCTTTCTATGTTCTTTTCAATATCATTGACATCGTATCCGATCATCTCTGCCCAGCGTTCATTATACATGACCTCATCTGTCCTGAGGTTCCAGTCCCACATTCCAAGATCGGCACCTTCCATGGCAAGTTCCATTACTTGCTTTGTCTTTGCAAGTCTGCTTTCCATATCCAGACGTGCGGCAATGCCACGTACAACGGCAAGAGCATAATTATGGTGGTCATGGGTTACAAAAGTAATATTCATCTCAACTGGTATCTTTGTTCCATCCTTTTTGGTAAGTGTCTGGCCAGGTTGCAGATACCTGTCTCCTGCAAGGTCACGAAGGTCACTTTTCCAGAATGTATCTTCAAAAAGTGAACTAAGACCATTCTCTTCCATGACTGTAAGCTCTTTGATGGTGTACCCAAGTTCTTTGCACGCAGTTTCATTTGCATCAAGGATACGATTCTTTTCTATATCTATAATGAAAATGAAGTCATTTGACCTGTCAATAAGGTCTTTAAAAAGTCCGAGGTCTTTAAGGAATGATCTGTGGTTAAGGGCTGTACTCATTATCTCTGATAAAACTTTCAATGTCTGAATATTATCAAGGTCACAATCGTTTTTGCTTGATGTACTTTCAATACTGATAAATCCGATACATGATGACTCAGATTCTACCGGAACTACCATCAATGACTGGATTTCGTCTGATAAGATGATATTTCTTTCTCTGTCAGCAGCGGGCAGAAGATGTTCTTCTTTTGAGATGTGTATCATCTGTTTTTGAACGATCTTTTTCCCGAGCCATGGGAATTTGGAATAAGGTGTTGATTCAAAAACACTCTTCTTTTCGTTTTTTCCCTCATTTTTCCAGCTGTGTGATATGTATGGATCCCCATTTGTTTTGAATAAAAAAAGGTAACAATATTCTGCATTACAGAAAGAAGCTGTTTTCTTTAATATCTCATCCAGAGTTCCATCTATGTTCCCCGGTTTGATGAACATAGAGATCAATGAAGATATCATGTTCTCTATCTTTGTGTTACGGGATACAAGATATTCTAATCCTTTATGCTTCTCGTTCAACTCTTTATGCATTTTGTCCAGTTCACTTATTTTCATTTCCAGTTCAGTGTTCTTCTTCTCTATCTGCCTACTTGCATAGAAGATTATTGTGAATGTGGAAATTATCAAAGCTAAGCTGACGATCAGGGAATTCGTATCTTTTGAAATAACGAATGGCACAACTAATACGAATCCAAATATACTGATTATGAGAATCAGAACAGTGTTTACCACACTGGTGATCTTTACGTTTTTCAGTGTGCGTTCATGTATCATTAATCTATTAATATAGTATTAATTACTATATTTATTATTCGTTCATATGTTTGTTTTAAAACTTAATAGAGTCCCCTTGACCGTGTCTTTTAAATCCAGGATTGCAATATGTGATGAAATTCCGGCCTGTTAAGGGCAAAAACCCTTTTGAATCTTAAAATAGGTTTAAGGGTTAGCTTTAATAGCTTTCTTAAATCAATTAGTATTAGAAAATAAAAGAGATGATACATATAGTAAGGACTGCCCAGAAAACGACTACTAAATCCAGCAGGGAACCAAGTTCTGAACCCGGGGAAAGTACGGCTGATTTTCTCATCCTGGAGCCTGCCGGTTATCCAATGACCAGTCTTCTTGATGAATATCCTGAGATCACAGATCCGGGAGTTTTTGAACACTATGCACGTGAGCAGTGGAAAGGCTATATTGCACACAAAGGCGATTATCTCTTTGACCGCAGGATGTTTCCCGATTTCGCATACAAAGTAATTGATGTCGAACCACCTGGTTCTATTATTGGCCAGAATACGCATATAATTGTGAATGAAACGGTTATTAGCAGTACTCCTGCTGTTGAGTTTAGAAGTGAGGTCACATTTGATGATGTTATCGGACAGCAAAGCGCACGCAAGAAGTGCAAGTTAATTGAGCGTTTTCTGGAAGCACCTGAGAAGTTTGGTAAATGGGCACCAAGAAATGTACTTTTTTACGGTCCGTCCGGTACCGGAAAGACTATGCTTGCAAAGGCACTTGCAAATAAGGCTCATGTCCCAATTCTTCCTGTAAAGGCAACGGAACTCATCGGTGAATTTGTAGGTGAAGGTGCCAGGCAGATCCATCAGTTATACGATCGTGCGCAGGAAATGGCTCCATGTATCATTTTCATAGACGAGCTTGATGCCATTGCACTTGACCGCAGACACCAGGAACTGCGTGGCGATGTTGCAGAGATAGTCAATGCCCTGCTGACTGAGATGGACGGTATCGTTGAACGTGAAGGTGTTTGTACTATCGGTGCTACCAACCGCACAGATACTATTGACCCTGCCGTAAGAAGCAGGTTTGAAGAAGAGATCGAGTTCACACTGCCTGATGAGAAAGAGCGTCTTGCAATCCTTGAATCCAATGTCGAAACATTTCCATTACCTGTGAGGGATCTTGATCTTTCTGCCATTGCAAAGATGACCGAAGGACTTTCAGGAAGGGATATTGTTAGTAAGGTATTGAAGACTGCTATTCATAATGTTATTATCGAAGACAGGGAATATGTCATTCAGGATGACCTTTATGCTTCTGTAAAAAAGCTAAAGAATATTCCTACATCACCAAACACTGACAGGATGTACATTTAATGTGCATCTGATCCTAAGTGTTCGTTCTAGGATTATCTTTTTAAAACCTGAGAAATATATCGGAGAGCTATGTCTGAGGTAAATGAATCTGACCGTTTCGAATGTGTCATAGTGAATATAATTGACACTCTCATGTGGAAAGGTGTCACAGTTGAAGAAGTAGAATCTGGTGGTCGTGTGTATTTCGGCAAGGTCAAACCTGAAGGGTTTGATTATGTACCGGGTGATGTTCTGTATATAGGTATGAAACGCCTGCCATATGATCTAGAAGATATGGAAATATCAATGGAAGTCTCACTTTACGATGATAATGGCAAAAGACTTGACTGGACCTTCCTTTAAAATATATCCAGTTATCACTTTTTATCTTTTTTACCTCTATTTTCCTGCATCTCGGTTAGGTCTTGTCCCTATAGGGTACATCAAGTTCCATCAGGTCATCGGCAACAATAACATTATCGAATATCTTTTTAGCTTCTTCAAGTAACTGCGATGGATTGTCAGAATACCTGGAACTTATGTGAGTAAGTACAAGTTTCAGGACATTCGCTTCCTTTGCAAGAGCTGCTGCTTCTTCTGAGGTTGAATGCATGGATTCGATGGCCCACTCCTGCTGGTCGCTGGCAAGTGTTGAGTCATGGATAAGAAGGTCTGCATCCTTGCTGGCTTCAAGTATTGCTTTACATGGACGCGTATCCCCGGTATAGACTATTTTTCTTCCGGGTCGCATTTCTCCCACTACATCTTCAGAGTGTATGACCTTTCCATCTACTTCAACTGATTCTCCTTTGTGAAGTTTTGAGAAAAGAGGTCCGGGTGGAATTCCAAGTTCAATGGCTTTCTGCCGGTCAAATCTTCCGGGACGCATGTTCTCTACCAATGCATATCCAAGGCTTGGTATGCTGTGTTCTGTTTTGAGTGCAACGATGGAATACTCATTCCTTTTGATCACATCTCCTGGTGAAAGGTCAATTGCATCTATCTCGAACTTTAATTTGTAATATCCCAGGGAGCTGAGTATCCTTGCAAATTCATGTATCCAATGTGGTCCGTATATTTTTAGTGGTTCTGTTCTTCCGTGGAAGGACATCGTCTGAATGAGGCCGGGAATTCCAAGTATGTGGTCGGCATGAAAATGGGTTATGAATATGGATGAAAGTGCTTTCATCCCCGTTTTGGCCCGCATCATCTGTTGTTGTGCCCCTTCTCCGCAGTCAAAGAGCATAAGCTCGCCTTCACGGTTGATCATGATGGCCGATGGGTTGCGTTCAGGGGTTGGAAGGGATCCTCCTGTTCCAAGAAATGTTACGCGAAGCATACATTGATATAAGCGCTGGACTTATTTATGAATTGTCTATGAAAGACAGTGGAGAAGATGATTCTTCTTTTCATTTTTGCTTTTCTGTAAAGGGAAGTACATGTACTCCATCACTCGTAAAGTTCATATAGCATCTTATTATTAAAGGAACGTCCATAAATCATACCAGATTTAATCCGAATTACAATGTTAATTCAATTCATACTTATATAACAATCATAAGAGGATATATCATGAAATGGCAAGGTAGATCTAGAAGAACCTACACAGGTGCTAAAATCAAATCCGCTCGCAGCAAAAGAAAGTTCGAGCTTGGTCGCGAATCTGCTGACACTCACATCAATGAAACAAAGAGAAAGAATGTTTCCACAAGAGGCGGAAACAGAAAGGTAAGACTTCTCCAGTGCAACGTTGCAAACGTAACAGATGCTCAGGGTAAGACCCAGAAGACTACCATTGAAACCGTTACCGGAAATACTGCAAACGAGCACTACGTCAGGCGTAACATCCTTACAAAAGGCTCAGTTATCAAGACTCCTCTTGGTAATGCAAAGATCACAAGCCGTCCAGGTCAGGATGGTGTTGTGAACGCGGTATTGCTCGAGTAATCGGGCATTCTTTTTTCTTTTTAACTTGATTGTCTGGTGTTATGGGGTTGCTAAATAAATGATGGATAATACGACACGTCATGTTCTGGAATGTCTTGAAGAGGATGCAAGAATAAGTCATGAAAAGATTGCAACCCTTACAGGACTCACTATAGATAAAGTTGACAAGATAGTAAAAGAGCTTGAAGAAAGCGGAATTATCCGCAAGTACAAGACTGTCATTGACTGGGATCTTGCAGGTGATGAGAATGTCTATGCAATAATCGAGCTTAAGGTCAGCCTTGAAAGATCAATAGGTTACTTGCCTCTTGTTGAGCGTTTGTACAGGTTCCCTGAAGTTCGTTCAGTGAGACTTCTTTCCGGACAATACGATCTTTCACTTACGGTATCTGGCAAGACAATGAAAGAAGTTGCTTTCTTCGTTGCCGAGAAGATATCTACTCTTGAACAGGTACAGCATACAACAACTCACTTTGTCCTGAAAACCTATAAAGAGGATGGCGTTATCCTCCACGAGCAGGACCATGTTTCACGTTTACCGGTGACTCCATAATTGATAATCGGGTCACATTTACAGGATGTATAATATATGAGAAAAGCATGCACCCCTTCTAAATTTGTAGCTGATGTTATGAACAAGGTGCCTCCTTCAGGCATTCGTCGCTACTTCGATCTTGCATCAGGTCTGGAAGATGTTATTTCCCTTGGTGTAGGTGAGCCGGATTATGTGACTCCCTGGCACATAAGAGAGGCGTGCATCCACTCGCTTGAATGCGGTGAAACCTCATATACTTCTAATTACGGTCTTATTGAGCTTCGCGAGGAGCTTGCAGACTATTATGCTGCAAAGTACGGAGTCAATTACAACCCTGGCTCTGAGGTTCTTGTTACTTCCGGTGTAAGCGAAGCCCTTGATGTGGCTATTCGTGCAATTACAAATCCGGGTGATGAGATCATTGTTGTCCAGCCTTCATATGTTGCATACGTTCCTTCAGTGATGTTTGCAGGTGGTGTTCCTGTAATAGTCTCAACAAAGCTTGAGAATAATTTCAAACTGACCGCCGAGGAACTTGAAGCAGCTATTACTCCAAAGACCAAAGCAGTAATTATCAATTATCCAAATAACCCCACAGGTGCAACCATGGGCAAAGCTGACCTTGAGGCTATTGCTGATGTTGTGTGTGAGCACGATATCATGGTAATCTCTGATGAGGTCTACGATTGTCTGACCTATAATGGCGGACACACATGTTTTTCATCCCTTGAAGGAATGCGTGAGAGGACAATCCTGCTGAATGGTTTCTCAAAGGCATACGCAATGACTGGTTTCAGACTTGCATACGCCATGGCATCCCCGAAGATAATCAGTGCTATGATGCTGATTCATCAGTATTCAATGCTCTGCGCACCAATAACAGCTCAGATAGGCGCAATCGAAGCCCTCAAGAACGGCAAGCACGAAATGGAGAAAATGGTCCGTGACTATGACCGCCGTCGTCACCTTATCGTTAGCGGCCTGAACAGGATTGGACTCAAATGCTTCGAGCCAAAGGGTGCATTCTATGTTTTTCCATCTGTTGAAAGCACTGGCCTGACCTCCGAGAAGTTTGCAGAACGCCTCATGAACGAGAAGAGGGTCGTTACAATTCCTGGTACTGTGTTCGGTGAAGCCGGCACAGGTTTCCTCAGATGCTCCTACGCAACTTCCAGAGAGGAAATTGAAGAGGCTCTGGTAAGGATTGAAGCGTTTGTGAATGGACTTTGAAAGCTGAAGAGCTTTTATTTTGCTTTTTTATAGAATACTTAAGGTTTTGAATTTGTATTTTCTATATGCCTTCCGCACGCAGAACAAACGTCACCCATGCTTGCTGCATCGTTGCAATAAGGGCATGTTTCTCTTTTTGATCCTATATTAGTGCGCTGAACAACTGAATCAGTTATATTTGTCTCAATGTTATCTCCGTAATGTATGTTGTTGATTATATTCTGATTTCCTATGTTTGGTGTTTCTCTTACTCTATTTTTAAAGATTTTTCTAAGAAGAATAAATGATATGATTAATAAGAATACTATGAATCCAGCTTCCAACAATTGTGCCTTGAATTCAATTTCTTTTGTAGAAATTGTATTTTTTGTGCTGATGCTTGAGCTCTCTTCACTGACTTGTTTGACAACTTTTTCTGCAATACTCATTTTCTCCAAGGATGCCGAAACAGAAACTGTAGATCCATCTTTTACAGTCACAGTTCTTTGCAAATCTTTGTAGCCATCTTTTACTACATTTATATTATATGTGTCTGGAGATATACTTTCAAGATAGAGTGGTGTCACGCCTTTGTAGCTACCACTCAAATATACTTTTGCGCCAGAGGGTGTAGAATCAATATCAATGTTTCCATTTTGCTTGACCAATAATTTCTTGTAACTTGAAGAAGAATCTGCATTGATTATAAACGTGTCAGAAACATCCCTATAACCATTCATACTAATTGAGATGGCATGTGACCCTGGTAAAAGGCCTGTTGATGTTAGTGGGCTTGCTCCTATATACTTATCATCTATATACACCTTAGCTCCACTTGGTGTTGTGGACACACTAACACTTCCTGTTTTTAGAGAAAGAATCTTACTTATTGCGCTTTGAGAATCTGGTATTACTGTAACACTGGTGCTTACATCATTATATCCTTCTTTTTTCAGAAGCAATGTGTGTTTACCTTGTATTACATTGGAAATAGTCATTGGAGAAGTGCCTTTATATTGTCCATCAAGAAAGATGTCCGCATTTTGAGGATTGGTATTTACAGATATCTTACCATACGGATTATTTATATTGAAATACTGGTTATCCTGTAAATAATAAGGCCCAAGTGTATTAATGTTGAGCAAATCCATCTCATAATATTTGACAGTAACAATTATGTTACGATTTCCAGATGAAGCACTTTCTACAATTTCTATAGGAAAAGTGAATGTATGACTGGATTTTTTATCAATCCTAGATACACTTTGACTGGAAGGGGTTATAACAACTCCACTACTAGGTGATATCTGCACCGATACAGTAGCATCTTTCACCCAGTCACTTCCACTTACTTCTGACACAATCACTTTCAATGTAGAAGATTCTCCAGGATATAGACTAGGGGTAAAACTAATTTGTGTATCTACCACTGGTGTTCCAGCATATGCTGGAGACGCGAAAGCTAATAGAATTAATAGAATAGATATTGCCTTTAGTGGATTAATTAGAATTTTAATCTCTGAATATTTTTCAGCAATCATAATTATTTACCCAACCAATTATTGTTTTATTTTATTGCATAAGTAAATATATGAAGAATGTATTTATAACTTTTGAAAAGAGGTGAGAAAGGATGATTGATGTGACAACAATTCTGACAGATTATGGATATATCAGTTTATTCGTTACGAGTTTTCTGGCCTCAACAATTCTCCCTCTTGGTTCAGAAGGCTTGGTAGCATTAATGGTTATTGATAAATTCAACATATATTCAGTAGTCATTGTGGCCTCTGTGGCAAATTTTTTAGGTGCATGTACTTCTTATTATATAGGGTTCACAGGGAGAGGACTTGTTATAAACAAATATATGCGTATATCCGATGAGCAGATTCAGAGGGTAGAAAGAGGTTTTGAAAAATATGGAGGTATTTCCCTTTTGTTCACTTGGCTTCCAGGTATCGGGGATGCAATAGCTGTTGCAGGAGGTCTTTTGAGGTATAATTTTGCTCAATTCACTGTTTTTGTATTTATAGGAAAAGCATTTAGGTATATGCTTGTTGCATATGTTGCAAGTCAATATTGAATAGTTGATCTTCCTTTTTTAAATTTTAATTTTTGTCATCTCTCTTTTCTCCCCAAAATCCTAATCTCATAATGATGAGTCTCATTATATATTATAATGTAGAAATATTTATATATTATTTTAGGATACTAGGGTGTGCGGTCACAAATCCTCTTTGACCAGGGCTTTGCTGACCATAGGTGGTACGATGTGTTCATCGGAAAAACGCTGAAGAGAAAAACGTCTAAAAAACAGAACGCAGGCAGATTCCCTCTGCATTCCCTAACATCATCTCTCCCAAAAACGCTTTCATTTTTGCCTGCGTTCTGATTCTTCAGCTATTAAACATCAATTTTCTGCAATTTGATCACTCAAGAATAATAAACCATATACTATTATTTTGTTACTCAGTAACAAACATGCTCAGGACAATTCTTTTTGCTGATAATTAATGTTTCTTCTTTTTCAGGCCACATAATAGAATTTATTTTTCTGACTGCATCGGATGCATCTGCTCCGTATATATCAGCACCTATTTCCATTGCCCATTCGGGTGTAACAGGTGTTCCTCCAACCATTGTCTTCAATCTATCCCTGATACCTGCTTCCCTGAGACTTTTCTCAAGTGTCAGCTGGTTTGTCATCGTGATCGTCATCAGAGCAGATGTTGCTATCAAGTCAGGGTTGAATTTTATTGCCATTTCAACAAAGGTTTCCACAGGCACATCCACACCAAGATCAATGATCTCATAGCCGTCTATCTGAAGGGATGTTGCAACTATGTCCTTACCAATGGAATGTATATCGCCTTCTATGGTGCCAAGAAGCACGACACCTTTAGAATTTACCGGTGCATTCTCCTTAGATGCCGGCATCATTATTTTAGTGGCAGCTTCTACTGCTTCCGCAGCAGCGATCATATGTGGGAGGTAGATCTTTCCTTCATCAAACATATTCTTCATAAGGGCGAGTGTAGCATGAAAACCATGCTCTAAAAGATATTGAGTATCAACTCCAAGTTCCAGTGCCTCTTGTGCAATTTCGCATGCCTTTTCGTCATTAAAGTTTAAGACAGCTTCAATTGCCTGGTCAATAAGTTCTTTGGTAGGTAGCACAAGGATCACTTCAGAATACTATTTTATGTTTTTGACTTCTCTATAACATGTATAGGAAATCAGCAATTGTATTCCGTAAAGCTTGTATATAAAAATTTCCAATGGTTTGATTGTTAAAATGCAATCAGTATCTGTAAAATATCATTGATCATTATCTGTCTTACTTTCGGACAGGTACTCGTCGTTGAACATTTTTGCCATAAGGACAACGTATGATATGAGCAAAGGTCCGATAATGATTCCCAGAAGACCGAAAAGATTGAGGCCGATAATAACTCCTATGAGTGATTCCAGTGGGTGTATCCTTCCAACTTTATCCTGTATCATCGGTCTCAGGAAATTATCGACAGAACTGAGAAAAACTCCACCAATGAGTATTCCAACGGCCGTAAAATAATCCTGTTGAACTATCTGGATAATAACTGCAGGGAACCAAATTATTGTAGCTCCCACCACGGGAAGAAATGATAATATCATGGCTACAAATCCCCAGAGGAATGCTCCGGAAACTCCAAGCAATAGGAATGTAATTGTAAGCAAACCTCCCTGGACTATGGCAATAATCCCTGAGCTTATAAGTGTTGCATTGACAACATTTGTAAATTCCTGCTGTAGTATTTCTGTGTTCTCTTTGCTAAAAGGTATTGCATTTGTAAGTTTTATAGAACAAGTTGAATTTATGCCAACCAGCAGGTAATAGAGCAGAAAATACATTATAAAGAACTCTATGAGTCTCTGGCCAAGGCTTTGGACTGCATTCACAAGTAAAATACTGAAATAGTTTGCTGCTGCTGTTACTGTCTCTGCTAGTTTTGCCTGTAAATTTATCTCAATCGGCAGACTGCTTAAATGAACCTGATTTATATAGCTATTGATATTTGAAAGCTGAGCCATTAAAGTATCCGTGTCAAAAAGCACATTCTGTATCTGGATTATAATTATGGTCATCAGGAAATACAGAGGTATCAGGATGAGGACAATAGTAAGGAGTATTATTGTAAAAGCAGCCACACTTTTGTTAATCTTCTGTTTTGTGACAAGGTAGGTATACAAAGGTTTGAAGACAACGTAGAGAATAAATGCACCGAAAAACGCATTTATGTAAGGGTACAGCGCATACAAAAGGACTGCCGCAAGTATAACAAGTATCAGTAGTGCCTGAAGCATCTTACTTGTATTGTTCATTACTTTCTACATTCTTTTTTCTTATATTTAAGGCTATTATCCATGTATCTTCTTCTCTTCTGATAACTAATATATTCTATAGAATAAATATTCTAATAGATGATATCTATATTTGAAGATATACTGAAAACAACGCTGGACAGGTGGGCGAAAGAGGATGGGATCACAAATAGTGCGTCCCTTTCTTTCCATGCACTTATAGGTATTCCCTCTTTGCTCCTTTTTACGTTATTTATTGGAAGCATCTTCCTGAAACAACAATTACTGCAAGCAGCCATCTTAACAGATGTATCAGTCTTTGCAGGTGATGTTGCAATAGAAGCCTTAAATACTCTCTTTACTCAACTTTCCGTGAGCAGTCCTAGTAACTTTGGGATCGTATTCAGTTTCCTGATATATTTATGGAGTGCGGGCAATATATTTTTTCAGATAAAGAAATTGATCAACAAAATGTGGGGTCTCACTCCCTCAAATCAACACTGGCTACATCAGTTTTTCCATACAAGACTATCTGCTTTGATAGCAGCTATTGCATTTGGTACGATTGTGTCAGTGAGCACTCTGTTCGAGATGCTATTCTTCGTTATATCTGATGCTGTGCAGGAAGCATTTTCAATATCTGTTTATTCAGTACAATATGCAAGCTTTGGTATAAATTTCATTACTCTTATCATTCTTTTCATGTATCTTTTCAGAGTACTTCCAGATGCAACCATGAATATCAAATACGTGTTTATGAGCTCATTTCTTACAGTATTGTTACTGACACTGGGAAAATATGTAATAGGCTTCTACCTGTCTTATAGTAGCATAACAACGGTTTATGGGACCATTGGGTCAATACTTGCAATTCTTCTGTGGATATATATGTCCTCTATCATTGTAACTTTCATGATTGTATTTACAAGAGTGTATGCAGATTATGATTCTCATACTCTGGACCGGGCTTTGTAAGTTAATACTTTCATTATGTATGGTATGTATGATATGTGTGAATTATCGTACAAATCACACATATTCCATGGTTCTATGTATGTTTTTTATGTTGTTTGATGCTTAAGTTTAAGTGTTATTCGGTATGATATTTATGTGAGAGTGATCGAAAATGAATTTTTCAAAGATCAACTGGAAACAATTGATAATCTCAATAATCATCTGTCAGATCCCTGGTATATTTGGCGGGTTCATTACAGTAAACGCAATTCAAACGTGGTATGCATATCTTCAAAAACCCACCCTTGTTCCTCCAAACTGGAGCTTTTCCATTGTATGGACTCTTCTTTATCTGCTAATGGGAATTTCACTCTATATTGTCTGGCAAAAAGGATGGTCTATGTCAGATGTAAAAACAGCAATGTCAATTTTCATTGTCCAATTGTTCTTCAATTTCTTGTGGTCTTACCTGTTCTTTGGGCTACGCTCACCTCAACTGGGGCTTGCAGGAATAACATTACTCTGGATCTTGATCGTTGTGAATATTATCCAGTTCTACCGGATCTCACGTCCTGCGGGATTATTACTGGTACCTTACATTCTCTGGGTATCCTTCGCGGCTTATCTTAACTATTCGATAATGGTCCTGAATCCTTGAGCAAACCGCAGAGCTGTGATAATCGTTGAACTTTGCTTAGCTTGAAATGAAAAAAGTGAGGTTAAGATTTGTTAAGTAAATTATGAGGGGATTATCAAAAAACTCCTCATTTTGAAAATCTCTATCTATAATATGTCTCTCAGGGCATTAGCTGCAGTGTAAACACTTCCAATGCCGCCTATATAGTTTGCAATTCTGACTGCTTCCATTATCTCTTCTTTTGTTGCTCCTGCTGCCATTGCCTGCATTGCAAGCACTTTTACTCCGTTCTCAGCACCATGATCAGCATCAAGTGCCAGTGCAATAAGGAACTTGTATTTGAGTGGTATGCTACCCTCAGACAGTGCATTCTCCTGGCTTGCTTCGATTATGTTGAAAAGCTCATTATCTTTATCCTGAATTATCTTCAATGGGTGTTCATTCATTTTGTTCACTCCGGTTACATAGTCTTAAACAGGTCTTTTATTTACTTTCTGGTGTTCACAAAGCTTAAATATGACCACGGTCATTTATGACTCTGGTCATTTTTATTTTCATAAATGAGGTTACATGTCTCTTAGAGAACAAAAGAAAAAAGAAACCCGTAACAGGATCTTTGAAATATCACTCCGCCTGTTCAAGGAAAAAGGATTCGAGGGAACGACGGTTGATGAGATCACAAAGGAGGCCGGCATTGCAAAAGGTACTTTCTTCAATTATTTCCCCACAAAAGAGTCACTTCTCTCATATTTCAGAGAACAGAGGGAAGAATTCATTATCAGTATCATGCAGGATCAGATGTCCCGTGAAATTCCTGTAAGGGAAAAGATCGAGAATTTCCTGGTTCATGTGGCAGAGTACTACGAAAAGGACAGGTATCTTCTAAGGTTGCTGTTCTTTGAGCAGAGAAGACTCTTGATGTCTTCAGGCCATAGGCCGTCGCAAGGGGATCACAGGAAAAAGAAACAGGAACTCTTTATTGGCATGCTTGCTGATCTTAGCAGCGAAGGCATGCAAAAAGGTGAGATAAGGTCTGACATAGATCCAAAGCTGATAGCACAAACACTTCATGCGGTCTACTTCCATTCCCTTATGTCATGGCTGCATTCGGAGATCGACTATTCATTTTCAAAGGACATGTCAGCAAAGATCGATATCATATTCGAAGGTATTGGTGTATGAAAAATGTATGCAATTGAAGTTGAGAATCTGGTACGGAAATTCGGTGATTTCACCGCCGTAGATAACCTTTCTTTTAGTATCAAAAAAGGTGAAGTATTTGGTCTCCTTGGTCCCAACGGAGCCGGGAAGACTACAACAATGTCCATGCTTTCAACAATGCTTCCTCCAAGTTCTGGGAAAGCTTCAGTAAATGGTTTTGACATCTTGAAGGATCAGGACAATGTCAGGAAATCCATAGGGATAGTATTTCAGGATCAAAGCTTGGATGAGGAGCTTACAGCTTACGAGAACATGGATTTCCATGGAAGACTTTACCGTATTCCTAAAAGTACTAGACAAAAAAAGATAACTGAGCTTCTGAAACTTGTGGAGCTTTACGATAAGAAGGACAACCTTGTGAAAACATACTCCGGTGGTATGCGTCGTCGTCTTGAGATCGCACGTGGCCTTATGCACGAACCACAGGTCCTTTTCCTGGATGAGCCGACACTTGGCCTTGATCCGCAAACAAGGAACCACCTATGGGATTACATTGATAAACTGAACAAGGAAAAAGGTATCTCAATAATCCTGACAACCCATTACATGGATGAAGCTGACAAGCTTTGTCATAGGATAGCTATAATCGACAAAGGTAAGATCATCGCCCTTGATACTTCTGAGAATCTCAAGAATGATATTGGAGGGGATGTGATCACTATAATTTCTCCTGAAAGGGATGATCTTTATTCAGCAATAAGATCAATGCCCGATATCAAAAACATTGAACTCCACGATTCCTCTATAACTATAGGAATACAGAATGCTGAAAAACATGTTGCTCACATAGTCAATATTGCATCTGCAAATAATATTGAGATAAAATCTCTTTCCATTAATAAACCAACACTTGAAGATGTTTTCCTGCACTTTACAGGCAGAACCATCAGAGAAGAAGAAGCCAATTCTAAAGATAAGATGCGAATGATACGAAAGGCAGGGAGGAGATAAAAATGGATATCGTTTACACTATATGGTTAAGGAGCGTAAAGCGTTACATCCGTTCAAAAAGCAGGCTCATAGGTAGTCTTGGAATGCCATTGTTCCTATTTTTAGTGCTTGGTTTCGGGCTTAATTCTGTTGTTGTAATGCCTGGTATGGAACAGGGTTACATTGGATTTATCATGCCTGGTATCATTTCAATGAGCGTTCTTTTCACATCCGTCTTTGCAGGCATACAGATAATATGGGACAAACAGTTCGGTTTCCTGAAAGAGACTTTGGTGGCACCTGTGTCAAGGTTTGAAATAATGCTTGGCCAGACTGTAGGAGGAGCTACAACAGCCGTTATTCAGGGGCTTATCATTCTTGGACTCTCGCTTTTCATGGGACTGGAGATCAATAATATTCCGGGATTTTTCGTGGCGATAATCTTCATGACACTTATTGGGCTGGCATTCACAGCATTTGGAATCGCCATTGCTTCAAGAATGGAGGATATGCACGGGTTCCAGCTTATTATGAACTTTGTGATATTCCCGATATTTGGTTTGTCAGGCGCTCTTTTTCCAATAGACAGCCTGCCGGAATGGATAAGGTCACTGACATTGCTGGACCCTCTCACATACGGTGTAGAAGGTATAAGGTATGGCCTTCTTGGGACATCTCAGATCAATCCTGCTGTAAGTTTTGGAGTCCTTTCAGGGTTCACTATACTTATGGTGATAGTAGGTTCCTATCTGTTCAGGAAGATTAGCATCTGATTTGAATTGAGGTTGTTCGGATTAATTGAGCGTTGTAAACCAGAGGTTGTTATACAATTAATATAATTATAAGTGATGATTAATTGTAATCTTTCATCTCTTTTTTTATTGTTCAAGTAATGTTTAGCAAATTCATTTCTTTCAAGTCTTTTTCAGGTTAACAATCATCATAAAATAGCAATGTTTTTATAAAATAATTTCGTAAACACCTGTAAAAAATAATAGGACGTATGTGCTGATTTTATATTCAACACATTTGCTGTAGCATAAATAATATTGTTGTTTAAAGAGTGCATTGCACATAATGCCAGTATATTTTTATACTCTCATTATTATATCTTATATGCCAATAACTATCTATTGCAGGCTATAGACGTTATTAATCTCTGCTGATTGGTCGGAAAAAAAGGATGAAAAATGTTGTTGCTTAGATCTTAGGACGAAATATCTTCACATTTTTAGCATTATATAGAACTGCCTGGTATAATGTCTTTCCTGAAAAGCCGAACATAATTGGTAGAACATATGAAAGATGACTCTTTATTCATCTGGAATAAGTCTGAACAGGGATAAATTATGAATCTAGAAAATGTTTATGTTCCTGAGGATAGTAACCCCGGAAAATCCAGTGAGAATTCTGATGTTCTGGATATCAAAAAGGTAAATAATGCTGTTTTTGAGTACGCACCTAATTTAATGCTGGTCATAGGTGACGATTATCGTATTGAAAAGATTAACAAGACAGGTGCTGAGCTTATAGGTCGTGATCCGTCATCTGTATTGGGTATGCTGGGCGGGGATATTTTCTCATGTGTGAACTCTGCTCGTGGAAACGGATGTGGTTACACTCCTGAATGCTCTAAGTGCTCTATTCGTAATATTGTGATCGATACTTTCAGTACAGGTTCAGATCATCATCATATTGAAGGTAATATGGATATCCTTCTAGCCGATGGAACTATTGTCCGCAGGGAATTTTTTGTTTCCACTGCGTATGTTCCTCTTGACACGGGAAGTAAGGTCATTCTTTATCTTGATGATATAAGTGAACGTAAAAAAGCAGAGAAAACCCTTAAAGAGATAGAGGAGCGCTTTAAGATACTTTATGAGAATATGCCAGGCGGCACTCTTATCATCGGAAAGGATTACATTATTGAAGAAGTTAACCAGCGTACCTGTGAGATTACAGGCTACAAAAGAGAGGAATTAATAGGGCAACTATGTGACATTGTCTGCCCAAAAGGTTCATTATCTAAAAAATGTCCTATATGGGTGGATGGTCTTGAAGGTTTTCAGGGAATGGATACTGCTATAAAATGTAAGAATGGTACTAAGACTCCCATTCTTAAAAACTCAAAAAGGATATTCATTGAAGGAAATCAGTTCATCCTTGAGAATTTCCAGGATATTTCTGAAAACAAAGCTGCTGAAGAGGCTATTATCAATTCCAAGATCATGGCTGAGGAGGCTAACAGGACAAAGAGTGAATTCCTTGCAACCATGAGCCATGAGCTGCGAACGCCTTTGAATGCTGTTATCGGTTATTCTGATCTTTTGCTTGAAGAATCATACGGTAATCTCAATGACCAACAGAAAAAGTCTCTTGGTCATATATCCCACAGTGGGAAACACCTTTTAAAACTTATTAATGATATTCTTGACATTTCAAAGATTGAATCAGGAAAAATGGAATTGCATTATGAGGAATTCCTGGTGGAAAATATATTTGGCAATGTCCTTAACATAGTTTCGCCATTTGCAAGAAAGAAAGATATTGAACTTGATACTTCCATTGATCCGGAAACATTATACCTGACAGCCGATAAAGTTCGTTTTAAGCAGATACTCTTCAATCTTGCAAGCAATGCTGTAAAGTTTACTCCTGATGGTGGCCATGTAACATTGAAGGCGTGCCTGGATGGTGACATGGCTGAATTCTCAGTGTTAGATAATGGCATTGGCATTTCATCGGATGATCTGGAGAAACTTTTCATGCCTTTCCAGCAGATAGATTCCACAATATCAAGAAAATATGATGGTACAGGTCTTGGACTCTCACTTGTAAAAAGGTTTGTTGAAATGCACGGCGGAGATGTTTCTGTAGAAAGTGAGCTAGGTAAAGGTAGTGTATTTTCTTTCAGATTACCGTTGGATGTAGTAACGCATTAGTTCGTTTTATTATCTCATTCTGTGCAGGAATTACCAGATGGAAAGTGCTGCCCTTTTTGGGTTCACTTTCAAGCCAGATACTCCCTTTATGTATTTCTACAAGTTTCTTCACAAGGGCAAGACCAAGTCCGCTTCCTCCATATCTGCGGGTAGGGGAGCCATCAAGCTGGACAAAAGTATCAAAGAGTTTAGTTTTGTCATCTTCAGATATCCCGATTCCGTTATCTTTTACATCAATAAATAGTGTGTTTCCATGATCATGCCTTATATATACCCATATTTTTCCCTGTTCAGGTGTGAATTTGATGGCATTTGTGATCAAATGATGGAATATTATCTTTAGTTTGGATTTATCGGCATAGATGGTCCTTATGTCAGGATCAAGTGTAAAATCAAGTTTTATGTTCTTTTTAATTGCTATTGATCTTGCAACTTTCTGGATGTCATAGACCATATCCGGCAGGGAGAAATCACTGATCTCAAGTTCCATCTTACCGTCTTCGATTTCTGCAATGTATATCAGGGAATTTATCATGTCAAGAAGTCTTGAACCTCCTGATTTGATGATCCCTGCAAATTTTGCCTGTTGCTCGTCCATTAATTCATTTTCTTCAAGCAAGAGGTCTGAGTATCCTAAAATAAGACTTAGTGGAGTTCTGAGTTCATGACTCACGTTTGACAGAAACTCACTTTTTGTACGTGAGGCATTCTCTGCAAGCATCTTGGCAGATATCAATGCGTCTTCAGCCTGCTTTTCAATGGTTTTATCCTGTAAAGTCTCAATAGCACCTATTATGTCCCCTTCTATATCCTTCAGGGGGGCAGCGGTGAAATACAACCATTTGTTCAAAAGAGGGAAGAAATCTTCAGCTTCGTACCCTCCCTCAATGAATGAGTTCTTAAGGGTTTTTTCCTCATAAAAATCCCTGATACTTTCAATGTTGTTGTCGATGATCATATCAGCCATGACCTTTCTTTTCTTTGGATAGAATGCCAGCCATGGATCTTTAGTACCGATCATTCTTTTGGCGGATATAGCAGTCGCCTTTTCACATGCCTTATTCCAATAGATGACTTTATGTTCCTTGTTTACGATGAACATTGGCACAGGGAAACTGTTCACTATCTGGGTAAGCTCATTACTCTTGTTCTTCAATTCCTGCTCTATTCTCTTGCGTTCAGTGATATCAACAGCATTTCCAAAAACTTGAGAAATGCCTTTATTTTTTAATACAGAACAGGTGCAATAGAACCACAGTTTCGTTCCATCCGCTCTTTTGGCCCTGAATTCGGCATTTATTTTTAAAAAGTTATTTCTGATGCCGTCTATTATCCTTTCATATATGTTGTCAACATCGTCAGGGTGAATGTATGAAAGAAATGTATTCCAGTTGTTATCAATTGTGCCGGTTTCAAGTCCAAGAATGTCGTCGGCAACCGGGGATAAGTACACGTTTGTAAATTCGCCTTTATCAACATCTGCTTTCCAGATGATGCTTGATATTGATGAAACGACCTGCCTGTAATTCTCCTCACTTTCAATGAGCTCATTATTGATACTCTCATTAATGGTGTCACATGAGGATTCATGTTTATCAAAAGTGCCCTCATACTTATTTCTAAGTTCTTGCAGTTCTCGAATTAACTGCTCTTTGCTTTTATCTGCATCTCTCATGATTCCACACCGCAAGAGAATATTTATTCTAAGTTTGTGTTTTGCACGTAATCCATTCTTAATGTGTAACAGTTACATATGTCTTAATATTATATAATTATTAACACTAAAAATAAAATAAAAATATAAGAAGGCCTTGTAATTGTGATTTTAAATGTCTTGGCAGAATCAGGAAAGCAGTTCCTTATCGAAATTCTCAATAAGGTCATTCATTTTCTTGTACCACTGGTCTATGTTTTTGCGAATCATCTCTTTTACCACAACAGGTTCGATTCCTACGTATTCATAGTAATATCCACCGATGGATATAGACTTCGTTTCTCTGTAAACAAGACCAGCTGAGATCAGGTTTTGTAATGAACGATATGCTGTACTGCGCTCACGACCCAAAAGTTCCCCGAGTTTCTCTGCGGTCATGGGGCCGTTTTCCAGAAGGGCTTTGTAGGTACTGATGTCAAGCTCTTTCAGACCGAGAACACATTTAGCCATATCTTCGCATTTACATTCCGCTCTCAGCATTTCAGGTATAGAACTTGCCATGTTTTTCCTCATAAATTTGTAATTATTATTCTAAACACTGTGTCGGTACTATTGTACAGTTTGCACAAAACCGAATAGTGATTGCGTCAATTATATATATAGTTTGCCAGATTTTCTTTCTGCTTGACAATAATACCTGAAGATGAACGTTCCAGTCTCCCGCTGGATACTGATGAAATTATATATCACCCAGATATGATACGTGCAAATGAGTGGATACTGACTGAGTATGAACCACCGGCAAGGGAATTCTGCATATTTGTTCCCTGTGCAAAAAAGAAACCCTATCATGAAAGTCCTTCTCACAAGATTTTCGATAAAGCGATATTCGGGATGCTTGAACCTGAGATGGTACATGTTGTAGTTTTTGGGACATGCGGCATAACTCCGCGTGAACTTGATACTGAGTATCCTTTCATGGATTACCAGTTCATGCTTGGTAAATGTAATGTTGCCAAAATAAAAAGGGATTTTATCAAGATGGAAAGCCAGAGACTGGCAGAATATCTTGAGAAGACTCGTGATAACTATAAGCATCGGATTGCTTATTGTATAGGCGATTTCAGAAAGGCAATGGAACTTGCAGTTGATATGTCCGGTGTTGAAGTAACTATTGTTCCTAAAGAGGAAACCATTAACTCTCATGTTCAGCCAGGCAAGAAATTCATTTACGGCAGTCTTAACCAGACAAGCTATCTTCAGGATTTCTCAGATGCAATCTCAACATCTATGGGAAAAGAATTATCGCGGGATTGTTCCGAATCAAAAAGCTCAGAAGAAGAAAATACTCGTATCAACGATAATGACTGGTATATCATTTGATTAATTACATTTTTGTTTCAATTTTACAATAAAATACTCTTTCTAAGACTACAAAATTGTATTGGAATATTAGAAAAATGAAATAATTGAGTTAAGAACAATGAAAAACAGATAAAAAAGTGGCAGAAATGCAAATGCCACTTATTCAAGATAAGGTGACTGGGCAAGAACTGCCATACCGCTGTCTGAGATACTGAGAACGCGGACTTCGTTAATAGTTCCTGATCCTCTCATTTTCATGACATAGATAGAGCGTTGAAGATTGTTTCCAGCTATTATGCGTCCAAGCTTTATAACAGAATCTGCACCGTATTCTACCATTTCATCAAGTCCGAACATTGATCCTACTGTTATTACAGAAGTAACGTTGTGTTTGCGGAATACGCTGAACACATCATCGATAAGTGTTCTGAGTTTATAGTTTGATTCAATTGCCAGGAACAGTGCTTCAACGGAGTCTATGAAAATGCGTGTTGGCTGTATATCCTCTATCTTGCTCTCAACAAGTTTCTTAAAGCTCTTAATAAGCTCAGATGGGGCAATTTCCACACTCTTCTGAAGGCGAAGACTTGGGTCTGTTATGTCTACAAATGTCAAAAGACCCTGTTCAACATATTCTTCAAGGTTCCATCCAAAAGATGTCTTCATTTCTTTTACAATAGACTTTGATTCTTCAGAGGTGATGATGCACATAACTTTTTCACCATTCTTTGCTCCCTCTACAATGAACTGTGTCCCAAATATCGTTTTACCTGTACCAGAATCACCTGATACGACATTTGCAGTTCCTTTAAAGAATCCTCCGCGCAACATTTCATCCAGTCCGGAAATACCGGAACTCACTCTTTCTGATGGATCGGCATCTGTCATATTACCACTCTTTATATCTCTCTGATCAATTTCTAATAGTCATATCCCAAACAATTTCTGTAATGATTAAGTCTTCTTAACGATAGGACTTATTGATTATCATCCGTACATTTTAGAATATTGTTTATTATGTTATCCTAATATAAAAAATCACGTATTTATTTTATTTCCTGAAGACTTGACTCTTCATCAGAGGTCGAAAAGTACAGGGCGTGAACTATTTGTATTATTGATACCAAGTTCCCATTTATAAAAAACGTTATGGGATGCTGTTTGTTTAATTCACTGGAGTTTATATATGACATCAAGAATGGATTTGAACAGGGAAAAAAGAGAGTTGCTTGAAGGAGTAATTTCCGGCGAGATCTCTTATCATAAACTTGACAGCCTTACTGACAAGGAAACGGCTGTCATGATCAGAAGATATTCTCTTGAGGAATTATCTGGATTTAATTTTGATCATATACAAAATTTCTCGATTGATGTTGAGAATGCAACTAAGAAAAATGTAGAGAACATGATAGGTGTTATCCAGGTGCCTCTTGGCGTGGCAGGTCCGCTGAAAGTGAACGGGGAATTTGCCAATGATGAGTTCCGCTTGCCTCTTGCAACAACAGAAGGTGCACTTATTGCCAGTGTCAACAGGGGATGTTCTGCCATTACCATGTCTGGTGGTGCAAATGTCAGGGTATTCCAGGATGTAATGACCCGTGCCCCGGTGTTCAGGCTGGAGAATGTTATCAGGGCAAAGGAATTTGCAGACTGGCTGCAGGATCCTGATGTCTTGGTCCGAATGAAGGCCAAGGCATCAGAAACAACCCGCTTTGGTGAGTTGGTGGATGTAAAGCCATTTGTTACCGGTAATTCAGTATATGCCCGTTTTTCCTATGACACAAAAGATGCCATGGGCATGAATATGGTAACCATCGCCACAGATGCAGTTCTCAGTCTGATAAAAGATGAGTTCGGTGCAATTCCAATCTCACTTTCTGGAAATATGTGTATTGACAAGAAGCCTGCGGCAATAAATAACATTCTTGGAAGAGGAAAGACCGTTGTTGCTGATGTGACAATTCCTGCAGAACTTGTTGAGAAACGTCTGAAATGCAAACCTGAGACAATGGTGGAGGTAAATTACCGCAAGAACCTTCTTGGTTCTGCACGCGCAGGTTCCCTTGGGTATAATGCCCATGCTGCAAACATCATAGCTGCAATGTATATTGCATGTGGTCAGGATCCGGCTCACGTAGTAGAAGGTAGTAGTGCCATAACAACCATGGAAATGACAAAATATGGTGACATCTACTGCTCTGTAACGCTACCTGCAATGGCTATAGGTACTGTTGGCGGTGGCACAAATCTTGGAACTCAGCACGAATGCCTGAGGCTCCTCGGTGTAAATGGTTCAGGCACCCCTCCAGGTTCTAACGCAAAAAAGCTTGCAGAGATAATTGCTTCTGCTGTGCTGGCAGGTGAGATCTCACTTGTAGGTGCGCAGGCCGCAGGCCATCTTGCAAAAGCCCATGCTGAACTTGGAAGATAAATTCAGAGCTTTTACTTTTAAATGCATTAAAGTTAAAAAAGATAAAAGGGACTTATTTCCCTTTCTTTACTTATTTTTGTGAACTTATTTTCTTTTTCTGTCAAGAACATATGCCAGAGCCAAAAATGTTACGGCTGCAACTGCAAGTATGCTGATATTGGAAGTACCGCTTTCAGCTTCAGGTGCAGGCACCGATTTTTTTGTATCTGTACTGTCTGTGGTATCCTGTACACTTTGAAGTGTGGTTTCCTCTTCAGCAGCAGGAGTACTTTCTTCATTGGCTGATGAATTTGCATTTACATCCTGTTTGACAACAATCTTCAAATCAGTACCATCACCGTTGTCTTTGTTCGTAGTATCAGTTTCATCGCTGATGCTTACCATTGAATCATAGGTGACTGCATTCAGCTCATCACCTTTGTCATCTCCAACGACTATATTCTCAATTCTGATTTGAGAGGTTCCAGTTTCTTCGGAAGCTTTCATTACTATACTACAGAATGTGCCTTCGTCTGATGTGCCATCTCCCATAATAAGAGTACCATAGATCTGAGTTGCAGTTCCCCCGTCGTTATCTATGGTTCCGGGGTTGAACATTACAGGAGAACCTGTACTTGAGAAAAAATCTCCTTCTTCAATACTCTCGATATTTAAAAGTGAACTATCAAATTCCAGGTTAAACTGGAGACCTGCAACTTGAGTGTCAGGCCTGACATATACGTCTAGAGTGAATTGTTCTCCAGGGGCTACAGTTTCAACTGATGGCAATATGCTGACACTGGTCGCGGCACTTGCAACTCCGCAGAGGCATAAAATACATATCACCATTATAATGCCTGTAGCGAAATTGAGAAATTTACCTGTCATTAACAATCCTGCTTATTCAAGCTTCCGTCTGGCATTTTCAAGCAAAACAGAACATTCATCCATTTTCTTAGCAGCACTTCTGACATCTTCAGCTATATCTGCATATCCTGCAGCTTCGATTTTCTCAGCCCATTCGTTGAAACTTTTACTATGGCTGTCATTATGTTCTATCCAGTGTCCCATCAGGTGCTCAAGTTTTGCCTTATCAAGTTCCATTTTACTAACTCCTCTCCTATCTATGCGTTAATAAGATATCAGATTTCGCGCGGGTCAGTAATCTCGCCGGTAAGGGCAGATGCTGCAGCTGTTGCAGGGGATGCCAGGTAAATGAACCCTCCGGTACCCATTCTTCCTTTGAAGTTCCTGTTAGCTGTAGAAATACAGGTCTCGCCTTTTCCAATAACGCCCATATGTCCTCCAAGACATGGTCCACATCCAGGTGAGCCAATCACCGCTCCTGCTTCCAGTAGAGTCTCAACTATGCCCTTTCTGACAGCTTCTATCAGCACATTGCGGGATGCAGGTACAATAAGTGTGCGTATAGCAACCTTTTCTCCTTTAAGGATGGATGCGGCGACCTCAAGGTCTTCCAGCCTTCCGTTTGTACAGGTGCCTATAAATGCCTGGTCAAGTTTTGTCGGCTTGATGTCAGATATGTCATGAACATTATCAACCTGATGTGGAGATGCGACCTGTGGCTCAAGTTCATTTACATCAAAGGAGTATTCATTTGAATATGTGGCATCTGCGTCCGCATAAACAGGTTCATATTCTTCCACTGCGATACCATCAAGGAAATCAAATGTTGTTTTGTCAGGCGGCACTATTCCTGCCTTGCCTCCCATTTCAATAGCCATGTTACTAAGGGTCATACGGCCCGACATGGACATGGAATCAATTGCTGTTCCATAGAATTCAGCAGCTTTGTAAGTTGCACCTGCAACACCAAGTGTGCCTATTATCTTGAGTATGAGGTCTTTTGCATAGATCCTGTCATTAAAACTGCCATCTGCTGTTATTTTAATACTTTCCGGAACCTTGAACCACAGTTTTCCTGATGCGAATATCTCTGACATATCTGTGGCACCTACGCCAGTTCCAAAGGCTCCGAATGCACCATAGGTACATGAATGTGAATCCGCGCCCACCACAAGTTTTCCAGGGAGGGCAAATCCATTCTCAGGAAGTAATTGGTGGCATATTCCTTCTCCGACATCATAGAAATTACTGATCTTCTGTTCTTTTATCCATTCGCGTATCTCATGGTGAAGTGCGGCTGTTACATCTGTGTTTGCAGGTGTCAGGTGATCAAAAGGGATAATTATCTTATCCGGGTTCCACACTTTTTCTTCTTCCATCTCCTTGAATGACTTAACTGCAAGGACACTTGTGCCGTCATGTGCCATGGCATAATCCACATCTGCGATCACAAAGTCGTTTGCTTTCGCATTCTTACCGGATGCGCGGCTAAAGATTTTCTCACTTATAGTGCTCAAAAGATTAACTCCATTATACAATTGCAAATTAGTGTAATAATGATGATACACTACCTTATTAACTTAAAATCTTCGATAGAAGTAAATTACTAATTGATGATATACTCTATCTGCAAAAAATAGTTTTTGCTGCATATAGCAGCAAAATATAATTTAATGAAAAGTTATGCAAGTCTTTTCAGTTTTTCAATGTTATTGAGTACAGATCTGCTTTCAAGGAGCACTCTCTGCTCAATGCTCTGCACAATATCTTCCAGTGGAGTAACAAGTCTGTATAATTTAACAGGTCTGCCTTTTCCTTCTGTTTTCTTCTCTTCCCGGATGTCCACCCAACTGTTATCTTTAAGGTATCTCATTGCAATACTGACTTCAGGTTGTCTGAGGCTGGAATTCTTTTCTATTTCACGGGAGGTTATTTCATCTCCACTGGAGAGGCAGGCAAGAGTCAGGGCTACAGGTCTGTTTATATCTAATTTTCTGAGCAATTCTACGATCTCGTACTCTTTTTCACTCATGCCACTTGGTTTTTTCTCTCTCATTGTAAATCACCGATTATATGAATTGGTTCGTTTTGTTCGGATTCGTACTTTCAGGGTTTTTCTTACAGGTGTGTATGTTTTTGGTATTTTGGTATAGTGTTTTTAGTCCTGCCTGTACCCTGAAATATATTGTTTACACTAACCACTATTATAAGTAGTTATTATATATTAATATTTTTTATATTAGAATAGTAAGTCTTCAACATCTATTTTCGATGATATATTATTGGCAATAAAATATCATGTATGTGAATATTTGAGGGGATTACGAAAAGAAATAGCGGAAGAACATGTGAATGATTATGGATAAAAAGCTGAAATACTCAAAATCAAAAACTCATAGTTATTGTTATATGTTAAAAGCTAACTTTGATCAAAAAGAGATTACAGATTTGATTAATGGGCCCGCTGAGATTCGAACTCAGGGCCTCACGGTTATCAGCCGTGCGCTCCACCTAGCTAAGCTACGGGCCCAATTTGCCTGTGTTTCGTGTGTCGCCTTCATCACGCGACACTCCAAATACGCATCCAAATACTTAAACATTTCGCTCGGTATCGAAAAATCAAAAGAATTTTTTTGGAATGAGTTTATTCGTTGTAATTTTTTAGCGTTAGCTTTATGAGAGATAATGTGTTCTAACACATGATATTTCCGGGCTGGTAGATCAGGGGAAGATCGCTACCTTGGCATGGTAGAGGCCTCGGGTTCAATTCCCGACCAGTCCACCACACTATTTTTTATAAACCGGTTTTGTAGTATCGCAGTCTCTATCTAAGGATGTCTCTCTTTAAGGATAAAGTTGCACCGCTTCATAACTTCCAAATGTTGTAGGGAGAATGAAGTCTGCATTTGTTGATGCACCTGCTTCAGGTGTCATTGCCAGATTTATCGTGGCACGGGGAATTAAGTTAAGACCTGAAGATTGCAATGAAGACGTGACATTCATCTCATAAAGCTTTGTATATCCTTTGCTGACCGATGTAGGTGATATTGTAGCTACATAGATCACTACAAAATCTCCTGTTGTAATAACCGGAGAATGCTGTGAGAATGAGTCGTCTTCGTCTCTTATGGTGTCAACTGTAAAATAGTATTTTGCGTTTGTATAGGTCACATTTATTTCTGAATTTCCTATAGTCGTGTTTTCAGTTACGAGTTTGTAAAGATTTACATCCTTATCTGTACTGAAACCTGACATATTTCCATCAAAATCCGCACGTGGTGCAAGACTATTCTTATTACCTGCGTAAATTACATTGTTAGTCTGGTATCCATCTGTGATACTTATGACAAGAGCAGAAAGGTCCACAGGTTCGCTTGCTGCGCGTAATCCCAGGGTTATTTTCAATAGATCTATTGTATTTGCCATATCAGTACTACTGTTCTTTGATCTGAAACCTTCGACTTTCTGTATCATAAGGTTGGATGATACTTCTTTGGTGGCTTCCCTTCCTGTGTGCTGTGCTTCCTGTTGCAAAACTCCGGAAGTTGTTATCAGTACCGCTGAGGCAACAGCTGCAACAAGGACCATTGCGATAAATATAATAAGAGTTCCAATTCCTATTTGAGCATTTGTGTATGAAATAATCTTTTTAATTGAGGATTTTTGCCGCATCAGTTTCACCGGTGACTTGATTTATGACTTGTATTACTAGTAACAATTGCACATTTATATATCCCTCCTTTATATATTAATCTTTTCTTAAGAATTCATATTCGTAAATACATTAACTAACAGCAAAATTGTTTAAATAAAATATTTTCAGTAACCTTATATACCAAAACTCTTCTCTTGTATATCTGTATAAATAATTCTTGGTGTGGGTTATGATGTCTGCTTCCAGTGTTATGAATGTATTAAATGACTAAATTGGTGATAATGTGAAAAAAATATTACTTTTTTTACTCTTGACATGTATGCTGCTGGCAAGCGGCTGTACAGATTCTAACAATTCTGCAAATTCCCGGGTAGTACAAGTTGGTGACAATGTCTCTGTTAATTACACAGGTATGCTTGAAGATGGAACTGTTTTCGACACTTCAATTGCAGATGTTGCTAAAGCAAATGGAATTTATAATCCTGCTAGAAACTATGAGCCATTGTCTTTCATCGTTGGATCTGGTCAGATGATTAAAGGTTTTGATAATGCGGTTATCGGTATGAAAGTTGGTGAAAACAAAACAGTTCATCTCTCTCCCGAAGAAGCTTATGAGGTGAAGGATTACCTTATAGTTCCATATCCAATAGAAACCTTTGAAGCGGCAAATATGACTCCTGTTATTGGAGAAACGATATCTGCTCAGGGTTATCCAGGTGTCATTGTCAACATAAATGAAACAAATGTGACTGTTGATTTTAATAATCGTCTTGCTGGCAAGAATATTATCTTTGACATTGAACTTGTTTCTATAAACAATCCGGAAAATGCCTGATATGGTTTGAGTATGGAAAAAGAAGAAAAGATCGTAGTGATCTTGTTATGCATGGCTCTTTTTTCCCTGGTCATTGCATATACTTTTTTTTATTCTGAAATCCCTGCAGATGAAACTATGCCTTTTAGTTCATCTTCAAGTCCTGGGGATATGGTAATGCTTCAAGGTGATATTCTTACAAAACGCTTTACTTATTCGGGTGATCATCTGTTAATGGATGTGGACTATGGTTCAGGTGTCACTAAAGTTTTTATACCGTCAGACAGCGGCTCAAAAGATGTTGATTCAATGATTAATGTAAATGACCGGGTGCTGATATTTGGAACGGTGTCTGAATATGAAGGTGAACTTGAGATAGTGGTTCATAGCAGCGATGACGTAACAGTTATTTAATTGTATTCATATTCTTTTTAGTTTCATAATCCGCTAAACATATAAGTAAAAAATAACCTCATACTAAAATATGAAAGCCTGTATAATGTGTGGTGGTGAGGGAACAAGGCTTCGTCCCTTAACCTTTGCTCGGCCAAAACCAAGTATTCCTATTCTTAACAAGCCATCAGTCGTACATTTGATCGAGCACCTTTCAAAAGAAGGTTTCAATGATATTGTTATTACTCTCGGATATATGGCTGAAAAGATTGAGGAACAGTTAGGCGATGGAAGAATATTCGGTGTCCATATCGATTATGTCTATGAGGATGAAAAACTGGGAACTGCCGGGGGCGTTAAAAATGCAGAAGAATATCTTCATGACAGTCCTTTCATAGTTCTTGGAGGCGATCATGTACTCAACCTGAATCTAAGGGAAATGTACAGGTTCCATGAAATGACTGATGCTCTGGTCACTATAGGCCTCTTGTCCATCGACGATCCCCGTGAATTTGGTATTGCGGATATGGATGTGAACAACAGGATCAGGCGCTTCCTCGAAAAACCCGGGCCTGGGGAGATATTCAGTAATCTTGCAAGTACGGGTATCTATGTATGCGATCCTGAGATATTTGACTGGATCCCGGAAGGTAAGCAATATGATTTTGCAAAGGACCTGTTCCCAGATATCCTTGCAAAAAAAAGGAAGATTAACGGTATTCTTGCAAGAGGCAGATGGACTGATGTTGGAAGTCCTCAAGCTTACAGGCAGGCACAGCGCTGGATGCTGGAATCACTTCCTGGCACCACTATAGAAGGTCATTTCAAAACACTGGATGCTCGTATAAAGGGTCCTGTGTCCCTTGGTCATAATGTGAGTGTAGGGTCCAATTCTGCTATTGTTGGTCCTATAGTCATTGGCGAGAACACTACGATTGGTGATAATGTTCTTATAGGTCCATATACTACTATAGGATCTAATTGCACGATAAATAACGATACAAGGTTATTGTCATCTTATATTTTCAATAACGTTAGCATTGGCCGGAATTCTAATGTCTCCGGTTCTATCATAGACAATGCTACTACAGTTGGTAATAATTGTAGTCTTGAAAATGGGACCGTGATCGGTCCGGAAGTTAAAATCGAAAATGATGTTACCGTTCACTCTGACGTAAGGATCTGGCCAAAAATATCTATCTCTGCAGGAACAAAAGTAAAAGAAGATATGCTTGGTGAGTGAATTTCACTGGATTGTATCCTATGTTACTGTGAGTTTATGTAACATCATTCATACACATCATACGTCTATATGCAGGTCAGGGTCATGAACAAAATTGAAAAATGGATTCTTATATCTTTGCTAATAAGCCTTGTATCTGGTTTAGTAGTTGTTATATTTACTTTTGATTCTACTACCCTGTCTGCACTCATGCAAATAAAACCTAGCTACATTCTTGCTGCTGCATGTGTGCATGCTCTTAGTTATGTTGTATGGGGTATGCGTACGCGTTCACTTTGTAAAGCATTGGGTTTTGATATTAGCTATGCGAAAGCTTGTGAGATAGTTACATCAAGTACATTGGCAGCATCGATCACGCCTTCTTCTTTAGGCGGTGAACCTGTGAGGGTCCATCTTCTCCATGAAGAAAACATGCCTCTGGGGAGGGCAACGGCTGTTGTTCTTGGAGAAAGGATACTTGATGGTATATTTATTCTGACTTTAGCACCTCTTTCTATCTATGTCATACGTGGTGTACTCAAAGACTCTTATTTTGATGCCATGTTCATCTTTGCAGAACTTGTGCTTATATTCATACTATTTCTTACATTGTATGCAGTATGGAAACCTGAGCCCACTAAAAAAGTAGTTTATATTATTGTAAGAAAACTGGCTCCTCTCCTTGGAAAGAAAACAGATTCTGCGTTGGAAAAAGTTATCTTAAGAGTTGACTCCGAGTTTGAACATTTCCATGACAGCATTTCGATATTACTCAATGAGGGCAGGCTTGGACTTGCTATTGGAATATTTCAGACAATGGCTTTCTGGTTTGTGGATTTTTCAATGCTGTATGTTGTATTGCTTGGCCTGAACCAGCATCCGGATCCATTTATTGTGTTTGCATCACAGGTTATTGTCATGGTTCTACTTGTCATACCTGCAACTCCTGGTTCAAGTGGAGTTGCTGAATTTGCCGGGACAACTGCTTTTTCCCTTTTTATTCCATCATCATTACTTGGAATAGCAGTTATTGCCTGGAGAGCTTTCACTTTCTATATGAATCTCTTTGTAGGCGGTTTTGTCAGTTTCAGGATACTGAAGGATACTGATTTTATCAAGAACTTCCTGAAATAAGTTCTTAGAAACTGATGTATGGAAGTATTTCTTTCTTTCCTGTCCTTTGGGAAAAATCATCTGCATTCTTAAAAGGTAATTCTTTATTAAGATGGATAGCTTGCTTTTTTGCTATTCCCGGGAGTTCCTGTATAAGTGAAATGGGCGCGGTATTGATATCCAGTGGATATGGTATCCCTGTAATAGATCGATGGCCATGTCTCGTTACTGTAACATCAATGTATTCTCCAAGTTGCTGGTTTGCGGGTATTCCTATTAGGAGTGGATATGATCCCATCTGTCTTCCAAAACATATTCTTTCGCTATTTACCTCGCACATCACATCCTTTAGCACAGTACCTGCAGGGATTATCTTTTTCAGCATTGGCATATCGATCTCCTTTCGGATCATTTCCTTATATTTCAGGAATATCTGCTTGTGCTTTCTTACAAGTTCATCATTTCCGTACATGCGGGTGCCTGGAAATGCCATTACTTGGCGGATATTTATCCTGCGAAGCAGCAGGTCTTCATCAAGAACTTTTTTGAGGAACTCGAAGTTTAACTCAAACGTCTTTTTGGATTCTCCCATAAGTCCGTGAACAATATTGATTCCCGGGAGAAGTTCAGGCATTCCGTTTGCTCCTCGGACTCTTCCAACTTCATTTATGATTTTAATAGCTTCAAATATCTCATCAGGCATTGCTTTGAGGCCGTTAGCTCTGACAACTTCCGGATCAGCACTTTCCATTCCAAGAGCAGCCACATCTCCTGATGTATGATATTTTATAATGGTTTTGAAAATCTCCTTGCTAAGTTCGGGATAGGTTGCAATTGTTCCCGGATTTGCATTATCCATGTGAAGGACTTTCAGATCTGGTGCAACATCTCTGATTCCTTTGTAAAGGGAACGTATAGCCTGTGGGTCAGGTTCGGGAATCTCTCCTCCTTTGTCCTTTGCATGATAACTTAAAATATCGGGCTGTCTGCCAATCCTGAAAAATCTTGCGCCATGTTTGTAGAGTTCTGAAACTTCAGATATGACATCTTTAACAGGTCTGTAATCTGAGCTGCCGTAAGAAGGCTCTGTGCAGAATGAACAGTGCTGTTTGCGTCCACATCCTCTGTATGTCTCGATCTCGCACATCACGTTAGGATAGTCGGGATGTTTTTTGATAATGAAGCTGCCTTTTGTACTCCATCTTCCTATTTCTTCAATGGATCTGAACCTGTGATCATAACTGTCAGGGGACTGTGCGTTGTCTCCTGTGATATCAAATACAAAAGCTTCGATATCTTTGCTGGAAATACATGCATCGGTGCTGGTTATAATATCACATTCAGCCCTCTTCCCACCTTCTAGGGAGAATCCAAGTCGAATGGGTCCTCCTAGTATCTTTGTTCCGTTGGTGGCACTGAATATGCTTTCTATTTCTCCTATATTGATAGGTTTTGAACGCAGGTATTTTCCTGGAACAGTCATGCCTGCAAGAACTACAACTATGTCTGCTCGATTTATGAGTCTTGGTGCCTCGGTGATATCTTTGCGCAGACTGTCAATTGTAAAATAGGATATATTCTCTTCCTGAAACCCTTTTTCTCTTAAAGCACCTGCTATGTACCTTATGTAGGGGGATATGTATGGTGGAACTCCGAAACAGGCTGGTTCGTCTACATATCCGTCAATTATTACTGCTTTCATGCTTCTCTTCTTGTTTTTGATTGTAACTTGTAGTTAACTGAATGCTATCTAATATACTCTTCATGTACTATTTCATCAAATGGATACAATATCTAATATACTTTAAAACATATCTGTTTCAATATGTTCATTGCACTATATGTGTTACTTCTGTGCCCATTGATGTCGTTTTCTGAAATGATGTATATATGAGGTCCATCAGTGTTCAGTATGTTTGCATATAGGCCTTAAAGGATATTTAATCAGACGGTATGGATGAAATACATTAAACAAATTACTTTTCAATTGCACCTGTTGTTGAGCTCTATCTGTTTTCTCTGGTTCTTAGCACTAATTATTACATGAGCATTGTCGACAGAATCGGATTAGTTTGAATGGGTGATTAATTTTTTGTATATTTTCTGTATATTTTCTGTATCCTTACTGTATTCTTCAAAGATTAAACTTCATACGTGACGTATTGTGTCATATCATAATGAATCGTATTTTATATGATTGACTTGTATCTCTCAAAAATAGTTCGTACCTGTATGAAAGTGTAATGTTATGAAAATGTATGCTAAATGTGGATTGTTATGCTATGGTATTATTAACAATATTATGTTAGTGTTTGTTATTGAATTTACATATATACATTTACAATGTATTGGAATATCTTGAGTGGCACATACTTCTTATATATTCCTTTTTCCATTACCTATATTAGTTGTAAGCATGCGTAAAAGCAGCAAACGAGGTTTTTCCAATGAGAAGTGACAAGACAAAGAAAGGACTCGAACGTGCGCCTCACCGTTCTCTTTTGAAGGCAACCGGTGTAACAGATTCTGAAATGAAAAAGCCATTCATTGCAGTTGTGAACTCCAGGAATGAGCTTATCCCTGGTCACATTCACCTTGACAAGGTTGCAGAGGCTGTAAAGGCAGGTATCAGAAGTGCCGGTGGCGTCCCATTTGAATTCCATACCATTGGTATATGTGACGGAATTGCCATGGGTCATGAAGGAATGAAGTATTCTCTTCCAAGCCGTGAAGCAATCGAGGATTCAATAGAGCTTGTCCTTCAGGGTCACCAGCTTGACGGTATGGTCATGGTGACTGCATGCGACAAAATAACTCCTGGTCATCTCATGGCAGCAGGAAGTCTTGACATCCCAGCCATTGTAGTCACAGGCGGTCCAATGATCCCTGGTTATGTTGACGATGAACCACGGGATCTTATATCTGTATTTGAAGGAGTCGGAGAATGCCAGTCAGAGCAGGTATCTGAGGAAAAACTGAAGCTTCTTGAAGATTGCTCCTGCAGTGGTGCCGGTTCATGTGCTGGAATGTATACTGCAAACACCATGGCCTGCATGACCGAGGCACTTGGTATGAGTCTTCCGGGATGTGGCACTGCTCATGCTGCGGATGCAAAGAAAATAAGACTTGCAAAAGAATCTGGGGAACGAATTGTTTCCATGGTCAATGAAGGCCTAAATCCACGTAGCATAGTCACACTGAACTCATTTGAGAATGCCATAATGGTCGATATGGCAATCGGTGGCAGTACAAATACTACACTCCACCTCCCTGCAATTGCCCATGCTTTTGGACTTGAACTAACTCTTGATGTCTTTGACAGGCTTAGCAGAAGTACTCCTCATCTTATTTCCCTTAAACCAGGTGGGGAAAACTATATGCTTGATTTTGAGCGGGCCGGTGGTGTCCAGGCTATTATGTCCAGACTCCAGTCCCGTCTTAATCTTGATGAAAAAACAGTTAATGGAAAAACAGTTGGTGAGAATCTTGCTGACCTGGTAATCATTAATCCAAAACTCAATGCAAGGATCATGGGTACAATGGAATCTCCAATTCATAAGGAGGGTGGAATTGCTGTACTTAAAGGAAGCCTCGCTCCTGATGGATCAGTTGTCAAACAGGCAGCAGTTGATCCCAAGATGTTAATACATAGTGGTCCTGCAAGGGTATTTGACAGTGAAGAAGATGCAATGGCTGCAATTCTTGCCAGAAAGATCGTTGCTGGCGATGTTGTGGTTATACGCTACGAAGGTCCAAAAGGCGGTCCTGGTATGCGTGAAATGCTCTCTCCAACTTCTGCTATTGCAGGTATGGGACTCATCGACAAGGTTGCTCTTGTAACAGATGGTCGTTTCTCCGGTGGAACCAGGGGTCCATGTATTGGCCATATCTCTCCGGAAGCACAGGAAGGCGGTCCGATTGGTCTTGTAAGGGAAGGCGACATAGTCGAAATAGATATTCCTGCAAGAAAGCTTGATCTGGATGTATCTGAAGAAGAACTTGCAGAGCGCAGGAAAACATTTGTTCCTCTGGAAAAGAAAGTTACCGGTTATCTTGCAAGATACAGAAAATTTGTCAGTTCCGCAAACAAGGGCGCTATAATCGAGTAATGCCCTTTGATTATTTTTTATATTTCAAATAGCAGACATTTCTTGCCTGCAATCTTTTTTTATGGGTGACCGACGGTTTTTTGATTAAAGATCACGTGATTATTTCTTATGGAACGGGTAGGTATTTGCTCTATATGTGGCTCAGCATCCAGTCTGAACACATGTGCTCTATGCGGCAGGCTTGTTTGCAATAATTGTTTTGATCATTCCCGTAATGTTTGCAAACAATGTTCATCCGGAATTATCCTTTCAGAAATGTCCTCTGAAAGGTCAGGACTTATCTGATGTGCTAATTCAGGTGTTCATTATGTCTATTTCAACCTGTGAAGCTGTTCCACACCATTTTCCTGCTTGAGTATTAATATCTCTCTTGCAACCAGTTCCTGTATCTTCTTGTCAATATCTTCCTGGCTGAACTGGCGTGATACAAGGCTCTTGATGATCTCTTTTTTAACTTTAGCTCCACGCGGCATGTACATTAGAATATTGGTTTCCAGTTTGTCAGGTTTAGTTCCTGTTCCATTATTTGTATTATTTTGTGAACCCGGGTTTTGCATCTGAGGCTCTGTACTTTGCATTTCCGGAATGTTTTCCGGTCCTGCGTTAAATGGTGGCATCGCTTCTTCAGTAACAGGTAGTATTTCGGGTGTTTTCATTTCCTGCATCGCAGATTCTGTATCATTCGCTGGGAACAATGGTGCCGTTTCTGGTGTTTGTAGTTCTGGAATTGCAAACGCTGTCTGTCCTATTTCTTGTTCCTGTGTTTTGAATTCCGGCATCTGGAACTCCGGTTGTTGTATTTCCTGTTCCGGTGTTTTGAATTCCGACATCTGGAACTCTGGTTGTTGTATTTCCTGTTCCTGTGTTTTGAACTCCGGCATCTGGAACTCCGGCTGTTGTATTTCCTGTTCCTGTGTTTTGAATTCCGGCATCTGGAACTCTGGTTGTTGTATTTCCTGTTCCTGTGTTTTGAATTCCGGCATCTGGAACTCTGGTTGTTGTATTTCCTGTTCCTGTGTTTTGAATTCCGGCATCTGGAACTCTGGTTGTTGTATTTCCTGTTCCTGTGTTTTGAATTCCGGCATCTGGAACTCTGGTTGTTGTATTTCTTGTTCCTGTATTTTGAATTCCGGCATCTGGAATTCCATTTGTCCCATTTCCTGCTCTGGTGGTTTTATTTCTGGCATTTTGAAATCCGTTTGTGCCGTATCAGATTCCGGTAGTTTCAGTTCCGGCATCTGGAACTCTGCAGGTTCTGCCTCCTGCTCCGGTGTTTTAAATTCTGGCATCTTGAATTCCTGTTGTTGTGTTTCCTGCTCAGATGATTTGAATTCTGGCATCTTGAATTCTGGCTGTGTTGCATTTTGTTCAGAGAGAATAGATGGTGAGATTTCTGGTTCTTTAAAATCATTGGTTTCCAGTTCAGTTTCCTGATTAATTCTTTCTGCAACCAGTTCAGAGAGTTTATGTTCGCGAGAAATTTCGTCATTTCCTTCATTTTGCACTTCAGTCTCAGGTATGGATGGGCTAACTACTGCTTCATTATTTTCATTTAATAATGTGCTTTTATCGGGAATGATTTGTTCCTCTGTGATGGCAATTTCCATTGGTGTTGGTTCCTGTATGCTGGTTTTGAACAATGGTGCAGTGTCAGCAGCTTCTGGAAGGTTTGCAGGCATAGTTTGTTCAGAATTTTGTATTTCACTAATTACTGGCTCTTCAGTTTTCACACTTTCAATGTATGGTTCATTGATGGCAGACTCCTGCACGTCTTCCAAAGTTATGCCAACATCGGTCTCAATAAGTACGGGAATATTTGTGTGGTCTGCACTAATGCCTTCAATTATGTCTGGGGTACTAGTATTCTCAGCTGGAATTTTATCAATGGGTATGGGTTCTTGACTTTCATGTGTATCAATAGTTTGTGTAAGATTGTCCTGTAGTTCCGGGAATGATTCAGGAATGTCCTGTTCCATGGAGTTTAAGGATTCCTGCATCAAAGGTTCATTCTCATGTACAGTATTCATTCCCGCAAGTTTGCTTTCCATCTCTTCAAGACGACTGAATATTGTATTAACATCTTTTTTTAGAATACTGAAACCTTCACTCCAGGGGACGACTTCTTCAGAAGAGAAATTCTCTACAGCATCTAGTTCTCTTTCTATAAGCTTTCTGATGAACAAACTTTTATTTTCAATTACGTCCAGTTTGTCAAAAAGCTCATCGGACATGCTGATAGTAAGTCTTTTCATAGTATATCTCTCCTTGAATGTCTGATTAGTGGAATCACATTAATGTATGCATGAAGCATACATATATAATTATCGAATTTATATTTTAAAATTTATGATTGTTGCTTATTGTGTATGATTTCAAAATAAAAAAAGTAACAAAAGAACTGATGCAATAGCTGGATTAAATCCCGTAAAAAAAGTAAGCTTGCATGCAGTGTACTAAAAAAAGAATATGAATGTAAGATCACATGGATTTCTTACATTCCGGGCAAGCCTTGCCTCTGGTTGTTTGGATGAATGAGTGTTTTGGTGTTATGCATTTGCATAATGGGCATAACTCACTTGTCTTGAATATCTTTTCCACTGCCTGCAGATCAGTGTCATAGATATGTGTATCCCATCCTGTTGCAATAAGTGATTCAATATCATAATTCAGGTCATTTTCTCTGAATACCTTTTTGAATCCTTCCACAATAGCAGGGATATTTGCAGGGAATCCACCAAAAGCGTCCCATGACCTGTAAAGCAGATATATCCTTACCTGTGTATCATTTAGTTGTTCTAATTTGTAGGCTATCCAGCATGGCTGGTCTTCAAATTTAGGGATGTGCACTTCATTTTCCCAGAGTACGCCTACATGTCTTCTTGATCCTGGTCTCAGGTTCTTCACATTGGCATTTACACTATCATATGCAGCCTGTCCGTACCTGAACAACTGTTTAGCATAACAATAGTCAAATTTTCTTTTATCATCATCTTCCAGGGAATTGTACCAGTCTGCGTATTCTTCAGTAAGTTCTTCCTTATATTTGGCTATCAGATTCTCTCCAAAGGGTACAGCAGGGCTAACCTGATTGTTGTTCACGTCCTCAATATATATGGTGGCATGGACCCTCTTTGTCATTGTCTTATAGTCCGGCTTATGCTCCTCTCCCTTCTCATAGATCTCACGGATCAATTGAGACCATGCAGAAGCGATTGTTTTTCCTTTTATCAGTACAGCTTCCATATCGCTCATTCCCTATGAATTATTAATTACCGCAATATCATCCCTATGGATAAAATGAATTTAATAAATTAGATTGTATGCATCCTGTATAAAATATTGTTGTCACTGGCTGTCAGTATTTGCCTCTTGCTTGCCAACCAGTGCACTGGCAAGCATTATTGCCTTGGTATAGTGACCTCCGACTCTGGATGTGTCAACAAATACGTAATCATCCATCAGTATCGGTGCTCCAAAACCATATCCTCCACCCAGGAATACAAGGGTCCTGAATATCAGATTTCCTGAAATCCCATCCGGGGCAAGTATGAAATTCGCTTCTTTTATTGCATCTTCTATTAGGATGGTATAATGTTTGGCATCGATTCCCTGTTCTCTTATCCTGTTTACGATGAAGTCTCCTTCAGCCAGGGTCTGGTCAACACGGCTGTTACGTCCAAGGTCGCCAAGTCTTCCACCGGATAATATTCCAACAACCGGTTCAATGTTAAATCTTCTTATATACTCAACACCAAGCTTGATGAATTCTATCTTGTCAGCCAGTTGGTTTCCTTCATCGATTCCAACGGGTGCTATAAAAAAAGGTGTTCCATCATTAGTCTGCAATAATGCTATTCTATGGAGGCTTTCCTGGTTCAGTATCTTCTTGAGATGTGATAATGTTTGAGAGGCTCCTGCTGTTCCTCTGACCGCAGCATCCACATATCTGGACTTGAGCAGGTCTCCCAGGGTTCTTTCGGGATCGTTCGTTCCTATTATCTCAAGGTCTGTACCTATATCTTCGATCTCTTTTTTGTTACCTACCAGCATCACATGTGCATATCCTGCAACGTGTGCATCCCTGGCACTCTTCAGCATTTTGGGACTTGGATTGCGTACTCCTATGGCAACTCTTGCCCTGTTCTGCAATGCCCTTTTTTCTATAAGGCCCAGGAGATTTTCCGTGCTTTTTGATCCCATGGATGATACCTCTACCATCAATAATATCAATCAGAACAACAAAGTGGTGCAAACATTAATTACTTTTCCTGAATATTGGGTAATAACATGACTGTGCAGATGGAATGGGCAGAGAAGTACAGGCCAGTCTCACTGAGCGATGTGGTTGGCCACAAGAAAGTGATAGATGATCTCAGGAACTGGGGCGAGCAATGGGAATTTGGAATACCTGAAAAAAGAGCAGCAGTACTGCACGGTCAGGCAGGTATTGGTAAAACCTCATCTGCACATGCGCTTGCCAGAGATATGGGCTGGGAGGTCATTGAGCTTAATGCCAGTGACCAGAGAACTGCAGGTGTTATTGAAAAGGTTGCAGGCTCTGCATCTACGATGAAAACTCTTACTGGCACTTCTGATAAGAGGCTCATAATTCTTGATGAAGCTGATAATCTTCATGGTAATAGTGACCGTGGAGGTGCACGCGCAATAGTTGATGTTATAAAGAAAGCCAGTCAGCCCATTGTCTTGATAGCCAACGATATCTATGGACTTTCATCCACTTTACGTTCTTTATGTCTTGAACTTAAATTTGGTTCAGTACAGTCCCGCTCAATGATCCCTGCACTAAAGAAGATCGCTGCACAGGAAGGTGTTATGTGCGGTGTGGGTGTGATCGAGAAAATCGCAGAATCCGCAGATGGCGATTTCAGAAGTGCTGTAAATGATCTGCAGGCTATTGCAATGGGTCGTACTGAGATTAATATTGAGGACATTTCAATCTCAGAACGCGATAATAAAGAATCCATATTCAAGGTGGTTGGAAGGATATTCAAAGGCAAGGATGTTTCATCTGCCCTGGAGGCAACTTATAACCTGGATGAAACACCGGAGGATCTTATCCACTGGGTTGATGAAAATATTCCGTACCAGTATACTGGTAAAGGTGAGGAAGCTTTGACTTCCGATATTATTACTGCATATTCCTATCTTTCCCGCTCAGACCGTTTCCTTGGTCGTGTTCGCAGACGCCAGAACTATCGCATGTGGCGTTACGCAGGCATGCTCATGACTGGCGGTACGGTAGTTTCTAAATCCAGAGTGCGTGGAGGATTTGTAAAATATCAGCCACCTTCTCTCTGGCGTAAGATGGGACAGATGCGTTCAAGGCGTAATATGAGGAATAACATTGCTGTGAAAATTGGTTCTCATTGCAATGAGTCAATGCGATATTCCCGTCTTGAGGTAGCAGGTATGTATTCCCGTCTAATTCAGGAAGATGAATATGCTGCGGATGTTGTTGCTGTTCTTGGGCTGGATATGGATGAAATGCTTCACATGGCTGGAGCAAAGAAGGTTACAAAAAAGCTCCAGGCGATCTACGATGAGGCACAGAAAAAGCGCCAGGTATTCATCCCTGCAGATGAGCCCGCATTTTTTGTCGAAAAGGCTGCACCAAAGAAGGATCCTTCTCAGCTTAGTTTTGATAGTCTGCCAGCATCAGATAGTACTTCTTTAGATGCTGCTTTTGGAAAAGACTCTGCTAAGAATAATGACTCTTCAGCACCTGCTAAGAAGGAAGTTGCAGCAAAACCACAAAAAACATTATTTGATTTCTGATCTCACCGAGGTTGGATTCTGATTTGTGTTTTTTGTATAACTCCACTTCAATCGGCTTTACTGCAAATTATATACTATGTATCCTGTATATCAGAGCATACACTATTTGATATCTATTCTTCTATGCATATATGCATTTGTGAATATTTAATTATTCATATTGCGTAGTATCTCTCTGTATTTGATGGCATATGCTGCTGTTTATTATTGATGCTCATTCTTCTTTCTTGTCTCAAAGTTTTGGGTCTCAATCTAGTCCCCTATAATTGTTCTATTCGCAGACTTGTTTTCAAATGAAGTGGCTGTTTTAATGAAATATCATCATCTGCTTTTATTTTGATTGTTGTATTGTTCTGTATGAATTGTGTAACATAATGGAAAAAAGTGGTCTGTTATTTTTATAAAACCAATGTATGCATTTGTATGATTTATCATACTTCTATGTTCATAATAATTGATTCTTGGAGTTTATATTGTATAATATGAAAAACAGCTTTGGCTATCTGGTTGTTTAATGTTTTAGATAAGAAAAGTGGAGTGGAGTATGAGCGGGTTGGGGAGTGGGGGTTATTGTCAAAAAGAGGATAACCCGCTCATCAATCATTAGTATGATATTCTTGGTATATAAAGATTATCCTCATACTCATCATTATGATGAGGTAAATTTTAAAATAAGGTGATTGATTGCGAAAATACTTTTATACTTTTTCCTGCTTATTTGAGCCTCAAATGTATTATTGAAAACGTCTAAATACTTTGCATCCTACTTCTGTCTAAGTGATACAATGGTAATAGGCGTAACTATGGTAAATGTACTGCCTGGTAGTGAAAGGGCAGCTTTTAACGAACTCAACAGAATTGAGGGTATAAAGGATATATATCATGTTTTTGGAGAATATGACTTTGTTGTGATCATTGAGGTTGGTGACCTTGGAAGTCTCAATAGCATAGTCGATCTTATACGTGAAACCGAGTCAGTCACTGCGACTCAGACAATTGTGGGAGCAGAGCTGAAATAAATCTCATCTCTCTTTTAATTTTAAGCACATTCACTGCAAATCATAGAGTTTTCTCTAAAACAGGATCCTGGAAAAGACATATCCTTGATCCTGAAAAAACATTTTTATATATTCCCGGTTATTGTTTTCTGGTCACAAGGGATAGTGATCAATAACGGACGAGGATGATACTTTTATGGATAATCCAATTGCAGAAGAACTTGCCAAAAACCAGAAATCAATAAGTGTTGCCGAGTTTTTTGAAAAGAATAGGCAAATTCTGGGTTTCGACTCAGCCCCGCGCAGTCTAATAACAACTGTCAAGGAAGCAGTGGATAACTCCCTTGACGCATGTGAGGAATCGGAAATTCTCCCTGATATTTTCCTTCACATAGAACGTTCGGGAAAAGATAACGTTGTAATTATCGTAGAAGACAACGGACCTGGTATCATCAAAGAGCAGATCCCAAAGGTCTTTGCAAAACTCCTCTACGGTTCAAGGTTCCATGCTCTGAAACAGAGTCGTGGTCAGCAGGGTATAGGTATATCGGCATCGGTACTTTATTCGCAACTGACATCCGGTCATCATACAAAGATCATATCTAAAATTGGTCATGGAATGCCTGCTCATTATTACGAGCTAATGATAAATACCAGCACCAATGAGCCTGAGATACTCAAAGATGATGTGGTGGACTGGGACAGGCCGCATGGTACTCGCATTGAAATGGAAATGGAAGCTTCCTATGTAAAGGGAAGACGCCAGTCTATCTACGAGTATCTGAAAGCTACGGCAATCGTGAATCCTCATGCAAGAATCACCCTTATCGAACCTGATGGGAACCAGGAGACATTTGAAAGGGCAACAGACAAACTTCCTGTCCCTGCAAAAGAGATTCTTCCACACCCTCATGGAATTGAACTGGGTACTCTCATGAAAATGCTGAGGTACACTGAAAGGCAGAAACTTTCCCCATTCCTGCGTTATTCTTTCTCAAAGATCGGCCATCTTGCCGCAGAAGAGATATGCAAGGCTTCTGGTCTCGATCCGGATCTCGATCCTCATGAGATGACAAGAGAACAGTCCCGCAAGCTTCTGGATGCATTCTCAAAGGTAAAGATAATGGCTCCTCCTACGGATTGCCTTTCACCTATCGGTGAGGACCTTATCTATAAGGGACTTGAGAAGGAATTCAGTGTTGATTTCATCGCCACCACTACCAGAAATGCATCTGTATTTTCAGGCAATCCTTTCATCGTAGAAGTTGGAATTGCCTTTGGCGGCGAACTCCAGAAAGATGACCGTGTGGATATCATGCGTTTTGCCAACAGGGTTCCTCTCCTGTATCAGCAGGGAGGATGTGTTATCACTCATGCAATAGAGTCTGTTAAGTGGAAACAGTATGGTCTGAATCAGCCAGGTGGCGGACTTCCAACAGGTCCTGTGGTTATTCTGGTTCATGTAGCCTCAACTAATGTTCCGTTCACATCAGAATCAAAGGACGCGGTTGCAGAAATACCTGAAATTAAAGATGAGATAGAACTTGCCATCAAGGAAGTTTCCAGAAAGTTAAACAGGTATCTCAATAAGCGTGATAATCTTAAAAAGAGACGTGAGAAAGAGATTATCATCACAAAAGTGCTGCCAAAGATGGCCAGCAAACTTGCTGAAACTCTTGAACGTGACATTCCTGACATAAACCCTGTAGTTGCAAAGGTTATGGGTAATCTTCTGGTAGACAGAATTGTAGAATCAGATGGCAATGGAGGTGCAAAGATCTCCATCAGGGCTAAGAATTACACCAGTAAAAAACAGGATTTCAATGTACATGACATGGTACCTTTTGAAATCAAAAATGCGGTACCGGAACCCAAGGTGATAAGCATGGGTAGTGATTTTGATTATATATGGAAGTTAAGTGTTTCTCCAGGGGCATCCAAGGTCCTCAGTTACTCTGTAGCAACACTCGGTGAGGCTGAGATCGCGAAATTACCCACTTTGATAGTGGAGGGTCTTGATGAAGAACTTGTTACTGGTGCAAAAGCTATCAGGGGGTAGATGAATGGCAGATAATATTTCTCCGCAGAAAAAAGAGCATGATGAAATTGCAAGTGGCCGTTTGCTCGGCCTTGCAGGTGAACTGTATGATCAGTTCACTGACGAGGTAGTTCCAAATGTATCTCTTCCCAGTCGTACAAAGGCTAATATCGAATACAGTGAGGATAGTGATGTCTGGGTCTATGGTGACAGGGAAACTGAAAGAAGTGCCAAGACTGTAAAAGGTGCTTTCCAGTTATTGAAAACCAGTCATGTCATAGATTTCCTGGTAAAGAACCATCTCGGGCAGAACAGGGGGTCTACTTTAAGAGAGCTGTACTATATCTCAGAGAACTGGGATATAGCAAAGTTCCGTGAACAGCCTGAAAGTGACAGGCTAATTGAAGACCTTGAGATTATTTCCGGTCTTCAGAGGGAATATTTCCACATGCGTCCTGAAGAGGACGGTGCAACTATGTTCGGTCCAATACGCCTTCGTGAAGAAACTAAGCGTGGAGACCGAATAATTCATTGTCAGGAAGATATAGGTGAAAGTGGTTATCAGATACCGTTCAACGTTGAGAATATCGAATTCCTTGACACGGATGCAAAATTCATCATTGCAGTTGAGACTGGTGGTATGTATGCAAGACTTATCGAGAATGGTTTTGACGAAAGAAATGATGCTATTCTTGTGCACCTTAAAGGTCAGCCCGCACGTTCCACACGCCGTATCATCAAAAGAATGAATGAGGAGATGAATATTCCGGTAGTTGTCTTTACTGATGGTGACCCATGGTCATATCGTATCTTTGCATCGGTGGCTTATGGTGCTATTAAAAGTGCCCACCTTTCAGAGCATATGGCAACACCTGGTGCGCAGTTCGTTGGTGTTCAGCCATCAGATATTGTGGAGTATGAATTATCCACTGATAAACTCACGGACAAGGACGTTGCGGCTCTCAGGAGTGAACTTACAGATCCAAGGTTTGCCAGTGATTACTGGAAAGAGCAGATAAATCTCCAGCTTGAAATTAACAAAAAAGCCGAACAGCAGGCCTTTGCAGGAAAAGGTCTGGATTTTGTGACGGACCGGTATCTTCCAGAGCGTCTGACAGATCTGGGTATTCTTTGATACCCTTTTCACTTTCTTTTTTGCTTATTTCTATCATTCATCCTTAGTCAGGCCTGAAGTTCCTGCATATGGCATTTTGAGAGATCAACATTGCTTTTGTGTCTTTGTGCTGGCACAGCTTATTTTTATGGAAACGACATGTTCCGCAGCAGTACACTCTCCGGTTAATCTTGTCCCGAACTATCTTCTCTTTAACAAGGTCTTCACCGAAGCCTTTGTAGTATTTGATATCTTTTTGGCTACATTTCATCTCATATGCAAGTAGTGTGCTCACTGCCGGTGGTTCCCATAGGGTGTAGATCTGGTTAACAGCAAGTTTCTCTATTGGTATTCGGGTTTCTATGCGAGGTTTAATCTCTTCTTTCCCGTCGACGATGCGCGTAAGATTTTCAACATGCAGTTTGATTTTCTCATTATCTGGTTGCTGTTTCAGTGCCCTGTTCATAAAAGTAAGTGCAGCCTCAAAGCGTTCCATTTTCTTCAATGTCAGAGCTTTGTTATAAAGAGCAGGGAGATGTCTGGACATGTTATATTGTTTGAGTATTTTATCATAACACTCAATAGCTTCGTGGAATTTTCCTTTCTTATACAGTAGCATGCCCTTGTTATTGAGTGCAACCGGGTTGTTAGGGTTAAGTTCAAGTGCCAAGCCAAAATAATGCAGCTTCTTTTCAGGATCCTGCTCATTAAGCCCTTTATCTATCCACATGTCTGCAACATCAGAATTGCGTTCTTTCATTACTCGCATTATTTTCAGTTCCCTATATATCCTTCTTGCTAGTTTCCCACTCTCTAAACCTTTTGGTAGTTTAATAAAGTTTATATATGTTTTATTCAAACCAAGCTGCATGTTTCTGAACAATACGATTCCTGTTTACATCAATCAATTTGTGCAGTCCCATTCAGGAGCTTTCGCTTCGGACATTATGGCTGCAACAGTTGTGATCATTGCATCGGTTGTACTGGCATTTATTGCAGATATTTTATTTGAAAAAGTCTTCATGCATTACGCTGCAAAGACACGTTATGACTGTGACGACCTTATTGTTGATGCACTTAAAAAGCCAATATTCTATACGGTTGCATTTGCGGGAGCTTTCATAGCTGCAGAAATAATGTTTCCTGGAAATGCTGCTATAGAAATTATTATGGGTCTTCTTCTAACAGGTCTGGGTATCCTGTGGATATTTGCACTCCTGAAGATAGACAAGGTCCTTTTCAAACATGTATTCTCTCATCTTGTCAGGAAAACCGATACCCGAATGGATGATGAACTTCTGCCTTTGTTAAAGAATATAGTTGATGTGCTCATTGTGTTCTTCGGTATCCTTGCAATATTAAAAGGTGTATGGGATGCAGATATACTGCCTCTTTTCGCATCAGCAGGTATTGTTGGATTGGCAGTTGCTTTTGCTGCACAGGACACGATCTCCCAGTTCTTTGGTGGTCTTTCTATTTACTTTGACCAGCCTTTCAAGCCTGGTGACAGGATAGAGATCGATGATGGTGAGATAGGCATCGTCCAGGAAGTCGGTATTCGCAGTACAAGGATCAAGAATCTCTATAATAACATGATCGTAATTCCAAACAGCATAATCGCTAACAGCAAAATCACCAATTACACTTCTCCTGAAGAGACAATGATGGTCAAAGTCTCAATTGGTGTTGCTTACGGTTCAGATGTGGAGAAAGTTAGAACTATTCTAACCGATATTGCAAAAAGTGTAAATTTTGTCCTTGATGATCCGGTACCTTATGTCAGGTTCGATAATCACGGTGATTTCAGTCTGGACTTTGCTATGATCATGTGGGTAACTCATCCCGGAGAGAAGTTTACTGTAATAAACGAGGTCAATACCAAGATCAATGCTGAGTTTGAGAAAGAAGGCATTGAGATTCCGTTCCCTGTAAGGACAATTATCCATCAAAATCCGGAATAAAGTAAATTTAGTGTTTTGAATTGATGCAGGGTTCTGCATTAATTCATATTTGTGCTTTTGACTCTCTTTTTCTTTTTCTTAAATCATCCTATTTTACGTTATCAGATATCCATTCCAGGTATTTTTCTTCCCCGGATATTTTCCAGGATATAATTGCTGGAAGTTCGTAGCTATGCATTTTTCTAATATTTTCAGTAACTTCCTGTATTCCGGATGTCACTGTCTTTATTGAGAGTGCAAATTCCTTATCTTCTTCTATGTTTCCTTCCCATGGGTACACAGACTCAATTGGATGTATATTGACGCAGGCAGCAAGTTTTTTCTCCACAAGTTCCCTGGCAATTTTACTGGCTTCTTCCTTGCTTGAAGTTGTGGTGTACACGATAGAATACATATTGTTCTCCTCATATTCAGAATATTAACAATGATTATATATTTTCAGTTTCTTATTTTTGTTGATGACTTACGATGGTTCTGCAGACTCTGTCATTTTCCGTGAAGTTCAGAAGTTCAGGCAAATATGGTTAATGGCATTGTTACTTGTGACTACTGGAATTACGTGGTACGGCGCTATAGATCAGCTTTTATATGGTCGTCCTTTTGGCAGCAATCCTGTATCGGATAAGGGAATGGTAGCAATTCTGATTGGTATGGGTATTATTTTCCCGCTTTTCATGCTGTCCATTCGTCTTGTGTTTGTTGTGCGCAACAGTGGCCTTTACGTAAAATTCTTCCCGCTTCACCTGTCATTCAAACATTATCCTTTCAAGGACATAATCTCTGCTGAGGTTGTGCGCTATAGGCCATTAAGGGATTATGGAGGTTGGGGTATTCGGTATGGCCGCAACAGTAAAGCCTATAGTGTAAAGGGCAACAAGGGTTTGATGCTTGAATTTAAGAATGGGAAACATCTTATGCTGGGCTCACAGCAACCAGATGTTTTAAAAATGTCTATCGAACAAGGACGCAATCGTAATAGCTACTGATTTTTCATTTTTCATACATGTATGATTTTGTAATGTACTTGCCTGCTTAAAGTTAGTGGGAGTTATGATGCATGTTTATGTATTCATACTCTTAATTTCTGCAGCATATATGTTCATACATATTTATGGCTTACAATTTATGACTTATCTTGTGTATTCTTTTTATGTTTGTTCTTGCTTTGTGGTTGATTTGTACCATGTTTGATATTTCAAATTTGAAATATACAACAGAACATATAGTTGAAATCAGTGGATTTCTCGTTGTATGTTATTCAATTTGTAACTTTCAGATCATTCAGACCGAATATACGTGTTTAGCACTAGCTGCAACAAATTCCTTTTATCGCATAATGATCAATTCATACTCCATGGAAGATACTCTCATAGAACTGACCTCTCAGGATCTGGAACATTTCATTCCCCCTGTCTCAATGGAGGATGTTATCTCTGTTTTTGTTGCCTATGACATCAGTTTTATCCGAAATTTCAGTTCAGATCTGTATTATGTGGAAATGGTTGACGGTGAACCTCTTGTTCCTCTAAATCCAATGGGCTCCTATTCTCCTGGAATAGAAAAGCTATTTGATCTGATGTCACGGGAAAGAATGAACATGCTCAGTTACAGGGAAGGAAAAATATGGTGTTCATATTTCCAGGTGAATAGTGAAGACCTTTAATGTTAAAAATTCCTTTTTGGGCAAGGTACATATATAGTGTTAGTCATTCTTCCTAAAATCAATATATTATTTATGAAGTGTTTATGAGGTGACAAGTTGGTGTTTCCTGTTGTGTGGTTATACTGGATAATAAGTCTAACAGTAGTTACATATGTTTCTGCATTCATCATCAACAGGTACAGAGAATATGCTTTTCCCACTCTTGTAGTCTTTTTATACTATTTACCTTGCAGCTTCCCAGATAGTAGCTTCAAGACTTATAGAGTTTAACCTGGGTTTTTACACTTTCTTTGCACCTGCTGCCGTATTCCTTTATCCTTTTCTTTCACAGGCTATTGACATGATCAATGAGGTGTACGGTGAGAAAAAGGCTCATGTTGCCATTATCATCGCATTTGTTACTCAGGTTTTGCTGGTGACATTTATTGTGATGACCAATAGTCTCACTCCTGCACCATTCTTTGAATACGAGGCTGCACGGCAGAGTATATTCTCACAGAACATAAGGATAGTCGTAGCATCATGGTTCTCGTTCCTTGTTTTCCAGAGCCTCGATGCATACGTGTTTGCCTGGATGAAAAAGAATTATCCACAGCAGATATTTCTCCGAAGTGCCTCAAGTGATCTTTTAAGCCTCACATTTGATAGCCTCATATTTGTGGTTCTTGCATTCTATGGAGTAGCACCACTTTTACCTCTTATCATCGGACAGATAGTTGCCAAGAATTTTATCGGCTTGTTGGACACACCCTGGTTTGTCTGGTACAAAAAATACCTCGAAAAGAATTCGGCCCTCAATGAAAACTAATGTGTGCTTTTAATATATAATAATAATAATAATGTATATTCATCTGTATGATATTTTTAAGTCCATAGTCTTTTATATCATAGAAGTCAATTCATTTTCAGTGTGGGTATGAATATACTATATGACGTTAGGGACTGGTTCTATGAGTGTGACCGCTTCCTGTTCCTGGCGGAAGTGCATTATCAGAGAGAAAATGTGATTCCGTCTGAACACAGATTTAGCGAAGAGCTTACAAGCTCCCGACTGGATGACATGCTCCGTGATTTAAAGAACCTTGGTAAAGAAAACGACTACTGTGTAACAAGTGAAAACTGGGCATCAAAAGATGAACTTTTAATTCTGAAGGAGACACTTGACAATATATCATCTGAAAAGTGGGACGATATGGATGCCGAATGTGTGGCAAAGGCAAAGGCTATCGTTCATAAACTTGCAAATGCAGTGAATGCAGATATTATAAAAACGAATGATATGAGGGGCTGTCCTTCCATATATAATGCATGCAGGATCATTTGAAACTGCATTTTCTCTCATTTCTTATCTTAGTTGAAGAAGTGCCGTCATCAGCATAACAATCACATGAGACTATCTCACAGATATCCGGGATATTTATCCCACTGAATATTTCCGCATCCTTTCTCCTGAAAACAAGGAATTTTGTATTGTATTTCCTGAAATGATCGATGAGGCTCTGCATATCTTCACCTTCTCTATAATAATTGACATTAAAGAGTCTGTTAAGGGTATCCGTGCCTATCAGGAAAATAGCACCAGGGAATAGTAGTGCTTTATCTGCAAAAAGCGGAGAGTTGCTCAGATAAATATTTCCTGCAGAACCTTTTCTCATGTCCTGCATACAAGCTTTTACAGAATCTACTCTTTCTTTCAGAGATATGTAGTCAATAGGAGGTTTGTCAACATTAGCAAGAGAAATCTCAAAGTCCACAGGCATGCCATATTTTCCCGATGCTATCATTGCCATTTCAATATGGTTCTTGTGGCAAGGGTTAAAAGAACCTGACATAATGATGCCTGGTTTGTTAGGATTGTTTCCCAGATTTACTTTTCCCGGAACATTCTTTCCGGAATTAATGCTTTCCAGCGTCCTTAGAAGAAGCTCTGACGTCTCATTATTGGCTTCAGCTTCATCCTCTTGAATATGTGTTCTCTTTCCTGCATCATTTTCTTGAGTATCTTGCATGGCATACTTTTTTGGATCACACAAGGATGCTATTCTGTCCAGAATATAATTTGCTGCGATACTTTCCTGTTCTTCCCTGCTTCTTTTCTCCTCGAACGTAACACCTGAAACCGTAGTTTTGTAGTATGACTGACTTGCAAAATAAAGCTCATGTTGCCTGCCTTCACGCTCATGTCCATGCTTTGCAAGTTTACATGTAACTCCGATTCCTATCAGCTTTAATGGTTCTGGTTTTTCAGACCTTGAATCCAATAATAATGCACGGCGGTAGGTTGACATTGCCATGTCTTTTGCAGTTTCAGCGGAAGCATACTTATCAGGTTTTTTTCCTATCAGGTCGTGTAACGATTCTTTGCTATAGGGGACCATGGCTTCAAGAATAGTGTCTGATCCTCCTCCATGACGCAGAAGTTCTCCGATAGCTTCAGTTCCACCACCAGTTATTGCCAGCACTATCCTGAAAGGTGATCTGTTTATGCCTAAAATTTTATCTTCCATTCAGTATGCCTCTTTTTTGTATTCAACCCGGATAAGAATTTTATTCTTAAATGATTCTTGTATGACTTCAGTCATTGCTGATTAATTTTCTTGTTATTTTATTCTATAATTTATTTGAATATTCTGTGTAACATTTATAAAATGTTAGTGATGAAGAGTGAGGTGCGATATCCTTTTATAGAGTAACCAACTACATAATATTATCATTCATTTATTATATTTATCGCCCGTATCAGCATCATAACTACATTTCAATGTTTCTCTAGAATATTGATGATGTTTTAAGGTCAAAAACAGAGCGGGATCTAAATATCTTGAGGGAAAAAATGTGCAATATACTTGTAATTGAGGACAATCCTGTAAATATGGAACTCACTGTGGACCTGCTTGAGTCCTATGGATATGATGTGACTCCTGCAGAGGATGGTTTCATAGCTCTGGACAAGGTAAAAGAGAAAGAGTTTGACCTGATACTTCTGGATATCCAGTTACCTAAAATGGACGGACTCGAGGTTCTTTCACGATTAAAGGAAGACCAAACTACAAAGGATATACCGGTAATAGCCTTGACAGCTCATTCAATGCGCGGTGATGATGAGCGTTTCATTGCAGCCGGATGTATCGATTACATTTCCAAACCAATAGATATCCACAGTTTTAAGGAAAAGATCCAATATCACCTTGAAGCTTCAAACTGATTCTCTTTTTGCGTAAGGGTTCTTGAGGTGGGCTATGAAATTACGCTCAAAGACATTGATAGTTTTTAGTTTGACCCTTTTCTTGCTGGTTCTGACTTTGTATATTAGTGCAGGCTCTATTATTTTCAAAAATTTTGAAGACCTTGAGCATCAGGATGTAATGAAAAATGTGGATGAAGCTGTCGATTACTTTGATTATTATATCTTAAATCTTGAAGTAATAGCCCAGAATATGGGTTCCAGTCCTATTATTTATGGACTGGTATCAAACAATAACCCCGATTACAGTACTTGGAATCTGATATCTAGTAAACAGAAGGAAAATAATCTTAATTTTGTCATAATTCTCGATAGTTCTAATAATATTGTATATGAAGTGGGTTATGATTATAAGACAAACACTGAGATTCCTGTTCCTGATAAATTAGTTTCAATTATTTCTGATAAAAATATTCTATTACCATCTCCTTCCAATAGTTATTCTCCTTCTGGTGTATTAATACTAAATGAAAGTCCTCTCATGTTTGCATCACATGTGATTCAGAATCCGTCAGATAATTTCAGTTCAAAAGGGACTATAATTATATGTTCTTATTTTACAAGAGATATGGCTAATTTTTTCTCAGAAGTACATGGTACTCCACTAAACTATCATCTTCTTCAGGATTATAACTTAGACGATGATCTGCTAAATAAAGTACAATTAGCAACCAGCGAGGCAAAATTGGTCCATATTGAAACAATTAGTGAGAATACTATCCTTGGCTACACTGTTATCAATGATATCTATGGAGAACCTGCCTTGCTTCTTGAGGTATCGAGTCCCCGTATAATATATCAGAAAGCAAAAGCAACATTTGGATATATTTTATATGTTATTGTTTTTGCAGGTATTCTTTATGGAGCTGCAGGAACAGTATTCCTTGAAAATGGCATTCTTTCCCGTCTATCCATTCTGAAGAAAAATGTGGATGCAGCAGAGACTGACCTATCCTCATATGAAAGTACATTTATTCCCGGGAATGATGAAATATCGTCGCTGGCTTCAAGTATAGACCATCTGGCTGAAACTCTCAGTACAAGAGAAAGTCTTCTTTCTTCTATTATAGAATCTGTTTCAGAGGGTGTTGTTGTAATAGATGAGAATTATAAGATGACTCATTTCAAATCCAAGTTCATTGCTTTATGGGATATTCCTGAAAACATTCTTGTTGAAAAAGACGGTCTAAAGTTACTTGAACATCTGAAAGATAAAATTGTCAATTATGATTATCTCATTTCCATGTTGCACAAATATCACATGACAACAGTGAGTAATATTGTAGTTGTACAGTTCACTGATGGTAATTATTTTGAAATCTCTACATTTCCTTTGTATGGGAAAGACAAAGTTGTAGGTCGTATTCTTAGTTTCAGGGATATAACTGAAAGCAAGAGGTCTGAAAATCTCCTCCGTGAGAAAGAACGCAGATACAGATTACTCTTTGAACATGCAAATGATGCAATTTTCATTGTGAAGAATGGAATTATTAAAGACCTTAATGAGAAAGCATGTGTGTTTGCATGTGTAGCTGATCATACTATAGTTGGTATAGGATTAAATGATCTGGTAAATGACAGTCAGCAGGAATTATTATATTCTCTTATTGATGATTCTATAAAAAATGGCTTTAGTAAAGCGGAAATACAAATTAAAAAGGCAAATGGGAAACTTATCGATGCTGAAGTAACTGCGACTCTTGTAGATGAGACAGACTTAACTGTTCAGCTTATTATCCGTGATGTCACTGAAAGAAAACAAATAGAAAGACTGGAACATGAAAATCAGGAAAGGATGAGTCTTATTATAGACAACGTACATTGTGGTGTGGTCGTCATTGATGCTATTACTCATGAGATCGTTGATGTCAATACTACTGCTCTGGAAATTGTAGATTATAAAAAAGAAGATCTAATCGGTCGTTTATGCCACAAATTCATTTGTCCCAATCAGGTTGGTAATTGTCCAATTACTAATTTTAATCTCTCTATTGACAGATCAGAACGTGTAGTTGTACGTTCAGACGGTACGAGGGTTCCAATTCTAAAATCTGTAGAAGTAGTTAATCTTTCAGGTCGCAAACTTTTCATTGAAAGCTTTGTTGATATTACTGAGATCAAGAATACAGAAAAGGCGCTCCTTGATGCAAAGATCCACGCTGAGGCTGCAAACCGCACAAAGAGTGAATTCCTTGCAACCATGAGTCATGAATTGCGTACACCTCTTAATTCAGTAATAGGTTTTTCTGATCTGCTGCTGGATGGAAGTTTTGGAGAACTTAATGACAAGCAAAATAAGTTCATGGAAAATATATCTCATAGTGGAAAACACCTGCTAAACCTAATTAATGATATTCTGGATATTTCAAAGATAGAAGCCGGAAAAATGGAACTTTTCCATGAGATATTCGATTTTTCCGATCTGGTATCTGACATCCATCTCATGATGAAACCGCTTTCATCAAAGAAGGATATTCTTTTTGAATTCAATATGAGACCAAGAAGTATTTTCATAAATGCAGACAGGGGCAAGTTGAAACAGATAATGTACAACCTTATCGGTAATGCAATAAAGTTCACACCTGCTCATGGAGAGGTCCATGTTGATATTTCAATGGAAGATCAGATGCTTCTGGTAAACATTCGTGACACTGGTATTGGTATATCTCAAGAGGATCAGGAAAAACTCTTCCAGCCATTTGTGCAACTTGATTCTTCAAGTAACCGCAAGTTTGAGGGTACGGGTCTTGGTCTTGCTCTTGTAAAGAACCTTCTTGAACTTCATGAAGGTTCCATTGATGTTGAGAGCGAGCAAGGCAAAGGTTCCATATTCCATATTAAAGTCCCTCTGAATCTCAAAGATAAGGCTCTCAATGCAAGGGTAATTGCAGATGAGAAATCAGACAATATTGTTCAGGCATCAACTATAAGTTCAGCAGATGATCTGATAATTCTTAAGCCGGAGAATTCCGATGGTTCAGAACCTCTGATCCTTGTTGTGGAAGATGACCCGAATTCAAGGGACCTTCTGAGTTTTATGCTAAATGAAGCAGGCTTCAGGGTGATTATGGTAGAAGATGGTGCAGAAGCACTTGAAATTGCGAAGGATGTTCATCCGTTTGCCATTACTCTGGACCTGAATCTCCCGGGAATGGACGGCACTGAAATACTGCAAAATCTGAAAAAAGATGATTGTACGTCTTCCATTCCTGTTCTGGTGTTATCCTCACTTGGTGAGAAGGATATAGGTATGGTGGTCGGTGTTGTGGATCACCTGACAAAACCTGTAGATTCTGATCGCTTGCTGGGACTTCTTTCTAACCTTGTTACAAAGTCAGGAAAAACATCATTTAAAGCTCTGGTCATCGATGATGATCCGATGGTTGTTGAAATGATTTCCGAGATGATACGTTCTTTCGGATATGATGTGATAACTGCTGGTAGCGGGCAGGAAGGTATCAATAAGGCTTTTGAAACTCATCCGGATGTCTTGATAGTTGATTTGATGATGCCTGATGTAAGCGGTTTTGATGTAATATCTACATTAAAATCTGATTCAAGGACTATCAACATACCGTTGATAGTGTGTACTGCCAAAGACATGGAAGCTTATGAAGTTGATTACCTGAATAGCAATGCGTTTAGTATACTTCAAAAAGGCAAATTCTCAAAAGAAGATCTTCTTGGTATCCTTGGAAAACTTGAAAAAACATCTGATAATGTGGATCATTCAGTTTCTTGTGGGGTGGATAAGTGAAAATAAGCTTAAAGCTAGTCTTATTTTCATTCTTTTTATTCATCATATTTTCAAGTACTATTAATTCAATAGCCTTAGCTGATGGGGATACAATTACTATTGGTGTGCTTGTAGGAGATTCACATACCAGGCCTTTCACAAGACTAAATGGTACCGATAATTATCTCTCATCTAAAATGCCTGAATTCACATTCAATATAGTCCCTTTAGATTTTAAATCCATGCAGGATGGTATCTCATCCGGTGAAATTGATTTTGTTGTTGTTGACCCGGCAACCTATGTCACACTTGAGGCTTCCAACGGCATTAGTATTATTGCAACCATGGAAACCGTAACATATCTGCCACCAGATTATGTAGACCAGGATGCAACATCGTTTTTGGGTAGTGTAATATTTACTAAAAATGACAGGGGGGACATTGAAAATCTGGCAGACACTACCGGGCTTTCTTTCCTTGTGGTGGAAACTCCTTCCAAGGAAGGATGGTGGCTGGCTAAAAGGGAATTTACAGAACATCGTATTATTCCTGAATCTGATTTTGGTTCAATTGATTTTAAAAAAAATCCTGAAGAGATAGTTAATCCTGTACTGAATGGAGATTACGATGTAGGGATTCTTCCTTCCGGTGTTCTTGAAAGAATGTACATGAAAGGTCAGATAGATCTTGATGATCTCAAGGTTATTCATTCACAGACCTATGGTGATTATCCTTTTTTAGTAAGCACAAGACTGTATCCTGGTTGGGTGATTGCAAAATCTCCACAGACCTCAAAATCAATTTCAGAAAGGGTCTCTGTTTCTTTACTCAGTATGCCTTTTTCCACATCATCTAATAGTGGGATCGGTGATGTTGCCGGTTGGACGGTGCCACAGGATTACAGTCCGGTAGTTCAATGCCTGAGGGATATAAATGAAGGTCCATTCAAGGACAAAATCGATTTGATGGCAACACTTGAAAGGATGAAATATTTCCTTTTAGGAATATTGTTCTTGCTGATCATTGCAGCTGTAAGTGTATTTTACGTTAATAACCTCAATTCCAAGCTTGAGAATGAGATCATTTTCAAGAATGAGGCGGAAGCTCTGTTGAAAAGAAAGCATTCCATTGAAAAGACAATGCTTAACATTTCTTCAATGTTCACATATCCGGGGGATGTTGATATGGCAATAGATATGTCCCTTATGGAAATTGGCACTCTCTGTGGAGCAAGTCGTGCTTACCTGTTTATTTTCAATGAGGATAATGCAACAATGAGTAATACTCATGAGTGGTGTTCAAAAGGTGTAGAAACTCAGAAAGACGAATTACAGGATCTGCCTGCTGATACGTTCCCCTGGTGGATGTCCAAACTGAAAAATGATGAAATGATAAATATTACTGATATTTCATTGTTGCCTCCTGAAGCATCCGCCGAAAAAGAAATACTTGAGATGCAGGATATAAGATCGGTTCTTGTCCTGCCGGTATTCACAGAAGGCAATCTTATAGGGTTTGTAGGTCTGGATGAAGTCGAAGGAACACGACAGTGGAATTCCGATGATTTTGATACCTTGAATATGTATTCAACTCTAATGGCCATGGTACTCAAAAGGAGAAATATGGAAAAATCTCTCCGGGAAAGTGAGCAGCACCTGAGAAGAGTTCTTGAAGGTAGCAATGAAGGTACATGGGATGTCAACCTGAAGGAAGATTATCTTATTTTTAATAAGAGATATGCGGATATAATCGGCTACGACGAAGAAGAGATAGGTCACAATTTTGAATGGATGAAGCAACATATTCATCCGGATGATGTGGATTGTGCTGTATCAGCAATACATAATATTCTTAGTAATACGACCAATATGGGAGAATGTGAATATCGCATTCGTGGAAAAGATGGCAAATACAGATGGGTATCCAATAAAGGAAAAGTTGTGGAGTATTCCGAAAATGGTGAACCACTTCATATTGCAGGTGTTCTTGTTGACATTTCCGAAAGGAAAGAAGCTGAAGCAACTTTGCTAGCTGCAAAAAGAACTGCTGAAGAGGCAAGCCGCACAAAGAGCGAATTCCTTGCAAATATGAGCCATGAGCTGCGTACACCTCTAAATTCAGTTATAGGCTTTGCGGACATTCTGTCAGAGGAAACATTCGGTTCTCTTAATGATAAGCAACAAAGGTATGTTGGTAACATATCCAAAAGTGGCAGACATTTACTTAGTCTTATCAATGATATTCTTGATCTGTCAAAGATAGAAGCAGGAAAGATGACACTTCATCCGGAGAAATTCGAAATAGGTGATTCATTGGATGAGGTCAAATCCATCATCTCTCCTCTTGCCCATAAAAAGGACATCAAGCTTGAAATTAATATGGTCCCTGATGCAATTACAATAAATGCGGATAAAGGAAAATTCAAACAGATAATCTATAATCTTTTGAGTAATGCTATCAAGTTCACAGATTACGAAGGGTCTGTTACTATCAATGTCATTTTGCAGGATAAATCAGTCCGTGTGGAAGTTAAAGATACTGGTATTGGTATTTCAAAAGAGGATCTGGAGCGTCTCTTTAAGGCATTCACCCAGATTGATTCCTCAAGTTGCAGGGTTTATGAAGGTACAGGACTTGGTCTTGTTCTCGTAAAGAACTTTGTGGAACAACACCATGGAAAAATATGGGTTGAGAGTGAGTTCGGTTCAGGTTCATCTTTCATTTTTGAGATACCGGTTGATCTTGAGGCAAGTTCTCCGGTTTTTGTACCTGAGGCCGATGATAGAAACGTTGAAGGGTTTGTGTCAGAAGGGGCACGATGTTCAATAGTATCCAGAAACAAAGGTATCGAATATGAGATGAATGACCGTTCACTTGTTCTTGTTGTCGAGGATGACCTAAAATCTCAGGAAATTCTTTCTTTTACTTTAAATGATGCAGGTTATGATGTGAGATTTGCAAATAATGGAAAAGAGGCTCTTGAACTTGCAAAGGAACTTCATCCATTTGCAATTACTCTTGATATAATGATGCCTGAAATGGATGGATGGGATGTTCTCAAGAATCTTAAAAAGGAAAAGGGAACCGAGGATATACCGGTAGTTATTGTTTCTATCATGGATGAAAGGGATCTGGGTGTAATATGGGGAGCATTTGACTATTTCGTAAAACCCATAGACAGGGAAGGCCTTCTTGCATCACTTGAAAGGTTAAAGAAACTCAGTTCATTTGAAAAGGTGAATGTACTGGTCATAGATGACGAACCTTCTGTGCTGGAACTCATGGATTCCATGCTTTCAACTGAAGGTTACAACGTGATTGTGGCTTCAAGCGGCAAAGAAGGCATTGAAAAAGCGCTTACTTCTTCTCCTGATGTCCTTATACTTGACCTGATGATGCCGGTAATAGATGGTTTTGATGTGATCAAAGAATTAAAGAAGCACCCTCAAACAATTGATATTCCTATAATAGTCTGTACTGCAAAGGATCTTGAAGTTCATGAGAAGGACGAACTCGATAAGAATGTGTCTTTTGTGATGCAGAAAGGAATATTCAAAAAACAGGATTTTCTCTCCTGCATCAGAAATGTGGAAAAACTTTCAGCAAAAGCAGAAAAGGAATGAGTTAAAGAAATCATCCCTGTGGAATATTATCGACCTGAAGTTCGAATTCATCGGTAACGCCATTTACATCTACTTTATATGTGCCCTTTTCAAGTCCGTAAACATCAAGTGCAATAGATTCTTCAAATGGTACCAGTGCTTGAGTGCACATTGCATCTGCGGGTCTTGAGGTTGTTATGTGGACTGTAAAGCTCTTTGTTTTCTCATCATATGAGACTGTTTTCTCATTTATGGATGTACAGCCATCCGGCAGATATCCTGTTGCGATCACACGTATCTGGACAGGGAACGATTCAAGTGTCAGTATCTGTATGCTTTCTACGTTTGCATCTCCGTAAACATACTCACTGTTGTTGTCTTCTATAATAACTGAATCATTATCAGGGATGACCGGTGGTTCAGCGCATCCCAGTGAAAAAGTGGCAATAGTAACCAATATGATTGTAATCAGTACTATAATTCCTACAAATGTGTTATTGCTTTTCATAGACTCCTCACGCCCCTATAAGCCTAATTCATCTGAAAAGATAAAACTGTTACTTAAACTGCGAATCAGTTTGAACTTAATTCAAGTTTTAAAGAGTTTAATATAATTAAAAATAAATCAAGTCTTTTTAAAGACAGGCAATGTAAAAGTAAAAGTGCTTCCATTTCCAGGTTCACTTTCAGCACTTATCTGTCCACCGTGTAGTTCCACAAGCTCTTTTGAAAGTGCAAGACCAAGTCCTGTACCTTCATAGGATCTTGATTCAAAAGATTCAAGCTGTGTAAATGGTTTGAACAATTTCTTTAATCCATCAGATGAGATGCCAATGCCAGTGTCTTTAATTGATATATGGATAAATTTTCCATCATTTTTTGTTCTTATGATCACAGCCCCTCCTTCGTTGGTAAATTTGATGGCATTTCCCACAAGATTATAGAGTATCTGCTTCAGTTTTGCCTTGTCAGCGTATACGTATTCACCCTCAGGCCAGGGTAAAACATCAAGCTTTATTTCTTTTCTGCTTGCAATGTGTTGCAGTGTGGCGATGATCTCTGCGTAGGTTTCTACCAGCAACACATCTTCCTTATATAATTTCATTTTCCCGGATTCTATCTTTGAAATATCCAGGATCTCATTTATGATATTAAGCAGATGTTTTCCACTATGGGAAATATTTGTCAGATATACTGTTTGTTTTTGAACCCATCTCAAAACTATAAATACTACTTCTTTTAATTTTATTATGGGGATATGAATGGAATTCAGAGAAATCTCTGATGAACAATGGAAGTTTATTAAGCCACGTTTACCACCTCAACCCATTACAGGGAGAAAGAGGGCTGATGACCGCAAGGTCATCAATGGCATACTCTTTGTCCTGATAACTGGTTGCAGGTGGGGAGATATGCCAGTAATTTATGGATCCAGGGCAACTGCCTGGAGACGGCTGAAATGGTGGTCAGAAGA
>NZ_FNCA01000002.1 GCF_900100715.1 Methanolobus vulcani | reverse complement strand
GGTGTAGGCTCAAAGGGATTAGATTCTACAGAACCGCCGGCTGAAGTAAAAGGATTGCCAAGGGGAATTGCATCAGGAGTAGATTCAAAGGGATTAGATTCTACAGGACCGCCGGCTGAAGCAAATGGATTGACAGGAGGAATTGCATCAGGTGTAGACTCAAAGGGATTGGATTCTACAGGGGCACCAGTAGAAACTGGGGTATCTGACGTTGGAAACGGAGGAACTTCCACCTGTGCGTCGATTGGCTGTGACTGAATCGGTTCAGGGGAAAAAGGTAGAGCAGATTCGCCAACTTCAGGAGAAGATGATTCGTATGGTTCATCTGAGTTGATAAAAGGTTCAAATAATGGAGGTGGAGACCTTTTCTTTGCAGGCTTTTCCATAGTCGGAGATGACTCTGGAGATTGATTCAAAGGTGGGATCATACCTAACTCATCTGCATTTGGTGGTGAATTCATAAATGGCGGCATCTCCAGAGGAGCTTCTTTTTCCTCTGAAAGAGGAACATTTGGAGGAGTGTTACCTAATGCTGAAAGGTCTGGAAGATCACCAAATGATGGAAAAGCTGCCTGTGGCACCTCTGCCTCTGTTGAGGACGGATTTTCCTCAGATATCTCTATTTTTGCCTCTTCCATTGGTATGTCGGCAAAAGCATTTGCCAGTATGTCGGGAATCGGTGGTGTAGAACTCTTTTTTTCGCCGGATGCATTTGCAGAAGATTGCTCATCTTCAACAGAAGACATGATCTCTGCTATCTTTTTATTCTCCCATGGAAGTTCACTCATAAAAACCAACTGATCAGAAGTATTGATATAATTATAATTACAAGATTATTATATGCTAGATATTTATATAAGAGTTGCTCTCAACTGAAAAAGGAAAGATCAGACAAATATAAAACATAACAGATGAGGATTAAAATATTAAAAGAGATCTATTAGAGATCATATCTAAAAAGAGTTTAGGCGCACGGGAATAATTGAGGGAATGGACGAGAGATAAAGGATGAAATTTGTGCTAAAAATTCACTTTGCTGTGAGTTTGTGCGCCTAAATGTGCATTGTTAATGATAGTATATAAGTATTTTGTATTACTTCCAAAAATCAACATAATTATGATAATATGATGAAATCAGTAAGCTGTTAATCAATAATAATAAAAATATAGTAATTAAAAATAAAATTTGTGGGCATATAATTGTGCAAAATACTCACAGAAAGATAAGAAAGTGCAATCCACACATACACACGGTTTAATTACTCCTTATCAATTCTGGATATATGGGCATTTTCTACAGAAGCATCCACAAGTTCCTCAATACCTATCTTAGCTTCCTCAACAATCATTGAATCCATTGCTGCTTTCACTTCAGGATGTACTGGTACAGCCCCGCATCCACCAGTTTCACGAATAGATATTTCATATGTCCCTATTTTTCTTGCAATGTCAATTATCTCATTTTTATCGAAAGCTATCAGTGGATGATACAGCGGTATACAAAGACCGTAAAGTTCAGCATACATATTATATGTTGTCTGAGAAGCAACCTGTCCAATGGAAGAGCCGGTAATAATTCCTGCTGCACCTTCCTTTTCCATGATCTTCAATGCAATCCTGTACATTGTGCGTTTACATAACAGACAGGTCTTGTTCTTTGAACAATTATCGATAAAAGACTGGAGATTTTCACCGTGCGGAACTTCATAATATTTAAAAGAATGACCCGGACACCATTCCTGAAGCGCTTTTAGGCAATCCATTGTTCGATTGTGGGCACGATCATCATTAAAAGGAGTGTTATTACAGTAAACCGGAATTACCTCTATTCCCCGTTTCATCATAAGCCATGTAGCAACAGGCGAATCGATACCACCGGATACAAGTGAGATCATCTTACCCTGAGTTCCCAGTGGCAGACCTCCAACACCTTCTTCAGTTTCTGTGAATACATAAGACTTACTCTGGCGCATTTCCACAAATATTTCCCTGTCAGGATTTGTAAGATCAACTGAAGGTGTGAAGCCTTTTGATTCAAGCATCTGCCAGACAGCATCTCCACATTTCATTCCGATATCACGTGAAGAAAATGAGTGATTGCCTGTACGTCTTGCCCTGATTGCAAAAGACTGACCTTCAGAGACATATCCATCTGCAAGTTCTGCGCACAAAGCTCCTGCTGCTTTAATCGTAGCATCAGTGACCTGTGCAAATGACGTGGAAACAACTCCAAATACATCAGCTGCTGCTTTTGCAGCCCTTAAATCATCACTTTTAATGAATATCCTTCCCCATTCACGAGATATAGCAGAATAAGGAATACCACGATGATCCAGCATCGCTGATATGTTCTTTACCAGGGTTTTCTCATACCAGTTGCGAACGCCTGTACTTTTTAAGGCAAGTTCACCATATCTTACAATGATAACGTTTTCCATTGATTAGCAATCAACTTTAGACTATTAAAGGTAATCGGAAAAAGTAATTTTGAAAAGATAAACATGAAAAAGATCAGCTTTGTAATTCCTTTATACTAAAATCAGAATAAGTTGAAGAATAGGAAGACCAGGATACAATAACATCATCCACTGCTACTGTATCTATTTTATCAAATGTTTTGTTCATTTCCATATAACCAATAAGTGCCTGTATAGAGGACTTATCTCCCTCAACGAAGATCTTATACAAGCCATCAGAAAGTTCCTGAGAATAACCATTTAAAGAACGTTGCCTGGCATTTTTAGCTGCATATTCATGGAAATCTCCTTTTGAGCTTCTGAGCTTTACCAGAATCGTTGCAGCGGAGAAGTTACCAGATTTTTGATTTTCATCTGACATAGAGATAAATATGTGTAGCGGGGATATAATATTTTTGAACCGAAAAATCTAAGGAAAATAGAACAAAAAAGATAAAATGAAGAAAAATAGAGAAATCTAGCGCTTTATTGAAAAATCAGTATACTCGCCTGTAGATTCTGACCACTCAACGCTAACATCCTCAACATTTGCAAGAGCAGGACCTATGTGCAGGAAGTCAATGAGGTTCTGAATAGAGGTTGCTTTGCCTTCTGCAAATACCTCAACCCTGCCGTCAGGCAGATTTCTGGCAAAACCGACAAGTCCGAGTTTTTGTGCATTATCCACGGTGAACCTGCGGAAATAAACTCCCTGAACTCTCCCGGTAACAACTATTGTTGCAGAGGAAATATCCCCTGCTTTGAATAAGTTATCCTGCATACACTTAAATTTGCAGAACGAGCTTATAAGAATTTTGGCCTCTGTGAAAGCATCTTTGCAAGGCAAAGTCCCTTGTACGGCATGCCTTCGGTTTCAGCGGCGATCCTTGCATTAAGTTCTTCAGGAGTCATTTCAACCTTCACAGGTTTCTTTGGCTCAGATTCTGCACGAATTGTCACATTGACAGTGCCGTTCTCTACTTCGCTGTCACCTACAACAACAACATATGGAATCCATTCACGACCTGCCTCACGTATCTTCTTACCAACCGTGTCTTCCCTGTCATCGATATCAACACGGCAGTTAAGTTTGTCAGCAACCTGCATGGCATAATCCATGTGTTTCTCTGCTATTGGAAGAACTCTTACCTGAGTTGGAGATAACCAGAGTGGAAGCATTGGGACTCCACCTTCTTCAGCCTTCATTGCCTCTTTCTCAAGAAGACCATAGATACAGCGCTCTATTGCACCGCTTGGTGAGCAGTGAAGAATTACCGGCCTGTTGGCACTTCCATCTGAGTCGATATAATTGATGTCATACCTTTCAGCATTTTCAACATCTATCTGTACAGTTGAGAGTGCGCTTGCCTTTGCAAGAGCATCAACAAAGTTGAACTCGAATTTAAGCACGAAATAGAAGAAACGGGTGTCCCACATCTCCACAAGTACCGGTTTATCCACGGTCTTTGCAAGGTGTGTGATGAAATCCTTGTTCTCATTATAGAAATCTCTGGTAAACCTGATAGCAACCTCGAAGTCATCTACCTTAATACCAATTTTGTCAAGGACAGCAATACACATGTTGTACTGCTTGCCGAACTGGTCTATTGCACCTTCCATATCAGCACAGAGACTGTGCATATCAGGCATAGTGAAAGCCCTGAGCCTTCTAAGACCTACGAGTTCACCACGCTGTTCCTTCCTGAAACTGTACCTGGTCATCTCAACCATCTTAAGTGGCAGATTCTTGTAGGAAATGGTCATGTCGTGGTTCATAAGGAACTGACCGAAACATGCGGCAAATCTCAAAAACATCTGTCTCTTGTCAGACTCAATTGAATACTGACGTGCTGGGAATCTGTCAAGATATTTCTTCAGGGTTGGGTGGTTCATATCGTACATCAGAGGTGTTTCTACCTCCATTGCACCAACCTTCGAAGTTTCCTCGAGTACATAGTTCTCAAGGAGTGATTTCATGAGGCGTCCTTTCGGATAGTAACGCATGTTACCGGAATCTGACCCGGGCTCATAGTCTGCCAGCTCCAGTCTGCGCATTAGTTCCACATGTGGTGGTGCTTTTTCAACAGCCCTCTTCTTGGAAATCTCGTAATCCACAAACTTTCCAAGGTTGTCATGACCTGTGAAATCAAAAGTAGTGGCATCATGAAGTTCACCATCTGGAGTCAGGACATGCCAGTAGGATTTAGCAGTGCTCTCTGCCTTAAGAGCTTCAGATACAACTTCCTCTTTAACAACTTCACCACAAGCTGAAGACTCTGTTCCAGTTGATTCGTCCGGAACAATAGAGCGTGACAGTTCAGAAAGCGGGTGTCCTTTACAGCTTATCTTGAATGCCTTGTACCAGCCAAATGGTGCTCTTTTAACAGTGAAATCACCTGAAAGTGCATCTTCAATGCCTTTAAGGACTGCAACACCTGCTTTTGGAGAAGAAAGATCTGAACTCAGATGAGCATACGGGTATACCATGATGTTCTCAGCCTTTACCTGTGTGGCCACACTCTTTATCTCTTCTACTGCCTTGGAAATAGCACCTTCGACATTTGCCTCGTCGACCTTTTCGACTGCTATGAAAGCTGTAAGAGCCTCCTCGAGTCTTCCCTGTTTAAAGGAATCTTCAATCTTTTCAGCTACCGGAGTGCTTTTTTTCACTTCATATTCAATATAATCAGAATGGATAAGTAATAACTGCATAAAATCACCTTTAAGATTCTGCTACCTTATTAGACCAATCCTTATTAACCTTTTTCAATTCACAAAAATCAGATACAAGGATGGATTAAAATCCTATTCGCTTAGTCCTTTGATTCAGCATTATCCTTGCAGATTGACATGTTCATCTGTGAGCAGATAGCAGTGTTATCATTTACGTACACCCTGTATGCCGCAATAATTGCACCAAGTACTATAGGAGCCAGGAAGAAACCGGCAACACCACCTACAAAACCACCACCAAGGAAAGCCAGAAGAATAAGGAATGGATGGATCTGGGACTTAATACTTGCAAGATATGGGCGCAGGACAAGTTCCGGTGGTGCATAAATTACAATGGATGCAACAATAAAGAACACGACGGCACTTTCAAGTCCCTGTTGCATATATCGATAAGCGGAGAGCACCAATAGAACCATGTAACCCGCAAACATCGGAATTACCGATGCCACGAATATAAGAGCTGAAAGTGCCAGTATATGAGTAAAACCAAACGCATAGAACACAATCAAAGACAGGACACTAACAATTAATGCTGCTGAAGCGTTTCCTACAAAAATCCCCTGCAGTATCACATCAAGATGTAGCACAAAACGTTCAAATTCCTGTTTATGTCCGGAAGGAACTACTTTAAATACTGCCCTGTAGAGACCATCGCCATCTGCCAGCAGAAAATAACACAGAAATATAGCAAGGAAAAGATTAATACTGAACATCACCAGGTTACGGGCATATGAAATAAGCCCTATTCTTCCAAGTAATGGCAGGATAGAGGTTGAGATATTCCATACAATTTGCTGCACATCATTGCTATATCTGGCGGGGATATCGATGGATCTTAAAATGTCAAGACTTGTGTTCATTACATAAGACTGGTTCTCGAATACCCATACTATCTGACGAAATATCTCCACTATACCGGAACCAATAATAAATACGACAGGAACTACGATACATAGTGTTGCTATGAGGGCACCTACCCGTCTGAAACGTCTGAATTTCATGAAGATGGGACGTGCTATATAGGCAAATACAAGTCCAAGCACAATACCATCAGCGAGAGGGAATAGTATATAGCAAAACAGGAGGAAAAGAAGCAAAACTACCACGAAGGAAGCTATTTTCCATTTTGCAGCAATAATACGGGAAATTCCATCTGCGTTATTAACCATTTTTAACCTACAAAGATTCTTGTTTGTTTATATAATATTTAAGCTATTAATAATTCATCCCTATACTCCCCATAATTACAATACATGAATTTACTGAGCTATAGAAAATTGTGCAAGATTCATCATAGCTTGTTTTCATATCTTAGAACAACACAGGAATCAGTACATTTGCCACAATGGATGCAATTCTCATTTATGATTACATGCCCGTTATCAATTGAAACTGCATTAACAGGACAGGCTTTGATACATATCCCACACCCTGTACACCTGTGAGCTTTCAACAACTGACGCGAGGTTTCTGCAAAAACAGAGTCTGCCAGGGATTTGTCATCTGAGTTCACAACAACATTACCTGATGAGAATATCTTTATCGTTGAAGTTTTTTCCCGGACCATAAGAAGACCAAGCTCCTCTGAAAATACGGTTTTCCCCAGTATGTTCATTACATCCCTGGTTTTCTTCATGGAAAAACCGTGTATTGAAGCTTCGATCGTATAACCTCCTGCCTTGCATGGAGATATACCTGATGTGATGTTTATACTGAACTGTGACTCTACTAAAGTTGCGCAGGCAGATATACCCATTTCCTCACAGAGTTTGATCATCTTGGGAGGAAGTTCCTTCCACCTCCAGAGCCCGTGTTCGATAAATGGATCTGACAGACCGTTCTTCTTTGCCCATTGCATGAGGAATGCTTCCCACTTTCCATGTAATTCGGGATGTAAGTCCTTTAAACGCTGGTATTCTGCTGAAAGGGATGCCGGACAAAGATAACAGCCAACTCTTTCAAAACCTAAGTCGTAAAGAGGATTATAGTCTAGCTTTCTCCAGTAGAGATAAAGCCACACCTCGATTGCTTTCCAATCCTTAATTGGGAAAATATTGAGCTGCCCGGGTACAAATGGATTGTTCTCACTAGTAGAGATGCGTGCCCTTGAGAAGGATTCATACCTGCGTTTTCCGTCAACTGTTATACATGTAGGAGCTTTTGCCAGGCATTCTTCTATTGCTTCGTTTGCAGGTGCAAGTTTGCATATCTTACAGCACCAGCGAAAGTCCTTTGCAGGAGGACCAAATGCATCCACATTGTCCCAGAAATCCGAAGCTGCCCTTTTTTCAATAAGCTTTATTCCTTTGTCCCTGCAATAATTGTGGGCAAATTCCACGGTTTCAGGAAATTCTATACCAGTGTTGAGGAAGAAAGCACTGATTTCCCTATTGTTCTGATTCCTCAATGCACTCACAGTAAGATCAAGCACCACAAGACTGTCCTTTCCGCCACTGAATGAGACATTAACCGGGAGAGCTTTGTACTCTTTCTGGTTTGCAATTCCCTTTATGGTATTCATTGCATTCCTGCCAAGCTTTCGAATGTGAGGTACATTTGCAGTCACCACATCATCCATGACTGGAACTTTCTGGTTCAATAAAACGTGTTGAGAGTCCACTTTTCTGACCCTTAGCACAGGACCATCAAACGAAGGTGCTTCTTTTGAATCACGTAAAGATATACCAAATCCTGTGAGATTACCCGACCTTATCAGGACAGTATCGTTTTCCCTGATGTCATCTGACATGGAATCAACCATGTCGTAACGGACCTTCTTTCCATTAAGATGCCTGGAATTCTTTTTCAGAACAACTGTTTTCTGTTCCGTATTCCCAAGAAGTATGTGGGCACCTAACACAGAGGGTTCAAATACATAATCCATCTTTTGCATGTCAAAACGAAGAATACCGAACACAAAAGCATCAACTATGACCTCATCAGTCTTGTCATCCCCCGGTATCTTGTTTAACAGGATTATCCTGCCACCCAGAGGATCAGCCCCAAATTCACCAATCAGAACATCATGGAGAACTTCCCTTTCGTGTGGGGAACAGAACCTCACATCTGCAGGCTGTGACAGGTCAATCTTTTTCCCTTCACTGCCACAAACCCCACATTCCTTTTCGATAATTGGTACATTACATTCCTGACACCAGAATATGTAATCTTTTTCATTGTTGGCATACTTCTGAACTGCTTTACTGCGGCTTGTTCCCCTATCCAGTTTATGTGAATGACCGGGAGACTTCCTGTATCCGGATGAAAGTGAACCTGCACTTATCACATGAGACTTACCGGAAGAACTACTTTGTCTGCTGGATTTTCCAGAACTGCTGGAAGAGGATTTGCCTTTTTTCATTGATACCATGTAGCGCTCACCAGCTTAAAAAACTGTCCGGGAAAGAAAACGAAAAATGAAGAAAATTACAGAAATAATGATTTAAATAACGAAAAATGAAGAAAACCCGGTTAAAACCGGATAATTGAGTTATAAATAATAGCCTCAATTGCTGAGATACTCATTGATCGCCTTTGCAGCAACCTTGCCCGCGCCCATCGCACTGATGACTGTTGCAGCACCTGTGACAGCATCGCCACCTGCATAGACATTATCCAGTGAAGTCTTGCCGGATTCATCAACTATAATGGTACCTCTGGAATTAGTATCAAGTCCCTCTGAACCAGAGAATATCATCGGGTTTGGAGAAGTTCCAATGGCAATGATGACGATGTCAGCAGGTATCACATGCTCAGAACCTTCTACGGCAACCGGACTTCTACGACCGGACTCATCAGGCTCTCCAAGTTTCATCTTTATGCATTCCACGCCATTGACGGTCATGTTCTCACCCTCAATAATCCTTGTAGGGTTAGTCAGAAGCCTGAAGACAATGCCCTCTTCCTTTGCATTCTCAATTTCTTCTTTCCTTGCAGGAAGTTCATCTTCACCGCGACGATAGACAATGCTTACTTCATCTGCACCAAGGCGAAGTGCACTTCTTGCAGCATCCATTGCAACATTTCCACCGCCAACTACAATGACATTCTTTCCTCTCTTGATAGGAGTATCATAGTCAGGGAACTGGTAAGCCTTCATCAGGTTAACCCTTGTAAGGAACTCGTTTGCTGAGTAAACACCATTAAGGTTCTCTCCCTCAATGCCCATGAACTTTGGAAGCCCTGCACCAGTTCCAAGAAAAACAGCATCATACTCTTTCCTGAGCTCATCAAGGGTCTTTATCTTTCCGATAACATAGTCAACCTTGACATCAACGCCAAGCTGCTTGATATACTCAACCTCTTCCTTTACGATTGCCTTTGGAAGTCTGAATTCAGGAATTCCGTATGTAAGCACACCGCCGGTGTTATGGAGTGATTCAAATATCGTAACTTCATGGCCTTCTTTTGCCAGATCTGCTGCTGCTGTAAGTCCTGCCGGACCTGCACCAATTACAGCAACCCTCTTGCCGGAGGATTCTGGACGAACTGGTGGATTTACACCTTTTTTCCTTTCGTAATCAGCACAGAAACGCTCGAGTCTGCCAATTGCAACTGGCGCTCCCTTCTTTGCCAGTACACACAATTCCTCGCACTGGACTTCCTGTGGACATACGCGTCCACAAACAGCAGGAAGCGCATTGGTAAGTTTGATAGTCTCAATGGCACCGTCAAAGTCCTCTGCCTTTATGCGGGCTATGAATCCAGGAATGTCGATGTTTACAGGACATCCGTCTACACATTTGGGATTCTTACATTCAAGACACCTGGAAGCTTCTGCAAGGGCCATTTCATCAGTGTAACCGAGTGCAACTTCATCGAAGTTCTGTGCTCTTTCCTCAGGATCCTGCAATGGCATTGCCTGTCTGTCTACCATTAGTTCTCACCTCTGCAGGTACATTTGTGATCGTAGTTTTCCTGACACTTTGATTCTTCACTTCTGTATAACGCCAGACGGCTCATAAGCAGATTGAAGTCAACTTTGTGTGCGTCAAATTCCGGACCGTCAACACATGCGAATTTTGTCTCTCCGCCAACAGACACTCTGCATCCGCCACACATACCGGTTCCGTCTATCATAATAGGATTAAGACTTACAATTGTCTCAACGCCATAAGGTTCAGTCATACCTGCTGCTACCTTCATGAGAATCGGAGGACCAATAACTACAATTCTTGCAACTTCTTCACCGCTATCAAGGATATTCTTGACGACATCTGTAACAAAACCGTGGTGGCCTTTTGAACCATCGTCTGTTGCGACATGAAGTTCGTCACTTGCTTCTCTCATCTCATCTTCAAGGATAAGAAGACTCTCGTTCCTTGCACCGATTACGGATATGACCTTGTTGCCAGCTTCACGGTATGCTTTAACCTGTGGATATACAGGAGCAATTCCTACTCCTCCGCCTACTAGAATAACGGTTCCAAGTTCCCTGACATCTGCAGGGGTTCCCAGAGGTCCGACAAAGTCCTGAAGCTCGTCTGAAGCTGACATATTTGCGAGCTGCTTTGTTGTCTTGCCCATTTCCTGGAAAATTATAGTAACTGTACCTTCATTTGCATCAAAATCAGCAATGGTCAGTGGGACTCTTTCGCTGGTCTCGTCAATACGTAATATAATAAACTGACCTGCCTTTGCGGCTCTGGCAACATCAGGTGCTTTGATCTTCATCATGTGCACTGATGGTGCAATCTCTTTTTTCTCTACAATCTGGTATGACATGTGATCACATTTTAGAAATTTGGATGGGAAATTATGGGTAAATGTGAGGGTATGATTAGGTTTATAGTACTTAAGAATTGAGATGCTAAGATGTTTAATAATAGAATAAATCCAGATATAATAGTGACTAATATATACATATAACATCATTCTAACATTACCGTGATTGAGAGGGAATAATTTGTTAATCTCTGTTGTTATACCAACATATAATGAAAAAGAAAATATTCAAATTCTTGTAGACAAGTTGATTGAAATATTCAATTCAAACAATATACAAGGAAATATTGTGATAGTTGATGATAACTCTCCCGATGGAACTGGCAAAATTGCCGATGAACTTGCTGTTTATTACAAGCCATTGGTTCATGTAATACACAGAAGTGGAAAACTAGGAATAGGAACTGCACACATAGCAGGATTTAAATACTCACTTGATAAGCTCAATGCGGACCTTATATTTTCAATGGATTCTGATTTGTCACATAATCCTGAATATTTACCCGATTTTGTTAAACTGCATAATCGAGGATATGACATAATCGTTGGCTCAAGATATGTAAAAGGTGGTGGGGTCAAAAATTGGGGACTTCATCGGAAAATTGTGAGCAAAGGAGCAAATATGCTCGCTAGCACGATTCTTGGAATAAAAATAAACGATATGACCACAGGTTACAGATGTTATTCCAGAAATGTACTTCAGAAATTGGACCTTGATGTTATTAAATCAAATGGATATTCTTTTTTGGAAGAGATACTTTATTACTGTAAAAGAAAAAGATTTAAAATTGGAGAAACACCCATTATTTTTGTAGATAGGACACTTGGCAGTTCTAAACTTTCAAAAAATGAGATGGCCAAGTTTTTTATGACCATCTTAAGATTGAGATTTCAGCATTGATCATTCTTTCAAATAAGAATTGATCTTATCTTTTTTAACTACAATCCGATTTTGAAATCAGTTTGACAGATGATATTTAGAATAAATTCATGAAATACAAATTATGCACATCCCAATATTTATGAATTCATATTCTTTATTTTGTATGCCGCAATATCGAATAATTGGAAAATGTAATCAACTATCTCCTTAATTCCAAGTTTACTTTCTCCAACTTCCCTGTTTCTAAAAACGTATGGAATCTCACAATATTTGTTCCAATTGCCTTTACCAAGTATCTCCAATCCTATTTTATAACCCCTGGGTTTGAGGTCAGAACCTGAAACTACTGATTTTTTCATCATGAAAAATCCACTTACAGGATCTGTAGATCCCCCAACTAATATATTAGCCAGAAGTGTAGCACCCCTTGAGATTAGTTTTCTTTTTAGTCCCCATCCTTGAATCTCTCCTGAACCCGCATACCTTGTACCAAATACAACATCACAACCATCTTCTATTTTATTAAAGAAAACTGGAAGTAACTCAGGAGGATGACTGAAATCACAATCAATTACTGAAATAATCTCATGTGAACAATGATTAAAGCCTTCCACAACTGCCTGTGAAAGACCTTTATCAGTTGTTCTTACAATAACTTTCAGGTTGTTATACAATTCTTGTTTTTTTCTTGCAATATCTGCTGTCCCATCTGGGGAATCATCATCTACCACAACAATCTCAAATTTAATTGAAGACTTAGTGAGAACATCTTCAAGGATATCAATCATGTTGACTACATTCTCTGACTCATTATATGTGGGAATAATAACACTTATACCTGTCATAATACCTACCTGTTGGTCATGATATATATTCCAGTTATCTGATTAACCATTACTGCATTTTCATTAAGCCAAGCTAATGCATCCCCTTCAGGATTAGCTGCAGATATGTCCCATGTAATGACGTACCAAATTTTAGAATCATATTTAGAATTTATATTAATTAGAGCTTCACTATTTGAAGCAGACTCTATGATTCGATCATCTGAATCATAGTAATATTTAAATGGTTGTGTCATGTATCCTGGAAGAAAAACGATAACATCACCGGGACTTGAAACTTCATTTAAATAATCAACTGTGCTACGCCAATCATTTTTCTGAGGATTGGAATAATACATAGACATTGATGAAAAGGAAAGGACTAACAAGATAAAAAGAACAAAAACAACAAATGATAGATTCATTACATTAGTTTCATTCCTTTTAGACGAACCAGTGTCCAGTTTAAATAAAAAGTCAGCGACACCAGTAATACCTCTGGAAATCACTATAAAATAAACTGGTAAAATGAAAAGTAAATACCTTGAAGAGAATGGCATTTTTCCAGCAAGTATGAAACTTGCAACAAAAGGTAGAATAAACAACAATCCCAGAAGCAAAGATTGATCTCTTTGATCTATATTCTTTATCATAAATATAGAGCCAATCAGGAAAAATAGCAAAAATAGATAGTAACCTGTGCCTGCTATGCTAAATTGCTGCAGAATGGAAGAGAAAAAGCTGAAAGACTGACTCATGCCCCAGGTAGGAGTATCAGATGTTCTTGAAATGCTTTGACTGATAAACGGAACAATAAGCGGAGATATGAGAACCAGAAATACAATGATACTTAGCGCAAATTGCTTTACATTCCCAATATCGGAAATTACAATCTTCTTTTCCTTAAAAGAATTTTTCAATTGCATTGTTAAATAAAAGATACCTATAGGAATAAGCACAAAGATAGTGTAATAGAAGGAATAGAAAGCAAGTGCTGATGACACTGAAAAACTCATCCATAACCATTTTTTGTTCTCAATAGAAGACCTGTAAAGGAAATAAATAGTAAGCAATGAAAAAAACATCATTTGTGAGTACATTCTGGCTTCCTGAGAATAAAATATGTGGAATACGGAGATAGAGAGAATAAAGGCACTGATAATACCTTCTCTTTTTCGGAATAAAGACTCTGCAGTTAGGTATATTGCAGGAATGCTGAGTATTCCAAAGACTGCTGATGGAAACCGTATCCAGAATTCAGAGGTACTGAATAACGTTATGAAATGAATAATAAGAAAATGAAGAGGAGGATGCCGATCTTGTATAGCATTTGCCCAGACAGATGAAATAGAATCAACATTTGACATCCTGAAAGTGCTTGCTTCATCAAGCCAAATAGACTCAGATCCTAGAGCATGAAGTCTTAGATAAGCACCCAAAAGAGTTACAAATAATAGTATCAATAGGGAAGGATTAAAATTTATCTTAGAAAATAAATCATTATTTTTTAGGGACAGAGCTGAGTTTTCTGCCCCATTTATATTAGATAAAGCAGCATTATTTGACTTTCGTTTGCTTTTTTTGGACATAATATCAACCATTCATCGGGACAGAGACTTATTAATATAACAACTATATATGTGCAATAAAATAATTTAAAAATTAGTTGTAAACATAGTATTTAACAGTATCGAGTTCCACTGAGATCATGAGAATAATTATTTATTTATTCAGAATAATAAAGAGAAGGTCATAAATGAACAACGATAAAACAGTTTTTAGTTACAGGAATGTAATTGACAAAAAAACTATAATCTCCTTTTTAGTATCTTTTGCTATCATCGCATTTCTAATAAAGAGCATTGATATTAATGAAGTTCTTAAAGCATCAAAAAACCTTAATGTGACTCTATTTATAATGGCAATTGTAGTTCATTATATTTCATTTCTTATCCGTGGACTTAGATGGAAAAAACTGCTGAAAAACATAAATGTTAATGTTGGAACTTTGTCTGTAACAGAAATGGTGTTTTTGTCATGGTTTGCAAATAGTATTGTACCTGCAAAAATGGGTGATGTTTATAGGAGTCACTTACTTAAAAAAGAAACTAATACCCCTATATCAAATACAATTGGAACTATAATGATAGAAAGGATATTTGACATCCTTTTATTACTTGTCCTTCTTAGTATTAGCGGATTCCTGCTATTTAAAAATAAAATGCCTGATGAGATATTTCATTCAATAGAAATAGGCTACATATTATTGGTTATAATTATGGTTGGGCTCGTATTTTTTATAACTATGAAAGAAAAAATGCTAAGAATAATACCTGAGAAATTCCATTTTCATTTTATAAACTTTCATGACAGTATCTTTGATTCCTTTTCAGACAGAAAGACAATGCTTTATGTAATAGTTACAACTGCATTAACATGGTTTTTCGAATCCAGCAGATTTTTACTTGTTACAAAATCAATGGGTCTTGAATTAGCCATTCCGGCAATCATATTTGTAGTCCTGGCTTCATCTTTGCTGACTGCTATTCCCCTAACACCTGCTGGTTTAGGTGCAGTTGAAGTTTCTATAGTATTTATACTTGGAATAATGGGAGTTGACACAAATATTGCAGCTGCTGTTGCACTCCTAGATCGCCTGATAAGTTACTGGAGTGTACTCTTGACTGGATCAATAGTATACATATATAGCAATCAAAAATAAGACAAATGTGTTTTTATATGATATTTTTGCATCGTGAAGTTAATATTTTAACATTATAAAAGTAAATCCAATAAATTATTGGATTTTGGGAAAACTATATCTATCAGACATAAACATCTAAAAAGTATGGTTAAGAACGTTTCGCGAAAGAGAAATGCAAACATGAAATATAGTCTATTTGGTATTCTTCTTGAAAATATAGAGAAAAGAAAATTAAAACGGGATATCCTTACACTCGCTTTTGTATCCATATTGACAAAAATAGTCATTATATTTATAACAACTAATGTATTTAATTCATTTGTAGATCTGTTTGATATTTCAGTATACTTAGGCTATGCTTTGAATACGTATCAAGGTCAGATTCCGTATGTAGATTTTTCTATCGAATATCCCCAGCTTGCGCTTGTTCCGATTCTCACTCCGCTGATATTTGCTATCATAACTCAAAACCTGAATACTTATCTTAATGTTTACCAGATGTTCATGACTATACTTGACATGTTGACAACATTATTAGTTTACTTCATTGCACTAAGATATTATAGTCAAAAACGTGCTTTTTTATCCGGCATACTTTATGCTACATCATTCTCTTCCGCATATTTTGTAATAACGAAATTCGATGCTTTCCCGAGCTTTTTACTTATGTTGTCACTATTCTTCTTCATATACAAAAGAGAAACAGCCGGATATATATGGGGAGCACTGGCATTTCTGGCAAAATGGTTCCCGGTCTTTGCTATACCCTATTATTTAATTTTTGATTATCAAAACAATAAACCGCTTTCATACATAGCAAAAAAAGCAGCAATTTCCTCCGCAGTAGTCATAGCAGTCATGCTACCTTTTTTTGCATATAATCCGTCTATGTTTATTGAGACCTACAAATTACAAATTGGAAGAGAACCTTTAGCACACAGCTTCATTTATTACATAAATTATATATTATCCAATATAAGCCATTTTTCATTACCTGCAAATGCAGCCACATTGCTCATGCTAATAGGCCAGATCATCTTATTATACAAATACTATAAATTGAATTCAAAGTCATATAAATCAGTAAGCATTTTTATCTTCTCCAGCATATTCCTGTTTGTCATTCTCAACCAAGTATTCAGCCCACAATATATCCTATGGATTACACCGTTTTTTTCCTTATTCTTATTGAATACATCTAAAGGAGTAATATTGCATTACCTCTGTCAAACTTGGTTTTACCTAGAGTTTCCGCTTCTTTACAATTCAATATACACTAATGGTCATTACTATCAATTAGGTAATGTATTTCTATCTATTCCCTTTTTATTTTTCACAATAAAGTTTGCAATTCTATTTTCGATTGCAATAACAATTTTAAAGCAAATCGATGACAGACCAGCAAACAAAAATAAGAATCAGTGACAATTAAATAGAATACACTTAAAAGTTACAGAATTGCAATGATATTTGAAAACTATAAATAACTAATACGGACCCAAATCATGAAATCCATTGTACTAGCTGGTGGCTCAGGCACCCGTCTTTGGCCGTTAAGCCGTGAAAAAAATCCAAAACAATTCTTAAAATTAAAAGAGAGATCATTTTTCCAGGATACTATTCTCAGATGTCTGGAAGTATCAGACATCTCCGAGATATTTATAGTAACGAATGAGTCACAGAAATTCTTTGTTCTCGGGCAGATAGAAGAATTAGGATATGAAATTCCGAAAGACAATCTACTGCTTGAACCAATCGGCAGAAATACACTTCCTGCAATCTCTTATGGAATATATGAAATCAAAAAACGCTTTGGAAAATCAGTAGTCGGAATATTTTCATCTGACCATATACTCGACAAAAATGCAATGGTGACAATCAGGAATGCTGAATTACTTGCCTCTGAGTACTTATTGACTTTCGGAATAGTGCCTACATCTCCACACACTGGTTATGGGTATATCAAACCAAGCATTCCACTTGGGATTGGATTCAAAGTGTCGGAGTTTAAGGAAAAACCAGATATGTCCGATGCAAGAAAATATATTCAAGAAGGATGCCTCTGGAACAGTGGGATGTTCCTTTTTGACACTGATCTATATTTTAAAGAACTTAAAAAACATGCCCCTGATATTTATGATATATTCCAGACTTTAGAGGATGTGGGCAAAATCTATGAGAGAATGCCTTCTATTTCCATTGATTATGGAATCATGGAAAAATCAGACCATGTGGCGGTGGTCAAAATAGAAGACAGATGGAGTGACCTTGGTAACTTCAATGCAATCTATGAAGAATTTGACAAGGATGAGAATAGTAATGTCATATACAACTGTGATTATGAGCTTATCAATTCATCAGGCAACCTAATTTACTCAAAGCTCGATAAGATAGTGTCACTTATAGACACCAATAACATGATTGTTATAGATACGCCCGATGCATTACTTGTATGTCCGAAAGAGAGCAGTCAGAAGGTAAAAGAAGTCGTAAGTAATCTGAAAGAGAAAGAAGATGTGCGTGCCACTCTACCTCTGACTGTATATAGGCCATGGGGATCTTACACGGTAATGGAAAGCTCCGACCGGCATAAGATAAAGAACATAACGGTACTACCTAAGAAAAAATTGAGCCTGCAGATGCATTATCACAGAAGTGAGCACTGGGTGGTCGTCAAAGGTATGGCTACAGTAGAGGTAGAAGGAAAAGAATATTTCCTGAGACAAGGAGAAAGTACTTTCATCAGAGCAGGGCAAAAACATAGACTATCTAACGATGGGAAGATACCACTCGAGATAATAGAAGTACAATTAGGCGAGTGCGTGGATGAAAACGACATTGTGAGATTCCATGATGAATACGGCAGAACATGACGTTGAACCCAATAAATAAAGATAGTAACTAAAAATTATGCATATTTTATAGAAGAGGATTAAACATGTCAAAAAATGCATTGATTACAGGCATTTCCGGTCAGGATGGATCTTATCTCGCGGAGCTACTATTGGATAAAGGATATAATGTATATGGTATTCTCAGAAGACTAAGTTCCCCTAACACATCCAGAATAGATCACATAATAAACAGTATAGAACTTATTCAGGGAGATATTACAGACCAATCGTCCCTTAATGAAGCAATGCGCGTGTCTGATCCAGATGAGGTTTACAATCTTGCTGCCCAGTCCTTTGTAGGTACTTCATGGAATCAACCGGTACATACAGCTGATGTCACCGGAATAGGTGTTGTACGTGTACTTGAAGCAGTGAAGCATCTTGCACCTTCAGCACACATGTATCAAGCATCTTCTAGTGAAATGTTTGGAAAAGTTCAAGAAACACCTCAAACAGAGAATACTAAATTTTATCCAAGAAGTCCATATGGTTTTTCAAAGGTTTTCGGTTATTGGGCATGTGTAAATTATCGTGAAAGTTATGACATGCACATAAGCAATGGAATTTTGTTCAACCATGAGTCTCCTCGAAGAGGGATAGAGTTTGTAACCAGAAAAATAACAGACGGGGTCGCACGCATTAAATACGGACTTTCAAATGAACTTCGTCTTGGAAATCTTGACGCACGAAGAGATTGGGGATTTGCAGGTGATTATGTCGATGCTATGTGGCGTATGGTCCAGCAAGAAAAACCAGATGACTATGTGATTGCCACAGGAGAAACACATTCTGTACAGGAATTAGTAGAATTTGCATTTTCAAGAGCAGGGCTGGATTGGGAAAAATATGTAGTTGTTGATCCTAAATTTGTCCGACCTGCAGAAGTGCAGCTACTACTCGGTGATGCTACAAAAGCAAAGAACGTACTCGGATGGGAACCAAAGGTCAAATTCAAAGAACTAGTAGAAATGATGGTCGATGCAGATCTTGAAAAATTAAAAAAATCAAAATAAAAGTCTATAACAATAAAGGATGCATTTTATACATCCAATTAAAATTCAACAGATCTTTTTATCGAAGCAGACTTAAGGGCTGCTTCTGCCATTTCTACTGCCCTCATCCCTATGATACCGTCTGAGAGAGGGCTGGACCGTGATCTTATGCAGTCTACAAAATTCTTCAATTCCTCTTTTAAGGGTTCAGCGTATGGAATTGGAATCGTATATGAACCTTCATTCTCAACGTTAAAACTTGTCTTACCGTCAAAATCCTGTTCAGCAATACGTATGTCGAACATCTGAAGTTCCTGTGGTTTCAGATAGTCTATCTTTGCCACCTTTTCCGAACCCACTACAATAAGGTCCCTCTGCTTTCCTGAAGCAGGCATCAGCCAGCTTTCGAACGCATAGGCTGTTGCATTATGGAACTCCATTGATATCATTGCAGTTTCTTCTATCTCTGGCTGCAAAGTGCATCTGGTATCTGCAAGGATACTTTTCGGATAATCCACATTCATCAGATAACAGAACATATCTACTTCATGTATTCCCAGAGCATATATAACACCCATATCACTCCTCGGTGCACCAAAAGAAAGACGATTGCTTGAAATAAGCCTGATGGTACCGAGTTCACCTATATTTATCCTGTGTTTTAATTCCTTTACAGCAGGGTGATGCCTGAATATATGTCCAACCATCAGTATCTGTCCAGTCTCTTCTGATATCCTTACCAATTCCTTCGCCTCAGCGATATCCATGGTCATTGGCTTTTCCACAAGTACATCCTTCCCGGCTTCCATGAACTCTTTAGCCAGCTCAAAATGAGTCGGAGAAGGAGTTACAATGCTTACAGCATCAATATCAGGATTGTCAATAAGTTCTTTGTGATTAGTCAGATAATCAATATTGAATGCACTGCCAAGTTCCTTTGCACGTTTTTCATTTATATCACATATCAATACATGATCAAGAACACCTTCAGAAACTAATTCGCTATAGGTACGAACATGGTTCTTGCCCCAGTAACCAGTACCTATAACACCAATACCGGTCATTTTACCCACTCCTGTACCTTCTCAGCAATGTACTCAATCTCCTCATCAGATAATTGTGGGTGCATTGGCAGGGACAATATCCTGTCAACACATGCATCTGTCTCCGACAAGGAACAAACTCCGGCTTCCATGCATGGCTGCCTGTGAACAGGTACCGGATAATATATACCAGTGCTTATGCCGTTCTTGTTGAGATGTGATTGTAATCCATCACGATCATCAGTCTGAATTGTGTAAACATAATAAGCATGTTTTGCCCAATCTTTCTCAGAAGGCGTTTCTACTAAACCTTTTAAAAGAGAAGTATATTTCTCTGCAACATTTCTCCTTGCTTTAGTCCATTCGGGAAGATGTTTTAGTTGAACCCTGCCAATTGATGCAGGCAGTTCGCTCATTCTAAGGTTTAGTCCAAGCATCTCATGGAGATATTTATCTGTTCTGCCATGGTCCCTTAACATTGACATTTTTGTTGCCAATTCTTCATCTGATGTAAGAACCATACCCCCATCCCCGGCTACTGTCATGTTCTTTGAAGGAAAGAAACTGAATGCTGCCATATTACCCAATGAACCAGTACGCTTTCCTTTATATTCTGCCGCATGGGACTGGCATGCGTCTTCTATAACTGATATATCATACTTACTGGCAATGGACATTATCTTGTCCATGTCAGCCGGATGACCATACAGATGGACTACAATGATAGCCTTTGTATTATCAGTAATTACAGATTCCAGCTTTTCAGGATCCAGTGTGTAGGTCATTGGATCAATATCAACATAAACAGGTGTAGCTCCCATGAATTTAGCAGGGCTGGCTGTGGCAATGAATGTATGAGAAGGAACAATTACCTCATCGCCTTCCTTTATTCCCAGTGCCATCATCGTCAGAAGAACAGCAGATGTACCAGAACTCACACCAATCCCGTAGTCTGCTCCGCAAAAGGCAGAGAATTCCTCTTCAAATGACCGGAGTTGCTCACCTTTTATGTATCGTCCACTATCAAGGACATTGTTCACTGTATTTTTAATCTCATCATCAACGTACATTTCACTTAGATTGATGTGCATTTATCTCAACTCATTTTAAAAAGAATAAGTAGTAGTGATAATAAATAATCTTCAGTATATATAAATTATTCAATCCATTCGTAAGGAACTTCAAAATAACCTACTTTACATGTCATCTCATCCAGACGACATATAACTTTTGCAGGATTCCCATATGCCAGTACATTGGCAGGTATATCTTTTGTAACAACAGAACCCATTCCAATAAGACTATTCTCACCAATTGTTACTCTGGGGCCTATGGTAACATTCCCCCCTATCTTTGAACCCTTACATAGACGTACGCTTTTTGCGCAATCCTCAAAACGAGGACATGGGGGATGAAGAACATTGAGTATTGTGGTTGAAGGACCTATCCATACATTGTCTTCAATTATTACGAACTCAGGAACAAAACAATTCGAATGTATCCTCACATTATTACCGATATTATTCTCACGTTCGACCACTGAATGAGAACCAATACTGACATTGTTACCAATTACATTGTTCTCCCGTACAAGGGCGCCATGTCCTGTCTGGAACCGATTTCCAATCTTGTTTCCTCCGTATATTACAGAATGTGATCTTATCACTGATTTATCTCCAATTGAGGTCTTTTCAGCATTATCAGGATAAAGACCTATTTCCACAAAATCCTGAACAGTTGATTCTTTTCCAATTATAGCATTATGTTTTGACATATGACCATTGCTCTTTATTAAATCATATTTTTACTCTTTCAGTGGGTTCCCAAATATGGACATCCCTTAACATATTGAACAGGCCCAGGAACAGGTAACCCTGATAAATTATGAACGAAGAAAGGACATTTGGCTTTAAACTGCCTGACATAACTGCCAAAACAAAAAGAATAATCAATGAAATACCATACAAAGGATTTATTAGAGATAGATAAACAACCCACAGTATTACTGATAAGAAGAACATTGTTGGAACTACGAAAAACATCAGCACTCTTAAAGGAAATACAATGGTTTTGAATCTGCCGCAATTTGTTGAAAGCACGTCTCTATTAAAAAACGTTGCTTCAAGGAGCCTTGTAGCCCTTCTAATTTTCTGTCTCCTCTGTTCATAGAAGCGGTCAGGAACGTACTCATAGAATTTGGCTGTCGGTACATACTGACACTTGTAACCTTTTTTAATCACAGCCAGTGCCATACTGGCATCATCAGCACCCCTACGCGTATTTAAAGTTGAAGATGCTTCTTTTTTAAATGCAACAACCGGACCATTAAAACAATAGGTGGAATGAACTTTGCTTTCCCATGTACATATTTTTCCGTAAATAGAACGGTAAGCTGCTTCTGAGTTAGAGAATACGGATTCCCCTTTTGCAATAGGAACAAGATCACCTGACACAGCCCCTACATCCGGGCTACTCAGAAGAATTGAAAGCAGATCAGGAATCGTTCTCTCATCAAAAAGTCCATCTGAACCTGTGATTACGACAATATCATGAGTTGTGTGCTCAATACCTCTGTTAATAGCTTTATTGACACCACTCCTTTCATGAGTTATGACTCTTCCCTGAATGGAATGGTCAGCTAAAACCTTTGAAGCAATGGATTCAGTGTTGTCAGAAGAACCATCGTTTGAGACAATGATTTCCATTTTGTCTACAGGATAAACTGATGCAAGATTATTTACACGGTCTTCTATTACAGCTTCTTCGTTAAAAGCAGGGATAACTATGCTTATCACAGGCAACTCATCAAGCTTTGGAGGAGCTACATACTTAGAACTGAGAGCCATTATCAGATATATCAGGTAAACTACAACAGGAATTGCTGTTGTGAAAATCAATAGAAAGAACAATATGCTCATAGATGATCATTGTGATTTATAGAATGTAGATAGGTTCTTTGGAGTAATATACTTTACAATACAAATTCTTATCTATAGCCTAATCTAGCTCATTGGAATTATTTTCTAAAATTAACATCTACTTGAACAAGTTTTCCTGTCACTATATCAATTAAACCAGATATATTACCAAAAGCTAACCTAAATCCACCTAAATTTCTCTCCCATATACTTTGCATAATATTTATAGTAATTTCACCGATAAGCGACCAGTAATATAGAGAAACCGAGAGATCAGTATTCTTTTTTACAAAATGATAGCGATTTATAACTGCCATTTTACCAAGAATATAGTTCCTTTTAATATTGTATGGAGGAGGGTTGTGCTCGAGACGTGCGTCAGAAAGGACGACTAACTTGTAATTCCTTGCAACTCTATGACTAAACTCTACATCTTCATAGTAGGCCCATCCTTTGTACCATTCATCGAATTCATATTTGTCTAGAATGTCTTTTTTCCAGACTGTTGCACCCCCACATAACCACTCAGAATAGGTATTTTGTTCAAGAGGATAAACCCCGGTATTAAAACCTGAACGGAGAACTTTTCCAGGGACATTGCTTTCTATCATGAAAAACCGTAGTAGAGGTTTGGTCAATGATTTTCGAACTGGATTATTTGTGATGTTAAAAGAAGTACCCCCTATATCGTCAGCACATGTTTCCCAAAATGATAACAGTTTTTCAACTGCATTCATTTCCAGCTCTATATCATCATCGAGATAACCTACAAGAGTTATTCCCTCATTCACAACCTTGAAACCTGCATTTCTCTGTTTCGTCAAGGAAGGCGGATAGACACGTATGTAATCAATACCTTTCGATAAGAAATGTTGGATATCATTTTCAATTGGTTCGTCGCTCCCATCCACTATTATTACCTGATCTGGCATAACAGTCTGTTTTTCTACACTATTTAACATTTTATTTAAGAGTTCCTGACGATTTCTTGTGGGAACGATTAAAGAGATCTTATGCTTAAAATGCGCCATAGTATCACTTTGTTTGTAAATCAGTATATGTTGTAGAGAATTTACCTACTCGATCTCTAACGTCGAATATAGAATTGTAGACCATCACATCTGATTTTGCAGAATTTCTTTGATCACAGTTTTCACAAATAAGCCCACTGTCCTCAAAATTCCCATTTTCATGGCACTTAAGGATTAATTGGAAAGCATCAGAATTGAAAATATCATTCAATGAATCTGTTTTCAAGTCACCCAGTAATAACTTACCATTATAATCAAAACAACACATGTTAACTGTACCATCTACCTGTATCTGCAATGGAGTATTCCAAGGACGTCCACATGTCTTCAATTTGTCTTTCTGAACTTGACGATAACTTTTCCCATTTACCCAGTTATGTGGTTTCCATACTTCCACCAAATCAACACGTTCTTTCCAGAAATCAATCCATTGTTGGGTTTCAGAACTGTTTATAGCATCAACGATATTATAGGTAAGAATAATTTGTGTGTGGGATTTAATCTCAGAAATATCAATCAAGTTCTGCTTTACTTTTTCAAACATAATGATGTTTGAGATTCCATGCACACGACAATAAGAAGATGATGATATCCCATAAAAACTAATGCGAATGGAATCCACATTCATATACTGCAATTTCTTAAACGTATCGACGGTCAATTTTGAACCATTGGTCAGTATAAGTACTTTGAAACCCTTACTCTTTGCATATTTTATTTTTTCAAATAGACCCTCATCGAGCAGTGGCTCACCAAAACCAGAAAATGTTATAGTGTCATATTGTTTTGTCTCGAAGCGAACTTTATCAAATAATAATTTAAAAAGTTCGAAAGACATAGTTTCTTTGTTTCTTGTGAAAGTCCCTCTCGGGCAAATTACACAATTATAATTGCATTTCGTGGTTGTTTCAAACCTGATTTCATTATTAATGGGAATCATTGTTTCAGTTCACCGATCAACTTTAATTCAGAAGCAGATTGCGCATCAGCTTCCAATTCTTTTATCACTAATTCTATAGTAGACTGCCATCTGTTACCTTCTGAGAGAATATATTTGATTATATCTCTGACAGCACCTTCCCCACCATTGAAAGCAGACACGTATGATACATAGGACTTTATTTCCTCTGGTGCATCCTTAACAGTAGCAGGAAAACCGACTTTTTTCAATACGGGTACGTCGACTACATCATCTCCAATATAACACATTTTGTTGAGAGGAATACTCTCAGAAGAGCTAATTTGCTCAACGACAGCAAGTTTGGATTTTGCATCCTGAAACAGATAATCAATATTCAATTCTTTGCCCCTTAACTCAACAGCTTCGCTCTGACGACTAGTTATAAAACCAATCTTTATGCCACATCTTCTTGCAATTGATATTGCCATTCCATCCCTTACATTAAATTCCTTGAATTCAGCATTGTTGTTGCCAAGAATAACTGTACCATTTGTAAGTACACCGTCGACATCCATAAGAATAGCACTTATACCTTCACGTTCCAAGTTTTGAATTTCTGACATGATCATACCTATGAGATGCCTGCTTTAAGTATATCGTGAATATTAAGGATGCCTACCAAGGTACTATCCTGTTCAGTGACCATTAATGCCGTAATTTGATAGTCATTCATCATTCTTAGTGCGTCAAATGCGAGCTCATCAGGAGAAATCACTTTAGGATTGCTCTTCATGACATCACCAATTTTGATGTTTATAAAATCAGTTTCTACATCAATGAGTCTTCGCAAGTCACCATCCGTAAACACTCCAATCAAAGCATCCTTTTCATCAACCACAGCCGCGACCCCAAGACCACTTTTTGTAAAAACTAAGATAACTTCCTTGATTGTAGCATCTTTTCTTACTGTAGGTATACTATCGCCTTTGTGCATTAAATGACTTACACGTACAGTCAGTTTCCTCCCAAGAGAACCACCAGGATGAAGTTTAGCAAAATCCGTTGGCTGAAATTTTTTGAGTTTCAGGAGAACTATTGCAAGAGCATCCCCCATTGCCAAGGCTGCGGTTGTGCTTGTTGTCGGAGCAAGGTTATTAGGATCTGCCTCACTTGAAACACCTATGTTCAAGGAGATATCACATTCACGAAATAAAGTCGATTCCTTTTTACCACACATTGAAATCGTTGTTACTCCGAGTGATTTCATGCTTGGTAAAAGGTGTAGAATCTCACCAGTTTCACCACTGTTAGAGATAAGTATTACAATGTCCTTGTTAGTTACCATTCCCATGTCACCATGGGAAGCTTCAGATGGATGCAGAAAAAAGGCAGGAGTCCCAGTACTTGCGAGAGTAGAAGCAATCTTTCTGCCGATTATTCCAGATTTTCCAATACCTGTAATTATAACTCGACCTTCACAAGCTGATAACGTATTTATTGCTTCTTCAAAATTGCCGTTTAGTTTATCTGCAACTTCAAACAGCCCTTTAGCTTCTTGGTTAAGGACTTTTGCACCTTCTTCTATATAATCCATAGACATCTCCTAATTTTTTACAACAGAATCAATCATCTTTAATTGTTTTAATAGTTCTTTGAGATTTTTAAGATTTAAGACGTTAGGACCATCACATTTTGCTTCAGTTGGATTGTTATGTATTTCCAAAAAAACGGAAGAAACTCCTACTGCTACAGCAGCTCTACAAAGATGAGGTATAAACTCACTTTGTCCACCAGATGCACAACCAAGCCCACCTGGCAACTGTACACTATGCGTCCCATCATATACAACAGGATAACCTGTCTCTTTCATAACTACTAGTGAACGCATATCAGAAACTAAATTATTATATCCAAAAGTTACACCCCGTTCTGTAAGCAGAATATTATGATTGCCCTGTGATTCTATTTTTCCTATGACGCTTTGCATGTCCCAAGGAGCTAGAAATTGGCCTTTTTTTACGTTGACAACCACATTATATTTTGCAATATTCACAAGAAGATCGGTCTGACGACACAAAAAAGCTGGAACCTGAACAATATCTAGTACCTCAACAGCCTTTGGAATTTGTTCTTCAGTATGAACATCTGATATTACAGGAATATTTAACTCTGTTTTGACTTTTTTAAGAATACGTAGCCCTTCATCTATCCCAGGACCCCTGAATGAATCTACTGAGGACCTATTGGCCTTGTCAAAAGAACATTTAAAAATAAATGGTATGTTTAACTCGTTAGTTATTTTTGAAATTTCCCTTGCCATATAAAAAGTATGTTCCTCACTTTCTATAACACATGGACCACCAATCAATATAAAAGGATTATTATTATTGAATACAATATTCCCTATTCTGACGCTCTTTTGTTGTGTATCAATCATTCCCATCACTTGTAGCAAATGCATTCTATATATTTTGTTATATGATATAAGATTAAGTATAAGGATTATTTAGACATTCGGCAGATAATATTTCTTACACGATCCGCATCTTCAGGAGTATCAACTGAAACTGAACTATAAGATGTTTCAACGACTTTAATTTTGTAACCATTCTCAAGGGCTCTTAGCTGTTCAAGTTTTTCAATATTCTCATATAAAGTGGTTCCTAAAGACGCGAATCTTATTAGAAAGTCTTTTCTATAAATATAAATGCCTGCTTGCTTGAAAACATGAGAAATTACACCTCCCCTTGAAAAGGGAATACCTGCCCGTGAAAAGTAAAGAGCATAGTTGTTTAAATCCTTTACAACTTTTACTACATTTGGATCATTATAGTCTTTTTCGTCTTCAATTGGACTTACCATTGTAGCCATATAAACTTTAGAGTCAGTAACTATCGTATCAATCAAAATATCAAGAGCCTGCGGATCAACCAGAGGTTCATCACCCTGCACGTTAAGTACTATATCACAATCAATATTCTGAACAGCCTCCATAATTCTATCTGTGCCACATTCATGGCAAGAAGATGTCATTATGACGTCTGCTCCGAAACTCCGAGCACATTTTGCAATACGCATGTCGTCTGTAGCAATATAGGATTTATCAATCATCTTTGCTTTTTTGATCTGTTCGTAAACTCTTTGTATCATCACTTTTCCGCATAGCTCTACAAGTGGTTTACCAGGAAATCTAGACGAATCATATCTTGCAGGAATTACGCATACAACCTTCATACAATATCACTCATTATTTTATTATTAAAATTAATATAATTCATGCTACAAGATCCAAAAGTCTTTGAGCATAAGTGTCTGGGTCAAAAAGTTCTAAATTAGCCTCTAAACATGCATCTTGATACTTTTTTAATTCAAGTGGATTTTTTAATAAATAAACACATTTTTTAACAGCTAACTCTAAACAATCTTCCTCAAAAAATATTGCATTAACATTATCTTCAGCATAAGTCCCTATGCCACCAACATTCATGACAATAGGTATAGTACCACACGTAATAGCTTCTAATGGTGGTATACCAAAACCTTCTATTCTGCTAGGATATATGAAAAATTTATATTTGGAATACATCTCCTTTAGTTGGCTGTTCGAAATATTAAAATAATAATTTGCATTCGGAAACTGTTCTTTTAATTTAGATGCTGAATCTACTATAGACATAAAAAATCCTATTTTTGCTTCAGGGTACCACGTTTTTACCAGTTCAAGAAACTCTTCACAAATATCAAACCCTTTGTTGGCGGATGGGATATAATTGAAAAGAAAATCAAATTCTTTTTCATCGGAAATATTATCATTAATCTTAAGAAAGATTGGATTCAATGCAGGAGGTAAAACTGGTGCTTCTTTATTGATTACATCCAAAAGATATTCGTTGGAGAATTTTGATAATGAAATGATCCTACCTTTGAAATTACGTATTAAGCTCCTAAAAAAATCAGAATTTCCTTGCATTATCTCAAGAGGATGTAAGAAATAAAATAGAACATTACTTTGATCAATCTTGTTCCCCATCTCTTTTATCTGATATTCTGTATAAATCAACACAAAATCATAAAGCTTGAAACTCTGTGGGCAATCATAAAAAAGATGTGTTTCTATTTTTAGATTTTCATTATTTTTAAACATCTCCGAATAAGTAAAATCTGGATTTTTAAGATAGAATTGAATAGATTTTTTCCAGAAGAACATAAGAGGAATTAACTGCTTTCTTTTGTAATAGGAATAAAAATAAGGAAAAACAGGATAACTCAGTGTAACCTCCCATCCCATATTCAAAAATGATGAAGCTATAGTTGCTGCAATCTGCTGTAGTCCTCCTTTCCAACTATTACTAGGCAAGATAATTTTTATTTTTTTGATAATACCACCTCTAAGCTTGCTTTTTTTGAAGTAGTAATCTGAAGAAATTATAAAAATCTGTGTTTTTATACATCCTTTTAACTATTTGCGGTGAAACTTGTAGAAGAAGAAACTTTAAAAACCACTGTGAAACATCAAATAAGCCGGAAAAAGCATTGAACTGTCTTTTGAAATTGACATACATCAAAAATTCTTCATGGGAAGGCGCATTAAATGGAAAATCATGGATATTAGAATCAATAAGGTTACCTACGATTTTGGAGTTTTTTAATTTGGTAATTAGTTCAGAAATTTCGTTTAAACTCAACACATCATGTTTGCAGTATTCTGCAGAAATACCATAATTCAACTCATTTTTTCCACTATAAGAACCATAATCAAATGTATTGTAGATGTAACCTCCTCGTTTAACAACGCGCTCCATTTCCTGTATCGCAAGATAGCGCAATTTTTTATCAATATGCTCAAAAACTGAAATAGAGAAAACAAGGTCAAAAAACTCATCATCAAATGGCAATGAAGTAAAATCCGCCTTTTTGTTTATTACAGAAAGTCCTTTTTGCTCTGCAACATAATTACCATTTAGGACTAGGAATCCATTTAAATCAACGGAATAAACAGAAAAACCCATTTCTCCCAAGAAGAAATCTATAGCTGTTGAACAACCTCCACAATCAAGTATTTTAAAATTTTTTCGTTCTTCTTCCTTCAATGAGTTAAGAGAAGCCAATTCAATAAGAGAGATGTATTCCCACAAACGATAAAAAGAAGCAGTTGTAATATGATTTTTACCATCATTGAGATTATTCGCGAGGAAATTACCGTTGAACAACAAATAATTTTCTTTTGCATAACTATCTACTAAAGAAAAAATCTGTTTTGCTAATTCGCTTTTTTCTAAATAAGTTATATCCTCATCAATCATAGGGCGGTTAACATATGAGAAGACATTATTACCATTATTATTCATTTTCATCCTTTTCCTCAAAGAAGAAAGTATTCATTTTATCATTTGTAATAGGAGATATATATTTATTAAGATAAAGGTTAGCTAGTTTCCATTGTAAATTATAAGTGTCTTCATCCAAATTGTAAATTTCCTTCAAAGCGCAAACAAATTCATTATTTGTTATTACTTTCCATTTTAAAAACTCACACTCAAAAAGAGGATCAACACTTAATAATTCATTTGTTGATACATAAATTATAGGGAGTCCAGTCTTCAAAGCTTCAATTGATGTTGAACTTCCTCTGTAAACGAGAATATCAGCTAAAAAGAGATCATCTTTTAAAGAATCATTTATTGAAAGATGGAAATGAGGAAAATCGTTGACATCAAATAGAAGATACTTTTGGAAAGATTCAAATGGAAGAGCAGGATGAGATCTGAAAATGACATCAATTTTGTTGCAGTCTTTTAAAGATTCATATATGAAATTAAAAAGATTGACACATTCAGCCAAAACACCTTCCGGTGTGACAAGTATAGTGTGATTAACCTTACGCTCTTTTTTAGCAATACTATAAAGATATTCAAACCTCAGAGCACAACCTTCTTTCAAAATATCAGGATCATATTGACCATATTTTTCAAGCATATCTTTGGTAACCCTACCAGTAGTTATAATTCTATCAGGTAATGGAATGAATTTTTTTTCATGACTGCTTACAAACATATTTAAAGATGAAGGAGATAATACCGCATGTTGATATCCAATTAGTTTAGTTTTTGGACTTTTCTGCTTAAGAGTCATGAAACAAACTTTTTCCCATGGATTATTTTCAAAGGTTGTCGTAAAAGTATTTATTTTAAATTTATTGACTAAACCTTCAATATAGTATTTCTGCAAACATTCCTCTGCCGCAGTATAGATATAATCCTCTCTAAGATGGAAATTTATCAAATCTGATACTTCAATACCCATAAAATCGACACTTTTTATGTATACTTTATTAATTATCACATTAACAATAGATCGAACAGGATCGAGAAAATCTGCAAAATATTCCTGTGGTAAAATTAAAAATTCTTTATTCTTTTTAATTTTATAGAGTGTTGCACGATAATCTCCTATAATCCCTGCAATTATTAAAAGTTCTTTTTTCTGTGAAAGATAAGAAGGAAGAACTCCAAAAAAAGAATCTTTGTAGGTATGATTGTTATTTATTGACCTTTCATAAAACCATGATCTAAGAACATAATATTCCTTTATGGAATTACGATCATATATTCCTGAGTTTCTAAAATACCATTTTGCCAGAATTATTCGATACCATGTTTTAAAAATCAGGAATATTTTCATAATAAAATCAACAAAGAAGTTTTTTATTTTGTATGGCATTGAAAAAGCATCAGCATCTATGATTTTAAAACTAATATAATTCAGCTGACAATATTTTATTAGTGACTGCAGAACAGAAGTTGGGGGATTAATCAACAATAAATCATCATCAGCATTATCAAGACATCTTGATACCGAGTGCAAAAGAAGAAGTTCTTGAAAAAGAGTTGAAGCAAATTTGTTTTTTGACGAAGTAAAAGTAGACCACCAGCAAAGAGAATAATATTTTGAACCTAGTGACCCTATTAAATCAAGATAGGATTGAACAAATCTTTCCTTGGATTCTTCATTTTCAAAATAATCAACAAAAAACTGAATATACCCTGCCTCTTCAAGTAATTTTAAGATTTCTTTATCCTGCTTCCCTACATAAATAAATTTATTACTGGTTCTTTTAAACTTCAATTGTTTCAGAACACTTTTATCTGTTAAAACAGTTAGACCCATGTTCATTCCTTTAATTTTTAAGTATTTGATGCAATCTGTCAATAGCTTTACAGTCAAGGTAAGGATCAATTTCCCCCTTCACATATGTTTCTAAAAAGTTATTGAACTGTTTGATATCAACTTCATACAGCCAATAGTTCACCAGTCTTTTAAGATCACTATAATTATGAGCTACTAGATTAGGAAAAGAGTTGAAATAATATTTCTCGTCAATATCAGTACCTGCTACATCATAATATACAGCCTTGGTCCTTGAGGCAAGGGCTTCAGCGGTCGTAGAAGTGTAAGCAGCCGAGATTACAAGGTCCGCAGAGGCAATGACTTCATAGCTAAAATGGATTTCTTCTTTGCTCTTTCTGACAACGTAACAACGTTCGTGTTTTTCAAGTTGTTCATAAATAGGGGCAAGTTCAGGAGTTTCAGAAAGGAATTTTTTTTCTTTGAAAATTACACCAATTTCAGGAAAATCTTGCAACAGATACAAAATATCTTCACCAAATTTGATTCCATCCTTCACTTTTAACGGGCCATAGTCTACAAAAGAAGTATCAAATACAGCAACTATTTTCTCTGGCAACTCTTTCTTTTTATTTATTGGAAATAAATCCGAGTCAATTAATCCTTCTTTCAATTCCCTTACTTTCTGAGATGCAAGCACGCCTACTTTGTGGTAATGGTTAATAGAATTACGATTAACATTAAAAAATCTCTCAACCTTATTTCCGAAAATTATTGCATGATTTACATGCATGAATATATAAAAAACAGAATTTGGGAGAGAGTCATCCTGAGCTATATGATAATCACCTGCATAGTTATCTGGATATATGTAAAATGTCTTAACACCTTTTTTTTCCAAAAGGAGAGTTTTGGAAATATTATCTGGAAGAAGTACCGTAATATGTTTTTCAATAGAATAGGAATCCAGAAACATGTTCCACTTAATATAATCTACTAAAATAATTCTAGTTGATTTAATAATAAAATCTTCTTCTTTATATGCCCTCCTTAAACAAAATAACCAAACAGGAATGAATTCAGAAATTATTTTAGATGCAAAGGTTTTGCTTATACGTTCTCTTTTATTCCTGAAATCTGTGTGCATGTAGCCATATTTTCTAAAATCAACGGAATTTTGTGCTTCAAAAGTCTCATCAATAAACAGTACTTCACTTTTTGGTAATCCATAAATCTCATCAATTATATAACCAATATAATGATGATTGAACCCAAAAAAGCCAGGAAGATTTGCATTAAGCCCAATCCTAATTTCTTTTACATCTTTTTTCTTTGAAGGGAGAGGTTTTACTTTATTAAACAATATGTAAAATGGATAAAACAAAAGGACTATATTTTTCATTTTGCTTTGCAATCTTGTTAATAAGACACTCCGATTATTGAATGCTTTTACATGAACCTTTCCAGATAGTAAAGAAAACTCACTTGAATGTAAACAATAGTTGTTAACAGGACAGAAGATCACAACTTCCACTGAATTTTCAATTATTGCATTGATTTTTAGTTCCATTGTATAAACTGTGTTCAAAACTCCCATCAGTTCTTTTCTATAAACATCCACAACTTTAGAAGAATCATAAAGGTTAGAAACGTACCTTATTAACGGCGATGTCAAATATCTTTCAAAAACTGAGTCCAGATTCTTGTGAGAAAAAAATGCTGCTTTAGTAAATAGAGAATAATCAAAAGATAATTCTGAAATATTTATTAATTTCCTGTTATCCAAGTTATTTCTAATAGGCGATTTAGTGAGAAAAGAATTATCTATTTTAAAAAAGTATACTATATACCCATTGTTTAGATATGACACACAGGTTTTGTAGAAAGATATATTTATGTTTTCAAAAAATACGACTTTTTTCTCATCATTTTTCATATGAATCCCCAAGGTACATAAAGAAGTCTGAAATAATCTATTTATAATTGAGTATACATCTAAGTCTTTCTAAATTTAAAATATCTTCAGCCAACGATCCTAAGTTTATTCTTGGGGTTTCCATAGTCACAAAACCGGTGGAGCTACTATCTATACACTGTTGCATAAAAGAGAAATCATATTCTCCTTCACCTATATTCAAATGCTGGTCTGTTTCCACATTTAGCGTACCATCACTGATATGGAACATTCGAGGATCCAAATTCATAAATTCCTTAATATAAGATTTATAGTCTATCCCTAAACTAACCGCCCCTTTCACAGCATGTGCCAAATCTAAACATAGACCCATTTCATTATCCCCAATTAGATATTCTATCTGAGCCGACGAATAGCCAATCATCAGTTCACCACCTAGACCTATTTTTGGCATATTCTCAATAAGTAAGCGAGGGTCTGAAATTTTGCTTAAGAAGCAGGATGCATGTTCAAGTGAACCATAACCTGGATGGAGTATGATATATTTTGCATCTAAACTGTCCGCCCAATTGATAGATTCATTGATTAGTTTTAATGAATGTCGATCTAACGATGAATCCCCAATATTAACACCAAATGTATCATGCGGAATATGAATTACATATGGAATATCTATTGAAAAAAACTCGATAGTACTACCAGGCACCACAAATAATTCAATGTAATCAAATATCTTACTATCTATTAAACTGACAGCTTGATCAACTAAATTTGTATTGATGGACCACAATTTTAAACCAAATTTCATGCTTGCACATCTCCTGAATTTACCCAATCAACTGCTTAAAATGGAATTATACTCTTGCTAGTAAAACAACTTTCTTAAGAAACCTTAATTCTACATCTTGAGAACAAATGAAGTATTTATTGAATCTTTTATTCTATAGATATTTCTTGTTTTGAGGTATAAAACGTTTCAAGTTAATCTTTTGAATCCTGATTGACATACAGAACCATTCAGATATTTTTCCGGCTTTGACTTGTCATGAATTATTTTCGAAATTAATTCGAAGGATAAATCAAGAGCACTCAAATAATCTCCTATGTGGACATCTTTGTGGGCATAAGATGCATAAAAGGCGTTTGTAGCAAGAAATCCCTTTTCAAGCATCAACTGTGTAACAAGGGTTTTGAAAACCAGCGGTTTTTCGTTTTTAAACTCGAAATGCCCTAATGGATCTATACCCGAAATTTCAATATCAATATTATGGTCATCAGCAAGTTGCTTCCAACCATCCATTACCTTTTTTCCTGTACTGGCAAGATGCATAGCAACATTCTCATCAATAAACTTGTTGATTGTAGCCAAAGCGGCCGTTGGTCCTACTCTATCAGTCCAATAAGTACTGCTAATGAAGGTATCCTGAGAAGCTTCCATAACATCCATTTTTCCTATTATTGCAGCCATAGGGAAACCATTGCTAATTCCTTTTGCAAAGACTGCTATATCAGGCTCAAAATCAAGTATGAGATGTGCACCTCCATTATTTAGCCTAAAACCTGCAGTTATTTCATCTACTACTAGAATGATATTCATTTCCCTTGTCACTCGCCTGATAGTCTCAATGAATTCTTTATTCGGGTAGTTATTTCTTATTGATTCGAGTACAACTACCCCTACATGGTTTTTATTTTCAGCGATTAGTTTCATAAAACCTTCTGTATCGTTGTAATTGAATGGGAGAGTTAAGCCTTTAAGATTTCTTGGCACACCTCTAGGATTCAATCCTGGCAGAAGATGTCCGTCAAGAGATTTCTCATCTGCCAGATTGGACGACAGATACCAATCATGCCAGCCATGATATCCACAAAAAAGTACAATCTCCTTCCCACTTTTTGCCCTTGCAATTCTCACAGCTATAGACATGGCTTCACCGCCAGTCCGGGCATATCTTACCATATCTGCCCACGGATGGAGTTTTATTAAAAGCTCTGCAAGTTCTACTTCCTCAGGTGCATTAAGAGTACACATACTACCATTATCTACAGCAGATTTTACAGCCTTATTGACATCTTCATCGGAATAACCCAGGACACAAGAACCTACACCCATAAGAGACATGTCTATAAACCTGTTATCATCAAGGTCCCAAACCTCTACACCTTCTGCTTTTTTATAATAGGAAGGCCAGATATCAGGGAGGAACATTTCTGAACGTTTTGATAATAACTGACTTCCACCAGGGATAATTTTTTTTGCCCTGTTCCAAGTTTCAACACCTTTTCTGGTACTAACCATATTAAAACACCTTAACAATCACATATATTTATTAATCTGTTTTATCCATTGACAGTGATTTCTTGTAGCCTTCATTGATTACACTTTCACTGTTTATATCTAGCATTTCTGGGTAAGACTTTAAGAGATTTACAACATCCATCATAGTAAATATTTTTTCAGGAGAGTACAATTGAGAAAATATATTCTGTATTAGTTTGAAATCATTCGGTGTGTCAACAGACAATTTATAGATGTAATCATGAGAATACTTTTTGTAAATTTTATTAATTGCAGATGATTTCTTCATATACGGAGTAACATGTTCCCTTTCTGATCTTAGTGTTGAATTCTTCCATGCTACTTCAAGTGCCTCAAAAGTAAAAGCTTCTACATCGAAACCATCTTCAAATAGAGGCTCAAACGAGTTAGTCACATAATCCACTTTTTTATCAATTAGTTCCCTCACAACAAAATCAATAACATTGGGGTCACTCAAGGGACAATCCGCTGTCATTCTTACAATGATATCAGGAAGAGGATCTAAAGATTTTACACACTTATAATATCTATCTAAGACATCATTTTCACTTCCCCTAAAGCATGAAACTCCTACTTTATTGCAGAAGTCCTCTATCAATGAATTTTCCGCTTCAACTGAAGTAGCTATCACGAACTTATCAATTAATTTTGATCTTTGAATTCGCTCAATCATATGTTGTAAAAGAGTCTTGTCATCAATATACCTCAACACTTTACCCGGAAATCTTGTAGACCCCATACGTGCTTGGACAATGCCTATTATCATTCAATTTCCTCCAAAGTTACCATACACTTTAATTCAGACGATTCCTTTACAGCAAGAGCGTACCTTAAAGTTTTCAAAGCAAATCCAATATCGTTAAATGAGTCGGTTTTATCAGTAATACATGATATGAAGTAACGCATTTCATCAATGTACATCTCATTAAGATCATAATTTTCAGGTAGTTTATGGACTTCCCATTCATTGGTTGAAGCTAGATATACATCAACGGTAACGCAATTAAAATCCCAAAAAATAGAACCATATTCACCAATAATATGATTCCTCCTTACATAATTTTGAGAAACATAATCAAGATGTATGCTGGCAATCGTACCAGAATAAAAATCAGAGATTATTTCTGATATTTCCTCAGCATCAATCCCCAGAAACCCAAGATTTCGGGTTACACTGAAAACTGATTTTACATCACCCAAGTACCAGCAAGCAAGATCTAGTTCATGTATGCTATCCAAGACACAACCACCTCCCTGCTGTTCATTAGCAGAGTAAGATTTTTTATAATCCTGCTCTGGTCGCCAGCCAGGAAGGTAAGAAGAGGTTTCAATCCGTGCATAGAGAATCTTGCCAATCTTACCTGAAGAAATTATTTCCTTAACTTTAGAAGGACCCGGATGAAATCTCATGTTACAACCAATAAATGTTATCAATTTTTGGCTAGAAACATCTTCAAACAACGTATTCATACCAGTCATTAAATTTGAGAGAGGTTTTTCAATAAAAAGATGACATCCATTCTGTGCTGCAAGAATGGCATGTTCTATGTGCAGGTATGTAGGACTACAGATAACCGCAAACATAGGTTTTTGTTCAAAAGCATCACATAAATTATCAAAAACTGTGATCTTAAATTTATCCTCTACTTGCAATCGCTGGTTTTCACTAATATCATAAGCAATAACCTGACAGTTTTTTAATTTTATCAGATTAGAAATGTGTCGTTTTCCTATTGAACCACAGCCTATAACCAAACCTAACATGTTTTCAATATCCCCTGATAACTATATTTACAGATTATTTACAATTGCATTTTAATTGAAAACATAATTCTCAATCAACGGTATTATGCAATAGATTCGACTAGTAACTAGTCTACAAAAGTTCCACCTAACAGGCATTTCATCCGACATGTGTCCATTCTAAAGGCGTTCCAGAAGCGATATCTTGTGTTGCAATACGACCCAACACTCCTCCTAGATATTTAGGGTGAAGACCATTTCCCGGACGAATTGAACGGATGTTATCATTTGTAAATTTCTCACCAGCCTTGATATCTTTGACAACAAAAAGTGAACGTCTAAATATTTTGCTTTTATTTTCATCTCCTGTTGGACCATAATGAATTTTTCCTAAGGCTTTTTCTGTGATACGAATAGCCTCAACCATCTCCTTAAATTCATGAGGCTCTATTGAAAAAGCACTATCGGGCCCTGGAACCGATCGTGAACGAGTGAAATGTTTCTCAACAATACAAGCACCAAGAGCCACTGATGTTATAGATGACACAACACCCAATGTATGATCTGATAACCCGACCGGTAACCCAAAAGTATCTATCAGATGTGGAATTGTACGTAAGTTCATATCCTCTGCAGAAGCTGGATAGGCACTCGTACACTTGAGAAGAGCAATCTGAGTTGCTCCTGCTTTTTTTGCAGCAGTTACAGCCTCTTCTATTTCTCCAATAGTTGCCATCCCCGTTGAAATAATCAACGGTTTTCCTGTACGGGCCATTTTTTCTATCAAAGGGATATCCACTATCTCGAAAGATGCTATTTTGTGTACTGGAACCCCTAGCTCTTCAAGGAAATCCACAGCTGTCGGATCAAAAGCACTTGAGAAGAAGTCCATTCCAAGTTTTTCAACAATTTCTTTAAGTTTAGGTTGCCATTCCCAAGGCATATAAGCTTCAGTGTAAAGGTCATAAAGTGTGCGGCCTTCCCAAAGAGATCCCGAACTGTGCCTAAATGGAGCGGTGTCTTTTTTGATTGTTATAGTGTCAGCAGTATAAGTTTGTAATTTGATCGCATCTGCCCCGGCGAGCTTGGCCTGTTTGATAGTTTTAACGGTTTCTTCAAAATTATGATGATGATTTGCAGATATTTCGGCAATCATATACGTAGGGTAACCTAGACCGATTGGTCTATTATTTATAATCATCATATTTTCCTCCAATTGATATAATTTCGCCAAGCTTGTCAACTATGAATTTGGGTTTTGTATGAGCTGTTGAATAAGAGCTATTTGTTAAAATTTCTGGAAAACCTATTTTCTCATTTCTTGTGATTTGGATAGTAGTCATACCCAAGTAATTAGGACCCCTGAAGTCTTTACTAATATCATCACCAACGTATGTTGCATCATTATAAGAAACTTGTAGAATATCAAGAGCTATGTCAAAAGGAACTGTGGATGGCTTCCAATAGTTTCTTCCTAATAAATCTGTATATATAATCACATCAAACATACTCTCTAACCCCAAGGCAAATATTTTGTTTCTTTGAACTAAAACCTCACCATCAGTAATAACTCCTAACGCGATTCCTTTGTTTTTAAAATATTCGAATGTTAATAAAACATCTTCATCCAGATGAATCGCAGGAATATGAGAGCGATACAGATAGACTAGCAACTCTACATTTATTTCATTTTGCAAATTCAACTCCTGAAGTAAAGTATCAAAGATTTTACCTCTCCCATCTCTATCTAGTATTGTCAACATCCTTTGTAGCAAACTGCTTTGGTCTAAATCGTATTGGTCTGCAATATATTCTGAAATTACCTTGAAACCACTTATTACAAAATCTATTTCGGGATACAATGTATTATCTAAGTCAAACAGCACTGCTTTCATACTGATTTCCTACCAAAGGTTAAACAGCAGCGGCCCAATCCTAAATCTGCCATCGAACGATACATCTGACGCCTCAGTTCGCGGGGAACTGCTGTTTCAAAAGATACTCTTTTTTTGTGACAAACTGAACCTAGCTCAGGATCGTTTACGTAATCATCACCCATTAACAAAAACAATTCCATAGGGAAATCACTCTGTTCATAAAAAACCTCGAATCCCATATGTTCAAAAAAATTACGCAGTGATTTAAAATCAAAGTAATTAATATGATCAGGAACTGCTATCCACCAAGGTTCCTTATTTAATTTTTTTTGGGCAGCTAATTGCAATCCATTATAATCGTTGGGAACTCTAACACAAATAATTCCATCTGGTTTTAATATTTTTTTCACACATTCCATAATGTTTGATGGATCAGGAACATGCTCAAGAACGTTCATAAGAGTTACCGCATCATACCTTTCACTTGATTGAGAGAACTTTGCTACGTAATCTTCCAGCGTAGAGTTGTAAACACAAAGGTCATTGGATAATGCAATCTCAACTGCATCTGAAGAAGGTTCAATACCATGTGCATCATATCCATTTTCTTTCAAAAATGCCACAAGATCCCCGGTTCCACATCCAATATCCAGAACTCGGTTGCCTAAGGAATTCTGACCAAGCACATAACTAATATCAGAATAAAGCGTATTTCTTAACCAGTTCCTTTCTTGTTCCGCCGTTTCACCTCCAGCCATTAAACGGCGAATTTCAGGAGCACGTCCCCCCTTGCGGATTAAGTCAAAATATTTACTTTGATAGAAATCGGTAAGTTCCTCATTCCTAGGAACAGGATCTAAATGTTTATGTTGAAATATAGAATCTTTTATAACTTTGTAAGAATCTTCTGCCATATATATATCTCCTTTTTGAGTTTCTTATTTATTCACTGATGAACATGTCTTCCGCATAACGCACCTGTCTTTTTTCCCTCTTTGACCGAATAAAAGGATAATCATTTATATTTTTACCAACAGACTCCAACAAAAACCAATAAAAACTATGTAAGCCCACTTCAAAACTTAGCGATGAAGCTCCACCAAAACGGCTGTTACACTCTACTATATGAAACATTCCATAATCATCAATTAAAACCTGTAAAACTGCATGTCCACAAATACCAATACTTTCAGCAAGTTTACCGCATAACTTCTCTAACTTGTCATTCCTAAGAGTCACCGTAATTTGAGACTCACCATTTACGACAAGTTCTCTTTCGCGGACAACAATGCCTTTTGTTTTACTAGTTTTATCTACATACAAGTCAACACTATATTCTTTCCCGAAAATAAATGGTTGATAAATAGGATTTTTAAGTTGCTCTGCGTGCTCAATAGATTCTTTTCTACTTAACTTTAAGCCTATGCTCCGCGATCCTGCTCCAAACCTTTCTTTCACAACATAATAATCGCTCTCTAAACATCCTATGTCTTCTACAGTCATTACTACAGGGAAACCATTGGCATAAAGTCTTTCAGAAAATGTCAATTTGTCCAAACAGGTTTTGATTGTATCATAATCTGACACCATAACATGAATGTTATGGTGTTTTAGCTTGCTTTTGAATTTAGAAAAATAAAGCAATTCACCGTCACGACTGGGGACAATGTATGAAATGCCATGATTTTTGCAATAGTCTATTAGATATTCGATATTCATTTGATCAAGTAAAGGCATGTTCCAAAACTCATCCACAAAGTACTTTCCAATACAATTATTGTTGCTGTCTGCACCGAATATTTTTACTTTATTTCCAAACATTAGGCTTGCTTTTCGAAGAGACCTGATGAGTGGAATTTTTTTTGATACACTTGTTACCAAAATGTTGCTTTCTTGATATACCGCCATTCTAATCCATCTTAAAAATATTCCTATTTACTGAAAAATCTATAGGTACATTAGTTGCTATTTTACAAGGTACAGAATAATCTATGAGAATATCTATATACCTAGTTAAATTATTCATCATTATTATAGATAACATTTTCAAAAGTTTACATTTGGAATGAATCAATCTAATCCACATAGAAATCTATTCCATCTGGATCAAAGCAAATGCTTCCATTAGTAGTTAAATAATCCCTTTTCAACAGTCCCATATAAAGAACATCACAGTACTTGCCATCCAGATTAAACTGCTCTTTACATATACCTTCAATTGTAAAACCCACCTTTTGATAAAGTTTTAAAGCCGCCTTGTTCTGTTCGACAACTCCCAGCATTACTTTGTGCAAATTCAATACATTAAATGCATAATCCACAATCAGCTTCACACACTCGTAACCGTAACCCTTTCCCCAAGAAGCCTTATCTCCTATCATAATTCCCATATGAGAATTCCTTGATATCCAGTTTATCGGTCCAAGTTTCACATTTCCTATATGTTTATCGGTCTGAGAATCTATTATAGCAAAAATCACAGTATCTTTGTTCAAGGAATTACTCTGGAAAAAAGACTCCATATCCTCTAAAGTATTAGGAAAATTACCAGATTCCATAAATTGGGTAACTTCCCTGTCATTGAGCCATTGGAAATACGGATCTTCAATATCTGATCTCTCCAGACCTCTCAGATATATATTCATCCCAACAATAAATGGACGATACATCATCTCACCTTACTTACTTAGTAATTTTTTTGTGGTTTCAACTACCTTCAAGACATCATCGTACTGCATGCGAGGGAATAAAGGTAGCGTAATTATTCTCTTGAAAACATCCTCAGTAACAGGGAGTTCACCAATTGAGCCGTATTTTCCCTGATAATAAGAGAACTTATAAATAGGAATGTAATGAAGGTTGACACCTATATTATTTGCCCTCATTTTCCCAAAAAAAACGTCCCTGTGAACCCTTGAATCTATAAGTACAGTATAAAGATGCCAGCTATGTTTCAGGTTCTTCCTAACCGATGGGATGGTTATTTCAGGAACATCTGCAAAAAGCTCACTGTATATACCAGCTATTTCACGTCTTTTGTCCAGATAGGAATCAAGTTTGCCCAGTTGAGATATTCCAAGAGCAGCCTGAAAATCTGTGATTCTATAATTTCTTCCAAGGTACTTCATGTCATAAGCCCATGAGGCATCCGGACCATATCTTTCAGATGTGGTTTTATCTATGCCGTGACTACGCAGCATTGATAACTTTTCATGGAGCTCTTCATTGTCTGTCAACACAGCTCCGCCTTCACCCGTTGTTATATGTTTCACCGGATGAAAACTGAAAATCGTCATGTCTGCAAAAGTGCCTGTTTTTTTGTTTTCATACTCCGAACCAATTGCATGAGAAGCATCCTCAATCAAATACAAATCAAAATCTTCGGCAATTTCTTTAATCTCTTTGATATCACAAGGCTGTCCCGCATAATCCACATATATAATAGCCTTTGTCCTTTCACTTATTTTATTCCTTATGGAATCTGGATCTATATTCCTAGTATCTTCGCAGATATCTGCAAAAACAGGTTTTAGTCCATTATAGATTATAGAATTGGAAGTAGCAACAAATGTAAATGGAGTTGTTATTACTTCAGAGCTTGGTGGTAACTCCAGTGATTGAACTGAAATATCCAATGCACTTGTACCACTATTTACAGCTACACTATGTGATGCGCCTGTATATCTACAAAGAGCATCCTCAAATTCTTGAATTTTGGGACCGGTGGTTATCCAGTCACTTTTCAGAACACTGATAACTTCGCGAATATCGTTTTCATCAATCCACTGAAAACCGTAGGGAATATACTTCATTTAAATTGCCACATTCATACTTCAATTTTGTTTAAGCCATTTACGTGTCTTCTCTATACCTTCTTCAAGAGGAGTTTCTGGCTTCCATTCCAAAACCTTGTAAGCCTTACTATTATCGCAAACAAGTTTAGCAATCTCACTCTGAGGATGAATATGCTCCACATGTTTAATTCTTTTTGAATCACCGCAAATTATAGAAGCTAAATCGTTGATAGTTATATCTTTTCCGAGTCCAGCATTCAACAGTTCTCCATTCACAATATCAGAATATGCTGCTCTCACGAGAAAGTCAGCACAATCCTCTACGTACATGAGGTCGCGGGTCTGTGTACCATCCCCGTAGATATTGAGATATTCACCTTCGATATCCTGTTTAAGGAAAACTGCAACGACCCCACCTTCACCAGTACTCTTCTGGAAAGGACCATATGTGTTGAAAGGTCTGAGAATAACAGTGGGCAAACCATATGCATGATAGTAAGACTGTACCATATTTTCTCCTGCAAGTTTAGCACCTGCATATGGAGAAGCAGGCTTAGTAGGATGATTCTCTCCAATTGCACCATCTGATTTTGCAAGATCATATACCATACACGTACTCATAAAAACTATTTTGGTTCCATGTTTTCTAGCTTCTTCAAGAACATTGAAGGTACCGATTACATCATTTTCAAAAGTTTTCCGAGGGTCATCTATACTATCTTGCACAATAATACTTGCTGCAAGATGGATACATATGTCTAATTTGTTTGAGAAAAGCTTGGAAATAAGAGCAGAATCTTTAATGTCACCTTCTACAAAACTAAACGAGGGATTTACCTGAAATTCACTTATATTTTGTTCCCGTCCATTAGAAAGATCATCAAGAACCAGTACGTCATTCCCATCATCCAGTAATCTCTTTACAACCCACCTTCCAATAAAACCAGCACCACCAGTTACAAGTATATTCATATTCCTGCTCCTTCAAGCAAAGTAAAAATTTCATCCATACTAAGCAAATCCATATCCCTTGAACTTTTTATAGATTGTACTTTTGTAAAGTGTTCATTATGATCATAGTCAATTTCTCGAATCTGAGGTAAAATCACATACATATCCTCGCCTTCATATGAACGAGAAGCATCTTCTTCTGTCATTATTTCCTCATACATCTTCTCTCCAGGTTTACGCCCAATAAATTCTTTAGTAGCTTCTCCGAATTTATAAATCATTGCATCAGCCAAATCATTGATATTTATTGACGGCATTTTAAAGATAAATATTTCACCGCCTTCTGAAAACATACCGGCTTTAAGCATCAAATCAATAGCAGTATCCTGAGTAATCATAAAACGTGTCATTTGGGAATCTGTAATAGTAACTCTTTTTTCTTCTAATATTTGCTTCTTAAATAAGGGTACTACTGATCCACTTGAACCGACCACATTTCCAAATCTGCAGGATGCAAAGATAGTAGTATTTGCACCATAGTCATTAGCAGCAGTAATCAATTTCTCTGCAAGTAACTTTGTTGTGCCCATTGTATTAGAAGGGTTTGCTGCTTTATCCGAACTTGTAAAAATAACTTTATTTACACCTTGATAAATAGCAGCTTGGATTACATTTGCTGTTCCATTGATATTAACATCAATGGCATCTATAGGATTATATTCACACTCGAGAACATGTTTGTAAGCAGCAGTATGGAAAACTATATCTATGTCTTTGAAAGCATACTGCAACCTGTTGAAATTGCGGATATCACCTAAAAGGAACCTCATTTTTTTCCCTGTATCATCAGAATATTTCTGACGCATATGAAAAAGAGCATTTTCATTCGCATCATAAATTCTAATAACAGCAGGGTCAAATTCCAACATTTTTTCAGCTAGTGACTGTCCAATACTACCAGCACCACCTGTTATTAAAATACGTTTACCAGAATAAAATTGTTCCATAAAACTCCTCAATGTACAACAAAGGCAATATAATTATCCCACCACATAAATAAACTTTTTATTATAAATCAATAATAGATTCTCCAGATCAATGAATCCTTTAGCCATGAAATTATTTTATCTTTACAAAAGCATCATAGACTGCTCAAGCCTATATTACAAGTATTCCTAATAAATTTTTCCGAAATCGGCTTTGTATAACCCCAAATATAGTGATTAACATAAGTTTGTTTCAATGTGCGAGTAATATAAAGAAAATTAACTATGTTGAGTGATTACAACAGGCATCATTAAAAAGATAATTACAATAATTCCCCGATTTTCTTTCAGCTTTCTAAAACACATACGTTATTAAAACAAGTAATTATAAGAATTCTACATAGAATCCGCCATATTGTGACAATATTTCCTTATAACCATTATATTCTATCTTAAAGGCAACTCTAAAGAATAATAACACTAGTAGATTGACTAAATAATTACTTAGTAATAATATTCTCATCAGAATCCTGTTATCAGCAAAGTTATTAAATGAAGTTTGATATTAGATATTTGTATGAAGATTCTCATCACTGGTTCAAATGGATTCCTTGGCTCTAATCTAGTGTCTTATTTTATGAAAAAGAATAGATATGAGATATACTGCACATCTAGAAATCCGTTGAAAGTTCGAAACTCAAATACAATTTATGGTGACTTAAGAGAGATTTCTTTTGTAAAAAATCTTTTTGAACAAATAAAACCTGATGTTGTAATAAATACGGTTTCACTTGTCGATTTGGACCTGTGCGAAGAGAATCCAAGTTTAGCGTACGATTTAACCGTAAAAACTGGAAGAAATATTGCACAATGCGCTTCCGAGTATAATTCTCGCTTGGCCTATATTTCAACTGACCACCTTTTTGATGGAAATAAATCAATGTACACTGAAAAAGAGAAAACTAACCCTGTTAATCAATATGGTAAAATGAAATTTGAAGCTGAGAATGTTTCATGTAAATATAATGAGGACACCATTGTGATTAGAACTAACTTTTTTGGATGGAGCCACATAAATCATCCTGACACTTTTGGAGAGTGGGTATACAAATCATTGAAATCGAAAAAAGCTATTAATCTATTCACAGATTATTATTTCACTCCTATCGAGGTAACATACTTGGCGGAAGCAATTGAAAAGGCAATTGAAAAAGATATCACTGGAGTGTTGAACATTGTTGGTAGTCAGCGTTGTTCTAAATATGAATTTGGTATGAAGTTAGCAGATTTGGCTGGGATGGATAAATCTTTAATAAATCCATGTAGCTTGAATGATGGCATAATGACACTCAAAACAAAAAGGCAGCAAGACCTTTCAATGAGCTCTGAAAAATATAAGGCTTTATTTGGTCATTCTTTACCTGATTTAAATGAAAATATACTTAGATTTTTAGGAAATAAAGACAGATGATATATACATATATTTAAAATAATTCATTGATTATAGCATGGATTTTTTTTCTCCGGTTATCATATGAGAATTTATTAGTTCTTTCCTTAAGTAGGAGAATATCAGTTTTCACTGGATTTTTTAAAGCTTTCAAAGCCTCTTGAATAGATAAATCAAAGACAATCCCAGTATCACCAACAATCTCAGGTAGCGCACCTTTATTAGAGACAATAGGAGTTAGACCTTGATGCATTGCCTCTAAAACCGCCATCCCAAAGGATTCTGATCTTGATGGCTGAAAATAAAAATCAAATTCAGTCATTCGATTAAGAAGCTCAGCATGATCTAAAAAACCACAGAATAGAACATTACTATTTATTGACGTAACCTCTTTAGTATTCCCAAATATATAAAAAGTATGTTCTTTTAATCCAGTGGCTATTTTTTCAATAAAATCTATTCCTTTTATATAATAAAGTTTTTCAACTTCACACATATACGCAATTGTTACAATATTTGCCATTTACCCATCTCACAACTAGTTTTGAATGCAAAGATATACAGTATCAACGTCAAATCCATACTTTTTTGCTTGAATAGACATATACATACTTTGACAAATTATTTTATCAGCTTTTGAAGCCGAATATAAAGTTAAAAACTCTCTAAACTTACTGTTATTACCATAGCTAATCTCATCAATTCTATCCAATTCATAACCCAAAGGAACAATTATAAGTTTAAATTTTAATACGTTTTTTAAAATTGCAGGAATAATACTATTGAAATCCAAACCCCACACATAAACAAGAGAATATTTTTCCAATATTATCTTAAAAAATAGTATAACTAGCCTATATGTAGTATATAGATAAGATTTTCTCCCATTTCCTGTTTGAAACAAACTACATTTGTATATTTCTGACAGGATATCATAATCACAAGTCACAAATGGTGCCTTGTTGTATGCTATAACTAATGCTTTATCTGGTAATTTCATAATTGTAAGTTAGTGACTTCATAGTATTTTGATAGTGGTAAGTAATAAAATGGAGGATATCGTTTTAATAAATTGTTAGCAATTATATAAGGGAGAAACTAAACAAGTCATGATTAAATATGTAATGATATATAATAATATCTATTTGGACACAAAGTAATTGAGAAAATTTAGTATACATCCACTTTCATTCATTGAAACTTAATAATTAAGGATCCCTTTAACATCGTGTGGGTAAACTGAGTTTAGCCGCCATCAAGAATGTCATTGTATCCCTACACTTCTCAGTCTTTAATTCATATGGTCTCTTAAAAGCAGTCTTGATCTTGTTGTTCAAGCCTTCAACAACACCATTACTGACTCCTTGCTTAATCGATTCCAATATCCCATGAGAATTTCTTTTTATCATCTTAGCTAATGTGATAATTTCCTTGATGCTGCTATGTGTACCCCAATAATGCCATTTATCAAGATATTCTCTTGCTACTGCTACATTTTTTATTTCCCGCAGACGTTGAAGCCCAAGTTTAAATTTGTAAGCTTTCACTATTTTTACATCCAGATCTTTGATCGATCGTATCTTAGTTATTTCCCCATCCAAGAGATTTTCAGGATTTTTCAACCACATAAATCTCGTTTTACCAAGTTCTTTATTTGTTTGGTATTCCTTCCTTTGGACCTTATCAATTGCATCATTCATCATTTTGACAATATAGAACTTATCGTAAACTATCTTAGCATTTGGAAAATATTCTTTCGCTCCACCTTTAAAAGCAGGATACATATCCATAGATATGTATCCGCTCCACCTTTAAAAGCAGGATACATATCCATAGATATGTATCGAATATTCTCAGAATATATTTTTCTGGAAAGAACTTCTCTGAAGTTCTTGAAAACACTTCTTTTCTTCCCATTTTCAATATGAATTACTCTTGATTGATTTAGATCATAGAACAAAGTCATATAGCTGTGACCTTTTTTAACAGATATTTCGTCTACCCCGATCGTATCAAGTCTAGATATATCCATCTTTGCTATTGTTTCTTCAACATAATGAGCTAGAATAATCCATACAGAATTTTCATTCATATTGACCAATTCAGCAATGGAAGAAACACTCATTTCTTTAGACATAGCAACAATCAATGCTTCAAAAAATAACGTGAATCCTATTTTTTGTCTTGTCCTGAGAACTTCAACAAGTTTTACACCATCCCTTTCACACTTTGTTCGGGGAACTCTTGTATGAATTTATGTATCATAATGGAAAAAATCAAGGTATCTTCACATATTTTTTCTTTGGCATAATGGAGATCATACAGTTTGTTGCAAACAGGGCAATGGAACTTCGTTCCCTTGGTAAAATCTAAATAGATATCCATTCTTTTCTTAGAAACATTAAAATCAATGTCTTTCACATACCACGGACTAGAAAGTCCTAAGGCAAGCTGAATGAGTTCTTTATCTTTCACAACAAGTGAATTGGAGAATAGGAATATTAAATTACCCACTTAATCGTGAGGAAATCCAAAAAAACATAAAGAAAGAGATTTTCTTTTAAATAATACATCAGTGATAAGGTTATTTTAAAACAATTATTATAAATTAACAAATAAGGAATTGTTGCTAAATGACTATCGTTGAATGATTTTTTTAAATTCATGAGATATATTTTCGTCTAAAAGAAAAAGAGAAAATACATATAAAAACCCACCAAAAATGACAGGAATAGCTAAATGCCATATACTCACAATTGGAACTATCAGACGATAAATAATAACTAAAACTGACATAAAAGAAGATGCTTTCAATATATTTATAATGCTATCTTTTTCAAAATTTATATTAATAATAGATGAAAGGACTTTTAAACTTAACAAAGTACTCAATGACATGGTAATTAATGTTGAGACAGCTGCGCCTTCAATGCCTATAAAAGGGACTAATAATAAGTTGACTATGATATTTGCAGAAGTGCCAAGAATTGTTATTTTAAAAGACTTTTGTACATAATCTAATGCATTAAGATACATAATAAACATATTATTAAATATATTTATTAGTTCTGCAAATAATAGAACTATGAGTACAACATAATGATTATAAACTTCACCATAAATGAAATATAGGAGATGATCTCCCAAGATAATTGCACCTGATACGATTGGAATGGCAAGAATCAAAGAAAAAGTAAATGCTTTTGAAATTGAGTTTTCAATCGAAAAAATATTTCCGTGTTTACCCCAGTAGCTTATACGTGGCCATAATGCCAGTCTGATCGATGATGATGCAAATGAAATAATTCCCACAAATTGTAGTATAATATTGTATATTCCAACATCTGCATTGAGGAGATAATAACCAATTATCATCGTATCTGCATATGTAAAAACTTGTTTGCTTGCAGAACTTAGAAATGACCAAAAAGAAAATGATGAAAGACTTTGGATATGATTCTTATTAAATCTTACAAATTTTAAATCGAAATACTTTAACTCAATCAATGCAGAAATAATCATTCCAGCAATAAAACCACCTACAAGTCCTGCAACGCCGTAACCTAAAAATACTGCAATCACTTGAATAAATATTTTAGATATATTGTTCACAAACTGTGCAGTGGTATATACACCCATTTTTCCACGCCCACCCAAAGGAGCATGTATACTTACTTGAAACATTGAAAAAATAAGACCTAGAATCAACCATCTAAAAACACCGGTTTTACTTAAATCAACAAAATATCCTTGCAAAAGCAATAAAACTAGCAATACTACAGCTACAAAACCAGAGCGCATTACAAAAAATGCTGTAAAAAACTCATTTGGAGTTTCACCTTCACTGATACGTTTTTGAACAGCACCAGTAAATCCACTGTCACAGATAATGGAAACAACACCGAAATAGGCTAAAAAGAGATAATAACCACCAAGAACACCTGCATCTAGTATCCTTGTAAAATAAACAGTACTCAAAAAACCAATGCCTGTAAATGCAATGCTCCATACTAAAGAGATTAAACTCTGTCGCCTTACCGCCTCTACAGACATTATTCTATGCATTAAACTTTTTAAAATACTCATTGTGATCCCTATTTAGAAGAGAAAGTTGATGTCAATATGGTATAAATCGATTAGCCCACATCTCAAAAACAAGTAACGCATAGAGCTTATGATTATAAAGCAATTCTGAATTGTTGTGACGTTTGATAATATCCTTTAAGGCATCTGGTCTGAAATACCCCTCTTTCACAATAACAGAATCATCCAAAGCCTGTTCTGCCATTTCCATCAGCTCCCCTTTAAACCATGTATCAATAGGTATTCTGAAAGGACGCTTTTTTCTTTGTTGAGTTGCTTTTGGCAATATATCTGCACCGACTTTCTTGAGAATATATTTTTCAGTCATACCCTTCAATTTCAAATCATCCGGAATACTGTATGCAAATTCCACTACATTATGATCAATGATAGGAACTCTGGCTTCTATTGAACTGGACATTGTCAACTTATCAGTTTCAAGCAGTATATGATCCACCAGATAAGCACGGGTATCGGCATACATCATCTTAGACAAAAGGCTTTTCTGTTTATTACCGAAATTTGCAGTTGAATTATTGAAAAGTATATCAGTGGCTTTCTCAAAAGAGTCATGAGATATCCTGTTGTTCAATGAGTCAGTGTAAAGCTCATGCTTATCCTCCTCACTGAACACAGATTTAGAGAATAGGAACCCATGTTCTGTTATCTCATGAGAAGCACTTTTCATACCAACATAGAATTTACTTGGAAGATGAGGACTGATCGAGTTAATAACAGGTGACACAATACCTCTGCGGATGGGACCAGGCATTATTCTCTGATAATGTTCATTCAGCTTTCCAACCTTATAGCTGATATAACCCCCAAATATCTCATCCCCTCCTGCTCCATTGAGCACAACAGTCACATGCTTGCTGGCCATCTTCGAAAGAAGAAAAACAGCAAGAGCGGAAGGATCGGCTACTGGCTCGTCATTGTGCCATATAACATCTTTCAGATGATTCCTATATGCACCCTGTTCCACAATAATCTCATGATGATTTGTACTGAAGTGATCTGCTGCTTCCTGTGCATGACTTAATTCGCCGATCTCACCCTCTGAGCCGAAACCTACAGAAAATGTCTCAATCGGGTCATCGACCATTTTACTCATCATTCCGGTGATTATACCTGAATCTATACCCCCTGAAAGATATACACCCAGTGGTACTTCACTCATAAGACGTATCCTGACCGACTCTTCAAGCAGGTCTTTTAATTTATCAACATAATATCCTTCTGACATCATTTCATTAGAAGGAGCAGGAATATCCCAGTACTGTTCAATGAAAATCTTTCCATCGGAATATGTCAATACATGTCCTGGAAGTAGCTTAAATATCCCCTGGAACATGGTTTCATCAGCAAGATTGTGTCTGAAAGTTAGATAATCATGTAAAGCCGAAACATTTACAGAAGGAATTATTTCATCATATCGAAGCAATGCTTTTATTTCAGAAGCAAAAATAAGTTTGTTTTCTAAATAACTATAATATAGCGGTTTAATCCCCAGACGATCGCGTGCCAGAACTAATTTTTTATTATTCGAGTCCCACAATGCAAAAGAGAACATCCCTCTTAGATGATGAACCATTCTATTTCCATATTCCTCATAAAGATGTACAAGAACCTCTGTATCAGATGATGTATAGAACCTATGCCCTTTTGATTCAAGACAGGTTTTCAACTGGAGAAAGTTGTAGATCTCACCATTATAAACAACCCACACTGTCCCATCTTCATTATGAACTGGCTGATGGCCACCGGCAAGATCAATAATACTTAATCTTCTATGACCAAGACCAACACCTTTGTCGATGAACTTACCACTATCATCAGGGCCACGGTGATGAAGAACAGAACACATGTCATCCAGAAGTCTTTCATCCTCTAAACCGGCAAATCCACATATTCCGCACAATCTATGTTACACTCCATCAGACATTATGGTAATCAAATTCAGACTTAAATCTATTTGTATAATAGGGTCATATTATTTTAACAATAGCTATATTAATTATAGTACCAATTTATTAACAAAAAATCCATAAAATGTCTTTTATTACTATTCAAATTGTTTATTTATAGAGGGGAAAACATGGAAGATGAAAAAACAAAACAAAACAAGATAAAAAATGGTTTACCCTATTTACTTGGAATAATATTATCCTTAATGGTATCGTTTTATATAAGAACCGGGTCCAAAGCAACGGTAATTCTTTCAGATAATTTTGTAAGATTCGGAGGGAATGATCCATGGTACCACATGAGAGTTGTAACTGCGATATTGCACAATTATCCGCACACCTTATGGTTTGATGCATTTACGCTGTTTCCGACAGGTCAGAAAATGGTCTTTGCCCCATTATTTGATTGGGTACTTGCAAGTCTTATATACATACTAACGCTTGGCAATCCCACCACACATCAAATGGAAGTTATCGGAGCATATTTCCCGGCAATTCTTGGAACCCTTGTAGTTATCCCTACCTATTATGTAGGAAAATGGGTATTCAACAGGAATGTAGGACTGTTATCTGCATTTTTAGTAGCTATACTCCCAGGAGCATTCCTTCACCGCTCCTTGTTAGGTTTTACTGACCATCATGTAGCTGAAACTCTTATGAGCACAGTGACAGCAATGTTCCTGATAATGTCCTTAAAGGCTATGAGAGAACATCCGGTATATTTTAAAGATATAACCTCAAAGGACTTCAATAAACTGAAACCTTCCATAAAATATATTGTCCTTACGGGAATATCTATGGGATTATATATCCTTGCATGGAAAGGGGCACTTTTTTTCGCACTGATCATTGGAGTTTACATTACCATACAACATGTTATTGACCACATGCGAAATGAAAATCCAGAGTATCTTGCGATCATAGGTTCGCTTAGCTTTTTTATCGCATGGCTTTTTGTTTTGCCACTCCCTGATCTTGGAGGGACTTTACGCCAATACATGATAGGGTTGCCGGCAGGAATTATAGGATTCATAGTTTTTAGCCTTGTATCCGGCATAATGAATCAGCGTAAAATAGAGAAAAAGTACTACATTTTAGCTCCTATTGTACTGTTTGGAGTTGTGCTGGTAATCTCTAAGATGTTCATTCCCAGTGTATATGTCATCATAAGTACTGTGTTCAGTTATTTCATGCGCTCAGGAGGAGGACTTACAATTGCTGAAGCCTATCCTTTCTTTGTTGACAGAACCACAGGACTATTTTCATTATCCCCACTTTATGATAATTTTGGAATAGAGGGGTACATTACATTCCTCGCCATTCCTGTGCTACTATACCAGACATATCGTGAACATAAGCAAGAAGAGATATGGATGGTCGTCTGGACATTGATGATGGTCTGGGCACTGTATCAGCAGAATCGTTTTGCATATTATTTTACAGTCAATGCCGCTTTACTGTCTGCCTACCTTGCATTTAAAGTACTGGATGCCGTGGGCTGGAAAGAGTTATCCGAAAAATACAGAGAAGCAAAAGAAAAAGGCAAGGACTTTGACTTTAAGAATATCAAAGCAACCCATGCCATTTCCATACTAGTGGTATTCATTATCCTGATATATCCTGTCGGACCCCTGGAAACATCTTTATCCCAAAATACAGGAGTGGGAGGACCTGCACCTGCATGGATAGAATCTCTTACATGGATGCGCTATAACACACCGGACACAGGTGTTAACTTCACTGGGATCTATCCTGTTCCGGCAGATGGAGAAACATTCCAATACCCTTCAACCGCTTACGGGGTAATGTCCTGGTGGGACTACGGACACTGGATTACATACATAGGACACCGTATACCAAATGCCAATCCGTTCCAATCAGGAATAGGCGGTGGTGATGTACCGGGTGCAGCTTCATACTTCACATCGCAATCCGAAGAGGAGGCAAATTCAATTGCCGATGTTCTTGGAAGTCGATACATGGTCAGCAATGGAAGAATGGCTTATACCATATTCGGCGCAATGGCTGCATGGGATGGAGACCAGGATGGCTATTACTCACAAGTTAATTCAGACCAAGGACTTGTTACTGTGCCAAGCATGAAGTATTTGAACAGTATGGAAATGAGACTTCATCTGCTTGATGGAAATGGACTGATACATTATCGTATGGTACATGAATCTCAGGCATACAACCCAGGTAACGAACCTTATGTGAACCTTGAACAGCTCTATAAGAATGTCTATAATATGTGGACGGGAGAGAATATCCCTACTGATACTACAACAGGTTTTGTCAAAATCTTCGAATACGTGAAAGGTGCTACAATCACAGGAACAGCTCCGGCCAATGAAACTGTGACTATTACTAACACCATACAAACCAACCAGATGAGGACATTCACATACACACAAACCACAACTGCAGGATCAGACGGAACTTACTCATTCACAGTCCCTTATTCAACAACAGGACCAGTTGAAGGAGGAACACAGTTTGACACCATGCCAACCGGATCATATGTGATAAGTTATGGAAACACTACACAGCAGGTTAGTGTCAGTGAAACAGACGTTATGAATGGGAACACATTAGAAATTTAATCTATTCCCATTCTCATCTCTTTTTTTACTTTTTTGTTTCATTCCCGACACTTACAAATAATATCATGCAGAAGCTAGCCATAAGGTGATATATTGGACAATATAATCAAGGGAAAAGCATGGATATTCGGTAGCGATATCGATACAGATGTAATAATTCCCGGAAAATACCTGCGCACAAAAGACATGCAGGTCTTTGCAGATCATGCCATGGAAGGAATCGCTCCTGAGTTTTCAAAGAAAGTGCAGAAAGGCGATATCATTGTTGCCGCTGACAACTTTGGTTGCGGATCATCCAGGGAACAGGCTGCACTTGCACTCAAATATGCTGGCATAGGCTGCGTAGTTGCCAGATCATTTGGAAGGATCTTTTTCAGGAATGCGATTAATGTAGGACTTCCACTAATGGAGGTTGATGTTGAGTGCAATGAAGGCGACGAAGTTGAGATCGATCTGCTTCAGGGAACTGTGCAGGTCAATGGAAAAGTATTCCAAGGTAACAAGCTTCCTGACTTCCTGCTTGAGATACTTACTGATGGTGGCCTTGTGGCACACAGAAAAGCACAGAAAGCCAAACATTAAGGTATCAAATGATATTTCCGGATGAATACAAATACGTTGGGCACAGCAAAGAAATACCTGACGGCGAAGACAGGCGGATCTACTTTCTCACCAAGTACCTGATAGTAGAAAACTGTGAAAACGGAAACTATTCTCTCTTTGAGGTGGAACATCAGGGAGAAGGACTTCTCAGGGATGCCACCAGTCTTAAGGAACTTGCTTCAGGTGAGGAGATTGTCCACTATGAAAAGGAGCTAAATATCAAAGACAGAGCGCTTCTCATAGACACAGCGACTGAAATATGTAAAGGTAAAGTCAACACTGTAATATTCACAGGCATAGACAAACACCTGACATTCGTGCACAAGCCAGACCCTTCAGAGATAATTGAAATTGAGATAGTGGATGTTTTTCCTCCTGAGCCTTCATGGCTTGCAAGTGTTGTCCGCAGGATAGAGCAGAGTGGAGTATGGGGAGATTTATCCATCAGATTCTCAGAGAACCTTACTGATCTGAGACAATTTGAAGGAGAGAATACAGTTTTCCCATGTTCATCGTCCGGACTTAAGGGCAAATGTCTGGATTGTGACGTTATTGAAGAAGATGGAGCTCTGCTTGTAGGTTGTGAGATATCAAAGAGTCTTTTTGAGTCAAGATTCCCGGGAATAGAGTATTCATTTATTAATATATGTCCCTTCAAATCAGACATATTCAAGCCCAGCAAAGTATTCATTACAAGATGCTGCCGTGCTGAGAATTCCGGAATTGTTACGATTGCCGGCATAAGAGGAGCAGTTGTACATTGGGGAGCATCGGAATTCGATGTGACCATGGCAATCAGGAATCTTGTTCAAGAGCTAAGGCTTTCAGCTAAGAAGGACAATTTATAATTACAGACATTATAAGATGATCAGGGAATTGACATGAAACTTGCAGTTATAGAAGGTGACGGAGTTGGGAAAGAAGTAATTCCGGCAGCCATTGAAGTTTTTGACGCATTCGGACTTGACGTGGAAAAAGTTCCTCTTGAACTCGGGTATGGCAGGTGGGAACGCACAGGTGCCGCCATTACAGATGAGGATATAGATACACTGAAGAAATGTGATTGTGTCCTTTTTGGTGCAGTGACAACACCCCCTGACCCCAATTACAAAAGCGTTCTCCTGACAATTCGCAAAGAACTTGATATGTATGCAAATGTCCGGCCAATACGCCCTCTCCCTTCAGTAAAGGGAATTTATGACAGGACCGATTTCAATTACATAATAGTGAGAGAAAATACAGAAGGACTATATTCCGGAATCGAAGAGATCGGTGAAGATGTTTCCACCACAAAAAGAGTGATCACAAGAAAAGGGTCAAAGAGAATTGCAGATTATGCAAGCAAACTTGCCGGGAGCAGGACCAACAAACTGACAATTGTCCACAAGTCCAATGTTATGAAATCTGACAAATTGTTCCTTGATGTTTGTCGCCAGTCTGCAACGGATGCAGAAGTTAACCATAGTGATGAATTGGTGGATTCCTTCGCATATAACCTGATAAGAAATCCCTGGAACTATGATGTGATCGTTACCACAAATCTGTTCGGAGATATTCTCAGTGATATGTCAGGTGCACTTGTAGGCGGACTTGGCCTGCTTCCAAGTGCCAATATCGGTGAGAAATATGCATTCTTTGAGCCGGTTCATGGAAGCGCACCGGACATTGCAGGAAGAAACATTGCTAACCCTCTTGCTGCAGTCCTCAGTCTCAAAATGCTTCTTGAATGGCACGGAGATATGGCAGAAGCAGCAATTCTGGAAGAAGCAATTGATACATCCCTTAATCTAGGGGTTTGCACTCCCGATCTTGGTGGAAAGAGCAGTACATCTGAAGTTGGCGAGTTCTTAGCAAATCACATCAAAACAAGAGTAAAATAGGACTCTGACATTGTTTGTCATTTGTCTTATTTTCCATGCTTTTTTATATCCTGTTTCAGGAAATACCCAGTAGTGATGACACTGCCGCCATGGTAACCACAGCACTTGCACCGGATATCCATACCATGATCACAAAATCAATTGTAGCACTGAACATATGACCGCCATCTACAATACGGATTAGGATAGCGGACATCAATGAATGACCGATCATGATTGCCAGAACCATGTTTGAAAGAGTGGTTAGGCTTCCAATATTAGTATAGAGAACCATCCCCATCGACATACCTGCAGGCATTTCCACAGCTGAGAACATATCCTGCATCAGTCCGACTACACCAAGGGAAATATACATTGTAAAACCGATACCACCTGTCAGACCATATAATACACCCACAAGACTTCCGGCAGACTGCGACCTTTTCTTTCGGAGAGTTACTATCCTGTGGAAATTTGTAGCAATAATGTCGCCTATGACCTCTGGCTGACCACCCAGATTGGTAGATTGAACGAACATCCCGGAAAAACGCTGGATAAGATTGCTTCCGGTATTTGAAGCAAAATATTCCCAGGAATTGAACTTGTTGATCCTGGTCACAAGCATTTTGTAAAGATTGTTCACATCGGTTGTCAGCGGTCCGAAATCGTGTGCTCTCAGAGCTTTCAGAGCCTCATCAATGACACCACCTCTGGCACCTGCAGAACTTCCCAGGGAACGGATAAAAGCAGGGAAATTTTCGTCTTTTCTCCTGATGCTTTTCTCAATGTTTCTTGAAACATGACCTGTGTAAACCAGCGGAGTTAGTACCATGGCAACTGCAATACTTGTCTGAATTTTACCGTAGAGTACCACAGCAATTAGAACTACAATGCATCCTGCAATTGATACTGGTATTGAACGATATAGTTTCAGTTTGTTCTCAGTCATATTGGAAGACTGACTCCACGCAGGGTCTTTGGGTATCTTGCTCTTTGTGAACATTACCATTACAAGATCAGTGACAAGGAAAATGACTACCACTATACCCATGAGTAGTTCCGCATTCATACCAGTTATCACAGGCATAATTACAGCAAATGAAGCCATGAAGATCAGTGACATTACAAGGGAAACAAAAAGTTCCTTGATAATCTCAACAACATAGAGTGCACCGTTGTACATAGCCTCATACTCGTTCATTACAACGTTCTGTTCTGCGAAAAGGAAAGTCTTTACATCTTCTCCAGACTGGAGAGCATGTGCAAACCTATCCAGAAAATCCTCAAATATAATAGAAGGAGTCCTTTTGGAAATGAAACGACATGCATCTGCCAGACTTAAGTGCCACACGGTCACAAGATCATATATTTTCTTTGTTTCCTCTGCAAGCTCCTGATAATCCTCATTTTCTGAGACAATACGTACAATATCTATCCTGGGAGTTTCTGCTGTTGCAATAGAACCCATCTGAGTAATATAATAGTGCATATTGTTGTCAATTCTGGAAGCTTTGGCAGACAGGATCGAAAGAGGATAAGAGAAAGCAAATACTATACAAATAATAGGTATCAAGTAAGGGATATACTTAGCAGTTCCCACAAACATCGTTGGAAGTAATGCAAGAAGAAGGATTGAGAATAAAAATCCAAAAGCTACGATAGGTAAAGCAAATTTCTTGAGATAGACCTTGGGCTCCATGCCAAGATTCTTGAATGCTTTCTCATAGCTCACAAAAACACCTCATACTGAAAATGGAAGACCGTCTATTCCATGCTTGTAGAAATTGACTATGATCTCAAGCACGTCAAAGTAATCTTCAATTCCTCTTGATTTCATTTCTTCCAGAATCTTCGCCCGAAGGAAAAGGTCCTGATAGATAGCCCTTTTATCTTCATAACCAAGCTTTGTAGCTATTTTATCCTCGAGGATGTAACTGTTGTTCAGACCACGGAACTTGTGATTATCAGTATCCGGTTCCCACTGGAAAACAGCCCTAGTTGCAACACCGCCTATTTCCTCATAGTACCCTTCTATCTCCTCGATCGCAAGGGCACGCCTGAGAAACTTTCCTTTACGGTAAACAGCCGAAAGGATCATTGCGATGTTAAGGTTGTCAATGAAAGTGACAGGTACATTGATAGGGTCTGCCGTCAGACGCTGGATCATCTTTGATACCGCAGATGCGTGGAAAGTCGCAAGTACAGGGTGACCGGTGTCATAGACATAACCCATCATCTGTTTTCCACCTATGTAATAGGAACCATTGGCCATGGAAATATCATAGGTGTGATCAATGCACCCATGCTCAATATGAAGGATACGTGAGAACTCCAGTTTCTTGAAAGCAAAGAGGCGTTGTTCGAAGCACTCATGACCTTCACTGACAAGAGTATGACCAAATATTCTTGCAAGCAGGGCCAAGTGTGGAAGACAGTTCTTATGGATGGAGGCACTGTAGCCATCAAATTCGGTAATATCTGATCTGCGATCTCCAGGTGCAATATCCACCATTGATTCAATTGCCTGCTTTTTGTCCTGACGATACATGTAAGGTGCCACATTCCTAGCCCATGTACTGAACACCTCCTGTTTTCTATCAGAGGAAAATTCTACACGTGCACCTATGCCCCTTATCTTATCATATCGAGTTGTCCTTACATTGATACCCAGTTCATGGCAGAACTGACTATAACGTCTTACGTGTTCATCAAAATCGGAGTGATAGCGGAACTCAACACAATTGATACATGGGAAGAGTTGATGCTCATAATAATGTACCAGGCGCAATTGGTCAAAGAGAAGACCTTCATCATCCCTGTTTACATTGAGAGCAAGCTTAATCTCAAATGACCGGTTCTTTGTGTAGCGAATAGTACAGTCACTATCCAGAAGACCTGCAACATAGGCATAAGGGTTGGATATATTATCAATAGGAATCCTTTTAAGCACAGCCTTTGAATAAACACATTCTTCATTTACGTGTATGAAGCCTTTCTTTATGAGCCAATCCACGAACGAGCGGTCCACACGGCATATCCGAGTAGTGTAAGCATTATCCTTGTGTACGGTCTGGACAGAGTTAGCATCATGGGGAATCACATGGATGGCACGCTTTGCATAATTAACACCTTCATCTGTATTCTTGTTCTTGACCTGCCAGCGGAAATCAGAGAACTTGGTCTTTTTTCTGGTCACATAGAGACTATCATCTCCTGCCAGTCTGCCGATTGAGTACCAGATCTCATCAGACAATGATTGTTTTTCAATTGAAGATAATTCCAAAAACTCCTCGAAGACAACTCTTAACTGATCAAGGCCAAGTTTCCAGAATGGCTTCCCGATGTGTTGTGGAGTGATATCCATCACATGCCTGAAAAACTGCTGATATACCACTGGGACATCCAGACCCATAAGATATCTTGCAATGGACACAAGAATTTCATGATTCAGCTGGAGAGGAACAGATATCTTCTCTGATGATCCTTTGCGGATTGCGTATACTTCATCCGGAAGTCCAGTATTGCCCACTATACGCCTATACACATCAAAGGGAATAGTTTTGTTACGTGAAGCAAAGTAATCAGCGAACTTTTTACGATCTTTTTTATAGGCTGCGGTTTTCTTATAGGCATCGATATTTTGCGCATAAAGCTCATCCTTGAGAATGTTCCACCCTTCAAGGAAATCGAATCCATGTGAATCATTTTGATACCACGCAATTGGAGGTGGGAGGATTACGTTTGGAAGTTGTTGAGTATCAAGAAGTTCTTCTGCAACAACCTCTTTATCATTTGTAAGAAGGAATCGGTGATTTGGTGTAACTTCAAGCACTTCACCTGTGTCAAAGTATACCTTGATAAGCTGCTGTTTGCCCATCCTCAAGACATTGGTGATGGTGGATCTGGAAACTTTGCCATCAATACCTGATACATAGACAGGTAATTTATGGTCGCTGATATCTATTATATCTTTACCATCTTGCTCTTGAGCATCGGCTGCGTATTGATCGTAGAGATCTATGATATGCATTGGTCCATGGCCAGGCATAGCAATGTAGCCTTCACGAATGCATTGCATACCCTGGAAAGCTACGTTACCTTCGGCTCCTCGAATCTCACCTACGATAATGTAGTTTGGTCTTGACCTAAGTGCTGCTTTTAGCAGAGCAAAGGTATCTACCCTTGATTCCGGTGGACCTTCCTCACGGGTGATCAACTGCTGCCATACAGGCTGTGGTGGCTGAACTTCGGCTGTATCTTCGGCAGAGAAGATCTTTGCTTTAGGGTTAACAAAAGCAAGGCATGCATTGAGCATTGTGGTCTTTCCACTTGCGGTTTCACCACTGAAGAAAATACTCATACCATTTTCAAGACACATCCACATGTAAGCTGCCATTTCTGCACTCAGCGCACCCCATCCAATTAGCTGGATGATACTAACAGGAACTTCACTGAACTTACGCATGGTAAAACTGCTGCCACGTTTACTGACATCTATACTGTAAATAATATTGATACGTGAACCATCAGGAAGAGCACCGTCGGCAATCGGTCTTGCGTCACTTACGGGACGACCGATACGTTCACTCATACTACGCAGCCAGTTATCAAGACCTTCGTCGTCCCCGAATGTCAGATCCGTTTTAATGGTGTCAAAGATCTTGTGAACAATAAATATATTGTCTACACCTATACTGCTGATATCTTCAAGATAGGGGTCTCTGATAATTGGTTCGATTGGGCCGGAGCCGATAATATCCCTTTCAAGGTGATAGAGAATCTTGTTGTATTCACCCTGGGTCATAGGAACTTTTTTCTGCACGGGCATGAGCTTCTGGAGAATATCGAACCTTCCTCCTCTCTCATCATCAGCCATATTCCCGCCTGAACCTATGTCTATAGATTCATTGAACAATTTAGTGATAAGGTCCTTAAGTTCTGCTTCGGTGTTAGGAACAGGTTCGTTGGCAGATTTTTCAAGAATGATGTCCAGTGTTGCTTTATACTTCTTTTTTTCCAGATCATTAAGTTCAGGTTCTACACCATAGTAGTTGATCTCTCCCTGTTCATCGCCACCATAAAGGTGTATGAATACAGGATCACCAACTGGAAGAATGATATTTACTTTAGCCCTGTCAATATCCTTTCCAAGACTTACCATGAAAGTTGGTTCATCTTCACCAGTCTCACGCATGAATTTCTTTACATATTCACCCAGATGAGGGTTCCTTTGTACTGCTTTCTGAAATTCTGCATCCATATTTCCACTGCCTTTATGATTATGATACTGAAGCGATCTCGACTACAAGACCAACCTTTGGCTCTATTCTGAAACCGATCATCTGTCCAACCGGACCCTTTGCACCTGTGAATTTGTTCACGACAATGGTCCTCTTGACTTCACTTCCAAGAGGCTTTGATTTGAGAGTAATGTACACATCACAGGAAGAACGGAACATCGAAGCAATATCCTCTGTCAGCTGGTTTGGTTCAATTGTAAGAATGATGACCTTGCCCATACCATTCAGTTTTTTGAAGAACGATATTAAGTCAAGGGTTTTCTCAGTGTTTGCACTGTATTTGATAAGAGAAGACAGAGTGTCGATAATTATCACATTCTTTTCAAAAAGCTCTTCTGCAGCCATCAATCTCTCTATAAAATCAAAACGGGATTTTGCAGCTTGAACCAGTGGTATCACAGGGATGTATAAAAGCAGACCATTCAAAAGGAATGGAGCTATTGGATAGTCCATTGAATACATCTGGTTTATAAAGCCCTTTGTTGTCATTTGTGTCGAGACAAACGTAACACTGACATCGTTTTCGTTCAGTCCGAATGAAAGACGCTGGGAAATTGTGCTTTTTCCTCCGCCACTGCCACCTTCAAGTACTACAAGTGAACCGGCAGGAAAGCCTCCTCCCAATTTATCGTTCAGGTCATCCCTGGGAATCGCAAATGCATTGATCTTTGCCATTATTTGCCTCTTATTACGTTTTGAAACTCATTGCACCGGATTTGCCATTATCAGCCGCAACAAGAACTCTGTGATCACCTATTTCCAGTGGTGAAGGGTTAGTGGTTACATTCAAAGTCAGGATTTCTCCTGGTCTCCATACAATATCACCATCTGTCAATGCAGCGTTGACATCCACAGGTTCTATCAATATACCATCTACAAGTACGGTCACATATTCAGGAGCCAGTTCGGTCTTACCGGTATTCTTTGCGTAGAATGTGTATTTACCGGAAACACCATCATAGGGGATGATCTCAGGATCATTCACAATAGTTATATCAGTCCGCATCTGTTGGGATACTAACTTGCTGCTTGCACTGGATGAAGCGATCATGGACTGGACATTGCCGGAGATAAGAACAACTACACTGATAGCCAGAACCATTGCGGCTATAAAGAATATCATGTGAGTTACTGCGGTTTCTGCACCTGTATCTTTCACTAAGGCGTTTCTCTCTTTTCTTAGCATGTCTTTCATGTTTTTCTGCCAGCCCGATGCAAATAGAATTAGAATAGTAATATATAATTAATAGTATATAAGATTGTTATTCAGTTCAGACAATATATGAACTATAAGCAGAAACGCCGTTGCGAGTTACGACTTTTACACGATGGACCCCTGTACCGGAAAGGTAGGGAACTGTCATGTTGCGTGTCTCAGCAGGTGTCCAGGTTGCTGCAACATCATTATACACATAAGATTCCAGATTGCCGTCCACAAGAACGTTGAGCTCGTCAAAGCGTATGGTTTCACTTCCGGTGTTTGAAAGTGTCACAGTCAGATTATAAGTATCTGAGTAGTTCCCTGCAACAGCACTTTCCACCTCAAGATTTGTTTTAAGTTTTGAATTCTGCATTTGATACTGATCACCGGAAGCATCACTTACAATCTCATTTGAAGTGTTAAGCATGGAATATGAATATGAACCAACTACAAGAGCAGAGATGAAGAATAACACTGCAACAACGGAAAGCTCAAATCCCATACAATTCCTCCAGACCGTGCTTTACCTTTGCCATCTCTCTGTCAATGGAACTTAGCATATTCCTGTCGATCTTGCGTCCTGAGAGCCTTTCAATGAAGAGCAGGGATTTTGTGTGATCCTCTGGCAAAAGGCGCCACGTTGGCTTTTCAACATAATAATCGATTCCACGGGCGTATGCCATGATCTCTGACATAACATCCTCACTTATCCAGCCAATGTCAACATAATAATCAAGTGCATCCATCAGGTTGTTCCTTCCAACTCTTTCCATGAGGAACTCTATCCAGTTGAGAAGAACAACAACACTTGTTGGATCTGCTTTTATGAACTCCAGCCTTACAAGAGGTAGTGAGGATTTCTTTGTAACAGGAGCATTTTCGATATCGTTTTCTGCTTCTGTTTCATCTTCGCTCTCATCTTCATGTATTGTGGTTTTAGTTCTAATCTTCTCTTCAGCTTTAGAAGGAACAGCATTGGAACTACCTGAAGTAGCAACAGGACGACTTTCTAGGTCATCAAGCCTGGTAGTAATAGTAGATGTAGTTTCTGCAAGATCAAGCAAATTCTGATTAATAGAATCGGTACGTGTGAATAATTCGTCTGTTCTTGAGGTTAATTGCTCAAGACTTTCATGCATCATTACCATGGCATCTGCAAACGCATCCATTTTGGATTCAAGATCCTGCATCCTGGTGGCTGCTTCTTCAGAGATACCTTTTGGCATGCTTAGTTTCTGAGCAGTTGCATCAAATTCATTTTTCAGAAGAACAATCATGTCACCCATTTCAGTGAGACGGTTCTCTGTCTTTTCAAATCTCTCTATTGTATCTCTGGAACCTGCACCATCGCCTACAAACGGATTTACCTGGTTTGAAACGATCTCATACAGGGATAATAGTTCAAGGACACTCTGGTCAATCTTATCAACCGTTTTTCTGATCTCTTCATTGTCCCTCTGGACCATGTTGAGAGTTACATCTGACTTTGATACTTTAGACTCAACTTCCTTGATCTTTTTGCGGTTCTCCTCGAGCATCTCGTTATCTATTGGAGTTGCCTGTGGAGTAGCTTGAGGAGCCATGCCCGGCGGACCACCTGGAACTGCTCCCGGAGGAGCCATACCAGGAGGAAATGCAGAATCTCCGGGTGCACCTGGTGCCATACCAGGAGGACCACCTGGTGCAGGTGGCATACCGGCAGCCAGATCAGGAACAGAACCAAGGTCTGGCCCTCCCTGCATGAAAGGAGGAGCATCACCACTACCAAACGGAGAGTCGCCTCCTTTACTCTTGCCCTTTTTGGAAAGAACAGAAGTCACTTTTTTGATTTTATCACTAAATCCGGCCATAATTCCACTGATTTTATTTAATTTATGAGAGATATATCTATACGGTGAACAATATACCCTTAATAATATATATAAATTATGAATAAAACATGCGTTAAGCTTATTGTGAATTCAGATGATTTTAAATCATTTACCTGACTTGTAGGAGGAGTCTATGGCACGTAAAAAGCAATTTAAAACAGAGATGATATCCGATAAGGATGGTATAAGGTTTGCAACTCCTGAACCTGTGGCTGAATACAGGGCTAAAAGATTGCAATGTAAGACAATAGCAGACATCAGTTGCGGCATTGGTGGCCAGGCTCTATTTTTTGCTAAATACTGTGATTTTGTCTATGCGATTGAAATTGACCCTAAAAAAATAGCATTTGCAAAAAAGAATGCTAGGATAATGGGTGTTGATAACATCGAATTTATTGTGGGAGATGCACTATCTTCCGAAGCAATTGAAAAATTACCACAGCTTGATGTTGTCTTTTCAGATCCTGCAAGACCCCCTGCCGAAAAAAAGAGAAGCATTGACAATCTCAGTCCTTCCATCCCTGAAGTAATGGAAGCTTATGCTGGCATTTCATCGAATTTTGCTTTTGAAGCACCACCACAGTTGTCTCCTGAAAAAATACCCTTTGATTGTGAAAGAGAATACATGTCCCTGGAGGGAAAGCTTAACCGCCTTAACCTTTATTTTGGAGAATTGAAAAAAGCAGATGTTTCTGCTGTTGCACTTCCGGGAAGTAACATCATCAGAAAAACAGGAAAAATAGAACCTGCGATCAAAGTAGAGGAAACGGCCCTTTACGCGTATGAACCAGAAGAGTGTGTAACCAAAGCAGGTCTGCTTGAACAGCTTGTGGCAGAGCTTAAGAAAGAATCAAATGATATTGCTATCTTTGATATTGATGATAAAAGAACACTTCTCAGTTCAGAGAATGAAATTGAGAATAGCCTTTTTAAGAACAGTTACAAGAAACTGCTTGTTACTGATACTGACTTTTCACAGATCAATTCTTTCCTTAAGAAGAACTCATTCGGAAAAGTTATTGTCCGGGCAGCCATTGAACCGGAAAGGTACTGGGATGTACGCAATGAATTGGAAAATGACCTTGATGGTGAAAGAAAGGCACATCTCTTTGTGAAAAATGAAAAGGCAATATTGTTTGAAGTGCTGGATCACTGAAGTTTCATTTCCAGTAATTCTTTTGTTCTCTGGATGAGTTCTTTTCTGCTGAAAGGCTTTGTGATGTAGTCATCTGCCTTAAGAACATGCAGACCAAGCATCTTGTCAAATTCCTGACTCTTTACTGTTAGCATGGCAACTGGAAGAGCTGGTTCTTTTTCTTTAATCTTATGGAAGGTCTCCCATCCATTCATATCAGGCATCATGATATCAAGTAAAATAGCATCCGGCTGTTCCTCTTCAATTGATTCAAGGCATTCAAATCCACTCTTTGCTCCGATGACTTCTATATCCTCGGATTCCAGTATCAATTTTACGAGGTCAATGGTATCGGGCTCATCATCCACAACCATGATTTTGGGACACATTAATGATAAATCTCCTAAGATGATTATTTTATATATTATTCAAATATTCATTTGAATATATAATTATTCCTCTTCAACCCATCCAAGACGACGCATTACCATCTTAATTCTAGCCTTGACCTCTCTCTTATCAAATGGTTTAGAAATGTAGTCATCTATTCCAAGTTCCATACCTTTGACCTTATCTTCAATAGCGGTCTTGGCTGAGATCATAATTACAGGAATATCACTTGCAGCTTTGCTCTTTTTAAGATTCTCCACCACTTCATAGCCATCCATATCAGGCATCATGATATCCAGAAGAATAAGATCTGGAAGCTCTTTCAGTGTCATGTCTATAGCATCTTCACCGTTGTGAGCTACAATGAAGTCATAGGGTTCGCTAATGAGAGAAAGCTTGAGAAGCTCCGGAATGTCAGGTTCATCATCAACTATGAGGATCTTAAGCCTGTCGCGCTTGATCTTCTTTTGCATGGGCTCAAATTCAATTGAACCTTCCTCCACCGAATACCTGAAATCAAAGTCCTTCATGCCTATTTCAGTATGGATCTCTCCAACGTTGGTGATATCGAACACCACATCAAAGAATGAAGTTATGAGAACCTCTGTCTCAGAAGGCAGGATATTCCTTGAAAGCATGGAGACAATACTGCCATCGTTCTCTGCTACTTTCTTTTCTATGAACTGGACAAAATTCTCCACTACCTGCATGGTGTCACTTGCAAGCACGTTCATATTGTCTATAATCAACACTGAGTTCTGATGATTCTGAAAGATATTCGAGATATGGGATGCCATCTTTGTATAATCCGCAACGGAGCTGCAATAGAATGTATCATCATGGTGCTCCTTACCCGGTGCATCAATGTCAATGAAGAACATCCTTCCTTCATAATTGATGTCAAATCCAAAATCTTCGAATCTTGACAATATTTTATCCCTGGAAGAATTGAGGCATAACCACACTACAGTCCTTTCAGACTCTTCTTTCAGTATGTCCGATACAAAAAAATAGACAAGCCTCTCAATAAAACTATCCACAGGGGCAAGAAACAATGTATTTTTCCGGGACAGCTCTGTTCTGAGGGTTGAAAGGATTTCCTGCGTTTGAGGATTCATTGCCAAGTACCTTTTAATTTTGTTTAGTAAATAATATTAGTTTTATTTTCTTATTAATGTTTGGGAAGATAATGTACTTACGGCACGTAAATTGTTCATTTCATAGGAATGAGGCTAACCTGCGGATAACCTGAAACAAATTCCATTTGAACAGCGAAAATACCGGTTTTTGGCACCACACCATACACAACAAGGGTCTTGTCAACATTTTCAAATTTCCAGTGAGTTGTGGCCATATGCGCCACTGATTCAGTGATCCGCTGACCATATTTCGTAACCGCAAGGACAACATTATCAGTTGTCTTTGTGATGGATGCCATCTGCCCTATGATAGAGCCGATGTTTTCCCATCCGTAGTTGTATTCCATACTGTCAAGGCCTATATAGTCCAGGACAGGTGAACCATACTGACGTAGAATCTCGTTCTTAGCCTTGTGGAAAATGTCCATGTCTTTATAGACATTACCTGAGAACGGCTCTATGTATGCAGGAATCCTGCCTTTAAGGTCACGAATTTCAAATCCCACAAACTGACCATGGAAATGATCATCTCCTGTAAACGGAGATATCATGCGCTTTTCTGTCTCGACACTGGTACCTTCCGTAGGCATACTGAGAAGACCACGACCAAGTTTGAGATGGTTTATGAATGTAGGTAACAGCAGACTGTAGAATGAATCACCAACACCGCTTGTGATCTCAAAGAGATTGAAACTTCCTTTCTGATATCCACCGGTAAGTATCTCGTCAAAATCATGGATCCCGGTCGAGATCCTGCTCTCCTCTGGATCAGAAATTGGATGAGGGATCTGCGTCTGTTCAGGATATGAAACCGTAAAAGGCTCAAAGCTTCTGAAATGGCCCCCATCAAGTGTAAATGGATACCTTGATTGTGAAAGTTCAACCCCACGTATCTTGAGCAGGTTTATTTTTCTTATGTCACGTCCAAAGACCTCTGATATCTCAAGGAACAGCACACCATCAACAAGATAATCGAGAGATGTAACGCTAGCCTGTTCGGTAATCATTATCAGATCAGCATTGACCTTGCGTGAAAAATCAAAGAGCAAACGCTCAAGCTCAAACTTGTTGCTTTCCCAATCAGAAGAACGTGTTGTCGCAATGCTCAGAGAATCTATTGAATCAACAACAATAACCGGTTTAGTGTCACTTGATTCCCATATAACTTTTATACGGGATGCCAGCATACGCAGGAAATCTTCATTATTGTTGAAATCACCTTCAATCCAGGGATAATTTCCATAATCAGAGGATTTGTCAATGCGTGGTGAAATATAAACACAATTGCCTTCGGGGCATATCTCATCAAGAACTCCAAAGACAAAAGTAGTTTTCCCAGTACCGGGCTGCCCCTTTACGAGAAGGGACTTTCCATACTGGGATGAAAAGAACTCTTTGACCTCACCAGGTATCATACTGGTGTGTTACAATTTACAGATATATATACATATCTAATTATTTAATTGCTCATCAAGGAGACTCTGTCCTGTGGCAAGTGCATCATCGATCTTAGTGACATCAACACCACCACCACGGGCCATAGCAGGCTTTCCGCCACCACCGCCACCAACTACCTGGGACATGGTTCTGACAATCTTCCCGGCGTCGGCTCCGGCCTTAAGTGCATCTTCACCTGCGGCACCTACTATCTTGACGCCACCTGCGTCACTTGCCAGAAGAACAACCATATCTTTGCTTGTTGTCAGCTCACCGGCAATCTTGACAAGCTCATCAATGTCTGCATTAGGTATGCATTTTGCTACAAGGCGCATGTCTGCGATATTGACAGCCTCATTAGCCATCTGGAGCACATGAACATGTGCAAGGTCTTCCTTGAGCCTCTGGTTCTCTTTCTTGAACTCTTTCCATTCATTGAAGAAACGATCAATTGTAGATGGAAGATGTTCTGGCCTGACACGGAGCGCATCTGCTGCCTGGCCAAGATAGGATTCCATTTCCTGTGTTGCCCTGACGGCTGCAAGACCTGCTGCGTACTCAATACGCTCAACACCGTCCTGAACACGTTCTGTTTTGAGCATCTTGATAGGACCGACAAGTCCGGTACTGGTACAGTGAGTACCTGCACATGCTTCAATGTCATCGGCAACCTTGAGCACACGGATGATCTTTCCAGGCGGGACACCTCCCTGATACAGTCCGAAACCATATTTCTTCTCAGCATCGATCCTGTCCATCCATTCCGCAGAAACACGCTGGTTCTCCATGACAGTACGGTTGGCTATCAGTTCTATCTGATTGAGTTCTTCCTGTGAAATGCGCTTGTAGTGTGAGATGTCAAGACGCGCGCGGTCCACGAATTTCTGAGCACCGGCCTGCCACACATGATCACCAAGTACCTTACGTGCGGCATCATTGACAATATGAGTTGCAGTGTGGTGACATGCGTGCGCCATACGACGTTCTTCATCCACATGTCCCTGAATCATGTCGCCCTTCTTAATGTGGAACTCCTCTTCAGATTCTTCGATTATGTGAACAACAACACCATCGACACCCTGTACATCAATAACATTGTGAACAACATCCTCAATTACCATAGTACCATGGTCAGCAGGCTGTCCACCGCCTTCCGGATAGAACAGTGTACTGTCAAGTACTACATGATTGTCAAATACATCAAGGACAACTGCCTCAAAGTTCATCCTGGTAGGTTCGTCATAGAACAGTTTCTTGGTCTTTGGAAGCTTGGCAACTCTTTCTGCGTATGGGAAGACTTTTTCTTCTTTTGCTTCGGCCTTGCTGTGCCCTTCGGCAACAAGTGAATAGAAGTTATCAGGCAAATCCACAGCCACACCGACCTCGGATGCTGCTTCTTTTGAGATCTCAGGTGGAATGCCGTGACTGTCATACATCTCGATAATGCTTTCAAGAGGCATGTTCTCTCCAGATTCCTTGTAGTGCTTGGCGGACTTCTGTATCATGCGCTTTCCACGTTCGAGAGTTTCTGCGAACTTGCGCTCCTCGTGCTCAAGGATGTCCTGGATAACATCAAACTTCTCCTCAAATTCAGGATACTCCGGCAGGTTGTTGATATGCATCCTTACAATATCAGACAATGGTACTGAAATTCCCATGTCCTTCATCATCCTGAGAGTCCTGCGCAGTACAAGTCTTGCAAGATATCCTGCCTTTACATTGGAAGGAATGACACCGTCAGCAAGCATAAATGTCAGACAGCGTGTGTGGTCAGTAATAGCGTATACAGTCTCAACTGGCTCCATGATGGATGAGAGTTTCTCCACGGTTGTACCAATGCTGGAAGCAACCTGTTTTCTCAGCTCAAAGAGATTGGCCTTCTCACTTACGTCCATAAGACCTGCAAGGCGGGCGTTCTGGGCAAGGATATTAGCATATTCAGAATTGTCAAGTTCATGGTTAACACCAGCAAGGCCCATGAGCTCATTAACAATGTTCGGGAAGACTGCGTCATATATTGTAGGGGAACCTTTGGAGGCCCATACAAACCTTTCAAGACCGTAACCTGTGTCCACAATGTAGTTGTCCATCTTCTTGTAGTTCTCACCCTTGATGGAAATATCGCCATCCTTTGACTGCTTAAGGTCCATGAACACAAGAGTTGCAACTTCAAGACCTCCAATAAGAGCCTCAACACACGGACCTGCATTTCCTCCGCCTGCCCATGGTTCCTCTTTATAGGTCACTGCCATTGGATCTACACCAAGGGAATTGAAAAGTTCATCACATAATTCTACTGTGTGATCTTTCCAGTAGATCTCCTCACCTTTTTTATTGAAGGCATGGTGAGCCATCATTTCAAATGTGGTAAGGTGGCGGCCACTCCTGCCTACTGCATCAAGGTCAGAAAGACGGATGCATGGCTGGGAGATTGTCAAAGGATTTGCGGGTGGTGGCACCTGTCCGGAGGTTACAAATGGCTGAAAATCCGCTATTGATGCAATGGTCAGATAGATGTCATCTCTCCACCTTGCGATAACAGGGTATCTTTCAAGCCTTGTATGACCTCTTTCTTCAAAGAAGTTCAAATAATACTCACGCATTTCCGCAAGGTCGAACTGTTTCTTAAATACAGGATTACCGATAAATGAGTATGGATCGCATGGCGCATCTCCACACGTGACCCTTTCAAGATCACGGGTCCAGAAATGTTTTCCACATTTAGAGCACTGTTTGCGAACGAATCCATTCTCTAAAAAATAATCAAGCTGATATTCGTCTTCAAGCATAAATATTCCAACTGGATGATTGTTTTAGTTAAGTAATATAGTCAGATTTATTCTTCCAACTATCGCATCAATGATTAAAAACGTTTCTTATCAGAGATAGCTTAACATGAGTGCTACATAATGCAGTATATAAATGATAATATAAATATACATATAGAATAATTTCTATTGTTGCTTTTTATCGACAAATCACGAACACAAAAATTTGCAATTTATGAACATAGATAGGAGATATTCTGTACACAGTATGAAAAAACAATACATTACGTTTAAATGTATGACCATAAAAATGAGTTATTGGTGATGACCGATGGAATCAATGCGCTATATGTCATTAGTATTCAGAGGACTAGTTGAAGAATATAACAATACAGGAGTCAGACCATCCGTATTCATGGATGAAAGTGGCAGCCTGCAAGTATACCTGTGCGATCCTATAATCGAGGAAATGGACGAAGATTATGGAATTGACATCGAACGGGAATATGATGTGAATGGCGGACAGTTCTCAGATGCACACTTTAACAGAGTAATGCCTGTTGAAACAATCAGACACAATCTTGGGAATGAGGCAACGATCCAGTAAACTAGCTTTCCAATTATAAGTAGCAGGACCTTACGTGACGAAATTTGCATGGGATGAGGGAAAGGTACCTGCATCCAGCCTCAGGGTGAAAAACATGAACTACAAAAAACTTCTGAAAGTATTGAAAAACTCAAAACAGGTCTATAGGGAAGATTATGTTAAAAAAATATTCAGAAGCGCACACTACGATATTGGATTGTTTGAGGAACAGCTCAATGAATTCAACTCAACCCTGTCAGGCGGTGATTCTGAAACCGCTAAATCATACATGGACCGGACAATTCTGGCACAGGTAATAGATGATGCATCAATATTACTGGAAATAGTAAAGGATAGCCCCTGCCTGAGTACTGAAGAGAACAAAGCCATTGAAAAAATGATCTTCACCCTCGATGAGATGAGTGATAAAATCGAAGTTCTGGAAGAAGTCAAGGCACTTGCCGATATGTCTGAACAGGAAGGATTTGCCACTACATCACAAAGAAAAGACAAAATTTACGCAAATGTATGAATCAACATAAGTTCATATCACCTCCAATCTTACCTTTTTTATTTATATTAGGATCCACAGAAGATTTTCTTATCTGTAGCTGTTTCTTAAGATATTGAACAAAATCCTAATTCAGACTGCATCAAGGGATTAGTTTTAAGGCATTGCCAAGCAATTGATAAAGACATGTCAAAAAAGATACTAGTTACCAACGACGATGGCGTTTATTCCACAGGCATACATGCTGCCTGGAAAAGTGTTTCAGACCTTGGAGATGTGACAGTATCCGCACCCATGACTCAGCAAAGTGGTGTTGGAAGATCCATCTCCATCTTTGAGCCGCTCAGGATAACACAGACAACGATCAAAGGAATAGATGTCAACGCAGTTGCAGGCACACCTACAGATTCTGTGATACTGGGAATTTTTGCAGTCATGAAACAAATGCCCGATCTTATCCTCTCAGGATTCAATATCGGAGAAAATATCAGTACTGACACTATTACCACATCAGGCACGATAGGTGCGGCACTGGAAGGTGCAAGTTATGGGATCCCTGCAATTGCTGCTTCCATACAGGTCATGGAAGAAGGAGATAAATTTGATGACAACAGGAATTTCAAGCATGACTATAATGTTGCCATTAAAGTTGTAAACAGGATTGCAAAGAAAGTTCTGGAACATGGACTACCCGAAAATGTTGACCTGCTTAACGTGAACATACCCCACCATGCAGAAGATGATCCTGACATTGAGATCACACGTCTGGCCAGGAAGTTCTTCAAGACCGATGTTGAAGAAAGACATGATCCCAGAGGCAGACCATATTACTGGATTGCAGGAGACTTGCTGGTTGAAGAAGAACAGGGCACCGACGTTCATGCCATAATGAACAATGGAAATGTTTCAGTGACACCCATATCACTTGACGCAACATCACCTATCGATTTCTCAGAAATAGAGCATCTGTTATAAGATAATTGAGATAAGGTCAAAAAACACAGAAACTTAAAAACGACAAAATGGTTCCTGACACTATTTCAGGAACTACTGTTTTACTTTTATTACGACTTCCCTGCAATCATCTTCAACACCATGAAGTGTTGTGACTGCTCCAATGACAGTGCTGCCAAGTATGGACTGCACGAAATGATTGATCTCAATATCCTTTCCATCTACTGTAAGTACGACTTCCATTTTTACTACTCCTTCAACTTTTACAGAACGGCACACGCCTGCTGACAGCAAGCCTGAAGAGATCGGGTAACTCTTCAACACTGGCTTCAGAGACATCAACCATATTATCACTTACCAGAAGACAGGGCTTCAGTTTTCCGCCTGCTGTGACTCTTAAACGATTACAATTAGCACAGAATTCAGTATTATCAACCGGTCTGACAAATTCGACTTCTGCACCATTGATAATATACTTTTTCCTTTTATGTAGCTCACGCACCTTTACATCAGAAGATACGGACATTAGTGAGCGTTCAACTTCGTTGGCATTTATCCTGTACTGCGGAAGATCCCGGAAGTCCATAAGCTCGATCAATTGCAAGATCACATCCCCGTTATATTCGCGTGTAAACTCCAGCATGTCCTTGATCTCATTGTCGTTAAGGTCTTTGAGAAGGACCATATTGAGTTTGACCGGAGTAAGGCCAACATCCACTGCCTCATGTATCCCGTCAAGAACCTTATCAAAAATTCCCTTTCCGCAGTTAGTAATAGTGTGATACTTATCAGGGTTCAGAGTGTCAAGACTTATATTGACCCTGTCAAGACCTGCATCTTTAAGAGACGATGCCCTGCCTTTAAGCAGAACAGCATTGGTAGTCATGGAAACATCCCGCATTTCCGGAAGACGCATAAGTGCTTCTTCAAGGTCTTTTCTAAGAAGTGGTTCACCACCGGAGATCTTCAGCCTGTTTATTCCAAAACGAGACCCTACTTCCACTATATTAACAATAGTATCCACTGACATTTCTTTGTTATGACCAATATGACCTTCATTATGACAGTAGATGCAATTCAGATTGCAGCGGTCAGTTACAGACATCCTCAGACTTCTGACTGTGCGTCCATAAGAATCTGTAAGAAGTTCTGTTGTTTCCGGGGAAGACATAGTACTTAGATATACGTTATTTATTTAATCGTTTTGAATCCTCTCCCGAGGGAATAATACATATATCCGAACTATACACAATAAACTCCATGACAAATGCGGTGTTGCTTGCAGGTACCAACAGTGGAGTTGGAAAAACGACAGTTTCCATGGGCATTATGGCTGCCCTTAAAAAAAGAGAGATGGAAGTTCAGCCTTTTAAGGTCGGACCAGATTACATCGATCCTACATATCACACTGCTATTTGCGGCAAGCCATCAAGGAACCTCGATACATTCATGATGCAAATTGATGGCGTAAGAAACACCTTTTCAAAGCATTCTGAAAAAGCAGATATCAACATCGTAGAAGGAGTTATGGGACTCTTTGATGGAATGGGAGCTACTGAGATAGCAAGTTCCGCACATGTCGCCAAATCACTTGGAATTCCCGTAATATTGATCGTGAATGTACATGGAATGTCAAGAAGTGCCGCAGCTATTGTCAAGGGATTTTCCCAGTTCGATCCGGATGTTAAAATCGCTGGCGTGATATTGAACAAGGTTGGAAGTCCAAGACATGCACAGATGATCATAGATTCAATACCTGACATCCCGGTTGTCGGAACACTGCCACGTAACAAGGACGTTACTGTGCCTTCCCGACATCTTGGGTTATACATGGCAGATGAACTGGATTTCGATACTGAAAGCCTGGCTGCCTTCATTGAAGAGAACATAGACCTTGATGCTATAATCGAGCTTTCTAAAACAGCACCTGACTTTGAAGCACCTGTAAAGGAAGAGGAAATCGAGGCTGACCTGAAAATTGGTATTGCATACGACAGTGCATTCTGTTTTTACTATCAGGACATGTTCGATGCATTTAGAAATTCAGGTGCAGAAATCGAGTTTTTCAGCCCGATGAAAGGAGAGCTTCCGGACGTGGATGGATTCTACTTTGGAGGAGGCTACCCTGAGCTTTACATTTCAGAGCTTGAGAAGTCTAAAACAACAAAAGTGCTCAAAGACCTCTCAGCCGAAGGTATGCCCATATATGGAGAATGTGGCGGCTTGCAATATATGTCCACATCCTATGAGATAGATGGGACAGTATACAAGATGGCTGATGTGCTGCCTGCTGAAACTGTCCAGACCAAAAAACTCCAGGCACTCGGCTACACTGAAGGAATCGCAAACGGTGACTTTGTCAAAGGAATTATTCGAGGACATGAGTTCCATTACTCTGCAACTTACTGTGACAACGATGCTAAACTTGCTTACGAGATGAAAAGAGGAAAAGGAATTGTCAATGGTAAGGACGGACTTACCGAGCACAACTCACTTGCAAGTTATACTCATGCACATCCTGCAACATTTCCTGTGAAGAGTTTTGTTGAAAAATGCAGGGAATATAGCAAGAGATAATTTTCACTAAAGTGCTTATTATTTCTTTTTTTCTATATTTTATTCCTGATATTCACATCTCACTAAAGCAGAAGAGTGAATGATTCTTGTACTTTTTCAGCATCATAATACATGAAATTCAATGGGAAGAAGATATAAAAGTAACAATATACTGTACATTTTCGGTAAATATTTATACAAGAGTTATGAAAATACTATCATTGCAAAGATATGACAGAAGTATATTGAGATATAAATAATTTGTTAATATATAATAGCCAATGGTGGTAGAGTGAAGAAATTAAATTTAATAACTGTACTTGCATTGATACTTTTATTATCAATTGCTAATACGAGTGCGAAACAGTGCCTTCCTAATGATGGAACATACTGCGGAACGTTAAGTGGAACATACACACCTGACGTAAAAAAAGAGCATCCATTATACGAGGCAACGTTTGTTCTAAAAGCTGACTTTAAAGCTGACCTTCAAAGCCAGATGATAACTATCACAAATATAGATACAAGTGGTAGCAATCCCTCAATTGATGAAAGTAACTTGAATGTTATTGCAACTTTTGAGAAAAACGGATTCATTAAAGTCGTTGCCACAGGAAAATGTGGAATGGGCTATCCATTCTATGGAGAAATGATTATAGATCCATGTGACTTCAGTATAAAATCCAATTCAGGATACGTAAGGGTACCACTCTCAATAAGTGAATACACACAATATGACCTTATTGGGGATTTTACTCTGAATGTGGAACAATGCTGCGAGCAACTACCTGATGGTACCTACTGTGGAACCTTAGAAGGAACCTATTGTTCACAGGATATACAAGGCATATTCAAGCTTAAAGCAAACATACAGGCAGACTTCAATAGTGGAATAATAAGGATAACAAACGTAGATACTACAGGAAGTTACCCTGAAATTGACGAAGGAAGTCTGAATGTAGTAGCGATACTGGACGAAGACACAGGAATTATAAAAGTAACCGCAACAGGGACTTGCAATATGGGATACCCATTCTACGGTGAGATGCTGATAAAAGCATGTGACTTCAGTATATCATCGAGTTCCGGATATGTAAGAATACCACTTCCAACAGGTGGGTACTCACAATATGATCTCACTGGAGATTTTACACTGGACATAGGTGAATGTGGGCAAAATGAAGTACCAGAGTTTCCAACGATAGTCCTCCCTATTGCTACTATTATAGGATTGGCATTAGTGATACAGCGCAGAAAGAACTAGGCCTAAATACATGCGCAGGCATTCCTGCGTCTGTTTTTTATTTTTGTAATCTGTGTGCAAATATAGTCTGCATACCATATTGAAAAATGCTGATATATTTAGCAATATTTATGTACAGGAAGTACACTACTACAGTTAAACATTATTGCAAATGTATCTGTTGCAATAAATACAAACTAGAAAATAATTTAGGTGGTACTATATGAGAAAATTAAGTATTATGATAATTCTTGTAGCGTTGTTACTCTCAATGACACAGGCAGCAAGCGCACAGACAGAACTTGAAGATGGTTGTTATTGTGTTAACTTAGTTGGAGAATACCAAATTGTCCCACAAGTTGCTTCAGCACCAATTCAGCAAGTTGCCCCAACATCATTTCATTTAGATGTATATGCAAAAGTATGCAAATCCGGAACTGTTATCACAGTTCAAGAATTTAAGGATATCAACAGTGGTCCGGGTGTTGTGCTTGACACATGCATGGTAACAATGCTTGATGAAAATACGATAGAGCTTTTTGCAAACGGAACATGCATGGGTGGCAATTATTTTGAAGGGAACATGGTTTTGACTAAAAGTAATGGAAATTACATAACCCTACCTGCTGCACCTGCAACAGGCACTGTTTACACAGTTAATATGGAAATACCTGTAACCGGATGTTTCACAGCAACAATCAAACCATGCCCAGAAGAAATTCCTGAATTCCCAACAATTGCAATACCCGTAGCAGCAATTATCGGACTTGCATTCTTCATGCAGCGCAGAAAGGAATAATTTGAAAATCATCAACCGGGACAAATAATGTCCCACATATTCTTTTTTTATAAAATCAAATAAAACATCATTCTTCTGAAGTCTTCCCAGGACCAGCGTTTCCAGTTGCCTTTTGAGCATCTCTTTTCCTGAACCAGACCTTGCGGCTGTAATAATTAAGAGGATGACTTATTTTCTTGCACATATCATCAGGAGCATAGCAGTTACCGTAGGTCTGCATTGTCGAACATGAAGGCGGTTTGTAATGAGTGCCTGAAGAACCTGCAATGTGCTCTATTTGATACCGAGCCTTTTCAATATCAAAATCAGGTGATGCGGTGAAAAGATTCATAATGTCATCCACGGTCATGCCTATAGTCAACAAGAAAGCAGTCATGGCAAACCTCATGGAATGAGCAAGGTTCACACCTGCCTGGGTATTAGCTATGGCTTGTGTAATGCATGGAGGGAAAAGATCGGTTTCAACCGATTCGAATTCAGAATCACCGAAAGTGCTCTTTCTTTCTTCAAGCAATTCCCGTATGTCTGCAAGATAAGGCTCACAGGACTGTACAAGCTCTTCATTCACAGGCATAGGCAGATTGTGTTCAACACGTTCCTTGATAAGCTCCTGTAAAAGACGGGAGAATTCCTCTTTTGAAACATTCACATTTCCACGATGAAGTTTTCTGTTAACAAGTTTCCATTCAATAGCCTTAAGGGAACTTGCCATTCTGATATATGAAGTGAAATGCAGCTTAAACCCTGAATCACTTCTGTCAGGATATACTGAAAAATCGGATGCAAAAGCCTCAAGGAAGTCAAAACCTGTAGTTTTCAGTAGTTTGTATGAGGCAACAGCTTCTGCAAGACAATACCTGCGGATCAGGAAAGAATCATCGATACACGAAACAAGTATTCTTGAAAAAGGATAGGAAAGCAGTTCCAGCAATATCTTCTGCTCATCTGATACAGAAAGAGAAGGCTTGAACAGCTCACCTTCAATCGCCTGCATGACACGTTCCTTGCCACGGATTCGCGCTGATTCCATGGCTCTGGAAGTAACCAGGCGGTCAAGGGATATCCCGAGGCTCTTTACGTGTGCTGATGCCCCGGAAATGTAAGGATATAGTGCAAAGTCTTTTTCATCCATAGATCAGTCAGATTCGATCCTTGGGGCCAGAAGATAACCTACCTTACCTGCTCCGTTTGCAATGGTGAAACTGATCTTCACAGGGAAGTCCTTTCCAAGCTCAACGGTAACTTCATTGGAACGTGAAGCAGGTTTGACTATATCAGACAGGTAATCCAGTGAGAAAAGTGAACGTGCCTCACCTGATTTAAGGTCAATAAGACTGTCACGGGCCATGTCAAGACGAACACGGTCGGTGTCACCTTCAGCTTCCATGTAGAATACATCCTCATCAATGCCCAGAAGCATATGGTCACTGATCTTCTCGGCAGCTTTTACAGCCCTTTGGAGGTCCTTTCCATTAAGGACAACCTCAGCAGGCAACTCTAACTGTGGGATCCTTGGTTCTGCCCTGATGGTTGAAGGGTCAAGCAAGGCAAGGGTATATGAAAGGCCACCAAGGTGGAGTGACATCTTCTGAGACATCTCATCAAGTTCCATGACAACTTTTTCATCCCTGCCCGCAACACTGAAAATATCATTGATCTTTGACAGGTCCATACCTATCTCGGAATCATCAGCATTGAACTCGTCAAAAGCACTTGAGCTAAGATCAAAACTTACCATGGCCACATTTGCAGGGTCTACAGCCCTTACAACTATGCCCTCAGGAGATATCCTGAAACGTGCTTCATCAACAAGAACCGAAAGAGTTTCAATTGCAGTCTTTAAAATATCTGCATCAATAGTTGCCTTGAACATCTGGATTCGCCACCAATATATTGAATTTTTAGGTCATTATATCTAATAAGTAATATAAGTTTTCTTTTAAATATCCAAAACTAAGAAAAGTATCAGATATCTTTAGTCGTATTCACGCCAGGTACAGCCACACTTTGTACATTTGAAGAAACGTGTCTCTGATTCATCAGCGGATCTAAGTTGACGCAACCACCAATATGCGATGTTGTGACCACATTCCTCACATCTTACAGTGGTTGTAGGAAGACCCTGATCCACATTGCCTTCAAGCACAGTGACATCCCTTTTTTCCCTGGATTCTTTTGACACAAGTGCCTCAGAACTTTGCTTTCCCTTTACAAAACCACATTTTCTGCACTTAAATGAATCACCTGAAGGGAACATCATACTTTTACATTCGGGACAAAATTCCATAAATATCACTTCTCGCATTATCTATTATTAAGTTATGGTCAAATGCCATTTGCGGTATATCCGAAAGGCTGAACAATTGCACCGCCCTGGCATCCGAATTTGCTCTTGGTACACCATCCCCCATAGTCAGGTACACTACACTCACCGTGTGCCCGCGGGGATCACGCGAAGGTTCAGAATATACTCCAAGTAACTTAACTATTTCTATTGTAAGACCTGTTTCTTCAAGAACCTCACGCACAACAGCTTCTTCTGTTGTCTCACCAATGTCTACAAAACCTCCGGGAAGAGCAAATTTACCCTGAAAAGGAGGATTTTTTCGCTGGATAAGAACTATTTTTTCATTAAAGATGATTACGGCATCAACTGTGAGTTTTGGAGTATTGGGTGGCATAAGGAACAAAATTCAACGCTTAAAATGAAATTATGGAAGCAATCCATATTAAATATGCGCTTAAATCACAAAAACTTAGCTGATCCACAATAGCTTCATGAATGTTTCAGGCAACATATTATAATATTGAAAGTCAAAACTTTATAAGGGGATTAGTAGGTGGATTCTGAAAATAATGAAGAAAGGCAGAAAGCGAATCTCCAGGAAAGAGTTGAAGAGCAAAAAGGCATAGTTCCTGGCAAAAAACTCTTTGGAACTGTAGAAGGAGTATTTATTCCAACTTTGTTGACGATCCTGGGAGTGATAATGTATCTCAGGGAAGGATGGGTTGTTGGTAATGCGGGCCTTTTAGGTGCCTGGGTGATAATACTGATTGCTTTTGGGATTACGCTCTCTACAGCACTTTCACTATCATCCGTTACAACTAATATACGAATAGGAGCAGGTGGAGCATTTTCAATAATCTCACAATCTCTTGGTCTTGAGGTTGGTGGTAGTATTGGGATTCCCCTGTATATTTCCCAGAGTCTTGCCGTTGCAATGTACATATTTGGTTTTCGCGCTGGCTGGCTCTGGATGTTCCCAAATCATTCACCCATAGTTGTTGATTTGGCAGCTTTTGCGATACTTTTCATTGTTGCCTACATAAGTGCTTCACTGGCATTTAGAATACAATATGTAATACTTGCCATTATCATCGCATCTTTCGCTTCCATAATTTGGGCTGCTTACTCAGGATCCATGCAAGAATCAATTACATGGTGGGGATCTTTTTCAGGATCTCCTGAGAATGGATTTACAGGAATAGGATTCTGGGGAGTTTTTGCTGTATTTTTCCCGGCAGCCACAGGAATAATGGCAGGAGCAAATATGTCAGGAGAACTTAAAGATCCCCGTAAGAGCATACCTTTAGGGACTCTTGCCGCCATAGTCCTAAGTCTTGTAGTATACTTGTTGCTAGCTTACTGGCTTGCAAGTTCTGCAAGTACAGATGAACTCCTTAACAATTATACAATAATGGCAGAAAAAGCCGTATGGGGACAATTAATTGTCGCCGGTCTGCTGGGAGCTACTTTTTCTTCTGCCCTGTCTTCCATTGTAGGTGCCCCGAGAATCCTTCAGGCACTTGCAAACCATCAGATACTTCCTGCAAGTGACTGGTTTGCAAAACGTTCTGGTTCAGGAGAACCCAGAAATGCAATGATATTTACCGGTGCACTTGTATTTCTTGCTTTACTGCTGCGTGATCTAAATGCCATTGCACCTCTAATAACAATGTTCTTTTTAATCACATATGCAATGATCAATATTGTTGTACTTATTGAGCAAAATCTGAAACTGATTAGTTTCAGACCCCTGTTCAAGATACCAATGATAATATCCATAATTGGTGCCATTGGATGCGTCTTTGTAATGGTTATCGTAAATCCGACATTCACTGTAATTGCATTTATTGTGGTTTTGTTAATCCACGCATATCTTCTTAAAAAGCATCTTAAAGCACCTTTTGGAGATGTACGTAGTGGTCTTTTTGTAGCTGTAGCCGAATGGGCTGCAAAACAAAGTAACCGAATAGCACCTTCCAATGAAAGAACCTGGAAAGCAAACCTGCTAATACCTGTAAGAAATCCTAACATATTGACTGGTGCTTTTAATCTCATAAAAGACATTACATATCCAAAAGGCTCTGTCAAAATACTTGGGCTTTCTGGAGAAGTTGAAGAAAGTAAATTCACCTCACGACTTGTTGATCTGACAAATTCTTTCCGTAATAGAGGAGTTTTTTCCTCATGGACGCTTATCGATACAAAAGAATTTGATAAAAGCCTCATAGCCGGAATGGAAGCTCTCACTGGATCATTTTTCCGGCCAAGAGTGCTCTTTATACATATGAGCAGTTTTGAAGGAAGAGAAACTAAACTTCGGGAAATAATCCAAAAATCTTCAAAGCGCAACATCGGAGTATTGTTGCTTGCAATTCATCCAGAAACGGTTTACGGAAGAGAGAACTCAGTAAACCTTTGGATTAACGACCGCAGTCCGGATTGGGATATCAGTATGGACCTGGGAAACCAAGATCTTGCTATTCTAATTGCTTACAAACTTAAGAAAAACTGGAAAGCATCCCTTAAAATGATCAGTTGTGTTAAAGAGCAGTACAACAATTATAAAGCGGAACAGTATCTTGAAAACCTTTCTGAACTTGCAAGGATTCCAAATGTCCACACAAAAATATTACTTGGAGATATAGAATCCAGCACTGTCAATGCACCACGTGCTTCGATTAATGTTTTTAGCATGGAACCAGACATTGACTTTGATTTTGTTCGAAAAGCAGTTGAAAATACAGGTTCATCGTGCTTATTTGCTCTTGATTCTGGGGAAGAAAACGCTCTTGCATGAAGAAAAACAAATTAATTATAATTCTGTAAGATCAGTTTCAAACAAAAGCACGGAACAAAAACTTAATAGACTACATCCAATATATAGGAGCCATACCTATTAAAGATGTGCTTAGATGATCGAGAATGTTCTATGGATTGCAGTGGCTTTTATGCTGCTTGGATCAATAATTCCTAAAAACGTAAAGGCCCGCAGAATGTTATCTGCGGCAGGATGGGTATTCTTTTCCATACACTGGTTCTACCAACCAGCACATTATATGGAAATCAAAGATTACTTCAATGTAGCTCTGGTAATAGTTGTGGGAATAGTTTGCCTGATCATAGCATACACCATGTTCAAAGAATACAGGGAAGATAGTATTCCATCACCTGACATCACAACAATGGCAACAAGTGCAACTGCTCTTGGTTCTCTGTTCTACTTCCCATTTGCACAAATGGAATTTCTGAACGTATGGATAATATCACAGGTAACAGATACTGTGTTTCTGGTCCTGCAATATCTTCATGTTCCGGCTGAACTTGTAACTTGGAATAAGATAACACTTAATGGATACACTGTAGAGATAATCCTTGCATGTACAGCAATTGAGAGTATAGCACTTTTCATGGGTTTGATCTCATCGGTCAATGCGCCAATCAAAAGACTTGCTACAGCATTCATGGTATCAGTTCCCGTCATATATATTTTAAATATAATAAGAGATGTTTTTGTAATTATAGCCTATGGATATCAGTGGTTTGGTCCTGAAAGTTTTGAAATAGCACATCACACTATTGCAAAGATAGGATCAGGAATCGCATTATTTGTAATCGCTTACATTGTCATGCGCATACTTCCGGAACTGGTAGACCTGATAGAAGGAATCTGGTTTTTGGTTACCGGGTTTTTTCAGAAGCTATTCTATAAAGTAGTAGGAAACCAATAAATGCTTGCAAAAGGTTCTTTTCCCTGGATATTAACATCCATCACTGTAAGTGTGGTAAGCTTCTGTGCATACCTGCTATACAAAGTACCATATTCCGAAATGATTGCTGTACTTGCATTCTCAGTAACAATTTTCTTTTTATTCTTTTTCAGGGACCCTGAAAGGAAAATAGAAGAACACGACAGCCATATGCTCTCACCTGCCGATGGCAGAATTGTAGATATCAGGGACAGAAAAATCTGTATCTTTATGAACTTCCAGAATGTTCATGTAAACAGATTACCAATTACCGGAAAGATACACACTATCGAACACAAAAAAGGTGGATATATCCCTGCATTCTGCAAAGACTCACACCGCAACGAAAGAAGCCATACACTTATAGAAACAGAACATGGCATAGTTGAAGTAATACAGATAGCAGGAACCGTCACACGCAGAATTGTCTCCTATGTTCAGGAAGGAGATCACCTGAAACAAGGGCAGCGTTTTGGAATGATACGCTTTGGATCAAGAGTTGATGTTACAATTCCTGAAAACTTTGAGATACTGATAAAGAAAGGAGATCGCGTGTTTGCCGGTGAAACAGTAATTGCCAGAATAAAATAAAGGAAGTGAACCAGATACTCCATACATTAAAACTACCTGATTTTGTCACTTTACTGAATGCATTGTGTGGAGTTATTGCCATTATAATTGTACTTGATGGTTTTACTTATCTGGCACCGCTACTCATACTGATTGCCGCAATTGCTGACGGCGCTGATGGCCACATTGCCCGCAGATTCTCATCCAGCGAGATAGGAGGGAACTTAGACTCACTTGCAGATGTTATCTCATTTGGTGCTGCCCCTGTTATAATCACATATTCATCTGCCGCTCAAACACAGGCACAGTATATTCTGCTTCCTGCAATGTTATTCTATTTCATATGCGGCATTTTAAGACTTGCGAGATTTAACACGATGCATCTGGGAATGAATTCATTCAGCGGCCTACCGATAACCGCCGGTGGAATAGCCATATCATCATATCTGCTCATGGGCGATGGATTCTTTGATGCTTACATAATGGCTGTACTGGTCATCATACTTGGACTTCTCATGGTCAGCAATGTGACATACCTCAAAGCAAAAAATAAGAACATACTTGTTCCACTTACACTGATATTTGCCATGACTATTATTTCATACTTTGTGAACATCGAATATACCCACTTAATGGCATCAATGCTTTCAGGACTCATGGCAATTTATATAATCTCACCTATTATCAAGAAGAACAAAGAGGCATACTATGCAGGAAAACGAAGTGATAACTGACAGGGACAACGTACTTTTTGAAGCAGGTATAAAACTCGGTGCTCTTTATCACCAGTTCACAGGATCGCCGGTTAATCTGGATACAGTTGATAGTCTGGAAAAGGGAATACAGGAAAGTATTTCAGTCCAACCTTGTGTTGAGAAGATCAGTGTTTCTATCAACAGAGACATGATTAGTTCCAAACTTAACGGCAAGTACGGCTACTGTGAACTCGAAGGACGCATGCTGGATGTCAAAATCACTGCAGTGTTTAAAAGTGCAAAAGTGGATGTCAGCCTGGCATTTGACACAGAACTTGACTATCCGCTTATGAAAATAGAAAAGATATATTAATTATTGCTAATTAAATTAAATTTGAGCCGGCCGTTGCTTCTTCAAAGGCTGAGACTACTTTTTCATTTTGTTCCCTGGTTCCTACTGTTACACGTATCAGGGATTCACCGGCGTTTTTGAATGACCTGCAATCCCTGACAATAATACCCTTTTTCATAAGAGACTCGGATACATCCCTTGCAATCAGGGGTGAGACATCCACAAGGATAAAATTGGCCTGGGATTCATAGACCTTGAACGGAATATTATCTGAAAGGAACTTGCGACCTTCCACAGTCATTGAGATGCTCTTCCCCAAATACTCTGAATCTGAGAGTGCAGCCACTCCTGCCATAACAGCAGGAAAACTTACATTAAAAGGAGTTGCGATCTTCATATACTGGGATTTGAGCCATTCAGGCATCAATCCATATCCGAGTCTCAGACCTGCAAGCCCGAATGCCTTTGAAAATGTCCTGCCGATTATGAGGTTGTCATACTCAAGTAACAGTTTTGAGAGATTACTGTCTGCAAACTCAACATATGCCTCATCTACAAACACAAGTCCATTTGTAGATTCTAAAAGGTAACAAACGTCTTCTTCTGAAGTGAGCATTCCTGTTGGATTGTTAGGGGAACAGAGGAATACAACTTTTGTCCTGTCAGTAATGACTTCCTTTATAGCAGCTACATCGAATTCCAGTCCTTCTTCGGGAGCCACATGAATAGCATTTGCGCCGTTTGCACGTGCTGCGATCTCATAATAGGAGAATGTTGGAGTTGGAATTACAACCTCATCTCCTGGTTCGATAAGCACACGCATGAGGTTATCGAGCAAACCATCCATGCCCGGACCTGAAGCACATATGTTCCCTGTCGGAAGACCTGTGTAAACTGAAAGAGCCTCCACAAGCTCGCAAGCATCGGCTGAAGGATATATGTTTACTTTTGATGCGGTCGATACAAGAGCTTCAACTGCCTTTGGAGACGGACCAAGAACGTTCTCATTGGAACCCAGTTTTATGATCTCCTTAGGGTTGATGCCGTATTTCTTTGCGATCTCCTCTATGGATTTTCCGGGAACATATTCTGCAATTGAATTTACAACGTCCTTGATTAGTTCAGGCCTGCTCAAGTACGCCCACCACCCGGTCGATCTGCTCTTTTGTAATCACCAATGGAGGAGCGATACGCAGTACAGTTTCTGAGGTGCAGTTAAGGAGAACGCCATGTTTGCGGCCATAATCCACAAGGTCAGCGCATTTGCGATCGAACTGGACACCGATCATAAGACCTTTACCACGTACTTCGACAAAGCTTTCTGTGGTAAGTTTGCTCAGTTCATTGCGGAAGTATTCTCCCATTTCCTTTGAGCGCTGAATGAGATTCTCTTCGCGGATCACATCGATTGATGCAAGTGCTGCGGCACATGCAAGCGGACTTCCTCCGAATGTTGCTGCGTGTTCACCACGGTTAAATGATACACCTTCACGGGCAGCGATGGCACCCATTGGGAAACCCCCGCCTATTGCCTTGGCCATTGTCATGATGTCAGGCTCAACACCGAACTGCTCTTTGCAGAACCATGTACCTGTCCTTCCAAAACCGGTCTGAACCTCGTCGAAGATAAGGAGAACTTCATTCTCATCACATATCTTGCGAACCTCTTTCAGATAATCCGGTGAAGGAACGTTTATGCCACCTTCTCCTTGTATTGGCTCAACGATAACAGCGGCTGTATTTGGAGTGATGGCATCGGCTATTGCCTGTGCGTCATTGAAAGGCACAAACTTTTCTTCCTGCACAAGAGGCTTGAATGGAGCGCGGTAAATGTCCTTATATGTCAGGCTCAGCGCACCCATGGTACGGCCGTGGAAGGAGTGTTCCACTGCTATGAAATCTGTCTTTTTGGTTGTTGCCCTTGCAAGTTTCATTGCTGCTTCAACCGCTTCTGTACCGGAGTTGCAGAAGAAGACACGATCCATGCCGGTGACATTTACCAGTTGCTCGGCAAGTTCTGCCTGGGGCTCTGTGTAATAGAGATTGGAAACATGAATGAGTTTCTCAGCCTGCTTTTTTATCGCTTCTGTTAAACGTGGGTGACAGTGACCAATATTGTTCACCGCAATTCCGGCAACACAGTCAACATATTCCCGGCCTTCGATATCGTAGACCAGAGAACCTTTGCCGCTTTCAAGAACCACTGGCTGACGGCCGTATGTCTGCATTACATATTTGGAGTCCTTATCGAATATGGATTTAGACTCAGATGATGATGAAGTATAATCCTGTTGCAAATTAACACCTTTTCACTATAATTATTAGAACCGTTTTTAAATCTGACTATCGTTACAAGAAAAAACAAATCGAAAAATAAATGTGACCCTGGTCAGCCTAACGCCAGCCGAATGTCACTTCTTAAAGAATACGTCTGTCAGGCACCTTTATCGCCACATAGAGATGATAAAGGAAAACAAGCATTGATATCTGGAAAATAAGCAGCATCAAACTTTTAACATTATCATACTGTGTGCTTCCAGGTATTGAATTTATCGTTACAAGTACCTCAAAAAGATATAGTACAAAACCTACTGTCAAAAAGACAAAATATTTTTTCAGATTGTTAAATGATACATAAATTCGCGAGCGTATGACATCGGGATCGATCTTCATCAGGAGATAAGATGTCAATAGCGCCAGAATCACTATACATAGACGTATTGCAAGGTCCAGAAAATGGAACGTTGAACTTAGACTCATAGCCATCCCCTCATATTTTTGTGTAACCCTATACCAAAAGTCACTCAGACATCCAGTTGCATCAATTCGTTGTCACTCAAAGCATCATCTTCCTCACGCTCAAAGATGATACCGCCCGGAGCACGCATTACACCATCTACACGGGCACTTTCATGTATCTTTATTGACTGCGAGTTGATCTCCCCCAGAATATGGGTTCCGGCAGCAACGTAAACATTGCCCCTGGAAATTATATTTCCGTGGATCACATTATCTGTTCCGAGTTTTACATCCTGAATGGTACGTATGCTTCCATAGAGTGTGGTCTCATTTGCCATATCGAGGGATGTTGCACGTATATTCCCTACAAGTCTGCACTTGCTTCCGATAATAGCATTTGAAGGAACCCTTATGGAGTCCATGGATATCTTGGAACCGTTGGGAATGACCATGGAATTGAGTCCTATGGACTCCTCATCATCCTCAAACAATTCCCCTAATGCCTTTTCAACTTCCTCGTCCTTTCCAAGCCTCAGAAGCTCGCTGATATAAAGGAAAAGATAAACTATGACCGGTACCGGATTCCTTACAACAATCCAGCCTTTGGCTTCAAAACCACCGTTGATCTTCACATCGTTACCAATATCGAGATCACCTTTTACCACCAATTTCCCATCGATGGTAACGAATTCTCCGATATAGGCATTCTCATCTGTTTTGACGTTACCGCCAATCTCAGACCAGATATCGATCCTTGTGTCTCCGGTGGTGACCAGATCACCTGTGACGTTGACCCTTTCACCAAGTATTGCTGAATGTGCAATGATACCGTACTTTATTTCAGAGTGATTGCCTGCAATAACATCCCCATCTACGACTATTGTACGTTCTTCCATTCTGGTATTGTCTGGAATTACAAATGTCTTAAATATCTCCTCTTCTATGCTTTCACTCTCCGGTCAGGGATTACTGTATCAAAGGCACTAATGACTTTATTTTCATCGTATTTAATAGAGATAGATTTATAAATAGTTATTCTAACATTGTGCTATCCCACGCCTTACATCAACTGCAGGACCACGGTCCATTCGAATTGCTTCAGCAGGTGATAGTAATAATTGTCCTGTTGCAAGGATCTCATCCTTTTCATCTACAAGAATAACCTCGTCCCCGGCCCTAAGTTCCGGGTCAACTGCAACTACGTGTTTTGCAAAAGCGGTTTTCCCCTTCGAAACAAATGGAACTGCATCATCACAAATTACAACCCTTGATGCAGGCTTTTTAAGACCCTGGTGAAGTGCAACAGCTCCGTCTATACTGAGAGTGAGCATTCCATCCTTTGCACGGACCGTTGCCATATGCTTTCCGTTGAACTGGACCTGTCTTACACGTTTTGTCCTTGAAAGCAGGAATGTAACACCATCGGGGAAAAGGATCTCGCCACAACCCTTACCGAACTGAATGTCGGCCATTGTCCTGACCCTTATGAGATTTTTATCTGCATTGCTCATAGTTGCTAAATAAAGTATAAGTTTTAAAATGATAGCGGTTAGATTGATAACAGATTATCTCTTATTTAAAGAAGTGGAACATATTTGCTATATAAATAATGTCAAACAGATTTATATATAATAATGACCAATTATAAGTTGAGGAAACGGGAACTACTGCTTGTAACTGTATTCAAAGGTATAGTAACTGTAACCAAGCAAAACCATTCATCCCCTCAAACATGTCCCCGTTTCCTCGTTGCTCAATTGAAGAGCAGGACTTTTCCTATGTTGTTTAACTGACCAGTGTGAGCTCTGATTTTTAAAGTAGATTAATTCAACAAAATATCATTATTAAATCAGACACTATTTTAGAAAAGGAAAAAAGGAAAATTAAGCCAAAGGCCAGATCAACCTTTGACAACTCCCATTGGAAGTACACGTGCAACTTTTGTGGCAATGCCAAGATTGTGTACCACGTCCACAACATCACTGCTGGATTTATAGACCTCTGGTGCTTCTTCGGCTATGAGTGATGGCTGGGTCGCTCTTACGATAATTCCCTGTGACTTCAATTCATTCTGAATCTCTTCACCACGCAGCTCTTTCTTAGCACTGCTTCGGCTCATAACTCTTCCTGCACCATGGCAGGCACTGCCGAAGGTAAGCTCCATTGCAGCAGGGCATCCTTTAAGCACATAAGATGCAGTGCCCATGCTTCCCGGAATAATAACCGGTTGTCCTATGTTCTTGTAATCTTCCGGAATCTCAGGATGACCTGCAGGGAATGCTCTTGTAGCACCTTTCCTGTGGACGTAGACTTCCTTTTCCTCTCCGTCGATCATGTGTTTCTCAAGCTTTGCAACATTGTGAGCAACATCGTACACAAGATCAAGTCCAAGGTCTCCATGCTGAGCCTTGAAGAACTCATCAAAGACCTCGCGGGCCCAGTGCATTATCATCTGACGGTTTACCCATGCATAATTTGCCGCACATACCATGGCCTTGAAATAATCCTGAGCTTCCTCTGAACTGGCAGGAGCACATGCAAGTTGCTTGTCAGGGAGAGGAATTTTGTACTTCTTTGAAGCCTGTGTAAGCTTCTGGAGATGGTCAGTGCATATCTGATGACCCGCTCCACGTGAACCGCAGTGGATCATAAAAGTAATCTGCCCTTCCTTAAGACCAAAAGCCTTTGCGGCTTCCTCATCATAGACCTTATCCACATACTGCACTTCAAGGAAATGGTTTCCACTTCCAAGAGTTCCTATCTGCGGTCGCCCTCTTTTGCGAGCCTTTATGCTTACTTTTGAAGGATCAGCACCGGGCATCATTCCATTGCTCTCGCAATGACTTAGGTCACCCTTCATACCATAACCATTCTTCACCGCCCAGTTTACTCCGTGGATGAATACATCATCCAGTTCCTCATCGGTAAGTCTCATACGGCTTTTAGAACCAACACCGGAAGGAATTGCTTCGAATAGTGAATCAAGAAGATCAGCGAGTCTTGGACGAACATCATCCTCCATGAGATTTGAACGGATAAGACGGACTCCGCAGTTAATATCAAAACCCACACCACCGGGGCTAATCACACCTTTTTCCTTGTCAAAAGCTGCTACACCACCGATGGAAAATCCGTAACCAAGATGTGCATCCGGCATTGCCATGGAATATTTCTGGATACCTGGCAGAGATGCCACGTTTGCAACCTGATCGATGGTTTCAGGTTCCAGAATATCAAGGAGAGGTTTTGATACGAATATCCTTCCCGGAACATTCATTCCCGGTTTGTAATTTCCGGGCACCTCCCATGTATTATCATTTACTTTAGTGAGAATATCTAAAATTGATGTTTCATTTTCATCTGACATTTTATTTCCTCTTGTCTTCCTTCCTTCAATCATCTATAATGAAGACTATGCGCTCTAATCGTATGAATATATTGATAATAAGAAAGTGATCTACCCAGTTAACACGCATTGAGTTGAAGTTTCTTTTACTCACGTATCTACTGTTGCCTGAATAGTCCAGCCATCATCAGATTTCTCGATCCTCATGTCGTTATAAGTGGCGGCCTTTACCTCAGTATCAAATACATGAACTGAGAGGTCGATGGTTTCTCCATAGAGAGTTGCTTCAAGTGAACATTGTTCATCATCGCCATCCACGGTAATCTTATTGACTTCCACACGGCCAAACACCATTTCATCTACCTCGAATACGAAAAGTATCTCGGAAAGCCAGTCAAAGAGCAGACTGTCAAGGTCAAAAGATGTAAGTTCGATATCAATTGACAGGGTATTATTTATGGAATCGGTTTCAACCATTACATTAAGCATGGCAAGGGCTGCATTCTCAAATGCCTGCTCAAGGGTTTTTCCGTAAGCCCTAAACCTTACATCAGCAGTGTGTTCCAGATACTCGTAATCGATATCCATCTCAGATGACATGAACCTTAATTGATCTTGAGATAATTAAAGTAGCCCCCTGGATTTGTAATGTTGGCCTATCGGATTTAATCATTCCAGTTGTTTCCAGACGTGAGCTATACGCTGGAAAGCTGTGATGTGGCTTCCAACTCCGATAATAAGGATCATCCAACCAAGAGAAGAGAATCCAAATACTTCAGCCTGGTAGAAATAATAGATCACTGAAGATAACATGATAAGGACCAGCCTGTCCGCCCTGCCAATGATTCCACCGTAGTAACGTCCTAGATTCAGTGCCTGCGCCTGAGTTCCAAGGTAGCTTGTGAGGAGGACACCAACGATGGTTATAACACCTATCTGCCATTCCACATAGCCTCCGAAGAAGATGCCGCAAATGATGAATACGTCTGAGTAGCGGTCAATTACGTGATCAAGAAAATCACCGCGTGCACTTGATGCGTTCATGTAACGTGCCACAAGACCGTCCATTGCATCTAAAAATGAGTTCAATGCTACCAGTAAACCTGCTACAAGAACCAGAAGGGGATCAAAGGCTGACCTGTAGTACAATATGCCTGCAAGAGCTGCAAAGAGAAGTGAGATCATTGAAATCGTGTTTGGGGAAATACCCATCTTTGCAATTGCAACGGCCATTGGCTCCAATATTTTTGATGCTACAGGTCTTAGAGCATTGAATGTCATAGATATTGTACCAAATGAGTATTTTTATGATTTAACGTTTTCCGGGATTTATAATATTTAAGGATAATTTCAGGCTAACTATAAGACAAAAAGGCCAGATTTCATGCACTTTTGTTTTTGGCAAGGTCGTACCAGTATTTTATCTTGCATGAATGCTCAACCTGTGTGGTGAGTACATAGGCCTCATCCAGTACTTTTCCTGTGGCAAAGGTGCCATGGCTGTAAATTATGGCGGTTTTGTTATGCGCAAGTGCTGAGGCAAGGTTGTCTGCAAGCTCATCTGAGCCGATGCCGCCTTTGACTATAGGCACTTTTCCGAGGAAGTATTGCCCCTCGCTGTCAGCAGGGGTGATACTGTTGCCCTCTGCCAGTAAGGAGAGTGTCACGGCAAATGGGCAATGTGCATGAACAATTGCAAGAGCAGGAGTTTTGCTATAGATGGCACGATGAACTATGGCTTCGGATGAGGCGATCATATCCAGAGGGGATGAAGCGTCAATGCGCACCTCTACGACGTTGTCCTCTGTTATCTCATCCAGCGCGCAACCGCTGCGTGTGATGAGCATTCGGTTACCAATTCTTACACTGATGTTTCCAAAATGTGATTCTACCAGCCCGTTTGCCACAAGTTTTTTTCCAATCCTCGAAATTTCATGCCACATAGGTATATCTCCGGGTAGTCTGCTACCATAAAATTTATCTGCTATTATGATATGTAAGGGAATGCTTTCCATAAAAAGATGTGGAATGCGCATCATGTTGCCTCAGTGGCTCAGCCCGGCAGAGCGAGTGATTTGTAATCACTAGGTCGCGTGTTCAAATCACGCCTGAGGCTTCATTTCTCTGATTTTGATTTGTAGCCCATTATTGGGAACTATTTCATAACACACATTTTCAAAACCGTAAAGTAGTAAAAGTGTTAATAGAATGGCAGGTGCAGTTCATTGGATGCTAAAGAGATTGTTCTGGTAATTGTAGTCATTCTAGCTGCTTTTGCCTTAGTAAGAGCTATTCTTAATTTCATGGGAGCTTTTTTCCATCTGCCATTCAGTTTTGTGTATCTTCTTATTGTGTTTGCTGTGGTTGTTTTGGGAATTGTGGCTGTGGTGAAGTTGTTGTTTAAGTAAAATATCCACTTTATCTAAAACTATAATTACAAAAATCTCTGATTCCGCATATATTGCATTTCGGATTTTTACCCAGACAGATTCCGCCATCTTTCAAACCAAAATAATCATCATTTCCCATTTGGCCATAAGTCGCAAAAACAATATCAATATATCTTATAGGATGGCCAGTTGCCTGGCTGAATTTTCTTCCATGAATTACGGTTTTCAATAATTGTTCTTCGCTCTCGATCAGACCTATTCTTTTGAAAATCCTTGTAATTACCCGATCTGGTTTCAAAACAGGAAGGCCAATATCAGTCATAAAGTGATATGATGTTATATCGCCCAAGAACGAAAAAGTATACTGCAATTCCTCTTTGAACAACATTAAATTCTCAAAAGACTGTTCCGTTTTGAAAGTATCTATGTACTTTTTGAAAGATCCATGCTTTTCAACTATATTACTGAATACTTTAGCGTTTTTGATGCATGCTGAAATTTTCTTTTCATTCCGTATCATCTGTTCATCCTGCATTATCTTAAAAACCATAGATTCATCGTATTCTGCAACAGATTGAAAATCTGAAAAATATGATTTAATAACAGGCATTTTATTATCAACTGTTTCAGCCTTAAATCCTGAATAAAATATAACTTCTACTAACCTTTCATAATATTGAGAATCAGTTAAATCTTGACTCTCATATGTTTTGTAATAACCAAAATTCTTCTTGAAATCTTCTTCTGAAAGAAAACAATAATCTTGTAAGCTAGACTCAGCTTTAGAAAATATATCATTGTATGAAGTCATTAAACACCACTCAAAATAGAAGAATCGCAAAAATAGAAAAAGATTATTATTTGTGATTCTTAGTTTTAAAGTAAGTGTTATTTTAAATGAATGTTACAATAGCTTTGAAAGCGAAAATCATGTCCATTAAAGAAATTGGCTGCTGCGGTGCATACTGCAAAACCTGTAAACCTTTCAACACCGGAACCTGCAAGGGATGCAAGCTTGGCTATGACACCGGCGAAAGAGACCTCAGTAAAGCCAGATGTAAAATAAAAGTTTGCTGTATCGGCAGAGGATACGATAGCTGTGCCGATTGTTCTGAGATCGAAATCTGTTCTGTGATCAATGAATTCTACGATAAAAATGGGTACAAATATGGAAAATATCGGCAGGCAATAGAGTTTATCAGGGAAAATGGATATGAAGAGTTTTTGAAGATTGCTGATAACTGGACGAATGCTTATGGAAAATACAAATGATATTGGAATTGATATGTACATAGAGCAACTTCATGAGTTGTTGCCGGAGCTGGAAAGAAAATTCAACGTTAGATCTCTTGCAGTATTCGGCCCTTATGTCAGAAAAGAACAAAACAAGAAAAGTGATATCGACTTGCTTGTAGATTATATTGAAATGCCGGGATTGCTTGGTTTTATTGAACTTGAAGATTATCTTTCAGACACATTGGGAATTAAAGTTGAACTTGTACTCAAACCCGTCCTGAAACAAAAAGTTGGTAAAGATATATTGAACGAGATAATACCAATATAAGAATGGATTTATAGCCAGACCATTGGTCCATTCTTAATTTTCATCGACAAACAATCTTATATAATCTCAAACTCTCCTGCCATCATGAATCCCGGAAGTTCACGAAAGAATATCAAAATAGGACTTGACGTTGGAATAGTCCTGAAAAATGATCAGAAAAGCGGTAAGATAACCAGAGGTGTTGTCAAAAGGATTCTAACAAAGTCTTCATCTCACCCACACGGGATAAAAGTCCAACTGGAAGATGGCAGCGTGGGAAGAGTAAAAGAGATCCACTCCAGTGAGTAACCTAATCTTAATTTAGTCTTAGATCTTTATTCTTGATCATCATTCTTAGTATAGCATGCAAACATTTTATTGCAGCTTGTACACCTTGAACTGGATTTATATGCAGCTCCAAAATCATCCGGTTTGCCGGAAGTAATTGAAACACACACAATGTTTTGTCCCAGTGGTATGCCTGCAAGAATATGAGAACCGCATACCGGGCATAACACTTTTTCTAATTTCATACATGCATTCCTCCCTAGCTTTGCTTACGGAAAGTGATCGTATAAAAAACAAGGATCAAAAAAGTTATGTTGACAGATACGAATCGCATCAAATTTATGAAGACATAGTATCTGTCTGAAATATACTGAATTATACAAAATAATTAGTATCTTTTAGGTGGTCTGTGGTTCTGGAAACATTCCCTGCAATATACAGGTCTGTCACCGGATGGCTTGAAAGGAACTTCTGTCTCCTGCTTGCAGTCAGAACATATTGCCTTGTGCATTTCCCTTGGACCATTGTTTGACCTAAAGCCGCCACCGCCGCCTCTACTGTTTCCGCCTCTGTTATTGTATCCCATTTTGTATTTCTCCTTAATTTTTACATAGTTCGTACAGCAGAACCGAGACTGAGAATTATCGCATGAACAGTTTATACCTGTTAAAACCAAATCGCTCATTCCGATATGACTACTTCTTACTGTCAGCAATTGTTAAAAGAAGCACGCAAAAATAGAGTAATCCTTTATAAAATCGTTGAGCAATCGAACTAATACTTACTATCACTCAATGGTATAAATAACCGATGCTATCAATTTAAAGAGTACTCTCCACCAATTAAAACCAATACAAAATAATTTATCGTACTTCAAGCAAATTCATTATTCCGTGACAATTACAGGTTGTTGCAATAAAGAAAACACGATCTTCGATTGAACATGAATCTCTTTTTTCATTAACTGACTTAACATGTTCCATTAAAGAGAGCATATGCTCTTTGAAATCAATTCCCCGGATTCCGCCAATTCCCGATTTCATCTGGAAGCTTTCAAAAACCCAGCCCTTGTAAGATGGTATCAGTTTCCTGGCATAAGCCGTTATTGTTTCAGGCTTTTCCCTCTTGAAATTATAGCAATATTCCGCTGGGCCCATGCAGTTATCAGGACAAATCTCTCCCATCTTTGCGTATGAGAACATGACAACTCCATCTTTAAGGGAACTAAACACCACAATGTTCTCCGGCAAAAGTGAGAGAATGTCGTTGAAGTATGCAATCATTTTCTCATCGTTTTCATCTATCTGAACGGCAGAAATTAGATTTCCGGATGAAACTGAACCAAACATGTCAATTGCCATATTCACAACAGCATGTGTTGGCACAGCAGGAATTATGAACTCCGGAATGCCGATTTTAAGAATGTCTGGAACATTTCGCACATCCATACAATGAAAATAAACGCTGTGTGAAATGGGTTTTGACTTATGGAAATCCTTAATCAGACTGAAAAGTTCTTCCCGGTCAACAGATACTGAACTGTTAGTGGCCTTAGCTGACTCATCTACATCAATTATCACTACAAAAGGAAAAGATTTCTCTTTGGCATATCTGGCAAAATCGCTTCCTATCTTTCCACCACCCAGCACAAGGTAATAACCTTCTATTATAGGCAAGGAGCGAAAACTCTTGATTCCAAGATCCAAACAGGAATGATAATTGTCGTTCACAATAACAAAAGGGGATTTAAACTTATATTAAACCTAACCTGAATAAGAATGTGATTATGTATTTTTAGTACCGACATCCTTTTTGTGGGAAAGACATCACATAATAAAAAGGAGAACAGATGAAACTGTTGGGTCAGGAGTCTTATTTATTACTGCTCCAGATGAATTTGATAGTCGTCCAGAAAATAATTAAAGTGGAATACTTTGTGAGAAATTATATCAAGGTAAGACACCCAATTGAAAGGGGGTTAATAATGAAAAGAAAATTGATCATATTCATACTTCTAGTCGCTGCATCTCTGGCAATGGGATGTACCAGTTATAGCAACAGTGGACAGACTGCGACTCCAGCAAACGAAACTACGACAAGTCCGACTAATGGGACACCTGCCATGACCACAGAAAGTATGACTGTGGAAGTGTCTATCCAGAACTTCGCTTTCAATCCACAATCAGTCACAATCTCATCAGGTGACACGGTAAAGTGGACAAACTTTGATTCAGTATCTCACACTGTAGCCGGAGCGGATTTTGCATCTGATGCGCTCAAAAATGGCGATTCGTTCAGTCATACCTTTACCGAGACCGGAACCTACAACTACCACTGCTCGATCCATCATTCAATGACAGGAATGGTCATAGTAGAATAAGAACAGCAGATAAAGTTTGCATAAGCTGGCATAGGCACGATAGACATCAACCTCATACAAAGAGTACGAAATGAGTGAAAAGTTACCTGAGAAGGAGAAAATGCCTGTCCTTTTCATTGGACATGGTTCTCCAATGAACATCATCCTTGACAATAGTTACACCCAAAGCCTTGTGAAACTTGGGAAAGAACTTCCAAGACCTGAAGCTATCATGGTTATATCAGCTCACTGGATGACCGATGGAACATTTGTCACCTGTAATGAAAATCCTAAAACAATCTATGATTTCTACGGTTTTCCACAGAAATTATACGAAGTGAGTTATCCAAGTCCCGGAGCACCTACAGAAGCTGAACTTGCATGCAGGACCGTAAAAAAAGTGCCTGTAAAGTGCAGCAACCAATGGGGACTTGACCACGCTTCATGGGCAGTTCTCAAACATATGTATCCTGAAGCTGACATTCCTGTCTTTGAAATGAGTATTAACTACTCTTTCAATGAATGGCACCCTAAAATGCTGCAGCATCACTATGATCTGGCATCAGAACTCAAAGAGTTTCGCAATAAGGGTGTGCTCATAATTGGCAGTGGTAATATTGTTCATAATCTGAGTCTTATTGATTTCCAGAATGTCGATGCAGAACCATATGAATGGGCGGTTGAACTTGACGAGAAAGTAAAAGAAAATATTCTGTCCGGTAACCACAGAGACCTTATTCAATACCTTAACATGGGCGAAGTAGCCAAAATTGGCGTCCCCACGCTGGACCACTACCTTCCAATGATCTATGCAATTGCATTACAGGAAGAAGGTGAAGTTCTTGAGTTTACACATGAAGGATTCCAACATTCATCAGTTTCAATGAGATGCTTTAAGATAGGATAAAATATTCAGCCAGAAATGGCTGAAAAATAAAAAGAGAATCATTCAAAAAAGAATTATTCGGATTATTTTACCCTGTCACCGTATATGGCCTGCAAATGGCCTTTCGGATCATAATCCGTCTTATACTTGATTTTCCCAGAATCTGCCTGGATGATGGTCTCCCAGGTTGTTTGATTTATTCCGTCGTCATCAGTACGTGTTTTTTTGTTAACCTTTACTGAACTGATAGTTGAATTGGGGATTGCAAAGTTTGCTTTATCCTCGGCCAGAGCCATCTGTGCACTCATCCCAGCGTATCTTTCAGCGTACTTATTTGCACCTGATATCTGGGCGCCCCATTGTCCGAAGAAACCTTTTCCTTCAGCTTTGGCTTGTGCACGTGAATCTTTTATAACCTGATTCAACATTGCACGTGTGACTTTAGCCATGATGGTAGTATCAGGCGTTGCAATCAAAGTGAACATATCATAGGACATACCCAGCATCTTACTTTTCTTCATGTTCGGAACTATTCCGATAATTTCGTCATCCATAAGAACCCTCCTTAAAATCTATTGAATTGAGACCACTTTTGTACCATCATTACAACCATAGATGATGATAATTAACTTAAAAATTAATAAATATATAAAGATTGTTGTTTTGTTTTTATCTAAAAAATCAAATACAGAGTAATTTCATTCCGCTTCCTGTATATAAGGAATCGAGAAATAGAAAGTTGTTCCTACACCAACCTCTGATTCAAATGTCATGGAGCCTCCCAGAAGTTCTGTGAGAGATTTTGAAATTGACATTCCAAGACCTGTACCTTTGTATTTTCTTGTGGAAGCATCATGCGCCTGCCTGAATCTTCCAAAAACACATTCGTAGTGGTCTTCCGGAATACCAATACCTGTATCAGAAACGTAGAACATCATTAAATCATCTTCAATATTATAACCAAATTCAACTTTGCCCTTTTCTGTAAATTTCATGGCATTACCTATGAGATTATTAAAAATCTGCCTCAGACGGTGTTCATCGCAGTAAAGCATGCTGTTCTCATTGTCAAAGCCTTTTGCAAGAATGAGATCAACAGACGGTTTTTTGGATTCAAACTGGACTTTGAAAAGTGAATAGATTTCATCAAGCATATCATTGATGCTGAATCGTTCTTTATGTATTACAAGCTGGTCTGCTTCTATTTTGGAAGTATCAAGTATGTCATCGATTATGAGGAGTAAGCGTTCTCCACTTTTTTTGATAAGACTGGCATAATGACTGCATTTTTCATCAGGACAAGAAACGATGATAAGTTCTGAGAAACCCAGTATTCCATTGAGTGGCGTTCTTAGCTCATGACTCATGTTGGATAAGAACTGTGATTTCAAAAGGTCTGCATCTTCTGCTTTTTCTTTTGCAGCTATCAGGTCAGACTGGGTATTCTTGAGTATTCTGCGATTGATCAGAAGAAGAGAGATAAGAATGAACTGGATGATGAGTGCGATTATAATTATGAAAAGTTCAGTCCTGTATTGGTCAAAGAAAGAAGCGTTGCTTTCAGGAGAAGTAGTCGCTAAGGCCGAGACTGCTATTGTTTGGGAAAGAAATAGAAGAATAGCTTCAGCAAATAAAATAGATACATTTGCAAATCTCTTTCCTGAAAACATAATGGGTTCTTCTCCAAATTATAGAAGTTCGTAAATACAATGTTTTTATACATGCATATATTATATAAATAAATCATTTTCCAGATTAATATAATGTGATTTTCAATGCATCCTAACCACCACAAAAACATTATTACTCTTAGGCAAATAAACGGATGCAACCAAGCATAAAGGAAACATGTGACCAGCAGATGACAGAGCAACAAAAAACCACAGAGAAAAGTAACGATAGTATGCCTGAATCTCTTGTTGAGATGAAAAATATAGTTGTCAGGAAAAATGACAGACTTATCCTTGATTCCTTATGTTTCAACATTAAGAAAGGTGAAAATATCGCACTCATCGGACCGAATGGTTCCGGCAAGTCATCTATCATCAAAACTATTATCGGAGACTACCGCCCAATTGCAGATACTGAAGGAATGGTTTTCAGGATTTTGGAAAAGGACAGGTGGGTAATCTCAGACCTGAAAAATCTCATGGGAATTGTATCTGGTGACCTGCAACTTGACTATACGAGAGACATCTCAGTAGTAGAAGTGGTCCTTTCCGGTTTTTTCAGCAGCATTGGTATCTATCCTAACATGAAAATCGAACCTTACATGCTGAAAAGAACAGCAGATATCATTGATTTCCTTGAGATAAGACACCTTGCCAGCAAGAACATATCCCACCTTTCAACCGGTGAAGCAAGAAGAGTCCTCATCGGAAGGGCGCTTGTCCACGACCCTATGATTCTTGTTCTGGATGAACCGACAAACAGCCTTGACCTGAAAAGCAAGCATGTGTTCAGGGAAACTGTGAGCAAGATCGCAGCTGCCGGAAAGAGCATAATCCTTGTAACCCACGACCTTGAGGATATTGTTCCTGAAATCAACCGTGCGGTTCTCCTGAAGGACGGCAGGATTTTTGCAGACGGAGATATTGAGGATATTCTTACTGCTGAGAAACTGACGGAGTTATTTGGTATTCCTGTTGAGGTTGGAAAGGATAAGGGATATTATCATGCATGGTGCTGAAAGAGGACTATTTCTTTTTAATTAGTTCATACATCGGCTCTGTAGAAATCCTGTGTATGTGACTGATACAGTCTTTGCCCAATTTAGTTTCCACAAAAAATTGGCAATCTAAAAACAAAGCAACCATCCGCCGAAGGCGGCACATTCCAATGATGCTATACAAAAGAATATCCCTTAGATTTTCAGATCTGTATACATAATTTTATGAAAGCCTGCAAATAAAGTATTCTAATATTACATGCAGATTTTTTTGCTTTTCTTATGGTAAAGCGCCGGCTTCGCCGGACCCTTCGGGATTATTCGAGTTATTCGTAACCTGCGAGAAATCATAATGGCAGGATTCCTACTGAGCACATACATCAAAAAGTATTATGTAATACTCTTGTATTTTTTCCTCATGGAAGATTTTAAACAAAGAAGAATTAAGTTCAATCAATATCTCGAAAATGAAAAAATAAAGTTACCGGAAACTACTCTAGATTATACATGCCCATGCTGTGGTTTTCCAACTCTAAATGAACGCGGTGGTTATGACATATGTATTTTATGTAAATGGGAAGATGATGGACAGGATGATATAAATGCAGATGAAGTTCTTGGAGGACCTAACGAATCTTTTAGTTTAACTGAAGCTAGAGATAATTTTCAGAAAAATCTGTGTTATGATGGGGAAAAATCTAGATGTCATGAAACTCCTTACATAGAAATCAAAAATGAGCTTATCAAATTATTTTATCAATTATTAGATGAGAATGCTCCTCGTAATGAGATAATAGAAAAAATCGATAATTGCTTTAGAGAGTATCATGTAATTCTTTTAGAAAAAATACGAAAGAACAAAGAGAAAAGCAATTGAAACAAAACAAAACTGCACACAATCCTCTTTTAGTATATGCATTCAAATATAATTGGCTCATATTCTAGCCCTAAATGAGACAACTCACTAATAATATATTACTTACAACTTTTACACGGATGATACCATGAGGGAATTTATCGACCAGCTCAGGAAGAACGGGAAACTCGTTGAGGTAACAGAGCCTGTTTCAAAGGTGTTCGAAGCACCGCGTATTGCAAAGAAGACACCCGGACCGGTGCTGTTCCATGACATTGACGGCAACAAAGCCATCATGAACGTGCTCGGTTCAAGGGATGAACTTGCAACAATGTTCGGTGTGGACAAGGATAAGATAATCAAGAAACTCTCTGAAGTATCACCAGATGGCGAGGTCGTTATCGTAAAAAACTCACCAACAATGGAAGTCATCGAGGATGAAGTTGACCTCACAAAACTCCCCATAATGACACACTTCGAAAAGGATGCAGGACCATATCTTACAGCCGGAGTTGTTGTAACTGAGTATGAAGGCGTCATGAATGCAGCTATCCACAGGCTCCTTGTAGTCGATAAAACAAGACTTGCAGCACGTCTTGTAGCTCCAAGACACAGCTACGTCATGCATAAGAAAGCATCTGACAAAGGTGAAAAACTCCCTATTGCAATCGTTCTTGGTGCTGACCCTACAGTTACTTTCGCATCAACCACACGTGTACCGGCAGGCAAGGAATTCAACTATGCTGCAGCCCTACGTGGCAGACCTGTAGAACTTTTCGAATGCTCAAACGGAATCAAAGTCCCTCATGCAGAGATCGTCCTTGAAGGTTACATCGACCCGGTTGAAAGAGTCGATGAAGGACCATTCGTGGACATAACAGGAACCTACGACCTTGTGAGACAGGAACCGGTCATACACATCACAAGAATACTGCACCGCAAAGACCCTATCTACCACGGAATCCTCCCGGCAGGTCCTGAACACCTGCTCATGATGGGAGTTCCATACGAACCAAGGATATTCAACGCTGTCAGCGAAGTCACAACCGTAAAGAACGTGGTACTCACAGAAGGCGGGTGCTGTTACCTGCATGCAGTGGTTCAGATTGAGAAACAGACAGAAGGTGACGGAAAGAACGCCATCATGGCAGCTTTCGCAGCTCACACAAGCCTGAAGCATGTGGTTGTAGTTGATGATGATATCGACATCTTTGACCTGCAAGATGTTGAATTTGCCATTGCCACCAGGGTGAAGGGTGACATGGACGTTATGATAATACCAAATGTGAGAGGAAGTTCACTTGACCCACGCGGTGCACCTGATGGAACCACCACCAAAATGGGAATTGACGCTACAAAGGTTCTGAAAGAAGCACAGAACTTTGAACGTGCAAAGATGCCAGAGTGAAGAGTGAAAATTACAACATGGTGAAAAAGAATGTATCTTACACCTGAAGAAGAAAAAACGCTTGATGGAGAATACGGCCGTAGTCTCCAGAAAGCAATCGAGATACTGGTTGCACTTGGAGATATCTACGGTGCTGACAAACTTATTCCTGTAAAGAGCGCACAGATAGCCGGAGTATCATATAAGACAATTGGAGACGCAGGCCTTGAGTGGATATCCGACCTTGAAGGAAAAGTGAAGATCCCTTCAATCCTCAATCCTGCAGGAATGGACATAGTCCGCTGGGATGAAATGGGCATCGACCCTGTATTTGCAAAGAAGCAGCAGGAGATCATTGAGGCTTACGCAAAACTTGGCATCCAGACAAAGTGCACATGTACACCATATTATCTTGAAGGATTTAACGTCACACTTGACGACCACATCGCATGGAGTGAATCATCAGCCGTATCTTATGCTAATTCAGTAATCGGTGCAAGGACAAACCGTGAAGGAGGTCCTTCAGCACTCTCCGCAGCACTTGTTGGCAAGACTGCAAACTACGGATACCACCTTGACGAAATGAGAGAACCGGTGGTGACTGTGGAAGTTGATTGCGAACTTTCAGGCTCTGACTTTGGTGCTCTTGGTTACGTTGCAGGCAAGACAATCGGAAGCAGGGTTCCAATATTCTACATGAAAAACAAGCCTTCAAAGAACGAGATGAAATCCCTCGGTGCAGCACTTGCAGCGTCCGGTGCCGTGGCACTCTATCATATAGAAGACGTAACTCCAGAGGCTGTCAGGAACAAATTTGCAAGACCTGATGAAGTCATTCCTGTTGAGAGAACACAGATTGACGAGGTCTATGAAACTAATAAGGACATACAATCCAGTGAGATAATCACCGTTGGATGCCCACACTGTTCTGTTGAGGAACTGGAAGAAATAGCAGGACTTGTTGAAGGGAAGAAACTCCAAAAGGAAATGTGGGTCTGCACTGCAAGAGAAGTTGCTGAAAGGCATCCCGACCTTGTGCAGAGAATCGAGAAAAGCGGGGCAAAAGTTGTGTGCGACACCTGCATGGTAGTCTCACCTGCCACTAACAAGTACGAGTCCATAACCGTGAACTCTGGAAAGGCTCTTGCCTATGTTCCAAGCATGTGTAAAGTGGCGGCAAAGTATGCGAGGATTGAGGACTGCATCAAAGAGGCAGGTGTTGTCGATGAAAATTAAATGCAGAACTATTTCCAGAGGTGTTGCAGAAGGCGAAGTGCTTCTTACAAATGATGCAATTTCGTTCCTTGGAAATGTTGAGCCTGAGACCGGAGAAGTAGTAGAACCTCAGCACCAACTTTACGGGCAGTCAATTGCCGGAAAAGTCCTTGTTTTCCCACACGGGAAAGGTTCCACTGTTGGCTCGTATGTCATCTATCAGCTTTTCAAGAATGGCGTGGCTCCTGCTGCAATGATCAACCTTGAATCTGAGCCAATTGTGGCTGTGGGTGCAATAATATCAGAAGTACCTCTTGTTGACAGGCTTGAGAAGGACCCTTACAAGATTCTGAAAAATGGTGACATGGTTGTTGTCAACAGCACAGAAGCTTTTGTTGAACTAAGAAATGAATAATTAAGATTTGAGAGAAATTCATGGATGTCTGCTTTCGCTGGAATAAAAAGAACACGTACAGTCTTGCTGCATTGGCACCTCTTGTGCCGGAGGCTTTGAAGGTCAAAAAGCCTCACGATGGAGTAATGATATACAGCTTCGCCACCAGGCAGAAAGATTCTATTTTTAAAGAAGTCAAAAAAGCAGACACCGAATCTATATTTATTGCAGGTGGTCCTCATCCTTCTGGCGCACCGGAGGAGACACTTGACTATTTTGATTATGTGGTTATCGGCGAAGGTGAGGAAACTTTACCTGAACTTATTGAGACAATCAAATCAGGAAGAGATGTTTCCACAGTGAAAGGAATTGCCTACAGGGATGATTCCGGAAAAACTGTAATCACTGAAAAAAGGGAACCTGTTGACCTTGATAAGTATCCGTGTTTTGACCCGAAAATTGTAATGTCACCTCTTGAGATCAGCAGAGGATGTCCTTTCAGGTGCAGATACTGCCAGACACCGCGTCTTTTCGGGAATAAGATGAGACATAGAAGTATTGAGTCTATCGTGAAATATGCAAAATATTACCGGGACCTGAGATTCACCTCTTCAAACTCAATGGCATATGGAAGTGATGGCATACATCCACGTTTTGACAAAGTCGAAAAACTTCTTTCGGCACTTAAAGATACAGGTCCAAAGGATATCTTTTTCGGGACTTTTCCTTCAGAGGTCAGGCCGGAATTCATTACCAATGAGTCACTGGAACTAATCACAAAGTATTGCACAAACTCAAAAGTGAGCCTTGGGGCTCAGTCAGGAAGTAACAGAATCCTGAGAGAGATTCTCAGAGGACACACTGTTGATGATGTCGTCCAGAGTCTTGAACTCTGTTTTGAACATGGAATTACACCTGTTGTGGATTTTATGGTGGGTTTTCCAGATGAGACTGAAGAAGAGCAGGATATGAGTCTGGAACTTATCCAATGGATCTGCAAAAAAGGCGGCAATGTGCATTCACATTACCTGACACCACTTCCAGGAACTCCTTTTGCGGATGTGAAAACATCACCTGTAAGTAAGCGTTACAAAAAAGTGATGGGAAAGCTGGCACTTACAGGCCAAGCTACCGGTACATGGGAATAATACTATAATACTTTTTATTCCGGGCCTTTGAACCTGTGCTTTATGAACTCACCATTATAATAGACAAATACTGTAATTTCTCCGCCTTTGTTGAATTTCCTCATTTCCCTGTCGTAGACACCCTGAACGTGTTTCAATTTGTTTTTGGTGAAATGTTCCTCTGCTTTTTTGAAGAACTCAATGAGCTGGGAGAGGTAGCTGGTTTCATATGATTTTATCCGGTCTGCAATCTCACTGGCTTCTTCATCACTAATTTCTGTGTGATAGCAGCCGTGTTGGTTAAGGCCGCTTATCTGCCTCCAGTCTACATTGCCGTTCTCGTCTGGTTCGCGGTGAAGCATATAAGGATAAAGACTGCAGATCGTGGGACGCTGATCATAGATCTTGCATCGCTTTTCTTCATTAAGGAAGATGCATGAACCATCTTCTTTTGCTTTTAGCGCATAGCCGGATACGTAGAAACGGCCCTGCTGATCGCATAGCTCAAAATATGGTGCAGGTTCCATGCAATCAGGGTCTATCTGTTGCATCCTGATGGCATCTTCATTTAAAAGGAAAACATGGTCATTGAACTGCCTTGTACAGCAGCGGGCACAGAAATCACATTCAAAGCCAACTTCCTGTATAATAGATATGAGCTCTTCATTGGAGTATTCATGCACGCCCTGAAGCTCGTCTTTTACTGCTTCCAGCTGTTTCTCGATTGCCGGGATTATTTTGATCAACTCCTGCTAATATGGATGCATAATCTCTGCTGTCTACAAGTAATTTTGCTCTCATATTCCCGTAAGCTTTAATACTAAGCATTACGTCTAGAAGTAAACTCAACGACTAGAACTATATATCTAGGTTAAACATAAAATAACTTAAAATTAACAATCCATTTACAAATAATTTTAAATAACAATTCAAGAGGATTTTATCATGGGTAAAACAGGCAGCATTGAATGGTCAAAGGTAAAAGGACGCAAAGGAAGAACAATCAAGGTACCAAAGTGCAGGGAAGGAAAAGCTCATCCAGGACCAGCACAGAGATACTCATCATCTGGTGCTAAGAGAAGATTCCTTAACAGATCTCCTAAATCAATTGTAAGGTGAGGTCCCTCACTTACACCAATCTTTTTTTCTTTATTTTCATTAATTTGACATCTTTTTTTCAATTGTGAGTAGCTTATTCTTTCTTCGTGAAGAACTCAGCCAATCCGATATGCTTATATAGAACTACAAACATTAAAAAACGACTTGAGAATAAATGTCATTCTAATTTCATAACATAGGAGGATAGACAATTATGGCAGGACAGATGGCTGGACAGCCAATTTTCATATTAAGAGAAGGAAGCCAGAGAACCAGAGGCAGAGAAGCACAGAGCAACAACATCATGGCTGCTAAAGCAGTCGCTGAAGCTGTCAGAACAACACTTGGTCCAAAAGGTATGGACAAGATGCTTGTAGACAGTCTCGGAGATGTAGTAATCACAAACGATGGTGCAACCATCCTTAAAGAGATGGACATTGAGCACCCTGCAGCAAAGATGATCGTTGAAGTTTCCAAGACCCAGGACGATGAAGTCGGAGACGGAACAACAACAGCTGCTGTAATTGCCGGTGAACTCCTCAAGAAGGCAGAAGAACTTATCGAGCAGGATGTACACCCAACAATCATCGCATCCGGTTACAGAATGGCTTCAGAGAAAGCAGGCGAGATCATCAAGACACTCGCAAAATCAGTCACCAGAGAGAACAGGGACATTCTCATCAACATCTCCGGAACAGCAATGACCGGAAAGGGTGCAGAAGCAACAAAGGAAGTCCTTACAAACGTCACAGTTGACGCTATCATAAGCATTGCCGATGAAGACAACAAGGTCGACATGGACAACATTAAGGTAGAGAAGAAGGTCGGTGCACGTATTGAGGACACTGAGCTCATCAAAGGCATGATCATTGACAAGGAACGTGTACACACCAACATGCCAAAGAAGGTAGCAAACGCAAAGATCGCACTCATCAACACAGCAATCGAACTCAAAGACACAGAAGTCGATGCTGAGATCTCAATCACATCCCCTGAGATGCTCCAGTCATTCCTTGACCAGGAAGAAAAGATGATCAAGGAACTTGTTGACAAGGTAACCAGCAGTGGTGCAAATGTCGTATTCTGTCAGAAAGGAATCGATGACATGGCACAGCACTACCTTGCAAAGGCAGGCGTATTCGCAATCAGACGTGTAAAGAAGAGTGACATGCAGAAACTCGCAAGAGCAACCGGTGCAAAGCTCATCACAAACGTTGACGAAATAACAGAAGATGACATGGGTAAGGCAGACCTTGTAGAAGAGAAGAAGATCGGCGGCGACCCAATGACCTTCGTAACAGGCTGTGACAATCCAAAGGCAGTTTCAATCCTCCTCCGTGGCGGAACAGAGCACGTAATCGACAACATCGAGAGAGCACTCAACGACTCCCTCAGAGTAGTCGGTGTAGCAATTGAAGATGAGAAGCTCGTAGCTGGCGGCGGATCACCTGAAGTAGAGGTCGCACTCAGACTCCAGGAATACGCAGCAACACTCAGCGGAAGAGAGCAGCTTGCAGTCAAAGCATTCGCAGAGGCACTTGAAGTTATTCCAAGAACCCTTGCAGAGAATGCAGGTCTTGACCCAATAGACATGCTCATGGAGCTCCGTGCACACCACGAGAAGGGCGTAAAGACAGCAGGTCTCAACGTCTACGAAGGACAGGTAATCGACATGTGGGAAGCTGGTGTAGTAGAGCCACTCAGAATAAAGACACAGGCTATCAACTCAGCAGCAGAATCCGCGGTCATGATCCTCAGGATTGACGATATCATTGCATCCAAGCAGGGACCAGCAGGCCCTGGTGCAGAAGACATGGTTCCAAACCTCCCACCAGGAATGGGCGGAATGGACATGTAAATACCCTGAGAACAGGAATAAACAAACAAACTCATTTGCGCAGGTTCTTTTGAATTCTGCGCAAAACTGCTTTTTTAAGTTACTAGACAACTGCTTATTTTGTAGTAATATTAATTTTAACTGATTGTTTTTGCATAGTCTATCTTATTTACATAGCAGATTGATAGAATCATATTGCTAGTTTCAAGTAATAGTTTGGAACATGATAATAGGATCCTGAGACATGATTATGGCAAAGAGAAGACTTAATTCTCTGGAAAAAGCAGAGCTAATAGCTCTGGTGAAGGACATGATGGAACTATCTGATGACAATAAGCTCTTTGTCAGGTCAGTACTTGCAGATAGCCAAGAGATTGATGTTGAGAAATACAAGAAGAAAATAACCCATGCCCTGAGTTTCAATATCAGAACAATGAGATATTGGGACTTTAAAGAAACAAAGAGAATTCTCAGGTATCTTGAAAAAGCTACAGATGATGCAATGGTTCTTGCGGATGTTTATGTGCATACAATAATGGAAGGACAGAAAATCACCGAAACAATTGGAGATCTTGAAGAACGAGACTATATCTCAATGGAACATTTCTATGAAAATGCTATAAAATGGACTCTCATTGTTGAAAAGCAGGGACACGACATTTCCCGCCTGAAAGATGAACTGTATCGGGTCAGACTAGGTGCTCGGAATATCGGCTGGGGATACGGCGATGTGCTATCAGAAATCTGGATTGAATATTTCGGAGATAACGACATAGAATAGAAGAAATCACTCAAGACATTTGAGTATATCTTCTGAATCGTAAGCAGGTGCTACATACCTTGTTCTTCCACGCATACCCTTGCCTGAAAAATCGGCATCAATAAGTTTGGAAACATGCATTTTTTCGATTATCTCGTAGAAACGAGTGTAACCAAGTCCGGTAATCTCATGGAATGATTTGTAAAGCTCGCCGGTTGGAAGACTGTTATCTTTTGCTATCAATCCAAGCAACGTTTTCTCATGATCAGAAAGTGATTTGATATTACGACACAGGTGCAGTAGCCTTGAAGCTTCATATGCCTTGTCAACATCTTCAACAGATATAGTCTTACTTGCCCGCCTCTCTGCATTAAGACCTGAACGTTTCAAAAGATCAATACCAATTCTCAAGTCACCTGTCCTTTCCACATAAGTGACAACCATATCCAGTGCTTCATCAGAAACAACATCCTTGAAAAAGGCATGTTTCACACGATTAGAGATTATGTCAGCAATCTCAGATATCTCATATCTTGGAAATGCAATTTCCTCCGGGAGAAATACTGAGCCTACACGTGGATCAAAACTGTAAGGAATACCGACATCACTGATTATTGCTATTACGGATATCCTTGCTCCCGGATACTGCTCATGTGCTCTTAAAAGTGAGTACATGACCTCATCTGCATGTCCTTCCGGAAAAAGATAATTGATATCATCCAAAGCTACAACAAGTGTCTTGTTTGAATCAAGCAAGTACTTAATAACTTTCTCAAAAAGTCTCCTGAATGAGATTCCGGATGAGGGAGGAGTGATATGAACCAGTTGTTCATAGATTCTAGAAACAACAGCAAATCTGGTGGAATCCATCTGACAATTTACCTTCACAAAAGCAACATTATCAGTATGCTCTTTTACCTCATTGAAAATCTTCATCACAGCAGTGGTTTTTCCAGTACCGGGAGGACCTTTTACAAGACAATTAACCGGACGCATACCCCTAAGAGCAGGTTTCAGGCTAAAACGGAGCGCCTGCATCTGGGAATCTCTATGTGCAAAATACTCCGGCAGGTAATCAAATTCAAGTACCTCACCATTGCTGAAAATAGTCTCATCCCACAAAAGCATATCTTTGCTCAATTGAACTCCCCTCTTGCCAGATAATTAGCCCTCATTACTCATAACCATTGTTAGTTGCCGTCATTAGTTGTTAACATTGATTGCCTGTTATTAACTACCATGTTTAATAATAAATGACTTTATGTGTTTCAGAATTCAGTTTGCAAGACTAATATAATTATTTCCGCATAATAACTTTTTGCTTTTATCCCGCTATAAATAAGATACAGCAAGGAATTACCAGATAGTAGCACAATATTAGAATGTATAATATTACACATCATACAAGTGCAGTAATATCTGAAACCGTTTTTACAAGGGATTCAAGTTCATCTTCTGTATTGTACAATCCAAATGATGCCCTCACAGTACCATTGACACCAAGACTGGACACTCCTGGCATTGCGCAGTGATAACCACTTCTGACACATATCCCTTTGGTCTGGTCAAGTATCATTGCAACATCGTGTGCATTCATACCAATGACATTGAATGGGACAACTCCTGCACGCTTTTTTGGACCATAGACCTCAACGCCTTCAATATCAGCAAGAAGAGATGCAGCTTTTCTTGAAAGATCAAGTTCATGTTTTTGTATGGAATCTACCCCCAGTTCTGCAACATATTCTACTGACCGCCCAAGGCCGATAACTCCGGGAATATTAGGAGTTCCTGCCTCGAATTTTGCAGGACTTGATTCCATCTTGAAAGTTTCCTTTGTAACAGAGCTAACCATTCCGCCACCAAGGAATAATGGTTCGATCTCTTCAGGCTCCTTTACGTAAAGGACACCTGTTCCCTGCGGACCAAGCAAGCCCTTATGTCCCGGACAGACAAAGAAATCAGGGTCAAAAGATTTTATATCAATTGACAGGTTTCCTGCGGATTGTGAACCATCCACAAGTATCTTCACACCTGCCTGTTTTGCGATTTTAGCTATCCCTTCAACGTCCTGTATAGAACCAAATACATTTGAAACATGGTTCACAGCTATAAGCCTGGTGTTGTCTTTGATAGAACCGCGAATATTTTCCGGATCAACAACACCGGATATGTCAACATCAATAACAGTTACTTCAACACCTATTTCCTTCAGGCGTATCCATGGAAGCAAATTGGAATGATGCTCCACAAGAGTTACGATAACATGGTCCCCTTTTTTCCATGGAAAACCTCTGGAAACGATATTGATACTTTCTGTAGCATTTTTTGTGAAGATCGTTCTTTCAGCATCCATATTAAGAAAAGATGCCACTGATTCCCTAGCATCTTCATAGTGATTAGTAGTTTCTCTTGCAAGCCTGTGAGCACCACGTCCATGGTTTGCCGCATACTTGAAAAAATAGTCCTGCATTGCATAAACAGCCTGAACCGGAGTCTGGGTAGTGGCTGCGTTGTCAAGATAGATAACTTCTTTCAATACGGGAAAATCTTCCCTGACACTGAGAACATCATACATAGGGAGCACTATGCAGAGAAAATAAAAATAGTTTTGCAGGCTATTTTGCCTGCACACCGCCTACCATGAAGCGATAAAGCTCCATTTCCTCAGCAGTGAGTTTGTCTTTTGATATCCCATCTACTACTGCATGGCAGTCTCTGGAAGTATCAGCTTTTCTGTACTTTTTCGTGTCTCTCATATTTTACCTCCTGTCTCTCATTTTAGTTTTGCCTTGTTGGAACTCGGCATACTAAGAATTTATATACACATCCCAACAATATTTATACACTTTTTGCGTGCTAAATGTACCTGTTGTTGCACATGATATAAAAACATTGTCATTTAGATTTTAAAACACACTATACAAAAATAGGAGACAATCGGCTACAAAACTATACAATTCTAAATAATTAATAAATGGGAACTGCACACTATTGATTTTATATGTCTGTTAACAGCCAGCATGACTCAAGGAGCAATATAGTCTTGTCGTAAAAGATATAATACATGCAGAGACTCTCGCTAATCATGCCAGAGATAAACATTGACAGATCACTCAGCTTCATAGATGGTACCCAGCGGGTTCTTGATGAAAACAGCACCCTTGAAAGAACAAAGGATAATCTCAAGAGTATAGGCGTTACCAGAATAGCCAGTATTACTGATCTGGACAGACTTGGCATACCTGTTTTTTCCTCGATCAGACCAAGTGCTGCAGATGGTGCTATCTCAGTTTATTCCGGAAAAGGAAACACTGAGACGCAGGCAAGGATATCAGCAATGATGGAAGGTTTTGAGCGCTGTCTTGCTGAAAAAAGTGGTGTGAATGAAAATGTGAAGGATGATGTGCAATCAATTCACGTGATCGAAAGTTACTATGATCTTACGAAGGAAAATCATGCAATAGACCCGTCATCCCTGCTTATAGCGGAAAGTTACGACCCAAAAGCGTTAATCGAATGGATACAGGGATGGGACCTTTTGAAAAATGAAGAGACCTTTATACCTGCTAATTCAGTGTATCATCCTTATGAAGCACCCGGAAGAACAGTAAAACTTTTCCGAAGCAATACTAATGGACTTGCTGCAGGCAATACCATTGAAGAAGCTATATTCCACGGATTGCTAGAAGTTATTGAAAGAGATGCCCTGAGCATTGCAGAATTTAACAGGAACCCTGGCAAAGAAATAATCCTGACAGAAGAAGACGGGGAGAATTATGAAATTCTCCGCAAGTTCACCGATAACGAAGTTGATGTTAAGCTCTGGGCTTTAACTCATGATACTGAGATCACAACAGTAGTCGCAACTACCGATGATGCCAGGCTCAAGGATGCTGCACTTCTTGTAATGGGTGCAGGAGCACATCTCAAACCACAGATCGCAGTAAGAAGAGCACTCACAGAAGCGGCACAGTCAAGGGTCGTACAGATACACGGTGCCAGAGAAGATACTGAGCGTGAGAAGTTTGTCAGGGAAATAGGATACGACAGGATCAAACGTATGAACAAATACTGGTATGAGGATGGAGAAAAGATATCCATGTCCGAACTGAAGGACCTGTCAAAGACCACACCTGCAGAAAGCATTGATGTAATCATCGAACAGCTCAAAAAGGTAACAGATTCTGCAGTTGTCGTAGATCTTTCCCGTGAAAGCGTTGCTGTTCCGGTTGTAAGAGTAGTAATTCCAACCTTTGAGATGTACACACTTGACAGAGAAAGAGTTGGTAACAGAGTGAAATCCGGCCCTAGAAAGAAAATGGCTCCACAGGACAGACCATGGAGAAAAGGACGCAGAAGATGAGTACTAGATCTGAAGTCCTCGTATTTGCAGGTTCTAGCATCAGCCATGAAGACGCATCAAAAATACTTGATGCTACATACTGGGCGCCGATATCCAGAGGAGATATCGGCAAAGCTGCCAGCGAAGGGTACAAAATTATAGGCATAATAGATGGTATCTTTTTTAGCAGGGCAGCCGCAGCCCATAAAGAGATAATAAATGTGATCAAAGAGGGAGTTATCGTTATTGGTGGCTGTAGTATGGGAGCTCTCAGGGCTTCTGAGCTTGATATTCATGGAATGGAAGGCGTGGGAACAATTTACCAGTGGTACAGGGATGGAGTTATCGAGGACGATGATGAGGTTGCTGTTGCTACAAACCCGGACACATTCGAGCCGGTTTCAAGCCCTATGGTCAATATACGTGAAACATTGAAAGCTGCGAACTTAGCAGGCATAATTGATGATGAGCAGTGCAGACTTATAACCCGGCTTGCAAAAAATACGCACTACACGGAAAGAAGCTATTTTGGAATCTCAAGGACAGCAGAAAAAGAAGGAATAATATCAGAAGAAAAGGCTGAAAGCCTCTTTCAGTTCTGCAAAGAAAATGAACGTGACATCAAAAGAGAAGATGCCATTCTTGTCCTTGAAAAGATTAAAGAGATCATTTCAGAATGATCAATTTTCATGATGCTATTTTTGGTTTAAGGCCGTCATAAAGGAAATGAAGTATATAGACGGTTGACATCGCCAGGATTATCGTGGCACCGGATGGTGCATCGAAGATATATGACAGATAGAGTCCCGCCAGACTGAAAAATGAACCAAAAATAATTGCAAGGTACATCATTTTACCAAGGTTGTTAGTATAATGCCTGCTAAGTGATGCCGGCATTGTCAGGAGTGCAATGATCAGAATGATACCGACCACTTTTATCAAAAGTACTACTGTAAGTGCGATAAGACAGAGCAGAAGCAGGTAAAGTTTCTCTGCTGAAAGTCCTGAAACCTTTGTGAATTCCTCATCAAAACAAAGTGCCATGAAATGTTTGTAATAAGCATATACAACGAATATGATCACTGCATCCAGTCCCAGCATGAGATATATATCTGACATCGGAACTGTAAGGATATTACCAAAAAGATATGTCATCAGATCCGGAGCATAACCCGGAGTCCAGTAGATAAGAATAATACCAATGGCCATTCCAAGAGACCACAAAATTCCTATTGCAGTATCCTCAGCCACTTTTGTACGTTTGCTCACAAGACCCATTACTATTGCAGAGAAAAGACTGAACGGTATCAGACCGAATAGCGGATTGATCCCAAGGAAATATCCAATGCCTATTCCACCAAATGATGCATGTGTGATGCCACCGCTGATGAAAACTATTTTTTTCACGACCACATAAACACCGATTATACCACATGCAATACTTGCAAGAATAGCGGCTAGAATTGCATTCCTCATGAAGTCATACTGGAGTATTTCAAGCATCGTTTTCACCTCAGTGCTCTTTCAGTACCCTGTGTGGCACACCATGTGCAATCAGTTCTACAGGACACTGATATGATACTTCCAGATCATGCGGACTTATTTCCTTATCATCGTGATAATGGAACTTTCTGTTCAGACAACCGATCTTATCAACATAAACGGATACCGCACTGATATCATGAGTAACCATTACAATGGCAATCTCTGATTTCAGCCTATTGAGAAGCTCATAGAACTCCTTCTGCATTCTGGAATCTATACCAGTGGACGGCTCATCCAGTATTAACAGTTTCGGTTTCGTAACAAGGGAACGGGCAATGAAAACCCTCTGTTTCTGGCCACCGGACAGTTCACCGATCTGCCGGTCCTTAAAATCAAGCATGCCGACTGTTCCAAGAGCTTCAAGGGCAGCATTGCGGTCCTCTTCATTATACCGTTGCAAAGGATGTTTATGGCTCAGACGTCCCATGAGAACAACATCCCATACCGTTACGGGAAAATCAAGATTAGAAGAATGATATTGAGGGACATAACCCACATACCTTCTGGTTTTTGCAGGTCTGCCACCCAATAAACTAACTGAGCCCTTATCAGGTTTGATCAATCCAAGGATGACCTTTAGCAGAGTACTTTTTCCTCCACCGTTGGGACCGATGATAGCCAGGAAATCTTTGTCCTTTACTGTCAGGTTCACTGACTCAAGAACCCTGACACTGTCATAACTTACCCATACATCCTTTAGATCGATCACATTTTCCATTTAAGCCAGTCCTTTTTCAAACGCTTTTGCTACTTTTGCAAGATTATCTATATAATCCTTTGCCAGCGGGTCGACTTCTACTACCTCTCCGCCAATCTCACTTGCTATAGCTTCTGCACTGACAGTACTAAAACCTGACTGCACGAAAATAACCTTGATGCCTTTCTCATTTGCCAAGTCAATAACAGACTGCATATCCTTTACACTTGGTTCTTTACCTTCTATTTCTACAGATACCTCATTTAATCCATAATGATTAGCAAAGTATCCCCATGCAGGATGATAGACCATAAAGCTGCTGCCTTCTTTACCTTCAAGGGAGGTCTGTATCTGCTTGTCAAGTGCATTGAGCTCTGCAAGATATGCATTCTTGTTCTCAAGATATGTTGCCTGATTATCAGGATCTATTTGTATAAGTCCCTGGTAAATATTCTCAACCATTACTTCAACATTATCCGGTGACGTCCATATATGAGGATCAAGATTTGCATGATCGGATACTGATGTTGTCTGGTAAACGGCACTTTCTGAAGTGTTAGTATCAGCAGACCCATTTATCTGTGCTTCTGCTCCATGAACTTCATCCCCATGATCGTGAGCTTCCATTTCAATGAGAGAGATACCTTTTGAACAATCAACAACGAGCATATCAGGATTCAGGGCTGTAAGCTTGCCCATCATGTTATCTTCAACCGTTATCCCGGAACCGACCATAGCATACATTTTTGCTTTGCTAAGAGCTGTAAGCTGACTTGGAGTCGGTTCATAAGAATGCGGATCTGCCCCCGGCGGAACCATAACTACTACTTGTACATTGTCACCTGCGATCTTTTCAACAAATTCCTGTTGAGGAAGAATGGTCACACCTACAATAATATTGTTAGAACCATTGTCAGAAGAACTTTGTTCGTCAACACAACCGGCTGTCAGAACGACACCCATCAAAATGAATGCAGTTAATAGCGTTGATATTTTTTTCATTTCAATACACCACCTAATAATAACATTGATCCACTACTATTTTTGGATAATAACCAACATGTTTGCATACATACCAAATATCCGACTGAGTTTTTTAGCTTCAAGCAGTAAAAAAACAAAACCACAGTAAGCTAATTAATGCAAATTACAAGAAGAATGTATTATCTTCCCACAAACACTAACAGTAGGATGCCCCATTGCACCACAGATCGTATCTATGGCATCCTTTGAAACAAATGCTTCAAAGCGAGAGACTTCAGTGCAGGCATCTTCTGATGAAAGACCATAATGACTCAGCATCAAGCTCAGTATATTGTGCCTGTTCACAAAGAATTCGGCGAATTCCCTTCCCTTTTCAGTAAGACGCACACCCCTATAGGGGATATGATCCACATATCCATATTCAGAAAGATCGTTTATGGTCTTTGTAGAAGTGGAAGGATCAACATTCAACTCCGTAGAGATATCCGTGGTCTTTACCAGATCGCCCTTCCTAAGAAGGAATTTCAGATATTCCACTTTTTTAGGAGATAGCTCCATACCTGTAATTTCCTGCATGCTAACCCATTATATTGAAGAGATATATATGCTTTTTGAATGTTAGTCAAAAATCAAGCATATTTTTGTAGATACTCCAAACAAGATCGAATGTAGACTGAAGAACGAATGGAAAAAGAAACCAAAAAACAGCATAAAATACTAAAGCGAAAATGCCAGATTAGTAGAGGGGAGTTAGAAGTGATAATACAACAGATATTTACCGAAAAAATAGCCCATAGCTCATACATACTAGCGGGCGACAGAACTTGTGCAATAATTGATCCAAGAAGAGATATTGATATTTACCTGGACATTACAAGAGAACTGGGAGTGAAAATCACACACATCCTTGAAACACACCTGCATGCAGATTTCATTTCAGGGCACATAGACCTCGCAAAAAGAACAGGCGCACCAATATACGCACCTGAAAAGGCAAAATGTGATTTTGAACATATTCCACTTTCAGAAGGAGATTCTGTTGAGATAGAAGACATCAGACTCAATATAATAGAAACTCCTGGCCATACTCCGGAACATATATCCTACATAGTAGTCGATACAGTTAGAGGAAAAGAACCTGTAGCCGTATTTTGTGGTGACACGATGTTTGTGGGAGATGTGGGCAGACCTGACCTGTTCCCTGGAAGAGCTGAAGAACTTGCTGCAAAACTATATGACACACTGCATGAAAAATTACTCAACCTACCTGAATTCTGTGAGATATATCCAGCACATGGTGCAGGCTCACTTTGTGGAAGGTCCATGGCATCAAAAAGAAGCAGCACAATGGGATATGAAAGAAAGTACAACTACGCTCTTCTCATAGATGACATGCCGGAATTCATAGGCTCACTTACAAATAACATGCCTTCGGCACCAGATCATTTTAGCAGATGCACAGAAGTAAACCGCAAAGGACCCGAATTGTTAAAAGAACTGCAAATCCCTGAAGCTCTGAACAATGATACTTTCATGAATAGAATGAATGATGCAATAGTCCTCGATGTTCGCAGTTTTGAGTCATATGGAGGACAACACATCCCGGATTCATACAACATAGATATCAATTCAAATTTCCCGACCTATGCAGGATGGCTACTTTCACCTGATAAGAACATACTTCTTGTTTCGGACAACTATTCACAAGCCTTTGATGCGTGTCAGCAGTTGCACCGCGTAGGACTTGATAAAGTTGAAGGATACCTTGAACAAGGAATGTACGGATGGGTAACTGAAGGATTTGCTGCAAAACATATCCCCCAGATATCAGCACCAGAGCTCAATGACAGAATACAAAAAGGAAAGAAAACAACGATAGTGGATGTCAGGGAAGTTTCCGAGTATGAAGATTTCCACATTGAAGGGGCAGTGAATATTCCCGTACATGAATTAAGAGAAAGATACATTGAACTGGACACTGAAGCTGAAACGATATTAATATGCGGTTCAGGACAGAGGTCAGGAATGGGGTGTAGCCTCCTCCTTCAACACGGTTTTGAAAAAGTAATGAATGCTGCAGGTGGTATGACTGGATATGCAGCAGCAGGATTTGGACCTGAATGCCCCATGTGCGTTCTTCCATGGGCACCTTTTAAGAATAAATAATTGCCTTCCTTGAAAGGCATATCCTATTTTTTAGCTTCAGCTAAAAGGCATGCTTTTGTAAGTGAATATATCCCTTACCATATAGATGAAATCCATGATCTCGTCCATAGATATCAGTAGCAGTATGAGTATCAACAGAGCTATGATAAGCTCAGAATAATCAGGAAGGGATTGTACTATATGGGCAAAGGAGCCCATGTTTCCATTTGCAGAGTGGGCCATAATTTCACCTAAACATATCTCTGGCAATATCAAATAAAAGTTTACCGATTATATATCACGATTTATTATGATGATACTTACTCATAGAAAAGATTCATTAGTACAATTATGAGAAGAAGATACTGTCAGAAATAATTGTCACTACAAAAACATAACCAGTGTAAGATTTAAATAAAGTATTATACGTAGCTCTTTTATAATATAATTTAGATATAACTCTGGTGAATCTAATTCTTTAATCACGGGTTGGATGTGACAAAAGAATGAATCGTGCTAAACAATATTTGAAAAAATACAACAGGATTGCCATCCTGGTACTTTTGACTACTGCGATATTATTGCTGATAAATCCTTTAGCTTCAGCTACATCTATCCAGAAGTTCAGTATAGACGGAAGAACATACGGTGCCGGAGACTCAATGAGGGTTACCGGTGAAATTCAGGACGGTAATGAAACTGGAGAAGTAAAAATAATAATATGGCCCACAGGTTACGAATTTACTGATCCTGCAAACCAATTATCAAATAAAACAATCACCGCTTCCGGAGGTGCGTTCTCAACAACAATGACCGTACCTGCAGATTCAGGTGGTTACACTGTGGTTGCAGTGGACATCGAAACTGGTGTCGTTTCACCTTATCTGTATATGACAGTGGTAGGAGAAAATGATCCTCAGACCATAGAAGTGAGATTCACTGAAGGGGACATCGTCAGTGTATCATTATCTGCGGATCATGGAATAACTGGTTCCCTCAATCAGAGTAAAACAGGTGGATCAGCCCTTTTGGGAAGTACCACATACTATTTTCTGGTATCTGATGATGAAGTTGCCTACGTAGATGATGACCCCGATATGAGTCTGGGTACGGATAGTACAGGCATAAGTGTGATCGGGAACCTTATAGAAGGATCAAAAGTTAAATTGAACGGAGTGGACTATAAATTCATAAACATTAACAAACAAAATGGAATTACACTGGCAAAGACCATAACACCCAGTTTCACAGGCGGACAAAGTGTTAATGTTACTGTTCTCACACTAAACGCCAGTGGTGTACCCATAGAAGGAACCATTACACTTGAAAACCTGAGGGACAATGGTACATCCATATCCAGCAAAGAACTTGTAACAAACTCCATGGGGCTTAACACAACAACCATGACAGTTTCCAGTGTTGCGGGCACCTACCATCTGGTAGCAGAAGATATTGGACACATATCATATGTTGTTAACACAATGAACATGTTCGGTGACATGCTCTCAACCGAAAACACACCAAAACACACATTTGCCCGTGGAGAGGTAATAGTACCAGTTGTCTACTTGACAAATATCAGTTCAGGAGAACCACTTTCTACAGCTACAGTAACTGCTGATATCACGAGTAAGAACAATGCATCATACCTCAATGAACTGGAATTGGAATACGATAGTGATATAGGTGCATACACTGCGAGTTATACAATTCCGGCTGGTGAAGAGATAGACACATATTATGTAGAATATGAAGCTGTTACAAACAGCCAGACCCAGAAAGCATATACCAGTTATAACATCAAAGCGTATGAGATATTTCTGAAAGTAATTTCGAAGAATGACGGGGAAAGTGACGGTTTTGCACCGGGAGAAGAGGGATTTTTGGTAATAGCCGGAACAAATCTCAGCAGTGGTGAAAATATTGATTTTGAGGCCATGACCGAACTTGACAGTGAAAAGTTCAGGCTGAACATCACCAATAACAATGGAGATGAATTCATCACTGACTGGTCACTGATGAATGCGAGTACATTCTTTACATATTTGAGTGTACCATCAGATATCCAGGATGAAGTTGAAAAGACAATTGGAAATACATTTGCTGTAATCAACTTCACAACGCCATCACAAAATGGAGTATATGACACACTTGTAAGAGTTAATATCTCCCAATGGAATAGTGCAGGCAGAAGTATTACCGTGCAGGACATGTTCGTCCATGGTGAACCTGTAAACAAGATGGGATGGTTCAGCCCTACGGTAGCTCCAAACTCCACGGCAAGGATAATGATCACCGCATTCGATCCATCTACAGGATTGGAAATACCGGCATCTGACATCAATGATGTAGGACTTATCGAGGCCTGGAGTGATAGTGCATCAGAGGTCGTGACCGAATACATGGAAGACCCTGTACTGACAACCATCAATATGCCTTTTGTAGGTGATAAGAAAGTCCTCAAATTCAATGTTACGGACTCATACCTGGGCTTCCATTACGTCAAATTCTGGGTCAATGCTACTGTTGACGGAACTCCAAAAACAGTAATAGGTGACGGATGGTTCGATGAGAAACTCTATAAGATAAAAGCCAATCCGGTCTTTGATGACAACTCCAATATGTACAAGGTATTCGGAGCAGATGACACCATTGAGCTTTCAGTACATATACAGGACATAAGTGGAAACAATGTATCTTCTGCTTCACTGGAAGTTAAAGATGTGAAGTATTCAATGACAGGAGAAAGTATTTCTATTACAGATTCAGCAACTTCGGTTACAACTAACTCCAATGGCGATGCCACATTGACTGTCTCAGCATCCAATAGTCTGAAGTCAGGATTCTACAGTGTCAGAATAAAAATGACAACACAAGATGGTATCATTGACTATGGAAATGGATGGTTCGAAGTCAGCAATTTCATATTCAATCCATATTCCACCTCATGGGAAGCCGGAATCGATCAACCCATTAACTTCACACTGAATGCCTTTGATAGCAGCTTCAATGCAAAAGAAGTTAACATCACCCTTAAGAAAGTAATTTCCATGGGAGATTGGGACATGATGACACCGCCAACCATGTACAATGATACAGAGGTTGAAATCGGAAGTATCAACGGAACAGGATACTATGAATACCCTGGAGTTTCCAGAGGAGGAAACTTTGAATTCATATTCGAGGCAACCGATGGGAACACCACTGAGGTAGGAAGCGCATGGGTACATACCACAGCGTTTGTAACATGGGTCGATTCCAACTGGATAAACGAGTTCCCGACAAGTGGGTTCATCAATGTCACTGTAAAGGCATCTGAGGATCAGATGTGGGGAAGCAGTTCTCATAACATTACAAACGTGACCGTTGAGAATGTCATGCAGGAAGGCATGTGGATGACCAGCTACAAGACAAAGAGTCAGATGGCAGGTATAACTACTACAGAAGCCGGCATAGATCCAAATGAGATCAATGTATCCATTAACACCAGTGGCTGGGGGCAGGGTGCCTACATGATGACACTTAAGGTCACAGATGAGGAAAACAACGAAGTATATACTGATTTCTGGTTCCAGCTTAAACTTGCCAGTGTCACTATTACTAACCCAATGAGAATAAGTATCAGTTCTGCTCAGTACTACACCAATGTTACATCGATCAATGCCACAACCGATATACTGACAAAAAAGAACCAATTACAAAGTATTGGTAATGTCAGTGCAGGAAAGATCAGTGGCAGAATCATTGGTGGAAATGATATATCGCCTGTTACAAGTAGCTATGAGATCATGGGTGATGATTCATGGAACCATAGTTTTGTACCATATTATTCAATGGTGGTTGTGGATTCTGTCCGTGACACGATCTACGTTGAATATGAGAATGTAACAGATAACTCTAATATGATAGGCAATCTTTCTGACGATACAGCAACCCAGGTATTCAATGAATCCGTAGGTTCATCATTCACTGACTACACTGGAAGGACATGGACCATCACCGAGATCAGATCAGACGGAACTATTGAACTTGAAGGACAGAACACTCTGAAAAATGGTGTGATGCTAAACCAGAGCATCATGGCAATGAGCAAGTCTGGAAAATTCCTTATGAGCAATTTCCATGATGATGAATGGCAGAATATCGATCTTGACGGAGACGGTGAATACTATGAGGACAATTATATCGTACTTATGGCAGATTCCATTACATCCGGAACGTATGATAAAGTTCTTGTCAGTAACTCCTATAATTTCTCAGCAGGTTATGTAGATGCAAGTGCAGGCGAACCGATACAGTTTGGGGGTAATCCGATATATCTGCTCAGCAACAAGTACCAGTCTTCTTCATACCAGCTGGAATTCAGCACATATAGTAAAGGCTGGAATGGAATGAACCTTGGAACATTCAGCAACGGTTCTGTAATAAAGATACCATTCCTTGTGACAACACCGTCAGGACAAGCTCTGGCAAATAAGGAAGTGAAGATAGATTACCTGATAGATGAAAGCAAGGTAGTCTATAATCTGGAGAACGTTAATACAACCACAACCTCCGGCGGACTGGCACTTCTTGAGATTAACTCATCAGAAGTAAACATACCAACCGGTTCATGGATGATACACTACAATGTCACCATTGGAAGCGAGTATGCGGTTGCAAACGAAGAGATGTTCTGGGAACTTTCACGCTTTGACCTACGTAACTTTATTGTTGCAGGAGCACTTGGAACTCCAGGACAGGTAGGACTCATCAAGCTGAGTGATGATAATAGCGGCGATGGTGTACCTGGAAATAATATGCTTCTTGCATACGGAGATGAGGTGGAGTTTGTAAAAGGTGTTTCTGCCTATAATTACGGACCCGAGGATAAGTATAACCTGAACTGGCCTTTCGATGAATGGTATTATAACAGTACTACAGGTTCATTCAATTATTCTGCAGACGGAGGAGCAACCTTTGTAGCAGGAGATATTGGAACTGGTTCAATTGTCAACTCAAGTCGTGCAACCATCAACCTGGATTATAATGTCACACAGATACATAACACAGGAGACACAGTGGTTCTGAACCTGAGTGAGAACACACTATTCTATAATGATATGTGGAATTTTACTCTGACAGCTTCATCCGGAGGAACAGCGACTGTAGCAATGTCCTATGTAGGATGGCCGTGGACAGTTCCAGGATATAGCTGGAATTCACAGCCTGAGACACAGTCATTTACTGAAGGTGATACATATTGGATGGGAGGATTTGATTTCGAAGTCACAAATGTGACCGATGCCAATGTTACACTGACCCTCAGGTATCCGCTGATGATCCTTACAATGGACGCTGCTGAAACCCTGATAGATGGAAATACCGCAAATGGTGAAACAAAAGCCTATTCAGGAGCTGTGACACAGGTGAACTTCAATAACCAGGAATATTACATCTTTGGTTATGAGGACGAAGCAGGCACCATGTATGATCTGATGACAAACTCCTACATTAACACAAAGGACAGTGTGCTTGTCGTGAATGCAAGTGACTTCAGTGATGCAGACAAATATCGCATTGGAGAAAGTATCAATGGATTCAACGACTACTATGTGGCATCAGTATCCACATGGGGAGGAAAGTTCATCCTGTTCAATGGTAGTGTCACCCAGGTATACCCTGTACCGGAATGGGTATCAGATGATCCGATCTTCTATACAGGAACATTCAGTGATGAAGACCTGGGAATGGATATTGCATCAGCAGGCAGTATGTTTGACAGTGGTTCAGCACCGGCCGGTGTTGGAGAGATAACCTCAGATGATCGATATCACATATTACTCATTGATTGTCTTGCAAACGGAATCAATATGCCTACCGAAGCTACATACGATGACGATGCTGACCTTACTACACTGAGAGACTGGCAGAACTATATGGACCTGAATTCAATTTATGATCTATATACTACCGAAATGGGATATGGAGATTCCATACCTGAGTCAATTGGTGACAGTATCGTAACAGTGAACATGTCTGAGAGGACTGCATCCGAAATAGGTACAGGCAATATGGATAGCTGGCCAATATCTTTCCCTACTCTGAAGATCAATGACAGTACGAATACCGCAGTGCTAAAATCTTTTGCACCGGCAACAGAGCTTGATGTAAATGACAGCATCACGATATTCGTCACCGCAAGGGACTTTGATGGTACACCTGTTGAAGGTAATGCCGAACTCAAATCCCTGAAGATGACATTTGGAGGAACATATGATGAAGGAATGGCTGCTGATCTGCCAGTTACTTGGAATATGAGCTCTGCAATGATCAATGCCACACTTGTGGACGGTGAGGGAATCCTTGAGATTAAGTCTGAAGACATGGGAGATATAAACTATGATTTTGGAGAATACACAGCTTTTGTAAGTGTGAATAAACAATCTGGAGGAGAAGAGATCCTTAAGATCAATTTCTATAGAGTCAATAGTGACAAGATGAACATGTATGACAGTGGAGATATGGCAGGAGACCCCATGGGAGGTGGATATTGATGAGAAGTAAAGGAATAGCATTGATTTTTCTGGCCATGTTAATTGCAGTGGGAACAATTTCCACTGCTTCTGCAACTGCTTCCCTGAGTATTGGAAGTATCAACTACGACAGTAGTGTTGTGAAGGATGAGAGCATAACTATTACTTCAACTGTAACTGCTGCAAGTGTTTCAGGCACACTGACAGTGGACTTGACACTTTCTGACAATTCCGGGCAGTTCACAGTGCCAAGCCCTACACAACAGGTACAATTCACAAGCGATGGTACCAAATCCATATCATGGACTGTTACTGCAGCTTCCACGGGAACAAGTGCATCGCCCTTTACGATATCAGCATCTGGTGATGATGGAAGCAGCAACGCTAAGATCTCATCTACTGCCATTACTGTAAAAGACAGACCTGTACTGACAATCGATTCCAGCACAGATGTTTCATCAGTATCTGCAGGAGACGATGTTGTCATTAGTTATGTGGTATCCAATAGTGCATCGGTAGGCGCTGCAGATGCTACAAATGTGAAGGTTGACCTGACATTGCCAAGCGGATGGAGCCTTAGCAGCGGAACGGACCCTGCAACCCTAGGAACCATTGCACCTACTGCATCAAGTTCAGGTTCATGGACAGTTACAGCTGACAGCCCTGCATCCAGCAACACCTTTACCCTTACAGTGACATCAACAATCCCCGGAGGTAGTGTTACCACTACTTCGTCAGTTACCGGACCTGAGTCCAGCTCCTCTTCTACATCATCAAGCAGTAGCGGAGGAGGCGGTGGCGGTGGAGGAGCCAGTGGTGAAGAATATGAGAACATTGCCATGAAGGATGTTAAGAAGATATATGTGCAGAAAGATGTGGAATCACTTTATGAGTTCACCGAAGAACAGAACCCCATAAAGGAAATCTCTTTCATGCCACTGATAAATGCAGGATATACTGACGTTACAATTGAGGTGCTGCACGACAAATCAGCATATTCAGACAGCAAACCAAATGGTAATATTTACAGATACATGAACATCTGGGTCGGGAAGGCCGGATGGGCAAGCTCAAGCACTATAGCCAATCCGCAGATCTCTTTTGCAGTCGAGAAATCATGGCTGAATGAGAATGGCATTGATCCTGTTAATATAAGATTGATGAGGTATACCACACAATGGGATGAACTTGAGACAGCGGTAACAGATGATGACAACGACTATGTCTACTTCACTTCATCGACCCCGGGATTCTCTCCATTTGCCATAGTCGTACCAGGAGAAACAGCAACCACTGCTGCAGACACAGAAACTGTTGTCGAGACTGATACCACAGAAGCAACAACAACTGCTGATGAGCAAAAAGAGGAGACGACTTCTGAAGAAGGTTCGGGAATACCAGGATTTGAAGCAGTTGCCCTCGTTCCAATGCTTGGACTGGCATTCCTGATTAAGAGAAAGAAAGAATAAAATATACCATACTATTCCGGAGGGCATTGATCCGCTCCCGGATACTTTTCTTTTTTGATCTGCCTTTTTTATTTTTCGCTTTTTTGTATCAATCTAATGATATCTTCTTTTTCTTCCTGAAAAAGGATAGATACAAGACTATTCCAGACTGACCTGATCCCTTCTGAGAATTTAGCACCAGAATATTCGACTACAGAACTTCCTGCTATCATTGCTTCAATAACAATATTATCATAGGGAAGCATTCCAAGAACAGGAATATTATTGTCTTTGCAATATTCACATATAGAAACGGAAAGTCTCTTATTTATATCATATTTGTTTATGCAGACTGCAACAGGAATCCTGAAATGCTGTGCCACCTGCACAACCCTTTCAAGATCGTGTACACCGGATTTTGTGGGTTCTGTGACCACAAGTACCAGATCAGTACCTGTGATAGCAGCTATGACAGCACATCCGGTCCCAGGAGGACCATCGATTACAATCAGATCCTTGCCACTTTGTTCTGCGAGCTCAGAAGCACGACGACGTACATCAGATACAAGCTTACCACTTGCTTCTTCACCAATTCCAAGTTTTGCATGAACAAGTGGACCAAATCTTGTGTTTGAACAATAGTATTCCCCTGCCTTCTTCGCAATCATACTGACAGCATCTTCCGGGCAGACATGCTCGCACACACCACAGCCTTCGCATTTGTATGTATCTACCACTTGGTTAGAATCTATTGCATCAAATCTGCAAGAAGAAACACAAATTCCGCAAGCTGTACACAATTCCTTATTAATACTGGCAACATCCAGACCAAAGAAATTATGAATCTCAGATATTTCAGGTTGCAATATCAGATGCATATCAGCAGCATCAACATCGCAGTCGGCTATAACTGCATTTTCTGCAAGGGCAGCAAAGGATGAAGTAAAAGTTGTCTTGCCGGTTCCACCTTTTCCACTTATCACGGTTAACTGTTTCACCATTGATTTCTCACTCCGGAACAAGAGTATTGCGATGTGTTTTCCGATGAAATGAAACAAATCTTTTCATAAAGTGACCGGAATTTTTCTTTCCACTGCGGCATACGCTGCACAAAAGGGATTCCTTCTGAATAGAGAACTGCTATTTCCCGATCATATGGGATCTTCATCAGGATTGGAATATTCTCAGAATAACAATATTCCTCTACACTATCATCTCCAGAGCCATGTCTGTTAATGATAACACCAAGGGGAACCTCCAGTTGCCTTACTACATTTACGGCAAGAATAAGGTCATTGAGTCCGAAAGGAGTAGGCTCGGTTACAAGCACACAGTAATCCATTTCCCCAACGGTTGCTATTACGGGACATGCGGTCCCCGGAGGAGAGTCGACGACAGCAACCTTGTTTTCATCCATGTGTGCCTGTAACCGCCTTATAACAGGAGTTGCCATTGGTTCACCAATTCCAAGTGTTCCCTGGAAAAAACTTATTCCTGAACCGGGATCAACTCCTTTTTCAATCATTCCTATTGGCCGTTTGATCTCTGAGATGGCATTTTCAGGACATACTATATGGCATCCCCCACAACCATGACAAAGTTTGGGAAAGATCATGACACTTCGAGGAAGTTTTGCTATTGCGTTATAGTGGCAGAATTCTACACAACTTCCACAAAGACTGCATTTTTCAGTATTAATCTCAGGGACAGCGATGCTGACATCTTCCTGTTTTTCAAGGTCCAAACCAAGAAAAAGATTGCAATTTGGCTCTTCAACATCGCAGTCAAAAAGCTGGGCATCGCCTATCGCAAGGGCAAAATTCACAGCCACTGTGGTCTTCCCGGTACCACCTTTACCACTTGCGATAGCTATTTTCATGAACTATACACCCGAAATGGTATTAATGGCAGTGACCATGCTCATGGTCGTGATCATGGCCGTGGCCTGCACAGGAATTATCCTGAGTTGCCTTTGAAAGCTTGCTTGCTTCCCATGCAGCAACAGCATCCTGGATGCTACCTGTTGCACCGATAAATACATCGATACCATACTGTTCGAACATCACTACAGCCTTTCTACCAAGACCGCCGCAGAGCATTGCATCAACATTTTCCTTTGCCATAATCTCAGGAGGGAGTCCTGTTCCACCATTGTGCTCGCTTGTATTTGATATTACCGCGGCTTCCCTGGTCTCAGTGTCGTACAATGTATAGAAAGGTACTTTTCCAAAATGCTGACCGACTGTATCTTCCATTCCGTTTTGTCCCATTGAAGGTATACATAATTTCATCATTCACACCTCTTATATGATAATTTATCAATAAATATTGAAAACCAAAATCTCTTGCTTATTTTCCGGATTTGCCAGCAGAATTTGGCGTATTGATACTCTCCAGAGATCCTGATCTGTAAGCTTCAATTGCTTCTTGAACAGAACCCCCGGAAACCATCTTCATCTCAATGTTCTCGGATTCCAGCAATGAGAATGCGTTCGGACCTACACTACCGGTTATCAGTACGTTAATTCCTTTACCGATAACTTGCTGGGCTGCCTGGACACCTGCGCCTCCCGATGCAGAGCCCTGATCATTTCCAATGGACTGAAATTCCATAGTCTCAGAGTCTACTACCAGAAAGTTATTGCATCTGCCAAAATGAGGATCAACAGAGGCATCCAGATCAGAACCTTTTGCTGTAACACATATTTTCATTGATGAACTCCTGAAAACAAATAAATGACTAATACACACATAAGAGATAAAATATAAATAGATTTCGGACAAACATTATATATTTAATCTCAAATGAGAGATAGGTTGAAGAAAAAGAGAAGAAGAAGACAGACACAATATGACCACCCCTTATATATACAAATAAAGCTAAATGGCACTGAATGTTAACATTTTTAGAAGCAATTGTACTTGGAATTGTACAAGGATTAGCGGAATGGCTACCTATCAGCAGTGAAGGTATGACCACTCTTGTGATGCTAAATTTTTTTGGTAAGACCCTTGCAGATGCACTCCCCATAGCCATATGGTTGCACACAGGGACACTGCTCTCTGCAATCGTGTATTTCAGGAAAGATATCCTCGAAATAATCTCAGATGTCCCGCATTATGTTAAAAGCAGGGATATCGAAGAGAAAAAAAGCAGCATCATCACATTCTTATTGATAACAACTGCAATAACAGGAATTATAGGACTTCCATTAATACTCTTTGCCACGGACGCCAATGATTTTTCCGGCAGGCTGGCAACTGCGATCATTGGAGGATTGCTTATATTCACCGGCCTGCTCCAGATGTCTGCCTCAAAGAGAACTATCCATAGGGAAACGACAGGTATCGTCGATTCAGTAATTGTTGGTATAACACAGGGATTCTCAGCTCTGCCGGGTGTCAGCCGTTCAGGAATCACAGTTTCAACCCTGATTCTGCGAAACATTGAACCTGCACAGGCACTGAGACTTAGTTTCCTTATGAGCATACCTGCGGTCCTAGCTGCAAATGTTGGAATGGAAGCCATGGGACTGCTGGATATCACCGCAAATTCAATAGTTGCTTTGATCTTTGCGTTTGTTACCGGAATACTTACTATTGATCTCTTCATAAAAGCGGCAAAGAAAATCGATTTCTCAAAGTTCTGTATTGCCCTGGGACTTCTCAGCATTCTGGCATATTTTATCGGATAAGATGAATAAGAATATCTCACAAAAGAGATTAAATATATATCTTTTTCTGACAAGATATAAATAAGAAATCAATTATTGAGTGCATAACAATGACTTGCAGAGGAAGACCAAAATCACCAAGAAGGATAGGCTGCTCCCCGGATGTATTGTATTTCAAGCCACGTGGAGTGCCATTAAAAGAACTTGAAACCGTATCCCTTGCCATTGAAGAGCTGGAAGCCCTGCGCCTTGCAGACCTTGAAGGATTACAACAGGAAGATGCAGCCATAAGCATGGGCATTTCAAGGAGAGCTTTCTGGCAGGATCTTCAGAATGCAAGGAGAAAAGTGGCTTCTGCACTTATCGAAGGCAAAGCCATTGAGATAATTGGCAAAGTTTCCCAGGACACGGAATAATTGCCACGTAGTTATTTGTTGTCCGTATAATTCATATCAAAATCAAAAAGGAGATCATATGACACAGAATATCCAGAGTACAGATGACCTTTTAAAGAAGCCAGAGGAGCCAAAGCTTGTCAGGAACATGAGAGCCATTAAAAAGAAGATAATGGTCATGAGCGGCAAAGGCGGAGTTGGAAAAAGTACAGTTGCTGCAAATCTGGCTGCAAGGCTTGCTGAGCGCGGACACCGGGTCGGGCTCCTTGATGCGGACATCCACGGACCAAGCATCCCTAAGATGTTCGGTATCGAGGATACAAGGCCAGAGGTCGATGAGAACGGGATCGTACCTATCAGCGTCACTGAGAATCTTGTTGTGATGTCTGTGGCACTTCTTCTAGAAGATAAGGATGCACCCGTCATATGGAGAGGACCTGCAAAGATGGCAGCTATCAAACAGTTCCTTGAGGATGTCTCATGGGGTAAACTTGACTATCTTATCGTTGACCTGCCACCAGGAACCGGTGACGAACCACTGAGCATCGCACAGCTCATCGAAAAGATGGAAGGTGCAGTTGTTGTAACAACACCACAGGACGTTGCTCTTGTAAGTGTCAGGAAATCCATCAAATTTGCAGAGATCCTGAAAGTCCCTGTAATCGGAATCGTTGAGAACATGGCTGGAATCATCTGCCCACACTGTGACGAAAAGATAGATATCTTCGGCAGAGGCGGAGTTGAGAAAGCGGCTACAGATTTCAATGTGCCTATTCTTGGTGAACTCCCAATGGACCCAAAGATCGCAGAGATCGAGGACAGCGGAAAAGTCTACAGCGACATCAACGAAGAAATGCTATGGGGCAAGGAATTCGCTTCTATTGTTGATTCTGTCGAGAACTTCAAGAAATAAAACTACAGGAAGATTTATTCTTCCTCTAATCCTTTTTTTATTTGATTATATTCATAATATTAGCATCTCATTCACTATTTATACTAAAAACACAGACTTTTCTCTATGGGAACCGGGAGCCATGGGAATATCGACAGACTTGACTTCATAAACCCAACAGAACTTGTAGAAGATGTCCTGCTGGACAGAAGCTGGCTGCTAAAGGAAAACTCAAACACGCGCCTGAGTCCGTCTGTTGTTGACCTGCACATTGCATCCCAGATAAAGAAACAATATGCTCTGGAAAAACTTTATTCTCCTGAAATTGCCCGGGCACACAAAGAAGGACTAATCCACATCCATGACCTGCATGATCCTTTCAAGCCATATTGTAATGGAATCGATGCAAGGATATTCCTGAAGAACGGACTGAGGTTCCCGGACACCACCAGCCTTCCTGCAAAGCGTTTTCAGTCTGCACTCTATCATTCAATGTCCTTTATGCTGCACTCACAGCAATTCTTCGCTGGAGCGCAGGCGATAGACATGCTGAACTGGATGCTTGCACCTCATCTCCATTACGATGACATCACCGATGAACAGCTCAGACAGATGATACAGGGATTCATGTTCCAGATGAACCAGTCCAACAGACCCGGAGCCCAGAGTGCTTTCACCAACGTAGGACTGAGGATCACATGCCCGCCGCTCATTGCAGACCAGAAAGTAATCTTCGACGGAAAGGAACTTGATGATACATATTCCTCATTCGAGGAAGAAGCAAGGACGATTTACAGAGCCTTTATGGAGATTGCCGCAGAAGGTGACGGCCAGGGATTCCCATTTACATTCCCGTTGCTGACAACTGCGATCACCAAAGACCTTGATCTTGATGATCCTCTCTGGAAACTTACAATGCAGGCAACTGCCTCAACCGGAGCCCCGTATTTCCTGAATCTGAGAGCGGACTACCTTTCCGACGAGACCGTACAAGCAATGTGCTGCCGGCTCTTTGCCAGACATACCGGAGGGATATGGAGTGCCGGAGGAATGGGAAATGGTTCCAATAAAGTTGTTTCAATGAACCTCCCCGGTGTCGCCCTTAAGGCTAAAGGGACAGATGGTTTCTTTACAGAACTGGACAAAGTCCTGGAAATAAGCAGGCAGGCACTTGTTGAAGGAAATGAGATTATCAGAAAATCCCTCCATGAATGGAAAATACTTCCATGGCTTCTGAAATCAACTGATGACGGAATGCCTTACTATGAATTTGAGAAAAGACACCTGACATTTGGTGTTGTCGGACTGAACGAATGTCTCATGAATCTTACAGGCGAGGGAATCCTTGAGAGAAAGAAAGAAGGTATCGAAATAATTCGCTACATTGCAGACAGGATACAGGAGTTTTCTATTGATGACAACATTAAGTACACTCTTGAACAGACACCTGCTGAGAGCACTGCCTACCGTTTTGCATTGATGGATAAAGAGCAGTACGGGGAAAGAGCAAACTTACAGGGAAGCAATGACATTCCATATTACACCAATTCTACACATGTGCCTTACAAAACTGAGACATCTCTTGTCAACCGCATAGCAACGGAAGCAGAGTTTCATCCATATTTTACAGGCGGTACAATCTGCCACATCTGGATGGGAGAAAGTTTCCCTGACCCTGAAGGGCTTTCTGATTTCATTAACCGGCTAACAGAGACAGAACTTGCATACTTCTGTTTCTCACCGGATTTTTCCATATGTGAAAATGGTCACAACTCCAGAGGACTACAGGAAAAGTGTCCATATTGCCATGCAGAGATAGTTGATCATATATCCAGAGTCACCGGTTACTACGGACATGTAAACAACTGGAATCCCGGAAAAGTCATGGAATACAGGGAACGTCGCAGGTACAGGATGCAGTGCATGCAGAAAGATAAATAAATCCGCAGGCCGTCTGGAACATTATGATTTTTAAGAGTGAAGCATCGTTCAAGTGGCTTTATTCACAGGAGATTACGAAAGTAAAGGACCTTGCACGCGTGACACAGGCAAGTTATCTCTGGAATGAGGAAAATAAGTTCATAGAACAACTTATCGGCCTGCGTACAGGAGACTCATGGAATAATGACCTGAGAGATACTTCACGTGCTGCATCGGTTCTTGCGCTAACCGGGACTGTGTTTACTGAAACCGGTAGATGGGTTCTTGAAAAAGAAAAAAATGGTTCCTGGAATGAGGATGTGTATGACAGTACATACGCTCTTGCAGCACTCGCTGACCTGGGATCCTTTAACTGCGGAGGATGCAGGTGGCTTATTGAAAATTACGGGGAAAAATGGGAACATCCCGGAACAACATCACTTATAATCACAGCCCTGATTAAACAGGGAAAAACTGGAAATACAAACGATTATGACGAGTTCATTGAAGAGAAAGCCAGATGGATAATCTCACGAAAAGAAAAGAACAATTCCTGGAAAACACCTGCAACCAGTAACCTTGTTATTCAGTCGCTGATACTTGCAGATCATAAGGATGAAGTCAACGAATCCGTAGAATGGATTCTTGGCCAGATGAATGATAATGGTTCATGGGGAAAAGATGGAGGAGATATCAACACCACTTCCCTGTCGCTTATCACTCTGCATGAATATATGAGCAGCCAGTGATCACTTAGCCGGGAGAAGTATATGGATCGTTGTGCCTGAACCTTCCTTGCTTTCAGCCCATATAGAACCACTGTGGGCTTCTATGATCTTTTTGCAGATGTACAGACCAAGACCGTTACCACCATATTTACGTGTTGATGAGCCGTCAACCTGATAGAACCTGTTGAAGATATTAGGCAGATTCTCTTCGGAAATACCTATTCCCTCATCAGCCATCTTGATGTGTATCTTGTTATCTTCCTGAAGTACACCTGTTATTGTGATCTTACCGTCATCATGCATGAATTTGATAGAATTATCTATTATGTTAATGAAAACTTCTTCCAGATAATCCAGATCACCATTTATCAAAGGAATGTCACTGGGAATAGTCTTTTCCACAACATGCTTCTTACGTTTAATCTCAGGGTCCCTGTCATGCAAAGCAGAATCAATGACCTCGCTTATCCTCAAAGGTAAGAATGTGTATTCTAAATTGCCACTTTCGGTAATACTGACATATAGTAAAGAATCGATCAATCTCCTGAGCCTTTCAGAACTGAACATCATTTTTTCAACAGCATCTTTCTGTTTCTGAGTTAGTTCCCCCATAGCTCCTTCATACATGAGTTCACTGTACCCTTTGATAGGAATAAGTGGTGTTTTTAACTCGTGCCTGAGATTAGAAATAAACTCATCTTTCATGCGATCAAGGGATTTCAATTCTTCATTTGCCTTTGCAAGATCTTCAGCATATTGGTTCAGCTCCCTTTCTGCTGCTTTGCGCTCTGTGAAGTCCTCTACAACGCAGACACCGCCCATGAATTTACCTTCATCGGATACCACCGGACTAAACTCTGCTTTGATGGGAATGATCTTATCAGAGAAGGGAGATTGGAAATCATCCTCATACTTTGCAGGGATACCTGCAAGAACATGCCTGATTGCTTTCTTGAGATTGTGGTCATCACTGAAAGAATCGATTATGTTAAATCCTATGATCTGTGAGATGACCTGTTCCTCTGGAACTCCAAGAATTCTTACAAGGATCTCATTACATTGAGTTATAACTCCATTCTCATCGAAGTGGAAAATACCGAGAGGGGATTTCTCGAACATCATGCGATATTTGTTCTTTGCAATGCTTGTAAGCCTCTCTTTCATCTTCCTCTGCGAGATATCGTTGATGATAGCGCCGTGGAAAATATCGCCTTTATATCTGGTAGTTGTAATTGCCATTTCTATAGGGAATTCGGTATCATCTTTGCGCAGGCCGGTAACTTCAATGATCTTACCGACGATTGGGGATTTGCCAATGGAAATTATCTCATCCCAACCTTCATGCGCCTTACGATACCTTTTTGGCATTATCTTAGTGATGCACTCCCCGATTATTTCATCTTTAGTAAAACCAAAAAGTTTGGTTGCATTACGATTCCAGAATGTGATCTTCCCGGTGTAATCAGAAAAGACCAGTGCATATGGAACTGAATCAAGATGTTTGAATAATTTTTCAATATCACTTAGCATTTCATTCTCAAAATTGTTCTTGTCCTGGATATTCACACACGAGATGATCACTGCTTTTTTGGATGAATCCCTGTCTTTTAAAAGACTGACGTTGATAAGAAAAGTTGATATTGAACCACCTGGATCTTTGAACAAAAGCTCAGTAGAACATGTCGATGCTGCTTCTTCTGGACTTTCCTGGAAAAAAGAAGAGATGAAAGATGTAGCAAACTCCTTTTCCTGTTCAGGGATACAAAGTTCGATGAAATCTTCATTTAAAGGACATGTTTCAAAGCCAAAGTAGTCCTTTGCCTTTTTGTTGGCCATTATAACGCAGTTGTCATCGCCAACTATCAGCATAAGCTGGTCGACCATATCATAGAATGCCTGGGAATTCTCAATATCTGAAAAAGAGATTTCATTTACCAATAATGACAAGGATGTGTCTATGTCGGATGAATGACCATTGTTGTCATTCTCAAAACCAAGCATTTCTTTGTTTACGACCATCTATACACCTTTGTATCCGACAAACAAACTGTGGAAACTACATCAGCTGGTCTCAGATAGTAAGTAATTATATCAGATATATAATATATAATAGTTAGTATCTGTAACTTTAAGTATATAAATCCTAATAAAAATGAGAAACTTATTTTGCACATATTCACACATACATTTACTGGTATCGGATAAAATATAAGGGATAAAAGAAAAACCCAGAAAAGATGCAAATAAAACCTATACCCAGAGTAGCATTTATAATCAGAAAAAACTATTGAAGTACACATGGTGACCTTAGATGAGTGAAAATCCAATAAAATATCATGAGGACTCTAACACTTACATTACCCGAAAAAACAGCTATTTTGAAAAGGACATCAACATAGACGGGAACCTTATAGTCGGACAGGGTTCCAATTTCTGGAAAAACATAAATGTAAAAGGTGTGCTGAAACTTGGAAAAGGTACTTTTGTAAAAGGCAATGTAAGAGCAGATGAAGCTATTATAGGTGCCAGGTCTGAGATAAACGGGAACGTTGAAGTGGATGGCGATCTTAAGATATTTGATTCTGTGAAAATTGAGGGATCAGCAATCGCTGGGGATGATATGCATGTACGCCCCGGATCAAAGATAGGATTTGCAAAAGCCAGCAGCACAATAGAACTCATAGGTAAGGTCAGCATTAAAGAAATAGAGTCAGGAACAAAAGTGATTGTGCGTTCTGAGTGAACGCATCCTTAATGCCCTTGTTCTTTCAGAAGAGATTTCAGTATATGGTCACGAAGCTTGTTTGCTTCCGGACTTGTCCTGTCCCTTGGTCTTGGAAGATCCACATTGATTATTTCCTTGATCTTTCCCGGACGGGCACTCATCATCACAATCTTATCTGCAAGAAAAACCGCTTCGTCAACACTGTGTGTTACAAAAAGGATAGTAATGCTCTTTTTCTGCCATATTTCAAGCAATTCCTGCTGGAGTATGTTACGTGTCTGGGCATCCAGTGCACCAAAAGGCTCATCCATTAACAGAACCGATGGTTCGTTTGCAAGGGCCCTTGCAATAGCAACCCTCTGTTTCATACCACCTGATAGTTCGTATGGGTAGCTGTCCCTGAATTGCTGAAGCCCGACAAGCTCAAGATATTTCTCTCCTCTGACAATGGCATCTTTCTTTTTTACACCACTCATCTGGGGACCAAATAGTATATTGTCAATAACCGTTTTCCACGGGAAAAGTGAGTATTCCTGAAAAACCATGCCTCTGTCAGGACCTGGAGAATCGATCTTTGTACCATCCAGATAAACCTCACCAATATCAGGCTTATCGAGGCCTGAGATTATCCTCAAAAGTGTAGTCTTACCACATCCTGACGGACCGATAAAACAGACAAAATCCTTGTCATCAACTTCAAGGCTTACGTTATCCAGCGCCAGTGTTGATTTGTCTTCATCCTTTGTGAACTTACGGGATACATTCGTTACTTTTACACTGCCCATTCAGATCACCACACCTTTGCGCCATTTAAGGAGTTTGCCGTCAATATAGTACCTTAGCAGCCTGTCAATGAAAAGTCCCAGAAAACCCAGGATAAGCATATAAACAAGCACAAATTCCATTCTATGAAGATCGTAAAAATGCCACATCTGATAACCAAGGCCGTTCCTGCTTACTCCAAACATTTCAGCAGCAACAAGACACATCCATCCTACACCCATTGCTATTCTGATACCTGCTGCAATGGAAGGCAGAGCTGAAGGAAGGGCTACGTAACGTATTAGTTCACGGTTGGTGTTACAACCCAGTACTTTTGCTGCTTCCACATACACCCTTGATACGCTTTTAAAACCTGTGAAAGTATTGATCATGATAGGGAAAACTGCACCAATGAATATCAGAAAACCTGCTGCAAATGGATTAAGACCGATCCATATGATCGCAAAAGGAATCCATGCAAGAGGTGGAATAGGACGTATAATCTCTACAATAGGATCAGCAATACGATCTATTGTACGGAACCAACCCATGATCATACCTATTGGAATTCCTATAACAAGAGCCGCAATAAGACCTATACTAAAATGCATCATGCTGTACAGAAAATCAACCACTAACATTGGAAGCTGCAAGTTCAGACCCATTATGGCCAGACTTGAATCCCTGGAAATAATTTCAACCAATGCCCCGGCCACATCCGTGAAACTTGGCAGATAGAACTTATTTCCTACAACATAAACGGCTATTATCTGCCAGAGAACTATTGCAGAGAATATAGATACAATCTCTACACTTTTCTCTTTTAACGCTTGGATGTGTTTTTTTACCATGGATCCTCCGATATTTGGAGATAATAAGGCTCCGGACAAAGATAAAAATGTCTACTTATTATTTAAGTTAGTATCAAAAAAGAAAAAAAGATGATTATTGATTCAGAGCATCATAGAAGCTCATATCAAATATATCATCCTGTGTCAAAGGTTTGCTTATGTATCCAAGTTCATACTGGACCTGTGCATAATCCACTGTTGAGTTGACTATAAGGTGTGGATCTGCCACCCAGGAACCATCCCACTCGGTCAGTGACTTCTTTACAAGCTCAACGTCCCAGTCCTGGTCATCAGCAAATATCTGTGCTGCTTCATCAGGGTGCTCAACATTGTATTCTGTTGCACGTATATGTGTTTCAACTATCTGCTTAACAATATCAGGGTGATTCCTTATCAGATCACCACTTACAGCAACCACACAGCAAGCATGATCCTGAAGCATTTCACCTGATGAGACTACTGATCTGCCGACACCTTCACTTTCTATCATGGTTGGTGATGGATGAGGAAGGAATACTGCATCTACCTGACCTGCTGAGATAGCCGTCATTGCATCTCCAGGACCCATACCCAAGATTTCCACATCGTTCTCAGGATCAATTCCATTTTCTTTCAGCCAGTTCCTTAACAAAGTATCCTGAATGGTTCCTGCAGGGAATGTTGCGATCTTAAGTCCCCTGAGATCTTCCGGACTCTCATATGGAAGATCAGTTCTAAGAACAAGGTCTGAACCCTGGATCTGGACAGCAGCTACGATCTTTGCATCAAGACCATTATTTGCAAGAGCGGTAATTACTGGTGCTGCACCTACATAAGCCACATCAATTTTTCCACCTATCATGGACTGCATTTCAGGTGCACCTGTTGGGAACAGATTGTCGTTAATAGTTACTATTCCATAAGGTTTAAGGTCTTCAAGCCACCATCCTTTTTCTTTGGCAGTCATGTATGCTATCTGATGTGTACTTGGCTGATAACCAAAAGTAAGTTCAGTAATATTATTTGCCTGTTCTTCATTCTGTTGTGCAGTGTCCTCTGTGCATCCTGATACGAATACAGCAAGGACAAGTGCCAATACAAAAAACAAAGTAGAAGCTAATTTGATTGTCTTTGTGTGATTCACATTACCACCTTTAATTATGTTAGATAATTTGTTTGCACGAGCCTATATATTATATATATTTCTACAATTCGCAAGCACTATATCCTAAAAAGATTAATCTGAAATACGTATTTACCTTAATAGGATATTAATGACATAGGTGTGTGGAGATGAGCACTGTAGAAAAAATAATAGATGCTGTTTTTGAATCTGATGAAGATTTCAGAAGAATCCTTTCTACTACTATAAAGGAAGACCTGAACATGAATATGGCAGAGTTTGCCGAGCAGGCAGGGGTACCTGCCAGTACCCTCTATAAGATCATGTCAGGAAAAAGAGAACCTAATGTCAAGACACTGAGGCAGATCATTAAAACGGTAAAAAGACTGGAAGGTTCTGAAAAAGGAGAATTCATTGCGGTAATCGCTGCAAGACCAGTACTGGATAATATCAGCGAAACTAAAAGGAAGATATGCGGAAACCTTTGTACTATCAGAGAGTATTCTGCAACTTCTATGGAAGAAGCCATTATTGCTGCTGTGCGCGCCGAAAGAGATGGAGCGAAAGCCCTTGTATGTGCACCCATAGTCAGCCCCACGGTGGAAAAGATACTTAGAATACCTGTTGCAACAATTATGCCAAAAAATAGCCTGTTTGAAGCGATAGAGCTTGTGGCCAAGAAAATAAGTTGATTTTTAAGTAAGATTTGATTTTGAATAAAAAAAGGTAAAAAGAGTTTATCGGTTATTTCCCGATCAACTCTCTGATTGTTTCTATTGCTTCTGCAGCTTTTGCCTGTGCTATTTCTACCGTCCATCCACCTGCTGTGAACAGATATGCGATTCCACCAATGGCTGCAAGACCAATTGCACCCAGAACATAAAGAATGGTTCCTGATTTCTCAAAGACCTCATATGTTGTTGTAAGACCACCGACCTTAACAGTGTAGGTTCCGATTTCGTCCTCTTTGTGCTTGAACTGAATTGTTGTTGAATTACCTACAGAGAGACTGACAAGTTGTGAATCAACAACAACATCATTGATCTTGAGGTCCACGGTATAGTCACCTGCAGCAGTGCCCGTATTAGCAACATCAACACTGATGGTTGCATCCTGACCTTGTTTTATTTCAAGAGGAGTTATTGCCAGATTGCTGAACTCAAATTTAGCTGCAAGTTCATTGACCTTAAGATCAAGTTCAGCATCACTCATACCGGACTTGGTGGCTACGAGTTTGTGTGCTCCGGGTTCAGTTGCAGTATAAGATATTGTACCATCACTGCCGGTAGTACCAATAGACTTGCCGTCAAGTGTAATCTCTGCTCCTGAAATAGCATCGCCGCCGATAGCCTTCAGAACGTATATTGTCATCGTGTTTCCTTCATAGACTTCAGAAGGTGAAACCTCGATGCTCATCTTTCTGGTCTCATCGTCCTTTGATATTACCTCAAGCTGTGTTGATCCTGATGTATATCCATCCTTTTCAGTGGTTATATCAAGTGTTCCTGTGCTTGAAGGAGTATAATCAAGGGTACCGTCATCACCAGTATTACCAATACTGCTACCGTCAACTTTTACAGTCGCATCACTGATCGATGCACCACGTGAAGTTACAGTGATGCTGATACTTTCACCTTCAGTAATAGTAGAATCACTCAGACTGAGAGAAAGTGCTTCGTTGGCAGATGTTGTCACATCAACAGCAGGATAATACCTTACTGTGCCAGAGTCAGCGACTCTGATAACTACATCACCCATCAGTGAGATTTCTTTTCCCCGGGAAAGTGATATTGAATTGCTGTTCTTCATGACAATACTGCTGCCAACACTTGTGACCTCCATCTTATCATTGGTATCTCCATCTTCAATGGTTGTGTAATCATCTGATATCTGGAATATACCCTGGATGAACACAGCATTGCTTTCAGAGCCTCTGAAGATCTCATTGAAATGCACAACAATGACAGGTACATTGTCTGAATCTCCCAGGTCCATTTCATAGATGTAGTTGTCGTTTGCAGATGCAATGCCACTGTCAACTTCATCTCCGTCCTTGTTCAATTGTACAAGGACCTTGTTACCATCACTGTCGACTTCTACTATGTCCAGGGTGTAACCATTCTCAAGTGTGAGAGATTGACCGGAGTATACTGAGGTTTTGTCATCACTATCTATAAGAACTTTAGAAAGCTGACCTGAAGACAAGAGATCAACCGCACTGCTTGAACCGAATGTTCCTGAAGGATAACCTGCAAAGTATTTCTCCGCCATAAATCCCATGACATTGAATTTGCCCCAGGCACTGTGTGAAAAGGTCACAGCTGCCGGCGTACTGGTATAGACTAGTGCATCGCTTGGGATGGTCCTGCCGGAAATACTTGTTAACTGGAGTGTTTCTGTCTGAATACCTTCATCAATGTCATAATAGAATCCTTCGAAGTTAAGAGGGGTCCATGTAATAAGCTCATTGCCTTCTGCAACAGTACCGCGGAGTTCGTAAGTTCCCGGATCAGTCATATCAACGAAAGGAGCGAACCTGAGAGTACTATCATCTGCGACCTCGAACTTGATCTTGCCCATGATATCTATGGTCTTTCCTGCTGAAAGTGAGACAGAACCATCATTCTTCATCTGTATCAAGTTATCACTGATGGCTGTGACCTGCATCTTACCATAGTTGTCCCCGTTTTCGACGGAATCGTATGCATCTGATACCTGGAATATACCCTGAACGAACACAGCATTTGATTCGGTTCCGCTGAATATATCAGCAAAGTGAACAGCGATCAGAACTACATTGTCACTGTCACCAAGATCCTTCTTATATACATAGTCATCATTGGACGATACAACATCGCTGTCCAGCTCATCACCATCTTTTGTGAGAGTCAGAAGTACCCTGTCACCATTCGTGTCGACTTCAACCACGTTGAGCTTGTAACCATCCTCCAAATCGAGGGAGGAGCCTGAATATACAGTTTCCTTATCATCAGTGTCCATAAGAACCTTGGAAAGCTGACCATTGGACATCATACTTACAGTGTCAACATCGGTAATGCTTGTATTCGAAGTGTATCCTGCAAAGTATTTCTCAGCCATGAAACCGATGACCTGATATTTACCCCAGCCACTGTGCTCGAAGTCTGTTTCAACGGGCCTGGTTTCATATACAAGTTTTTCATCTCCTATTGTCCTGCTAATTCCGGTTATTGTCATTGTCTCGGAACTGAGACCGGATTCAAGATCATAGAAGAATCCTGAGAAACTCTTTGCATCCCATGTATATGTGGTGGACTGCCCTGCATCTGCATCCCATATTCTGTCGCCTGAGAAGTAGGTTTTTGAGCGGACATCCCATATCCATGTTTTCTGCTCGACACCATTGACATTTGTAGCCACAACAGTCACATTATATGAAGCCGCAGTGGATTTGAAAATTGACAGATCAGCTGTTGTAACGGAACTATTGGTCTGAACAACCGTACCATTCACCAGCCACTGAACATCACATGCCTGATTGGTAGTAACATTGAACAACTGAGTAGTATCCACAGTTGTTTCTGGATCAGAACCAGGATTGCTGCCTGTGATGCTTAGAGAGGCATTACTTACTGTCCAATCCCACTGCTTCTGGTCAACACCATTAGCATTTTCCACAAGCACTGTTAGGTTGTGAGTACCCTCGGGTGCGGAACTGAATGTATAGGAAGAAGTTGTAACCGAATTATTTACAGGCCCCAGAGCAACATCATTGAAGATCCATGTCAGATTTACAGTCTGATCTACATTGGCAGTGAAAGTTCTTGAAACGCCTGTATTATCAGACGGAGTAGAAGAAGAAGGGTCTGAAAGTGTTATCGTAGGTGACGGTACTGTTGAGACCTTCCAGGTCCATGTTTCTGTTTTGCTTCCATTTACATTGGATGCTGTAGCTTTCACAGTGTATGAATCTGCAGGAGCTGTATTATTAGTATAGCTTGCTGACGTGACAGAAGAATTGGTCTGCATAAGAACATTATCTATGTACCAGTTAACGTCCGCAACCTGATTCAGATCAACTGAGAAGGCTTGAGAGTCACCTACATTAGTTCCGGGATTGCTTCCGGGACTTGATGAATCGATTGAAAGCGATTGATTCAGGTTCCAGGTCCATGTGTACTGATTTGATGCCAATGTTGTTGAATTGGTTGCAATGACAGTTACGTTGTAAATACCTGCGGAGCCGGGATTGGCTGAATATAAATCACTGGTCTGATTCAAAGCCGAGGATTGAACAGGGGACTCATCAAGATACCATACGATATCTGAACTCTCAGAAACAGTAACACTAAAAGCTTGCGGCAGATTATCGGTCAATGTATCCAATGTAGCTGCCGCCGGCGTAGGTGTGATTGACGGCGCAGCTGTCGCCGTATAACATAATAATGTTAGTAAAGTTAATCCGAATAAAATGAATTTGAATTTATTTCGCATTCTAAACCTTCCTTAAATTAAATATATAATTAAATATCGTAAACTAATCCTGCCTAATCTTAATTCCCCAATTGTAGATAACCTTTTCGAAAAATCGTCAGGTTTTCTCCGCTATGGCACCTAAGTGTAGTACCAACTTCCCGGTCAACTACTTCTCCTATAACATTTAAATAACATGCGCTTTGAGCTGCTTCCAGCATATCCGGGGAAACTGTGAAAAGCAGTTCGAAATCACCACCTGTATAAAGTGCGAAATCAGAAAGAATGGAACGTTCTGCGCTTATAAAATCTACAATTTCCTGTTGTATGGGAAGAGATCCCTCATCAATTCTAAAACCTACCTTATTAAGATCTCCAAGATCATGAAGTGACATTGCCAGTCCGTCACTGGTATCCATCATACTTGTTACAGCACCCGTACGGGCAAGTTCCTGAGCTTCATTTACCCGTGGAACAGGTTCAAGTAGCATATTCATAAGACTCTCCGGAATATCAATATCATTTTCAAGGGCATGTAGTGCAGCTCCGGCAGAACCTGCAAAACCAGTAACGCAGATAAGATCACCAGGCTTTGCACCTCTTCTGGTCAGAAGTTCTGATTTACTTACTTTCCCAAGAGCTGTGCCAGTGATCGTTAGCTCATCATGGGTGTCAATATCGCCACCTATGACAGAGGTCCCACAGAATTTGGCACAATCGTTCATTCCCCTTGAAATCTCATCAATAAATGAGAGCTCAGTATCCTTAGAAAAACCCATGGCTGAGAGAAAACCTATTGGCCTGGCGCCCATTGACGCAACGTCACTGAAATTAACTGCAGCAGACATCCAGCCTATCTGCCACGGAGTCATGCAAAGAGGAAAATCAGTCTTTCGGTGTAACATGTCCGTTGTTATTACCATATACTCATTTTCAGAAATATCAACAACAGCACAGTCATCGGGTCCTGCACCTAATGCAACATCAGGGTTATATACTGAACTGAAAATACCTGACAGACGACTTATGAGAGGACGTTCACCAAGCTCGGATACGGAAATAGGGTCATTCATAGTTATCTGCTATTTTAATGTGCTATATATAATTACTTGACATGGACCATTGTTACTAAAGCTTAATACTTAAAACTTAAAAGAATTATTTGCTGGCAGTTGGATGCCAGCTTAAAACAAAAGTTCGGCTAAAAGACCTATCTCCTAATCCTTCTTCTGATGAACAGACCAGCTCCGCCAAAGAATATCAGAACGATCACAAGTGGCAGGAGATAACCAATAAGGATTATCAATGCATTGATCATTGATATGAAACCGTTAACAGACTCAGATATTGCATCCCTGATGCCCCATGAACGGGTTATTGGCCTTGGTTCTGTTACACGGATACTGATAGTTGAAAACTCGATTCTGTCATCAAGATAATTCAACCTTCCTGTGAGGCTTTCGATCTCACCACGAACTCTTTCCAGTTCCTTTTCAACTGCCAGGACATCCTCAACAGTTTCAGTCATATTCAGAATATCCTGAAGGCGGGACTCCTGCCTTTCAAGATTGTCCAGACGTGCACTTACATCAATATATTCTTCAGTTACATCCTGGGCACTTACACTTTTACTTGTCACTTCACCAAGTTCACCCACATCCTCAAGGAAAGATGAATATTCTGACTCAGGAACCCTGACAATAACATATCCTTCCTTACTTTCGTCGGAACCATAATAAGAATCATAAATCGAAGAACTGGAAACATATCCACCTGAGGCAACTGCCATTTTTGAGATCTTGTCAATGCCCTCTGCAGCATTGCTAACCTGTATGGTCATATCAACAGTAGTTATAGTCTTGCGGTCCACAGAAGCAGTTGAAGCCCCGCCATAATCAGCATATCCGGACTCATCCATAACTACATTTCTTGCATATGAGTTATCGTATTCTTCAACTGCCATGTAATCTGATGACTGTGTTGAGGATTCTTGGTAGCTACTCGCACAGCCAGATACAAAAGTAGCTGCCAGTAGAATAATTAGTATCGCAACGCTACTGAATTTTGCTTTCATTTAATCACACCCTTTTAAAGTATAATTAAATGATTGATAGGAAAGTATTAAAAAATTGTTTAAACTTCAAATTGATTCGAAGTTAAGCTTCTCGTTGCCTTTCTCTTTTGTCCTGACATAGATATTGTCAAGGAACTCATGAGCAACATCCGCAAGCTCAGCAAGTTCATTCCTGCTTAACGGCTTTATATCCCTGAGAGATTCCATCATCGCATTTTCTCCAAAGCCCTGCTGAAGAACATAAACTGGTTCACGACTGCCAGTAAGTTCATTAATGGATCTTGCAATTTCTGAGACTTCATCGAAACTTCCCATAAAATCCCTGATAATAGTAGTTCTCATTTCAAGTTCAATGTCATTTTTAAGAACCAGATTAATAGATTCACAAACTTTTTCAACCACTTTTTGCGGATCAATATGAATATCAGTATAATCAAGACACCCAATTGCCTTTGCATACTTTTCCGTCTTATTCAGCGGAGCCTTGACATCGATGAAGAATTTGTCCACAAGCCCTTTCTCTATAAGTTCGGCCATTACGTGAGGATAATAGCCATTAGTATGAACACCCACAAGCAGGCCGATTTTCTTTGCATACCCTGCAAGATGCATAACAGCATCCTTCTGCATCAAGGGTTCGCCACCTGAGAAAACCACACTGCTTACAAAGGGTCGGGACTTCTTCATCTCTGCTTCAAGTACGGAAGCTTCCACCATGTTGCTTTCAAAAACGAGCTCATGGTTCTGGCAATAAGGACACCTGTAAGGACATCCTCGTAAAAAGAAGACGATCGACACCTTTCCGTGCCAATCTACAGTTGATATGGGAATGGTATTCCCATAATTTACTCTCATACTTAGCTTCAGATCATGTCTGAGGAACTGTAGCGCATTCTGTCTGCAAGTTCCTGCCTCTTACCATTGTTCCAGCCACCTACTGCCTGGACATATCCGGTTACCCTGGACATCTGCTCTACATTGGTGGAACCACAGTTCTCACATGTGCACTTAAGACCTGACATCATATGGAAGTCATTGAGACATACAGTCATGTCCTTGGTAAAAGCGAAGTAACCTATCTGAGTGTTTCTTGCAATGTTCATTGCAAACTCTTTGAGTCCCTTTGCATCTGGTGAACCTTCACCCATCCAGATGTGACAGATATTTCCACCATCAACGATAGGGAAGAACACATGCTCGATGTTTATCCTGTCAATAAGTGAGATGTTGGCACCCGGTGGTACGTGTGTACCGTTGGTGTAATAGACAGGCAGATCTGTGGTCTTTCTGAGATTTGCAAGAGCAGCTTCCTTGTCGCCCTTGACAACTTCAAGGACACAGTCCCTGTACTCATCATGGAGCATATCAGATACTGAGAATCTCTGACCTGTTGTCTCAGCAGGTGTGCGTGCAAGAGCGATCTCAAGACCATGCTTCTGACTGAGCTCGTGTGCATACATTTCCATTTCGGTCATTACCCTGATAGCAAACTTGAATGCATCTCTTGATTCATGCAACTGTGAACCGGTGTGGTACTGAACCATTTCATTGATACCTACAACACCGATGGTGCATACAAGTGAATCTATATCCACTGCAATGCATCCTTTCTCACCTGTAACAGGGTCCTTTGGTCTCTGTGTTGCAAATGGCATCCTGTTGTTATCAATGATGTTCTCCATCCAGTTGCGCTTTGTCTTGAAGAGCTGTATACACTGATCCATCAGTTGTTTGAGGTCGGCAAACAGAGCAGAATCATCCCCATTCGCCCTGTATGCCGCTCTTGGGCAGTTTAGAGAGACAACCTGCCAGGAACCCATTGAGAAATGTTTTCCATCTTTGAACAAAAGCTTGTCCTCAAAACTGTCATCTGCATCAGCATTTGCTGAGAACTGGTATGCACAGCACTGATAACAGGATATACCCTCACCTGCACCTCTGTATTCTGGTAACTGATTATCGAAATATGGAGTTCCGAACTTTGCTGCAAGTTCGAATGTCATGTCATAAAGTTCCTCATAACCTGGAAGATCAGGATGTGCCTTGTTGAAGAATTCATCCTCTTCCATAAAGTCAGGCTCAATTGAGATCTCAGGCTTTGGGAAGTTGAACGGCTTACCCCAGTTGTCACCTTCGATCATTACGTCCATAAGAGCCTTGAATGCAAGACGGACCTCACGCTCAAACTCGTCATAGGTACGTGTCTGGGTTCCATTCTCACCATTGTGGACACGTCCCTTATAGACAGCAGGCTTGTCCTTCCAGAGCTTTGGTACACCTGGAGAAAGCTGGACTGAAGAGAATACTACCTGTCCACCACGGGCTACCATCATCTGGGTCATCTCATACACGAACATCTGCATGAGCTGCTTAATATCACTGTAACTCTTGCCCTCAAGGTATGGAGCAAGGAATGTAAGGAAGTTATAGAATCCCTGACCACCTGCAAAGTTTGTCTGGGCACTTCCCAGAGCCTTCACTGCATGGAGGATGGCAACCTCAGCTTTCATTGCAGGGCCGGCTACACTTGCTTTGGCACCTGAACCATCTGGCATAAGACCATAGTAGAAGAAATACCTCAGATCCCAGTCCTGACAGAAAGCACGGGTTCCAAGATATTCAAGATCATGAATGTGAAGGTCACCATTAAGGTGCAAATCAGCAAGCTTTGGAGGCAACAGTAGCAGATACTGTTCCTTTGATATCTTGTCTGCCTTCTTCTTGTGAGATGTTTCAGCATTTTCCTGAAGGTTTGCATTATCATTTGCCTCAAACCCGCTTCCAAGATCGATCTCACATGCATCGTATACAGGAGTACCTATTCTGGTAGAGATGTTTCTCCATTCAACATGACCCCTCTGAAGAAGTTCCATGTTGACAATTTCTCTGATAAGCGGACCTGAAAGGAACTTAAGATCAAGGCTTCTGATACGGCGCTCTACATCCTTTGCAATTTCAAGTGCCTCATCCTTTTCGATGCCGGGCTTGCCGTGGAATCTCTCAGCAAGCTTTGTTTCCTTTAACAACTGGTTCACAATTATACTGCGATCCCAGTCCACCATATGGCCAGCGGTGGTACGTACCTTTGGCATTATGGATATATCATGACCATCGAGCGTCTTCTGTATAGCATGTTGTTTTGCGAGTGTTGTCATACTGGTATCTGTCCTCTCGTCTTCCTCTGCGCGAACCTGCATGTCAGTTCCCAAATCTGCATTTTCAAGTTCGACCTTGTCCTTAATATTAGTAGCACATACGTCCATCATTCCCACCTTTAGTTTGATTGCACTTAGAATATACTGCCCAATGCTTCCAGGTTCACGTCAGGACCACTGAACAGTTCCTTATGAGTTAAAAACTCATCGCCGATCTGGAGTACAGGAGCAGTCATGGTGAAAACACCATTAAATTTTAGTTCGGTCAAAGCTTCAGGAGTAGACATATCTGCTGTTGCAAATGCAACTCCTTTTGATTCAAGTACCTTTTTTAATTGCTCGCATTTCGGGCAAGTCTGTGTTGTATATATAACCACTTCAACCATATTCTCGCGTCCCTCGATTGTATATAAATGAATTATTATATTAGTCCTATTCTGGAGAGGAACAACAATGCCAAATTGAAAAACGCATTCAAATGACATTGTAGTTATTGAAACCTCTGTTTCCAGAAGGTAAATTATACAAATGGTTTTTAGCTTAATAATGGTTTTTCAAACTGCGTTTGAATATACAGTGGAGTATAGCACACCATATTTGTTATCAAATATGAAACATAAATTAAACTAACATGATAACAACAATGAAACTGATATGATAGCTTATATTTTTTTCAGAGCAAAGAGGAAATGACAAGAAGACCAGAAAAATAAAAAAGAAAAAAAGATAAAAGAAAAACACACTACCAGTGCCAAAAGATGTATATTATAAACCCTATTATAGCAGATAATTCTGGCAAAGAGGTGTAAAGATAACTGAACAACTAAGTTCCGGCTGCAAGCCTATTGATGATCTTTTAGGAGGAGGATTTGAAGCAGGCGTAGTCACACAAATATTTGGAGAACCGGGAAGTGGAAAGACAAATCTGTGTCTCCAGCTTGCAGTGGAATGTGTCAAAAAAGGAAAAAAAGCTATCTACATAGATACCGAAGCCATCTCACCTGACAGGTTCAGGCAGATTGCCGGAGAAAATGCTAAAGAGATAGCTCAGCAGATAATTATCTTTGAACCTCATAATTTTGAAGAACAATATGCAGCAGTAAAAGAGATCGAGAAGCTCATATCAGACAAAGTCGGACTGATACTGATTGACTCTGCAACCGCTTTTTACAGATTCGAACTTGACCAGGAAGAATCCGGCATAAGGACAAGAAGAGAACTTGCAAACCAGATAGGACTGGTACATGCCATTGCACGCAAATACAGAATAGTTGCTGTCATGACAAACCAGGTCTACAACGACATGGCAGGCGGCGTTAGACCAATAGGCGGCAGCGGGATCGAGCACATATCAAAGACCATAATCCAGCTTGAAAAGACCGGAGATGGCAAAAGACGTGCAAAGCTCTGGAAACACCGCTCACTTCCTGAAGGCGGTACCTGTGAATTTACCATCACCAATGAAGGCGTCAGATAATTTTAAACTCCAAAAACTGAGCCAGAATAGATAAACAAAGAAAGATTTTAAAAATAAAAATTCAGGCTCTTGCTATTGTTATAAAGCCTGTGTGCCCTACTTTTGACGTAGAAGGACGAGTTCCCCTTGAAGAAAATGAGATCTCACGTTCAGTGAATTCCATCGTCATAACCTCATCAAAACCTTCAGCATCAAGTGCATCACGTATTTCTTTTGTCTGCTCAAAGAAAGGAGAATACGTTGCAATGAAGCCACCCGGATAAAGTACTTTCCTGACATTTGGAATGACATCTTTAGTGTTTTGAGTATCGAGAGTTATGACATCGAACTTTTCATCGATGCACTTAATCTCATCAACAATGTCACCACAGCGAAGTTCCACATTATCAAGGCCAGCACTCTGCACATTCTTAGCTGCTACCTTCATGAATTCCTCATTCACTTCATAAGTGACAACTCTTTTTGCAATGGAACCGAGGTACATTGTAAGAATTCCGGAACCTGTACCTGCATCAAGGACAATATCATTTTTGTTAAGACCGGTGTAAGCAATTATCATGCCAATGTCCTTTGGCATCATGGGAGCACCAGTTCTTTTTGCATGCCTGAAGAAATCTGGCATCTTAGGACGCTGGATTGTGAATTCATGACCCATATGAGAGACTACAATATCACCAGGTTCCTTATCTGAAAGTGAGGATAAATCTATGATCCCAAAATTCGTGTGCAACTGATCATCGGAAACTTTCGCAATGAATTCCTTGACCCTGTCCCTGTGGGACGTCTTCAGCAAAACCAACTCGCCTGTTAACATTATTTTACACCTATGGATCGTTTTTTAGCTACATACCTGTTTGACGGGATAGTAACTATATCCCTTTTGATAGAATGCTTGACCATTGAAAGATGAGACATCATTTCTTCAAATTCAGGACGATATGCATCTGCAAGTGTCCCTGCATATTCAACCCCTTCCCATGTCAGAACATATTCATAACTCTGCCGGAACCTTCCATCTTTTTCATAATAACGAAGGTCCTCATCAACTATACCCATAGCAACCAGAACCTGAATATCCTCAAAGACCTTTTCAGAATATGGAAAACCATACCGTTCGTGGAATGAGTAATCAAAGAGGTTCTTAAGCTTTGGGAAAGTACCAAGTTCACGAATAGTACGATATAGCCATGTTATATGTCTTAGCCTGGGAATTGAAACAAATCCCGGTTTTTCATCAACGAAAATGCTGTGAACCGCATAGAATAACAGGATTATACCCTCAATTGGAAGATACTGGTCCTCTCTGGTATAATGAAGAAGTCTTGGTGAGAGGTCATCAACAACCCTGCGAAGTTCAGAAATCACAGAAGATGAGTCTTTATCCAGGACAACATCAGGATGTGAAAATGCTGTTAGTGAGAGCTGGCGTGATATTGCACGCACTAGACCGTTAGCTAATGCAGATTCATCATAGAAGAATCCATCTTCATCATCCATTGCAACACGCATGCTTTTTGGAACACCTGATGCTACTGTAAGATCAACAAGTACGTCGCCAAGTTCCTTTGCAAGCCTTGTTTCAAGTCTCTTAGTAGCCACACCATGCCGGGCAATTGTTGAAAGTGACATCCTGGTGGATGGCCTGAGTATCTTCTGACTGAGCCGTGCAACAGGTTCATACAACCTGCCTTCACGAAGATTGCCAAGCAAAGACAATGATTTTTCAGATGTATTCGACCTTATGAAGTTAAGCAGATCATTGTCATTGTATTCTGTAAAAAAACGGACAATTTCATCTTTTGCCGCATCTGTTCCCGACTTGTCTTTAAATTGGTCAAGAGCATCTTCAAGTGCATATAGCAACATCACTCTGGCAGCCTGTGTTTTTGGATTATGTATGATTGCTGTGTAGTGATGAGCCCGGGATATCAGCATTGATTCCGCAGCTGTTAAGGCCATGTCATTTCCATAGCTGGAACCATCCGTACTTCCCAGAACGATATTTTCGTCCTTAATTATTAGACTGCTGATAATCTGATCGACATCAATAAGTCCGAATGACACACCTGTATGATACGAATCACGCAGCAGGAAATCTATTCTGTCTGCGTCCACATCACCTGCAATGACCTGTGCAAGATATGGTTTTGATATGGAACGTGAATCTCCGGTTGCTATTTTAGATATTTCAGCAAAAAAGTCGAATGCATCCATTCCAAACTCAGATTCAACGTGTCCTGCAATATAATTATCCTGAGGTAGAATCCGGGAAATTATATCCCTGGAAAAAGCTTCGTGTTTTATGAATTTCTTTCCTTCAATCACCGGTTGCAACTGAGGATTACGTTTGAGTACATTCTCCACAGCATGCGAGAATGCAGAATGACCCACGTCATGCAGAAGTCCTGCAAGCCTAATTTTGCGAATATCCTCATCCTCAAGTGAGAGTGAACGACCTATAATAGATGCCATATGCATAGTACCGATACTGTGCTCAAAACGAGTATGATTGGCACCAGGGTAGACATGATCAACAAGTCCGAGCTGCTGGATATTTCTCAGTCTCTGAACATGTTTTGTGTTTAGAACCATCTGCTCGAACTCATCAAGTATGATGGTCTTGTGTACCGGGTCGTGAATAATCATAGGTTTTTGCATTGGCAGATAATATGAAGAGAGAGTATATAAATGAAAGGCAAAACAATTAACTGCGATTTAACTAAAACTAAATTAGGAATAATTATATAGTGGACTTCAAAAAGTTGAATAGCGCTACACTTAAACAAAGAACTGATAAAATGGAACAAATTCCACCTTTTTCTGAAAGCCATTTGGAAGCACTTGCAAAATCACTTGGAGAATGTGGCAAAGGGAGCGACATTACCAGAATTCTTGAAGAATTAAACTTTGAAGATAATCCACAAAAAAGTACTAAGTGGAAGCGCCTTTACTGGGCATTTACAGAATCACAGAAACAATACAAATGTGCAAATCATATATTTCGATTTATTAAATCATTAATGAATCCTGTTAGATTTGTTGGTCGCAAAGAAGAATTCGAAGAAAATAGAGAGAAAGTAAATAATATACTAATTTTTTCAGGCTTTGAGTATGGAGAAGACGGTAATTTCAGGAAATGTAAAAATGCACGTACATTAACTGAAGCCGAAAAAAGACTGAGAACAATCCGAAGCAAGTTTGAAGGAAGGAAGATACATCCAGAGGTTGTAAAATATTGCAAGGCAGAGCTATTGCAAGAGAACTATTTCCATGCTGTTTTTGAAGCAACCAAAGGATTAGCTCAAAGAATTCGTGACATGTCAGGTATAGAATTGGATGGTGCAGCACTTGTTGACAAAGTGTTTGCTATTGAAAGACCAATCTTAGCAATAAATTCTCTAAGAACAGAAACGGAAAAATCTGAACACAAAGGTTTTGCCATGCTTTTAAAAGGTTGTTTCGGAGCTATCAGAAACCCATTGGCCCATGAACCAAAGATTCTTTGGGATGGAGAAGATGATGCAGCTGACTACCTTTCCTTAATTTCTCTATTACATCGAAAATTAGACAACTGTGTCCCAACTAATTATGATAAAAACTGAGATCAAAATACAAATATCGACCTTCACATTTTTATCCCGGTTCAGACATTAAGAGAGGCAGATACCATGAGAACCATAGACTGGAATAATGACTCTAATTCAATTGTAATGATAGACCAGACACTTCTTCCGATGGAGTACAAGGTAATTGAATGCAAAACGCTTGCATCCCTTTGTGAAGCAATAAAGTCCCTGCGTGTGCGGGGAGCTCCGGCACTTGGAGCTGCCGGTGCCTATGGTATCGCACTTGCCGCAACTCTGAGCAGTGCAAATGATATGGATGCACTCATAAGAGACCTGAATGTAGCTGCAAAAACCATCATAGCAACAAGACCAACAGCAGTAAACCTTGCATGGGGTGTTGAAAAGACCATGAGTGCAATCTCAGACGCATATGACCTTAACGGAATCAAGGATGTAGTGCTGGCTGAAGCTAAGAATATCGCTGATGAGGATGTTGCGACTAACAAGAAACTCGGAAAGCATGGAGCAAAACTACTGGAGGACGGCGACACGGTCATGACACACTGCAATGCCGGAAAGATGGCATGTGTTGATTGGGGAACCGCACTGGGAGTTATTCGCTCTGCTGTTGAAGCTGGCAAGGATATCAAGGTTATCGCCTGTGAGACAAGACCGCTTAACCAGGGTGGCAGGATCACAACATGGGAACTCATGCAGGATAATATTGATGTGACACTCATTTCTGATTCAATGTCCGGCCATGTCATGAGCAAAGGCATGGTGGACAAAGTGATTGTTGGGGCTGACAGGATCACAGGCGATGCAGTGTTCAACAAGATAGGAACCTATACACACTCGGTCCTTGCAAGAGAACATGAAGTTCCATTCTTTGTTGCAGCACCAATATCAACATTTGACCCGAACAACTGGGAGGACACGGTCACTATCGAGCAAAGGGATCCAAACGAACTTCGCTTCTTCAAAGACGTACAGATCGCACCTGCGGATGTCAAAGTTTACAATCCTGCTTTTGATGCTACACCTATGGAAAATGTGACTGCAGTGGTCACAGAGAGAGGAGTATTCTACCCACCATTTCTGCTGGATGAAATTCTGGCATGAATGCACAATCTTTTAAATCATTAATGACATGAAAGGGTCAGGTAAATTAATAATAACCACCATAAATGGTTAATATAAAGTTTATATATTACTCACTAAAAATCACTAATACTAAATGGAGATATTATGGCAAAAAAGAAATCCAGTGGTAATGGCTTGATGTCATCTGCCGGTCTTATGAGATACTACGAAGCCGACAAAAAAGCAATACATGTAGACCCAAAAACAGTTGTCGCCGTTGGCGTGGTCATTGGTCTTGCTATTCTTATACTTGATGCAAACTTTGGAATGTGGCCAATACTACCATAAATCTGCATGTTGCTAACGCAACTGCCACACTAACATCCTTTTTTTTACAAATAAAAATAAAGAAAAGATAGTGGGTACTATCAGGAACGCATTTCCTTGATAGCTGCGCATATCATTCTGCAGTGATGAGTTTTTGGTGCAGTATTATCGATAAGTACCCTGCCTTTATTTTCCCACCAGCTACGAGGATAGGCTTTGTCTGCTTCAACTTCAGGATTCAGCCCAAGCTTTGATGCTGCCTGATTAATCTCAGTAATTGTAGGGGATTGTACAGAGGTCTTTCTGGAAACGATACGACCATCCTTTCTTGATTTGGTCTTATCGATGTATGCAGGCCAGATGACCAGTTTACCCCTGTCTTTCATCATCATGGATTTTACAATACAACTCATTCGATTTAAATTTGACCTGAAAATGAGAGTTCAGTTAAGCCAAAATTAAGCAGGGAGATTTGAATAGAGAATTAACTCAAAAAAGCAATAATGTTAAGTACGAAAAATACAGATTTTTAATGTGGAGAAATGGGAACCTGACTAGATTCTGAAGTGAAGATAGAGTTATTATAGAAAATGCTGCAGATGAATCAAGAATCAATTAAGAGGTGACAAATATGGGGAATGTGGAGAAAAATAAAGATAATTTAAGCAAGTGCATATGTATTAAATGTCCGAGTTATTCATTTGCATGTAAAGTGAAAGCAATACCTGAAAGTGCTATGAATATATTAAAAGGAGACATAGCTAAAGCAGAACATATGGAAGGATTATTCTGTGCTTTTGGAAAAAGTAAATGTATTGAAGAACAGAAAGGCTGCATATGCCAGGATTGTGAAGTATACAAGGAGAACGGGCTTAATAAGATGTATTTCTGTTTTTAGACATACTTAAATATACGGAAATCCTGAAAGCAGCTAACCTAGAATAACTCATCTTTTGCCACAATCATACAAAATTATTCAATAGTAAGATGTTCTTCCTACTAATTCCACTGTATGAAACAAGTCAGGTTATTCAAACCTCATTAAATTCAATGCTTATACCGCCTGATTTTTTAACCAGGGATTTTGCAAGGAAGCCTGCTTCCATTCTGCAGAGATTGATGACAGCGCAGGGAACAAGACAATTGGCAGAGCATCCTGCTTCATGTGCCTGATCAATAACATAATTGTTTTTTATGTCCAGAATTTCCATCATAGGAACTTCCATATGAGAGAGCTTTTTGATTTTCTCACAGGGAGTATCAATATCAACAATAATCATTTTTCCATCTTTGACTCCACTTACTTTATGAACAAAATCACAAATTGTGGATTTTACAGTAAATTCAGCCAATTTATCACCATTTTATAATTGAACCTTTCATTCGATAATAAAATATAGAATTTCAACTTCCGGAAAGTTCAGAAGCAAAATATGCTACCACTTAATGAAATAATGAACGGACCGATAATAGTTCAAAATCAATATTGCATTGAAATAGTGGATAGACTTAAGTATACTAAATACTGCCTTGTATCCATGATAGATGTACCAAGAGAAATAAAAGTTGAGAACGAAGTTGAGGATTTTATCCGCAAATCAAAGAAAGACTACAGACTTTGTACCACCTGTGGAGGACCAGCCATCGTTCCTGCTGATATGAGCATGCCAAAGGACTCTGACATAAAATTAAAAATGGGAGAAAATACCCTGCATGTATCCAAGGTACAGGCAAGATACATCAGACAGGTCGAAATGAGAATGCTTCTGGGATATCTCAACTACTGTGACAGAAATGGTATCGAACCCTGATACCTTATAGTTATTAGCCCTGACATTTTTGATTTTTCTCAGTAATAATCTTCATCCAGAGATTCGTTAATATTTCTCAGTACCTCGGCAACAAGCATCTGAACCTCAGTTGCATGCTCCTCCGGGACTTCACTGCCTTCAGTATCCATTAGTTTTTTGATATCTTTTACCATCTGATGGATGATCTGCAGCATTTCTTCCTGAGTTATGAGACCGGCATAATATGCGTAAAAGAATGTTGTGCCACTGCGCTGGACTTTTTTCTTGAATGAGGCACGTGCGTTTGAGACTTCCTGCCTGGAATACTGTTCATCCATGAATGGAACAAGTTCAGGGAGGTTTTCACCTATCCATGTCATTTCCGAGTGATTGGAGAGATTCTTGAAGTCTGCGCACATCCTGGAGATCACCCATTCACGTGCTGTCAGATGAGTAGTTTCTTTTAAAAAACGAGTTACATCGGAATAACTTTTGTTATCCATTTTTTTGAATTTCTGATACTTGTTCATCGTCATTCACCCATGCCAGAATATAGCTGAAGCCTACAAATAGAAAGTATTGCAGCCACTGTATTACAAAATGGTTCCAACATATTTAATTATAACCTGCACAATTCAGCTTTTGAATGAAATTACTTATCCCAACCGATGGCTCGATGTATTCATCAAATGCCGCAAAGGTAGCTGCAAAGATAGCCCAGAATCATGATTACAGACTTATAGTTCTTCATGTGGTTCCAGACAAGGGTTTTTCCAGAAAGACATGGCAGAAGAAAGGAGCGGACAGTGTAATTTCCACCATCACAGACATCCTCACAGAAGCCGGATGTGACGAAGATAGGATCGATACTATAATAGAGGACGGCAGTGCTCCTGAAAAAATAGTTGAGATCGCCAGAAATGAAGGTGTAGACCGTATAGTCATCGGTACGCAGGGAAAGAATGGTCTTAAAAAGATAGTAGGATCAGTTACTGAAAAGGTGCTTCAGATATCTGATGTGCTTGTACTTGTGGTGCCGCCTAATTATACTGCATAAGCCTGTGATTTCAGAAGATTCATATTTTCATTAGTTGTACGGGGAAGTTAATCATTTAGGGCTTTTCTTATTGTTGCCTTTCCAGTGCGCACATCGTCCATGGAGAAAACCTCCATATTGAATATTCCCTTATAATTCCTGTTCTTCAATTCCTTCAGGACAGTATAATCTATAGTACCTGCTCCTGGAGCAAGATGTTGGTCACCATCATATTCATCGGTCCAGACTCCTCCATTGTCGTGCACATGTACATGAATCACATATGGAGCCATGATTTTTGCAAACTGTCTCAGCTTGTTGCTGTCACCGCCACAGGTAAGGTTTGCATGACCGATATCAAAAGTAGCACCAAGATTTTCAGAATTTACAGCCTTGACTGCGCGCACAAGTTCTGTGGCATCACAACACATATTGCCAGTAGAAGTTCCTTCCTTATTCTCAAGACCGAGCACCACTCCTGAATCTTCAGCATCTGATGCCAGAATTTTCAGATTGGCCACCATCTTACTGAAACATGACTCGTGGTCATCCCCACATTCAAACCTCCCCGGATGTAATACTATTGCGCGTGATCCCAGCCGGGATGCCAGTTCAATGGATTCACGTATCAGACGGAATTCCTTTTCGCCCATTGATGCAACATCAACCACCACATCCTTTGGATAAGTTGGGACATCTGCAAAATAAGGTGCGTGAATTGAGGTATCCAGATCAACTGTTGAAAGCTCATCGAGCAATGATTCAAGAATATCTCTCTGTAAAATAGAATCTTTATACACACCAAGTTTGGGCATGTACAGTTCAACTGACTGCAATTCAGAAGCAATATCGGAAAAACTTCCTGCAAACGATGAGGCACCAAGGATCATGGATTATTGGTCATTTTAGTAATTGATAAGGTTTTTGCTTTTTACAGGGAACCAAAATGCTTATCTAAATTAAAGAGTACCAGCAAAGCAATGAAACTGTATGCGCCACACGTAGGACACCTTGAAGCGCTTGAGGAGCTGCTTACTGGTTCTAAAGATATATATGGTATCTACATGGCAGGTACACCTGACTATGTAGGCACCGGGAGAACTAATCTCAGTTCACCAGGACTTGAAGAAATTGCTGAGCAGACAGCGCGTGTCCATGAAGAAAATGTGAAGATGGAAGTGGTTCTGAACAGTTCATGTATGGGCGGCCAGCACCTAACCCCTGAAGGATATAATAGGGTAAACTGGTATTTCACACAGCTTCATAACATTGGCGTAGATGCAGTAACTGTTGCTGAGCCTTATTTTATAGAGATGCTGTCAAAAGATTACGGCATGGAAGTTGTTGTCTCAGTCCTTTCCTTTGTGGATTCACCGCAAAAGGCTGAGTTCTATGAACAACTTGGTGCGGACACTATAGTAATAGATCCTGTCATTAACCGGGATTTTGAAAAGCTTGAAGCAATAAGAGATGCAGTGTCCTGTGACCTGAAACTTCTTGTAAATGAAGGATGCCTTTACCAATGTCCTTTCAGGTATGCACACTTCAATTTCTTTTCACATGCCAATGGTCCGGGACCAAAACTGAATGTTCTGGATGACTATTATTACTACAAGTGCCTATCACTCAGGATCAGTGACCCTCAGCAACTTATCAAGTCCCCCTGGATAAGACCTGAAGACCTGAAAGAGTACAAGCACATTACAGACATTTTCAAGATTGGAGGAAGGACACACTTCCCTAACTGGATACTGAACAATGTCCAGGCCTATGCAAATGAATCCTATGATGGGAATCTTATGGACCTGCTTGATTGTCCAAGAGATATACGTGACCTTTTCTACATACCAAACAAGGAACTCGATGGTGCCATTAACCAGTGGAAGCAGTGCAGTAAAGTTTGCAACAAATGCGGATACTGTAAAAAACTGGCAGAGAAGATAATCAAAGTATATACCGCAGAGGGATGCGAGAATATACTAAAACCCCTTAAGAGCAAAGGTGGGCAATAATGACTATTATAGATACACTGGCAAAGAACCGTGGTGAACTTGAGAATAAATTAAGGAACATGCTTGCAAAGCCTGTCTTCCTTATAGAGATGGATGCTTTTGCCCTTCCATGCGGATGCAAAGGGTTAACTATCAATAGCAGAGGACTGCAGTTTGATGATCTGGAGATATTTGAGGAACATATTAATGAATATCTGAGAATAACTTCCGAGAATCTTGAAGTAGAACCTTCATTCCTTTTTGCAAGACTTGTGCCTGGTACGGCAGAGGTGGCATCACTTAACAGTAGAGTGCTTTGCAACAGATGCTATCTGGACTTCGCACGAGGTACCGGCAAACAGCCGAGACCAGATATATATATACTTAACTTCTCACGCAGGGAATAAAATCCTGTTTTTCAATATTTTTTGAAATATATATTTATACCGTTGGTTGCTAGCGGTATTTTTTGAGCTCCAAAAATGAACGACCCGTATTCTGGCTTGTTCCATTCGAAAGGTTTAAGAAGTATTTAATATAATGCAAACCACCTGACGTTAGTCTACGCCATATTAATTATGATAAAATATTCGAAGTTGGAATATTGTAATTTTGGCACGATTTACGCTTAATTATACAACACAAAAAGGAGGAAATGTGAATGGAACCGCTCACAGGTATGGGCGTACTGGCACTTATGGGAGCAGCCGCAACTATTGCAGGTGCCTCTGAAGACCTTGAATCAGATGTAGGGTCACAGAGTAACCCAAACTCTCAAGTGCAACTTGCGCCCCAGATGATGTATCCACACAGGATCTATAACAAAGCTGTTTCTGGTGAACCACCATCAAACGCACTTATGTGTGCAATCGGTGGAACCACCGCATCCGTATTGATGACCACTGGTGCATCTGCTGCTCTGGCATTGGCTATTGGAGCAATTGTCGCTGCAGCAATACATGGTACATATTCAGTAACATCATATTTAGGTAGATCAGCAAGTCAGAAACGTTTTAAACAACCAATTTATTTAGATATAATTAGAAGCCACACACCCGTAATCATGGGATATTCATTTATCACAACATTCTGTATCCTTGTGGTATCATATCTTATGGTAGCTGTATTGGCACACCCATTCCCACTGCCACTTCTGGCATTCATTTGGGGAATCACTGTCGGTGCTATCGGCTCATCAACTGGTGATGTACACTACGGTGCAGAGCGTGAATTCCAGGCTGTCGAGTTTGGATCAGGCCTTAACGCTGCAAACTCCGGTAACATCGTGAGAAAAGCAGAGTCCGGTCTTAGAAACGGTATCGACAACTCATGGTTCTGTGCAAAGTTCGGTGGACCTGTAACAGGTCTTGCTTTTGGAATGACCGTATTCCTCAGTGGTTGGGTCACAGCTGTTTTTGACCCAAGCAGAGGAGATGCAATCGGCTGGGTTTCAGTCCTTGCAGGTGTAATTATTGTACTTATTCTTATATTGTGGAACAGGAACATGGAAGTTGCTGCTCGCGCTGCATTTGGAACATACAAGGAAGACGAGGCAGAAGCAGAGGTGGCTGCATGATCGATATTGCAGGAATTTTAATGCAGAATATACTCTACGTGATCTTGATCACATTAGGTGGAGTATTAATTTCATGGAGTGTTCACTTCGTACCAGTAGGTGGTGCTCCAGCAGCAATGGCACAGGCAACTGGTATCGGAACTGGTACCGTACAGCTCGCAGCTGGTGCAGGTCTTACAGGACTTGTGACAGCAGGTGCAATGATGGAAATAACAAGCAGTGCAGCACTTGTAATTGCAGCCGGTGCAGTCGGCGCAATGATTATGATGGCTGTAACAATGATCGTAGGAACATGGGTTTACGTATATGGTGTCGGATGTCCTCCAGCATCAGCAAAGGTAAAGTACGACCCTATTACAAAGGACAGGCAGGATCTCTATGTATCACAGGGTACTGAGGGTCACGGACTTCCAACCGTATCATTTGTAAGTGGTGTGATCGGTGGTGCCCTTGGTGGTATCGGCGGTTCACTTGTATATTACGCACTTATGAGCGTTGAGAACGGACTTCCACTCGCAGACCTTGTAGGTATTGCCAGTGTTTTCGCAGTAGGTATCTTCTTTGTGAACGCAGTAATTCCATCCTATAACATTGGAGGAACTATCGAAGGTTTCCACGACCCTAAGTTCAAGAGATTCCCAAAGGCAGTTCTCGCATCCTTAATAGCAACATTCTTCTGTGCACTTATCGGTGTACTTGCAATAGGAGGTCTGTAAATGTCAGCAGGCGGAAGTGGAGCAGCCGCAGAGGCAATTCCACAGAATAACATAATCGCCTTCGGTGTATTAGGCGGACTTATAGGAATATACGGAGCATACTTCCTCGTAGGTATGGTCGGACAGTATATGTCCTTCATCGGTGCCCTTGGCGCAATATGCGGCATGGTATGGGGCGCAGCAGCAGTTAGAAGAGTAGCAAGTTACGGCCTTGGTACCGGTGTACCTTCAATCGGTATGCTTGCACTTGGTATGGGAGTTATTGCAGCAACATTCGGACTTGCAGTAGGCGGCATTGCCGGACCGGTAATCGCACTGGTCACGGCAGCAATCATTGGTCTTATGATCGGTGTACTCGCAAACAAAGTACTTAGTATGGGAATTCCTATCATGGAAGTATCCATGACAGAGATTGCAACAGCAGGTACGATCACAATTATCGGACTTGCAATTGCAATGACAGGAACATTTGATTTCCCTGTTGTACTCAGCCAGGTAATCTCTACCGGATACATAGCAGTGATATTCATTGCAGGTGGTCTGGCAATCCTTCACCCATTCAACGCATGTCTTGGTCCGGATGAGACACAGGACAGGACACTCATGGTAGGAGTTGAAAAGGGTGCAATCGCAATGATTGTTTCAGGAATTGTTGCAACAACCAATCCAAATGCATCAGGTGCTCTCACAATCCTTATCGGAATCGCACTCTGGTACGTAGCATTCAGTGGATTCTACGACCGTACAAAGAGAGACGCATACGATGTTGTAGGAGCTGGAATGCTGCCTTCTAAGGAGGAATTGGAATGAGCATGGTACACGCAGCCCCCGAGGCACACCTTGTACTGGACCCACTCACCTCACTTCTTGCTGAAGAGAGAGAAGACATAATCCAGTATTCAATGGATCCTATAATGGAACAGCTTGACGAACTTGACAAAATAGCCGATGATCTCATCAACTCCCTGTCACCAAGCAAACCACTCATGAACTCATATGCAGGTCGTGAGAACACCTCATACAGTGCAGGTTTCTATGGTAACACATTCTACGGAGTAGTAGTAGGTCTTGGTGTTGCAGGAGTTATGCTCCTTGTCATGAGCGCATTAGGAGTGATGTGAAATGGCAGATAAAAGAGAACCAGCAAGCGGATGGCCAATCCTTAAAGGTGAATACGATGTTGGCGATGTCAATAACTGTGTTGCAGTAGTAACATGTGGTTCACACCTCTCAGCCGGTCCAATGCTGGATGCAGGTGCCTGTATAGCAGGTCCTTGTAAAACTGAGAACCTTGGTCTTGAGAAAGTTGTTGCACACATAATATCCAACCCGAACATCAGATTCCTCCTAGTAACAGGTTCTGAAGTAAAGGGTCACATTACCGGTGAAGCAATTGTCATGATCCACAAGAATGGTATCAAAGACAACAGGATCGTCGGTGCATCAGGTGCTATCCCTTATGTAGAGAACCTTTCAGATGAAGCAATCGCAAGATTCCAGGAACAGGTCGAATGTATCGATTTCATCGGTACCGAAGACATGAGTGCCATTACTTCAAAGATCAAGGAATACGCATCCAAAGACCCCGGAGCCTTCGACGCTGATCCATTGGTCCTTGAAGTAGGAGAAGCCGGCGGAGACGACGAAGGGGAAGCCGGCGGACTTAAGCCAATGGCAGCTGAACTTGCAACCGTCAGAAGCAGGATACTGAGCATCAACAAGGAAATGATGACAATCGGTAACCTCAACAAATTCCACTCCGGTGTACACGCAGGAAAGGTAGAAGGTATAATGATCGGTCTAGCAATCACATTATCACTTTTAGGAATGCTACTGTTCGGAGGTCAGTGATATGGCAGAAGAAGAATATGGAAAAGGCGTACCAATGGTAATTACTCCCCAGATGGGAGCCATTGAAGCTGTAGTCGAAGACATCCGTTACAGAGCCCAGCTTATTGCAAGAAACCAGAAACTTGACTCTGGTGTTTCCGCAACAGGCGTAGCTGGATTCATTGCAGGATTCATATTTGCAATCGTAATGGTAGTTATCATCCCTATGTTCGCTTGGAAGGTGATGTAAAATGACCGAAGACAGAAGCGACAGGGTACCAAGTGTGGTCACAGACCCGGAAGACTTCCAGGCTGTACTTGATAAACTCAACAAGATTGATGAGAAGATCGAGTTCGTAAACAGTGAAGTTGCACAGCGTATTGGTAAGAAAGTTGGAAGAGACATAGGAATACTTTACGGAGCTGTTGCCGGAATAATCATATTCCTGCTTTATGTACTGTTCCTTGCACCTATGCTCGGTATTTAAAATAAGAGGTTATTCATATGTTCAAATTTGACAAGAAGCAAGAAGTATATGAGGTAGGCGGGGTCAAATTCGGTGGCCAGCCAGGACAATACCCCACAGTACTTGTAGGAACAATGTTCTACAACAGGCACAAGATCGTGACCGATGAAGACAAAGGTGTCTTCGATGTAGATGCTGCAAACAAACTCTGGCAGGCAATGGTTGACATGGGCGAAGTCACAGGTAACCCAATAGTAAACCAGATCGTCGGAGAAACCCCAGAAGCAATCAAGAAGTACATCGACTGGTTCGTAGATGTTGATGACAAGACACCATTCCTTATTGACTCATCCGCTGGCGACGTTCGTGCAGCAGCAGCAGAGTACGTAACAGAGATCGGTGTAGCTGACAGGGCTATCTACAACTCCATCAATGCCAGTGTTCACGCTGACGAGATAGAGGCTATCAGGGACAGCGACATCACTGCATCTATTGTACTTGCATTCAATGCAACAGACCCAAGCGTAAAGGGCAAGCTTGAGATCCTTGAATCCGGTGGTACCGGTCAGGAGAAGGGTATGCTCGAGATAGCAAAGGAATGTGGAATCACAAAGCCACTTATCGACGTAGCAGCAACCCCACTGGGAGCAGGTTCCGGTGCATCCATGAGAGCAGTAATTGCAATCAAGGGACACCTCGGACTTCCTGTTGGTGGTGGATACCACAACATGGCTTCCGCATGGGACTGGATGAAGGCATACAAAAAGCAGTTCGAAACCAGAGAAGAGAAGCAGGCAATCTACATGCCAGCTGATATCGGAACAAACCTTGTCCCACAGGTACTCGGTTCAAACTTCCAGCTCTTTGGTCCAATCGAGAACACTGACAAAGTATTCCCTGCAACAGCAATGGTTGACATTATGCTTGCAGAGACTGCAAAGGAACTCGGCCTTGAGATCATGGACGAGAACCACCCAATCAACAAGCTGGTTTAAACCAGCTTTTTTTCTTTCTTTTTTCTCCAAAATAAAAATGAGGAGCCGCAGGTATAATTCAAATCCTTTCCAAACCCGCAGCTGCACATAAAAATAAGATATATTACAAATACGTTAGAATAGAAACAGTATTATTTGGACATGTTCAATAGCAGAAAATAATTAAGGAAACAAATACTATCAACAAGCATGACCGAGGTAATGCTTGTATGGGATAACCCTTTGTTATTTGAGAAACTTTTTAAAGAGCATGATATCAAATTCCAGAGAATTGTATCCGATTCTATTGGTACACCTTTTATTCCTCCATGCAGATGTGTTGTAATCCCAACAGGATTTGCAAATAAAGCATATACCAACATATTACCAGGTATTGAGAGAAATGGAAAAAGTTTTGAGAGATTTGTAAGAGGAGGAGGAAATCTCGTAATATTCAGCCCTGCAGTACCTGAATATGAATACAAATGGCTACCAATGGAACTGAACTACAAGCAAGAATACCAGGTAACCCACATTTGCAAAGAAAAAGAGCATGAAGCCCAGTGTATTATTCAAGATACGTGTTCTGAAGTGGAATTTGACGGTTATTTCACAAAAACAGATGGTGATGTCATATTCAGAAGTGATGAAGGCAATCCTCTAATGGTAGTAAAAGAACTTGGAGAAGGAAGGATAATTGCCACAACAATCCATGAATTCCCCTCAGGAGAATTCCTTAAATGGATAAATAAAACTGCAAAAAAGAGCAAATTATAATTTATAATTTAATTACAATTGTAAGTTACTTTTTGAAATCCTTTTTAAGTTGTTCTGCAATATCTGCAGCATCAGCAACCCTGAGAACAAAAATACCAAAACATGGCTTGATGAACTGGAAGAAAACCTCATCTCCTTTTACACCCACCGGAATATTATCCCCCATCAGTGCAACACCACGCAGCCTGTAACCGCCAGGTACATGGTAAACTGTATCGGACTTTTCCTGAATAAGTTTCTCAGACTGTGAAGGAGTAGCACCTTTTATAAGGATCTCAAAAGGAATGTCATTAATACAGGCCATGATATTACCTACTGGTTATTCTACCATTACAAGGTTGCCAACTTTAATACCTTTTTCCGTGATACGTCCAACAATTTTACCGCCGGTCATGCTTGCAGCTTTCTCTGCCTGATCCTGAGGCAGAATAATGACAAAGCCCATTCCCATGTTGAAGGTCTTATACATCTCAAAGTCATCGACATTACCCTCTTCCTGGAGGAACTTGAAAATATCGTTTGGCTCGATCGGATCGTAGAAATCAAATCCAAGACTTGTAACCCTCTTGAGTTTCAACAGACCACTGCCTGTTATATGAGCAAGTCCGTGAACATCACATTCTTTTATGACATCAAGAACTTCCATATAGATCCTTGTTGGGATAAGAAGTTCATCACCAATTGTGGTGGATTCATTGTATGGGAACTTATCATGATAAGAGTATGATGACTGTTCCATGATATTTCTCACAAGAGTATAGCCATTACTATGAACACTGTCAGCAGGAATACCTACAATTGCATCCCCAAGCTGAACTTTTTCTCCTGTGATGATGTTTTCTTTCCTGACCATACCAAGACAAGTTCCTGCAAGATCAAAACCATTTATAATATCTGGAAGTGTTGCTGTCTCGCCGCCAACTATAGACATACGGGAAATCTCTGCACCTTTTCTTAAGCCTTCACCGATCTGTGCGGCGAAATCTTCATCATGTTTCTCAAGTGCAAGATAATCCACAAATGATATTGGTTCTGCACCTATTGCAAGCAGATCATTGACATTCATTGCAATACAGTCAATTCCCACTGTATTCCAGCATTTCATCTCATTTGCAATGAGAACCTTTGAGCCGACACCATCCGTAGCAAGGGCTAGGGCATATTCCCCAAAATCGATTAGTCCGGCGTAGTGACCTATGCCGGTCAAAGGTGCACCCAGACCCTCACGCCTATAGTCCATTCCCTTTGTGAGTGCTTTAATGGTCACTTCTTCCTTTTCGATGTCTACCCCAGATTCTGCATACGTAAGGTGTTTATCTTTCATTGAAATCCCCTGCATTGTTTGTCAAGTTCAAATTCACTGTGTAAGGTCTTAACTGCTTCCAACGCCTGTTTGGAACTTATCACAAAAGAAATATTGTGCTGTGATGAACCCTGACTGATCATAATAATATTTATTCCGGCCTTTCCAAGTGAATTGAATACCTTTCCTGCAACTCCCGGAATGCCATCCATGCCTGCACCGACAACAGCTACAACACATACATCACGGTCATAGGCAACATCACCCACAACATTGGTTGTGAATTCAGATCTGACCGCTCCAACTGCTGCTTCAAGATGATCTTCATTGACCACCAGTGACATGTTTGCCTCAGATGAACCCTGACTGATCATGATTATGTTAATACCGGCATTTGCAAGTGCGGAAAAAACCCTTGCAGCCGTTCCTATGGTGCCAACCATTCCTGCACCACTTATATTGATAAGTGCAACTTTGTTAATGAGAGTTACAGCCTTAACGACATCCTCTCTGCACTGCTGCTCAGCAACAATAAGAGTTCCCGGGAAATCCGGCTCAAATGTGTTCTTCACACGTACCGGGATCTTATGCCTGATAGCAGGCTCAATAGTCCTTGGATGAAGCACCTTCGCTCCGAAATATGAAAGCTCCATGGCTTCAATATAGGATATCTGGGGAATCGGACTTGCCTCAGCTACGATCTTTGGATCAGTTGTCAGTATTCCATGGACTTCTTTCCACAGCCATATCTCATCAGCATCAATTGAAGCACCGATTATGGATGCAGAGAAATCAGAGCCGCCTCTTCCAAGAGTTGTAATTATCTCCTGTTTGTCCTGGGCGATAAAACCTGTCACAACAGGAATATGGTCTGCAAGCAGAGGACACAGTCTTTCATGAACTCTGGTATAGCTATCCTCCAGAGGTTTGGCATCACCATAATTTGAATCTGTGATGATACCTGCTTCTCCACCAGTAAATGCCTTTGATGGAGTGCCAAGTGAACGAATAGAACCACTTACAATAGGAGCAGCAAGACGTTCGCCGTATGAAGAAATATAATCAATGGACCGATTTGTGAGTTCACCAAGATAGCAGATACCGATCAAAGCCTTTTCCAGCTCATCGACCCTACTGTCTATTACCTCAACACATTCTGACCTGATATTATCGTCATCAATTGCAACATTAATTGCATCATAATGTTTTTTACGGAGATCTGCAATGAATTCCTTTACCTGGCTAACTTTTCCGTTCTTTGATACATCTTTTGCCGTGCTCAGTAAACCATCTGTAACGCCACCGAGCGCAGATGTCACTGCCACAAGTTCATTACCATCCATGTGAAACTGTCTTAACAGTTCTGCCACATGTCGGATCTTTTCGCCGTTTTCCACGGAAGTCCCGCCGAACTTCATTACGATTCTCATGATACAACCCTTTAGTTTGTCAGCTAATTGCGTCTATAAACAATAAAGAGTAATATAAAGATTATGTGTAAACCTATATTCTAAAAAAGTATCAATAGAAGAATATTTATTGGCTTACCTGAACTTATTAAAGAACGTAAAGAATAACAGGAAAACACCTGCTGTGACAATGATAGATACAGCATTTGACACTCCTGTAGATGAAGTCCATGAGGGCAGGGAGCTACCCGCCTCCTTTGATCCGGATGGCTCTTCTGAGTCTACTGACGCTTCTTTAATAGAGTCACCCGATCCGGACATGTTCGATGTCAGATTATAGGTTTTTGATATCTCGGTTGCTGCTGTGTTTGCAAACTGGACAATAGACTCTGTGATATTATCTTTGATATTTACTGATACAGAGAAATCCTCTGAATAATATGAAGGTTCATCATTATTTATAGTTACAAGAGTAGCCTTGTGGATACCCGCATCCATTTCATCGCTTACAGCCTTGTATACACCAGGACTTACATTATATCTGGTATCCAGAACTTCACCGTCCACCAGAATACGTACTTCTGAAAATGACTCGTTCAAAGAATAACTGACAATTGCAATCCTTCCGGCTTTGAGCCCTTCATCCACAGGCGAGGATACATCAATATCCAGACCATCAAGAACTTCATCTGAAGTGGTTACCTGACTTTGTTTCAACGAGACATGATTCAGGAATACAGATACTTCATCATCGGTTTCAAAAAAAGCTTTTAAGTTGGCAAGAAAAAGAGTTTCAGGGTTACCATCAGAGTAAACGGTATAGTAGAAATACTCATCTTCCCCTACATCATCCTCCTTCAGAAGTTTTCCATTAAGCTTCAGTTCAAGAGTGACTTTATCATCGTCTACGTCTGTAGCTTCCAGAGTATAGAGATCTGACAATTCCATTTCAGAATCCAATTTCAGCGAATAACTTTTGTCAAGCAGCAGATAATCCTCCACATCTTCAACCGGGTCCATATATTGCTCAACATAAATAGTGGAATACACCACACCGTTCTCTTCATCCACATCACCTTCAGGAGTTATCCTGAGGATGAAATAGTCTACTTCCGTCCCTTCTCCATCATCTTCATCTTCAACTACCGAGCGAACGTATTCGAGTGGTTCGTTCTCCTTGGCAAAATTGTTATCAAGCTCTACTTCTTCCCCGTTCAGGTAGAGTTCGATCCAGATATCACCGCTGTTGCTATTCATATCCAGCACTTTGAAAGAATAACCTTGCTCAAGGAAGATCTCATCCTGTACTGTAACCTGAGGTTCCGAATAATGGATCATTGTCTTTGTTCTCACACCGGAAGCGGGAGACACGCATAACAAAAGGATACATACAGAGATAATTACAAAATGTATATATTTCATCGAAACCTCACTCATAGAACCAATAAAATGACAGGACTTCTACCATTTTCATGGCATTATTACTGTCTTATGGTTTTTATTGATTTCTATTAATATAGGTGATAATATGAAATATGTAGTACTCATCGGAGACGGCATGGCAGATGAGCCTCTTGAGGAACTTGATGGCATGACAGTTCTTCAGAAAGCCAACACATCCAACATGGATTACCTTGCCAAACGTGGCAGGGCGGGATTTGCACAGACTGTTCCGGAAGGCATGCATCCGGGAAGCGATGTGGCCAATATGTCAATTGTAGGGTACGATCCGAAAAAGTACTATACAGGCAGGTCACCGCTTGAAGCTGCAAGCATGGGAGTGGAACTGGAAAAGGACGATGTCGCTTTCCGTTGTAACCTGATAACCATCAAAGATGACATGATAGCTGACTATAGTTCAGGACACATTACCAACGAGGAAGCAAAAGAACTTATAGAAATAATTGATGTAGAGCTTGGAGATGAAAAGGTTCAATTTTATCCGGGAATCAGTTACCGTCACCTTATGGTAGGTAAGAAAGGACTCGGAGCAAACACCGAGTGCGTGCCTCCGCATGACGTGATCGATGAGAACAGATTCGAGCATATGCCAAAAGGCGAAGACAGCGAACTTATCTGTGAGTTAACTGAAAAGTCCATGAAAATACTTAAAGATCATCCTGTCAACCTCAAGAGAATTGAGGAAGGTAAGAATCCTGGAAATTCCATATGGCTCTGGGGACAGGGATACGCACCTGCATTCACACCTTTTGGCGAACTTTACGGACTCAAGGGAGCCATAATATCAGCAGTGGACCTTGTTAAAGGTATAGGTATCTATGCAGGACTTGATGTTATTGAAGTACCTGGCGCAACAGGATATCTTGACACGAACTATCTTGGAAAGGCGGAATACGCAATTGATGCACTCAAAGACCATGATTTTGTTTTCGTGCATGTGGAAGCTCCTGACGAAGCAGGACACATGGGTAATATGAATGCAAAGATCCAGGCTATTGAAGACTTCGATGAGAAAGTTGTAGGCACAGTTCTTAAAGCAGCCAGGGAAATGGAAGAAGACGTAACCATTATGGTACTTCCTGACCATCCAACACCAATTGCACTGAGAACTCACACATCCAACCCTATTCCAGTAGCTATCTATTGTACATCTGAAACAGCATTTGATAATGCAGATGCATTCAATGAGGAATCTGTAAAGAAAGGTGCTCTTGGAACAGTTTATGCAGCAGACCTTGTGAGAAAACTTATTGATGGCGAGTGGGCTCAATAACCCACTACACAACGCCTCTTGTATTCTTTTTCCGAGTGACAAAAACACTCATCATATATATATAGAACCATTTAGATATTATTTATTGTGGGAGTATCTGTTTTCCGGATAGTTCCATCTATATATAAGCAAGAGAGTGGTAAAATGAAGTTTGGACTTACACCATGGTCACCATCAACAGCCTCAAGATGGGACCCATTTGACGACATGAGGCAAATGCAGGAGCGTCTTAACCGTTTGTTCGGAGATAGAGAGCGGAGTTCGGAGATGATGGACATAGGTACTCTTTCTCCTCTGGTTGATATCAAAGAGAACGATGACAATATAATCGTCACAACAGATCTTCCCGGGGTCAGCAAAGAGGATGTTGACATAGACATACGAAACAATAGAGTTTGGATCAAAGCTAACATGCACAAGGAATCAGAAGAGGAAAAAGAAGGTTACCTTATGCGTGAAAGAACTTACAGCAGGTTTGCAAGAGCATTCAACCTTCCATCAATGGTAAATGAAGACGCAGCAAGTGCAAAGCTTGAGAATGGTGTGCTTACCATCACAATGCCAAAGGCAGAGATAGAGGAAAAGCGCAGGATAATGATCGAATAGAGATTTTTGATCCATGTCCGGCCATTCGGCCTTCTTTTTTTTGATTACCCCGTTTTTGATTTTTTATTCGATAGTTTCAGATTGCGGCATCAGTTAGAAATATCATCATCCTTTGCTCAGTCGGGGTAACTGTCATCATCACCGCAAAAAAGTACAACGCAAATATAGTATATTACTTTTCTCTGACAAAAAACAAGAATAATAGATTTTAGCTATAGATTTTAGCTAGCGAAAAAGTTCAAAAGTGGTCAGAATATATAACGATATCAATACACTTATATAGTACAAACCTAGTTTTTTAGATAGGTTTTAAAGGTGTGGTTGGCTCATACTGAAGTCAGAGTAATTTACGAATTAGTTCTTACTTTAAATAATTACAATTGTACAATAAATATGGAGAAAAGATAAGCCATTCATACAAGAGAATGATTATTAATGAGAAAAGCATTGATCGAAACTATTAGCAGATCTGAAAAGCGAAAGGATGTATTGTTGCTCCTGAAAAACGGACCGGTTAGAATGTCCACTATTTTGCAAAAACTGGATGTTAGCAGAAATGCGCTACTTCCACAAATGAAAATATTAGATGAAGCTCATTTGATAACGAAAAATGAAAAAGAGGATACATATGCTCTTTCTAAATATGGGAAACTCATAGTAAGTGACTTGGAACCATTGCTCAGTACCCTTGAGACCCTCGAAAAACAGATGGACTATCTTTTAAATCACAATATAGACTTCATACCACCTGAACTTTTTTATCGAATGAGAGAACTAAAAAATTGTGCACTTATAGAACCAGATTTACATGAAGCTCTGGATTTAAGTAAGGTCGCAATCAAAAATTGCCTCAAGTCTCAAAAGATATGTTCTTTAGCATCATTTTACCACTCAGAATATTCTTCATTGTTTACTAAATATGCAAAGAACGGCTCAGAATTCAGATTTGTTATAACTGAAGAAGTCCTGACAAAGTTCATCGAAGAGGAAAAACAAAAACTTAAAGAACTTATTCAATATCCTAATATCAATTTCTACATATACCCACATAAAATGGAAGTTTCCGCCGTGCTAATGGCAGAAGATTTTATTTTGTTGAGACTCTTGACCCTTAATGAAATATACGACCCAAGGTATCTCATATCTGATGATCCGGAGGCTATTAACTGGGGAAATGAACTTTTTGACCACTATTTCATCAAATCCGTACCACTTTTAAAAATAGAATGAATAGTGTTTGAAGCCGTAATAGAATGGGAAGTAAGTACATAAAGTTAAGATTTGCTTCAATGTGTGATTGGTTGGTTGGTTGGTAGTTTTATAGATTGAAACTTGCACTTACTTCAATAATCCATTCCCTATTCGTAGAATATTATATGATTCATATATAAATTAAACTTGTATGAATTTAACATAGCATTGTTAATTAATATAAGAGTATTATTCACGATTACATAACCAATCATACATACTGGAGAATCTCAAATTGAAAATGCAGGTATATACTGTAGAAAATATTCCCCTCATAAAAGAAGGGGATGATATTGCATCGATCATCTGTGAAAACATCACCATAGAAGACAATGATATTGTTGTAATAGCCTCTACAATTGTTGCCAAGGCAGAAGGTAGGATGTTCAGACTTGAAGACATCATCCCCGGAGAAAAGGCGTTGGCTATTGCCTCAAAGCATGACCTTGATGCAAGATTTATACAGGCTGTCCTTGACCGCAGTAAGGAAGTATTGGTCGATCATCCAATCTTTCTTGTAGAAACACATAACGGACACGTCTGCATCAAAGCAGGGATCGATGAATCAAATGTTGATATTGGCTACCTTGCAGACCTGCCATCAAGTCCGGATGAAAGCACGTCTAAGATCGGTTCGGCTATCGAGCATATCACTGGAAAGAAGATCAGCGTAATACTCACAGATACCAACGGCAGAGCATTTAAGATAGGACAGACCGGAATTGCCATTGGTGTTTACAAGATACATCCTGTAAAGAACTGGAAAGGACAGAAAGACCTGTTTGGAAACACCCTCGAGATCACAGAAGAGGCAATTGCAGATGAGATCGCAGGAGCTGCGAACCTGCTCATGGGAGAAGGTGACGGCGGATATCCTGTAGTGATAATAAGAGGACTGGAACTAAGGGCAGAAGAGGCATCCATTCAGGAAATGTACCGCAGTGACCGCGAGGATATAATTAAAAAAGGACTTCGCAGTTTAAGCAAAGTCTGATATGGGGATGTTTACCACCTCTACACCGGATTCCTCAAAGAAAACAAGCGAGTCTGCATCCGGATAAGGCTGGATGTAAACAACCTTTTTAATATTGGAATTGATAATCATTTTTGCACAGAGTATACATGGCTGATGTGTACAATAAAGTGTGGCACCATCTGTGCTGACACCATGAAGGGCAGCCTGAATGATAGCGTTCTGCTCGGCATGTACCGCACGGCACTTTTCATGACGGGTGCCTGAAGCAATATTATTTTGCTGCCTGATACAGCCTATATCAAGGCAATGATCCATATTTCTCGGTGCGCCATTGTAACCTGTAGAAAGTATTCGTTTATCCCTGGCAATCACAGCTCCAACCCGGTTTCGCAAGCAAGTGGAGCGTTTGGCCACAACCGTAGCTATCTCAAGAAAATACTCATCTATACTTGGCCTTTCAGTCATCGTTTAAATGAAGCAGTAAGTGGTATATATAAGTTGTAGTGTAAGAGTGTATTTATCAATTTCAATTGCTTATATAGACTAAATTCATAAGCTATTATTTCTGGAGCATAGAAACATGGAAGTCGGTTTGACTGAACGTTTAGATTCTTTTGTTAGAAAACATAACGATCGTCAGCTTGCAGCATTACCGCTCGCTGTATTTGTTATTTCATTAATTATACTTGCAATCACTTTTGCAAGCAGCGGATCACCTGTAAAGCTTGGAATGGATTTTGAAGGCGGAACTATGATCTCAATGGCGAGTCAGGAAAGTGTGACAGCCATGCAGCAGAAGTATGCAGATTACCCTATCACCGACGTCAGACAGGCCGGATCACGTATTATTATGCAGTTTGGGCCTATGAGTGACGAACTGCAACAAAAACTTACAAGTGATGTGATAGATTCCTATGATAATGTTGAGATCAATCAGATAGGACCCGTATACGGTGCAAGCCTGCAGAAACAAGCCGTAAGAGCAGTTATTGTATCATTCATTGGAATGGCAATTGTTGTCTTTTTGATTTTCAAAACATTTGTACCATCTGTAGCTGTAGTTCTTTCTGCATTCTCTGATATTATTATCGCAGCAGCATTCATGAACATTATAGGGATCGAACTGTCCCTTGGTACAGTTGCAGCTCTTCTGATGCTCATTGGTTATTCAGTAGATAGTGACATTCTGCTTACAACAAGGGTTTTGAAACGACGTGGAACCCCGCAGGAGAACATTAGCAATGCAATGCATACAGGTGTCACAATGACAACTACAACACTTGCAGCGCTTGTGGCAATGTACTTTGTATCAACATTCTCCTACTTGATAAGCCCATCATTCTCACAGATCACCCTTCTTTCAAACATATCTATTGTCCTCATTTTCGGACTGGTAGCAGATTTGATGAACACCTGGATGCTCAACACATCAATCCTCAGGTGGCACGTCACAAATGTCGGCACAAGGAGGAGAAAAGCATGAGAGGCGATGAAAAACAGCAAAGTCTCTTAAAAGACATAAGAGTGATAGTATTCATTCTTGCGATACTTGGCTCTATAATATTCATACACCCCTGGTATACCTCAAATGATGGATTCACAACCAATCTAAACTACGGACTTGACCTTGAAGGCGGTTCCTGGCTTCAGTTGAAGCTTCAGGGTGCAGTTGCACAGCTCGATGCTGACAGCGGCCTTCTTGTAAAAGAAATAGTTAATATCAATCTTGCAGAAGACGTTACTATTACATCGGTGAATGAAGGAGCTAATGATGTTACAGTTACTTTCACATCACCTTCGTTGCTTACCAATAACCAGATAGACCAGCTTGGTGTTGGCCAGAGTACAATCACAAGAAGCAACAATCTAACTCAGGTAGAACTTCATTCCTCAAAGGAAACGCTCATCAGTACATACATTGAAGATAAACTGAAAACAGAAGTAGTTCCAACACTTGTTTCCGACGGTGTGGAATACGAGATAAGGACCGCCATCACACAGGAAGAGCTTCAAACTATGATGGAAAAGGTTGGTGGTTCTATTGTAACTGACATCAATGGAAATCCGGTCTACAAGGAAGGAGTTACAACCGAAACAAGAGATCTTACAAAGAAAATCCTCAGTGACAAGCTCAATTCCCTCGGACTTAAGGATATACCTGTAAAAACAGTTGGTGACGATTACATCCTTATTGACTTTGCAGGAATTGACCTTGCAACAGCCAAGAATATTGCAGAGAAGCCAGGTAAATTCGAGATAAGGATCATCACACAGGGCAATGAATCAAAGCATGTTCTCTATGGTGATGAAATTCAATCTGTGGGCATTGTAGGATATCATGAAGATGCAGGACAATGGTACGTACCTTTCACATTGGACGATGCCGGCGCACAGGCACTCCAGCAAATTGCCATTGAAACGGGAGCAACAAAGGATCCAATGTCACATAATCTTGTGATGTACCTTGATGAGAATCAGGTTTACAGTGCACCACTCAGCTCTTCAGCAGCATCAAAACTGGAACAGGCACCAATATACTCATGGCAGGCATCAACAGGTACCGATGAAGATGGCAAGACAACGGCAGAGGAACTGCAGATACACCTGCGTGCAGGTGCATTGCCTGTTAACGTAGAACTAATGGGTTCAGGACATGTGGATGCATCCCTTGGACAGCAATTCAAAAAAGAGGCTGTAATCGCAGGACTGATCGCACTTCTGGCGGTTGCATTCGTCGTTTTCAGGAAATACAACAAGCCTGCAATACTGGTTCCAATGGTCAGCACTTCCATCAGTGAAGTAATAATGATCCTTGGTTTTGCAGCAGCTATCGGATGGCAACTTGACCTTGCAAGTATCGCTGGTATCATAGCAGCCATAGGAACAGGTATTGACCATCTTGTGATCATTACCGATGAAGTGCTGTACGAAGGAAAACTCCCTCCAAGAAAAGTCTATCTTTCAAGGATAACAAAAGCATTCGGAATAATATTTGCAGCAGCTGCAACGACCATTATTGCAATGTCACCACTGGTGGTCATGGGATTTGGAAGCCTGAAAGGATTTGCAATTACAACAATTGTTGGTGTCCTGATAGGAATACTTATCGCAAGACCAGTTTACGGCAAGGTAATCCATGAAGTACTTGCAGCAGGAGCAGAAACTGAAGCCGAATAAGGAGATATATAATGAAGGACCTGTGGACTGTAAAATACCGGCCAAAGACATTTGATGAGATTATCGGTAACGAGCAATCCCTGGACATGATCAGGAAACTGGCCATGTCCAACAACCTTCCTCATCTCGTGTTCCACGGTCCGGAGAACTCAGGGAAATCAAGTACAGCCTTTGCACTTGCTTTTGAACTATACGAGGAAGATTACGAGCGGAACCTGGCTTATTTCAATGCGTCTGATTTCTTTGAACAGGGTAAAAGCTACCTTGTGCGTGATAAGAGATTCCTGCGCATCATAGGAACCGATGATCCTAAAAAGATCACAAGTAGCGTGATCCACATCTTCAAAGAGGTGATCAATGAGTATGCAAGCATGGCACCTGTGGATGCTGACTATAAGATAATATTCATTGACAATGCGGAATCACTTAACTCTGATTCCCAGCATGCTCTGAGGAGAATTATGGAGAAATACACAACTACCTGCCGTTTTATTCTCTCTACAACACAGCCTTCAAAACTTATAACTCCTTTAAGATCCAGAGGATTGCAACTTTTTTTCACACACGTTTCTGATGATAAAATGATCAAGTTCATCTCGGAAGTTGTGGAAAAAGAAGGACTTAATGTTAGTACAGATGGCATTGCTGCACTTGTATATCATGCAAGAGGCAATGTTGCCAGAGCACTTAACACTTTGCAGACAGCATCCATTATGCCGGATTGCAATGAGATCGGACCTCAGCAGATATATGATGCAACCCTTGGAGAGCAATCTGAAAACATTAACAAGCTCTTTGAGTCCATGGTTGGAAAGAATATTCTTGAAGCCAGGAAATATATTGATGAGCTTATTCTCGGAGAAGGATTGTCCGGTCAGGAGATCCTGCTGCAGCTACATCAAGCTACCATTAATTCAAACGAACCTGATGACATTATTGCCAGATGGGTCACAAAGATAGCTGACACTGATCTTTATCTTACAGAAACTGCGAATGAAAGAATACAGCTTGAGGCACTGGTTGCAGGATTCTGCCAGCAGTGCTAAGAAAAATCCAGCTTGATGATCCATGACTGATAACGAAAAAACTAACTTTAAAGCGGCATGTCGTAAGATACTTGACATGGTACTTGATGGCAGCATCAATGACGAGAAAGAGCTCAATAATGCCAAGAAAAAAATAGCAAAGGAATTTCGTCTTTCGACCCTGCCCAAGAATGCGGACATCATTATATCAGGAAATGATAATGAGCAGGAAATCGTAAGGTCTGTCCTTCAACGCAAACCTGTCCGCACAATTTCAGGTGTAGCTGTGATCGCTGCAATGACATCACCTGCACCATGCCCTCACGGAATATGCGTCCCGTGTCCAGGCGGCCCTAATTCTGAATTCCATTCACCCCAGAGCTACATGGGAAGAGAACCATCTACCATGAGAGCCATACAGTTCGAATACGACCCTTATAAGATCGTAACAAACAGACTGACCCAGTTAAAGCAGATAGGGCATGAGGTTAAAAAAGCCGAACTGATAGTCATGGGAGGCACTTTTTCCGCCAGGTCAATAGACTATCAGGAATGGTATACAAAACGCTGCCTCGAAGCTATGAACGACTTTTACGGAGATTCATGGAGAAAGAATGTGAATCCAATTGGAAGGACAATACCATATTACACCATTGAGGACGTCCAGAAGGCAAATGAGAATGCAGAGGTAAGGAACACCGGAATAACCTTTGAGACACGTCCTGACTGGGCGAAAACACATCACATTGATAAGATGCTTGAGCTTGGTGCCACCAAGGTAGAGATAGGTGTCCAGAGCACCTATGATTTCATACTCGAGAGAATGAAGCGCGGTCATACCGTTGCTGAAAGCATTGAGGCTAACAGGATACTAAGAGATAGTGCCCTGAAGGTCGGATTCCACATGATGCCGGGACTTCCTGGAACTGATGTGGAAATAGATATCAGGAACTTTAAACGCCTTTTTGACGAACCTGGATTCAGGCCTGATTACCTGAAGATATATCCCACACTGGTCACAGAAGGTACTGAGCTTCACCAGATGTGGAAGGAAGGAAAGTATCAGGCTATTGGTGATGATGAAGCAACGTTACTGCTTTCAGAGATAAAATCCTTTATCCCTAAATGGGTCAGATTACAGCGCATACAGAGAGACATACCCTCACCTCAGATACTTGCAGGCGTCAGAAAAAGCAACATACGACAGCTTGCAAATGAATATCTGGAAGAACATGGAGGAAAATGTCGCTGTATCAGATGCCGTGAAGTTGGACATAATATACTAAAAGGAAATGAACCAGACATAGACAACATAGAGCTTACTGTCGAGTCATATGAATGTTGTGAAGGGCAGGAACACTTTATTGCCTTTGAAGACATTAAAAAGGATATACTAATAGGATTTTTAAGATTACGGTTCCCGGCAAGACCACACCGTGAAGAGCTTTCTGATGCAGCTCTTGTAAGAGAACTACACATATACGGTTCAACCGTAGCTGTAGGAAAAGAAGCTGGCAGAAACGACTGGCAGCATAAAGGTTATGGAAGAGAGCTAATTACGCATGCTGAAGAGCTTACAAAAGATGCCGGATTCAGTAAACTTGCAATTATCAGTGGAATTGGAGTTCGGGGATACTACAGAAAAGCAGGTTACGAACTGGAAAAATCATACATGATGAAAAGCTTGTAATAAGACTTGACCAGAAAGTTTTATTAGTAAGTATGACGGATAGTTGTATATACAAACAAATATAGAATAGGTTGAGAAATTCTGATGATTAAATGCAGGAGACAAAAAATTGGACTCTGAACTCCTAGAACAAATTGTCACCAATTTAAAAGATATAAATTCCAAACTTGATAAGCTTATAGTGCAGGTCGAGAACAGGGATGAGCAGATCACTGAAAAAGAAAGAATCATGGCTGATTCCCTGGATGTGATTACATTATTATCCCTTCCTGATCATTTAAGGACAACTGCAACAACCCTATTTGAGATTGGGCCTGCAACGGCAGATGAGATCTCAAAGATAACAAATAAAGAGAGAGCAGTTGAAAGTAACTACCTTAACCAGCTTGTCAGGATGAACCATGTACGTAAATACAGGGAAGGAAGAAAAGTCTATTTCCGTATTAACGATAGCTTAAAGAAAAAATAATATATGATGACATAGATGCTTCTTTCTGCATATTTGAAATATAGCTATACCCAAATTGAACCAATCAATGAATTAACATGACACTCACATTAGCAATCCATTCTTCCAAAGGCGGTACAGGGAAAACCAGTATTGCGATGAACCTAGCAGTCGCTTTTGCATCTGCCGGGAAGAACACGTGTCTTATAGATCTAGATCTTAGAGGACCTTCACTTTGCTCCATGTTTGAACCAAAGAGCCATTTCTGGATAAATGATTTTCTTTCAGGTAAATGTAGCATAAAGGATACACTTACCGATGTTAAGGGAGAAATGGACACAAAAGCTCATTTATATCTGAGTTTTTCAAACCCGGATATCAGAGAGATAAGGGATCTGGTAAGCAAAGACCGCGACTGGCAGGCCAGTGCCCTGAAAGCACTCATGAACGGAAAGAGAGAGCTTTCTGAAAAAGACCTGGATGTAATAATATTCGACACCAGCCCCGGAGTAGAATATGAGTCAATTAATGCAGTGGCAGCATCTGATGTGGTGATCATAGTACACAATGATACAAATGCCTGTACCAGTTGTACTGAGCAGCTGATCAATGGTGTTTATTCTCTTCTTGATAAAAAATGTGGTATTATAGACAATATGTCCCACAATAATTGTCTTGACATGATTGACAAAAAAAGATATGGTGTGCCTGTTCTTGCTACAATACCCTGTATGTGTGAGATAGCAACCAGAGGAAAGAATGAAATCCTCGTTCATACAGAACCCGAACACCTGTTCTCAAAAAGTATAATATCTATCAAAGAAAAAATAGAAGCAATGAAGTGATCATTACTTTAATTCATTATTTTTCGTCATTTTTCAGGATATCCAGAACATCATTTCTTATATATTCATCCAGATCGCGGGATTTACGATCACTGATATCCTTTTCTATATCCCCTGCTGAAAGGAGAATGTCCTTGAAAACTACTATAAGTACATACACAAGGAATGCCGGGAAGAATGCCAGAATAGTTCTTTCAACAGGGTAGACCAATATTACAGATTTATATGCACTTGCAGGAAGATCATACAGCAGATGATATGCTATACTGCCTGCCATATGGTCTGTCAGAACCCCCATTAGTGAGGCAAAGAACAAAGAAATAAAGACAAACAATTTAGATGTGACGCTCTTTTTAAGAATCAGCCTGTCGAAATAAACGAATGCTCCCAGGACCAGTAAATGATACCAGGGATACATATATGCAGTCCTACCCACAGGAGATAAGTACCACATGCAAATAAGAGCAAAGAAGATGGTCTTTGCAGCTTTATGTTCCCGGTTGACAACAAGACCCGATACTATTGAAGTCATGGCATTGAATGCTAATGAGAGTAACGAAAACGCGCTCATTGTAAAAAAAGTCCCAGCACTTATTTTGTATAGAGAGAAACCCGAGAGAGTTATGAGTGCACCCCAAAATGGTCCAAATAGCATACCATTTAGTGCACTAAAAGATACTGTGGAACTTATCTGAACATTGTCGATACCAACGACTTCCATAAAGTCAGGCATGTATATGGAAAAATAGGTCAAAACTACGCCAAAGGCAATGTAAACTACTTTTACATCATTTTTTACTCTTAGCTTTGGCAACAGTTTGGGATACACGTTTCTTAAAATGGAAGCGTATTTATATAAGCTTTTACATCCGAATAAAAATGAGTAACTAAAAAGATGTCGTTACATGTTTCTTTTTGGTGGATGAGAAAATAAAGAGAAATAGTAGTTGTATATACATTGGAAATAAAACTGAAAATGTACTTGTATAATACAGATACACACGTCACAGAGTGTTCATGAACAAAATGAATATTTTCAACGGGCAACTGAATAATAGTTATATTAACTGCAAAATATAAAAAAACTATTTTTTAATTATTTACAAAAAAATAAAACGAAAATATCAAAAAATCCGTAAATAACAGTTAGTATAAAGTAAGAGAGAATCAAATGATATTGGTTTTGTATGGAGAGTACAATTATAAATAATTAAGAAATTATATCATTGAACTACTTTAGATCAGTAATATAACGTTATATCAGCAACCTTTAAATAAAAGTTTGTATATACACTAATTTTTAGAGAGTAAATTTCTCATGCATTCGCAATAAAAATTGCAAAAAACGTAAAAAAAAGGAAGGTAAAACATGAAAATCAGAGTTGTAAGTTCAAAAGAAGAGATCAATTCACTTGGTCCAAACGAAGAGATTATCCACCTCGCATTCAGACCATCAAACACAGACATATTTTCCCTTATAATGAAATGTCCAAACGTAAAGGCACTTCACATTCCAAGCTCATACAAGAGAACCATCTCAAACTCTGCAAAGATGTACCTTGAAATGCAGGGAATTGAGCTTCTTGAAGGAGACGTATGGGGTCACAGAAAGGACATCAACGAGTACTCCGAAGTTTCACAGAGCGTGTATGACCGTATTGCACAGTACAAGCAGGACGGACTTTCTGACGAAGAAGTCGAAGACAAGATGATCAGGGAAACAAGACTTAGCCCGGACTTTGTCAAATTCCTCGTAAAACAGGAATAAAATACTCACTCACTTCCGGCAAAAGCCGGAAAAACTCTTTCTTTATACACTTCACACATATACAGTATTCAACTGTTTACTGTACGTTATTCACCACATATCTGAACGAAAACTTTTCTGGAACGTGGTCTGTTATCCATATCCACCAGAATTATCTGTTGCCAGGTTCCAAGAAGCAATTCCCCATTCATCAGCGGAAACGACTCACTCTGCCCAATGAAAGAAGCACGTATGTGAGAATGACCATTTCCATCGTGCCATTTCTCATTATGCTGATAAACAATTCCTTCGGGAGCAAGCCTTTCAAGAGCTGCCTTCAGGTCATGTATGAGTCCGGGCTCATACTCGATCGTAGTTATAGAAGAAGTTGAACCGGGAACGTAAACAAGAACAATGCCATTGCTCAGACCTGATGAAGCTACAAGGTCTGATACCTCTGGCGTAATATCGATTATATCTGCATTTCCTTTTGTGTCAATACCAAAGCTTCCGCTGTAAACTGCCAACTATCAAGCCTCAATTCATTTCGTTCAGCTTTAAACCAATAACAGACATGACAAGTATGAATACCACAAGTGATACAATAAATCCATATTCCTGATGGATGGAATTCCTGATCATGTGTGAAAGAGCAAACATTATAATCAATAGTATTACTGAGCCTATTGAAGATATGATTTCCAGATTTTTCTTAATCATCACTGCTAATTGAGTAAAGATATACATGAATCTATCGAACAGCAGAAAGTTTCAGTTCACATGAAATAATGCATATGAATACTTTCACCCTACAGTACAATATTAAATATAACATTAAAAATAATATAATTCAAAAAACGTGATTCATCAATGACAGAATTTGAAAGGGAACTTGTCAAGTCATTCAACACATTCTTTGAAGAGAAGAAAATGAAAGGTATAGCCTACCGCCTGAAACAACACAGGTTCACTTCACAGTTCCTGGATGTTCTTGTAGATTCGCTTGACCCGGACCATTATATGGGAATTGAATGTAAAAGTATATCAGTGGACAAAGGTGCAAAGGCACTTTATTTTACACAACATTTCACAACAGATAAGAATGGTGTGCACCAGATAGATAGGATATCTGATTTCCTATTAAGATCCGGAAGGACAGGATTCCTTGCAGTTGAACTTAGAATGGGTGTGGGACGCACACGGGAAGCATACATGGTCCCATGGACCGAACTGTGCCGGAGATATCATGAAGAAGGAACTGCAAAGATCACAGTTGAGGAAATACAGGGATACCCCCGGATCGAAAGAGAGAGTAATAAGTACCTGATAGACCCAAAAGGGTGGAAGAAACTCAGGTTGATACAATAGAGGATAAAATGTCTGAAACCATGGTAATGATGGCAGAAAAAGCTAGGGAATGTGCTGAAGAGATAACAAAATATGATGAGGTGCAGTTAGTATCACATATCGATGCAGACGGTATAACATCAGGAGCCATCATTGCAAAAGCCCTTGAAAGAGCAGGTATTGGATACGACATGATGTTTGTCAAACAGCTTGATGAAACTATTGTAAAAGAGATTGCAGATATCAATCCAGAACTTACCATATTCACTGACCTTGGAAGTGGACAACTTGAACACATCACAAACTATGGAGTGAATGCAGTTGTTTCAGACCACCACAGACCTCAGGGAGATACTAAATTCCACCTTAATCCTCATCTCTTCGGAGCAAATGGTTCTTATGAGATAAGTGGTTCAGGGACCACGTTCATACTTGCAACCCAGCTTGGGGATAACCGTGATCTTGCAGATCTTGCTATAGTAGGTTGTGTCGGGGACATGCAATACAGGAAGTATGGAAAACTTGTGAGTCTCAATAGAATGATACTGGACACAAATCCCGAGGTCATATCATCAGTTGCAGACATTTCACTTTTCGGAAAGCAAACTAGACCAGTCTATAAAATGCTGCAATTCTCATCTGATCCATTCATCCCAGGGCTTACGGGCAACGAGGATGCATGTATTGATTTCCTGGCAAGGATAGGACTTCAGTTCGCTAACGATGAGAAGTGGAGAAGATGGATAGATCTGTCAGAAGATGAGAAGAAAAAAGTCACATCCTCACTTTTGCAGCATGCAATGCAAAGTGGTATTTCTTCTTACAACATTGGCAGACTTGTATCTGAGGGCTATATTCTGCTTTCAGAACAAGAAGGCACTGAAATGAGGGATGCAACTGAGTATTCAACACTCCTGAATGCAACCGGAAGATACATGCAGGCTGAGGTCGGAATGCAGGTATGCATGGGAGATCGGGACGAAGCATATGTACAAGCCCAGGAACTGTTGCATAACCACCGTAAGAACCTTGTTGACGGACTTAATTTTGTCAAGGATAACGGGATAACTGAACTCTCACACCTCCAGTATTTCGATGCAGGAAACACAATCCCTGAGACCATTGTAGGAATTGTTGCAGGAATGAGCCATTCCTCTGCAGGCAATCGTAAACTGCCGATAATAGCATTTGCAGATAAAGATGATGGCTACAAGGTTTCAGCCAGAGGAACTCAGGAACTCGTTAACAGAGGACTTAACCTTGCAGAAGCATTGAGTGTAGTTTGTCAGGAACTTGGAGGAGCTGGCGGCGGACATGATATCGCTGCCGGAGCGACGGTGCCATTTGGCAAAAAAGAAGAGTTCATTCAGAAACTTAACTCGGCAATCGCTGCCCAGTTAAGCTGAAATTATGATTAAAAACGAGATTTAAGCTATTTTTAAAGATATTTAAATCCACATCAAACAAGGTCGTTGATGTGGGATAATTTATTAATATCAATAAGAGTGGACATTGCATTTGTCCTGATAGGAATTCCGTGTTCCTGAACGATAGCCATAGGATTGGTACCACCAATTACCACAATGCCTAGGTGGTCACGCTCAACCGGAACATCAAGTATTCTGGTATTTGGTTCACCCACTTCAAGAATTCCGTTTATTCCGGCATCCACCATATCAGCCAGTGTGCTGTCAATGACATCCCTGGCAACCATTGGGGCCTCACGCAGATTTGCAAGAATCTTACCAGAACCTGTTTTAAGCATACTCATCACAGATGTCAGTTCCTGTGACATGAGAACCTCAAGAGGGTCAATTGTAGTGCTCTGGTATGTCAGCACATTTGTAAAACGTACAGGTTCACCATCACGGATCTCAACAAGACCTCCAAAGCGTGGTTTTACCATGACACCTGCTTTGAGGAGGAGACCATCGATAGTAATACTGCACACCGTTGCAAAGCCGACCTCGCCTTCACCGATCTTGCGGTCACCTATTGAATCCCCTTCATGGAGAATCTTAAGAAGCGGACTTACAGAGAGCCCGCTATTGATAGCCATACTGAAGATCTTGAGAACATCATCAAAATCCTGTTTATCAATGAGAGAAAGGTTCACAATAACATCACCTTCCATTGTTTTAGGATTGAAGGTGGTCCTGAACATCAGGTCTTCTATTTTAGACGATGTGAACTGAATGCGCTGGTTCCTTTGCAAAGACATACCTCTACCGTTTTGTAACTGCTTTATTTCTAAGAACTAGTAACTGCCAGACATTTATAGTTTCGCATAAGTCTTGCATAAAGAACAGGATTCAGACAGATGTCATCCGTCCGAATATCTCAGGATGGTTCTGTGGATGCACGAGGAAATCAAGTTTTTCAATCTCCTTTACCATGACATACATATCAGTTCCGCAGAACAAATTTGCTTCAGGATAGTCATGGGGTTTCTCATACCTGATCTCAGGCACAGACGGATAATCAGGATTTTTTACGAAACCATCCTTTAACAGATAGTACGCTCCGCCGGAAAGCTTCTTGATTGGGTCATAAAGGGATGAGAAATCACGACATACCCAGTTAGCCATTTTCAATGTTTCCTGTGAAGCATTTATGGTTATATGCCCGTAATCAGGTGGTACAAGTACAATATCACCTGCTGATGCCTCACAGACAATAACATCAACAACCTTTCCGTTTTCAGCTTTCTGGAGAAGATATGTTGCTTTGCCTTCAAGCACCTGATAAAGTTCAGCATAAGAGATATTGTGACCTTCCACAGCCGGATGATAGTGACCTGCTGTCTTGACATATTCATCACCTAGCATTGCAGGCGGAATTATTGTAATATCATACCTTAGCCTGTTATCAACTATTCTTTTATGATCTTCTTCATTTGCTGAAAGATCACGATACATGTAATAAAGTTCAATGTTATCCTGTGAACGCAGCCACGGCTGATCGTGTACTACCTCATCCATGTCATGTAACATCCTGATATCAGGATTATGTGTTTTCCCGTAAAACTCCAATTCCTTTCCCATATGATCACACTTTATAATTTGCACAAATTCAGTATAATCAATATTGGAACCCACAGTATTTATTTTTGCCGCAAATAGATTAATTAGATTTGATTATTTGTTTAGATGGTCCAATATCTTTCGGGCAAGATTTTCACTAATTTCATCTAACGATGATAGCTCTTCCACAGATGCCATTTTTATTTTATCAATGGAATCAAAATTCTCAAGCAAGGCCTTTTTTCTTGAAGAACCAACACCGGGAATAGAATCCAGCTCTGAATGAGTCAAACTTGCAGAACGTCTCCTGCGATGAGAACTTACCGCAAATCTATGGGCTTCATCACGAATATGCATCAATAGTTTAAGTGCAGGTGAACTGTGAGGGAGAATTATAACCTCATCAGGACCTTTCTTAGTAGTGATTATATGCTCGAATCTCTTAGCAAGACCTATCATTGGAATTTCAATTCCTAAGGCATCAAGAGAGGATTTTGCAGCGCCTACCTGCCCCGGCCCTCCATCTATAAGAATCAGATCTGGCAATGGTTCTTTATTCTTCAGTAAACGTGAATACCTTCTGTGAACCACTTCAGCCATCATGGCAAAATCATCAATTCCTTTTACGGTTTTGATGTTATGCTGTCGGTACTTACTGTTTGCAGGCATCCCGTTCTCAAAATAAACCATGGAACCTACAGGATTTGTTCCTGAAATATTGGAAATATCAAAACCTTCGATATGAAGAGGAAGTGTTTCAAGCGAAAGTACATCCTTCAATGCTTCCAGTGCTTCAATAGCGGATTCTGATGGTGTTGATTTCAATCCTGCCATTCGTTTTGACATTTCGGCATTCCTTGCAGCCATTTCCACCAGTTTTTTCTTGTCACCACGCTGGGGAACATGAACACGTACATCCCTTCCGGAACGCTGACAGAGCCATTTTACTATCAGTTCACTTTCAGGCAGCTCATATTGAACAAGAATCTCGGGCGGAATAGGTGAATCCTGATAATATTGCTTGACAAACTGAGCCATGGATTCATCAATGCTTTCGGAGGCATCTGCACCCAGAAGCGTAAAGTCTGCCTTGCCGACCATGCTTCCCTGGCGTACATAGAAAACCTGAATGTAGGTGGCTTTCTCATCTGAAACTGCTGCAATAACATCGCGGTCATCCATCCCTGATGTTGCGATCTGTTGTTCGGAGATTGATTTTACAGATTCGATCTGGTCCCTGATAATTGCGGCGGATTCATAGTCCTGCTTCTCTGCAAAAGCACTCATCTTTTTGTCCAGTTCCTTCAGAAGACCTGAAGTTTCACCTTTCAGGAGTCTGACAGCTTCCATGACCCGCCTGCGATACTCTTCTTTATCCAGACCATCTTTACACGGAGCCATACAACGTTTGATATGATAATTTAAACACGGTCTGGTTTTTCCGGGCTCTATTTTCTTTTTGCATTGCCTGAGCATGAATATGCGGGAAATAACATCAAGAGTTGTACGGATAGCTTTTGCATTCGTATAAGGACCAAAATAGATAGCGCCGTCCATAAGTCGCCTTCTGGTAAGGAATATACGTGGAAATTCTGAATTAATAGTGACCTTGACATATGGGTATCGTTTATCATCCTTCAGGCGGACATTATAACGAGGCTTGTACTTTTTGATAAGATTTGCTTCAAGTACAAGGGCATCAAGCTCAGAAGCAGTAACGATATACTCAATGTCATCTATGTGTTTTACAAGAGTGACAGTTTTAGGAGAGAGATTTCTCTTTGACTGAAAATATTGACGAACCCTTTTATCCAGGGATTTTGCTTTGCCTACATAGATCACATCCCCGGAAGTATCCTTCATAAGATACACACCAGGGAGTGCAGGAAGTGTTTTCAGATCGAACTTCATGTGGAACTTATTCAGAGAATTTGTTTTCTATAAAACGAGGAAGTGTCATATCAATGATAGTTTTGAGATTGACAATATCTTCACGGTTGTATTTCAGTAAAAGGTCAAGAGCTTCTTCATCGCCGCTTTCATACTGATGCCAGAGGCGTACAGCATCAAAACCACTGATACCTACCGTTTCCTCTGCCCTTGAGATACAAAGGTCACATTCTATCTTTTTCAGGCCACCTGAGAGCTTTATACGGCGCAATGGATACATCAGGTCCGCATGAAGCTGGTTGAACTTAATCTCAGGGAATTCACGCTTTATGAAAGGCAGATCGAACCTTGCTCCGTTGAAAGTTACAAGAAACTCGTATTTCGGGAATATGTCCACAATATCATCAAGGTCAATGCCTTTTACAAATGTCCTGGCTTCCTTTCCATCATATATCCCGACAACCGTTATTGAGGAACTGCCGGGAGAAAGACCAGTGGTCTCTATATCCACATAAGCCACTTTGTCGGAGAATTCCCTGAAAGCCCTCCAGTGTTCAGAAGAGGGCAATGATCTTGCAAAGAACTCGAAATCGCGAGCCTCAAGATGTTCTACTGAGTCCCGTATCCCTGTCATTATCATATCCTTTTTGGAAGGTGGAATCAAGAGACAATCATGGTTATCCATGAATTCTTGCCAGGTTTTTATCCCATTTGACCATATCTTTTTTTCCACGGTTGCACCGATCCGCGGCATATGAATGTAAGTACTTGTAAGCATGATGTATTCCCTTTTTCAGTTATAACAGAAGGTATTGATAAATTATGTTTTCTGGCTGCAAGTGCTAAATAAAATAAGCTCCGATATATACATATTGGATTCAACTTCCATTATTTGAAGAAGTAATTATATCATTCTACCATATTATCAAATCAAACTCATCAGGAGATAAACATGAACAAAGTTTCAGTTATCGGTTCAGGCAATGTAGGTGCCACTACAGTTCAGAGACTTGCAGAACTTAACATAGCAGATGTTGTCATGGTTGACATAGTTGAAGGACTGCCACAGGGAAAAGCGCTTGACATACTCCAGGCGGCCCCCCTTATGGGTTACGATGTTGAGGTTACAGGGACTAATGACTATGCAGACATCACAGACTCAGATATTGTCGTGGTAACAGCAGGAATTGCACGCAAGCCGGGAATGGACAGGAGTGATCTTCTGGCAACTAATATCAAGATCACACAGCAGGTCTGTGAGAATATTCAGAAATATGCACCAGATTCCATAATTATGACTGTAACAAATCCTCTTGATATCATCACCTATGCAGCACTTCGTTGTACCCAGTTTGACAGGAACAGAGTATTCGGAATGAGCGGTCTGCTGGATTCAAGCCGCTTTGCATCCTTCATTGCAAAGGAAATGAGCTGTTCAGTCAGGGATGTTAGTGCTATGGTACTCGGAGGACATGGAGACTCAATGGTACCACTCCCTGAGTATTCAACTGTATCAGGAATTCCATTGAGCAAGCTTATGGATGATGAAACTATCAAAAGAATAGTTGACAGGACAGTCAATGCAGGTGCTGAGATCGTGGGTCACCTGAAGAACGGCAGTGCATTCTACGCGCCTTCAGCAGCTATAACAATTATGGTTGAAGCCATACTCAATGATACAAAGAAAATAGTTCCTGCATCTGCATTCCTTAACGGAGAATACGGACAGCATGATATCTGTCTCGGAGTGCCCGTAAAACTTGGAAGACGCGGAGTTGAAGAGATCATCGAACTGGAACTCACAGATGAGGAAACAAGTGCTCTGCAAAGGTCGGCTGAAGCAGTTAAGAAAGGGATTGCAATCATAAGGATATAATTATAAGAAAAAAAGGAAATGTTCTGAAAACAGGACATAAGATACGGAATTTCCGACTTACATACAAATATTCATATATAAGTAAAATAAAAGAGGGTAGGGATATCATGCGTGCAGACATAACTTCACTTTTTGGATTGAACATTTATACCGAAACAGGTACATATGTAGGTAAAGTCGCTGACCTTGTGTTAGATGTTGACGAGAGAAAGGTCAGAGGAATTGCTGTTTCTGACATCAACAGAGATATTTTTGACGTTACTTCAAGAGGAGTCATAATTCCTTACAGATGGGTCGTCACCGCAGGAGATATCGTACTTGTAAGAAACGTTGTTAACAAGTTCAAGAAAGCCAATAAAGTGGTAGAAGAAGACTGATCCATGAAGAGGCGAGAGATCTATTCAGATCTGCGTTGCATACCGCCTGTGGTCGTGCGCATTGATGGCAGGAATTTTAAGAATGCGCTGTCACGCATGGGTTTTGAGAAACCCTATGATGAAAGGTTCACATCCGCAATTGTAGAGGCTATTGAAGCCTTTTTTAAGAAAAGCGGATTGAGCCCTGTTTTTGCTTATACTTTTTCTGATGAGATCAGTTTCTTTTTCAGAGACAATGCCTTTGACGGCAGGATCGAGAAACTGGACTCGATAATTCCATCTTACATTAGCAGTGCTTTTAGCATGGCACTAAATCCAGAAGAACCTGTTTCATTTGACTCCAGAATTATTCCAATGCACGAAGAAGATGTTCGTGAATATCTCATCTGGAGACAGGATGAAGCATGGCGTAACTGCATTAACTCCTACGCTTACTACACTCTTATTTCTGAAGGTATGAATGAACATGAAGCTGCAAAGATGCTTAAGAACAAGGGAGCATCTGACATGCATGAGCTGCTTTTTGAAAGAGAGATCAATATCTCAAAAGTTCCTACGTGGCAGAGGCGTGGAATTATGATAATGAAAAAAGAGACAGAGATAGAAGGATTCAACCCTCGCCTTAATGTCAAAACCACCAGCACAAGGACAAAAGTGTTTTCTGAATACGAAATTCCTTTATTCTCTTCTGAAGAAGGGGAGGGTTTTCTGGAAAAACTTCTTTCTAAAAATGCAGATGAGTAAAATAAGAAAAAGCATTTAAAGACATATGTGATTATAGATTCCACGAGTTATAAGGTGAACCTATGGATAAACTTGAGCTTATAAAAAGAAATGTACAGGAAATAGTGACTGAGGACGAACTTAAACAGCTTCTGGAAACAAAGGAACATCCTACAGCCTATGTCGGATATGAGCCAAGCGGTAAGATCCATATGGGACACGTCCTTACTGTAAACAAGCTTCTCGACCTTCAGAAAGCCGGTTTTAAGATCACTGTACTTCTTGCAGATGTACACGCATACCTCAACAAGAAGGGAACACTTGAAGAGGTACGTGTGATTGCAGATTACAATAAAAGATGCTTTATTGCACTGGGACTTGACGAGGAGAATACCAGATTCGTCTATGGCTCTGATTACCAGCTTGGACAGGAATACATCCTTAACGTGCTGAAACTTACCCGTAGCACAACCCTGAACAGAGCAACAAGGAGTATGGACGAAGTCGGAAGAAAGATGGATGATCCGGCAGTATCCCAGATGGTCTATCCAATCATGCAGGCAGTCGACATCGCAATGCTTGATGTTGACGTTGCTGTTGGCGGAATTGACCAGAGAAAGATCCACATGCTTGGAAGGGAAGGGCTTCCTGGACTTGGTTTTAAAGCACCTCTCTGTATCCACACACCAATACTTCTCGGTCTTGACGGTGAGAAGATGTCATCTTCCAATAACAACTTCATATCCGTTGATGACAGTGAAGCAGACCTGAAGAAGAAGATGAAGAAGGCATTCTGCCCTGCAGGACAGGTTGAAGATAATCCTGTAATGGAGCTTTTCAAATATCACATCTGCCCAAGATATGAAAAGATTGTCTTTGAAAGACCTGAAAAATTCGGTGGCAACCTTGTATGCAAGGGTTATGAGGAACTGGAGAAAGTATTCGCATCCGAGGAACTTCATCCAATGGATCTGAAGAACGGTGCTACAAAGTACATGAACATGATACTTGAAGTGGTCAGAAGCGTAATTTAAAATACGCTTCATCCCCTGAGTAGTAATTTATATATTATGTCTGCAAGAATATAAGATTAAAAACAAGACGGGGATTAGGATGAAGTATACATTTCAGGACTCTACCGAATTACCTTTACAACGAGATTTCATTCAGGACCTTAACAATTTCATAGAAATGGCAAAGAAGGTCCTGCCACTTGAAAATTCTGCAATTGAGCTCAGTGAGGAAGAAACTGAAGAGATATCCTCTCTTGAAGCAAGGATCAGAGAAATAGAGGAATTTAGCAAGGACGTTCAACAATACGTGGATGAGCGTTCAAAGGGTGCAGAGGAAAAAGAAATTCTTGAATGCAGAAACTCAGTTATTGATGCATGCGTTGAAACTGCTGACAAAGGACTCAAGGAACTCAACCTAAAACTGGAACAGATTAAAAGGCAGTCCGAAAGTGGTATCTATAAAATAGAAATGGACCTGCTGAACAATCTGAATCCTCTTTTTGAGTCCGGCATATACGGGGCGAACAAAGCATACTCAGTATCCTCAAAAGACGGAACTCTGAAAGGAACTCTGAAAGCATCTTTTTCAGGAATGGAATATTCCTGCGACCTTGTTTATGCTCACGATATTCTTTCCGTCAGGGAAGTCTATGGCGACTTGTCCCTGCCAACCTGGACCAAAGCAGGTATTTTCTCAAAAGAAAACAAGGTAAAAATGATTGATGTTTCTGATTACACAATTACTTCTATGAACTTTGATGGTGTCGCACACATTGATCTGAGTTTTGAGAACAAGAAAGGTGACCAGAAATTCAAGATTGTTTCTGATAGTGATGCATACCAGATATACCAGGGAGAATTCGAAATAACTGGTGATGAAAAACTGTTACAGTCATTAAACATCGACGACGTTTCAGGCGTTGTAAACGATGTTAAAAAGTACATGGAACTTTTCATCAAACACCAGAAACTTACCCAGATACTTCTTGACGGACAGGATGCAGTACGCAACAATGAGGTATTTGACTGCCTGAAACTTATTGCTGAGCAGTACGGTGAAATTGTAAGCGAATCTCTGGAAAAGGGTTATGTCAAAAATGAGATCACAATCAAGATTGAAGCATCTGACGGAACCAGAACCGAGAAATACATAACTAAGGAAGAGGCATTTGACCAGCTCGCAGAACTTGGAAGCGAAGGTCTGGAACTTGCCAGCATCCTTAATGTTGATTAATGCAGCAAATGCTGCAACCTTTTTTTACTTTTAGCTCTATATTTACTTACGCTTGAATTAATATTTAAGCGAATAATGGTAACCAATTTATGAGGGATAGTTTTGGAACGTTCAGTAGCTGAAATCAGGGAGAAATTAGAAAATAAAGAAGCTGTTGTAATGACAGCTCAGGAGATATCCGAACTTGTGGACAAAGGAGAAGACGTTTCCAGCATGGATGTGGACGTTGTTACAACCGCAACAAGAGCCATTATGAGCGGAACTTATGCTGTTCTGTCCTTCCCTGTAAACTCCCCCGTATGTTTCAAACGAGCCTCAAAAGTGCTTCTCAACGGCGTTCCTGCACATGTTGGACCATGCCCGAATGAAAGTCTTGGAATCGTCGATGCGATAGTATTTGGAACCGCACATTCAGTCCTCAAACACAATTACGGTGCCGGACATGTTTTCAGGGAACTTGTTGAAGGAAAGGAAGTTAATGTTTCTGTTGTAACAAATGAAGAAGAAACAATAGAAAGCCAGGTTAAACTGGTGGATATGCCTTTTGCCAAACTCTATGCCACAAGACATGCATTCAAGAATTATGCAGCTTTTGTAAATGGTTCCGATAAACCTGTGAATACTATTTTCCATGCAACCCAATTCAGCCCTGACATGCACGGTGCAACGCTTTCCGGTTGTGGAGAGATTAATCCGGTTCAGAATGACCCAAAGATGGAAACAATTGGAATTGGTACACGCGTACTCATGAACGGAGCCGAAGGTTTCGTTATCGGAGAAGGAACACGCAGCAGCCCTGCAAAACCAAATCTCACAGGCGTTGCCGATATGCACAAGATGGACGCAGCCCTAATGGGAGGATTCAAAACATCCGCCGGACCGGAGTGCATAGCATCATGGGCAATTGCTATACCAGTCACTAGCCAGTCTGTACTTGATGCTGCCCTGCAGACAGACAGTGACATTCCAATGGTTGTAAACGATGTCGATAAAAGAGTCATGATTGGCAGCAGCACCTATGCAGATGCATGGAAAAATACTGACCGTGCAATAAGTTTCAATCCTGATGCATGTCTTGATTGTGAGGTCTGCAAACCTATCAGGGACTGCCCAATGGAAGCAATTCAGCGCAAAGACAATAGAATATTGCTTAATAGATACCAGTGCTTCAATTGTGGATTCTGCTCAACTGTCTGTCCGGGAGGAGTTTTCACTGCCGAACTTGGAACCCTTCACTTTGAAATGGAAGGAAAGCATCAGGATGTACCTATTGTCCTGCGGCAGTCTGACCGCAAGAGAGCAGAAGAAATGGCAGAAAAATTGAAAGAAAAGATATTGAGCGGAGAATTCAAGCTCAATGAGATGGTTGAGAGGATATATCCATAAACCTCTTAATTATTCCTTCAGGTGTCATTTCTATTACCGGAGCATCAGTATTTCCAGGCTCTGCTTTTACAACAATGATACCTTTCTCTGTTTTTTTCAGCACATCCCTGAGTCCTTCTGGAGTTGATACTTCAAGAACATCCCTGTTACCGGCACCTCTTGCAACTGCTGCAAGGTCAGTTACAACAGACGTAGCAGTGGGCTGATTACCTGTTGAACCGTAGGCTCCGTTGTCAACTATTACCAGCAGGTAATTTTCAGGACTCTGTGTAGCTATGGTTGCAAGAGTTCCCATATTCATGAGGATGGAACCATCGCCATCTATTGCAACAACCTTTTTGTCAGGTCGTGCAAGTGCAAGACCGAGCCCTATTGAAGAAGCCAGTCCCATGGAACCAAGCATGTAGAAATTTGTCGGGATGTCACAAACATGATGAATCTCTTTACATGGAATTCCGATATTGCCTATGAGCAGAGCACCGCTTTCCTTTACTTTTGCAGCAATCTCATTGATAGCATCTATGCGTTTCATGCCTGTTTCCTCCAGAATGGAATTGGTAAAAGTACTGCAACCGGCTTTTTCATTTCCACTGCCGTATTCCATGCTTTTACAATAAGGTCTGCCGGGTCAACACCACTTTCCGGCATAAAATAGGGAATCTCCATAGTATCAAGCAATTTTGGAGTGAGTTCACCCATTGGCACCTGGGCAACAATTGGTTCGCCTTCCACACCCCTGTGGCTCATTATCATCAAAAGCGGGATATTGTAAAGCATATCCAGTGATGCAAGAGCATTAATTGAATTTCCAAGTCCGGAATTCTGCATAAGCATAGCAGTTTTTTTACCACCCATATAGGCTCCTGCACAGATTCCCACGCCTTCTTCCTCACGGGTTACCGGAAGATGAAGAATTTCTGGAGCTTCATCAACCATGGGAATGAGCTCCTTGAGATTGGCACAGGGAACACTAACAATAAAATCAATTCCTGCGTCCTTTATACCTTTGAATACCGCTTCAGACGGAGTGAGAACTTCTGGCAAACCTGTCATAAAAATCACCATTCTTACCATACTTTAAGATCAATAGCTTCTATACGCACGTTCTTTCCTTCAACTCCGACAACCATGCCGGAGTGAACTTTCTGCATCATGCAGTATTCAGGAACAAAACGTACTGTCTGGCCGACTTTAGGGATCCTGCCCTTTGCCACTTTACCGTCAAAGGCCAGTATCATACAGAGACCAACATCCTTGAACTTGATATCATCATTTCCAAGCCTGTGAAGCGGCCCTACCATGTGGACCGTGTATATTCCCGGTACTTTGTCAATGACCTTTGCAAAGTGGGTAACAGGACATCCCAATGGCCTGTAACGAAGTATGTCACCAACCTCTATTTCAATGGAACCGTCAAATGGATGGATATCTTCTCTGCATGAACATTCATCCCGCAGAGGTGCAAGTATAAAATCAGCTTCCTGACCATCAATAATACCTATTATCTTTTCGGCCATCGGGACATCTTTTCCAAGAAGAAAAAGGATTTTATCCACATTATCCTTGAAATTATCACGGGAAAGGAATGGACATTTATGCAGTTCTTCTGCGTTTTTCTTCTCTGAAAGTTCCGCTGCAAAGTCCCTGCACTGACGGAAGCCACAACTTCCACAGTTGTAACCTGGAAGTAGTTTTTCAATTTCGCTCAAGGGTTATTCCCCCTTGTATTCCATGAAACCGTCAAGGTTTCTCAGGACTCCCATGTGATGCTTTCTTGCAACTCTGGTCTCACCTGTACAGAGAGAGCATATTGCAAGTGGAGGATTGTAACGCAGAAGCATATTATCAACAGCATCAGGACCGGAGCGGATAAGTTCTGCAAGTTCAAAAGCACCTTTACCTGTCAGTCCGTTGGCTTCAACAATGTTACAGCCTGGATTTACCTCAAGTACACGTTCCCTGAATACCTCACGCTCTGCCTGGGAGACAAGGTCACCTTTTGTCATGACAACTATATCGGCAGTTGTGAGTAGTGGTCCAACCTTTAGTGGAGTGTTAGGTCCTGTTGTAACGTCAATAACACAGACTGCGAGACATTCGTCAGGATATGGAGCACAGCGCAGGCAAAGTCCGGCCGTTTCACTCAGCAGGACATCGGCACCTTCATCCTCTGCCCACCTGAGCATTTCCTCGGTATTGTAAATAGTAAAATGATCAGGACACATGTCCTTGGCAAGTCCCACATGTACAGGAATGTCCAGCCTCTTGAAACGCTGGTCATCATCGGTCCAGAGACAGTCTACCTTAACAACTGCAGGACGTTTCTCATTTCTCATGAGAGCTTTTATGGTGTGTAAAAGAACAGAGGTCTTTCCTGAACCTGGTGTACCTGCAACTACTACCAGCTTCATGCAACCTGCTCCACAATATCGCCACGCCTGATGGTTTCCCTCAGGGACATGAGCCAGTTGTCAACTTCACTTATCTTGCAGCAGACATTCTGCTCTTCCTGGCTTGTGGTGATTATGTCAACCATACCACCATTCCTGATGACAATCCTGCGTGAGGACATAAGAGCAAGTACCGGGTCATGTGTGACAACAACAACGATCTTTCCTTCACCTGCAAGTAACTGGAGAGCTTCCTGCTTCTTGATACCTGCATTTTCAACTTCATCAATGAGAACCACAGGAGAGTCGCTTATTACTGCAATATCCGCAGTCATAAGTGACCGGGACTGACCACCGCTGAGAGCTGTGAGGTGGTGGTGTGGAGCAATTGGCTCTCCTGTGAGTGTGTTTGCAAGCTCAATAACTCTTGAGACAAGACTTTCATCCTTACCCCTGCTGCGTGCATGCATCTGCAGGAATTCCTCAACTGTCATGTCTGCAAGGAAATGCATATTCTGGGAAAGCTGAGCAACAAGTTTCTTTCGTGGGTCTACACGTATGTTTGCATCAGGTTTTTCTCCGTTAACAAGAATTGTCCTGCCGGTTGGAGTATCGCCCTGGGCAAGCTGTTCGATATCGTCGATAAGAGTGCTTTTCCCGGAGCCTGTGGGACCTACAATGCCCACAATCTCACCGCTGGAAATTTCTACTGATCTTATAGGCTCGTCAGCTCCTTCCTTGTTGACTCCGCCCAGTATAGTAAGATTTATTATTTCACTCATATTGCACACCAATCATCAAATTCCAAATACTCCTGCTACCTTTTTTACTACTTTGTCTTCAGCATCTTCATCTTTTGCTGACACTTCGAGTGAAACAGGTAATTGCTTTAATTCGTAATCTTGCATCAATCGTTTTTGTCCGCCACCGGTGATGTTCAGGACTATTTTTTCATCCGGTTTTACAGTTCCAGCTTCGATAGCCTGCACAAGTGTTGCAACTGCAACCGCAGCGGCCGGGTTAAGATCGATTCCCTCTGACTTCTCAAAGAGTTTCTGGGCAGCGGATGCTTCTTCATTAGTTACAGCGTAAATGTCGCCTCCACTTGCTTCAAGCACATCCTTAACACCGCCTTTCAGAGCATAAGGTGGCTTCCTGTTGAATAAAACGTCATCATACATCCCGTCCGGACATGCAGCATCTACCGCATCAACACCTTTCCATAGTGAATACAAAGGTGCACATGGCAGACTCTGGCCTAAATGGAGCTTTGGAAGTGTTTCTCCAAACCTGCCGTCATCAAGTAATTTCAGAGATGCTTCCCATGCTGAGATTCCGCCAGTTCCGCTTCCTACAGCCTGGAAATAGTGGTCCGGGACCTTGCCTGAGGTCAGTACTGCATCAAGCATAACGGTACCCATACCATCACGCCTTGCTACGTTCTTGGCACCGCCTTCATTAACAAATCCATCCCTGGCAGCAATCTTACCTGCAAGGGAAATTGCATCAAAATAATCACCTTCAACTGTTACAAGACAAATTGAATGATTGTCATCACGTATAGTCCATAATCTGTGAACACTTTCCTTAGGAACTACAAGGAGAAGTGGCTGTCCTGTTATGCTGCAAACATTGGCAAATGCCCTTGCAGTGTTGCCTGCGGATGCCACCACCATTATTCTCTGTTCATCCTGTTCCTTAAGCCTCTGCATTGTCGGGAAAGATTCAAGATCCTTGAAAGTGCAGGTCATAAGATCTGCTCCTTTTTCCGGCCAGTAGCCATTAAAGGCAATCCACAGGTCATCAAGTTCTAGTTCGGAAGCTAAAGCCTCGCTTTTATAAGTTACAGTTTTGCCGGAGCCTTCCTCAATAATACCGTCAACAGGAAGCCAGTTATAAAATTTCCAGATACCTGGCATGTCAGTTGGAATTAACTGTTTTTCTGTGTAATATGCACGAAGAAGAGATTCGTCCCCGTTTTTACAATTCAATGAGTACGGGTCGTGGACTTCGCCACACAGCAGGCATTTTACATTATATTTGTCCATATAACGAATGAGGAAAAAGCTGTTATAAAAGTTACCCTAAAACCAGATAGATTTTCCTAAAATGGAAGATATCAAAAAAAACTACGTACAAAACGGACACTAATATTGCAGTTCCTTACAAAAACTTGAGGAACTCAGCCTCAAGTTTTCAATTCAGGACTTATTTTCCAGAATTTCATGGTAAATCTCTTTACCTGCAAAATTGCCCATCATATAGAAATTGCTGACTTCCGGTCCAAGACCATCCATTATATGAGTTATTGAATCAAAGCTTTTGGATAACTTCTCTGCCTGCCCTTCAGTAATCGATTTACCTTTTTCATGGTCAAAATAATCCTTAAGAAGACCATCGATAACTCCTTTGAAGTGCCAGTCCTGAGGTGATGAAGGAGTGATAGTAATTGAAGTCTTATAGATTTTAAGCACATCACCATGTCTTCCAAGTCCTATAAGAGCTATCAGTTTCCCGGAAAGAGATTCCAGGGATTTAGGGCTGCTTTCCAGTAATCCATCGTAGATCAAAAGAGCGTCCTCAAACTTTGAACTCTTGTTTAAGAGCATACCATGATGGTTCTTTACCTGTGTATCTTCAGGATATTTATCCATAGCCTCTGTAAGATAAGAGAGAGCTTCTTCATTAAGATCTACCATCTCAAAGATCATGGATGTCTGAAGTAGTCTTTCCTTTTCATCCTCTATCTGCATAAGGAAAGCTTCTGCAAAACCAACTCCGCGTTCGGTCATTTCAAGTCCACGATAGGTAGCAACTATCTGGAGGAGATATTCCATGCTTGGCGTTTCATGGAAACTTTCTTTCAGACTTTGCAGGTTATCCTTCATTACAGCTTTCATGTCAACTTCGCTTTTATCTTCCATGCTAAATAATATAGAACAATCTATTTTAAAAACTTACGAACAACTTCCAATCATGACGTTTTGACAAACGATAAAGTCATTGTAAAAAAGAAAGTCCGAATTATTGTGAACAATTATTGAGATGAGTATAAAGATAATCTGTTAATGAGGCATGATCCTCCAACACAATATCCGCCTGTGAAAGTTTATCCGGGGAAACATACGTGGGCACACCCACACAATAAAGACCTGCCCTCTTTGCGGATTCAACTCCCATGGGAGCATTTTCCACCACAAGACATTCTTCTTTTTCAATATCAAGAAGCTCAACAGCCTTAAGATACGGTTCAGGATATGGTTTTCCATAATGCACATCCTCACCGGAAACGATCACATCAAAAATACCAGGGAAGAACTGGTCCATAAAGGATTCAACAGTCACACGCTCAGAACCTGTAACCACCGCAAGTCTGAAATTATTTTTCATTGCCTTAAGGCAATCTGCCATTCCATTGAATGGTTTGACATCGGCAATACTGGTGAATATTTCCACTTTCCTCTGTAAAATTGTATCATATCGATCAGGATCGATGTTTCCACCTGCTTTCTCAAAAAGCCATTGTAAACCCAGTCTGTGATTGGCGCCTTCAATTTCATATATGTCTTCGGATGTAACATTGGCACCTACTTCACGGGAGACCTGCATCCACGCCTCGGCATGATAGGGCATGGAATCCACAAGCACGCCATCCATATCAAAAATAAGGGAACTGAGCATGGGCCCTAATTGGCTTTATCCACAATAAAGTTTGTGTGATAAGCTCAGACATGGGTCATGCATTTGCAGTCGTATTATCCAGACTGCCTGCAGTATCTGAATACCATCTGGATGGCAGTTCGTAATCCAGGGTATCACTATATGACGTTGGCAGGAAGAACTTAGTACCTCTGTCATCAAGGGCTGCTGTAAAGCCAGGATCTATTGCCTCCAGTTTTGCTTTGGTTTCGTCGGCAGACACTGATTTACCGACACGATAGAGAGCAAACTGTTTATTATAAAGTGCTGATGCTGAGTTTGGATCAATTGCCAGTATCTTGTCATAACATTCCACTGCAGCATCTACCTCGCCCATTATGTTCAGTATAAAGCCCTTGTTATACCATGCAGTAATGCATAAAGGATCAATTTCCAGAGCTTTATCATAATAATAGACAGAACCCTTGTAGCTACTTCTCATATAAGATAGCATACCCAGATGATACCATGCAGATGCACTCGCCGGGTCTTCTGCTGCTGCCGCTTCAAAGCAGGATGTAGCACCATCAAGATCACCCATCAGATAATAAGTGAAACCTTTGCTGTTCAGTGCTCTCACATTGGTAGGCTCAAGTTCCAGTATTGCATCGTAAGTTTCAATTGCTTCATCATATCTTTCAAGGATGGTATATGTGGAAGCTTTTCCAAAGAGTGTGATTGAATCAGCCGGTGTTACCTCAAGTATCCTGCCATAATATCCCAGCGCAGCATCATATTCTCCAAGACCCACAGCTGAATTGCTTTGCATTTTAAGCACGGATACGTTGGTCGGATCATACATCAGTACACGGTTGAAAGAATCTATAGATTTGTCATAGAGTCCAAGTTTGTATGCAGCTGAACCTGCCTTGTACCAGACATCTGTATTCTGGGCATCATTTTTGAGGATAGTCTCATAGGATTTTAGAGATTCAGTGTACATTCCCAGATTATCATAAGCCATTGCCTCATAATAAAGAGCAGCAAGGTTACCAGGATTTAGCAGAAGCACCTTGGAGAAGGATTCCACAGCTAACTGGTTGTCACCATTGTTAAAGTGAGAAAGACCTTTACTGTACCATGCAGCCTTGTCAGACGGATCAAGCAACACTGCCTGCTCATAACATGTGATGGCATTTGAATACTTACCCAGTTGTTCGTAAGAAGATGCAAGACTGACCCATGCTTCAGAAGAAGATGGATCTAAAAGTAAAGCTGTAGTGTATGATTCTACTGCCTGGTTGTTCAGGGATAAACTTTCAAGAGTTAAACCTCTGGAAACCCACACATTATCATACGTAACTACATCACCCAATATCTCAGCATTATTTAAACTGGTAGAGTAAGAGCCTTCAAACGGATTTGATGAATACCATATAAAGATGTCAGAACTAAAAATATCATCGTCCATGACACCAAAAACCGTTGAAGGAGCAACATAACAGGAAGAACTCCTATTTGCACTTTCAAGGATATCCCTGTTCACTTCTAGCTGGAATTTTGCCACAGCGTGAGTTGGATCGATCTGCAGTATCTGTTCATAACAGCCGACTGCTTCTTCATATTCGCCAATCTTATTCAATGCATTTCCTTTTCTGAGCAATGCATCAATGGAAGCAGGCTGCAGTTCAAGAACCTTTGAATAGACGTCTACAGATTCATCATACTTTTCCAGATTATCAAGGTCAAGAGCTTTGTTGTAGTAGGCAGCTGTGAAGTTAGGTTCCAGTTGAATGGCCTTAGTGTAAGCCCTTTGAGCAGAACTATATTCACCTAAACGATCATAATCCAGTGCAAGATCATAGTATATCCTTGGGCATGAGTTGTCTACTTTAACTGATTTTTCATATGAACTTGCAGCTTCCTCATACATTCCGAGCTTCTCATAAGAAACTGCCATATGATACCATAATAGAGGATGATCGGATTCAGTTGCAGCCGCATTACCTAATGCTTCAATTGCACTTTCATAGTTGCCCATCTTGTAGAAAGCAAGACCCTTGTTGTACCATATAAGTGCGGAACTGGATTTGATATCCGGTGTTTCTGAATAGCAGTCTGATACTTCCACAGGCATTCCAAAAAGCCCGGCTCCTGCACCATAAGTACCTGAAGCCTTGTTATCAGTACCTACCAGAAGTGCCTTATCATATGCATCAATGGCTTCCTGATATCTTCCCAGTATGTCGAGAACATCACCTTTTCGGGTCCATACCTCACCATTTTCAGGTTCATACACAAGCACCTGATTGTAAGCTTTAAGTGCAGATCCATAGTCTCCAAGCTCTTCATAGGTAGTTCCCATCTTGTACCAGATATCAACAGCATATGGATCCAGTGCCAGGTAAGCATTGTATTGTACTACCGCAAGATCGGGCTGACCCATTTTGTCAAGGTCAACGGCTTTGTTATAGATAGCATTGATGTTTTCAGAATCGTAATAGATAGCCTCATCATAAGCAGAGACTGCTGCCTGGTAATCATCCAGTCCATCATATGCCAGTCCTTTTCCATACCAGTACTTTGAGTTATCAGGTTCTATCTCAAGTGCCCTGTTATAATAATCGATCGAGTCGTTGTACTTGTTCAGTTCATAAAGACTGGCTGCGGTCATTGAAAATTCAGAAGATTGAGACTCTGCAAGATCAATAACCTGATCATAATAGTACATAGATTCGTTATATCTTCCAAGAGCTTCAAGAGAAACTGCTTTTTGGTACCAGACACTTGGCAACCTTGGGTCAAATGATATTTCAGGAGTTTCACAGTCATTTGAAATATCAACCAGTGAAAAGATACCAATGTCAAAGACATTTTCATAATCGAATGTGCTTTCATTGACAATCAGCACAAGTGATCTGTTGTAATATTCAATGGCTTCTTCATCCTGACCCTGACTGGAAAGGACCATACCTTTTTTGAAAAGGGCTGCAGGTGAATCAGGATAAATGGAAAGTATACGGTCAAATATTTTTGAGGCGTCATTGTAATCACCCATCAGGTAAAGTGTAGAGCCCTTGTTATCAAGTGCCTGAATGTAATCAGGTTCTGCCTCAAGTGCTTTATTATAATAATTAATCGCTTCATTATAAGATCCGTTCTCAGTCATCGAAACTGCAATTGAGTTGAAATCCCTGGCCTCCTGACCCAGACTGTCAGCTAAAGGACAAAAAAAGATCAAAGCCAACAGGAGTATTATGCTGAGGACAGAGTTTTTAGAGACCATAACATTACCTGACTAATCAAAAATTGTGCTAATAATTGTAATCTGATATAGTAATTGAAAGTATTTACATATATCTAATTTGAATTGTAGATAGTAATTGATTATTATTGTACCGGACATATATTAATATAATGGAATGGAGATTGAACATTGACAGGATTTAGAACTTTAAATAAGGCAGGACAGGCGCAAAAAGAGGTCAAAAATTCCATATTTATTGCCAATGCCATTCCAGTAGACAATGAGGAAGAGGCAAGATCATTTGTTTCTACCATCAAAGAGCGTCACCAAGATGCAAACCACAATGTTTCAGCATACCTTATAAACAGAGACAATGTGCTTGCAATGAAATATGATGATGACGGTGAGCCTGCCGGAAGTTCAGGAAAACCTGTATTTAAGATCCTTGAAATGAAGGAACTAAGCAACGTTGCAGTTGTTGTAACCCGGTATTTTGGAGGTATCAAGCTTGGATTCGGAGGACTTGCCAGAGCTTACAGAGAGGCGGCCATTGAAGCCATTGAAAATGCAGGTATCATTGAAGTTACTGAGAAGTCTGTTGTGAAAATCGAATCGGAGTATTCTGATATGGATACTGTTTCCAGGTTTGCACAACAGTACGGAACTATATTAAAAACAGATTACACAGAAGTTGTTTCTTTTACAGTGGAAGTAGATTCGGATTCCAGGGATGCTTTTCAGGAAAAGCTTATTAACATAACCCGGAACAGGGTTACTATTATATAGATACTTCCACCTAAAAAGCAGGGTCAATAAAATCATTACATATTATTTTTCCTGGAAAAATAAAATAGGAACATTCACTTGTTTACTTTATCATCATCAAATAAACAGAGAGCAACATGTCCAAAAGAGCAAGAGATATGGCATACAGGCACTTCAACAAAGGAGTAAGCCTTATTGAGAAGGGACAGCATGAAAATGCACTGGAGATTTTAAAACAGGCAGCTGAACAGGCAAAGGATGCTGATTCACCGCAGATTGAGGTCGCAGTGTTGCAGACATATGCAGACCTGTTATTCTCACAGGGTAAAAAGGAGGAAGCACTTAAAGGATACATCAAAGCTGCGGGTATTGTTGAAAGTGAACCAGATTACCTTTTGCCTGAACAGAGAGCTAACATGTTCAGTAATATGGCGCTTGCACTTGAAAATACGGGAAGGAAATTAGAAGCAGGAGACAGGTATACTATTGCTGCGCAGAACTACCGGGACCTTGTACAGAAAGATCCTTCTAACCAGTCACATATCGCCAACATGGTTTCAACCCTGAATAACATGGGTGCTCTTTTTGCTGAAACAGGGAAATATGACAGGGCATTTGATGCTTTTGAAGAGGCTCTTGGACTTCAGGAAGGAATGGATGAGGAAACTCCGGATGAAAGCAGCACTCTACAGAAGAAAAAGACCATCCGTGAGAACCTGCTGAACATTCCTCTGGAAAATGCATCCGAAATGGAGAAAGAAAAATACGAAAAACTGCTGCAGTTGTATATGGAAGAAGCAGAAAAAGAAGGAGAAAATTCCCTGAAAGTTGCTGCTATACTGCAAAACAGCGCCCATGTGCTTGAAAAGGAAGGCCAGAAGGATGATGCATTCTCTAAACTTGAAGAGGCACTTAGAATTGCTTCTACATTCATCGACAATGAAAAAGATGAGGATGGCGGCAGGAAGATAAGTATTGGTATCCTGAGGGATATGAACAGGCTTCTGGAAGCGGAGGATGACAATCAGAAACTGATGGATAAATATGGACTAATACTTGATACATCAAGAAAAATACTTACCTCTGCGCCTGAAAATACTTCATACCAGCTAAATGTGGCTTTCTCACTAGACATCATCGGCAATCTCCTGAAAGATTCCGGTGATATAGAAGGTGCAATTAGAAACATAGAAGAATCAGTAGATATTGTTGTAAATATCCTTCAAAGCGAAGTTGATGACAATAATACAATCCATGCTGCAATAGCTATTATTGAAGACATGCTGGCTCTTGCGGAGCTTAAAGAAGAAAACGGATCAAAACTTGATTTATACAGACAACTTGGAGAAAAGATAGGAAAACTTGGTCAGGACAACCTTGAACTCGGACTCATCAGCGCAGATATGTGCAGAGAAACAGGACTGATACTTGCTGAAGAAAAACGTTATTCTGAAGCCCTTGAGAATTTCAAGAAAGCCTTATCCATATATGAGACCGTGAAGCATGCAACTGGAGATGATTCTAAGATGAATGAGGTTCTGAAGAACACAGCAAAGGCACAATTTGATCTTGGGCGCTATGATGAGGCTTTGATAAGTTATATGCAACTTATAAAGAGTGGAGAGACTGACAGAGAATTTGCGGACAAGGTGGACAGCATTCTTTTAGAGCTGGAAAGGAAAGCAGACCATACTGGTGATGTTGATCTTATCGGAAAGGAATATGACCGCATTCTTGAGATAAGAGCAGAACTGCTTGGTATTGTCCCTGATCAGGAAGGAAGGAACACAGGAAGAATAAAAGAGATACAGGGAAAGAAAGCAGATATAATGGTTGCAATGGGACATTTAATGGATGCACTGGAACTTTATGAGCAACTTCAGGAAAGTGAAGATTCCGGTAGGTACATTCCTAAGATCATAAAACTGCTTGAGAAGATGGAAATGTCTGCCTCAAAAGAGCAGATCAACAAAAAGCTTGAAACTTTGAAATTCTTACTCTCAAAATACAATGTCCTTGCAGAAAGACACCCTGACAACATCCAGATACTTGTTAACAAAGCATCTGTCATTGATGGTATTGCATATGCGCTTTCAGAAACAGGTGAGACAGAAGAATCCGGTTATATGTGTAACTATGCCCTTGAAGCATATTCAGAACTTGCTGCCATGGAACCTGAAAACATGTACCCCGTTGAAAGGATCGCAGCCCTCAATACCAGACTTGCAGAGATAGCAGTGGGCGCTGGAATTGCAAATGAGGCAGAAAAGAGATTCCTCACTTCCCTTGAAGCCTACAGAAATCTTATGGACGCTGATCCTTGCAATATTGAATATGAGCTTGACCACGCAGGTGTGCTTGACGGAATGGGTGCTTTTTTCCTGAATGCCGGAATGTATGGTGAAGCAAAGAAAAGCTATGAGAATGCACTGCGATCATACGCTGCTATTATGGATCAGAATCCTGAAAATAAGACATACAAATCCTATGTGACCATCACCCTTGAGAATCTGGGATACGTTCTTGAGCTTATGGGAAGAAAAGATGATGCAAACTGGATGTATGAAAGTGCAAGAAGAATAGAAGAGGGTGCTTAAGGCGTAGAGTAAATGAAATGACAATAACCCCGCATTCAGTTGAATGCTACTTTTTTACTCCCTGCCTTTGCTCATACTCCTGGTTGACAAATGGAATGTGGGTGCGTGCAACATTGAAGATATTGAGGGGAATATCTTCATCCCACATTCCTATGCAATCCAATTCGTTTTTTGGCGGGTTTGATGATGTCCATATCGTACCATTTTGGGACATTTCTCTATCACATGCCTGTGTTTTGGCTGTGACTACATAATCTACAATTATAACATACTATATAAATATATCTACACAATGATATCTAATAATCATCATAATGATGAGTATTTTTAATTAGTGCATGTAGAAAAACAAGTGATAACAGAAACTACAGATAAAATTCATATAAGATTGAAATCAAGAATATTATGTGAGTGGGAGAAACTACATAGGGATTATCGTATTTGCTTTTATCATCCTGGCACTTTCGTACATCAATTACTTCACAGTCCTTGCACCTAATTATGGTGACATCCTACTGAAACTCATACAAGCATCCTCCATAATAATGATTGCATACCTGTTGAATTCCTTCTTTGAAAATATCATAGGCAAACAGGTTCAGGATACAAAGAACAGATATACACTCCGCAAGGTAGTATCTGTTGTAATTACTCTGCTGGCTGTGGGAGCCATAATGATAGTTTTCCTTAAAGAGACAACTACATTGATCGTAGCCTACGGAATATTAAGTGCTGGTGTTGTCATTACATTACAGGATGTGTTCCGTAATTTTGCCGGAGGTATCATCATCCTGTTTTCCAGGACATTTCAGGCAGGAGACAGGATACAGGTAGGTGATTGTTACGGTGATGTTCTGGATATAAATTATTTCCATACAACCCTTATGGAGATCAGAGAGTGGGTTGATGGGGATCAATATACAGGAAGGATACTCACAATGCCCAACAGTTTTGTCCTTGATAGCACTGTGAAAAACTATACACGTGATTTTTCTTTTATATGGGACGAAGTAACAATAATATTGAGTCCCGAAAGCGACTGGAGAAAATCAAGAGATATAGCACTGCAGACTACAAACTCACTGATCAAGGATTATGTTGAACATTCAAAGAAAGAACTTGCAAGCATGGAACGAAAATACATGTTTACTTCATATGATGTTGATACGAAGATATTCTTGTTCATCGAGAGTGACAGGATAGAGATGCATCTGAGATATGTAGTGGATACAAAACAGAGAAGATATGTAAATGACCTCCTCAACCAGGGCTTACTTGATGCTTTTGCTACTGAACCAGGCATTGTTATTGGAAGTATATCCAGTATTGAGATTACTAAAATGCCATAAAACTAAAAATCGATTGATTCCTCATCATTTATTATTTATGATCTACCTGTGTCATTCAGGAACTTAAGCCATCTGCGTGCCTCAGCCACACGCTCCTTAGAAAAAATATCATGGTACTCTTTTTCCTTTTTCCTGATAGTCCCCTCCTCTATTTCCCTGAGGTCCATAATGGCTCTCAAAATTCCTCCGGTCTCGTTGAAAAGAGCTTTTGCCTCTTCTTTTGTGAGACTTTCTGTTTTGAGCTTTGTTTCGTCTTCCTGCTCTTTTTCCCGGAGATACCTTATATACTCATCAATATGTTTTCTGTCTTCATCGGTAATATTGTTCTTGTTTATCAGTTGCCATACACGTTCGTGTAACTTACATTTTTTACCTTCAATGTCAACAGAATACGGAATTTCTTCACCTACCCAGAAAAGTCTGGAATGCAAAGCTGTAAGAAGTTGTTTTCTTTCCACTTCTGACAACGTATCATCCTTTTCTGACATATTGATATCTCCACTGATCCATTCTGGCGATGCTGCAAATCTTGTATCTGCCATATAATCTACTTTCATCTGACAAAGATAGAACCCAAAGTATCTTTAAATAAAAATAAGTTTTGTTATACATATAATTACGGACAAACAAGGTAGCGGGATAAAATGGATAGTACAACTCCTGATGAACTATCAGCAGATACTGATGCTGATCAGCACGCCCATTATGAGGAAATACAGAATAACAGAAATCTTTCATGGCTTAAGGTCTTCACCGGAGGATTGTTTCTCTATGTATTCGGAGTTTTTGCACTTGCTGCTACCCGCAATACCAATATATTCCCCACTGTTGTAATGCTTGGAAATTTCCTGGTACCCATTACCTATGTTGCCTTTTTCTACCAGAGAAGGCACCTTAGTAAACTGGACATGCCGACAACTGCATGGGCTTTTTTCTACGGAGGACTGCTGGGAGTACTGGCAGCCGCTACCCTTGAACCAATATTCCTGTCACAAAAATCGTTATTTTATTCCTTTGAAGTGGGACTTATAGAGGAGTTTGCAAAAATAATAGGAGTAATTATAATTGCCAAACGCTGCTTCCATGATTCTGAAATGGACGGACTTATCCTTGGAGCTGCTTCCGGAATGGGGTTTGCCGCGCTGGAAAGTACAGGATACACATTTACAGCATTCCTCAATAGTGGAGGAAGTCTTTCACAAACAGTGCTTATTACATTGGTAAGAGGAGTTATAGCACCAATCGGACATGGTACATGGACAGCAATACTTGTCAGTACGATGTTCAGGGAAAGTGGACCCCGTAAATTCCATATTAACCTCAAGGTTATTGGAGCATACATTACAGTAGCTGCCTTACATGGATTATGGAACGGATTACCTGATGTTCTATCATTGTTCCCTCTTACCTTATTCAATGTGTTCACTGGCCAGATATCTGTTGCTATCATAGGTTTTTATTTGCTATGGAGACACTATAGGGAGGCTAAAAGACTTCAAATTGAACGTCTTAAACAGGGAATCCAGCATTCTGGATGCTGGAAATAAGCTTCAATTAAAAATGAAAAGGCTGATTAAAAATGAGTACAGGGGAAAATATAGAATGGGACATTGATGTTTCAATATTAACTAACAGATTCATTCTCAATGAGCTACTGAGAGTACTTGGAATTGCCACACTGATCACAGCAGCTATTGTAACACTTATCATGCTTCCGTCAATCCTTAGTGGAAGCATGTATACCTCAAGCAGCAATGCCAGGGATGCAAAATATGCACTTATGTTGATAGGAATATTGTTCCTGTTTACAGCACTATTTATCATTGCATACTACGGCAACAAATACATGTTATCCTACAATCTTGACAGCAGATCAGTAAGTACCATCACCAGAGAAAACCAGAAAGCAAAGAACAGTAAAATCAATTTTTTGCTTATATTTGCAGGATTGCTTACAGGAAATCCAACCGCTGCTGGTACAGGATTCCTTGCAGCTTCACACCAGAACCAGGATATCAAATGGAAGAATGTTAAAAAAGCCATATTTTATCCAAAATCTAAAACAATTACTCTTAAGGCTGGATTTGCCGAAAAGAGCATTGTGTTCTGTACACCTGAAAATTACTATTCAGTGGAACAATTTATCAGAACCATGTGTAAAGATGATTGCAGAATAAAGGAAAAATAAGAAGAACTAATCATTCCCATACTCATTTTCTTCAAACATGGATTCTTCACTCAACATTTTTTCCCATGCATCATATATGTGCATGGTCTGCATTCCAAGTTCCTGTGGAGGATCAATGTCATTTTCAGGGGTGTCACCAATAGATATTACCTCACTAGCCTCTAACCCCAGAAGATCCAGAGCTTCCTCAAAGAGACGTTTGTCAGGTTTCTTATAACCAAGGTCCGAGGAGAAAATAATATGGTCAAAATACTGATAAAAACCCAGAAAACGCAGTTCTGGTTCTGAAAATACGCGCTGTCCGTTGGAAACTATACATTTTGGAAGATCCTGGTATTTCTCCAGCAGCCTCATACTTTGTGGATATGCCTCTAGCTTGCGTAACGAAGCTGACCTGAAAAGAAGAGAACTTGCCACACCAAGCTCTACCGCATCAATATCCCATATGGAAAAATCCCTGCATATCGATTCAAAGACATCTTCCACTTTGATCTCGGGGTAAGTTTCAGCTGTACTTACCGCCATGGATACCGCCCTGCTTTTATATTCATCCATTAACTGGGAAGCATCGATGACCACACCATGATACTTTAGCCATTTGCTTAGTGAATCATACGTATAGAAACTGCTTTCATCTGTGCTGATATCGATCAATGTGTGGTAACAGTCAAATATCATTCCCTTTACCTGTAAGCTTTCAGACATTCCATAGCCTCCTTTAAAAGATAGTTGTAATGGGGATAACGGCGGTGCAATCTTGCAGACCTCAGCAGACCCAGACTCATGAAGAAAGGAAGAGTTCGTGACACATAATGAAAATCCTCTTCACTCCTGCTATAATGCCAGAGAAAATGCCCGATATAAGGCTCTGCATTATTTCCCGATCCTTTATTAAACTCAAAATAATTTTTTAGTTCCGAGCACATTATTCCCAGATCCCTTACAGCATTGCCGTTCTCCCAGGAACTTTCAAAATCCAGAGCATAAGGTACTCCATGCCTGAATATATAATTGCATGGTGTTGCATCTCTGTGTACCATGCACCCGGAATATCGATCTATAAGTGAGCTATTCCACCATTTTCCCAGCAGTTCATTGAAACGCTGTCTTGTAGAATGGTTCAGATGAAGCTGGTCAAGCACATGATGAAAATTTGCAAATTCACGCTCCTTGTTATAATACCCATCAGTATTGTCATGGAGCCTGCGAAGCATATGTGCAACCGATGTCAAACGGTCGTAAAGATGCCTTTCACTTTCCATATAGGTGAAAAGGGACTTGCCTGAAATGTATTCTGTCACGAGAACATAATTCATATCGCTATTCATGACTATCGGCCTTGCAACATTAATGAATTGTTCCGCTCTTTTGAGATTATTGAATTCATTTGTCATTGCCTCATAGGCATTGTACCTTTTCATCTTACCACAGGGTTCACCAAAGAATTTCGCTATCACACTATAGTGCTCATCCCGGAACTTATATCTGCAAACAGTATGCGAGGATGGTGAATACTTGAACACGTCAACAGCACAGTTCTTGTTATGTATCCTGTCACCAAGTATCCAGACGAGCCAGTCTCTGAAACAATCTCCCGGATAAAGAGTATTTACGTAATTTTTCAAAAATTCATGTCCCCACAAATTGAGTAATATATACTCTATTAACTTCTATATAGGACTATATGTATCCTTATCAAAAGATAAACGTACGACATGAACTTTTGCAATGATCTAAAGCATGACCTCACTCGCAATTATATATTTCCTATGACTGTTTTCGGATACTAATTGCCTGTTCCGGTGCTATCACAGATAGCCAAACCCTTCAACACATTCCTTCAACATGGTGAAGCGATCTACAAGGCCTACTATCTTTTTGTCATTGGTCACACAGATACGACCCACATCATGATGATTCAGTGCTTCGATGGCTTTTGATATGGTGGTCTCCGGGCTGATGGAATAAAGCGGGGTGGACATCAGACGCTCCACTTTTGGAGAATCTCCTGAGCCAGTGCTGTGCATGTCACCGGAACGGTCCCTTATCCTGGCAAAACCGGCTTTTATAATGTCGCTGCGTGTTATAATGCCCATTGCCTCATCCTCATGGGATATCACCGGTATTCCAGAGAAATCCCATTCAAGCATGTTACCCCATATCTTTGCAATGCTGTCATCAGGATAAGCTGTCAGAACCCTGGTATTCATAATACAGGATATTGTTTTTGGTTCCATTTTTGATATGTGGGCATTCCTCAGTATGTCCTTATCACTTATTATACCCACAATGGTTCTGTCAGTTGAGGATCTTACAACTGCACAGCGGTGCTGCCTTGCCTGAAGAAGAAGTTTTGCAGCTTCGCGCACGTCAGTTTCAGGAGTTATAAGAGGGGTCTCACGTATGTAGCCTCTTACCGTTACATCTGATTTGTTCGACTTTATCCTCAATATATCCTGATCATCGAGCATTCCAAGTACAGAACCATTATCGTTCAGTACCGGAAGTCCATGCAGATGATTATCACGCAGTACCTGCCTGGCATGTGTCATGAGATCACTCTCTTTCACACAGACCAGATCTGTGGTCATTATGTCACCGACTTTCATTGATTCACTCCCTGAATGTGAACCTTTCTTATGCTGAACTGTGGCTTCCCCTGCCGCACAGACAGCCATTCACTCCATTATATAATATGCTTCACAACTATTTGAAACTAAAGAATGCGCACTCACTATATGTATGAAAGAAAAATTACTGTTATCCGTTAACTATTAACCAAAAGGAAACAAAGCTGGGTTATGAATTATTTAATTCTTATGATAATTATCCTTGTAATACTCCTTGCAGGACTTGTAATGTCGTATTTTGCTTTAAAGCTCAAAAAGGAAGAATACAAACGTACAGGGAAATATCCAAGAGGGCACTACATGGGTCAGGGCCTTGCAATTGGTATTGCAATAGGTATTCCAATTGCATTTATCCTGAACAATATATTCTACGGATATATGGCAGGTCTTGTTATTGGAACAATTTTGGGAACCCGCAATGAGAAGAAGCACGAAAATGAATTAAGACCTCTTACGCCAAAGGAAAGAGAACTCAGAAAGAAGATGGTCCTTATTTTCGGAGCATTGTTCATACTTGGAATTATTATGTTTGTAGCAATGGTGCGCTTTGGCATCTAAAGAGCAACTGCACCAAATACTTTTTTTATTTTATTGGATCCATTCCCTTGTATTCATGAAGCATTTTTACGTAAACTGCCGCATTCTCTTTTATTCCAATAATCTCTTTTTCTGAAAGATGCCTGACAACCTTTGCAGGAACTCCCATGACCATGCTCCCGGCAGGAATTTTCTTCCCCGGTGGTACAAGTGCATTTGCACCGATGATACAGTTCTCTCCTATCTCTGCACCGTCCAGAACTGTTGAGTTCATCCCTATTAAAACATTATTGCCGATCTTACATCCATGGACCACTGCACAGTGACCAATGATAACGTTGTCACCTATGTCTACACGAGATGTATCAGAAATGTGTATCACAACGTTGTCCTGAACGTTTGTACGTTTGCCTATGCGAATAGGATTTGCATCACCACGAATTACCGCACCGAACCACACGCTTGACTCTTCTCCCAGAACTACATCACCTATCACCGTTGCATTGTCAGCTACAAAAGCAGAATCTGAGATTTCAGGACTTGAAGATCTGAATTTAAGGATCATATAAATCACGTTTTGGAAAAGAGATTATCAAAAATTATTTGTTAAATCATTTTTGTGTATCAGAGTTTTGAGAATCTTCCTTGTTCTTACTGCTTTCCTCTTCCTTTTCTCTAAAATCAATTACCAGATGATTGCATCGTCCGCTTTTTGCTCCACATATCTTACAATATCTTGCCATATGATTCTCCTCCTAAGTAATTAGGTCTTGTAAGTAAAATAAAGCTGTGGGTGTTTTTAGGAAAGACTATTCCAATAAACAGAAGAATAAAATCACATAATCATCTCAGTAAAGATCAGTTCTTAAATCCTGCAAAATAGAACCTTTTTGTTTGATCTCTTTTGCTTTATCAAGATCAATTTCCCCGATGAGAACGGTTTCCTCGCTTCCGGCTTCCTTCAGGATACGGCCCCAGCCATCTGCGATCAAAGAACCACCTGGGTAAATTGTACGCTTTCTTTTTCCAACCCTGTTGCAGGCAACATGTGGTAGTTGATTTTCAATTGCTCTTGAAATTGACATGATGTGCCAGGGATGAGCGTAAAAATCCGGGATCTCGGCTGATGATACAAATATATCTGCGCCTTCAACTGCCAGTTTTCTTGCAATTTCCGGGTAGCGAAGTTCGTTACATACGATAAGACCGACCGAAAGGTCGTGCTTTTTCAGTTTAACAGGAACTATGCTGGCTCCTGATGTAAAATATTCTTTTTCCGGTCCGTAAAGCTGGACCTTGCGGTGTGAACCTGCCAGTTTTCCTGACTCGATACAGAAACCCAGATTATATTGAGATGGAGATTGATCTTTTTCGTTTGTTGTATCCTTTTCTCTTCGTTCTATCATTGAACCTGCAAGGATACAGCCATGTTCCTTTGAAAAGTCACAGAGTGCATCAATTGTCGGACCCGGAACATCTTCTGCAACCTGTTCTATTTTATCATAACAGAATCCGGTGGAGAACACTTCAGGGAAAACAAGCAATTCTGCTTCTCTGGAAACTGCTTCTTCTGCCATTTTAAGAGCATGCTGAAGATTATCATGTTTTAAGCAGACTGAGACATTCATCTGGATGCAGGCAACTTTCACTGTTTTCACTCACCTTGAGATTGAGTATAAGGGGATTTCGAGTAATAAAGATAACCTGTATCAATATCCGGTTTTGTAATTTGGGATGAAAATTGATTTTTCAAAAGGAAGCATGAAGTGAGGCAGTAAATTTGCTTTGGAAATATCAGAGAAGGTATTTTCTGAACGATTCAACTGACTTCAGTAATCACATTTTTCTCTAAGATCTCCTCCATCATCTCGATCTGAATTTCCTGAATTTCCATGAATCTCTTGAATTGATACATCAGGAGATGATCCATTTTTTCATGCAGGGTGCGGATTTCCAGCTCTGATTTCAGATTTACGCGATAATCATATTCTGCCTGAAGGCGATCCTTTGCTTCCTGTCGGTTCTGGCTCATGAGAATAAAAGGCGCCTGTATCGCAGCAAGACAGGAGAGCATCAGGTTCAGAAGAATGTAAGGATATGGGTCAAAAGGTTTTGAGATCAACAGGAATGTGTTTATAGCGATCCAGAATAATGTCAGTAAGGTAAACGAGCAGATAAAGAACCAGCTTCCTGCAAAATCTGCAAGCCTGTCCGACAGCCTTTCCCCAAATGTCAGTTTCCGGTCAAATTCGAGATTGATGTTCTTTGAAAGAAAATCCTGCTCCCTGAGACTTTGAACAACCTCCTCTTCCAACTTAGAAAGTTCACCTCTTTCTGTTTCAAGAAGATCATTTATGTAGACCTGCCTGAAACGGTTAAGATCAGATATACAAATATGGCCTGTGGATGAACATTCGGGGTGTTCTTTTAGAATTATATCCATAACTGACTTGCTTACTAGTTCCAGAGGAACTACCTCTGACATCTTTTTAGATTGACCGCATATCTCACAAGTTATCATTTTCTGCTTCATCTGACCACTCCACCCACTTTCTTGATCAGCAGCTTTTTTATCACTGAATATATTTCAAAACTTCCTTTGGTTCTATGAATGAATACTTAAAAACCATTATCCGTTAAACAAAAATACCAATGCGGCTGCCGGGATTCGAACTCGGGTTCAAAGCTTGGGAAGCTTCGGTCATGACCGCTAGACTACAGCCGCACGTTAAAAAGATTGATAAATAGTATTACGGCTGAGATTATAGATTTTGTGGCGGTGACAGAGGAACTAGAACGAATTGTAAGAATCTATCAAAAATAATCATCCACATAACACCCACAAATATTTTAAGAGATTACTGTGACTTTGAAACTGGAAGAAAACAATGATAAAAAAAGACCTGCTCATCGATAACATCCTGGCTATCCTGTGGGGAGAGAACAGCTCAAAGCTATTTGTTGCAGTTCATGGGAACATGTCACACAAAGCAGATGCTCCAATTTCCATTCTTGCCGAAGAAGCAGTTTCCCTGGGGTACCAGGTTCTTAGTTTTGATCTTCCACAGCATGGAGACAGAAAAAATGAATCTACACCTTGCAAGGTTCAGAACTGTGTCAGCGACCTCTGCAAGATAATTCACTATGCACAAACAAAAACCGATGATATCAGTCTGTTTGCCTTTAAAAAAATTCCCTTACGTCAGTGCCTCTTCCTTTCTCCAGTGGTTAACATGGAACGCATCATTAACAACATGATGAACTGGTTCAACGTGAGTGAGGAACAACTGAACACAGAGCAGGAAATTCTCACACCTATTGGACAGATATTGTACTGGGATTACTATTGCTATGTTAAAGAAAATCCAATTACTCGATGGAATAGCCCTACTGCAATCCTTTATGGAAAAGAGGATAACATTTGCGAATATGATATTGTGAGTTCTTTTTCAAAGGATTTTAGTTGCGATCTGGAAGTAATGGAAAACGGTGAACATTACTTTCATACAGCAGAACATCTCAGCTTCTACAGACAATGGTTAGCAGACCATCTTTGAAGGTTGTGAGATCATCTACCTGAAGGCATCAGCTCTTCAAGCATCATACTTGTTATTTGATGCCTGATCTGGTCCCTGCGATCATAAGTAGACTTGTAATAGACAGTAATCTTCACACCATCGCGGTCTGCACCAAGGAAAAAACTTACACTCACATCAAGGCTGTTCCATACTTTATCTTTAAGAGCCTCGATCTTTGCTGGCAGGTTTTCGGGGACCTCATCCATTCCAAAATACATATCGAACACATTTCTGAACTTACCCCTTCCATAATTCTTAATGGGTTCTTCAAGGAACTTCTTATTTGGTATTTTGAAATAATCATCAGACATTTCCGGCATTGGACTAACAACCACATAGAAAAGTCCTATGTGTTTTACCTGACCCTCAAGATAATCATCCTCTCCCACCCTGATGTAATCGCCTATCTTGAATGGCTTTTTGGTAAGCAGTATGAACCAGATGAAATATGAAAGGATGACATCCCTTATTGCAAACGCAAAACCTGTGGTTATCAGACCAAGAAAGAGAGCAATATTGCTTACAGTGCCACCAAGAAGTGAAAAAGCCACCAGTGTTGCAATGAGATATACAAACCACAGGTACATCTTACCCATAAGTATGCGCTCTTCGATTTCTCCTAATTCTTCAAAGTAATTGAGAAAACGATTCACTGTAAGTTTTGTAAAAAGAGTTGCAACTGCATACGATACAAAAATAGTGACTAATACCTTCAGTGTTCCTGTCACCACATCAGGAATATCAAATATCTGATGTTCATCAACAGCAATAATTCCCAGAGCAATGGCTATGAGAAACACAAAGAACATGAAAAAAGTGTTCAATGATTTATGAACAAGTTTTGATTTTACATAAATAAGTCCACTACGTGGTGTCTTTTTAACCATGTATAGCTTGCTCCTGTTACAGAGATAATTGTTTTTCTATACTCAATTTTCTATGTATATCATTCTATCGATTTTTTGACAAAAAAAACGTTAGATAGTATAGCGACTGGCGATATGAAATCATAAAGAACATTACATAATACTTCCATGAAATAATACATTATATAAAAAGATTAATTAAACAGTTAGAAGTATAGTTAAGTACCACGTCGGGAGGGAGTTTACATAAAAGCAAAAAATCAAATCATTGTACTATTAGTCATTCTGTTTTCTGTTATTTCTGCCAGTGCCTTTTTACATTCCAGAACACTCGGAAATCATGAAAATATGAGCGAAGAATATAACCTAAGTACTGTATCAGATGGACAGAAAAATATCACCTCTCAAACAAGTGCTGTAAACACCAAAATAGAACAACGCACAGGAATTGTTTCTAAGGTTGACGTTGGTTCAGTTTCCATCAAACTACCTGAAGACTGGGATTACAATGAAACTGTCATAATAGACACAGAAAAATTGAATGCTTTCGCAAGAAATGGAACTTTGAACATTGCTCTTATGGATGAAGACATTGATATTGTAATCCAGGTAATAGATGACCGTGACCAGGATGTAATCCGGTACAAAGGTTTTGCACAGGAGAATCCCGATTACAACGTAGATATGTCTCTCAGAGGAGAGGAAGTATATGCATCCATAACAACCTATGACAGAATGTACAGTATCTTCCCTACTGATGTTGTAGCTGACGGAAAAACTGTCCACTATGTAGCTGTTTACGACATAACGGATTCAAGGTCAGAGCTGGAAAAATATTCTGTAGACCCTCTTACATTTGATATAATCAACGAAGACAGTTTAAATCACGAATTTTCTGTAGAGGTCTTTGATCCGTATAACAAATCCATATTTAATGAAAGTTATTTGCTAAACCCTGGTGAGACAATTCAATCACCGGAAATAAGCGAACAACTTGGATTACATCATTATGTGTACTCGCTGGATAATGGAGAATCATTCGTACTATATGTAAGAGTTGAACGTGCAGCAAATCTAGGTTCTTCTGAAAAGGCCTCATTTGAAATAACAAATGATCCTGCGAATCAATTGTTGGTTAGTACCACAATTGCATAATCTAACTTTTTCAGCTGGGAAAAACAGAAGAAAAGAAAGAAAAGTACCAGAAGTTCATTTCTGGTACTTATCGATAATTTCCTGGAATGAATCAGCAACATATGAAAGATTTTCCCTTCCTACCTGGAAAGTACTGAGCTTGAAGTACTTGGTAAGTCCTGACTTGATACCATGGATATTACGCTGCTTAAGCTCCTTGTAAAGGAAATACCTTCCCTTCTTTGCGGTCTGCGAGATCTCATAGAACACAGGAGCCTCAAAGAACATCAGGTCGTGGTTGTGTGGTTTATCACCCATCTGCATGATGCCCATATCTTCAAGTTTGGCTGAGAACCAGCGTGCATCTGCAACCTCATTTTCCCAGTTCTGTGTCCTGCGTACAACCTCAGGGAATGATGCAATCATTGTCATCACAGTTGCACCCCTTGCAGTACATCCGAGAAGTTCGACCTCTTTTACCTTATGAGTTGGAGACTTTCTGAAAACGATGTCTGCATAGTCTTCCTTCACACCAAGCACACCAATAGGACCTGATGAAGCCATGGACTTATGCCCGCTTCCAACAACGAAATCCACACCCATCTTCTTTGCCTGGATAGGCATCCTGCCCACAGAATAAGCACCGTTGAGCATAAGAGGAATATCATAGCTGTGGCAAATATCGGAAATTCTCTTTACATCTGCAAGGTTACCATAACTGCCATCAGGATATGTGACCTGAGCAAGCGCAGGTGCTTTACCAGTTTCAGTGATAACCTCTTCAATAGCTGTAGCATAAGCTTCAACGTCTGTTTTGTATTCAGGACTTCCACTGTGTGGAACAGTCTTTACATTCAGCCTTGCACGTTGTGCAGCAACGAATGATGAATAGTGAGCAAGCTCATCAAGCACCACATAGTCACCTTCCTGAGCCATGGAATGCATGACTGCAAACTTGGATTCTCGCGCACCGTGGGTGATCCTCACGGCATCTGTATCCAGGAATGCAGGTAGTGCAGTATGGACAAATTCCTCAACTGGAGGTTTCTTGATAAGGTCAAGAACACCACCACAGAAATCACAGACCGAGTATCCGTCTCCCCATTCAACAAGTGCCTTGCGGGCATCTTCTGTGAGTTTACCGCCTGTCTGCAACGGATCAATATTTATCGCATCCTTTGGACCACGTGCGATAAATCCGAATTTATTAAGAATTGAATCATCAAGTTCCATAATATTACCCTGTAAATCTGTGAATTATACTGATATTGAACTTTCCAATACTAGTTAAAAATGTTCATTGTAAAATACTTCATACTATGCAATTAAAATTAAGACAAACTGTATAGTTCCAGCTAGAGAAAAAACATAATAAAATGAAAAAGAGCACCTAAGTGCAGCTTTAAACTAAATTAAATATCAATAGCTGTTTTAAAAACGCCAAGGAACTCATCACACTGAGTTACCATAACATTAGCAGCATCCTTGACCACTTCAATAGGATCGGCTCCATCTGTCTTTACAAAAAGGATAGGATCACTAATTGATACGTGTTTCATGTCGTATGTTGCTATCTGAACTCTCTTGTCATCGAGCAGAGCGGACTTGAGCATGTTGAGAAGAGTGTGGTTCTCACCAATTATCTCAAGATGCATCTCGTCTTCTGTTTTGTCAATGATCTTCAATTCCATCTTTATCTCACCATAAGTAATGTGTAATCATTAAATGATAATTTAAATTAATCTTAAACAATTCCGGTTCCGTAATCTGCAGAAATCTTTCTTGTCTCTGTGCGACCACATTCAGGACATTTCAGTTTCTTATTGTCCTTTACCATAGGGCTGTGACACCTTGAACAATATGCCTTCATAACTCCAAGGGACTTTTCATCGGTACTCAGACGCATATTCTGAGTGTTAATGACCTTTGCCTTGACAACGTCAGAAAGTGAAAACTCGTAGCCAAGGTTCTTGACATAGGAATCTTTCACATTGGATACATGAATTGCTGCAGCGCCATTTGTCTGGAACTCACGCTCTCCCTTTCCTTTGATCGCACCAATTTCAACAAGAGCCACTGAATCACGCATATTGACAACGCTTCCGATAACAATATCGCCTTCTTTGATCTCAGGAGGAATACTTGTCTGAGGTATTATGGAGATTGTTCGTGATTTTCTGTCAACTTTTACATATCCGGTGTTAAGTGAGTGAATATCTGCAACGTTGACATAAGTTCCTGCGCCTGCCTTGAACTCTTCAGTAGTTCCTACAAAGTCACCGGGCATTACAAATACAGATTCTTCTGTACTAAGTTCCTCTTCATCATCCATATCATCATCTTCTGTTGATCCTTTATCGGCCTTATTGTCTTTCTTTCCTGACCTTCTTTCACGGCCCTGTTCTTTTTCTTTGACAGAGTCTTCAGCAACCTTTTTAGGCGCCTCAACTACTTCTGTCTCTGAGGAAAGAACCTTTTCTTCACTTACCTGCTGGTCTTCAGAATCAGATGATTTGATCTTCCTGCGTGAAGTCTTACGTCTATTTCTTATCCTAATTAGAATCCCTTCTTATAATCTGAAATTATATAAAAATGCACAAATCCATGAATTCCTTCAAGTAAGAACCGCATTTCTTAAAATATTATCGCACTATCCGATAAATCTCTACTTTTACCATTTCTACTTCTTTTTTATGGAATTTAAATGTTCGTTTCATTGGAAATGCCGTTGAGTACCAGTCTGTTATCCTGGCATCACCTATGAACTTACTTATAAAATCATGGCTCCCGCAATTATGAATGGAATATATCACATCACTGGTTTTCAACGCACTTAAAAGAAACGGTCGATCATTGCCTTTGGCCTGAGCGCCGAACGGAGGATTCATGACAACAGTATCAGCGTGCCCTTCAACTTCGAAAATATCGGCATGGAGGAACTCAACATCAACACCAAGTTTTTCAGCATTCCTGCGGGCAACTTCCAGAGCCTTGTTATCAATATCAAAACCTATAACTTTCTCTGCTCCAAGAATCTTTGCACCAATTGCAAGCATACCTGTCCCGCATCCAAGATCAAAGACAGTTCCTTCCAGATCACCCTGCATATATGCAAAATGAAGCATTTCAGCCGCGAGTAATGCAGGAGTTGCATATTGCTCAAGGTTCACATTTGGAGAATCAAAACCTTCCACCTGCTCCAACAACATCTCAAGCTTACGTTGCTTCAATCTTATTCACCTGTGATCTCATCAAAGTAAAGGTCTTCCCATTCCCTTTCTCCAAGCACGATCTCAAATTCAAGTGGAGTCAGCATTGGAGCATGGAACCTTCCAACCTCATCAATAGCAAGCCGGGGACAGGCGGTGTTGATAAATGCATCCACCTTGAACTGCAATAACTGATCAGGAGTTACAAGGTCCATAGTGAAAATATGTGCATCCTTTCCATGAGATTTTGCCATATTTTTAAGCTTCATAGCAAGTTCCATGCGCTCCTGTCCGGGTTTAGATGACACAACAATACCAAAGACCTCTGCATCAAGGGATTTTGCAATGACAGCACTTCTCTGCCTCAGAACTTTAGAGTGATCTGCTACCCTCAACTCATTGACAAAAGGATCAGCTATAAGGACACGTTTCTTCATGGCAATTGAAACCCCGAGCGGATGGAATTGTCCGCTTCCAATGAAAAGATACTCATCACAATCTGCACTGCGGGCAGCGGAGAAATTACATCCAAGCACCTGACCAGGATATGCAATCTTGCTGTCACCGGAACAGATCACACATTCTTTTCCATGACGTTCCAGAACCTTAACAGCATCATTCAATTTGTGTACATGCTGTACCGTTGTGATAAGACCGATACGTTTGCCTTCCAGTCTGGAAGCTGCCAGTTCCACAACGTCCTGTACATCAACAGCCGACCTTGTCTCTATGAAATATACTTTCTGCGAGAGTTTGTTATCATCAAGAGGAGCATGCCCAAAGTGGAAAAGAATATCAACATCATTAAGCAGAGCAACGTCAAGGTCGCATGCTCCAAAACAGGGATTTCCGGAAATGAATACAGTTACACCTGTTTCATTCTCTATACGAGAAGCTATCCCCGGAGAACGCCTCTTGAAACCCTCGGGAAACTGCAAACCCACTACTTTTGCACCTGTATCATTAATTACAGAAATTATGTAATCAAGTCTGAAATCAAATGCTTCGCCGTTACTCATGTATATCCTCGATGGAAACGCCTTTCTCTGTCACATCAATGCGAACAAGTGTCTTTACATCAATACCCATTTCCTTAAGTCTGGAAACACCATCACCACGTTCAATAACTACAATAGTATCGGTTACGGTGGCACCAACTCCCTTAAGGGCACTCATCAATGCTACAAGGGTTCCCCCAGTGCTGATGACGTCATCCACAATAAGGACCCTGTCACCTTCTGAGATATCATTAATGTAAAGCTCACCCTTGGAATAACCTGTTTCCTGTGACAGTTTTATTTCGCCTTCAAGACCATAAGGTCTTTTCCTTATAATGCAGAAAGGAACCCCGGTCTTCATGGATATTGCAGTTGCAAGAGGGATCCCCATGGCCTCTATTGCAATAATCTTGTCAAAATCCCTGCTGACCATTCCCAGAATATGGTCAGTAACCTCTTGCAGAAGTTCCGGCTCAAGTCTTGGAACTCCATCCGATATCGGATGAATAAAATAGTGATATTTTCCTCTGTGAACGATTGGCGCATTCAGCAGGGATTCACGTAGTATCTTTAGCATAGTTATGGCTTAATATCTGACATTATATAAAGAGAATACCTATGTAAAATACAAACATCGATCATAATCGATGATTTCAAGTAAAATTGTTGATTATAACCGGATATTTGAAAATAAACAAAATCAAAAGAAGTAATTCAATAGCAAAATTAAAGATCATGTCCAATTAGTATATATCGGTGTCAGCTTAATTTAGGACGAAACGATACATTAACTATAAATCAAAAACCAAGCTCACGCCTGACATCTTCCAGATTTGAGATTTTACCGGCTCGTATCTCTTTGCGCGCTTCTTCAATATCCCTCTTGGTCTCTTCAGATAGCTCTTTTGTTTCCTCTGAAAGATCACATATGAACTCTTCATCTGTTTGCCCAGTCATGTTTCCAACAACCATTTCCAGATAGGTTTGACAATAATCATTCTTTTGTCTTGCAGAACAATTTCCTCTTCGGTATCTTCTGTCAATATCAGACCTTCTTTCAATTCGTACTCGTCCATTGCTTCCTTAAGGCCCTCTATCTCCCTTTTTCTAGTTTCGGGATCTTCAATATTCTGAGTTACCTGTATTGCCTCGCGTATTTCAAATCCATCTTTGATGACGAAATCACACTCTTTTTTATCCTTGTGGAAGTAGATCTCACAGTCCTTTCTTTTCAAAGAGAGAAACACGAGATTTTCCAGCATACTTCCACGATTTTCTGAGAAACGGAAAGAGATGCTGTTCGTAAGACCGTTATCTATGAAGTATACTTTTTTGTTGGAATACATCTGTTTTTTCAATGAAGGAGAATACCTGAGTATTGTAAAAACGAGGAAACTATTCTCGAAATAATTAAGATATTCCTTGACTGTCGTCGCGTTTGACAGACCAAGCATTTTCCTGAGGGAATTGAAACTGAATTCACGCCCGATATTGGATGCAAGATAATGTATCAAATCCTTGAGCGTTTTCTCATCAGACAGATTATATCTGGCGATAACATCCCGATAGATTATACTTTCGTAAAGTGACTTGAGATAATCGGTATTTCCATACATCAGATATTCAGAGATTCCGCCAGTTGTAAGATACTGGTTGAAATGCTTTTTTATTATTGAACGCGATTCTGTAAGATAGAAATCATCTTTACTGACGGAAATGTTGTTGAATCTGAGATATTCCCTGAAAGAGAACGGATAAAGAGTGTATGACAAATGCCTGCCTGTAAGTCGGGTTCCAAGTTCCCGGCTCAGCATGGAAGCGTTCGATCCTGTGATATAGACCTTATTTTTGCTGTCGTGCATACGCCTTACAAAAGTTTCCCATTTGTCGATATTCTGGATCTCATCAAAGTAAAAGGTATTCTCCAAACCATATAACTCAACATATATCTCATGAACTTTCTGAAAATCATCGATACTAAACCCTATCAGGCGTTCATCGTCAAAATTCAGGTAATACCGATTCTCTTTATTGATTCTTCTTATCTGCTGCATCAAAGTGGATTTACCGCAACGACGTATCCCATTGATTATAATGATAAATGGATTTTCACCTGAATCTTTTACCTTGTCGAAAATATCCCTCTCTATGAATTCTTCCTCAGGAATTGAGTTATGAGATATAACTGCCATTTTGAGGGTTTCAGTATCCATATACTCATATGGGAATGTAATCACTTATATTAGTTTTCATTGCCAATTATAAGAAACTGGCATTTATTATAAGTGGCAATTATAATGTTACTAATGATACCTTTTATAATTAACACCATAACAAAACTGCCGGAAAAATAGAATGCAAGGGATATCCAAATATCCCTTTCAAGCAAAAGCCGTTACCTGATCCCTCTCCTGCTTTATTGCAGAATAAAGAGCTTCTTTGCTAAGTGACATCGGATGATAATAACTTCCATTGCTTTTCATTGCAACCTCCTTTGCAAGCATTGAACCGGTTGCACTGATATCAACAACAAGAATATTGACACGGTGGTCAGCTATCTGCTTGCAGATCTGCATTATTTCCCTCTTGATATTGCCACCAAGATGAAGTGAAGAATTTGCAGTACCATCCGTTACAAGGATCATAATAGGAACAGCTGAAGGCTCTTTCTTCACTTCCCTGACAAGAGTATCAAGTCCCCTGAGCATCCCGGAAGCCATAGGAGTTGTGCCTCCAAAAGGAACTTTCTCAAGATACCTTTTTGCAGCTTCCACAGATGATGTGAACGGCAGCACCAGTTCACCGGAACGACCGCTGTATGTCACCAGTGAAACCCTGTCCCTGCGCTGGTAAGCGTCTTTCAGCAGTGCGAGAACAACACTTGTGGTAATCTGAACCTTATCGCTTTCATCCATTGAACCAGATGTATCAAAAACAATGTTGATCAGACTGGAAATACGTCTTCTTCGTACTTTCTCCCTTATGTCACCTTTCTTGATCTCGATCTTGCCATCCTTTGCATGATGAGCAGCAGCCCTTACAGTTGGAGCAATGGCAATATCAGTGATCTTCTCCCCGGGCATTCTGTATCTTACATAACGACCACGCTTGCTCTTGGTAAGTACCTCTGCACGCCTTCCGGATTTCAGCCTGCCAGCTGCAAGTCTCTTCTTCTGGGAACTGCGGGCAAAATCATTGAGGATCTTACCAACTGTCTTGTCCTCTTTCAGGTCATCAAACAGTTTACTGGATTCTGATTTAGAAACTCTTGAATCACCCTCTAACTCTTTCTCAAGTTCAGCATGGCTGAGAATAGGAACGTATTCCTTTGGAGTGAGGTCTACGCATACTTCAGGTTCATAAATACATATTTCCGCAGATTCGTTTTCATCTACTTCAAGGAGAACTTCATCAGGAAGAGAAGCAGGAACTTCAAAAGATAGCTCCTCAACAGGATAATCAAGCTCCTGAGCCTCCTGATGTTCTTGATCTTCAAAACGTTCCTGAATTTCAGGTTTATCATTTACTGTTTTATCATTAAATTCAACTTCAGGAACTTCCTCATTTTCAGCAGGTTTCAGAATGTCAGCAAAAATCGACCTTTCAGGATCAATTTCCTGAGTTTCTGCTTCAGCACCGACAAAAGCATCCTCCGGAATAATATCCTCTACGAGGGAACTGTCAGGTTCTGAAGTATCCGGAGGTAGAATGATAGCATCGTCAATGGACACTTTCTCCTGAGCATACCTGAATACATCTGCAATAGCTGAATCTGATGTTCCGATAAGAGGTTTGAAAAATGTTTCAGGCTCGATTGACATATGATCTGAATCCGCAACGATGCAGACATCTTCGATCTCACCTGGCCTTATCTGCTCCATATTTGCGTACAGGTTCTCGTACAGGACATCCGTATCCTCTTTGGAAAACTCTGAAACAGAATTTTGGGGGATACGCAGCCCAAGCACAGGATAACCCAGATACAACACTTTTATGCCATAATTGCGAGGAAGATTCCTGCGCAGGCGCTGAACAAGTTCATCGTCCATCCCCGCACCTCTTTCATACCTTGCCGTCAACGACCGCTCTTAACTGGTCAACACTGAACTCTTCTTCCTCAAATGGTTTCTTACGCATCCTGTGAGGCAGTACCATTTCAGAAGCTTCGATGATATCATCATTTGTGATGCGTTCCCTGCCCTCATAAGCAGCATTTGTCCTGGAGGCACGCTCGATCATGATATCTGCGCGGTGTCCGTCCACATTAAAAGCAATACAGATCTCTGCAATTGTACGCAGGTTGTCCCTTGTTGTAGTTACACGTGGAAGCATCTGCATAGCTTTTACGATCTTTGAACGCAGTTTCTCCTGTTCAGCCTCGAACTCACGGATGAACTGTTTTGGGTCATCGTTGAACCTGTTACGTCGTTCTACAATTTCGATACGCTGTTCAACATCATAGATACCGGTGACCTCCACCTGCAATGCGATCCTGTCAAGCAGTTGGGGACGAAGCTCACCCTCTTCAGGGTTCATACTTCCAACAATTATGAAATTAGCAGGATGGCTTACGCTTACACCTTCACGCTCAACGGTATTCACACCCATTGCAGCAGCATCCAGAAGTGCATCAACTACGAAGTCATCCAGCAGGTTAATCTCATCAACATAAAGAATCCCGCGGTTTGCCTGGGCAAGAATTCCCGGATCAAAAGCCTGAACACCCTGGCGCACGGCTTTTTCAATATCAAGACTGCCTACAACCCTGTCCTCTGTTGCACCGACCGGAAGGTCCACGACTCTCATCTGGCGTCTGCCAATGTGCATTGTACCTTTGCGTTTCTTCTCCAGACATTCCCAGCAGAACTTTTCAGGATCACTAGGATCACAATTGAACTTACAGCCCTCTACCATTTCGGTCTCAGGTAATATTTCGGCCAGACCTCTGACCGCAGTTGATTTTGCAGTGCCTTTCTGACCGCGTATAAGAACACCACCAATAGAAGGATTGATAGTGTTAAGGATGAGTGCTCGAAGCATTTTCTCCTGTCCGACTATGGCAGCTATCGGATAAAGTACTCTTTCCGTTTTAGTAGCCTGTCTGGCAATATCCTCCAGATATTGTGACGGAGACTCGTTTTCTACTACTTTAGGGACCTCTGTTACAGTCCCGGTGATACTTGAACTCATATTATCGCCTTCCCAGCATGAAATCTTGACTTTTGTTTGTTGCTTCTTTTGTTATTGCTTTTAGTGTTCCTGAACCTTACAGATACCTCAGAATTATTGCAGAGATAAGTGCCATGAATAGGAGAATTAGTCCACCTATGAAGAATCCGAACACAACTTTTGTGTGTACTTTCTTTTCTGCATTTTTTGCCATTCCGTTGAGCTCATAGAGAGAGAATGTGGAACTTAAAAGAAAGAGAATGGCTGAAAGAAGTAACAGTGATCCTGCAACAAGAATATATTCTGCTGTCCATGTCAGCGCCTTAGCATTCAGAAGATCAATAAAAAAGTCTTTCCCGTGCCTGATATATGAAGCCGTTATCCACATCATAGTGTAAGCAATTTCTGCAGCGCCCATTATCATTGAGCATAATGCAGCTGTCATAAGCGTGACCATCATCCCTATGTCAGGGATCTTCAAATCTATTTTCCATTCATCACCCACAATTTCACCTTAAGAATATGTTTTGTTGGTATGCCCTCAAATTGGAGATATGGAATATATGCATTATAATAATAAAAATATACTTATTAAACTAGTTACTATGCTGCGTTAAATAAAAAAGAAAGTATGCAGAGCAAAAGACAGGTTCTGCATTATTTAGAACTGTTTCAGCACAGTTTCTGCAAGATTCCTGCTTACATTCACAGCCTTCATCAATGTATCAGTTCTTGAAACACTGCACCCAAGACCACTGAAACGTCCAACGTCAATCGGGTCACGCTCATCGATTATCAGATGGTCAAGGAAATCAGAATAGTATGAAGCAAGACCATAAGAAGAAACTTCAATACTTCTTGCAGTCATAAGTTTACCTGCCGGACCACTTACAGGTTCAGTTCCGATTATAGGACTGACTGCAACAACCTTTTTCTCTTTCAGAATATCTCTCATTCCAGGAAGCTCGATTATTGGTCCGATACTTGTTATCGGATTGCTCGGACCTATCAGAACATTATCTTCCCTTTCAAGTGCCTCAACAACAGCCGGAGAGATACTTGCTTTATCAATACCTTCCTGGCATACTTCCAGAACCTCAGGCCCTCCATGTTTTCCAACCCAGAAATCCTGAAAATGCATCTTTCCTTCCGGCGTGCTAATCATGCTTGAGACGGGATCATCAGACATAGGGAACACATTAGCCTTTACACCAAATGACTTTGAAAGACCGACTATTGACTCGGTAAGTGTGAGACCGCTTCTGAGCATGTCTGAGCGCATGATATGGGTTGCACGATCAATGTCACCGAGCATCATGACCTCGTCATATCCCAGTTCTTTCATAGCCCCGTGGGTACGATATGTATCATCCTTCACACCCCACCACTTTGAAGTGTCAAGCCTGCCTGAAAGCAGATAAAGCACAGTATCAATATCGGGTGTTATCAGGTTTCCTGAAACCCATATATCTTCCGCAGTATTCACCACAACAGTGATCTTTTCTTCCGGGTAAACTTCGCGAAGGCCATTCAGTAATTTGGGTGTGCCGGTGCCGCCTGAAAAGATTATCATCTTAGTCCATCTCCTTGCCAGTTTTCCTTCGTTATACGGTTCAAGCTATATAAGTAAAGACCTCGTAAATTAATATAATTCATATCAGAAGAATAAGGAGAAGGGAAATTGGAAAGATCAAGTAAAATATTGATTTATGGACTTCTGGCCATAATCATTGTGGTTCTAGCACTCACTGGGATAATTGTAGCTATCATGCAGGTTCCAATCGAAGGGTCAGGAGATGTAGCAGTCATAGACCTTGACGGAACCATTTATTCCGGAGGAACGGAAGAAGGTCTATTCAGTGATTATCAGCCCGGGGTTGAGGACTATATCGAATGGATAGAAGATGCGCAAGATGATGATGGAACAAAAGCTATTCTCATCAGGATCAACTCTCCCGGCGGAGAGGCCATTGCCAGTGAGAAACTTGCAAGGGCTATAAAGGAAGCATCTGAAAAGAAAGTTGTTGTGGCATACGTTGAATCAATGGCAGCTTCCGCAGCTTATCAGGCGGCATCATCTACTGATTATATTGTGGCTGAAAAGCAGTCGCTTGTTGGTAATATCGGAGTAAGAATGGAAATTGTCCATTATTATAGCCTGATGGATGATCTTGGAATTAACGTGACAACTATCAAAAGCGGTGAATACAAAGACATAGGTTCCCCCACAAGACCCATGACGGAAGAAGAAAAGGAAATGCTTGGTTCAATTGTGAATGAAAGCTATGAAGATTTTGTTTCCTGGGTGGCTGAGAACAGGAACATGACCCTTGAGGAAACCTACAAGGTTGCTGACGGCAGGATATACAGTGGTTCCCAGGCCAAGAAAGCAGGGCTTGTTGACATGGTAGGAACAGAGGAAGATGCAATCGATATTGCTGCAGAGATGGCAGGCATTTCCGGGGAACCTGATCTATATGAATACGGAGGAAAATCATCCGGTTTTCTGGGAATGAAACTCAATGATGCTCTGTACTCTTTTGGATATGGTTTTGGAAAAGGATTGGCAGGTACATCTGTTGAAGAAGCGTCTCCATCCTATGGAATGTATTTCTGAGAGAACTAACATTGGAAGAGAGCAGAAACAGAAACAAGTGCAAAATCATTATAAGATGAAGGATATGTAGGTTGTATGAAAGTCATCCGTGACCCTATACATGGATATATTGAGCTTGACCCGCTCACATTATCAATAATCGATTCATCGCAGATGCAGCGACTTAGAAGACTGAGCCAGCTTGGTCTGTCAAACCTTGTGTATCCCGGAGCTAACCATTCACGTTTTGAGCACTCTCTGGGTGTCATGCATCTTGCCACCATGCTAACCGGAAAGATAGATTCCGTCACAGATGATGAAAAAGAAGAACTCAGAGTTGCTGCTCTTCTCCATGATGTAGGACACGGACCATACTCACATGTAACAGAAAACCTTACAAAACTTTACACAAGACAACACCATGAGGATGTTCGTGACATTCTTAAAAAAGGTGAACTTGGAGAGATTCTCAGTGATAATGGCCTGAACCCTGCAACTATTGAGGATCACATACAGGGGAAGACCGATCTTGGAAAGATACTCAACAGTGAGATCGATGTAGATAGAATGGACTATCTGGTAAGAGATTCTCATTACACCGGTGTTGCTTTCGGTCTTGTTGACCATGTAAGGCTCATCAATGAGATGAAGTTCTACGAGAACAATCTTGTAGTGAATTCCGGCGGTGTCAAGGCGGCGGAATCACTTTTGGTTTCCAGATTCCTTATGCATCCATCAGTTTACTACCACCACGTTTCAAGAATCGCTGAGACGATGTTTACAAGAGCAGTTGATGACCTTATCCAAAAAAGGTCACTTAATCCTTTCGACCTCAGGAAGATGGATGACTCCAGACTGCTGGAAATGATACGTAACGATGACGGGTATGCAGGTGAACTTGCACAGCGACTTGACAACAGGAAACTCTACAAGAGGGCGATGTATGTTGGATTTGAAGAAGTCGGCGAGGGAGTTCTAAAGCACCGAAAGAACATCAAAAGAGTAGAAGCTGAGATTGCGGCAGAAGTGGGAATAGAACCTGAATCTGTGCTTATTGATATTCCCAGAAATCCGGAAATAGCTGAAATGAAAGCTCTTGTAAAAGTCAATAACAGAATGCTTCGGCTTGACGAGGCATCTCATGTTGTTGCCACCCTGGAGCAGGCACACCGTGACAACTGGAAGATGGGAGTTTATACTCCAACCGAATATAGGGAAGCTGTTGGAAAGGCAGCAAAGAACTTCTTTGAAGTTAAAAGAACCACGAAACAGTTCCGTCTGACAGAAATTGAGGAATAATATGCAGGAGATCAGGAAGATTGCGGCGGGTATCAGCCTTGTGCTTGAATGGAAAAAGACAGGAGAGGACTATGTTGCCAGCCTTACCGGTGGTGATGAACACGTAGGAGCTGTTGGAATCGGGTTCTATGACCATGAATCAAAAAGGGCATCTTCATCTGTGATTACAACACCGGGACACAGGGAAACTGAGATCGCACTAAATGGTGCAAAGGCATTCAGCAAAGCCTGCAAAGCGACATCCGTATTCATAGTTGGCATTCATCTGGACAATATTAAACTCAGCGAAATAAATGAAATCGTTGCTGCATCAGAGGAAATGATCAGTGAGCTTGCTGTAATTATAGGAAAGTAGGAGAGGGATTTTAATGGAAGTAGTAATAGGTATCAGCGGGGCTTCGGGTTCTGCTTACGGAGTACGGTTGCTGGAAATTCTGGCAAAAACTGACATTTATACTCACCTTGTTATGACAAAAGCTGCAAAGCAGATACTTGAGATAGAGACCGATTACAAACTATCATATGTTGAAAGTCTGGCAGATGCAGTCTACGATGAAAATGACTTTACAGCGCCAATTGCAAGCGGTTCTCACAGGTTCTACGGGATGATTATCGCCCCATGCAGCATGAAAACGCTTGGTGAGATCTCAGGCGGAATGTCTGACAACCTACTTGGCAGGGTGGCCGATGTTTGCCTAAAGGAGAGAAGAAAACTGGTACTAATGCCACGTGAAACCCCTCTTAACCAGATCCATCTTGAGAATATGCTGAGACTTGAGAGAGCCGGCGGAGTAATCCTTCCCGCATGTCCGGGTTTTTATTCCAGACCACAGACAATCGATGATCTTGTTAATTCAATGGCAGGTCGTGCACTTGATCTGATGGATATTGAAAACGACGTTTACAAACGCTGGGAGTGAAATGGCACTTTCAGGGAAAAGACTCTGCCTGAACACTGTGTTCACACTGTGGCTGCGGGAAATGCTGCGCTACAAGCGCTCACGTTCAAGGATAATAGGCTCCCTTGCAACGCCACTCTTTTTTCTTGTCATAATGGGTTCTGCACTGGGAAGTACCATGACCCTTCGCAGCGGCAGGTATATTGATTACATGGCACCGGGCATCATAGGGATGTCAATTCTCTTCGCATCGCTTATGGGTGGAATTTCCATCATATGGGATAGGGAATTCGGATTCCTGAAGGAGATACTGGTAGCGCCTGTAAGCCGCTTTTACACTGCTCTTGGAAAAGCCGCAGGAGGAGTTACAACAGCAATGGTGCAGGGCACACTGCTCATGTTCATCAGCGGGATGATTGGAATAGAATACGTATCTGTATGGAGAGAACTCCTGTGTATACCCATAATGTTCACTATGGGACTGGGGTTCATTGGTCTTGGAATAACGCTGGCCTCAAAAATAGAATCACATGAGGGATTCCAGATGATGATGACTTTCATCACGTTCCCCACCATCATGACCAGTACTGCGTTCTACCCTATGGAGAATCTCCCGGGCTGGTTGAGCATACCTGTTCACCTGAATCCACTTACTTATGGCGTGGAGGCACTGAGATGGATGCTGCTGGATGCTTCCGATGTTCCTATAACCCTGTCACTTGGAGTAATCACAGCTTTTGCACTTATCATGATGACAATTGGAAGCCGGGCTTTTGACAGCGCAGTTGACCAGTGAAAGAGGTAACGTAGTTGGGCGGTTGCCCGCATGATTTTGAAGCTAAAAAATCGAAACATGGATAGATACGGGAAAATTCTATGTCCCAAGAATATAAAACCGGAGAGGAAATTATAAGGAGTATTTATACTCAGCCTTCTGCAATCCATAGTATTTTCCATTTTAACACAGTCATCACGAAACCTTTTTATACAATATATGCTATGTGAGAGCTACCCTTCTGAATCTGATTGGGATAGTAGGGTAGCTTGGTCCATCCTCGAGCGTTTGGGACGCTTGGACTGCGGTTCAAATCCGCGCTATCCCACCAGAACTTTTTTTACAATTATTATCTCAATGTGCTGTGACCATCAGCTTAGTCTCTTTCTCCTTACAGGATTAGTTTTATAACATATCCGCCGGGAATAATGTCCCCATGGCAAACGTTAAAGTGAAACTATTTGCAAATCTCAGGGAGATTGCACAAACTTCGTCATTATCACTTACAGGAGACTCTGTAAAAGATGTTCTCCTTTCACTTACAGAACAATATCCTGCTCTTAAAGAACTTGTATTCGAGGCAGGAGACGATGTAAAACTTTGCGGTTACATCAATGTATTCCTGAACGGAAACAACATCAAACACATGGAAGGACTGGATACTATCCTGAATGATAACGATGAACTGGGAATATTCCCACCGGTATCCGGCGGTTAAACTGACAACAGAGGGACTTGGATGATATTCAGAGAACGTACAGATGTCGGAAAGGCAAAGGAAATGTTCCTTGCCGGGATAAATAGCATTGATAGAACAGAAGTACTCCCTGCAAGGTCTGCAATAGGGAGAGTTCTCTCTACAAGCATACTTGCACCACGCAATGTTCCTCACTACAGACGTTCTGCCATGGATGGATTTGCAGTAAGATCTGTGGACCTCATAGGTGCATCCCCAACAAATCCTGTTATGCTCCAGATATCCGACGAGATAATGGAAGGAACCTGTACCCCGGTGAATACTGGAGATTATGTACCTGATGATGCTGATGCTGTGCTGATGATGGAAGATACCATTTCCATCGGAGATATGATCGAGATCAGGGCGCAGGTACATCCCGGAAAGAACGTCGGTGAGATCGGAGAGGATGTCAGGAAGAATGAAATCATATTCAACAAAAGCCATATACTCAGACCATGTGATATTGCAGTGCTGGCATCACTTGGAATCAGTGAGGTCAAAGTCTATTCCAAACCTGTTGTTGCTATCATCCCTACCGGCAATGACCTTCTACCACTTCCCGGATATGAAGAACCTGCACCGGGTAAAACACTTGATATAAACAGCCTCATGATAGGAGAATATGTCGAGAAATGGGGCGGAGCTGCAAGATATTGTGATATCGTTCCTGAAAATGCTGATCTCATTGAAGATGCCATAAAGGCAAACCTTGATGCTGATATGATAGTGGTTTCAGGTGGAACCTCTGTCGGGGATAGGGATTTTGTCCCGGCTGTGGTGGAGAGACTGGGCAGGAAACTTGTTCATGGAGTCGGACTCAGCCCTGGAAAACCAACTGCTCTTGGAATTGTTGAAAATGTTCCTGTACTTTGTATGCCCGGATATCCGGCAGCAGGACTTGTAGCACTCTTTGCTTTTGGTAAACCTGCACTTAGAAAATCCGGAAATATACCCGATATACCTGACACAACCGTAAAAGCCACATTAAGCGGGAAAATACTCTCAAGAGAAGGATATCTCAGTTATGCCAGGGTAATACTCGAAGGTAACATTGCTCATCCACTGATGACAGCTGGTGCAGGAATACTGAGCTCCATTGCAAAATCCGATGGGTTCGTTATAATCCCGGAAAATGTTGAAGGGTGTGAAGAAGGAAGCGAAGTGGACGTAGTGTTAATTGAATAGTGATTATCTGAAAAACCAGGGCTCAGAACTTATCACCATCGGCATGGGAGGGTTCTTTGGAGCAATATCAAGATTCCTTATTGCGGGATACTTTACTTCTGCATCCGGAACACTTGTGGTAAATGTACTTGGGAGCATACTTATTGGTATCCTCATGTACAGCTCTGAGTACCTTGGCATTGTGTCTCCGAGAACACGTATGTTTGTGGGAATTGGATTTTGCGGATCACTTACTACTTTTTCGACATTCATGGTCCAGACATTCCAGATGCAACTGGCTGAAGCCGCATTCAATATTCTTGCAAACGTCATCCTGACACTTGCGGGAATTTTCGCCGGCAGGGCACTGGTGATATATTTAATGAGAAGGAGGGAAGGAACTGGCATATGAGATAATTCTTGTAGGGATCGGAGGTTTTATCGGTGCAAACCTCAGATATCTTGTTTCCGGAGCGATTCCCAGAATAAATGAGATTCCTGCAGGAACACTTGCAGTAAATACTATTGGAAGCTTTGTCCTCGCAGTGCTGACATTCACTTCTTTAGAGGGAACACTGCGTTACATGATAAGTGTAGGGATGCTTGGTTCTTTCACAACATTCTCCACATTCGCGTATGAGAGCTTCAGGCTTCTGGATGAGGGAGAGAACAAACATTCCATGATGAATATAGGACTTAACCTACTATTGTGTCTTGTTGCAGTGTTTTTAGCGTACATCTTTGTTAGATGATGTTCAACTGCAACAACGCAGCCAGCAGGATCAATATAAGTCCCGTGATCAGACGAACTTCCACACGTCTCTTTTCCCTGAACTCATTGACCTTTTCAGGATCCAGACCAAAAGCAAGAAGTGCACCAAGTATCAGAATCGGCAGAATAACTGCAAAATTATAGAGACCCATGTATAACACAGCATTAACAGTGTTGCCACCGGACAGGAGCATTTCAAGGATCATCAGGTAAACAGCACCTACACATGGAGCTTTTACGAGAGAGAATATTCCTCCGCCAACGAAAGAGATGAGAAGTATATTCTTGCCTCTTGCATGATCCATCAAGTCTACAAAGGAATGTGGGGTTTTGAATGAGGATTTTGAATATTTCTTGATATAATATGCATCATAGAGGTGCCAGAATCCGAAAATCGCAACAAGGAATATCATGGATTTCGTTATTAAATCTTTTATCCCAGGGAAAGAAGTGATGGTATTCAGTATTCCAAAACCTACAATCATATAAGTTACAAATATCCCGGCACAGAATCCGATAACCAGGACAAGCATATCCTTGCGGGACCCTCCGGAAGATACAATTGCTGATGCAAGAAAGGCCATGACAGCAATAAGACACGGATTAAAACCTGCCAGAAGGCCGGCAATAAAAATCACAGCCGGGGTTTGATCATCCAATGATTCATGGGATATAAGCTCAGTCTTTGATGAAACAGTAGCATAATCAATCACAGGAGCTGTTTCTATTGCTTCTGAAAGCATTGAACTGAGTTTCCCGGTGTCGCCTTCGTAATCATTATAACTAATGACAGTGCTGCCATTTACAACAATGGCCGGTACAGTCGTCACGCCATAGCTTTTAGCCAGACTGAAAGCGGATTTGATCTCGTATGAACTGAAGTTGGTGTCAGGGTAACTGGAAATCACATCTTCAATTACAGGCGATGCCTGTGCGCATTTCAGACAGCCATCTTCGTAGAAATATTCTACAGACACGGCAGCCTGGGCTAAACCGGTTAGAAGTATGATGGAAAAGAAGAATGCAAGTAAAAACCTGCAGTCATTTCGTTCAGTGACAGGATGTCGATGAACAGGTCTTTTTATCATACTCGCTTTCCAGAACGGATTTGGTTTCAATACCCAGGAGTTCACCTGTGCTGGAAGATACATATCCTTCTATTACGAATAGATCCTTGATACCGGAACAAGCACAACTACGTTCCATTATTCTAACTCTCCATACACTATTATCCTGAACAGTTTCGGTAGGTACAGAATCTAAAAGCTCGGTGTTTGTAACCCTCCATCCTTCCACATGGAAGTATTCTTCGGAATAATTGATTGCCATCGGATCGTTCTCAACAATAGACACCGCCTCCGAAGAGTTAATTTTAGTATCCGCACTATCAGTACCCAGGTACGTGTAAGCACCTGCTATTCCCACCAGTATCAGAACAGCTATAACTGCAATGACATATTTTTTGTTTTTTTCCATAAGTATTGGTATTAGCATTTAAGCTATAAAGTTTACTAAACATCATCATGCAACCTAATCATAAAAATTAGATATTGACATAAGAAATAATTAATATATTGATGGGAACCAGAAAGAAGATGTAACATTACCTCATTTGCATTAACAAGCAAAGTATTCAGGGGAAAACATGAGAACATTATTTTTGAGAATATATCTGAGTGAGAATGACAAATACAAAGGCAAAACCGCACACCATGCTGTCATTGAGTTCCTGAAAGACAAAGGTATCGCAGGAGCCACTGTTCATCATTGCATGGAAGGATACGGAGTTCACCACAAGATACACACTGCAAGTGTCCTGAGACTTGGAACAGACCTGCCGGTGATAGTTCAGGCTGTGGATAAGGAAGAAAAGATAAGAAAACTCATTCCTGAGCTAAAGGAAATGCTTCCCACTGAGCTAATGATAGTGCAGGAAGTGGAAGTTGTTTCTGGAGAAGGGTTTAAAGAAGAGTGAAGAGACTGTGAGTCTCTGATCACCTATAGATAACAACTGTGCTTCCCCTTACGTCAATAAGGGTTGTCTTAGTTGCTTCTGCAAGCTTCTCAGCAGATGTCTTGATATCCTCTCCCTCTGCACTGGTCTTCAGCATCTTTATCTTAACAAGACGATTTGCTTTGACCTGCTTTTTTATTTCTTCTACTACAGAATCGGTAATTCCATTCTTTCCTATATTGATTATAGGTTTGATCTTGGTTGCTTCGTTCTTTAATTGGTATAATTTGTCTTTATCCATAATGATACTCCGATAATTTGTATTAAGCTTTGATTTATATGTTACCAGTTGATCATTGAGTATTTGAAACTGACCATTGGACATAGGATATGTTCAAGGTTGTAAAATACACGCAAAAAGTAGATACTAAAGAAATATAACTGCCTTCACTGACAGTTTATGTTTTCTTGAGAACGATATCTGTTCCCTCGATGGTGTACTCAAACCATGGTGTTGGCTTTGATGTCATGCCCACTACTCTCATTGCATAGGAATCTCCAACAGCCTTTATCTCGATCATTCCGTCAAATAGCTGTTTCAGAGTAGCTATTGTCTGTGCGTCATGCATCTCATCTTCAACCACATACAGACCAAAGCCATTGGCAGCTTTTACACGTCCGGTGAAGACATGAAGAAATCTGAAAACCGTCTGTATGTTGGAATACATCAGAATAGTTGACAGTGAATTGATACACAGATGGACCTGTTGTTTCTTCTTTTTCACCAGCATTTCTTCAAAGAACTGGCTGATCTTGACCCCGATACCGGTGAGATCAACAGGACTTGATGCTCTTTTAATCTTTTCAGTATCTGCTGCACCCAGTCCAAGTGTCTTGGTCACACAATCAACAACACCAATATCGGCTTTTGATGTGTCCAGACCATAATCCTGGAACCATCCGAGAACACGTTCCCCTGGCTCACGTGTAGATACTATTATTGCAGATCCGGCAGGACTCTGGCTTTTAAAAATAATGGCATCCAGCAGGTCATCTTTTCGGCTCATAGGTGGACCTATCATCATAAGATTGGTTCCTTCCCGGATATCGCCTAAGAGCTCATCCAGTTCCTTGATGCCTAAAGAGTAGCCGGACATGTTTCCCTCTTCATTGGGATTGTATATAGGATTTGCCCTTTAGAGAGTTATCATTTCTCTTTAAAGGGGTTCTACACCGTTAACTTCTATTACAAATATAAATATTAACGTATATAAATGTGCCTTTTGACACACTTTAATTAAATAAAATATACAATATAAACCTTTTTTGGTTACTGGCGAGCATGTTTCACAAGATGACCAGTTTCCGGGAGAATAATATCTCGTAAAGCAAGTTCCACAGCATTTGGAGACCCGGGAACACAGAATATTACTTTTCCTTTTAACAGGCCTGCCGCTGCACGTGAGAGAATAACAGAACTGCCTATCTGTTCTATACTCTTGAATCGGAAAAGTTCACCAAATCCCGGAATGTCCTTTTCGAATAGAGGAACTACAGATTCAATAGTAACGTCCTTAGATGCAAGTCCTGTTCCACCGCTTGTGATCACAACATCAGCTTCAGATTCAAGGGCACGGTGTATGGCACCTTTTATCAATGAAGGATCATCAGGGACCAATTCATATTTCGTAACTGCGTGGCCACTGGAAATCACAAGTTCCTGCATTAGTTTCCCGGAGCCATCACTGGCATCTTCCGGTGAAGTAACTGCACCGAATTCACTGAACCTGGAACTGGAAATGGTTACAAGATAAAATGAATATGCTTTTTGTGTACCTTCTTTATGTTCTTTTGTAGACTGACTGCTCATACGAAGTATTTATACCTGAAAAAGTATAAGAAACACTCGATTTGACCATGAGAGTACTTTCTATTGATGTCGGGACAGGTACGCAGGACATACTGCTTTACGATACTGAACGTGAGATTGAGAACAGTCTTGTGATGATAATGCCATCGCCGACAGTAATTGTTGCAGAGAAGATTGGAAAGGCAACTCAAAACGGGCAAAATATAGTCCTGACCGGAGATGTCATGGGTGGAGGACCTTGTGTAAGAGCTATTAAAGCCCACATGGAAAAAGGATTAAAGGTCTATGCAACTGAGAAAGCCGCCCTTACAATTAAAGATGACATTGAAAGGGTCAGGTCAATGGGTATTGACATCATTTCCGATGATGAAGTTACAAACCTTTCAAATGTATCCGAAGAGATCGTTCTTCAGGACATTGATGTTGATGCACTCAGTAATGCTCTTGCAAGTTTTGGTGTAGATATGCCTGAAATGATCGCTGTGGCGGTTCAGGATCATGGGAACTCCCCGCAGGAAAGTAACCGTATATACCGTTTCAGGATATTTGAAGGACTTATAGATAAAGGTGGCAGCTTTGAGCAGTTTGCTTACAGTGCATATGCGGTTCCTGAAGAATTCACCCGTATGGCAGCAGTTGCAAGAACGCTGAAAAAGCAGGATTTCATTAAAGATACTATTATTATGGATACCGGACCAGCGGCAATATTTGGTGCTTTGCTTGATGAGAATGCATTACAACCTGCAGTTGTAGTGAATATTGGTAACGGGCATACACTTGCGGCTATTGTGAAAGATAATCACGTAGTGGCATTGTTCGAACATCACAGCTCAGCACTTGACGGTGAAAAATTACAGAAATATATAATGGACTTTGCCAGCGGAAAGCTTGGTTTTAAGGATATCTTTGATGATGGAGGACATGGTTGTTATATACGTGAAACTCCGGGATCTGATGCCATCAGGTCAATAATGATCACCGGACCCAGGCGTAATATACTCATGGATATGGCTGAAGAGAAAAAAGACAGCTCTGTGTGGGACAAATTATATTTTGCATCCCCTTATGGCAATATGATGCTGTCTGGTTGTTTTGGTCTTCTTACAGTTCAGCTGGATAAAGAACTCTGAGCCTGTGACAAGACTTATAAACTCCTAGGTAGTATGAGGACAGCCATCTAGATTAATCCATATTGTTGAGAGCAACATCAACAAATACAAATATATACATACAAATTAAGGTGCAGATCCAGATGCGAAAAATGACGATGCTAATAGAATCTAATAGTATCGTGCTAAATTACAATTACAATAATTAATTCAAGGAGATTTTATTCATGGTAAGAAAACCAGCAAGTATGTACAGGAACGTCAGACAACGCTCATACACCAGAAGGAAATACATGGGTGGTGTGCCAGGTAGCCACATCATTCACTACGACATGGGTAACAAGAGTGCTGAGTTTCCAATAAAAGTAACACTCGTAGTCAAAGAAAGATGCCAACTGCGTCACACTGCACTTGAAGCTGCACGTATCACAGCTAACAGAGCAATGGTAAACGCAGCGGGCCGTACAGGATACCACATCAAACTCAGAGTATACCCACATGAGGTACTCAGAGAGAACAAACAGGCTACCGGAGCAGGAGCAGACCGTGTATCCAGTGGAATGCGTGGTGCATTCGGAAAGAACGTAGGAACAGCAGCAAGGGTTTCAGCCGAGCAGAAGATCTTCACAATATCTGTTAACAAAGAACACTTTGTAGCAGCAAAGGATGCACTTAGAAAGGCTGGTCAGAAACTGCCAACCCCAGTCAGAATTGTAGTTGACCAGGGTATGGAACTTGTGCAGTAAACTAAATTATAAAGAGGGATTAAATATGGAAGATTACGAAGCGCTTCTGGATCGTGCGATAGCTAACTTACCCGACATGGAGACTACGGATGCCCGTTTCGTAATCCCTGAACCAAAGATCATGGTCGAGGGTAAGACCACGATCCTTGACAACTTCAATAATATCGCCGATGTTCTTAACAGAGAACCTGATCATTTGATGAAATATCTCACACGTGAAATGGGAACTGCTGGAAAGATCGATGGACTTAGGGCAGTATTTCAGGGTAGGTTCTCCAAAGACCAGATTCAATCCAATATCGAAGCATATGTTGAAGAATTCGTTATGTGTTCCGAATGTGGAAGACCTGACACCCAGCTTACCAAGATGGACAGGATCCTTGTGTTGAAATGTGCAGCATGTGGAGCTCACAGGCCTGTAAAGAAGAGACGCGCAAGTGCACCTGTTAAGCAGGATTCCATTGAAGAAGGCAAAGAATACGATGTTCGTATCGATGCAGTTGGTTCAAAAGGCGACGGAATTGCAAAGGTTGACAAGTTTACGATCTTTGTACCGGGTGCTGCAAAGGGTGAAACCCTTAAGATAAGAATAAAGAGAATCAGCGGAACTCTCGCGTTTGCTGAAAAAGCATGATACCTGACCACAGGTATCAATAATCTTCTTTTTTGAAATCTTTTTTAAAAGCAATTGTTATATAATATTCGTGCGCTAAATATATTAAATCACTCGAAAATAAATAATCGAGGAAAGATATGGCACGAGTACCCACAGGAATACCAGGATTTGACGAGCTTATAGAAGGCGGATTCATTGAAAACGATGTCATCCTCCTGACTGGAGGACCCGGTGCAGGGAAATCCACTTTCGGATCACAATACCTGTATGCAGGCATCACACAATATAATGAACCTGGAGTCTATGTCACATTTGAAGAAACACCTGCCCGCATCATGAGAAACATGTGGAGATACGGGTGGGACATGGAGCGTCTTATAAAAGAGAACAGACTCCGCATTATCAGGGCAGACCCCATTGCATATGGACGTTACATCAAGAAGACACTTGAACCTGATAAACACGACCATGATAATGCCACACTTGAAACTGTGTTAAAGCAGATCTATGCAAGTGTAAAGGAAATCAATGCTAAACGCCTTTTCATTGATTCACTGACATCTCTTAAAATATCTCCTGATCCGGTAGATGTCAGATATATTATACTTGAATTTATCAAGAACATCGAGAACTTTGACTGCACTACATTGATAACCAGCGAAGCAAACATTGAACCCGACCATTTCAGTGTCGAAGAGTACCTTGCCGAAGGAGTTATCTGTCTTAAAGTCAACAGGATTGGCGGAGAAAGGATCAGATCCCTTGAGATATTGAAAATGCGGGGTGTAAAGCATGATGAAGTGCTCCGCCCATATGTGATTACTGATAATGGCATTTTTGTCTATTCATCCGATTCTGTTATAGGCAAGGAAGCTGATGTGTTCTCCCTACAGCGATCTTCGATTCTAGGGGAATAATGTAAATGAAAGCCGATCATAAAAATTCAGATAATAAAGACATTGCATTGGTTTCAATACCCGGACTTTCAATCAAAATGGACAAAAAGGCTGATTTTGTTCAGCTTAAAGCACATGGACCGTTGAGAAAGGCGTGTGCACCTTTTTTAAAGAAAATAAATCAGCGTCTTAAGGAAGAAAAACCTGCGTTGGTCGATGATGACAAGGTGATAGCTTCAACATGGCTACCACCAATTCCAAGTAAAGCATTTAATCGCCTGTTGCTGGCTGAGACCCAGATCGCGCTTGGCAGATACATACCTGAAACTGTTTCCTTTGAGATAACACGTAACTGTAAATGTAATTGTGAGCATTGCGTGGTGAGCGGAGGAGAAGGCGACCTTGATATAGAGACCATTAAACAGGCTATCGATGATGTGCTTGACATGGGTGCAATGGTCATTGTCTTCACAGAAGGTGATCCAATGCTGCGTGAGGATATCTACGAGCTTATCGATTATGTGGACAAGGAAAGAGCAATTGTCAATATGTACACCCCGGGAACCGAGATGACTCCAGAGAATGCACGCAGGCTCAAGGAAGCAGGACTACATAACCTGCTTGTCAGTATTTATTCCACAGAAACTGAGAAACATGATGCTGTTAGAAGGCTTGATGGTGCTTTTGATATCGCGACCAATGCTATGAGAATGGGACTTGATGCAGGACTGCTTGTAACAATGGCAACCCACGTGTCCCCGAAGAACATTGATGAACTGCCTGCAATGTACCAACTTGCAAGAGATATCGGTGTTCATGAATTTTCCCTGTGGGAATCTGTCCCGAAAAAGAAAGATGACCCTATAATCTCAGATGGTGACAGGAAAAAGGTGCTTGAAATGTATCACCGAATAAACTCTACCAAAGGTGGACCACGTATTTTTGCCAATACTTATTTTGAGGGAGAAATGCTCGGATGCATGGCAGGCCAGAGATGGATGCACGTCTGCGTTGACGGTCTTGTAAAAGGATGTCCGTATATCCCATTCCACTATGGAAACATACAGGACAGCTCGATAAAAGACATCTGGACAAAGATTCGCAAGGACAAGGCTTTCAGGGGACAGCGGAGAACATGCCTGATGCAGGAAAAAGAGTATCTTCAACTTGTGGACAAGATTCCTGAAGATGCATCAAAACCTTATGATATTGATAAGATTCAGGCTTGAATTTTGCTCTTTTTCGTTTTATTTTTCTGCAGGGTTGGCGTTTTCAAGCTTTTCCAGCAATCTTTTATTTTGCCGATAAAATCCAGCTACGATAATAGTCATGATAAAAATAAGATACCAGATGTTTGTGAAAATATCAGGCCACAGATAAGTGTACATGAAAGCTATCAAAATACAAAAAATCCATATTATTGACGAATTGATAAAAGAAGCTTTACGAGGACCATACTTTTTGTTTAATCGATGCAGTAATTTCCAACCAGTAAATAAGTCTGCGACTTTTATAGGTTCATTGTTTCCGGAATCACTGAGATACCTTTTCATTTTATTTTCATTGATGTTGCGGATTTTTTTAAAATTTACGAGAGCAAATAGCATTGTTAGGAAAAAAGCAATTGCACCAACTATCTTTGTGATTAAGAATAAAAAGAAAGAAATAGCCATCATAGCACCCATAATTGCAGGTAAATAACTATTTTGATACTTATGAGCTGAATACAAGTTATAAATTGCTAGTAAGACGAAAAACAGTGCTGCAAAATGAAAGAAGCTTATATCCATTGACTTGTCTCCATGAAATTGACCTAAATAAATTAATCATCATGATTGTATTAAATATTTACTGTATGACTAATTAAATTACAAGTGTTTGTGCCGAAATGCAATAAGAACCTTTACATATCACAACGTGTTTTTACTAACAATTTTAAGTGCCGGACACTAAATGAAAAATCCGAGAAACAGGAGATTAAGAGGCAACATATGAACATGAAGATTGACCCCTGGAGCGCATTGAACATTGATGATTATTCCAAATTATTCGATGAATTTGGTATTCAGCCATTTGATGATATGGTCCGGGAGATTGAGAATCCTCACAAGTTCATGAGCCGTAAGATAATCTTTGGTCACAGGAACTATGACCGCATCACTGATGCAATGAACAACAACAAGCCATTCTCAGTAATGAGCGGGTTCATGCCTTCCGGAAAGATCCACCTTGGGCACAAGATGGTAATGGAAGAGATTATCTGGCACCAACAGCAGGGTGCTGATGCATTTGTCGGAATTGCAGACCGTGAAGCACATGCTGTCAGAGGCATGTCATGGGAAAGATGCAGCGATATTGGCATCAATGAATATATTATCAGCCTGATTGCTCTTGGATTTGAACCGAACGGACATATCTACTTCCAGTCAAAATCCGAACAGGTCAAAGACCTTGCATTCGAATTGAGTTCAAAAGCAAACTATTCGGAACTCAGTGCGATCTACGGTTTTACAGGTGAGACAAATGTCGCACATATGCTGAGTGCTGTTACACAGAGTGCAGACATACTTCACCCACAGCTTGAAGAGTACGGTGGACCGAAACCAACCGTTATTCCTGTCGGTTCTGATCAGGACCCACACATCAGGCTTACAAGAGGACTTGGACATAAGATGAATATGTTCAAGATCGAAGGCAGGGAAGACAAGGAAGGAAACAAGTATTTCAGCATCCGCAGTAAAGCTGCACCTGAAGAAGCACTTAAAGAACTAAGCCAACGTATTCCCGGCAAAACAAAGCTATTTGAAGGCCACGTTGATGTTTTCAGTGCAGACAACTTTGAAAGCCTTATGAAAGTAGTTCAGGATGTTGAACTGGAATTTGGAGGTTATGCTTTTGTTCCGCCTTCATCAACATACCACAGATTCATGTCAGGACTTCAGGGTGGAAAGATGTCAAGCAGTGTGCCTGAAAGTTATATTTCACTCACAGAAGAGCCAAAGGGTGCTGCAAAGAAGGTAAAAAGAGCAAAGACAGGCGGCAGAATAACCCTTGAGGAACAGAAGAAACTTGGCGGAGAACCTGAGAAGTGTTCTGTTTATGAGATGTTCCTGTTCCACCTTGTGGATGATGACGAAGAACTTGCACAGATATACACGGAATGTCGTGACGGAACCAGAATGTGCGGACACTGTAAAGCCCTTGCAGCAGAAAGAACGGAAAAGTTCCTGAAAGAGCACCAGGAACTGCGTGAAGTCGCAAAGGACAGACTTGACGAATACAGACTCTGACTTGGAATATTACAATTATCGAATAGTCAATTACTAATAATCAATTATTACTTATCAATTACAATTACTAACAGGTCAATTTAAAAGGTGTGATAATGAGCTCCCAGTACAACCTTACATCCAATGAGAAAAATGTATTGATCGCATTGGATAATCTAAAAGATGCAAGTCCGGATGAACTTGCTGATAAGTCTGAAATGAAAATGGAAACTTCAATGCAGGCTGCTTTTTTACTAGAAGAGAAAGGACTTTCCCAGGTAGATGAAACAGTAACAGAGATTTTTGATCTTACGGATGAAGGAAAGAAGTATGCCCTGGAAGGACTGCCTGAAAGACAGATAATTGATGCTATTTCCGGTCCGACCTCAATGGATGAGCTTAAGGAGAAATTCAATCCTGCTGTTGCCGGCATTGCTACCGGATGGCTTCGCCGCAAGGGTTGGGCAGGAATTGAAAAGGGAATGATAGTTCCAACCGGCAATGCAGAAAAAGGAGAGGATGAAAAGGTCCTGGAAGCATTCGCGGGTGAATCAAAGACATTCGAGGAACTTGGAGCAGACAAAAATGTCATTAATGATCTCATCAAACGTAAGCTTGTAGCTAAGACTGAAGATAAGAAGAGAAAGATCTGCATCACATCTGAAGGAAAGGAACTTGTTGCAGCAGGCATCACTGTTGAAGAAGAGGTTGCACAACTCACATCCGAACTCCTGAAAAGTGGAGAATGGAAAGAGAAGAAATTCAGACCATATAACATTCACACAGCTCCAAGACCAATATACGGAGCAAAGATTCACCCATACCAGCGCCTCATTGATGAAATGAGACGTATCTTCCTTGATATGGGATTCACTGAGATCAAGGGAGAAGCAGTTCAGAGCTCATTCTGGAACTTCGATTCACTGTTCCAGCCACAGGACCACCCTGCAAGAGAAATGCAGGATACATTCCACCTTTCCAGCACATCAGACCTTCCTGCTGAATATAAGGATAAGGTGTGCGCAGCCCATGAGAATGGCGGAGAAACAGGTTCCACCGGTTGGGGCGGAAAATGGAGTGAAGAGATTGCATGTAAGAATGTTCTCAGAACCCACACCACAGCACTGACAATCAAGTACCTTGCAGACAATCCGGATGCACCTGTAAAGGCATTCTCTATTGACAGGGCTTACCGCAGGGAAACAATTGACCCGACTCACACACCTGAGTTCGAGCAACTTGAGGGTGTCGTGATGGACAAGGACATGTCTTTCTCAAACCTTCTGGGATGTCTTGCTGAGTTCTATCATAGGATGGGATTTGAGGACGTAAGATTCAGGCCAGGATACTTCCCATACACGGAACCAAGCGTCGAGCCCGAGGTATATGTTGACGGACTTGGCTGGGTTGAGCTTGGTGGAGCTGGAGTGTTCAGAAAAGAAGTCACTTCACCACTTGGAATCAAATACCCGGTACTTGCGTGGGGACTTGGAGTCAGCAGACTTGCAATGCTCAAACTCGGACTCAAAGACCTGCGCCAGTTGTATCACTCTGACATTGACTGGCTGCGCAAGAGTGAAGTATGTCAGCTTTAAGCTGAACATACAATCCTATTTTTTAGTATCTACTCTATTTTGAAAACAATCTAAAAGCTATTGATTGAAGTTATCTTTTGACAGTTGTGATTATTTTTGCCAATAATGACATATCTATATCAACTGCATTAGCAGGACAGAGTTCCCGGCAGCAATAACACATTATACATTTTTCCTTATTGATCTCTAAATGATCTTCTACTTCATCAATTGCCTTCACAGAGCAATTCATTGCACAAGCACCACAAAGCACACACTTAGAAGTATTGATCTTTGGCTTCATTTCGAAATATTTACCAAAAAACTTTGTGACAAAAGGAGGAACATTGAAAAGAACACAACCACTGGAAGGTTTGTATCTCATTGTGATCGTTTTTGGATCAATTCCGACCACTTCAGGAACCTGGCTTCCAAACCCACGTTCCTGGGCTGCAACTGTTGTCGGTACCTGAATGGGATCAACACCCATTATTCCTGAAGCAATCACATCAAGTGAGACACAATCATATGATGCTATAATAGCACCTGTTTTTATTGGCGTTCCATGAGCAGGTCCATTGCCTTCCATACCTGTAACTGCGTCCATTACGGCAAGATGAGGTTTTGCAATTGAATACAAATCAATGACAGCTTCTCCAAATATCTTCCTGTCACCCAGAAGGTGCATTTCCTTTCTGGTTTTGAGTGGCAATGCACCGAACATATTCTTTACAGCACCTGTATAATATGTTAATTCATGGGTTTTCATCTTCGGAAGAGAGACTATGACATCAGCATCAGTTATCGCTTTAGAGATATGAAGAGTGGAAAAATGCATTGCATTGGGAATCTCTACTTCAACATAACCTTCTGTCTGAAAATTGAGTAGCTGGACACCCTGAGATTTTGCCACATCCTCAATGCATGAGATCCTGAATGCATGAGCTGTTGCGCCAGGTCTGGTAATCCCGGCACCATCTCCTATTACAGGTATACCTCCTGCGTCCTTTACCAGTTCACACATTGCGGCAACTATAGATGGATGAGTTGTTACAGCATCCTCTGGCTTGCGTGCGGCAAGAACATTTGGTTTCAAAAGGACACGGTCCCCTTCGGAGATTATGGAACTCAGACCGCCAATCATGGAAAGTGCTTCAATGATGCATTCTTTGGATTTTGAATAGTCATCACATTTTACGATGGAAACTTTGTCAGCCATTGAGGACAATATTAGGGAAGTAACTTGAAATAAGTATTGAATAAGTACTTTCATACATAGCCAAATAATTTGAGAAAAATAAAATACCACATATCATTATTATTAGGATGATGACTTAACACACAAATTGGAAAAGTATATATCCAAATATAAAGAAAAAGGATGTATCAATTTATGGTGAGTTAAAAACTTACAATAAGTGGTGGTGCACGATGAAGAAAATATTAATAACAATGATAATAGCGATGGCTCTTATGCCTTTTACAGCAGCAGCGATTGCTCCAAGTTATAATTACATTGACTGGAATCACCAAAATGGTGCAACATTTACCTCAGAAATGCTGGATTGTAGCGGCTATAATGCAGAGAATCCTGATACAGGATGGCTTCACTGGGTCCTCTTACATTCAGGCAGTGTCACCGGTGCTGAGATCAAAGTAGGTGATGGTGAATGGATTTACATGGACTCACAACAGGGTACTAATATAGACTTCTACACAGAACCTTATTATACTGAGGACGAACTCAAGAGTATGACAGTGACAGTTAGGTACACTGGGACACTAGATGGAAATGGATTTATAACACTTTCACATTACTGCCCTGGTGAAAATACTGAAGTTCCAGAATTCCCAACAATTGCAGTGCCAATTGCAGCAATTATCGGAATTGCATTTCTGATGCAGCGTAGAAAGGAGTAAAATACTCCTTTAAGCTTTCTTTTTTGACTATACTATTAAATAAGCCTTTTACACATCCTAATCCCAAATACCTCATCATTATGATCATAATGACTATTACAACTCCTTCGGAAAGTATAATAACAATAAGATGAGAATAATTATTAACATAGAAATGGCTATGTTTCTATGTAGATGGTGGGGACCATGAAAAGAGCAATAATAACAATTTTAATAGTACTGATTGCCTTTGCACAAATGGCATCAGCATCAGTGCCCTTTGACGGCAGTATAGATTGGGATGGTAACCAAGGCCTAACCTCAGCCCAGTTGAATTGTAATGACGATAAAGCACCCTCTGGCGAAGATGGATACCTACACTGGATATTCATAGGTGCAACAAATGTCACTTATGCTGTGATTCTGGTTGACGGTGAAGAGTTCCCTGCGAACACGTATCAGGGTAATAATGTAGACTTTTATACTACGCCTTATTACGAGTTTGATACTCTCAAGGACAAGACAGTAACAGTGCAGTACGCATTGAATGATCCTGATGCAAATCTGGATGCAAATGCAATGATAACACTTTCACACTACTGCCCTGGAGATTACGAAGTTCCAGAATTCCCAACAATTGCTGTGCCAATTGCAGCAATTATCGGAATTGCGTTCCTGATGCAGCGTAGAAAGGAGTAAATTTGCTCCTTAAAACTTTTTTTTAATATCAATTATCCATAGCTTCTTCCACGCTTTTTCTGATAATATAACCGGCTTCATGCAGAATAGTATCACCTATCTGAGCATCTTTTTCCATACTTGCAGTACATGGGTATGAGTGATGAGCGCCGGAAATAGTTTCCTTGTAATCTATTACATCAGACCATTTCAGTTTCTTGGCAACAAACCAGGTTGCACCGCAGGGAGCATCCCTGATAACTTCAACATGTGTAAAGATATCATTGATATGATCCACATCAATTTTAAGCAGAGGTCGACCGAATCCCAGTTTAACGAACTCGTCAATTGTGGGTTTTCCTGTTAGTTCCAGGGAACAGAAAGGTTTGGGACACTCAAACTCAATACCTGCTGATTCCAGCTTTTTTCTTATCTGTTCAGTAAGACCTGCCGGAACAAGGCGTGAGTCATCAACTGGAATAATAACAGCCTTTGCATTGCTCGACAGAGCAATATCAGGTACGGACATCATAAGATCAGGGTGAAGGTCAATTGCGATTACCAGATCTGCAATCGGAAGATTGGATGGAATATATTCATCCGTATCCTCTACAAAATCAGGAAGGTCAGTTCTTAGTTCAAAAAGACCTACGATCATAGGAGCAAAACTCGTTCTTGGTTCACGGCAATGGTCACAGAGATCACCACATGACACACAAAAACTGTCAGAGTTGACAAGATTACCTACAACCTTCTTTCCAAACTCCCCTGAATAAAAAATGCTCAGACGCATGCAACATAGTATACAATTGATACTAAATAAAGTTCCCTACTTACTTTACTGAACCCTTTGTACGAACAATTCCCATTACATAGGAAGGTATACATCCAATTGCTGTACATGTTTCAAGTGAAACTCCCTGAGAAGTTATGTCAAGATGAGATCTTGCAAGGCTGAAAAGCTCCTTTGGAAGCCCTTTTCGGCCAAGGCCGACAAGCACAAGGAAAGACTTGTTATTCATTATCTCATCTGCAAAAGCCTCGGGAGTAATGGCAAATTTCTTTTCAGGTTTTGAAGTTGTCACAACTACCGAGCCGAATTGAGGTTGGAAACCTTTCTTTGGAAGGTCGAAAACAAAAAGGTGTTTTTTCTCATGCAGTAACTTCAGGTATTTTCCGGATTCACCGATAGTTGTCTTATCAGCAACAAATTGCACAAGCTCATCTGCATCCATCTTAAAAGGGAAATCATAAAGTGCAAGGGAAAAACCATATGCATAACATATAGGTGCAGCTCTTGCTATTGCCCTGTAATGGGCATCCAGCACTTTGATCTTATCATATGTATTCACTATACCTAATGTCAGCATGCCTATCACCTTTCAGCCTAATTTCCAGGCAAACACAGATTACTTACAGTTATTAAAGCTGTTGCATAAAGAAGAATATACCTGATTGCATATTCATGGTTCATGTTGTGCCCACAGAACCTCATCCATGCTGCCACTCCTGAAACCTTCAAGATCCATGGTTACATAACTAAAACCGATCTCTTTAAAATAACGAGTGACTTCATCTTTCATACATATCAGTATAAGCATGTCATCTGCATTTACTTCTATACGTGCAATGCCTTTATGGTCACGAACCCTGAACCCCTTTAACCCATTATCAAAAAGGAAAGATTCAGCAGATTCTACTCTCTTAATGCCCTCTTCAGTTAGAGCTTCACCGTAAGGGAACCTTGAAGCAAGACATGGAGATGACATTTTCTCTGCAACTGAAATACCAAGTTCGCTTGCAATCTGACGTACCTCGTTCTTGCTGATGCCCTGTGTCATAAAAGGAGAATACACAATACCACCAGCTTCTTCTATTGCTTTTCTTCCGGGACGATAGGATGCAAGATCAGAAGAATTACTGCCTTCAAGTATTACATTTAATCCAAGCTTTTTTCTGACATTGTCCATAGATGCAAGAATCTCTTTTTTACAGTAATAGCATCTATCAGGGCTATTCTCTGCAATCCGAGGAAAAGACAGTTCATCAAGCTGCACAACCTTATGTGTGATACCTATTTCCGCAGCGATTTTCTTTGCCTCTTTGAGCTCCCTTTCCGGGAACGAACGAAGATCTACAGTAACAGCAACTGCCTTTTCTCCAAGTACCTCATGCGCCAGAAAAGCAAGGGTTGCACTGTCAACGCCGCCTGAAAAAGCCACTAATGCGCTTTCATAAGAGGCTATGTCCTTTTTAAGCAATTCAATTTTGGATATTTTCATTTAATTACAATATGTAGAATATATTATTAAGAATATCCTCACTAGGACTTTCGTACGGACAAATAGAGAACTCTAGGACATTATGTTCTTCACAAAGCATAAAATAGGATTTTAACATATACATGCAATACTTTTAATAATGGTGATAATTGATGGCATTTTTCGGAACTAATGGCGTTAGGGGAATAGCAAACGAATACATTACTCCACAACTTGCAATTGATGTTGCAAGGAGTCTTGGAACTTATATGGGTTCAAAAGGCGTTGTGGCTATAGGGAGAGACACAAGAGCCTCAGGGGAGATGTTAAAATCCGCCGCAATTGCCGGTGCACTATCAGCAGGACTTACGGTTATTAATATAGGTATATGTCCTACACCTTCTGTTCAGTATTATGTTAAAGAATATGCGGACGCAGGAATTGTTGTAACAGCTTCCCATAACCCAAGAGAATATAATGGAATAAAACTCATCGCTTCTGACGGGAGTGAGATGTCACGCGAAGGTGAAAGAGAGATTGAAAAGATATACTATTCCAAAGAATTTAACGCTGCATCATGGGAAAAAACGGGAGACCTGCGCCATGACAGTAATGCTAACGCGTTTTATCTTGAAGGAATAATCAATTCAGTTGACTATGAGCTCATCCGTGAAAAGAAATTTAAGGTCGTAACTGATACCGGGTGCGGTGCAGGATCTACCACGCTTCCTTTCCTGTTACAAAAACTCGGATGTGAGGTCATAACTATCAACGGACAGGTAGATGGTAATTTCCCATGGAGAAACCCGGAACCAACTCCTGATGTACTTACAGAACTTGCGGATATCGTTAAAAAAACAGGTGCAAACATGGGAGTTGCACAGGATGGGGATGCAGATCGTGCAGTATTCTTTGATGAAAATGGAAATTTCATCGAGGAAGAGATACAGCTTGCAATGATGGCTAAATATGTCCTTGCAAGGAAAAAGGGACCAATAGTCACACCGGTCAGTTCCTCATCGCGTATGCTCGACGTTGCCAAACAAGCCGGCGTTGAACTTGTATGGACTGCTGTAGGTTCCATTAACGTGGCACGTAAAATGATGGAAATAGGAGCAGTATTCGGAGGAGAGGGCAATGGAGGTCTCATCTTCCCTGAACACCAGTACTGCCGTGACGGTGCTATGGCATGCGCTAAATTCCTTGAGATAATTGCAAACGGACAGAAGATTTCAGAACTTGCCCAGAGTGTGCCTGAATACTGTAACTCCAAGACAAAGATAAGGATTAAGGACTCAACTGCAACTATGGAGAAAGTTAAGAAAGAGGTTCTTGCCGGAGACAACGAGGTAGACACAACTGACGGAGTTAAGGTCTGGTATGACGATGGCTGGGTGCTTATAAGACCATCAGGAACCGAGCCAATAATCAGGATATTTGCAGAATCAAAGACAGAGGAAAGAGCAGATGCTCTCATGAATGAGGGTGTCGAACTTGTCAACAAGTCGAAATAACATTCACATTCGTAAAGTAGGCTTGTATTTGTAGAACAAGATCAGGCCTTTCCTCTTGATTCGCCAAGGACAATTCCCGTAGCTATCAGATGAGCAACTCTGAGTGGCTCAGGGATATTGCTCCTTGTTGAAGTTATTTTTATTATTTTTGCGGCAATATCATAATCAATTCCAGAACACTGGAAAAAAACAGGATTTTTGTTATCTTTTGTTACAACACTGCTAATCTTCCCAGCCTTTCTAATAATTTCCATTCTCATTTCTGATTCAGGGAGAAATGAAAGAGCCTTTTCTATACTTTCAAAATCTGGCAGGTCACGCATCAGGACGATTACCGGAACATTGGTTCTTTCATAAAGATAAACGATGTCCACAGGATTGAAACCGCCATAAGTAACACCATCCAGCATTATGGCACGAATTTGTGGCAAATGTTTGCTGTTGTTAACCATTGAAACGATCCTGCCAGTTGCGTCCAGACCATCCCTTGTAATCTCTGAGCGAAGTACGCCATCAAGCCATTTACCGCCACGAAAGAAGGCTCCGACTATAGTTATTTTATCGCTGAGAAGCGCAGAATCATCTATACCAAGTATGCGGATCTCATCTTTAATATGAAAATGACGGTATGAGCTATTCACTAAAAATAATATGAAAAAAGGTAGTGAAGTAACTTACCAGCAGGAATGTTAAATGAACATTCCTTCCGGAAGAACTTCCTTTTCAGTTTCTTTCTTTGACATGACCTTCTGCACAGACTCAAGGAAATCATCCATGGAGATTGTTTTCTTGTCAAGTCTTACAGCAAGCATGCCTGCTTCCATGGAAATGGCATTCAGATCTGCACCGCTTGCTTTCTCAGTGAGTTTTGCCAGTTTCCTAAAGTCAATATCTTTTGCAACGGACATGAAACGTGTGTGTATCCTGAAGATATTTGCACGTGCTTCTTCGTCCGGCATTGGTACATTGACTATCCTGTCAAATCTGCCAGGTCTCAGAATAGCAGGGTCAAGAACATCCAGCCTGTTTGTAGCTGCGATAATTCTTACATCGCCCCTGTTATCAAAACCATCCATTTCCGCAAGCAACTGCATAAGTGTCCTCTGAACTTCACGGTCTGCACCGTTGGTGTCATTCAGACGCCTTGAAGCAATTGCATCCAGTTCATCGATGAAGATGATACTTGGGGATTTTTTCCTTGCCATATCGAAGAGTTCTCTGACAAGTTTAGAACCGTCACCAATGTACTTCTGTATAAGTTCAGAACCTACCACCCTTATGTAAGTGGCTTCTGTCCTGTGTGCAACGGCCTTTGCCAGCAAGGTCTTACCGGTACCTGGCTCACCGTACAGGAGAACGCCTTTTGGCGGAGTGATACCTATACGCTGGAAAGCCTCCGGTTTTGTCAGTGGCAATTCCACAGATTCAATAAGTTCCTGTATCTGTGAATCCAGTCCACCTATATCTTCGTAGTCCACATCCTGTGACTCTATTACCTCCATTGCTGAAACTGCAGGGTCTTCACTTGTAGGGATCACTTCCACGATCGCAAGTGTCTGCTGGTTCAATGCAACTTTTGCACCTGGAACTAAAGATTCTTCATTCAGGTACTGTGATACATTGACCATGAACTGCGGTCCCGTGGAACTTCTGACAAGCACTTTTTCCTCTGAAATGACATCCATTATTGTTGCCACTACAAGAGGAACTGTTTTCAGACGGTCAACTTCCGCCTGCAGTCTGCGCACCTCACGTTCATATTTGAGCTTCTGGCTCTCAACAAAACGTTTTTCCGACTCGATCTGGTCGCATTGTTCCTTCAGGAGAGTATTCCTGGACTCTAACTGTCTCATACGGTCTAACAGATATTTGGAAAAATCTTCCTCATTATCTGAACCGACATAGTCATAGTCGGCTTTGTTCACAGAGGTAAAATCATACCTGCCGTGCTCAAAGTCACTGTCGCTGGTCTCGCTCATGTGCCTCCGAATACTATTTAAGTGCAAAGGGTATATAGCCCTTTCGTAAAGAAGAGATTAGACACTTTATGAGTTGAAGATCTATGCAGTGTGAAATATGTGGCGCCGAGATCAGAGGCGATTCTTTTAAAGTAAATATTGACGGTAGTGAACTTACAGTATGTGGAAGATGTTCACAATATGGTACTGCAGCAGGAAAGCGCAGTCCTGTATCCAAGAAGATTGCACCTGTAAGCCGTCGGCCAGCTTCAGCAACTGGAAGCAGCAGACCACCAAGGAAAGCCCCTGGAATGATAGTTGACGAACTAATAGATGAGTACGGACAGGCAATAAAAGAAGCAAGAGAACGAAAGAAGTGGTCACACGACCAGCTGGCTTCAAAGATCAAGGAAAAAGCAACACTTGTCAAAAAGATAGAGCGTGAGGAGATCGTACCTGAGGACGATGTTCGCCAAAAGATAGAAAAAGCGCTCGATCTCAAGCTCACGGAAAGAACCGGAGATAATGATTGGAGTGGTGAAAGACTTAATCGTGGAACTACTCTTGGGGACATAGTGACCATCAAGAGAAAATAAATAATCAAAATTACCAGAGTGATAAAATGAGCCTTGAAGGTAAAAAACTCGGATTTATCGGAACAGGAAAAATGGGCAGTGCATTAATTAAAGGAATATGCGACGCCGGACTTTTTGCTCCATCCAATGTATATGCAAGTGACCTCTATGAGCCATCCCTAGATGAACTTAAACAGAATGTAGGAGTTAACGTATCTACAGATAATGCAGCTACAGTTATTAATTCTGATATAATTGTGCTTGCGGTAAAACCACAGATTCTAAAGAAAGTAATTGCAAGCATAAAAGATGATATTGACTCGGACAAACTGATCATTTCCATTGCAGCAGGTGTCAAACTTGCGGATATTGAAAGCGAGTTCAATGAAGGAACCAGAGTCATAAGAGTTATGCCAAATATTGCTGCAACTGTTGCTGAAGCTGCTTCTGCCATCACACAGGGAAGTAATGCCTCAAAAGAAGATGCAGAGGATGCTCTTGCAATATTCAGTTCAGTTGGAAGTGCGATCCAGGTTCCTGAAAATCTCATGGACGCAGTAACAGGGCTTTCAGGCAGTGGACCCGCATATATATTCCCTGTTATAGAAGCAATGGCAGATGGTGCAGTATACGAAGGACTTGACAGAAAAAGTGCACTTGTACTTGCAGCACAGACAGTTCTGGGTGCTGCAAAAATGGCACTTGAGACCGAAACTCACCCAGGTGAACTGAAGGACATGGTAACATCTCCTGCGGGAACAACCATAAGAGGAATTAAAGTTCTTGAAGAATACGGCATCAGATCCGCTTTTATGCAGGCTGTTATTGAATCATCCAACCGTTCAAAAGAACTTGGAAAATAATAAATACCAGAAAATAATAATTTCTATTATTGTTCTAGTCCTGTATTTCCTAGAATAGAAAGGTTTATTACTGTAAAAAGTTTTAATTATATCTAGGCTAGGAAATCCAGGCATATTAGGTGCGGGAGCCTAAAAAACGTAAACAATGAGAGAAATATATGAAAAAATTACACAAGGGGATTTTCTGGAATGGGGATTGGAGTTAAATCTTTTGCTGTGATCCGGGGTGACAATGCTGACAAAGTCAACGTGGCATTACATGATCTTGAGCATTACGGAAGAATGAGGTTTGTATCAAAACCTAAACGAATAGAACCTGTTTATGCGGATAACCTTCTGGTTAGTGTTGCAGGTGTACCACTGAAAGCCAGATGCAATTCTGCTGCACTTGTGGAGCTTGACAACAACGCAGGCGCTGCAATCAGTAAATTGAGGAAGATTCATCCTCCTGCCCATGTAGTTATAGTTAGTCCAAGGCACGATGTCTATGATGAGCTTATGGACAAATCTGAACTATATCCGGAATTTGAGCGTAGTTTTGAACCCCAACACCACTAAAAAGGTGTTATGAAGTTAGAGAGAATCGGTTGTATCTGTACCTTTGGTTATCTTTCTGAGTTTTTCTACGTACCCGGGTAGACTTTCGATATCTTTTATCTCTTTTTGAACCAGGGACACAATAAGTTCCCTAATTCTTGTATCCGGATTTACCCCTAGCGAATGCAGATTCTTTACGAGTTTATCAGCAAGTATGTTGCCTCTGCGATCCCAGTCAGTTAAAATCACTATCTCCTTTCCGTTCTTTGCAAGGTCTTCGCAGAAATTTACAATCGAATAATGAGTGGCCAGTCTGAACTCAGCATGAAACCCAAGAGACTTTAATGCAATTACATCTCTTTTTCCTTCCACGACAATAATTGAACCCTTATCTACAAAATCCTGAAGCTCATCCAGTAAGTTATCCATCTGCTCCATTCTATTCTCATATACGATCAAAGGAGCTTTCAAATATCTTTTTGAGCCGGGTTTTCTTGGTCGCATGGCAATTGTCCAGATTTTAAAAGTATTATTGTACAAACAGGATTGTAAATTGCCTTTCATTTGATTAAAGAATGACCTTTGAAAACATGAAACAAAACAGATATAAAAAAGAGATACTATTACAAGTAAAGACCTGTCGCAATCGAAAGCAAACATTTTGGGATTGGGAGGGAATCGTTGCGACAGGACATGATAAATTTACTTGTAATAGCGAACGAATTGATCAAACTGTTCATAGTAGTATGCTCTTTCTACCAGGTTGTCGAAATATTCATCCATGTATTTCACCTCAGATACTAGATTGTCATCTGCATATATTAAGAGAAGGCAAGCGAGGTGAAAGTATTAAGGCATATGAAAAACATAACAGGAGCATTAAGATTAAACAGCATCATCAGGCAGTTTGTCTCTGAGAACTGCTGCTACATTAGAATATTCAGCACTCTGCAAAAGAAGAGATTTCTTAGAGTTATGCATCCCATTTACAAAAGATACATCAGAACTACGCAGTCCAAACAGGTCTGCAAGAGCAGAGATAAGTTGTTCATTGGCTTTACCTTTCTGAGCATTCTGAGACAAACGCACTTCGATGCGTTTTCTCCATAGATTATAACCGCTTGGCACGCAAAGGACCTTTGAGCCAGGTGTTACTTCAATATCAATAATGACCCCGGAATCTACCTCTTTTAGAGCATCCTCAAAAGACATTGTGCCACTTCCCCATATTCCAGATTAACATCCAACGAACAAAACAAATGATCGTATGAAAAGAAGGATAATGCTGTCGTCTGGCGCACTAACTCCGGGAGATCATCCTATTGGAATTTCCGCTGTCCTTCCCAGTTTCCCTCGTGACAGGCTTTATCGCACTATCCAATGTAGCGTATTGAGGTTGTCTGTACAATCACAGATAGGCTCTGCCATGCTCTCATGCAAGGACCTAACAATACGCACGTTTATCTACTACAGCTGAGGCATATAAATATAGCGTCTAAAAAGCACCGTAAATGAAAACTGAAAACATATACTTGATAAGTGCTTATAAAGGATTAAAGCCATTAATGCATGTTCATGTCATGGGAACAAACAATATCCGGAAAAATAATATACGGACCAGAGGCAGAGGTCATTGAAGGTTATATTGTCGTAGAGGATGGCATCATCAAGGAAGTGCATGAGAAAAAAAATGATTCACAATTGATCATTGCTCCCTGTTTTGTTAATGCACACACCCATATAGGTGATTCTGTCTGCAAGGATCCTGTTCTTGGTGAAACCGTTGGACACTATGTAAAAAGAGACCTTGACCAGCTCGTAAAACCACCTGATGGATTCAAACATCGCATATTGAACAGTACTCCCCATGATGAAATGATTGAAGCGATGAAAAGCTCCATCTGCGATATGAATTATACAGGCACATATGCTTTTGCAGATTTCAGAGAAGGTGGAGTAAATGGGATCAATGATCTCAAAGAAGCTCTCAGTTCATCAGAGATAGAAAGGAGAATATTTGCCAGACCGGTGAAAACCGAAAATACAGAAGAACTTCGCACAGAACTGGATGATATACTGGCATGTGCTGATGGACTAGGAATGAGCGGTACTAATGACATGGATATGAGCATACTTGAAACTGCAAGAGAACAGACAGCAAAATACGGTGCAACATTTGCTATTCACTCCGGCGAGAATAACCGAAGTGATATAGACATGGCATTATCACTTGATCCTGATATATTGATCCACATGACACATGCAGAAGCGTCTGACCTAAAAAAGGTTGCAGAGGAAGACATACCTATAGTGGTCTGTCCACGATCTAATTTTATTACTGGTGTTGGAATGTCACCTGTTGCAAAAATGCTTGACGAAGGAATTAAAGTGGCAGTGGGAACCGATAATGTAATGCTTAATTCTGTCAATATGTTCTCTGAGATGGAGATTTTAGCTAAAATTTTTGGCATAGAGGACAGACAAGTATTTATGATGTGTACGCTTATGGGAGCAACAATATTAGGACTTGAGAACACCGGTTCTATTCTTGAAGGAAATAAAGCAAAAATCATGATCATTAATGGGGATTCAAGCAATCTCACAGGTACAAGGGAAATAATAAGTGGGATTGTGAGAAGAGCGCGACCCGATGATATACTATCTGTAATAATTTAAACAGGGATATATTTACGAAGGAGAGGGACAATGACAAGTACTCTGTATAAAAATATATTTATTGCAACCGATGGATCCAAACAAAACCAGAAAGCAGTTATGCACAGCGTTGAACTCGCAAAAATGAGTGGTGCGAAATTATATGCAGGATATGTTGTTGATACTGCGGCTTTTGCATCAATCCCTATGGATGCCGGATGGGAAATGATGTACGAACTTCTGGAAAATGAAGCTAACGGAGCTACTGAATCAGTTGAAGAGCTGGCAAAGAAAGAAGGTGTTACCGTTGAAACCGTGGTCCTTGAAGGTAACCCCAGCCATGAGATAATCGAATTTGCTAATAACAACAACATTGACCTTATTGTAATGGGAACTCTCGGAAAGACCGGATTTGACCGGTTCCTTCTTGGAAGTGTTGCAGAAAAGGTAACAAGAAACTCAATGGTACCCGTACTTGTAGTACGAGGCGAATCTGAAGAGGAAGAGTAAGGAGTTTCACCATGCCAAAAAACATCAAAGTCTCTGATATAATGAGAACAGAAGTTGCATACGCAACTCTCCCGGGATCAAGAGATGAAGTACACGCCTTGCTCAAAGAGAAGAGAGTATCAGGTGTTCCGGTATTAAAGGACGGTAAGATCGTAGGTGTTGTGAGCAGAGCTAACCTTCTGAAAAATCCAGAAGAAGAACAACTCGCACTTTTAATGACCCGCAACCCTGTAGTTATAGACCCTGATGGAAGCATTGTCGATGCTGCAAAGATACTTATGGAGCACAACATCAGAAGACTTCCTGTTGTAAAAGATGAGAAGCTTGTAGGCATCATATCCGTTGCTGATATTGTTGCATCCATTGCAGAACTCAACATAACAGACCATGTTGGACAGTATATGAACAAGACTGTTGTTCCTATATGGACAGATACACCGCTCAATGTTGCCGCAAGGGTCATGGAACTTGCAAAAGCAAAGGCTGCACCGGTAATAGACAGCAATCTTGAAGTTGTAGGTATTATCACAGACCGTGATGTCATAAGTGCCAGTGTTATCGAGGATTCAGTAGAGATGTCTGATATGTCCAATGGTTCAGATGACGACGAATGGACATGGGAATCCATGAGGGATACCATGAGCATTTATTACAGCGTTTCAAGAGTTAAAGTACCTGACATACCAGTAAAGGATGTAATGGTCAGTGACCTTGTAAAAGCTGCATACATATCAGGTGTCAGCGAATGTGCATTGAAGATGAAGAGGAACAAGATAGACCAGATCCCGATCGTCAATGCAAACCAGAGATTCCTGGGACTTCTGCGTGACCGTAATCTCATGAAAGCAATCGTTGAAAATTAATCATTTTATGGGTAGCAATACCCAGACAATCTTTTTTAATAGTGATTCCAATGGAACGGCCATTTGTATTTATAAATTCAGCAATGTCTGCCGATGGTAAGATATCCACAAAAGAAAGAAAGCAAGTAAGGATTTCCGGCCAGATAGACTTCAACCGTATGGATAAGTTACGTGCAGGATCCGATGCAGTAATGGTGGGTATCGGAACAGTACTTGCCGATGATCCAAGCCTGACGGTGAAATCTGCTGAACTCAAGGAAGAAAGGATTTCATCAGGTAGGGATGAGAACCCCGCGAGAATTATTGTTGACAGCAAAGCAAGGACACCTCTTGATGCTGACATCTTTAAAAAAGGGAAAGGAAAGCGTATCATTATCGTTTCAGAATCTGCTCCGGCAGATAAAGTAGATCTTCTGAAAGAGCAGGCAATAATTGTTGTTGCAGGTGAGGAAAATGTGGACCTTAAAAAAGCCATGTCAGAACTCAAAAACCAGGGAATTGAACGCTTAATGATCGAAGGCGGTGCAACGCTTAACTGGGGAATGATATCAAACGGGCTTGTTGATGAATTTTATACATTTGTAGGGAACTTAATAATCGGCGGAAAGACAGCACCAACCTTTACAGATGGTGAAGGTTTTACTGAAAAAGATATACAGAAGCTCGAGCTCATTGATGCCGAGAAAATGGAAGAAGGAGTTCTCCTTAAATGGAAAGTTCTTGCTAATTCAGAGAAATAATATTTTCTTTTTTTAGATTATGGTTTTGTGCATTATTGCCAAATACACACAAACTATAAATCATCATAGTTTAAATATAAGCCAGACAGAATGCTAAGAACCCTTGACCAGAGAAATGTGATATCATGAATAAATTAGTCCTGCCGATAATAGTCTTGATTTCAGTGCTCTTCATAGTCGCAGGAATGACAGGCGACAATAAAGAAGCGATGGAAAACAGTGCGATAATAGAGATCACAAGTGCACAGGAACTTAATGATCTATTAGCACAGGGACCTGTTCTGATGGAAATAGGAACTGATTGGTGCCCTGCCTGCAGCTCACAAAAACCCATAATGGCGGAGATATCACTGGAATACGAAGGAAAAGCATCTGTAGTATATCTCAACTCGGACAAGGCAGGTGCATTTGCTGCCAGTTTTAACATCTATTCGATCCCAGACTCGTTTGTCATAGTTAAGAACGGAGAGAATGGTTACGTCTACATGGGAACAGATGGTCAGGTTACAACAGATAGAAATTATGCAAGGTACATCGGTCTGACAACTAAAAGCAAATTTACAGATTTGCTTGATAACGCAATAAAATATAGAAAATCAATAGTTGATTAAATGATTGATGCAAGCACACTATCTCCAGTGGCATCTTTTTTTGCAGGAATTGTGAGCGTGTTCTCTCCATGTGTATTACCTTTGCTTCCAATCGTACTTGCATACTCAACTGGAAACAGCAGACTTCGCCCCCTGGCAATAATTGCCGGACTTACTTTTTCATTCACCGTAATGGGCATTGCAGCATCAGCATTCGGAGAGTATTTTTTACCCTATATTGGCGAACTCAGAATTGTTGCAGAGCTAATAATCATTTTCATGGGCATATCAATGCTCATGGAAAAGAACTTATTTACATCCCTGTCTCAATACACAGGAAAACTCCACACAGAAGGAAAAGGACTTATTGGCGGACTTATAATCGGAGCGACACTTGGAATAGTATGGATCCCATGTGTTGGACCTATACTTGCATCTATCCTCACCCTTGTTGCACTTGAAGGAAACGTACTTTATGGCGCAGGACTTCTGATAATATATTCAATAGGTTTTGCAATTCCAATGATAATTATCGCTTATTTTGCAAAACTATCTGGTGACAGGCTTAGCAAAATATCAGAATACGATATCGAGCTCAAAAAAGGAGCAGGCATTATACTTATAATCGTAGGACTATGGATGGTTTATTCAAATCACCTAAGATTTTTCTTGTAAGATAGCTCCATACAAACCGGACAAATTTCATAACGGTTAAATAAAAATGTAGCATATTTTTTAGCAATGTCAATTGGACGCATTTGGCAGATTTGTTTGGTGGTATAATGAATTTCAAAATAATATTATTGGCTGGACTAGTTCTTACTATAATCATCGGGATAGCAGGCACATCATATGCAGCTATTTCCGATACTATCGGAGATTTTGATTCACAGGATATAAGCTCACTTGATGTTTCAACTGATGGAAATAACCTTTACATTACAATAACCTGTACAGAAGATGTAGCAGATTACAGTTTCTACGGAGCTGTATTTATTGACACTGATAAGAATGTTCTGACCGGCTATGCTGATAATGGTGCAGACTATGTGTATCAATTCAGTTACATGAGCATTATTTATTCAGAACCCATGGTGACAACCACACTAAACGACAACACACTGTACAGTGACTCTATTTATGCGCAGGGCAATCAAATTTTCATAACACTGCCTCTTTCGGCACTTGGAAATGATGATGGGAACATGAATGTTGTTGTTGCTCTCCATGATCAGATGGTAAAAGCCCTTGACTTTGACCGTGCCCCTGATCAGGGAGTATTCAATACTGCAACAGGGAGTGTTGAGACCTCAGGGTTGGATCTGGCTGGAGGAACTGTTACTGATAAAATCGGAGACACCAGTTCAGCAGATATTAGAGAGATGAGTGCAAGTGTAACGAATGATGTCCTGAACGTCGAAGTGATCTATAACCAGAATATCGAGTCCAGTGGATATTCTTATGGCGAAGACATCACCGGCTGGATATCCATCGATGCTGACCAGAAACTTGCAACTGGATTTACCAATACGGAACAGGCGCCTCCCACTTTCGGTGTGGATTACAGGATAGAATATGCAGTTGGAGCCCTTACCGGAACAGATGCAAATATCAAAATGATAAAAACAGGCTCAGAGATGGCAAAATTAGGTTACTCGGATACAAGGAGCACACCTATCGGGGTACCATACAATGATGCTACCTTCAAAGTTTCAGGAAATAAAGTATTCCTTGGAATACCCCTCTCAATGCTTGGAAATGATGACGGGAATATGTACATCACAGCAGATTCTTTCAGCTTGCAGGGCTCACTTGGAGGGGAAATGGACAGTGTACCTGATTACGGACAGGGTGCTCTTAACACTGCTGACGGCTCGATCAAACCCCTTCTTGCATATGGAGCAGACAAAAAGACACTTACTGATGCTGCAGGAGACTCAACTGGTTTTGGATACGATGGTGATGACATCATATCTGCGGATATCGGCTTCACGGACAACATCATGCTGATAACTATTGCATATGCAAGTCTCGAACTGGATGATGGAGCTATCACCACTGTTTACTTTGACACAAACCAGGACAATAGCCCGGACTACATGCTCAGCTTTGGCCTGTACAATGGAGATCTTTCAGGAACTATGTTTGGAATGTACAATGGAAAGTACAGCGTAAGGGAAGCAACTCACCTGATCACCATGCAGGGAAATAAGATGTACCTGAGCATTCCTGCAGAGTTTTTGCCCGATGATGGAAACATGGATATTTTCATCGAAACTGCCCTGGTCCCCTATGGTACGAAAATCCCAGGCTCAAAGCGGGCAGAAACCGGAACCGTATATATTAATCCAGACAGCGATGGCAGATCTCTATATGACAGGGCACCTGATGCAGGAGTTTTCACAATCGGAGCAAACGGTAATTTCCAGAATGGAAATAACAACAATGTTCAGCAGGATGGGCAAGGAGAAGAAGGACCGGGATTTTCAGGATTGATGAGTGTTGCTGCAGTAGTAGCTAGTTTGTATATTATGAGAAAGATAAAATAAGAAAGACAGTTGTAAAATAAGAATAGGTTAATGTGTTCAAACAAGAACACATTAATCTTCATTTGCTATTGTAACAAGTTCGTTTATACAGGCAACTGCCATTGGTGTTCCACCACGTGTACCCACACATGTGATTGATGGAACTGGTGCGCCCCTGACAACTTCCTTTGATTCTGCTGCGTTGACAAAACCTACAGGTGTGCCTACAATGATAGCTGGTTTGATGCCGTGTTCTATCATCCTGCATACTGCAAATGCAGCGGATGGTGCATTGCCTATTGCAACAATTGAACCTTCAAGAATATCCTTGCATTTCAGGAATCCTGCTGCAGTTCTTGTAATACCGTACTTTTTAGCAAGTTCTGCATCCTCATCCTTGTCAAGTACACAGATAATCTCACAGTTGTGGCCTCTCTTGGTAATTCCTGACTTGACCATGTTGATGTCAACAAGAATGGGAGCTCCCTTTCTAATTGCCTCAACACCTGCATTTATAGGATCATTGACAAAGCGCATGATGTCTGCTACTGCAGGGTCACCGGTTGAGGTTACACAGCGCTGTTTCACGCGATCCTCAGGAGTTTCATCACCCACAAGCTTGCGGGCAATGTTGCGGCTTGTCATGTAAATTGCCTTGGCCTCATCGGTCTGTGAACCAAGGTCATTGCAGATAGCAACGAGATCAGGGTCGATCTCAGTTGTCATTTCCACAAGCTCTTCAATACTTGTGTCAGTCTTTTTGGAATCAATAGTCATATTTCCGATGATACCCCCTTGGAGTGATTATTCTCTTACCGTATGGTGAATCCCATATACGGGAATCATTTGTTGTGATAAGGATTGTTGTACTCATGTCGACCCAGTCGTTGTAGTCCATAACCTCGCCAAGGGTTGTGACAACGTAATCCTGGTCACTGTCCCTCAGGGCATTTTTAACAAGAGCTACAGGAACTGAATCTTCCTTGTACTTTCTGATGATATCAATGGCCTTTGAGAAATTGGATTTGCGCTGGCGGCTCTTTGGATTGTAGAGTGACATCACAAAATCTGCTGATGCTGCTGCATCAAGTCTTTTCTCGATGACTTCCCATGGTGTCAGAAGGTCACTGAGACTTACGGTACACATATCATTGACAATAGGTGCTCCAACAACACTTGCAGCTGCTGTAATTGCAGTTACACCAGGCAGAACCTCTACCTCAACACCAAGACCAGCGTGTTCTGCAACTTCAAGAACAAGACCTGCCATACCGTAAACGTTGGCATCTCCACCGCTTATCATGGAAACAACTTTATCCTGCGCAAGCTCCACTGCCTTGCGTGAGCGGTCAACTTCCTTACCCATGGCACTGCGGACTATCTCCTGTTTATCCAGCAGGCTTGCCATCTGGTCAAGATAGGTACCGTTTCCGACAATGTAATCTGATGTCATGATTACATCCCTTGCCTTCACTGTCAACTGTTCGACTGAACCCGGACCTATTCCGATGATGTAGAGTTTACCTTTACTCTGCGATTGCGATTGTGACCCTTCCATATACCTTCTTCCTTAGTATCAATTGTTTTTTTTCCGACAGCGCCAGTGCAGCAGGTTCTGCAACGCCCCTAAGCCCGAAGCGTTTTGCCTGCGAAGCCGACGGCGCATCATAGTTATTCAATTCGTCGTGATCTATGAACGTTATTGTGAGCCCGAAGAACTTAGCTGCTTCATGCAGTCCAGTCTCGTTCTCTTTAAGTTTTGCTGATGCCAGTCCTTCCACATCACCGATACTTCTGCCTACCTCCGCAAGCGCATTGTTTATCGCATCGATGGCTTCCTGACTGTCAATACCCCTTCGGGCTCCCATACCTATGATCATTTGCCCTCAGCCTTTTCTTCTCGTTTCAGGACCGAAACATCGTCTCCGACAATGACTATCTTTGGACCTTTTATTTCGAGGACTTCAACATCCTCATCAAGCAGAGCGCAATTCACCTGAACAGTGGATGGCTTATTGACAATGTCACATCCAAGCGACTTGGCAATTCCTTCCACCGAATTCCTGTTGTGGACCTCAGTAGCTGTAGTTACAACCGGAACAGGACCAATTTCAGCTATCTTCCTGACAACTTCGTTGCCTCCATGATGACCACCAAGCAGAGGAATTGCAAAATTCATATTAGAATCTACAACTACCACTGCAGGATCCTTCCACTTATTCACTATAAGCGGTGCTATCTCACGGACAACAATGCCGGTGGCAAACACTGCCACGATGGCATCATATTCTTCAAATGCCTTTCTGAAGATGGTTTTATCGAACATCAGGATATCTGCATCCAGATGTTCTGCCAGGCGCTCTGCAACCTCAAGATTTCTCTCAAAGGTTATGACAGCGGTTCTTGTGCCACTCCGTATAAGTAAGACCTCCCGAAGTTACCATATTCTACAGGCTCTACAACTCCACCGATAAGGATCATTGCGGAGCGCTTGATACCTGCTTCCTTGACCTTGCCGGCAATGTCTGCAACAGTGCCCTTAATGATCTTCTGGTCAGGCCATGATGCATGGAAAACAACTGCCACAGGAGTGTCGTCTGGATATTCCACTTTCTCCATGATCTGCTCGATCTTCTGGGTTCCCAAAAACACAGCCATGGTTGCGCCATGTCTTGAGAGTTCCTTGATCTGGTCCTTCTCAAGTGTCTTACCTGCAGGACGTGTTATAATAAGAGTTTCTGAGACATCATTAAGTGTAAGCTGGGTCTTCAGCGCTGCTGCTGTTGCAAATACTGAAGATACACCAGGAATTATCTCAACTTCTACATCGAACTTCTTGAGTTCCTCGATCTGCTCTACGATTGAACCGTAAAGTGATGGGTCGCCGCTGTGTAATCTTACGACCTTCTTACCTGCTTCTAGATTGTCAACTATAAGTTGGTTGGTCTCATCAAGGGTAAGTCCGTAACTGTCAATCTTTTCGCCTTTACAGTAGTTTACAACTTCAGGATTTACAAGGGAACCTGCATAGATTACAAGGTCAGCCCCTTCAAGAAGCTCTTTGCCCATTACGGTAATGTATTTTGCATTTCCCGGGCCGGACCCTACAAAATAGACTTTCTTATCTGTCATTGCATTCACCTTGTGATTATTCCTTCTGGGCATAGATTATACTGAAATAGTTGCCTTTTTCAGGAATCTTATCCCTTTCTGTGATTATTACTTCCCTGTCACTGAAAAGGCGCTCGCAGAAAGTGAACTTGTTAAAGCCTTCCTTTTCATATGATTCGATGATCTCAAGTGGCCTGCTTGCCTTGAGCCTTATTCTATACTTGCTGTCTGAACCATCGCTTACCTCAAATGATGAGTCAACCTCAGCACCAGTCTGTGCAGCGAAAGATGTGATCGAGCTGATGCCCGGAATTGTTGCAGTCTCAACATCAGGATAGAATTTCTTCATTACACGTTTTAAATGAGTGAAAGTTGAGAAGAAATTTGGGTCTCCGATAAGACCAAAGACAATTAGATTATCCTTTGATTCCTCAGCAAGCATATCAGCATTCTTTTTCCAGACCTCATTGAGTACCTCATAATCGGTCAGCATTGGGAAATCGAGAATTTCTGATTCTGCATAAGGTGCTACCAAGTCGGCTGCCATTCGACCGGGAACGTATACCTTATATGCATTTTTCAGGCTTTCAACAGCTTTCAATGTCAGAAGCTCCGGATCACCCGGACCAAGTCCTACTCCTACAAGCATTTTTTATCACCATTAAATAAAGATAAATTAAGTTAACGTCAGTTTTTACCGGACTTGCCGACAACAATATAGATCGGATTTTCCGGCTTGAACATAGTTTCGCCAGTTATCGGCGCGCTGCGAGATACTATAATATGCAGTGCCTCATCGAATAAGTCAAGTTCTTTCATCTTGTTTATTACGTTTACGACAGTCTCGATCCTGACCGCATTCAATACAATACTTTTTGCCTTTTTCTCGGCAAGCACTTCAAGCACACGGGAAATATTCTTTGTGCCGCCAATGAATGCACAATCTATTGAACCAACTTCCTGTTTTTCAAGGATCTCAGATGATTCACCGGAAAACACTTGTGCATTGTTAATCTTAAATGCTTCGAAATTTTTCTTCGTTACACTAATGGCTTCTTCCCTTGCATCAATAGCGCATATACTGATGTCACGTACCATTTTTGAAGCTTCTATTGACACGGCTCCTGTTCCACAACCAATATCAAAAAATCTGCAACCGTCTGCTAAATCAAGTTTAGATAACGAAACTGCGATAATTTCTGGTTTTGTAGGGCCGCCACTTACATGCAAAAGTTCAGTCATATTCCACCTAACTAAGATAAACTGGAGTTAAGTAGATATAAGTTGCCCTTCATAAAACTGTTGCATTATTACGAAATAGTATAAGAATCCAAAAATATTATTAGGGCGGTTGCAATGGAAAACAAGAAAAAAGCTAGAAAATTACTGGTACTCGGTACTGCATCGGACGTTGGCAAGAGCATAATGGTCACGGGACTCTGCAGGATACTCTCCAGAAAATACAAGGTTGCACCATTTAAGGCCCAGAACATGAGCCTGAATTCATGGATAACAAAAGATGGAAAGGAAATTGGAATTGCCCAGGCTATTCAGGCCAAAGCTGCCGGAGTTGAGCCCACTGCAGACATGAACCCCGTGCTCCTCAAACCAAAAGGAGACAGGACATCACAGGTCATCGTACTCGGGGAACCATATGCAGACAAATCCGCCGGAAATTACTATGATTCAATAGACGAAATGCATGATGTGCTCAGAGGCGCACTTGAAAGACTTGAATCAGAATACGATCTTATAGTGATGGAAGGAGCAGGAGGTGCCGCAGAGATCAACCTCTATGACCGTGATATCGTCAACGTGGGAACCGCACGCATCACACAGGCACCCATAATCCTCGTAGGAGATATTGAGTCAGGAGGAGTCTTTGCAAGCCTCTATGGTACAAAGGCACTGTTGCCTGAAGATGTGGCTAAGAACCTCAAAGGTTTTGTGATCAATAAATTCAGAGGCGACCCCGCAATACTTGAACCCGGCCTTAAGCAACTTGAGAATCTCACTGAAGTTCCGGTTCTTGGAGTTCTGCCTTATTACAAGCTCAAGATACCATCCGAAGACTCCATGGCGATCAGGAAGAAGAAAAAAGGACGTGAAGAGAACGAAGATATCAATGACATCGATATCGCAGTGATCCGCCTTCCAAGAATATCCAATTTCACAGATTTTGAACCACTTGAAAGAATAGCTAAAGTCAGATACGTAGACCTTGATGAGAATCTGGGCAACCCGGATTGTGTTATCATCCCCGGAACAAAGAACACTGTTAGTGACCTCCTTGACCTCCAGTCAAGCGGCATGGATGTTCAGATAAAGAACCTCAAAGGCAAGGCAGTTGTTTTTGGAATTTGCGGCGGCTACCAGATGCTTGGAAAGGTCATCCACGATTCCGGTGTTGAAAATGGAGTTGAGGCAGACTATGAAGGACTGGGACTTCTTGAAACCGAAACATCATTCGGAGAATACAAAAAGAGAACAGTTCAGGTCAAGAAGGAGATTGTCGCAGACGGACCCATATTCAATCACATAAAGGGTGATGAAATATGGGGATATGAGATTCACATGGGTGCAACAAAAACACCGAGAACAGTATTCGGGGATGATGGCAGCATTGATGAAAGCGGAACTGTAGTGGGTACATACCTGCACGGACTTTTCGAGAATGAGAACATTCGCCATGCTCTCATGATATATCTTACAGAAAAGAAGGGCGTGGAATATCACCCTGAAACTGTGACCACAGAAGATGAGGCTTATGAGGAACTTGCCAGAGTAGTTGAAAGCTGCCTTGACATGGAAAAAATTTATGAATTGATCGAAGGTCAATAATGGTCTTTCACTTTTTCTTATTTTTTTAAAATTGGATTTACTTTTTCTGTATCTATTTTGGTAAATCCAGCAGCTACGCTGCTTTAAAACACATCCCATAGACTAAATTGTATTTTCTAAGTTGTGTTGTCCCTGCAATACTAAGTAGTGAAACGAAATAAAAAATGCAAACCAAAAATAGTATATACTAAATTAACTATGTTAGGTATACCTACTAAAAGTAAACAAACAAAAGGCCATAACATGAATGAAAAAAAACTGGATTTCATAGAACCTGACACATCGGTGAAGGTTGTGAAAGTGACAGGCCAGAAGTCTTCAAGAAAGAGAATTCTGGATATGGGACTTACTCCCGGTACAAGAGTAGACGTTATCAGAAGAGCACCATTAGGAGACCCTGTTGAATTCAAACTGAAAGGATACAATCTTTCCCTCAGAAAAAGAGAGGCTGAAACTGTTCTTGTAGAGGTTCTCAAGTAACGCAGGTAAATTGCGACAATGGTGGTAAAATGACAGAAAAAATTACTGTTGCACTTGCCGGGAACCCGAATGTTGGAAAGACATCCATATTCAACGCGATTACCGGTTCAAAACAGCATGTGGGCAACTGGCCCGGCGTTACGGTGGAACGCAAGATCGGTAAAAGAGTGCATAATGATGTGATGATGGAGATAGTTGACCTTCCGGGCACATACAGTCTCACAGCGTACTCTCTTGATGAGATTATTGCCCGAGACTTTATTATTGAAGAAAAGCCGGACGTTGTGGTTCAGGTAATCGACGCAACAAACCTTGAAAGAAACCTGTACCTTACAACCCAGTTGATGGAACTTGGCGTCCGGCTCATTATTGCGCTGAACATGACAGACCTTGCCCTTGCAAAAGGTGACAATATTGATGAAACAAAGATGCAGGAATTCCTGGAAGTTCCCGTTGTATCCACAATAGGAAGCAAAGGCAACGGCATAGAAGGGCTTCTTGATGCAGTCACCAATGAACTGCACAGGACAAGGGTTACAGGGAACGTATTCACGTATGATGATGAGATCGAAGACAAAGCAGAGAAACTGAGAGTCATTCTCGACAGTGACCCCTACTTTGCACATTATCCATCACGATGGTTTGGTTTGAAGTTGCTTGAGGGTGACGAGAACATAATCAAAAAAGGTAAGGAGAGTGATAGTTTCCCGAAAATACAGATAATACTGAACGAAACCGATGCCGATATCCTGGAGGCAAAGGTTGCTGACCAGAGATACAAGACCATACAGACAATGCTGAGACAGGTTTGTAATATCAATACATCCCACCTAAGCGGATCGGACATGGTTGACAGAGTAGTGACAAACAAAGCATTAGGAATACCAATATTCCTGTCGCTCATGTGGGCGGCTTTTGAGGTCACTTTCACCTTTGCAACCCCTTTCATGAATATGATAGACATATTCTTCGGATGGCTGGCAGAAACAGCTACAACTGCAATCCTTGTTCCATGGCTGGCATCCCTTGTAGGGGAAGGAATGATAGCAGGTGTAGGCTCAGTTATAATATTCCTTCCGAACATTCTCCTGCTCTTCTTTATGCTTTCCCTTATGGAAGACAGTGGCTACATGGCAAGAGCCGCATTCATAATGGACAAGCTGATGAGCAAGATAGGACTGCATGGAAGATCTTTCATACCCCTTGTAATGGGATTCGGATGTAATGTGCCTGCAATTATGGCAACCCGTACCATTGAAGATACAAGGGACCGTCTCATCACCATTCTGATAACTCCATTCATGTCCTGCGGAGCAAGGCTTCCGGTTTATGTTCTCCTGGCCGGGGCATTCTTTGGCAGGGATGCAGGAGTTGTGATCTTCATTCTGTATGCTCTTGGCATCCTGGTCGCTGTTGTAAGTGCAAAACTCATGCGCAGTACCATTCTCAAAGGAGAGGACGCGCCTTTCATCATGGAACTCCCGTCATATAAGGTTCCAACCCTGAAAGGAAGCTTCATTCACATGTGGGAGCGAGGAAAGATATACCTCAAGAAAGCCGGAACCATCATCCTGATCGGTGTGGTAGGTGTGTGGTTACTGGCATCAATTCCTGCACCCGGAAGCAGTGGAACATTCGCTTCCCAGGAAATCTATGGAACTACAGAGTCCATGATAGGCATGATAGGACAGATACTTGAGCCTCTTGTCGCACCGCTTGGATTTGACTGGAAAATAGCAGTTGCACTTCTGTTTGGTGTTGTGGCAAAGGAAATAGTAGTTGGTTCCATGGGCGTGCTCTATGGAGTCGGAGAGAACGAGGAAAGCCTCTCAAATATACTTTCAGCCGGATCAATGACACCTCTTGCAGCACTCGGACTCATGGTTTTTACCCTTCTGTACGCACCATGTTTCGCCTGCATTGGAGTTATAAAAAGAGAAACGGGGTCATGGAAATGGACACTATTCCAGCTTGCTTACGGAACCTCACTGGCATGGGGATTTGCATTTGTAATATATCAGGCCGGCACACGCATGGGACTGATGGCCTGATATTCTAAACTGAAACTTTAGGGAGATAATAGATATGACACACAGTTACGGTAATAAAGAAATAGCATTTGCAGCGCTTGCAGGAGTGCTGTACGTTTTCTTCGGGCTTCTGAACATTGCTGAGGGTCTTGGAATCGATACGGGAATAGCAGGACTATTGTTCGTACCAGGAGATATACTTGGAGGATTCTGTCTCATGGTCATTGGTGCAGTATTTCTCAACGGACTCTGGGAGATGCATCAGGGCATTAACGCAGGAGTGTCTTTTGTTTACGTAGGAATTCTGATGTCACTGATATTTGCGGCAGTTTACCTGCTAATCATGGCCGGAAACCTGCTTGATTCGTTCATTGTTCCTGATGACTATAAAGGATGGAGCATAATGGAAACTTTCAGGCCGGGCATCTACCTGGGATTGCTTTCAATTGCAGGGATATTGTACTGGAAAAACAGATTCTCACTTAACGAAGTACTGGTGTTCCGGGAAGGAGCATAATGGTGGTTGGTTACAGGTATTTTCTGAGAAGAATGGCAGAGATGATGGATTCCGGAGAAAATCTCACCACCCGCACCATTGCAGACAGGCTCAACCTGCGACAGGATGAGTTCAGGGATCTCCTGAACATCATGGAAAAGAAAGGTGACATAGAATGCTGCATCGAGAATGCGGCGGGATGTGAGTGTACAGGTGGCTGTAAGGGCTGTTCAAGGGTCTGCGCAGACCCTGAACTTTCTTCCGGAAGCATGAATATGAAATCATACAAATTGACCGATAAGGGCAGAATTTTGTGCGGAGAGCAGGCATTAAACTGATGTTTGTGTTTACTCTTCGTTTTGTTTATTGTTTTCTGACGTTATTTTTCACTTGTAAACCGGAATCGTTCAGCATTTTCCGGAGAGAAGCCATTTTTTGCGGTTTTACATAATCAGATCAAAATCAGATAATTTTGTAGGAACTAACTCATAGAATCTGCAAGTCAATGAAATCCTATGGAAAATAGTGCCATCAGATGTGCATTCTGATTCAAGAAATGTATGAATTAGATATTGATGTAAATTTTGCATTTTAGATTTTTGTATAAAAAAATAAGGGTATTAAGTATCTGAATACACCTTACTTTCTGTTTTTAAGCAGGAACTTAATCAAATCTGTGCTCATATGCAATTCTCTTTCCATCTTTGCTGCAATTTCTTCATCAGAAAGACCATTTGCTCTGTACTGGTCAAAGCGTTCATATACACTTTCAGAAACTTCAGAGTATTCATTGATGTCTTTCCTGTGACCCCATACATCACCTTCAATGAGTGCTATACCTTTCATCTCCAAAAACATCTGAGTGGATTTGGAAATTGTTCTTATGTAGGAACTTGGTATATGAAGTGCTTTCACATCAGGACATTTTGTTATGAGGTTGAATATGTCTGTGTTTGATGGCCTGAATGCAAGATGAATCATTTCTTCATTAGAACCGAGGTTATTGATTTCTTCTTTTGAACTTACAACTCTTATTTTCATCATTTATCTCCAATATTTGAATTAAATGGGATTTGCTGTTCAAAAGTATACAAATTACTTAAAAATAACTGTATATACAAAATATGTTGAGAACTGTTATATTTATTGAATCATGAGATTCATGAGTGAAGATGAAACTACTTAGTAAATTGCAAAAAAGCAAATCATAAGGATGTAAAGATGTTTTCGTTACATTAATTTTAATGATAATTTGCTTTGAAATTAGTTATGCATAGACTCTTTTCTTTTTTTGCACCGAATCATTACTTTCTACACAACCTCTAGTTTTTACACAAAGCCTTCAAACCCACAATCCTTAAATATAATTAGTCATCTTTAATCAATATTGTACAAATATATACATTATTGCGTTGATAGGTGCTAAAATGAAGGACTACATCAAGAAGGTAAGTGAAAAGCAGGACCTCACAATTACAGAAGCTGAGGATGCAATCACCAAAATATTCACAGAGGCCACAGACGCACAGATAGGCGGCCTCCTCATTTCTCTTAAAATGAAGGGAGAGACCCCGGATGAGATCGCGGGTTTTGCAACCGGTATGAAGAAAGCTGCAAACACAATTGCTCCGAAGGTTGACGGTGCACTTGTGGATGTTGTGGGAACCGGAGGAGACAAGCGCAACACCATCAATATCTCAACAGCCTCTGCAATAGTTACCGCAGCAACCGGCGTGGCTGTTGCAAAGCACGGTAACCGTTCAATAACTTCACTTTCCGGTAGTGCCGATGTCCTGAGAGAACTCGGGATAAAAGTGGACAAAGCACCTGAAGAAGTAACTGAATCCATAGAAAAGAACGGAATCGGATTCATGTTCGCCCCTATCTTCCATCCTGCAATGAAAAGGGTTGGACCAATCAGACAGGAAATGGGAGTAAGAACTGTTTTCAACATTCTCGGACCACTCACAAACCCTGCAAATGCAAAAGTGCAGCTTGTTGGCGTATTTGACAGGAGCCTCTGCGAGCCTTTCGCCCAGGTCATGAAAAAACTGGGAGTTGACAGGGCAATGGTAGTCTACGGTGACGGCATGGATGAGATATCCAACTTCTCAGAGACATACGTTGCTGAACTTAAAGATGGAAACATCACTACCTACACAATCACTCCAGAAGAACTTGGAATCAACAAAGCAACTCCTGAGGATATTGCAGGCGGCACACCTAAGGAGAATGCAATAGATATCATAAGGATATTGAAGGGTGAGAAGGGTCCTAAGAGAGACATCATTGTAATGAACTCAGCCGCGGCCCTCTATGTTGCCGGAAAGGCAGCCTCTATCAAGGAAGCAATTCCTCTTGCAGAGGAAGTAATTGACAGCGGCAAAGCACTGGAGAAACTGATAGAATTCAGCGATGACGACAAAATTCAGGGAGTCATAGATGAAGTATCTGCCCAGAGTTAAAATATGTGGAATGAAAACTGCTGAGGACATTGAACTGGCAGTTAGCTGCGGAGCTGATGCTGTGGGTTTCATCACAGAAGTTCCTGTGAACACTCCCAGGAAACTGGATGCCAAGACCGCCGCAGAACTTGTCAGGAAAGTACCTTTCTTTGTGGACTCAGTACTTGTGATAATGCCATCCAGCGGCCAGGAAGCACTGGAACTTATCGAAAAGGTCAACCCGGATGTAGTTCAGCTCCACAACAACCTCAAAGCAGATGAAATAGCGATCATACGTAACAACACACACCAGAAGATAATCAGGACATTTGTCGTGCCGGTAGAATGCAGGGAACTGCCATCTGAAATGATGGCAGAGATAGATGACCTCTATGAGAATGACCTGATAGACGGCATACTTCTTGATTCAGGCAAGGCAGGAGTAAGCGGCGGCACAGGACTTGTGCACGATTGGTCAGTTAGCAGAAAAGTAGTAGAGAACGCGGAAGCTCCGGTGATTCTTGCCGGAGGGCTTAAACCAGACAATGTCAGAGATGCGGTTAACAAGGTAATGCCCTTTGCTGTGGATACCGCCTCCGGTGTGGAAACAGATGGAAAGAAAGACCCTGCAAAGGTATGCAGGTTTATAGAAGAAGCAAGGTGTATCAATGGTTGATTTTGATCTTAACAAAGAGGATTTCAAAACCCTCGTTGAAAATTCACAGAAGCCTGCCATAGTGCAGCTCATGACAAAAGTGAATAGCATTTGCAGCCCGTTGCAACTCTATGCAACCCTGCAGAATGCAGGACATTCCTATCTGCTTGAGTCGGTAGAGAAGGAAAAAAGACATGCAAGATATTCATTTGTAGGTTATGAGCCTGAGATGGTCGTATCTATTAAAGACAGGCACATCACCATCGAGTGCCAGATGAACTCCGAGCTTACAAAGCACATCTACAATAAGCTCAAATCAATGGGAGATGTAGATTCTCTTATCGGTGGCAAGTTTAGGGTCAAGGTAAGCGAAGGTGATGATGCCTTGGCAGCTTTCAGGAAGATATATCCTACAAGCACCGGAACTCATATCTTGAACCAGAAGCGTTTTGACAGGCAGACATTCCTTGGAGGAGCTATCGGCTACAACAGTTACGACCTTGTTTACGATTCATGGTTAGACCGGGACAAGAAGCCTGATGCAGATGTACCTGACATGCACTTTGCTATCATGTCAAAGACCTTTGTCTTTGACCACATTACAAACGAAACATATATCGTAATTACACCATTTATAACTGGATCAAGCGACCTCAACGATGTTTACGAGCATGCTGTATCTGAAGCTCAACTAATGGAAAGATCACTTCAGATGGCTTCGGTCATAAGTATCAGCGAGGATATTCCTGCAGCAGATACCGAGGTGCCGGTCGCCAACATGGACCAGGAAGCCTACGAAGAAGCTGTAAAAATTGCAAAACAGCATATAATTGACGGAGATATTTTCCAGGTAGTTCCTTCACGCAGGTACACTGTGAAAATGAAGCAGACGCCTCTGCAACTCTACATCAGGCTCAGGAACATCAATCCAAGCCCTTACATGTATATTTTCAACTTCAAGGATATAGGCATCGTAGGTGCAAGCCCCGAAACCCTTATGACAGTCTTTGACAGGAAAGTCATCACAAATCCTATTGCAGGAACATGCCCACGTGGCAATAATGACGAAGAGGACAAAGAACTTGCACAGGAGATGCTAAGAGACAAGAAAGAACGTGCAGAACACGTAATGCTTGTTGACCTTGGACGCAATGATGTAAGAATGGTCTCAAAAGGTGGAACCGTTAAGGTTGATGACCTTATGAGCGTGGTGAAATATTCCCACCTTCAGCACATAGAGAGCACAGTAAGCGGCGAGCTCAGGGACGAGTGCGACCAGTTCGATGCCACACGTGCCATATTCCCTGCAGGAACTCTTTCAGGTGCACCAAAGATAAGGGCAATGGAAATAATAGATGACCTTGAACCGGAGTCCAGAGGAATCTATGGCGGCGGTGTAGGTTACTATTCATGGAATGGTGACGCTGACTTTGCCATTGTCATAAGGACAGTGCTTATCAAGAATAACACAGCTTACGTACAGGCGGGAGCCGGTATTGTTGCTGACTCTGATCCGACTTACGAATACAACGAAACCGAAAGGAAAATGGCTGCAATGATAAAGGCCATAGGAGGAAAACAATGAAGGTATTGTTCATAAATAACAAGGATTCTTTTGTCTGGAATCTCGTGGACTATGTTTCCATATACGAACCTGATACTATGGTCGTTCCTAACACCATTTCCCTTGAAGAAGTGAAGGAAATCAACCCTGATGCAATCGTTATATCACCTGGTCCGGGCACACCTCACAAAAAAGAGGACATAGGATCATGTCTTGATGTTATCAGGGAATTTGGCCCGGAAAAACCTGTACTTGGTGTTTGTCTTGGCCACCAGGCAATAAACACTGCTTTTGGTGGAACCATCGGGCATGCAAAGGATGGCCCCATTCATGGAAAAACATCTGACATCAGCCATGAGGAATCTCCGCTTTTTGAAGGACTTGAAGATAAGTTCAAGGGCGGAAGATACCATTCACTTGCCATTGAAAAACTGGCAGATGACCTCAAGGTCACTGCAAAGACAGATGATGATATAATCATGGCAGTCGAGCACAAGAAATATCCTGTGTACGGTGTGCAGTTCCATCCTGAATCCATTCTTACAGAAGAAGGACTGTGGATCATCAAGAATTTCCTGAAAATCGCTGAGTCGAGGCATAAGAACTAAGCTGATTACCAACTAGCTAATTGATGTTGCAAGGTTTTCCCTGTAACTCATATTTCAGATTGATTAGAGGATTCTATACAATTTTATTAATAATGAACAGAAAGGAGGAAGTATTCATTTGGGAAAATATGGCATTAGCCCAAAAAGGAAACCATGGGAATCTTCCTGGAGAAAACGCTGGACTGGAACAAGAAAGTCCGTTGACTCTGCAAGAAATCATGAGTTCTGGAAGGAACCGGATAGGATTTCTTGATGAGAAAAGGTTTTTAAAATAAAAATAAAGAGTCATAATTTCCATCGTAAAGATAACAGTAGACTTATAACTATTTATTTGCACATTTGATTTAAAACTGTAGCTGACTTTTTGTTAGAAGAACAGAGATATAATTGCAAGTATTACAAAAATTACTATCAGCCATTTTGCAATTTCCATTGATAAACCGGCAATTCCTCTTGCTCCAAAAATATAGGCTACAAGGGCCAATACTAAAAACGCTATCGATAGTCCTATTAAAGATGCCATTTTATACTCCCATACTTATTTTTCATTAGATAATTCGACGAAATATAGCATTCGCTGTGAACATCTCAATTCAAATTTGCACCATCATACAGATGTATTCTGGCTATGCTATATTACCCACTCCGATGTTCAATGCAGAAAGAAAACAGGATAACTTAGTTTAGCCATCTAAAGAATCTCCCCACTATAAATTATTTATGTCATTTTAGTATATGTAATTAAGGGACAATAATTTAGACAATACGAATACGCAGTATCACAAGAATTAAGCATTTGAAGGCTTATTCTTAACTATGCTTATCGGTATCACAGGAACACCAGGAACTGGAAAGACATCAGTGACAAGATTGCTTGAGGAGGATCCTTACTATCAGGTGATACACCTCAATGAGTTGATCAAAGAAGAGAAGCTCTACTCAGAAATAGATACCGAAAGGGACTGTGTTGTGGCTGATATGGACCAGGTTTATGACAGGGTTCTGGAGCTCCAGGACAGATCATATACTGCAACCATCGTTGACAGCCATCTTTCTCACCATATAGCCGATATTGTTATTGTACTGAGGACAGACCCTGCAGTACTAAAAGGAAGACTTGAAAAAAGGAATTATTCCGAAGAGAAAGTAAAAGAGAACCTCGAAGCTGAGGCTCTTGATATAATCCTTGCAGAGGCTGTGGAGTGGTGTGAGAAAGTTTTTGAAATTAACACTACCGAGGAAAGTGCGGAAAAAACTTTGAAGAATATAAGGCAGATCATCGGGGGACTCAGAAATGGTGATACAGAGGAACTTGAAGAAGAATTCAGGCCGGGATCTGCGGACTGGTGTGATTACTTATTTGACTGAAATGAAATAGTTCTCATCAGGAAATTTTTACACATTGAGTTTCAGGTTTTCGGGAGCTCTTGGTAGTTTAAGTGTGAATTTACTGCCTTTACCACACTCGCTTTCCACTATTACCTCTCCATTATGCATTTTTGCGTATTCCCTTACAAGCATCAGACCAAGACCTACACCACCATGTTTACGACTTACAGAACCGTCTAACTGTACAAAAGGCTCGAATATCCTTTCCATATCCTTTTTATGAATTCCGATTCCCGTATCTGAAACTTCAAAGTAGACGTTTCCATCGTTTTCCTTTACAGATATTGAGATCTTGCCACCTTCGGGAGTGAATTTCAAAGAATTTTCCACGATATTGTAAAGCATCTCTGTTACCTTATCAGCATCAGCTGTGATCTCTTCAAGACCCGGCTCAACCATAGAATTTACGCAAATGTTCTTTTTGGCTGCCATTGAACTTGTCCTTTTAAGAACGATAGACAGAACATATTCAGGACTGAAACTTTCATAGCTCAGATCCATCCGTCCTGATTCTATCATAGACAGATCCAGCATTCTGTTGACCAGCTCTAGTAATCGGCTCCCACTCTTATTGATTATAGAAATATATTCCTGCTGTGCATCATTCAAGCGACCTGGCATTCCTTCCAGCAAGACGTCAGAAAAACCTATCACTGAACTTAGAGGAGTTTTAAGTTCATGGGTGATATTTGCCAGCAATTCATTTTTATACTGGTTAGCCTCTTCAGCAGCAATTCTTGCCCTTAACATCTGTTCTTCGGCAAGTTTTCTGTCAGTTATATCAATACAGGTACCTATAGACCTGTGAGGAACATTGTTCTTATCTATATCGAACGGCTTTCCATGACCTGTGATCCATACCCATGTCCCGTCACTTGAACACATCCTGAAATCCATCTGGAATATTTCCCTGTTCCTCAGATTATCAAGTAATCTGGAAATAACAAGATCACGATCATCCGGATGTAAGATGGATTTCCACGCATCGAAAGTTTCTGGCAGATCTCCCGGACTGTATCCAAGCATGGAATACCACCCCGGACTGAAATATACTTTGTCCGTATCCATATCCCAGTCCCAGAAACCCTGGCCTGACACTTCCATAGCAAGTTTTAATCGATCCTCACTTTTCATGAGAGAATCTTCCGCTATCTCTTTTGCAAATAAGGCTTCTTTTTTATCAAGGGCCTCCCTTACTGAGAAAGGCAATCTTTTAATGCGATCCTTGAGAACATAATCCGTTGCACCTTCTTTCATACATTTTACTGCTGTTTCCTCATTCAGAGAACCTGTAAAAACTATGAAAGGAATGTTTTTATCATAATCCAGAAGCAACTTGAGCGCATGCATTCCATCAAAAACAGGAAGACTATAATCAGAAATAATTATATCCGGCCTGAATTCGTCTAGCTGCTTCAGGAACTCATCGGCAGTCTCTACCCTGATCGAGCTGAAGACTAAACCGTCCTTTCGCAGTATCCTTTCTGCCAGTTCCGTATCAGATGGAACATCCTCTACAAACAATATTCGCAAACCGGGATCTATTTCCATATTACTCCTTCTTACAGTTTGCACATTCATTCATCAACAACCAGTAGAAACCAATATTACGTATTGCTTCCACGAAATTATCAAAATCCACCGGTTTTACAATATAGCTGTTAACCCCCAGACGATAGCTTTCAACAACATCAGATTCTTCTTTTGATGAGGTGAGCATCACAACCGGAATCATTTTTTTCTCAGGATCGCTCTTTATTACTTTCAGAACTTCAAGACCATCCATCTTTGGAAGTTTCAGGTCAAGTAAGATCAGACGGGGATTCACAGATTGATCAGTATCTGCAAATTCATCTCTGCCATAAAGATAATCAAGAGCCTGTTCACCATCACCAAGAACAACGATATTATTACTAATGTTGTTCTTCTTCAATGCCCTGAGAGCTAATTCCATATCATTAGGATTATCCTCTACAAGTATGATTTCCACTTCATTCTCCACACACATCATCTCCATCTTTTACAGGTAATGAAAAGTAAAATGTAGCTCCTTTGTCAAGTTCTCCCTTCGCCCAGGCATCGCCACCATGTCTTCTTGCTATACGCTGTACAATGGCAAGTCCAACACCTGTTCCCGGAAATTCCTTCTCACTATGCAGACGCTGGAATATTCCAAAGAGCTTATGAGAATATTTAGGATCAAAGCCCACACCATTGTCCTTTACGTAGTAAACATTCATTCCGTTTTCATTATAAGCTCCTACTTCAACGACACCTTTTTCCCGGGTTGAACTATATTTGATGGCATTGGAAAGAAGGTTGACCCATATTTGCTTCGTAAGAGATGTATCTGCATAGCTATCCGGGAGATCAGAAACATTGAACTGGATATCATTATTGTTTCCATTGACCATCAAATCACTGTAAACTGAATTTACCATAGTTTTCATGTTTACAAAAGTGCAATTCATCTCATTTCTACCAATCCTGGAAAGTCCCAGAAGGTCTGTGATAAGCTTGTCCATTTTCCGCGTATTAGTTCTTATCACATTGAAAAGACGTTTTCCTTCATCGTCAAAAAGCTCCTCATAGTCCTCTGTTATGATCCTTGAGAAACCGTCTATGGCTCTTAAAGGAGCACGCAAGTCGTGAGATACGGAATAAGTGAAAGCTTCGAGTTCTTTATTGGCAACCTGAAGTTGAGATGTACGTTCAGCTACGCGTTGCTCTAGCTCATCAGCATGCTGACGTATCTGATCATTCAGACGTGAATGATGTATAGCTATAGCAAGCTGGTTGGCAACCTCCTCTACTATTTCCTGATATTCCTCATTAAAAAAATCAGGCTTATCTGATGCAAGACTTAAAATGCCCATCAATTCCCCATCTATAATCAATGGAACAACAAAACCCGAATGAATCTGTTCTTCGGCAAATGTCTTCGCCAGCTCAGAATCAGGAGTCTTATACGAATTCAAATCAGTAATCATTACTGATTGTCCGGCTTTCAATTTATCAAGATCAGGTAAACTGTCAAGAGAGGAACGTGTTCCAACAGTTAACCAGGATTCATTTTCAGAATCTACTGCAAAGACAACCTTTTCATTTGTGTCAGAATCGACAAGTCTTAAACTTGCAATGGAACATGGAACCAGTTTACGTAAGTGATTTAGCACTTCATCAGCAACCTGCCTGGAAGATACTGACGAAATAATTTTAGTATCTATATTATGGAGCATATTCAAGCGTTCATTGTAACGAAGAATTTCTTCCTCTGCTTTTTTGCGATCAGTAATATCGATAGAAGAGCCCATATAGATTTCATTGCCTTGAATATCTTCGAAAAGCTGAGCATACATCAAGACTTCAAAAGTGGAACCATCTTTACGCAGAGCGGTAAATTCAATGGCATATTCACCTTTTTCCTTTAGATTGCTAATAATCTCTGCCGGAACTCCAGGGTCATTACAATGACCAATAGGAGACGTTCCCAATATCTCACTTATATCATCGTAACCCCACATTTTAAGGTAAGCTTTATTGGCGTAAACAAATTTACCTTCTGAACTAACTATGTCAAAACCATTCAGTGAATTTTCCAGAGCATTGCTTTTTAGTTTGATCTCTGCTTCTGCCTGTTTTTTGGAATCGATATCCTCGATCATACCGATAAAATACTGTGGTCTGCCATCAGAAGACTTTACAATTGCAACGGTGACATTGACCCATATTACGTTTCCATCTTTACGAACATAGCGTTTTTCGATAGAATAATCGTTCCTTTCTCCTGAAACTAACTCTTCTACCATAGATAATTCTTTACCCAAATCTTCCTGATAGGTAACATCGACAAAATTCATTTGGATAAGTTCCTCATTATCATATCCAATAATATCACAAAAACGCTGATTCGTTTGGATCAAGAAACCATTCATGTTAGCCAGACACATACCTACTGCCGCCTGCTCAAATGTAGCACGGAAACGTTCTTCACTTTCATGAAGTGATGTGAGCAGGTCATCACGTTCGTTCAGGGTTCTTGCAAGCTTGACATTACTATAACTTAATGTAGATATCAGGTTGGTAAGAAGAGAATAATAGGTCATCAGCGAATCCACAGATTCCCTGCTCCAGCGTGGAACCCTATCAAGTGCCTCTAAGTATTCTTTTTCATCAAAACCATATTCCTTTGCCTGACGCCTGAATGTGTCATAGGGGATCTCTTCATCATCAAGGAAAAATTGGCCAACATACAGATTTCCCAGATGCAAACCACCCAGCATTATAGGAGTTACCATATCCCACATGTTGTTCTTGCATTTGTAGAACTTGTACGTTCCTGGCTCTACGCCCAGGGTCAGTTCAAGGTCACTTTCAAGGCAATGCTTGCAGGTCTCAGAGTGAACCCGATGGAATTTTGTACATATGTCCTGCCAACCGATAGCTACCAGAACATTACCCTTGAGATCAAGTATAGCCATTCCCCCCATATTGGTGAGCTGGTAAAATGTATCCATTAACTTTTGCAGGGCTTCGATGTCAACTATATCAGCAAGTTCCAGTTCTCCGAGATCCCCATCCGGTTCCATAATGGCATCAAGCTTCTTTTTTACCCGGACCTCACTCTCACGTAATCTGTCAGCAGCCAGTTTTCTTTCCGTGATATCCTGCATAGATCCGGTTAGCTTTACAACCTTACCATCTTTCAAAACCGGACGACCAAGAGTACGCACCCACTTATTCACACCGTCTGCAGATATAAGTTCAAGTTCCAGGTCATATGGCTGTGCCTTTTCAATTGCATTCTTTATAGCAGCCTCAATTCTTTTTTTCGATTCCGATACGAAGAAATTCAGCCCTATATCCTTGTTTGTAGGATCATCAGGTTCTAAACCATGAATTCTGGCAACTTCGGAAGTCCACGTACCTTCTCCAGTGTCAACATCAAACTCCCAGCCACCTATATTTGCAATATCGCCAACTTCATCAAGGAGCGACCTCTGTTTCTGAAGTTCAACTTCCACTTTTTTAAGATGAGTGATGTCCTGTAAAAATCCAACGACTTTAACGATCTTACCATCTTCAAAAACAGGTTGTCCACCCGTTCTCACCCATTTGTATATACCATCTGCAGAAATAAATTCGAGTTCAAGATCATAAGATTCTCCATTTTCAACTGCATTCTGGAAAGCCTTAGAAATTGTTTCACGTGAACCAGGAGGATAATATTGCAAACTAAGGTCTACATTTGCACTTGTATCGGGGTCAAGATCATGAATTATTGCAACTTCACGGGTCCATGTCGACTTACCCGATAAAAGATCGAATTCCCAGCCTCCTATTTTTGCAATGTCTCCCATTTCGTTGAGTAAACGATCCTGTATAATAAGCTCAAATTCCGCAAGTTTACGATCGGTTATGTCCTGGAAAGAGCCAATGATTTTTGTGACCTTATTGCCATCGACAAACGGGCGACCGCTTGCACGAACCCATTTATGATGACCTTTTGAAGTTATCAGCTCAAGTTCAAGATCATATGGCTGCGCTTTTTCTACTGCGTCCTGAACAGCTTTGTTGATAATCTCTCTGGAGCCGGGAGCATAATAATCCAACCCCTCGTTTATATGTATCCTGCTTCCGGGTTCCATATCATGGATCTTAAATACCTCTGTGGTCCATGTAACTTCACCGGAAGAGATATCAAGGCTCCAGCCACCAATACTTGCTATTTCACTGACCTCGTCCAAAAGGAATTTGCTTTTCTTTAGTTCATTTTCTGTATCTTTGAGTTCAGTGATATTCCTGAATACGGTCAATATATACTTTTCAGAATCAGTAGAAATAATATCTCCTGAAATTATAACAGAGTGTATCTCACCCTGTTTAGTATGAATTTCAGTCTCAAAATTTCGAACAATTCCATGGAAAGTAAGCTGATTAACGTATTGTTTACATATTGCAGGATCAGGCCATAATGAAAGGTCGAATATTGAAAAGCCGAGGAGTTCATCCATCCTGAATCCCTTGTTTTTCAGGAAACTGTCATTCACACTGATGATTTTTCCATCAAAAGATGTGAGCATAATGCTGTCAGGTACGGTATTGAACACCGTGGCGAACATTTCCTCGGATTTAAGGAGTGCAGACTCTGTCATCTTGCGTTCAGTGATATCACGGGCAACAATGAGAATGCTGGGCTTGACATTTTCACCCTCCATAGGAACAGAGCTTACTTCGACCGGTACCTCATTTCCATCTTTATCAATGAATACCGTTTCATAAAGGTAGGTTTCCCTGTCACTTTTAACACGGTGAACTTTGCGCTTGTACATTTTTTCCTGTTCATCAGGAGATACGAATTCAGTTACGTTTCTTGAAAGAAGTTCTTTTTCCGAATAACCGCTTAATTCAACAGCAACCTTATTTGCATATAGGATCCTGCCCTGAAGGTCATGGACTATTATGAAATCCCTTGCAGTATCAGTAAGTAATCTATACCTGCTTTCACTTTCTATCAGGGCATTTTCTATTTTTTTAGTGTTAGTTATGTCTCTCACACTGGCAAGAATGTATCTCTGACCATCCAGAACAATAGGATTGGCATTGATGTCAACCGGAAATTCAGTTCCATTCCTGCGCACATGAGTCCACTGGAACTGTGCACCATCGTCCGTTATTTCCTTCAATGGAGATTTAGTATTTTGAAGATGTAGCGGCGACAGGTCAAATGCATCCATTTTCAACAACTGACTTCTGCCATACCCATAAAGATCCTCTGCAACCTTATTAGCATCCAGGATCTTACAATTTTCATCGATCAGGAAAAGCGAGTCAGAATTCTTATCAAATAATTGACGATAGCGTTTTTCTGATTCCTTCAGGGAAGCTGTGCGAACCTCAACTTCATTCTTAAGGGAAACACTATAACTTAACAGAAGATAAACAATCAATGTCAGGAGAATGACAATGATGATGCCGCCTTTTTGAAATATCAGAAAAGTGTCGGCCACAGAGTTTTCCCATCCGCCTTTGGGGACTGCGGCAAGTTGCCAGGTGCTATCTGAAAGAACTACAGGATAAATTTCAGGATCCATCTGAAATATTTCAGTTGATCCAAATAATAAATGTCCCGAATCATCACGTAGGGCCATGTCTATATTCTCATTCCCAGTCATTAATCCTGATGCCTGAAGCAACGGTGGTACATCAATGACCATTGAAACAATACCCCATAAGGAACCGTTGATATAGACTGGCCGCCGGACTACAATACCAAGACCACCACGCTGCATTTCATAAGGACCACTTATTACTGCGTCATGATTCTCAATTGCTTTTATTACATCAGCGCGAATCTGGGGTCGTTCATCGTTAATCAGATTTTCCAAAGATCGGTTAGCTACAACTTCATTACCTTCAAGAGGATAAACATAGGCTTTTGAAAAATTGGTATACACCTCGATAGATCTAATGACCGATGACCCGGAATATAAACCAAAAGCAAATGCTTGAAAATGAGTATCCATCGACTCTTGTGTAGGATTTGCCCTGGCAAAGGCATCTAGTCCGTCAAGATGAGATAGAATATTGTTGATGTTATTTTCCAGAGTGTTACCACTGGATAATAATTGTGCGTCGACTTCTACCTGCTTGTTAAGTATTAGATTCTCCTGATATAGGAGACTAACCTGCCAGAGAATAGCCATCAACATAACTAGAGCTAATAAAGCACCCATTAACGCTATGTACCCATGTCCCATAAATGACAGAGCACCTGAAGTCCTTTTGGACTCTCCGGACATCTATCTTCAACACTCCTTAGTTCTGTTTTCAATTCCTGCCGAAGATACCGGAATGAAGTCCATAGCTTCTTACTATAGAAACCTGTTTCATTCCTAATCCCCTGAGAGAAGACAAAAATAAGAAAACATTTTACACTTACCCGATTAAAGAAAGATTGAATGTATTAATAAATAAATATTTTCATGGTCAAAGTATATAAAAAATGCAACCGCTAAAGTAGAGATAATAGGGAATAATGCCAACACATAAATAGATTAATAGAGTATGCTGTATAGGATTTTTAAAATCTTATATCATCCTGCCGAGATGACAGAGTGGCTAATGTGACCGCCTGCAGAGCGGTTTTCCGGGAGTTCGAATCTCTCTCTCGGCATTTTATTTATTAGGTGTTTACTGTGGTGCTCAGAGTTTACAATACATTAACAAGGGAAAATGAGGATTTTGTCCCTTTAAATGGCAAGATAGTAAATATGTACGTGTGCGGACCCACTGTTTACGACCACTGTCATCTGGGACATGCCAGAAGTTATGTTTCTTTTGATGTTATCAGACGCTACCTGATATACCGGGGATATGACGTGAATTATGTGTCCAATATCACTGATGTTGATGATAAGGTGATAGACAGGGCAAAGGAAAGCGGAGAGGATGCCTTCGAACTTTCGAGAAAGTTCACTGCATCTTTTGAAGAGGATATGAAGGCCCTTGGAGTCATGGAACCTGATACACGTCCTAAAGTTACAGAACATATAGAAGATATCATTGATACCGTTGCCCGACTTATAAAAAATGGCGCTGCTTATGCAACCCAAAAAGGAAACGTGTACTATGACCTTGAAAGGTCTGCGGACAGAATAGGAATACTTAGTCACCAGACCGTTGAAGGTTTAATGGAAGGTTCCGGGTGCCGGATCGATGTAGAGGACGACAAAAGGTATCAGCTTGATTTTGTACTCTGGAAAAGCTCTCCTGACAATGAACCGGGCTGGGACAGTCCATGGGGAAGAGGTAGACCGGGGTGGCATATCGAATGTTCTGTCATGTCCATGAAATATTGCTCACAGCAACTGGATATTCACGGCGGAGGAATGGACCTGATATTTCCGCACCATGAAGCCGAGATACACCAGTCCGAAAGCTGTACAGGAATTCATCCTTTCAGTAAGTACTGGATACACAATGGTTTTCTTACTATTGATAAGGAAAAAATGTCAAAGTCCCTTGGTAACTTCTTTACCATAAAAGAAGTACTTGCTAAATTTCCTCCCGGAACTATCAGGTTCTTCATAGTCTACACTCACTACAGGAGTACTATTGACTTTAGCGAGGATGCGCTTGTGGAAGCAGGAAGAGCAAGAAAGAGATTATTGAACACAATCTCTAACGTAAAACATTCTGTTTCGGAAGCACCGGATAATAACAATGACTGTGGACTTTCAGAACTGATAGATGAAAGCAGGTCTGCTTTTATTGATGCGATGGATGATGACTTCAATACCAGGAAAGCAATAGGCGAGCTTTTTGTTTTCAGCCGCAAGATCAATTCCATAATCGCAAATGAAAAACCCGGAAGGCCCTCTCTTGAAAAGGTACTGGATCTCTATTCGGAGATAAACGAAGTTCTTGGAATCTTTGAAGATGATGATAAGGCAAATTCAGAAGAACTAAGCAACGGAATATCAGATGAGAAGATCAATGAACTGATAGAACTCAGGGATAAAGCACGTGCTGAAAAGGACTGGGCAAAAGCTGATTCAATACGTGATGAACTTAAAGAGAAAGGCATCATTATAGAGGATGGCAAGGAAGGTGTCAGGTGGAGAAGAGAAAACTGAACAAAAAACAGAAAAATGCCAAACACCTAATCATTATAATCCTTGTCGGATTGTGACACGCTCTTGAGTCTGTTCACACCATCTATCTCATCGATGACATCAATAACAGCCCTGGGGACAAGGGATTTCCAATCCTCATCTTTTAGCATTCTTTTTCGAATCTCACTACCGGAATAACCCTCTCTCTGATACATTGGAGGTTGCTCCACCGGAATACCGGATTCCTGAAAAAGACGTACAACAAGCGGATTGTTAGAATAGACCACATCAAAAGGTGGTGTCATAGAAATAATATGGGAGACCCACACAGCGTTTCTTTGCAGATCTTCCAGAGGAATCGCGTAATGTTTAATTCCAGCATCCTCAAGGGCATGCTTGATCATCATTACGCGCTCACCTGCGGTAAATGGGTTCTTAGGCTCGTGGCTTTTCTGGGCACTGCCTATACCAATTACTACTTCGTTCACATCCTGGGCAATATCTTTAATTAAAGAGTAGTGTCCGAGATGAAATGGTTGAAAGCGTCCAATGTAGAACGCTCTTCTCATATGCATATTTGATAAACCATCAGTGAATGCCACATTCATCAAATGAGAATTTCTCACAGACTTCAAGGTAGTGGCCTGAGTTGTTATCGTGTTTCATCTGGGCAAGTTTCTTGATCAGGTCCATTCCTGGTTTTGGATCTTCCATGATCTCGACCTTATCCTTGATAAGCTCGAACATCTTCTTGCCTACATCAGTTCTTATTAGCACACAGTTCCAGCCATCAGGTGTACCAACTGACCCAAGTGATATATCAGCAGATACTGATGTATAGTCACAACAGTGGTGGCATGGGTTTCTTGCGTGGTGAGCAACTTCAGGAATCTTTACACTGTGAGCTTCGCCGTCCTTTGTGTAGTTCCAGAACTTACCTTTTCCGAAGTCCATCTTAACAACATCATCAAGGTTGAGTCCCATAATTTCAGGAACTATCTTCTCAGTCATTACATCGTGATAGAAACTTTCCATGCACAGAAGACCAAGGATTACAACGATCTTATCATTGTTGTTCTCAAATAGGAGACGTGCGCCGTGCGCCTGGCAGGGTACGCCAATTACACCTATTTTATCGTATTTCTCAAAAGGTTCCCTGAGTGCTGAAAGTACGGAATCATAGGTATACTTTGTACCTGTTGTCCTGTCAACATCTTCCGGCTTGGTCATAAGTATAAGTTCAGTATCCCATAAACCATCTCTGGCGATACCAACGATGCAATCTACCGTGCCGGTTTCCAGCAGAGCCTTTGCAAGAATAGAAGTTACACCACCGTCCTGGCCGTGTATGGTGCTCTTTGCTCCAAAGAACTCTTTTACATTTGCAAATTCGTCTTCTACATATCCGTCAATCACCGGACAAAGCCTTCCACATGTGAGACAGTGCTCACATACATCAGGTGCTGCGCCTTTGACGTAGTATTCTAAATTATCAGGGTCACGGACTTCTGCATGCTTGTTCATAACAATAGCACCAGCAGGACATGCTGAAACGCATGCCCCACAAGCAGTACAGGTGTCGTGCTCAATGACCTCTAATATTTTTGGATGGGCCATTAAATGCCTCCGACGTTCTTTTCTTGTTTATCCAATGATTTCTTTACCGATGAGCTTGATAGCCTTCTCTTTGTTTGGTCCGATTGGGGAACCAGCAACGATCTGGGTTACACCGATATCAAGAAGCTCGTTGATCCTTGCCTTACAGTCTTCTGGTGTACCACTGATAGAGAATGCGTCCATCATGTCATTTGTGACCATGCCGCCCATGAGTGCACCGAAGTCACCCTTTGCGATTGCTCCGCCGATGTCAGACTTTGCTGAGACATCGATTCCGTGACGCTCAAGTACCATGTCAGGTGAACCTGCAACGATGAATGCAACTACGATCTGTGCTGCGCTCTTTGCCTTTGCAGCGTCCTTGTCAATTGAGAAACATGCGTATGCTGCTACGTCAACTTCCTTAGGGTCGCGGCCTGCCTTCTTTGCGCCTGCTGCGATCTGCTGTACAGCTACTTCAAAGTCCTTTGGGTGTGATGCATTGATAAGTACACCGTCTGATACCTCTCCTGCGAGCTCGAGCATCTTTGGACCCTGTGCACCCATGTAGATAGGTACGTTTCCAGCCTTGAATGCCATCTTAGCGCCGCCGAACTTAACCATGTCGCCGTCCATAGTTACTTTCTCACCAGCGATGAAGCTGCGGATTGCCTGGATGCTTTCCTTTGTTGTGGTGAGTGGCTTGTCCCATGCAATACCCATTGCATCAAAGGTTGCCTTGTCTCCTGGACCGAGACCGAGAATTGCACGGCCGCCTGATATCTCATTGAGTGAAGCGATGCTTGATGCGGTAATAGCTGCATTTCTTGTGTATGGGTTTGTTACACCTGTTCCGAGCTTGATACTGTTTGTGTTCATTGCAAGCACGGTTAAGGTAGAATAGACATCACGGTTGTTGTAGTGGTCTGTGATCCATACGTTGTCAAAGCCCTGCTGTTCAGCAAGTTTTGCATAGTGAGCTATTTTTAAAACCGGGTCGCTTGGTACAAATTCAATTCCAAATGTCATTTGAATCCTCCTGTAAAGTGTGTTCCTATTCAGGTATCTATACATATTTAAAACTTTGTTGGTTTGATTTTGGCAAATAGTATAGACAAATACCCAAAAGAGTAGGAGCAATATTCAATTCCAGGTAAAAATAATTTGTCATAAATATTAGATTTATAGAGTACTGCAGGACAGGAACACCTGATAAAAAAAGAAGCTGTATTTACCGTTACAGATATATTCAGTAAACGTTAGAAGATTTATTATTCATATCTGCGGGGGAATATCGGTAGATACACCTGTATATACCAATATCATGCAAGTTATTATTCGCATCTGCAGAAATGACGAACAGAAAGATTTGCGAACAAACAACATATTGACAGAGTGATCGTCATGAAATGCTTTGAATGTGCAAAAAATGGAAAAGATAGTGACACAGTTGCTGTCTGTATAATCTGCGGGAGAGGAGTTTGCAAGGACCACCTTGTAAGAGAAGAAACACCTGTATGGGAGGGTGAATACAGCATTAAGCTGAAATGTGGAATGGGAATTTCCTGTGACTACAAGGATGTACAGCACTGGAAGAAAGTGCTTTGTATGCCATGTCATGAAGCCCTGAAGGAGAACTACTAGGTGATATCATGATGAAATGTTATGACTGCATGGAAGATGGAAAAGATACAGAAGCAACATCAATCTGCATTGCCTGTGGAAAAGGTATATGTAACGATCACTGTAAGGAACTTGAACTTCCTGTATCCGTTGGACAACCACCTAATGTACAGAGACTGCCAAAGGGACTGCCAAGAATTCTTTGCAAATACTGTTTTGATCAGACAATTGAAGACGGATTCGATTAATCGGGATGGGAACATCCCTGATTTTATATCATAAAAAGAAGAAAGGAGTAGAGAAAATGTGCGGAGAAAGAGGTAAAGAATGCGGACACAGAGAGATAATTGATGATATGTCCGACAAGCTGGGATTCACACCACAGATATTAGAAACGTTAGGGGAACTTGAACCTGAATTTGTACACAAATATAACATGTGTAACCACAAACTGCTTAAAGATGGTGCACTCCCTGCAAAGACAAAGATACTCATAGCACTTGCAGTAGTCGCATCCAAACAGTGTGAACGCTGTGTAGTATCACAGATGAAGAGTGCGCTTAAAAGCGGTGCAACAAAGGAAGAGATCATGGAAGTAATGGATGTCATTTTCATCACATCCGGAGCTCCTGCTGTTGCTGCATGCAGAGATGCACTGAAGCAGCTTAAGTAATCAAAAGAATATAAGGGATTTATCCCTTTTACATCAATTTTGCCTTTACACCGGTTTGGGTAAACCGGTGTCCAGGTACACTAAGAAACATAAGTATGATGTAGAGGAGAGGACATGAGGGGAACCGTTGTAAAGCTTGGTCTGGTCCTGGCAGCAATGCTTTTACTACTTAGCACAGGAAGCATTGCAACTGCAACACCGGCAACACAAGCTGGGGAATACAGCTCGGACGATTTTGCCTATGAAAGTAAATGCAGGCAATGCCATGCTATAATTTATGCTGAATGGGAAGGAACAATGCACTTTAATGCATACCTGGACCCATTTTATCTTGAAGAGGTAAAGATAGCAAGTGAAGACACAAATGGCTCGCTGGATGAGTTCTGTTCACGCTGTCACACACCAATAGGGGTTGTTAGCGGAGAGATCCCACCAATAGATGGTTCCGAAATGTCTGATATTGCCAAACTTGGAGTACAGTGTGATTTCTGTCACGTAGTATCTGGAAGTAATGGTACAGGTAATGCACCATTTACAGTAACTCCTGGTAATACCAAATGGGGACCATTCGATGACGCCAGAGGTAATTACCATGAATCCGAATACCTCAAGCTTTTTACTCAGTCAGAATACTGCGGAATGTGCCATCAGGTTATCAACCCTGTAAACGGGCTTGTTATTGATGATACATACTCGACCTGGAAAGAAAGCCAGTATGCCGAAGAGGACGTTGTATGTCAGGACTGTCACATGACAGAAGGTATTACCGAATTCAAGGCTAATCCCGGACGTGCCGGTTCAGGTGCTCCTAAAAGAGATCATATTCCATTACATGACATTGTTGGTGGAAATACTTTGATACCACCAATGTTTGGTGCTGAGAGCGTAGCTGATATGGCAGTTGAAAGGCTTCAAAAGGCCACCACAATGGAATTATCAGCACCGGAAGTTGCATCTTCAGGGGATGAGGTCCTAATTGATGTATCCATTACAAACTCCGGTGCCGGACACAATATCCCTACGGGAGTTTCTGAAATAAGGGAGATGTGGCTGGAAGTTGTAGTCACCGACGTGAACGGAAACACTATTTACAATGCAGGAAGCGTTGATACTGATGGTAACATCATAGATGCGAAAATGTTGTACAATAATGTCCTTGCAGATGCAGATGGTGAAGAAACAAAGAGTTTCTGGCTTGCAGAAAGTATTCTTGAGGACAACAGGATAGGTCCAAAAGAAACTGTAACAGAAGAGCACTCATTTGTTATGCCTGAAAATGCAGCATATCCCCTTACAATACAGAGTACCCTGAAATACAGGTCAGCTCCACAGGATATGATCGATCATCTACTTGGTGAAGAAACAATGGTTCCGGTTGTTGATATGAACAAAATGTCTGTGATCATTTACGACCCATCAACACCTGCAGATGAAAGAACCCAGCCAGAACCAGGTAGTGCAAGCACACCTGGATTTAGTGCACTTGCTGCTGCAATGGTTCTTGGAATCACGATGTACATCTTAAAAAGAAAATAATGGAGGAAAAATAAATGCCACCAGAAGTCGATTTAGCTAAATGTGAAGGAATAGGAGCCTGTGCTCAGGCATGCCCAACAGACGTTATTGAAGTACAGGAAGACGCAAACGGAGATCTCAAATCTGTTATCGCACGTCCTGATGACTGCGTTGAATGTGGTAACTGTGTTGATGCCTGTCCACAGGAAGCAATAACACTGGAATAAACAAGAATGGAGTGCCACCATGTCCGACGACAGAAGCATTCGCCTGCTGGGCATCTCAGGTAGTCCCAGGAAGAAGTCCACAGACTACATTGTAAACGAAGCTCTCAGATACGCACAGGAAAAATACGATGCTGAGATAGAGTATTTCTCTGCCAGAGGTAAAGAGATGAAATTCTGCATCCATTGTGACTATTGTGTACGTAAGAAAGAGGGATGCATTCACAAAGATGATCTTGTGGAACTTTATGATAAGATGCTCTGGGCAGACGCATGGATAATTGGCACTCCTGTATACCAGGGTACATTAAGTGCCCAGACTAAAACTATCATGGACAGGTGTCGTGCAGTTGTTGCGCGCAATCCTAAATCCTTTATGAACAAGGTTGGTGCCGCCACCGCTGTTGGTGGAGACAGGATGGGGGGACAGGAACCGGCCATACAGAATATTCTCAATTTTTACGTCATCAGTGAGATGATACCTGTTGGAGGAGGGTCATTCGGATCTAACCTTGGAGGTACTTTCTGGTCACAGGACAGAGGCGCAGAAGGTGTTGCAGAAGACTCCGAAGGACTAAGGAGTCTGCACAGGACCATGAACAAACTCATGAAAACGGCCATAGCAACAAAAGAACTGCGTAAGGAGGAATAGATCTGGAATTTGAAGAACCTGTTACAGAGATCATAAGAAGGGCGTATAATGTAAAGAGTTTCAGGTTCAAAAGACCGGAAGATTTTGATTATAAGGCTGGACAGTATGTGATCATCAAGCTAACGGATGGAGAGAAAAAAAAGGGTAAGCCTTTTACACTCTCCAGCAGTCCCACTGAAAAAGATCACATCGAATTTACAAAAAAACTCACAGGACACGAGTTCTCAAACATTCTTGATTCCATGGTACCAGGAGACAAAGCAACTGTAAAAGGTCCATTTGGTAAGCTTACATTTGAAGGTGAACACGCTAAGATAGCACTTCTTAGTGGTGGCATTGGTATCACGCCAATGATCAGTATTTGCAAATACTGCACGGATATGAAACTCGATACGGATATCATGCTTATTTGCAGTGATAAGACCGAAGAGGACATGATATTCAAAGAAGAACTTGAGGAAATGGAGAAGCAGAATCCAAACCTTAAGGTATTCCATACACTCACCAGAGCCTCTGAAAACTGGACAGGATGCAGGGAGCGCATCTGTGAGAACCTTATACTCAGAGAATTACCGGATTATTCGGAAAGAACATTTTACGTATGCGGACCACCACCTATGGTCGATGCAATGGTGGAACTGCTTCAATCTATGAGAATACCCGATAGTGAGATCAACAAAGAATCACTGATAGGATACTAAGAAGTTAAAAGAAGGTACAGATCATGAAAAGGATAGCATGGGGAATTACAGGGTCAGGGGACCTTATAAAGGAAACATATGAGACAATGGTTGATATCAAGAACAAGACCGATATAGACATAATGGTTTTCCTTTCAAAAGAAGGAGAAACCGTTATGAAATGGTACCATATGTGGAATGATATCCAGAAGGATTTTCCTAATTTCAAGACAGAGGGCGGACCAAATTCACCGTTTATTGCAGGACCTCTTCAGGTTGGATACTATGACGCACTTATCATTGCCCCAACAACATCCAACAGTGTTGCAAAGATAGTATATGGTATCGCAGACACCCTGGTCACAAACGTTGTTGCACAGACCGCAAAGGGTAGCACACCTATCTACATACTGCCGGTTGACAGGGAAATTGGCACCGTGGAAACAGTATCTCCTGAAGGACGTGTAATGGAGCTTAAAATGCGTGAAGTGGATGTCACCAATACAAAGAAACTCGCCCAGATGGAAAATATTACAGTAATCAATAGTCCTGATGATATTTACGACCTGTTAGGTGTCAGCAAGGATTAAAAGAAAGTATAACCTTCACGAAGATATATGTCGGGAAGTTTGCCGATAATATCATTCATTTTTAAGACTGAGCGATAAGTGGCATAGGCTGCTACAAAACTATCAAGAGCATCACCGTCTTTGTTTCTGATGATCTTCTCTTTTATATCATCAGAAACGATCATCCCTTTCTCAATCAGTTTATCCAGGATGTGTTTTCTTTTTATCTCTTCTTTTTCTGTCCTTCCTTTGTATCCAATGTAGAGATCTTCACTTTTCAGAGTTGAAGCCGGACATATCTCCATGAGCCAGGGTTTTTCACACTCTGGTTCTTGCATGGGAACGGCACATGCTTTATCCTCTGTTACAAGGGGACGCAGAACATCATGGATCCCAAAATAAGTCTGCTTGTAAACCCAGAGATTGTAAATGCTAAATGGTGCTTTTACTTCAACGTCCGTAAGACGTTTCAGTTCTGTCTTACCACCCATTTGCTGCATCTTTTTACGAAAATCATCTGCTGACTCATATTCATCAGGAAACCCAGATACAAAAGAACACCAGTCTTTCCCGGACATTAATTTATGCGGAAGACTGAATGGAAAATCCATTCCAAAAACAGAATTATTGTTGGATAATATCAGATCACGTAAAGCAGAAAGACAGACATCGCGCTGTTTGCTATTATCAGGAACAACTTCAAAAATAGGATAGCATTGATGGATGTGAAGTATATTGTCACTGACAACGCCTTCACTTATCCATATCTTGCGACCTGCATCTTTTGCACCACTGAAATCAACACCAAATATCCGGCGTTCTTTTCCAGTGGCAGCAAAGTCCATAGATTTTACCTTATCTAGTTGTCGCGCTCACCTTTGATGAAAGCATCTGTCATCGCATGTGCCTCATCATCAGTGAACTGCTTTGGTGGGTGCTTCATGAAGTATGAAGATGGTGAGTAAAGAATTCCACCAATACCCCTGTCAAGTGCAAGTTTACAGCACCTGACCGCATCAATGACAACTCCGGCAGAGTTAGGAGAATCCTCTACTGAAAGACGAAGCTCGATATTCATCGGAACATCACCAAAGAGTTTACCTTCCATCCTCAGGAAACATAACTTGTTATCGTTCTGCCATGGAACATAGTCACTTGGACCGACATGGATATTGTCATCGTCCATTCTCTGACCGACCACAGACTGGACAGCTTCGGTTTTGGACTCCTTCTTGGAAGCAAGTCTGTTCCTGTTGAGCATATTCAGGAAGTCGGTATTTCCACCTGTGTTAAGCTGGTATGTTCTTTCCAGTTTCACACCACGTTTGCGGAAAAGATCCGCAAGGGTCCTGTGAGTAATTGTTGCACCGAGCTGTGCCTTTATGTCATCACCAATGATAGGAATACCCTTTTCCTCAAACTTAGCAGCCCACTCGGGATTGCTTACTATAAAAACAGGCATATTATTGATAAATGCAACTCCTGCCTCAAGGGCGCATTCCGCATAGAAGCGGGTCGCTTCCTCAGAACCTACGGGCATGTAGTTCAATAATATCTCTGCACCGGAATCCTGTAGCTCCTTTACTACCTGTTCTTTATCGCTCTCTTTATCAGATGAAGGAATAAAGCGCCTGTTATCACTGTAGTCAACCATATGTTCTGATACACCGTCAAGAATACAGCCCATTTTTACAATGGTACCCGTAGGAGGAATTTCCGGACAGAAAACCGCTGTACAATTAGGTGGGGCAAAAATCGCTTCTGAGATATCTTTGCCAACTTTTCTCTTATCTACATCAAAAGCAGCTACTACATCAATATCGAAAGGCTTGTAGCCACCGAGGTCCCAGTGCATTAACCCTATCGCATCTTCCTCATTCTTTTTTTTGTAATATTCAATGCCCTGAATAAGGGAACTTGCACAATTGCCTATACCTGCAATTGCGATTTTTATTTTGTCCATTCATCTACCTCTATGAAAATAATCTTATTCAAAATAAATAACAGATGGAATATAACCACATTAATGTATTGATACAAATAAAAAGTTTTCTAAACATGGAATGGTCGCCTATATCATATAAATATATAGCTAAACCCGGCAATTGCAGGCAACTAAGCTCGAAAGATATATTAAGCCAGAATTAAATAATATTTGATACAGTGGGTTTTATTTTTGTTCAGACAGAGAACGACAAATTTGTATTTTAGCAACATAAGTTCCTAAAGGAGATTCTAAAATGAAAGATATACTACATGAGATTGCAGAGGAGCTAGACCATCTTGAGTCACTTGACGAAGCTATTGCTCTTGCTATCGAACTTGAGGAAGAGGGTATGGCATATTACAGTGAAAAAGCATCTGTTATGAAGAACGCAACTGCAAGCAAATTGTACATTTTCCTTGCGGATGAAGAAAAAAAGCACGCAGGATATCTCCAGCAGTATAGGGAAAGTAAGAACGTACCAAAGGTTGAGTTCACGTATCCTAAATTTGAAGCATCTTTCAGTGAAGAATTCTCAGATGAAAAACTGGAAGAAATAGGAATACTGCTTGCAGCCCTCAGATTTGAGCACAAGAGTGAATATTTCTACATGGAGCTTGCCAAAAGGGCAGAGAGCGAAGAACAAAGAGTATTCTTTGAACAGGTTGCAGCTGCCGAGAGAGGACACTACATGATAATTGATGAACTGCTTGATGATGCGACCCAGTTCAGAATGCAGACGTAAAAAGGAGATGCAGTACAATGGACGATTACAAGCCACTTGAAATAGCAAAAGGGATCTACTGGGTAGGCGTGGTTGACTGGAATCTGCGTGACTTCCACGGATATGAGACACCAAAGGGAGGAAGCTACAATTCATACCTTGTGATCGATGAGAAAATAGCCCTCATTGACACAGTAAAAGCTCCGTTTGCCGGGGAGATGATCAAGCGTATCAGTCAGATAATCGATCCTTCAAAGATAGATTACATCATATCCAACCACGTTGAAATGGACCATTCCAGTTCAATCTCCGCAGTTCTGGAAGTCGCACCAAATGCAAAGGTCTTTGCATCATCAAAAGGGCAGACCGGTCTTTCAGAGTATTACAAGGAAGAAGGTTTTGATAACTGGGATCTGACTGTTGTAAAAACAGGTGATGAGTTAAGCCTTGGTAAAAGGACATTGATGTTCATTGAGGCAACAATGCTTCACTGGCCTGACAGCATGCAGACCTATGTGAAAGAAGACAAACTCCTTTTCTCAAATGACGCATTCGGACAACATGTTGCGACATCCAAACGCTTTGATGATGAAGTAGATGATGTAATGGAAGATGCGGGCATATACTATGCCAATATACTGTTGCCTTTTGGTTCTCAGGTCCTCAAATATATTGAGAAGCTCAAAGGACTGGAAGTACATCCTGAAATGATAGCTCCTGCACACGGAATCATCTGGAGGAAGGATGTTTCAAAGATTATGACACAATACCTGAAATGGGCAAACGGTGAAACTGTTCCAAAAGTAATCGTGATCTATGATACCATGTGGGGCAGCACTGAAAAAATGGCAATGGAAATTGTCGAAGGTGCGAGGTCAGCAGGAGTTGAAGTACGCCTGAGGCACCTGAGAAAGAACGACTGGAGCATGACAATGAAAGAACTCATGGATGCACCGGTGGTTGCCATAGGTTCACCCACAATGAATAATGGAATGTTCTTTACTATTGCCGGATTCCTGACATACCTTACAGGACTTCACCCAAAAGGTAAGAAATACTTCCTATTCGGTTCCTACGGATGGGGAGGCGGTGCAGTCAAAGGAATGGAAAAGATGATCGAAAGTGCAAAGTTCGAGCTTGCCATGGAAAGTATGCAAATAAAGTTCCGACCTTATGAAGAAGACAAAAAAGCCTGCCGGGAAATCGGTTACAGACTTGCCGAAATTGCAATGGAGAATGCAAACTCTTAAATTTATAGAGATGAATGTTTATTCCAACATATGAGAGTGTTACTATGAAATTCGAAAATGATCTAGAAGCAGAATTTTATGAAAGGTCCAAGAAAAATGCAGAAACAACCGGATACAAGCTCAATAGTGATTGGGATGTTATCACAACAGCAGTAAAAGGTATCTCCAACAACAAGAGAGAATACGGTGAATGGTACTGTTTCTGCCAGAAGAGAACAGGAGACAAAGAACAGGACAAGAAGATTATATGCCCATGCGCTGCAAGAACAAGAGATGTTGAAACCCGTGGTTCATGCAAGTGCGGACTTTACATAAAATAAATATCTTTTTTGCTTGACTGGGGCGGCTTTGCTCCAGAAAATTATTTTTCACCATTTCTTTCTGGAAGTGATTAATGATTAGTGTGAACTATCTAGTAGACAACAAATACTTAAATTATTGATGGAGATAATTATTCAGGCAATTCTCTAAAGGATTAGACCAAGATGTACAGGAGGGGTTGTTATCGGTCATGATACAAATTTTGGAAAAGCTGCTACTTACAGCAATTATGACAGAAAGGAAGACAAACTGGGAGAACTAAAAGAAACGGAGAACGCTGAACTGGAGTGTGCCCTAAAGCAAAAGGACATTCTTGAAATAATGGAGCTTCGTGTTAAAGCCCTTGAAATGCTCCTTGATAACTCAGGAATAATAGCATTCATACGCAAAGAAAATGGGAAAGTGGAATTTGTATCCTCATCAATTGAGGAATTTGGCTACAAAACTGAAGATCTTACTTCAGGAAAAGTGAACTTCAAAGAACTTATTCATCCTGATGACCTTGACAGAGTAGTTCTGGAACTGAAGGAAAATGCACTTGAAGGTGCTGGCAGCCTTTCACAGAAATACAGGATCAGGACTAAAAAAGAACATGTCAGAACCGTTGAGGAAAAAACCACATTCATACGTGATGAGAGTGGAAATGTAGCCTACATTGTAGGAATACTGAAAATTACTGAGAATTAAAACCTGAAATCTGGCGGATGATAACATATCCCATGTTTACACCATCAGTGAAACTTTTTATGACATACTTTTCAAGGAAGGAAAAACAATAGCATCCTGCCCGGGTGGAGCCATGCTGAATAGTTCTGTCTCTCTTGGAAGAACAGGAGTCCCGGTTTCATTTATCAGTGAGTTAGGACAGGACAATATAAGCAGCTTAATTACTGAATTTCTCCAGAAAAACGGAGTCTCAACGGATTATCTTTTTCTTTATAATGGCAAGTCACCTCTTTCACTTGCATTTCTGAATGAACGTAACGATGCATCATATGAGTTCTATGAAGATTTTCCTGAAAAGCGACTTGATATCGAGATACCGCAATTTGAACCAGGTGATATACTCATGTTTGGCTCAATTATGACATTAAAGCCGGAAATCAGAGCAGGACTGAAAAATATCCTCATTTCTGCAAAGGACACTGGTACCACACTGTATTATGACCCGAATTTCAGAGATTCTCTTTCGTCTTCACTTGAAGAAATCAAATCAATGATATCTGAGAACATAAAATTTGCAGATATCGTCAGAGCCTCAAATGAGGATATGAAAATGATAGCAGGATGCAATACTCCTGATGAAGCTTATGATTTTATCTGCGAAAAAGGATGTGACATACTTATTTACACCGCAAATTCCCGTGGAGTTTACCTGAGAACACCTTCTTATTCTAAGCAGTACACAGTTCCTGAAATCGAGACTGTAAGTACTGTTGGCGCAGGCGACACTTTCAACGCAGGTATCGCATACATGCTGCATCACAGGAAAATTACAGACCTTTACACTGTTTCTGAATCTGAATGGGATGAGATCATCAACAATGCAATTGAATTTGCAACACATGTGTGTATGAGCACTGATAATTATATATCATCCGATTTTGCAGACAGGTTAAAAAAGATACAGTGACAGATACGAATATATTATCTTATATCAAATTGGAATAAAGGGAGAAGCTAAGTGGGACAGGAAAATGATATCTCTGAAGAATTATTCGCCGAAATGAAAAGTTCCAGAGACGGACTTTCCGAACAGGAAGCACAGGAAAGACTGGCAATTTACGGAAAGAACGAACTTACCGAAAAGAAGAAAACAACGGCATTGAAAGTCCTTGCAGGACAGTTCGTAAACCTTATAGTATGGGTGCTCGCAGCCGCTGCTGTGATTTCTCTTGCAATTGGTGAGACCATTGATTTCTGGGTAATCATGTTCACAATTGCCGTTGTCATCATACTGGGATTCATTCAGGAGTACAGGGCTGAAAAGGCGATGGAAGCACTGAAAAGTATAGTGCAGCCCGAAACCACTGTGCTGAGAGATAAACGTCTTCTAAAGATACTTACAGTCAATGTTGTTCCAGGGGATATTCTTATTCTTGAGACGGGGGATAAAGTTCCTGCAGATGCTTTTGTATTAGAGGCAGTTGCCCTTAAGATCGATGAATCAGCCCTTACAGGAGAAAGCGTGCCGGTAGGTAAAACTGAAAATAATACAATTTTTGCCGGTACTCAGCTTGTTCATGGTAAATGTAAAGCTCTTGTCACAGCCATCGGAATGGAAACAAAGATAGGACAGATAGCAAGCCTCATCCAGACCAGGGATGAACATACCCCGCTTCAGGTAAAGATCACAAAACTCTCCCTTACACTTGCATTCCTTGCTGTTCTCGCTTCTGCAATTACATTTGCCATTGGGATCTACATAGGAGCACCATTCGGTGATATGCTCCTGATATCACTGGCTCTTGCTGTGGCTGCTGTGCCTGAAGGGCTGCCGCTCACACTTACAATAACCCTTGCATACGGCATGAAAAAAATGGCAGGACACAATGCCATTATTAGAAAAATGCTTGCTGTGGAGACACTTGGATCAACAACGATCATCTGTACGGACAAGACAGGTACACTCACCCGCAATGAGATGACAGTTGAAAAACTCTTTGTCAGCGAAACTGAAATCGATGTTACTGGTTCAGGATATATTCCCAAAGGAGAGTTCCTGAAACGTGGAAACAATATTGATGTAAAGAAAGACAATACTACCCTTAATTTACTCAGGGGAATTACTCTTTGTAACAATTCTGCCATTGAAAAGAAAGGGGAAAAATGGGAAGTTATCGGTGATCCCACTGAAATAGCTCTTACTGTTGCTGCTGCAAAGGTTGACCTGTGGAAGGATGAACTTGAAACAGATTACGAAACGACCGAGGAGATCGTGTTCACCTCGGAAAGAAAGATAATGACAACTATCCACAAGACAGATAGTGGATTTTTCTCATTTACAAAGGGCGCTCCTGAATTTGTCCTGCCGCAGTGCAGTTTTATAGAAAAGAATGGAGAACGTGTACCTCTCACGCAAAAGGACAGAAAGATCATACTGGATAAAAACCTGGAATTTGCAAGTTCTGCATATCGCGTACTGGCCGCAGCATGCAAGGAAGAGTCTGCCGGAGCTGACACTGATGAGTTTGAAAAGGACATGATATTCCTTGGACTTGTGGCAATGATAGACCCTCCTAGAGAAGAAGCAAAAGAAGCTGTTGCTATGTGCAGAAAAGCCGGTATCAAAGTGATAATGATAACCGGAGACAATCAGGAAACAGCAAAAGCTATCGGAAGAAATATCGGCCTTTTTGATGACAAAAATGGTTGTGGAGTCTATGAGGATGAGAAACTTCTTCGCATAGCAGAGGACTGCGCGGTCACAGGCGATGAACTTGAAGAACTCAACGATGAGGAATTTGACATCATTGTTGAGAACATAAATGTTTATGCCAGGACAATGCCAGAACAAAAGCTCAGGATCGTGAATGCCCTTCAGAAAAAAGGACATATAGTTGCCATGACCGGAGATGGTGTGAACGATGCACCAGCTCTTAAAAAAGCTGATATTGGCATTGCAATGGGAATCAAAGGAACTGACGTTGCAAAAGAATCCAGTGTCATGATACTCCAGGATGACAATTTTGCAACCATCGTGGAAGCTGTCCGTGGCGGCAGGACCATTTACAATAATATTGAGAAATTCATAACCTATCTGATCTCAAGGAATTTCATGCTGATAATACTGATCATGGCAGGAATCAGTCTCCTTGGATTTGATCTTATACCGCTCCTTGCATTGCAGATACTTTTCATCAACATGTTCAATGAGATAATGCCTGCCGTATCTCTTGGGCTTGATCCGGCAACTCCCGGCATAATGACAATTCCGCCGAGGGATCCTGATGATAATTTCCTTAAAAAGCGAAATCTTTTCCTGGTAATAACACTGGCATTTGCAATGGGAATTGCCTCATTCCTTGTGTTTGAAATGAGCGATCCGGTAGCTGACACAACCATGGCAAGAACACTGACATTTGCCACGGTTGTGAGCATGATCCTGTTCATACCGCTGGCTTTCAGATCTCTTGAAAAATCGGTATTCAGTATTGGGATCTTCAGTAACCACTTTATGATAACCGGAGTTACAGCTACGTTCTTTGCAACTATGTCAGTTATGTACATCCCAAAACTGAATGTTGCGTTCGGATTGATCCCGTTGTCACCTGCGGAGTGGATTATGCCTATTGCTGTGGCCTTTGTGACATTCCTCTTTGCAGAAGGGCTGAAATTGGTTATAGCAGCAGTCAGTAAAAAATAAGAGTGCGAGGACTATGGATATTTGAAACAATGTAAATCAGAAGACATTTTTGAATTTACCATTGTTTTGAATTATAATAATGTATATATATTTCTATGCCAATTACTAGCTGGTGATAGTTAATGGCACTCATTACATGGTCAGACAAATACAGTATTCAAATAAAAGAGATCGATGACCAGCATAAAGTCCTCGTGGGTATGATAAATGACCTTCATGATGCAATGAAGAACGCAAAAAGCAAAGAAGTCACTCTTGAGATCATAAATAAGATGGCAGAGTATACAAAATTCCATTTCACAACTGAAGAAAAGTATATGAAGCGCTTTGCTTACCCTGACTACGAAGAACACAAGCTGGAACATGAAAAGTTTGTAGAGAAAGTGCTCTCATTCAAGAAAGACTATGAGAACGAAAAAGCCGGTATCAGTTATGAGATCCTCAACTTCCTCAAAGACTGGCTTGTAGGTCACATACAGCTTACTGATAAGAAGTATGCATCTCTTTTCATAGAAAAAGGTCTGAAATAGACCTTTTTAAAATTTGTTTTTGATGGACTTTAGTCAAAACATATTAATTACTTAAACCTAATTAGTCAAGATATGACTGAGCAGGACATAAACATAATTCAGGAACCATACATTCTTCCGGACTCTACATCACTTGAAGTCCATGCTGTTATGAAAGAGAATGTAGACAATCTTGTATCTGTTTTCAAAGTACTGTCCGATCCTGTCAGAATTCGAATTCTCAAAGCGCTTCAGGTAACCGAGCTTTGTGTATGTGTGCTTGTTGAGATAACAGACTATAAACATTCAGCACTGTCATACCATCTGAAACTTCTTAAGGACGCAGACCTTGTGGATTCAAGACGAGATAAGAACTTCCAGATATACTATCTTACGGAGACCGGAGATAAATTATTGAGGAGCATTGACTCCTCATTCAAAAAAGGAATTTAATTGTGAAATTTATATTTTCTCAGCAGGAAGCGCTGTGTTAAGCTTGACATAATTGACACCTTTCAGTGCCATAGTCCTTTCTGCAACTGCTTTTACTTCCTCACCTTCACCATCAAGTATGATAACTTCAAGACAGTTGTCATGGTCAAGATGAATGTGGACGGAAGACTTTATAATATGAGAGTAATCATGCTGTATCTCGGTGAGAGCGCTTGAAAGGCCACGCTTGGTATGATCATAAATCAATGTGATAGTACCGACACGCCTTCCTTTAACGTCACTCATCCATTCGTAATGGGTAATATAGTTCCTGATAGAATCTCTGATACCTTCTGAACGGGATGAATATCCCCTTTGTTCAATGATAGAATCAAATTTAGTAAGAAGATTTTCGGGAAGCGATACCCCAATACGCATAAGTTCCTGTTCCATATGGTTCACCTATAAAATAATCAAACGCAATAAACAATGTAGTTATTAATACAGTACTATAATAACATTTAGTATGCATTTCTAGTACATAAATGATACATTAATTAAGACATAAATAATTATAGGACATCTATATAATAAATAATCAATAACAATACTGCTAAAAGGATGATGCAGATGAAAACAGAAGAATTATACTCAGGAAAAGCAAAGACCATATACAAAACAGAAGACCCTGAAAAGTTAATATCAGTGTTCAGAGACAGTCTTACTGCATTTGACGGTAAAAAGAAGAGTGAAGCTGAGAAAAAAGGTTATTACAACGCCCAGATCTCCAGAAAACTCTTTGAAATGCTCGAAGAAGAAGGAATTCCAACACACTACCTTGGTATGGAATCCGGCAATGAGATGCTTGTCCGTGCTGTAGAGATTATTCCAATTGAAGTGATCCCAAGAAATATTGCAGCAGGCTCTATTACCCGCAAATATCCAATTGAGGAAGGAACTGTTTTCAAGACACCTGTACTTGTCATGGATTACAAGAGCGATGAACACGGCGACCCTATGATGAATGAGGACATAGCTGTTGCAATGGGCATTGCTACTTATGAAGAGGTCGCACAGATACGTGAGATGGCTCTTAAGATCAATGAGATACTGAAGAGCTACCTTGATGAGAAAGGATTCCTGCTCCCTGACTTCAAACTTGAGTTTGGAAGAGTGGATGGCAAGATCGTTGTTGCCGATGAGATATCATGTGACACATGCCGCCTCTGGGACAAGAGCACAGGTAAGTCAATGGATAAGGATATTTTCCGCTTTGATAAAGGAGATCTTTCAAAAGCATACGAGGAAGTTGCAAAGCGTATCGTGCCAGAAATATTCGAATAAGAACGCTATCGTAATGAGGGGAAATGATGGAAGATTACGATGTGATAGTTGTAGGTGCCGGTATAAGTGGACTCTTATCCGCACTCACCCTATCTAAACACGGAAATAGAGTACTTGTTCTTGAAAAAAGTAAATTTGTTGGCGGTAACTGTAACAGCTACATAGTTGATGGTTTCCAGGTAGATACAGGTGCTCACGCCATCACACACCTTGAAGTCGGCCCTCTTAGAAGGCTTATGGATAACTATTTTGATTACCAGCCGGTCTTTGAAGAATATGGCAATTATTTTGTGAGAACAGAAGATAATTTCATGAAAGTACCTTCCAATGTGAAGGAATTTGTTACATTCGATGTTCTACCACGTAAAGACAGGATAATGCTCACACAGGCCATTACCAAGGCACTAACTCTTTCCACATTTGGAACTGACCTGTCCAAAGAGTCCGTATATGAATTTATGCCAACTAACCTGACAGCAGATACATATGATTTTATTGATACCATCTGCCATTTCCTTTCAGGCAAGGATATGAAACAGACTTCTGCCCAGAGGATTCTTACAGGAAGCAGTTTTGTAAGGGACAGTGTTCCAGAGGAACAGCTTGAAAGTATACTTAAGCACAACGAAAAAATAAGCCCTGAGCCAGTCCCTAAATCATTCCTGCCACCAAATGTTCATACATCCCTGCAGGCGAAACTTACCAAAGTATCCAATCCATTCACATCACTTGGAAGACTGGCCACCAATAAAGTGAACTATTCACAGGGTTATCCAAGAAAGGGATTGAAAGGAATACTTAACGCTGTTTTGTTCTCTCTGCCAAACACAGTGGAGATAAAGACCGGTTGTGAAGTAAAGAAGATAATCACTGAAAGAGGAAAAGTAGTCGGTGTTGAAGCTGATGAGGTATACAGGGCTGACAAAGTGATCTACACAGGATTTGTCACAGACCTGCCGAATATGATAGAAAGTCTTCCGAATGTCTATATTCAGGATCTCAAAAGAGTTGCACACACAAAGAGCCTGACCATATGGACAGGACTTGATTCTGTGATAGATGATTTCAATTATATCGGTTCTGAGATATGGTTCAAGGATTCACCATACTGGGCAATGCCAATAAGCAACTACGACACTTCACTGGCACCTAAAGGCAAACAGCTTGTAGGTTTTTCATTTATCCTCAAAGCTGATAGTAATGAAGATGTGCAGATCAAAAAGGCATATGACACAATATATAAGGCAATTCCGAAAATTGAGAATCACATTGAAATGACACACAACCAGATCACAATCCCTGAAAAGGCTGCAGTTACCATTGATGGGTATTTTGCCGATGTCAGAACGCCCATTAAGGGATTATATGCAGCAGGAACTGATACTGATAAAAGAAGTATGGGTGTAACACGTGCAGCTTATTCTGTTGTGGAATTGCTGAAAAAGATGAATGAAGACAGTTGTCTTCACAAATAACTAAAAATAATATAGGAGAAGGAAGATCACCTTCTCAGAACCATTGTTCTTAATCTGTCGGCTGCATGCTCTGCCTTGTCAGCGATATCGCCTATACCCCTTACAAGACGAGCCAGATGGTAGACACCGAGTGCACCAATAGCATCTTCATTACGGAATATCTGTTTAACAAGTTCCTTTTCTATGATGTCGACCTGGTGCTCCATTTCTTCTACTTTTGTTACGAGTACAAGAGTATCTTCAACATCTCTTTTACTAAAGGATGTTTCAAGAAGCTCACCCAATGTAGACACAAGATCCTCGTAAAGCTCTACTGTTTCAAGAGTCTTGTTCATAAGGTCGTTAAAACCTACGCGAATCTCATCTGGTGCTTCAAGTCTCCTTACAGTAAGCCAGAATGCAACTTCTTGGGCATCATCGGATATCGAGTCCTGTGGTTTCAGGAAATTAAGCAGGTCATTTGCATGTACAGGAAGCATAATAGAAGATGATAGTTCAGAACGGATGGTCTGCTTTATGACATCTGCTTCATGCTCTATAACATCGATCTCCTTGTTCAGGGCTTCGACCTTTTCCATATCACCATTGCAGTAAGCCTGCAAAGACTCGTTGAGCTTTCTCACACAATCCCCGCCTTTGTTGGCATGCATTACAAGAGGCTTGAACGGTGAACTCGCAAATACATTCAATACGGAACGAATATACTCTTTTTTGATCATATTCCAACTCCCAACAGTCCCGCAAATATCAGTGCACATGTAAGAGCTGCTACGGGTACGGTAACTATCCAGGAAACAACTATCTTTCCGATAACACTTAAATCAACCGCTGCAAGACCGCCTGCAAGACCTACACCAATTACTGAACCTACAAGGGTGTGTGTGGTTGATATTGGTAAAGAACTGTAACTATGAAGTACAACTACTGAAGCTGTTGCAAATTCTGCTGAAAAACCTCGGGTAGGGGTAAGTTCTGTGATACGTGTTCCTATTGTCTCAATGACACGATAACCCCATGTAGCAAGTCCAACAACCATTCCAATACCTCCAAGTACCATCACCCAGAGAGGAACGCTCACCCCTGCCATATCAAGAGAATTAAGGCCTGCATAGATCGGACCTACTGCGTTTGCAACATCATTGGAACCATGTGCAAAAGCAATATAACATGCAGTCATTGTCTGGAGAACTACGAATTTTTTTTCAATGATATAAGGATCATCGGTTTTCTGAAGAATGAAATATCTGATTAAAGTGAATATAATATAAGCAATTACAGCTCCAAGAAGAGGTGATACAAGCCAGCTACCTACGATCTTGGTGAGAACATCCCATTTGATCTCACTGTAACCTATCATTCCATAATAGCCTGCCGTCAGACCAAACCCAAGAACTGCTCCTACTATTGAGTGAGTTGTGGACACCGGCAGATTATAGAACGTGGCAAGAGTGATCCAGAAACCTGCTGCAAGTATTGCTGCAAGCATACCTATGGCCACAAGATGAGGATCTATTGCACTAATGGAATCAATTGGAACGATTCCCTTGGCGATGGTTGAAGTTACTCTCTTTCCAAAAAGCACAGCACCCCCGAACTCAAAAATACCTGCGATGATAATTACCTGTTTTATAGACAACGCACCGCTGCCTACTGACGTTCCCATGGCATTTGCAAGGTCGTTGGCACCAATGTTCCATGCCATATACAGACCTGCTGCAACCAGTAACAATACGAGAGGATCAAAAAGACTCATCGATAATATTCTCCACTATATAGATTTAGTATGGCAAAGTAAAAACAGGAACATAAATGTGAGTACTATATACTATATAGTGATAAATAAGATATATAGAGCTATTTAGAAGAAAGAATCCAATGTTCGCTGGAAACGGACGTCCGGCAACATAGCTGCCTGAGCCATCCATTTTGATCTATCGGTCTTCAAACGGCTGGAAATATTCGTAATTGCATGTTCAACAGATCCGAATTTTTCCGGCTCCCTGCTGAAAGCTTCCCTCACACCTTCCCTTACAACCCATACTCCAAGTGGAGCCCAGTATTCAGGACGGATCTCCCTTACCATGAAAACTGTAGCCTGTCTTTTTATGGAGCTAAGATATTCAAGGGCACCAAGGCGGGCTGCATAGTAACCACCTGCCAGATTAGAATACTTCCTTTTTCCCCCAAAACCCTCGTGATCCGCTTCTATCCATGTACTGCCGCCTGACCAGACAGTACGGGGCATCCATACCTCGATAAGTTCAAAAGAGAACATACGTGGGATCAGGATTATCTCAAAGTGATTCCCAAAAACACCGCCGCTGAAAACAGTTACCTCACTTAACTGCTGATAATCCCTTATCTCAGAAAGAAGGTCTTTTCCAACCATATCATCAACCGCTGTTATTGACCAGCGTGTCGGGACTAGTTTTCTTTCCTGACCTAAAAGACCGATTGAAAGCAGACGTGAGATATGTTCGGCAGGGATATTGCCATCCCAGAGTTCTGATATGGCATCTTTTGCCAGAGCATCATCGTCATAGACAAGAGAATCCACTTTTTTGGGAACCTTCGGATTCTCAGTTATATCGAACTTCTTAAGGTCACCTGACGGACCCATAGGAGTCAACACATTATCGAATTTCAGCTTGTTACTGATGGGTTTATTGAACCATGCCTCAGTATCCACCGGATTTTTTGAAAGCGCAAGTTCCTGGGATTTTTCGATAAGAGGATTATCAGGAAGACGGGCTCTTTTCACATTGATCCCGGTATTTGCCCTTACAAGCTGGGAGCGGGAAGCTATGACATCCTGTATACCCATTTTCAGCAATGCTTTGGGGTCTTCAAGCTGCATTGCATCATCCCCGCAAAGCTGCGGAGGAATCATTGGCCCTGCCATCACATTCGGATAGTTGTACCTGCCAACAAAAACAGAAGGAGGAGATGCTCCGAATATGGATGTCTCTCCTGATGATCTTGGAACCACTGATTCAATGGATTTGAATTTTTCAAGGATAGGGCAGTATGGCCTTCCACAAAGACCTTTGCCCTTGCATTTTATGCAAAGATTAGGAGTCAATGACTTCGCTGTCTCCGCAAAGGATACAATATCCTGCATCCGGTTCATTTTTATTCAGCCAGCCGGAGCGCTGAACGAATTTACACACGTTGCACATACCTGCAACCTGTTCCCGGGAACTCATTCCTTCAATTAGTTTCGCTGCAAACCTCTGGATCTCCTGCTGGGCATCTTCAGAGAAATCTACCTCAGCGCCCCTTTTATCATTCAAATATTGGGACACTGCAGCTCTTGAGAGTTCAAGTATCTCTGCAACTTCCTGCTGGTTCTTCCCGTGTTCCCATATCATACATCTCGCAAGTTCTGCACGAATAGCAGGCAATACACGTTGAACCATGATCTCACATGTTGTTTTCACAGAAAGTCACCTTTTTTTGTTATAATGTACTGTCATTTACTTTTATGAGTATAATTTTCAATTGCCATTTTCAAAGCGTCAAGAGCAAAACCTGAGCACCTGTCCTTTCCTTCAGGAAGACCATCAAGGTAGTTTATCACATCCTCATTTGTCAGTGCCATGGCTTCATCAACTGTTTTCCCTTTTGCCAGCTTTGCAACAGCACTTGATGTGGAGATTGCAACAACACAACCGAAAGTTTTGAACTTAACATCTTCCAGTATATTGTCTTTAACCTTTATGGATATATTTATTATATCGCCATCTATTGTGCTTCCTATCTCTCCCACACCATCAGCATCCTCAATAACCCCGACATTTGCCGGGTTGCTGAACTCCTCTATTACCTTTTTAGAATACAAACCACTCCTCCTTTTATCCATAGTTATTTGCCAGCAAGCGGAGACATTGCTCTTAATTTAGCAATTGTTTCCTGCAAAGCGTCGACCACATAATCAATATCATCCATGGTATTCTCCCTTCCTAGGCTCATCCTCAGGGAACCGTGTATGAACTCATCTTCTATTTCCAGAGCACTGAGCACATGCGAAGCCTTCAGTGATTTTGAAGAACATGCCGAACCCGTGGATACTGCAACTCCCTGCATATCCAGCAGCATTAGCATGGATTCGCCTTCAACGTATTTGAAACTCATATTAACATTGTTTGGAAGGCGTCTGGAAGGATGCCCGTTCAGGCGAACATCGGAAATAGTATCAAATACCCTGCTAATGAGTGAATCACGCATCCGGGTCATGTGTATAGAATCAGCATCCAGGAGTTTAACTGCAAGTTCCATTGCTTTTGCAAATCCCACAATACCGGAAACATTCTCAGTCCCTGAACGCATTCCTTTTTCATGATTCCCACCAAAAACAATCGGACTGATATTTGTTCCCTTGCGGACATAAAGAGCTCCGACTCCTTTGGGACCGTGTATCTTGTGGGATGAAATAGAGAGCATATCCACGCCCAGATCATCCACATTAACAGGGATCTTCCCCACACTCTGCACAGCATCCGTATGGAAATAGATATTGTTCTCTTTTGCAATTTTAGATATTTTTTCAATGGGCTGGATAGTACCAACTTCGTTGTTAGCATGCATAACCGATATAAGAGCGGTGTTTTCTTTGATAGACTTCTCAAGTATATTCATATCAACTACACCGTCAGCATCTACCGGAACATATGTGACCTCATGCCCCAGTTCTTCAAGAAAAGCACATGTGTTGAGAACTGCCGGATGCTCGATGACAGAAGTAATAACGTGTTTTTTTCCGTTATTGTATGGAACCACACCCCTTATTGCAAGATTATCAGATTCTGTCCCACCGGATGTGAATATTATCTCTTCCGGATGGGCTCCGATGGCATCCGCAACCTGTTTGCGTGCCAGGGATAAAGCATCTGCAGCTTCGGTTCCAAATGAGTGAAGACTTGAAGCATTGCCAAAGGCCTCAGTAAAAAAAGGTAACATTGCGTCTACAACCAGCGGGTCGACTGGAGTTGTTGCACTGTGGTCCATATAGATCCTTTTCATAGTATCTATAATAATAAGAGAAGACTTCAATAAATAAATATCCTTCAGCAAATATGCTAAAGAATATGGTCAGCTTAACTGCTGTAAAAATGTGTGTGTCTGCACACACACGCAAGAATAATATTAGTCCTTGATCTGATCTGGAGAAAATCCTTTTGCAATAAGAACATCTTTCATGCGGGTCAGGTGATTTCCCTGAAGCTCAACAGAATTTCCTTTTACAGTTCCACCGCATGCAAATTTAGATTTCAGGTAAGTAGATAGTTCATGAAGATCAATTTCATGGGCATCAAAACCCTCTACAACTGTTACTTCTTTACCATACCTTCTTCTATTTACTTTGACAATTATTCTTTGCTGCTCTTTTGCCACTTCTTCGCAAATGCAAAGTTCTTTGGGCAGTCCGCAGACTGAACACATTTCTGAACTCATCTTGTGGTATTTCCTCCGACATTATTATCTATTTTAAACACTCCATATGCATTTAATTAAATAGATGAATAGAGTAAAACTTCGATGATATTAAAATCTAATGGTAAAGAGGTAGCAACGGACGTTGATTTTGCCTGTAACACCCTAAAGCATATCAAGGGACTTATGTTCAGTAAGAGGATACCTGAGGACTATGCTCTGGTATTTGTAATGAAGAAACCCCAGAGAGTTTCGTTGCATATGCTATTTGTCAATTATCCAATTGATGCTATTTTCCTTGACGATAAAAAAAAGGTCATAAAAACATCCGGTCTTAAGGCCTGGATAGGTACTTGCTCCTGCGAAGGAAAGGTAAAATACATCATCGAAACGTCTCATGGTAAATCTGAAAAATTAAAGATTAAACCGGGGGATACTTTCGAATTTGAGAATCAATGCCTGTAGACTGTAAAAAGCTGCATGGAACACATAAATACACACAGATGTTAAAACCTGTTCAAAGAAATGTTTATTACATTCCGGGTTCTTTAAAGCCCTGATAGAATCACCATATTATAATTACTCAATTACCGAGGAACATGAATGTTACCTGAAGATGACTTAAAGATCATAACAGAGAAAATGGGAAGAGAACCTAATCTTGTTGAACAGGGATGCTTCCTTAATCTGTGGAGCGAGCACTGTTCATACCGCTCAAGCGCACCCCTGCTTAAAACATTTACAACCACCGGAGACAAGGTTATAATCGGTCCTGGTGACGATGCAGCAATTATCAGTTTTGGAAACGGATGGGTACTTGCAATAGGGATGGAAAGTCACAACCACCCATCATACGTTGACCCATATAACGGTGCTGCAACTGGTGTTGGCGGAATTGTGCGTGATATCATTTCAATGGGAGCAAGACCAATTGCACTTATGGACCCACTTTATTTCGGTCCGCTTAACAACCCGAAGAACCTCTATCTCTTTGAGCACATCATCGAAGGAATTGCAGGATACGGAAACTGTATCGGTGTCCCGGTAGTGCGTGGAGAAGCATTCTTTGACGAATCATACAGCGGAAACCCTCTTGTAAACGTGGTTGCAGTGGGTCTTGCACGTGAAAAGGATGTTGTGACCGCATGCTCACAGAAAGCAGGTAACAAACTTGTTCTTATGGGTTCCACCACAGGAAGAGACGGACTTGGCGGTGCATCTTTCGCATCAAGAGACCTTTCCGAAGATTCTGAAGCAGAGGACAGGCCAAGTATCCAGATCGGTGATCCATTCACAGAGAAACTTGTTATCGAGGCAACACTTGAAGCCATAGGAAAAGGATACGTGAAATCATGCAGAGACCTTGGAGCAGCAGGACTTGCCGGTGCAAGTTCAGAGATGGCAGCAAAGGGAAACCTTGGAATGAGGATTATTGCAGACAATGTTATTCTTCGTGAAAGTGGCATGACACCATACGAGATACTCATCGCAGAATCACAGGAACGTATGCTCCTTGAAGTTGAACCTGAGAACGTTGATGCAGTACTTGAGATCGCAAAGAAATACGACCTTAACGGAAGTATGATCGGTGAACTTACAGAGGAACTTAACTATACAGTAGAGTTCCAGGGAGAAATTGCAGCAGAAATTCCGGTCAAACTCCTGACAGAAGGTGCACCAACTTTTGAGCGTCCATCAACTGCCCCTGAAGAACGTGACATAGGGGATAAACCGGAACTTCCGGCAGACATCAAAAAAGCAATTCTCGATGTATTGTCATCACACAATATAGCATCAAAGAGATGGATCTACAGGCAGTACGACCATGAAGTTCAGGTCAGAACTGTTACAAAACCAGGTGATGATGCAGGCATATTAAGGATTGACGGAAACGAGGGAATAGCGCTTTCATGTGGCTGTAACCCAAGACACACACTCCTTGATCCATATTCAGGCGGTAAAGGAACTGTTGTTGAGAACGCAATGAACCTTGCAGTGAAAGGTGCACGCGGAATAGCAATTGTAGATTGTCTGAACTTCGGAAACCCGGAAAGACCTGACATATACTGGCAGTTCAAGCACGCAATTCTCGGACTTGGGGATGCTGCAAGAGACCTGTCAATACCTGTTGTCGGTGGAAATGTATCCCTGTACAATGAGAGTGGTGAATTTAAGACAGCAATTGTCCCGACACCATCTATCGGACTTGCAGGTTATATCAAAGATGTGACAAAAGCACCAGCAGGAGTTTTCTCAAATGAAGGCGACACAATAATTCTGGTAGGAAGCACATCCGATGAGCTCGGAGGCTCTGAGTACTACAACATCATAGGAATGAAAAAGGATGGAAAAGCCCCACAGGTTCCTGAGAACGTGACTGCTGTCATAGACGCACTTATCAACCTTGCAGAAAGCGGAAAGGTAACCGCATCACACGATGTTTCACTTGGTGGAATTGCGGTTGCACTTGCAGAAATGTGTGAGAAGACAGGTGCTGAAGTTGACCTTAGCAGTATTGCAGAGGGCCTAAGAACCGATGACATCCTGTTCTCAGAATCATATGCAAGAGCGATTATAGCAACTTCTGAACCGGATGTTGTAAAAGAGATGCTTGGAGAAATTCCATACACAATCATTGGTAATGTTGGCGGAAATAGTCTGAGCATTCAGATCGGTGATTCAAAGAAAGAATTAACAGTTGAAGAAATAAAAGAGGCAAGAGAAAGCCTCATGAATTTGATGATGGAATAACCATCATCACATCTCATTTTTATAAATACTACTCTTTAATCTGCATCACAGTTGCAACTTATTCTTTGTTTTGTACTGCAAAATAGATCATATATAATGCAGACAAACCAACCAGAATATAGACTATTCTTGCTATGATACTGTATCCGAAGATCATATCTACCAGATTCAGATTAGCAGAGATACCAAACAAACCCCAGTTCAGACCTCCTATTATCACCAATACCATGGCTATCCAGTCAATACTATTCATTCTTGGCAAAGCTTCACCTCCCTTTTAACCCCTTTACCAATTAAAGTAATATTTAGATTACATTATATATAACTGTTGAAATGTTAAAAACCACACAGATAGTGGAAATTAAAAGAACTAATTCACTTTCTTTCAGAGCATCCTTATAGAGCTGATTTATACTCGTAGGAATAGATTTTTCTTTTAGTATTTTTGCAAAGAAAACAAGGTTGTTACCCATGTAGCGAACCGTTTTGTTAGTGTAAGGATGCCTTCCACCACCAGCTTTTATGTAGCTTGGACCTAGACCTACATCCCCTATCCATTAATAATCAACATTTGGAGAAATTGTGCAATCAGGATGACTTAGGTTGAATTAAGTCATGGATGTAACAGTACGTATACCATCCCTATTATCTGTAATTATCACTCCTGCGACCTTTCCATAAAGAGGGAATTTCCCGGTTTCAGGATCACTATCCCCATAAGTACCATCAACTCCCCCCTAATACTAACTGTGCCACAGATGAACGTACACCAATACAAGTAGGATAAACAATGATGATAATGTCGCAAGCTTTTGATTTCTCCAGTATCAAAGGTCATTCATCACCCCCACATATTCATAGGAAGATACAACGAACATGATATTAGTAACTCGGACCACCTCACTCAACATCAATATTTTCAAAAAAATCACAGCCTTATCAATCAAAGCTTTTGTGTTTGAGATTGCAGGACAGCTTTTAAAAGTGCAATTCAAAAACAGTGCTTTAAACCCCAACAAAAAGACAAGATAACGGCAGATAAATATTATTTCTTGGAACGGAATCCAATGAGAAATAGAAAACGGAAATAATTAAAAACCAATTGAAATCTAGATAAAAGTAAAGAAGAATGGTAAAAACCATTCTTTAGTCGATTTATTCTTCCTTTTCTGCAAATCCGAATTTGCGCAGTACTCTTGTGATCTTGATGTTTACAGTGTCGCCGACCTGAGTGTCAGGTACAAAGATTACAAAGCCTTCAATCCTGGCGATGCCGTCTCCTTCTCTTGCAAGGTCTTCAATTGTTACTTCATAGGTCTCGCCAACATCTACTGGAGCTGTTGATTCTCTGTCATTGTTATTAAACAAAATAATACACGTCCTTTAATTCAAAATTAAGAATCGAAACCATACTGAAAAAAACCACGATAAAAATGTAATATCAATGAATCCAGAATAGTATCAAATCTTACAGCGCTAAGTATACACAACAGATATTTAAATCTTCTCAATACAAATCAGAGTCAGTGCAGAAACCATATCTTATTCATGTTTAGTCAATTACATAACATATATATCCTTTCAGGGTAATAAAGATAATTGTGATTTAAATGGCAAATTTAGAGACAGTTAAGAAAATTCGTGAACGGATGAACGCACTTGGCGAAGAACATATTGTTAAAAATAAAGAACATACGGAAGTTCTTCCTCCTGTAACTTCAAGCACAAACTTAGAAATTGCCAATGAGTATATTGATGACTTGTTGATAAATGGCTTGGTTGCAAAAAGTTCAATCTGCACAAGAATAGACGACCTGATATTTGTTTTCAAAAATACAGATATTGAATTGTCCAATTTGACTGAACGAGATATTAAGACATATCTGATGACCCTTACAACCTACACCTATTGTCGTGGAGGGAAAGAAAAGCCTTTGGCAGAATCAACAAAAACCACACGCAAGATGCACTTTAAGGATTTGTTGAAATATCTGAAAGAGGACGAGCTTAACAACATGATAAAGATAAAGGCATCAAAAACAAACAACAAACTACCTGAAGATTTGTTAACACACGATGAAATTGAAATCTTGATTAAAGCTTCAAATCATCCTCGAAATAAAGCTATGGTTGCTTCAGTTTATGAAGCAGGTTCAAGGGCAAAGGAAATATTATCATGCAAGCTGAAACACGTTGAATTTGATGACGAGGGTTTTGTGCATATCCTGTTTCCAAAAGGCAAAACAGGTGCAAGAAAAATATTACTTGTTTATGCAGCAAGTTATCTACGCCAGTGGATTGATGTACACCCATTGAAAGACGACCCAGAAGCACCATTATGGGTGACACTTGATAAGAACTTGAAGCCTTTGAAATACATGGGTTTCTATTCAATATTGACAGGTCTTGCTGAAAAAGCAGGTATCAAGAAAAAGACAAATCCGCATTCATTTAGACATGCAAGAGCAACCCATTTAGCACATCATATGACGGAACAGCAGATGAAAGTGTATCTTGGTTGGGTTCCTGGTTCTAACATGACTGCAACTTATGTCCATTTGGCAGGAAAAGATACTGATGGTGCAGTATTAGAAATGTACGGAATCAAGAAGCAGGAAGAAAAACCCGATGCAACAATGCCTGTGCAGTGTCATAGATGCAAAGAATATAATCCGCAGAATGCAGCATTTTGTTACAAGTGTGGATATGGATTGAATGATAATGCGAATAAGGATAAGAATGCTACAATGGCAGAGATGATGAAAATTATGATGCAGTCACCCGAAATACAAGAACTGTTTAATAGCAAAATGGCACAGATGCAACAGTAATTTTTTTTACCGTTCTTCCCATCGTACATCGCGTGTGTTCAATTTTCTATACCGCAGTGGTATAATGATATTAATTCAATTCAACTCCCTAAAATCCGATAAGGTCATATTCTTATTTATCACTTCTGCTTACTTATTATCATCATAAAAGTCGATTATTGACCTGTAATCAAAAAAGAAAGCCCATAATTCCTGCAATTTTCAGTGGTTTTATATACTAGGAAAAAGTAATAATTACTTGTTAAGAATTGAATCAGAGAAAATGGTTACGGCAACTGGGTGCTTGCAAATTATCATTTTAGATAATTTGGAGGTACGAATAGAAGTTCTTGTACACCATAACATCAGTGCTATTTTTTATGGTTCATGGTAGTGACATCATGAACAGCAAAGAATTAAATCAGACAGTAACCACATTGGTTACAGACCGTAAAGACATATTAGAATCCCTTGCAACAACAGGAAACGCAACGGAGCGAGCTCTTGCAGAAACCTTTTTGGAAATAGGGGTTGGTCAGTAAATGGTCAGAGCTAAAGTTCCTGCATCTGAAAAGAAAATAGGAATGTGTGTATCCATTCATCCTAAGTTGTATGATAGAATTGATGAAATTCGTGGAGACATGCCGAGAAGTGCCTATATTTCTGATGTACTTGAACAGCATCTTGTAGACAAGCAGGTGGGATACTAAAAAGAGGAATACGAGGAATCTGTCAGGAATCCCTCGATAAATGAATTACCCAAGTAATAATTCATTTTTCACCTTATGTAAGTAATGGTTCCTGATTAATTCCCGTGTCAAGAGGGATTATCATGTCAGAATTATTAGAAGCATCCCCGATAACTGAAATGGGAACTGTCGTGTGTCGAGATGGACTCATCGAACCACCTGTTGGGAAGAGCATAACTATTGACACCACCAATGAGGATATTTCAGCTATAATATCCTATGATAAAGGGAAATGGAATTTTCAGTTGATCTATAATGGTGAACCACGTTTCCAAACTATTCCAAGTAAAGAACCAATAACTGAAGCTAAAGATTCGCGCGACAATAAAATAATCAAGCAACTCTCGCGCCTTGGTGTTGGTAAAGATGAGGGCGAAAATCTGCTGGATGAAATAGTGACGGAGGCAATCCACAGGAAAGCTGAGTTATTCTACCTAATGTCTGAGGACAGTGAGAATGAAAACGATGCGGACTGTCATGTCTGCGAAGATGAGTCTCATTTTACTGATGTTGATAGGCAACGAGCAATAGCAACAGCACAAAATATTTTACTAACAAAAGACCCCTTAATGTTCGCATTAGATGTTATTCAAACAATCCATACAGGAGATAAGAATAACATCAAAATATTGCTTATTGCAATTGCCAATCAATCCTGTTTAAACAGTAATGGTCTGCAAGCTACATTCAATGGTGATAAAGGGTCAGGTAAGACACATCTTGTTTCATCTACAGTTCATGTAATGCCACAAGAGTATGTATATGTTGGAAAATTATCTGATAAAGCAATATACAGAATGCTGTATCTTCTTGATGGTTCTATTATTTTTAGCGATGATACACATTTGTCAGAAGCACTTGAAGAGATTATGAAAGAAGCAATGTCTAAATTCCAAAAGCAAATTAGTTATACAGTAGTTCTTAATGATGAAGCCAAAGTATTCAATGGTCCTAAGCGAATGATGATGCTTTTAACATCAGTTGAAAATAGGAATTCTGATGAATTAAGAGATAGAATGTTTATGTTGACACCTGAAAATTCAACTCAGCAGCATGATAATGTCTGGGATTATACAAATGAGAGTCTCAAAACAGGTGAAAGTCGTCTTGTTGTTGTAGATGAAAAAATACTCGTCTGTCGAGAAATGTTCAGAATCATCAAGCAACAGACATTCAATGTTATCATACCTGAAGAAATTGCGGACAATGCAGTCTGTACTGACAAAAGTAAATACAGGGCAATTAACAAGTTCTGGGATATGGTAAAAGGATTTACGATTTTGAATTTTGCTCAAAGGGAAAAGGATGATCGAGGATACCTTATTGCAACAAAGGATGACTTTTATAATGCAAAGGAGTTGTTCGAAACCCAGATGACAAATATCATGTCAAGTCTTGATGACAAAGAACGAGCAATAATGAACGCTCTTGTATGTGTTCATGATAATAGTGGATTATCAATATCAGGCATAGCTCAAAAAGCAGACATTCCTTATGGAACTGTCCGTGATAGACTTAAAGGTCATGGTGAAATAAAAGGATTATTGGATAGAATTTCAGACATTAAAGTAGTGACTAAAGAAGGAAGCAAGACTGAATTATTTAGATGTGAAAATGTAATGAAATTCAGTAATGAATTCATTTACTTAAAGGGTGAAAGGAAAGACGGTTATTCAATGTCAAATCACCCTAGTTGGTAAACATCAGGTATTGCTCCCAATACCTTTTTTTATATTTTTGATGGTTTTTGAGGAATATTTGGGCTATTTTTGAACTAATATAAAAATAAAAACCATTATTAGTAACTCTAATTTATGTATATAATATATTCTATTTTTGAAAAATGGAAATTGTATAGAAGAATAATTTAATGATATGTTGCATTTAATAAATTATTTTGTTAAATATGCCATTTCAAAATATTATGATACGAAGTTTTTTTTCTTGCACACAACCAAATTTTCAAAATTAAACCTAAAATCCGGCACCCATTATCATTTTTATATTCAAAAATCCTTCAAAAATAGCTCAAATAGGCTCAAAAATACAGCTCCCATTAGTGGTGTGGTACTCCGTTTTTAAAACATAGATATTTCCATCCTCCATACCTACAATAAAAACCCATACCATATCATCCAATTCATAACCTACCCTCATGTATTGGTCAATAGGATTTCTTTTAATGTAGAGGATATAGGAGAGGTGTTATTAGATAATCTCATATTGGGTTTCTGTTGGTCTGAATATTAGTTTTTTGATAGTAACTTCATTTTCTCATGTATAAATCAAAATATTTATATCAAATTCACCTAATCTATAGAACATCTTAAAAAAACAAATGTTGTGGGTTTTAATGGAAAATAATAGTTTTTGTGGATATTGTGGAAATGAGTTGGAAATAGAGTATAGACAAGAAGAGAAAACCAGCTCAATTATAACAAATAATGGTGTTGTAGTCGAGGAAATTGAAATAGAATCAACAAAGAAACAAAAAGCAATTCTTTGTTCAAGCTGCGGAAATCTGTTTTGTTCGGACTGCATAGAATCATATTACAAAAATAAAGATACATTCGTTAAATCGAATATCTGCATAAAATGCAAACAAGAGAACTGCTCACACAATTATTCTAAAAAATTTATTCGTTATGATAATAATTTTGACTATTATGAAATGGAATGTACTGTCTGTGGTCACAAAAAAGGTATTGCTGAACCAATTGTAAAAATTAAAACTAAGCCTACGCCTAATCAAAATAAGACTACACAAGCAAGACCTGATCCTCAGACAAGGCCAAATCCACAAACAAAATCCAAACCACAAGCAAGACATAAACCACAAGTAAAATCCAAACCACAGAAAAAAGGATTATCAAAAATCATAGATTCTATTAAAGGTCTTTTCAAATAGAATATATGTACCTTATTTTTTTATTTTTCACTATATACCTACATAAGAATCCAAGATGACAAACTAACAAAAATACTGAAGGCTAATTTAAAATGAAATGCGATTATTGCGGTAACGAAATAACAGGAAGTGACTATTCCTATGAAACTGGAGGTCACAAAGTAATAAAATCAAAAACATTTGCCCTCCCATTTAAATGTAGCAGATGTCATGGTACATTTTGTGCTTCGCATCGTTTACCCGAAAGTCATCATTGCGCTTATCTAAATAAACCAAAGCCCCGCAAAGAAACAAAAAATACAATTAAAAGTTCAAAAGAATCAAAAAAGAATCCTGTCTATGAACCAACAATTGCATGTAATAGCTCATCTCATTGGCAACCACACAATCCATCTGAAGCAACTTTCTATATGAATGATAACAAATATATCGTAAAGAAAAAAACAAAATTCCCATTCGTAGCTATATTTTTTACTTTCATATTTGTTTTAACAATTCTTGCAATAATATCATTTTCCTCATCAGATGGAAATATCTCAAATGGAAATACATTAGATTCTGTACCAAGTACAGTATTTGTAAAAGCATCTGGGGAACCAATTACTTTAATTGAAAATCAATCAGCAAGTGATCCTACATGGGATGAATTAATTGCTTTTTTGAAAGAGGACGATACTGACAGAATCCTATACCAAAAAGGTACTTTTGTATGTGCCGATTTTGCTGAAAAATTGCATAACAATGCCGAAAATGCAGGTATTAAAACAGCTTATGTTGTAGTAGATTTTACAGATAGACCTGAAGGACATGCCCTGAACGCTGTTACAACAACAGATAAATGTTTAGTCTATGTTGATTGCACAGGATCAACAACAGCATTGGATGAATTAGATAGCTTTGACAAAATAGCATATATCGAAGAAGGAAAAGAATATGGTGTTGTCTCCGCTTACTATACTAACACGCCTGATTATGAATTCTATAATTTAAGAAAAGATAATGTCCGTTTAAGAGGATTCTTTGAAAGTTTAGGCATTGTTAAAAATGTGGAAATATATTGGGAATTGTAATTCTTATAATTCCTTACTTCCCCCTCATAAAATAGGCAAAGTGTCAGATATAAAAATGTGGTCAAGATAGTACTATCGCAACCTCAATAACCTCATGAGTTTCCATTTAATCCTTAAGTACAAGCTTGGTTTGTATTTTTTATAGCTTGTTTGAGCACTGCTATATTGATTGGAATAATTTACTGAACTGCTATGGTTATTCGTGGCATAAAGATTGCCATTTGAATCTCTTTTTGTATAATCTCTATCAGCTAATCCCATACTATTACCTCTACAATTAATAGGCATTGCCTCATAATTTATATGATAAGCATATTAAACAATTGATTATTAATATATTTTTGTATAGTTTCAAAGAGAATCCAAAAGTTTACAGGAATCCGTATGAATTATAGATAACTTGCATTTGAAGGTAATAATTAACCCTATTTAAAAGCTCTTGTTTAATTATCAGTCGACACTATCTGATTTTATAGAATACGACAACACTTAATAATCAGAACGTCCATTTAAGAGTAGAAGAGAACAATTGGGCTTAGGCTGAATAGTAATAGACAGTCTAAGAAGTACCCCGGCGTGTCTGAGAAGAAAGTATTTATACTGTACTTTTGGAGATTCGATGCTTATACTTTTTTTGTCCTTCTTCACGTTGTATAAAGGACAGTGAATAAAAATGTTACAAACAAAAGAAGTAACTGAAAGTATAGTTGTTAAGCCCATACCTTACGAGGAACAATCAGAAGAAGATCAAAAATATTCCGACTTGGGAGAAGCTGTAGTAGAACTGATTAGAACAGGTAGAGCAAAAGGTGAGGGTGAAGCATTAGATATCCTTGATGAAGAGTACAAGGCTAAGAAAAAACAAAAGGAGCTTAAACCGATAATTACTGACATCTATCGGGAAAACAACTATGATGCTCCTGAAGGTAAAAAGTATAGATGGTTGTATCCTTATCAGATACTTCCTGAAGCTAATAGAAGATATCTTAACAAACATTTTGTCATCAATTACTTTTCATTAGAAGATGTGTCAGCTGTTTGTGAGATTTTAAAAGAGGAAATGATATTGGCGGGCAGAGAATACGAAGAGGGTAGTAAATATGTTTATAATGTCAAAATAACCTACCATTAGAGCAAATTAACCCTCTATCAATACCTTTTTTCTTTTTTCTCGCCTCATACGAGGTTATACTGATTTTCAAACCAAGCACTACATGACTTCTTAATGATAATTAGCCTTACTGCAATGTACTTTACAAGTTGATAGTAAAACGAGAGTTGATGATGGGTATTCGTCAGCTTTACTTATGCCATAGGTCAGTTGCACCGATGAACACTATAAGTGCCTGAATAATTCCGACAGCAATGAACATCCACGCCATAGATGAGTTTGCATATGCCATTGTCTGGGTGACAACTCCTGTTCCAAATAATGAAATTCCTGCTATGAGCCAAAACACTACTGCCACAAAACCTGTAATAATGTCTGTATAGTTGTTGTCGTCCCTGATGCGCCAGCTATATGCTGTTCCGATGATTGCGATTGCTATTAAAGTTGCCCAAATCTCCCAGGGAATCATGCTGTCACCTCACCCGCATCAAATACATCATCATAAATTTCATATTCGCGTTCTATACAATGAATGTTATAACATTCTTCGCAAAAATTAGAATGAAGCTCATGTTCCCTAATAATATCTGACATTAAATTCATATTCAATCGAATATTTTGTTTAATTGGTATTTGCTTAAAGTGGTTTTCTCGGATTTGTTTATTAATGACGTTTCTAGCTGGGGATTGCAGCTTCAGCTTCTTTAGTTCCTTCTCTTCCGATTTCATTTCAGTTAGTTTTTGTTCGTCAGATATGATTTGCTGATACAAATTTTGAATTTCTGTTGATTTTATCTGTAGTGCTCGTTCTTTCAATTCTTCATAGTTATCGAACAGCAGTTCTTTGTATTCCAACCATAATTTGTGGATTTGCTTTTGTCGATAATATTTTAATCCTTGAATTTTTAGATGTAAATCCGGGTTGTCAAATTCATTAAAAATGATACGTTCTAAATTTCTAATTTCTTTTTTATAATTGTTAATTGTCGCCAAGACTTTAAATTCTGTATTGTACTTGAGAGGGCTTTGAGGAAGAATAGTTATTTCGTTTTCAATAAACTTAATTACGTCATTACTAAGTGTATCGATTTTTATTTCTAATTCATCTTCATCCCACATGCCTTGCATATCATTTACTAATTTCATATATTTCATATGCAAACACCTTCAAAATCAATGTCAATCAAGTCCTTAGTCAATTCCATAAAGACATTTATCAAAGTTACAGGACATGTAAACTCGGTAAATCAAAAATGATAAGTTTTAATGAGATTATATACCATTTTAAAATCATATATAACTACATTAAAGTTCTACACTTTTGTTAACTCTTCTTTTTTCAAAACTCACCATAGCTCTTTATATCCCGATTCAGATATGAATTTTTTAGAAAGTAACATATTATGTTACAATCAAACAAACAGGAATGATTCATAAATGATGGATGTCGCAGCAGCACAGAGATATGCAAAGAAAGTCGAACACGGAGATGCAGCAGAAGTAACAACTATAATTATAAGAGTGGCTTGTATTCTTATTATTGGTGTTGTTATTCTCAATGGAGTAGTCAGTTCAGCAAGTCTTGATGAAACAGATGCTTTTTATAACCTCTCACAGAGCGTTATTGGTAACATCGAGTCTGGGTATACGCTGGCCGCACTTATGATTTTGGCACTCGGAGCTTCAGCAATAATGCGGTATATGGGATTCCTTTAATCCCATTCCTCTTTTTGTCATAATTTCTTTTTCATGATGTCAGATCGATTCTTGCAAGTAATAACCATCGAAGGAGAATATTGAAATGAATGTTTCAGGCGGCTTAGTTTTGATGATAGCACTTGCATTGCTCGTATTGGTAGGATTAAATGCAGTTGGTGGAGCATACGAAGATACAGGTATCAATGAATCAGATGATGCATACCAATCCATGGAAGGCTCAAAAGAGGTAGTATCACCTCTATTTAGGGTATTTGGATATTCTATACTTGGTATTGGTGCATTCGTCACATTAAGGGCATTCAAACTTGTATGACTAAAATTACATGTCCTAAGAAATGGATTTTTTAATTGTGAGATAGAGAAGGATTGGATTGTGGCAAATTATCCTCGTTTCATATGCTACCTCCAAAAATGGTTACCACAATCCAATAAGATGCGATGCGTATCCATTGGAAAATGAAAAGGTGAAGGTTACCATTCCCTTCATCTACCTCTTAAAAAATAAAGGGTAAGGGCTTAAATCACTTCCACCCTTACCCTTGCTTCAATATCATTTTCCTATTTTCCTATCAAGTACATCCTCTGTAACAGGATTTCTATGATATCGAATATCAATATATCAGGCTACTTTTTACAATCCATTACATGAGATTACAATGATTCAGATTTGATGCGGCACTAAAAATGCCATGCCATTGTAAAATAAATTCGTAAGTTTGGTGAAACATTTAGATTTACTAAATCTAAGAGGTACTTTTAACTGTTTTGACCATGAATTATAGGTCTTAAATTTAGTAAAACATCTGTTACATTTGGTGTTACTTTGAACTACCAAGAATAAGAGCTTAATCTGACCATCAAAATTTTAATGTCCTATCCTTCACAATTTTTTTAATATGGCAGCGTCAGGAGTTTATCATAAACATAATTATTTGAAGTATAAAATTTTTGATGGGATGATAAATAATCATTTTCCAAAGTATGCATCTCCAAATGAAATAGCAGAAATGATAAATGAAGAACCTGAAAAAGTAAGAGATGGTCTTAAACGTTATCTTCATTATGGATATGTAGGCAGAAGAAGAGGGAAATGCCCTATTAAGAATCGAATAATGTGGAAATATAGAGTTACGATGCTTGGTATTCAAACATACATGAATCTACATGGATTATATGTTCAAGGTCGTGAACTTAACCTTAGAAAGAGGGAAAGAGGAGGAGTTCCACAAAAAATAGACTCTTATATGGGTTTGACAAGAGCAGGATATGAGAAAATGATATCGGAAAGGCAATGATATTGATATCATTTCTGTTGATTGTGTTGAAATATGCTAACTTTGGTTAGCAATTATAGTTTATCCTAGTATTGAAAAGTTAGTCTATATTTGGGAGTATTTACCCTTGCCTCTTCTTGTGTGAGAGATTTGATAATTTTCTATGACTATCTTATCTTTCTTCCTCTCATTCTTCTCATGTGCTTATCGTTCTGATTTTGCCTGATATATTATTCTATTTCCTCTATCACAACAGCGTAACTTTTCATACATAGTTTACATGAGGAATGTACTGAATAACCCTTTTCGGTGATAATCAATGACAACCGAAGTAGAGTTTCAGAAGTTTCTTGAAAAAGCAATATGGGAAAAGACTTGGGAAGATGAAGAGGACGAGGATGCAGAGATACAATCATTCCAAGTTCTAACGTTTGAAGATGCAGGTATGCTAACTACAGATAAGGGTCTTGTCGTCATTGCTCCTGACAGGTCAACATTCACGATTACCATTCAAAGGAATACGTGGTAACATGGATGATATTTTTGGTGAACCCATTTACACCTACACATCTGAACAGGCAGCAGATGATGGTATCCTTTTTGATATTATACAAGTTAATCCTGAATGGGCAAAGGGCTTATTCAGATATGTCACAATGAACCTTATGGAGCATGGCTACCTGAATGATAAAGAAATCAATATTCCAAACCTGATGGATTTGCTTGTTCAATCAACTATTATCATTCGGGATGCATCGAATGGCTTCAAGGATAAGCCTGATACATTTTACAGTGGGGATATAGAACTACCCAGTGGCAGACAACAGAAGATTTACATTTCAATGAACGAGATTGGCAAGTTTACAATTATGCTACCTGAAGATTACTGAAACATCCTTCACCTATCAGTATTTGAACTGACAGATTCCTTTTCTTTTCCTTCTCTTTCGTATTTTCCTATAAACTCAGCCAAGGCAATACTAACAAGATCAGACAACTACAGGATAAAAGGTAATGAATTTATTATATAGAAGAAGCTTGTATATCTTGTAAATAACTTCCGCGGTGGAGCTTAAAATATGAAGACTGTCTCAGTGATTAACTATAAAGGTGGCGTAGGTAAAACAACACTTGTCGCTAATATTGCTGCCAATCTAGCAACAGAAGGTTATAAAGTTCTATGTATTGATTTGGACCCACAAACAAACTTAACGTTTTCATTTATTACTGTTGACAATTGGCAAAAAAAGTATCAGAAATCAAAAACTATTAAAAAATGGTACGATGCTTTTTTAGATGACGAGTCTGATTTTAATATAAGTGATTTGATAATTACTCCTGAAAGAGTCAATAAAGATATAACAGGAACTGGAAAAGTAGATCTCATTTGCTCCCACCTCGGTTTAATTAACATAGACTTGGAATTAGCCACAAAACTTGGCGGAGCATCTCCTAGACAATCTAGAAAAAATTATTTGCGTGTATATAGCCGATTAAAAAATGGATTAAATAATATGGAAGAAAGTCCATATGATTTTGTTCTTATTGATTGCCCTCCTAATTTTAATATTGTCACAAGAAACGCTCTTGTAGCCAGTGATGCTTACATGATTCCTGCAAAACCTGATTATTTATCCACATTAGGTATTGACCAACTGCAAAAACATGTAGATGAATTGATAAAAGACTACAACATGTATGTATCAGATACAGTAGAAGGAAGTGATGAAGATGAATGGGATTTACTTGGTCCTGAAATGATTGGTGTTGTTTTTACGATGCTTTTCATAAGATCAAACGCACCTATATCTGCTCAGCAAGCATTTATCAATCAAGTCAAAAGACTATCAATACCAACATTTGATACTATGATTAGAGAAAATAAAACAATTTATGCTGATGCACCACAATATGGGGTTCCCGTAGTTACACAAAGTGTTTCTGGTAAAACTTATATTGATGTTAAGTCTGAGCTTAAAAATTTGACGAATGAATTTTTATCCAAAATGTAATATGAAATGATTACTATGCCCATTAAAAGACAAGATTTGTTGAAGATGCTTGAAATAATGTCAGAAACACTTTCCACTATTTCTGATAAGGAATATAATGAACTTCTAGCAGGAGACGGACATTTAGTATACGAAACAAAATCGAATCACAAAAAAGAGATTAATGATAATAAAGAGATAGATGTTTCTATTTATCGCAATATAGCTGATAGGATTGGTTCTTGTGAAACAAGGGATGAGGCATATCAAATTATTGAAAATGAAGCTATGTTGAAAACTAAGAAAGATTTGCTAGCATTAACACAAGCATCTGAAATACATACGAATAAAAATGACAGTCGTGAGCAGATTAAAGAGAAAATCGTTGAGTCGTTAGTTGGATTTAAAATTCGCTCAGATTCAATAAAAAATATAGACTTGAAATGAAAATTGGTTCGTTCAAGTTTTTAAGTATCAACTGAATCACAGTAATTCAAAACTATTGGTTCAGAGATATTAGAATTTTTACCGTGCAACTCTGCTCAAGATACAAGGCTAGATAATCCGGTCCACATATTTCGAACTTTTAATCAACAGTTCTTGTATGATATCAATTGTAATATATTATAATGATATATGAATATGCTATTCATTCAAGATTGAAATTAATCAACATTATTTTTCATTTTTGCTGACTTCGATATATGTTTTGTAATTAAATTACCATATCTTATTTATTCTTTAGAATAAAATAGATAGATATAAATCACAAGCTCACCGTTTGTTCAAAGTAATTTTAGGGATGAAAACAATGGATGAAGTTCAGATAAAAGTTGAGAAAGCCCATCCTAACGATTTTGGAAGGGGAATTATACGTCTGGATCCTACTACACTCTTAAGCCTGCAACTCTCTCCCGGAGACATAGTTGAGATAGAAGGAAAGAGGAAGACAGCAGCCAAGGTATGGAGAGCTGAAAGGCAGGACTGGGGTCAGGGAATCGTCAGGATTGACGGTTTTATCAGGCAGAACGCCGGAGTCGGAATCGGTGAGAGGATTACCGTAAGGAAAGCGGAGGTTATTACTGCTACAAAAGTAGTTCTGGCACCTCCTGAAGGAGTTTCCATGGAATATGGTGACCACATCAGCGAGATAATCAAACGAAATATAATGAAGCGTCCTCTGGTTGAAGGCGACATCATCCCTATTATAAGCTCAATGACACAGCCTATGACCAGCCAGATGGGTGGCGGACAGGCAATTCCGCTTATAGCTGTTGAAACTGATCCAAAAGAAGAGATCCTTATAATCGGAGAGTTCACTGAAATCGAACTTCGCCAGAAACCTGTTCGTGGTTATGACGGTGCTACCCGCGGAGTTACCTACGAAGATATTGGAGGACTTGGTTCAGAGATACAGCGTGTAAGGGAAATGATAGAACTTCCACTCAAGCACCCGGAACTGTTCCAGAGACTCAATATTGAGCCACCAAAGGGAATTATACTCTACGGACCACCTGGTACAGGTAAAACACTTATCGCAAAGGCAGTTGCAAACGAATCCAGGGCTAATTTCCTCTACATCGCAGGTCCTGAGATCATGGGTAAATATTACGGAGAAAGTGAGGAGCGTATCCGTAAGATATTCGAGGAAGCCGAGGATGAGGCACCTTCTATCATATTCATTGATGAGATAGATTCCATCGCACCAAAAAGGCAGAATGTCACTGGAGAAGTTGAGCGCAGAGTTGTAGCTCAGCTGCTTACAATGATGGATGGCCTTGAGGAAAGAGGACAGGTCGTTGTAATAGGTGCTACAAACCGCGTTGATGCGATCGACCCTGCACTTAGAAGACCAGGAAGGTTTGACAGGGAGATCGAGATAGGAGTTCCGGATACCGATGACCGTCTTGAAATAATGCAGATTCATACGCGTGGTGTGCCTCTTGCAGAAGATGTCGATGAGGAGTTCCTTGATCATATTGCAAAACACACACAGGCATTTGTGGGTGCAGACCTCCTGGCACTTGTTCAGGAAGCTGCAATGCGCTCATTGAGGAGAGCACTACCTGATATCAACCTCGAAGATGAAGACATACCACAGGAAATTCTTGAGACCATTGTTGTCTGCAAGGACGACTTTGAGAATGCTCTAAGAGAGATCGAGCCTTCTGCAATGAGAGAAGTACTTGTAGAGGTCCCTGATGTCAGATGGGATGATGTTGGAGGACTGGACAAAGCCAAGCAGGAGATCAAGGAAGCTGTGGAATGGCCACTCACAAGACCAGACAGATTTGTGAGCATGGGAATCAAACCACCAAAAGGAGTTCTGCTCTTTGGACCGCCCGGAACCGGAAAAACACTGATGGCGCAGGCAGTTGCGAATGAATCAAATGCCAATTTCATTAGTGTTAAAGGACCACAGATGTTGTCCAAATGGGTTGGAGAATCTGAAAAGGCCATAAGGGAAACTTTCAAGAAAGCAAGGCAGGTTGCACCATGTATTGTATTCTTTGATGAGATAGATTCCATTGCACCCATGAGAAGTGCCATATCAGAGGATTCAAAGGTTTCAGAGAGAATTGTGAATCAACTTCTTACAGAACTGGACGGTCTTGAGCCATTGAAGGAAATAATAGTTGTTGCCGCAACCAACAGGCCGGACATTATTGACCCTGCTCTTTTAAGATCAGGAAGGTTTGACAGAATGGTACTTGTGGGACAGTCCACTTATTCCGGAAGAAAACAGATATTCAAGATCCACTCTAAGAACATCCCACTTGGAGATGATGTTACAATCGATGACCTTGCAGCCATGACAGAGGGATTTGTAGGAGCTGACATCGAAGCAGTATGCAGAGAAGCTGTAATGCTTTCGCTCAGGGATAACTTTGATGCAGAGAAGGTCGGAATGAAATACTTCAAGGAAGCTCTTAACAAGGTAAGACCCACACTGTCAGAGAATCTTGTGGACTACTACGAGAAAATACAGGCACAGTTCAAGGGTGGCATCAAGAAAGAAGAAGCAAGTTCTTATATAGGATACAGATAAATATATGAAAAATTTAGATGTGATTATTATATCAAGGGGCGAATGAAAATGGCAAATGTCTTTGCAAAAAACCTTTCGAGCAAACAGGTAATGGCAACAGATGGAACGGAGATTGGTATATTATATAATATAGTAATGGATATCAGGACAGGCGAGCTCATTGACCTTATAGTAAAACCGGACATGAGCCTTGATACTTCCAAATACAAGACCGATGAGCAGTACATACTTCTGCCCTTTGAATCTGTCAGAGCCATAAAGGACTACATCGTTGTTGACAAGAATATAGCCCGCGGCTTAAATCCGGAACCTGTAGAAATATGATCACACCGGCTGCAGAGATTGTCTTGCAGCCTTATATTTTCTTTATTAACTAGAATTGATCAGATCAAGCCGCTTGATTGCAGATAATCTATCGCTTCCACAGTGCCATCGCCATAACTTGCTTCACTGACATAATCCGCAATATCTTTTAAGAAATCATCAGCATTGCCTACGGCAACTGCAAACCCTGCCTCCTGAAGCATTTCCAGATCATTTATCGAATCACCTATGGCTACAAAATCAGTGGTTTCAAGAGCCATAAGCTCTGCCATTTTAAAAAGTCCGGTTCCCTTGTTGATCTTTTTACTCTTTATATGTATGGCAAAATGTGTGTCTATAATCTCTATGTTTGGGAAATGTGTTCCAAGCACCTCACGTGCTTTTTCCACATCAAAATTACTCCTGAGGACTATTTCAGTTCTTCTGTGAACCGAATCAAGTTTTTCCATATCAAACCCAGAAGAAAGGAACTCGTAGGCTTCCTCACATTCGTGGATCACATCAGAAACTATTGGCTCATTATCAAACCCATCAACTATGACACCACCATTCTCTGCTATTATATTGCAGCATACTCCTACAAGTTTGGCTGCGGCTTTGGCATAACAGAGAACATTCCCCGTGGCGATCACAACGGGAACGTCAAGTGTACGCAATTTGGCAGCAGCATTCAGGCTAAGCTTGCGATCCCTGTGAGTAATGGTTCCATCGATGTCAATTACAATGGCCTTGAATTTCATAAGCATTAGAAGACAATGAGAGATAAAAGTGTTTTCAATGACGTGATTCACAGATAAGAAAAAAGCTCGAATAAAAATACATAATACAAAAATATGACTTCAAAACAGAAGAAAGAGAAAGAATTCTCCAAAAAGGAGAATCGTTTACTGTTTTTCAATATCATGGATCGCGCAGACCAGGTGTGGTTACGGAAATAATTGCTTCACCATCAGGAAGGTTTGGAGAATCCACGAGTTTGACAATTCTCTTATCCCCCTTGGATTTACGCAGGTAAAGCCTGAAAGTTGCAGTGTGTCCTACTATGTGACCACCTATTGGCTTGGTTGGATCACCGAAGAATGCATCCGGTTTTGACATAACCTGATTTGTAACTATGACTGAGGCATTATAGAGGTCACCACATTTTTGCAGACCGTGCAGATGTTTGTTGAGTTTCTGCTGCCTATCTGCCAGTGTTCCTCTTCCGATATATTCTGCCCTGAAATGAGCTGTCAGGGAATCCACAATGAAAAGTCTGACTGGCATGTCACTATCCTTTAACTCATTTGCAAGTTCCATTGCAGAATCTACAAGAAGGATCTGGTGATTGGAATTGTATGCACGTGCAACATGGATGTGTTTCAGGAACTCTTCTGGATCGTATTCCTGGCCATATTTCTCGGACAGACCTTCAACCATCTGTTTGATCCTTTCAGGTCTGAAAGTATTCTCAGTATCGATAATAACCACAGAGCCACTGAGTCCGCCCTGTTCCTTTGGTAATTGTACATTTACAGCAAGCTGATGTGCAACCTGTGTTTTACCTGAACCGAATTCACCATAGAGTTCAGTAATTGCCTGTGTGTCGATGCCACCGCCCATCATTTCATCAAACTCAGTACATCCTGTGGAAAGCTTACCCACAAGCTTCCTGCGTTCCATCACAATGTCTCCCGTCTCAAAGCCGCCTATATCAGCAGACTGACGGGCTGCAAGAATTATCTTCGATGCAGTTGATTCACCAATTTCAGCTGCCGTTGCAAGCTCGGCTGGAGAGGATACAGCAATAGCCTCAACGGTTGTAAAACCGGCATCTTTTAACTTCTGTGCGGTCGCCGGGCCGACATGGTCCAGTTCTTCCAATAACACTTCTGACATTTATCTTAACTCCTGGGTGCACATGTTTTCTTCTGGTGCACAATTCGATTACCTAATTGATTTTTGAGTATATATACCTGAAGAGAGCAGGGTGAAAGTATTATTTATAACATATATTGTATGCCTACAACAAAACTTATCATTAAAACCAATCATTAAGGAAGCAATGGCCAGAGTAGTACTAGGCGGAACTTTCGAATGTCTGCATGACGGACACAGGGAACTTATCCACAAAGCATTCGAACTTGCCGGAAACAATGGAATTGTGGACATCGGGCTTACATCCAATGAAATGGCAAACAAACGTCCACGTCATGTTCCGGATTATGATGTAAGGAAGAAAAAGCTCCTTGATTACATCAACATGATATCAGAAGGCCAGGAATATACAATACTGGAACTCAATGAGCCCTTCGGAAAAACACTTGAAACGGACTATGACTACATCGTGGTTTCACCGGAAACAAATTCTGTTGCACTGAAGATAAACCAGCTAAGAAGTGAGAAGAACATGAAAAAAATTAAGATCATCAAGGTGGAGTTTGTTCTTGCAGATGACAAGATTCCCATATCCTCAACAAGAATAGCCCACGGTGAGATTGATATTCACGGGCATCTGAAATAAGATTTTATTTTTCGGAACATAATTTTATAAACTATTTTCTACAACTACTGTCCATGGGAAGAGTATTCAACGAAATGGACAATCAGATCTTTAACAAGCTTGCACCTGAGCTCAGTGGGAACACAATGTCAAATGCAGGTCATAACTATCCTTTTATTCTCAGACCGGTGTCCCACAAAATCGCAGTGGATGCCGATGACTTCAGGGCAAGAATGGATAAACTGGACATAGAAGAAATGGAATATCTTTTCCAGCTTGCCATGGAAGGCAAAGAGGACATCAGATCCCTTGAAGAAGAAGATGTTGACACCTTTATTGAACTGGTAGAGGAAAAGCTCTCAACAGAAAAGATGAAGGAGCTCAAAGCTAAGCTTGGAATGGCATGATGAAACCTTCACAACTGCTTTTTGGAACTGCAGGTACGCCTAAAAGTTCCAGAAAGAGAAACAGTATTTCAGGTATCGAAAGAGTTAAAGAACTTGGACTTGGCTGCATGGAACTTGAATTTGTCCGTGGGGTCAAGATGGGCGAGGCTACTGCGGCTGATGTGCGGAAGAGATCACAGGATGAAGATATCTCGCTGAGCGTTCATGGTCCATACTACATAAATCTGAACTCACAGGAGCCTGAAAAGATAGATGCCAGTATCGAAAGGATATACAGATCATCAAGAATTGGCAGTCTTTGCGGTGCAAGGAATATCGTGTTCCACCCGGCATATTACCATAAGGATCAGCCGGAGAAGGTCTATGAGAAGGTATTCTCATTGCTGGAACAACTGGAATCCAGGCTTAACGATGAAGGCATAGAAGTGATACTCCGTCCTGAAACTACGGGAAAGGGAACACAATTTGGCAGTCTTGAAGAAAACGTAAGGCTTGGAGCAGAGCTTGAGAACGTACTCCCATGCATTGATTTTGCACACCTGCATGCAAGAAGTAATGGTGCTGAGAACAGCTATGATGAGTTCTCTGCAACTCTGGAACTTGTTGAGAATGAACTTGGCAGGGAAGGACTTGACGATATGCACATGCATGTTTCAGGTATAGAATACAGCGAAAAAGGTGAGAGGAATCACCTGAATCTTGACGATTCGGACATGCAATACTCAGAACTTATGCATGCTCTTAAAGACTTTAAAGTAAAAGGTCTGTTGATATGTGAAAGTCCTGATAATGAAGTGGATGCCCTTTTGTTAAAAACAACTTATGATAGATTGTAAAACTTCATTATAACATGTGAATAAAAATATTAAATCAGGCTTCCTGTTTTGGATTTACAACAGTTACAGGTATGTTAATTCCACTTTTTTGCATATAATCTTTTATTCTTTCCAGCGCATGCCCAACCATCCCCCCATTAGTGAGAATAAGACAACGCTGACCTGCAAGGGAATTAAGTATGGAACGATCTACAACCCCGGCTGTTATATGAAGATAGATATCATCCCTTTCAGCCAATACCTTGCTTTGTTTACCCATGGCACCAATACACTCGATCTCATCCCTGGATATTATATCTATAAGCTCATCTTTGGTATAATGTTCCGTATCATATATTCCAATTGATCCTGCCCTATAGGGACGACGGTCCATCTCTACAATTGCAAGGCCATCTTCATGAATATGGAGAACCTTGCAGTTTGCGGCCTCATAGCCGGAATCCGGCGCATAATCACCATATAATATACCAAGGTTGATGTTGTCTCCTTCTTTCACCTCAGATGGTACTTTAGCCCATAATAATTGCTGTGAACGTAGTGAATGAACAAGGTCAGGAATATCACGGGGACAGCATTGAGGCTTTACAAGACCTCTGCGTTTGATCTCTTCGTATATCTCAAGTGTAACAGGTCTTCTAAGATATGCAGCTTTCAGATTTTCGTCATGCATAAAAATGGCTTCAGGAGTACCTTCACTGATCACTTTATGCTCATTCATCAGGAAAACATAATCTGCCCAGCCATATGCCAGATTCACATCATGCGTGGATATTATTATTGTTTTTCCAAAGTAGTTCAGCTCATTGAGCAAATCCATAACTTCGTCTGCACCTACAGGATCCAGATTTGCAAGAGGTTCATCAAGAACTATGACCTCCGGATCCATGGCAACAACACCAGCTATGGCAACCCTCTTTTTCTGCCCTCCACTTAAATGATGAGGAGGCTTGTCTTTTAGATGTGTAAGTCCCACGTATTCAAGAGTATCATGAACTATTTTTGTGACCCTATCTTTCGGATAGTCGAGATTTGTGGGCCCAAAAGCCACATCCTGATAAATAGTAGGGGCAAATATCTGATCATCTGAATTCTGGAAAACGATACCTACATTTTTCCGGACCTCCCTCAAGGACTTTGAGTCATATTTCATGGGCTTGCCGTGAAAGAGCACTTCTCCTTTCTGAGGCTTGTGAGTTCCGTTAAGTGTCATGAAAAGAGTTGATTTTCCCGAACCATTGCGACCAACAAAGGCTACCTTCTTTCCTTTCTCTATTTTGATATTGATGCCCTCTAGTGCCAGAGTACCATCGGGATAAGAGTAACTTAGATCTTTAGTTTCTAAAATAACCAACATTTCACCTCAAATAAAAGACATGTCTCTTGTAAGAGAGAAGACGGACAGTACTATTACAAAATAAATTCCTGTCAGCAAAATATCCGGCATCTTTACCGGTCTTTTTTCATCATACATTATCAATTTGCCGTCATAACACCTGGAATTCATAGAAAGATATAGCTTTTCACCCTGCTCCCATGACCTTATAAACAGATTGGCACCAAGCATAACCATCGACCTGAACGATGTTTTAAAATCTCTATATCCGAGACGGACTGTCTGAGCATACTTTATATCCATTGCAACGTCAAGAAAAACAAAAATATAACGATACATCATCATCGCTATCTCAACAAAGGAATCCGGCAATTTTGCAGCCTTTAAAACAGAGAATAACTCTATCATGGGAGTTGTCAGGGACAGGAAAAACATACATGACATACCACTGATAGTACGAGCCAGCACGAGAATTGCCAGATTCAGACCGGCTGTATCCACGCCCAACCTGTGTCCCAGAATATCAAATCCAAAAAGTTCAGTACCAGAACCTGATAAGAAAGCAATTATTACCGAACTCACCAATACGAAACCGGCTGGAGCTGCAAGTATTTTTAAGTAGAATATTACAGGCACCTTGCTGAAGTGAACGGTTGCAATACCCATACAAAGAGCTATCACAAAGGGAGGGACCGGAGAATTGGAAGATACTCCTACAAGTATACCAAAGATCGTAATGGCCAGTTTAAGCCAGTTATTCTTTTCGCGCAGGGGGCTGTTCAAGGCATAGTCGTCCAGTACATGGGTCATGGTTTTCCCTGAGTCTAATATTTAATCAAGCAAATTTGTTTTTATAAAAGAGCTTTGCAATTAGGTTGATTGAGAGTCATATTAGATAAGAGTTCCGTTTTGCCGGATAAATTGCAATATTAAGAAATCACACTGGATTTACTTAACTAAAAAAATGAAAGAAGGTTTCTTATGAAACCTATTGCTGAACTGACTGATTCTTTCCCCTGTAATAACCAAAGAAGTAGCCAATGATAAGTGAACCTATGGCTGCCTGAAGGGCAAAGAGCAGACTTTCTATCTCACCACTTGGAGGTTCGAATGTTGGAATTCCGGGGTTCCATGGTTGATAATCAGGACTAATAGCAGTAATTACATTTTCAGCCTCGCCGTCCGCACCTCCGAATTCAGCGTTCGGATGTGCTAAAACCCCATAGAAGAACTGAGCAACAAAGAGAATTGCTATGATCCCTACAATGTATTCCAGTTTCATGACATAGCCCCCTTTAGTTTTTCGACTGCATCGGATGTAAGAACATCCAGATTAACAAGTACATCACTCTTGACCTGCACAACATACTTCATAATAAGGGCTGTAAGGGCGCCTTCCATGATTGCAAGAGGAACCTGTGTGGTTGCAAATACTGTTGCAAATGCTATGAACGATGAAAGGAAACCTGTCACAGTCAGGGAACCACCTGTAGGGAAGGCAAGAGACAGCTGGACAGATGTTGTCACATACGTAATCCAGTCAGCTATTGCCGTGGCCAGGAATATGTTAAGGTAAAAATTCATATTGGTTTTTGCAGCTGCTTTGTAGAATGCATATGCCACAAACGGACCTATTATACCCATGGATGCTACATTTGCCCCAAGAGTACTAATACCTCCATGAGCCAAGAAAAGAGCCTGGTATATGAGAACTATTACACCTAGTACTGCAGTTATTGAAGGTCCGAAAAGAACAGCTGCCATTCCGGTACCAGTGGGGTGTGAACAGCTTCCGGTCACAGAAGGAAGTTTTAGCGAAGATAACACAAAGATAAATGCACCAGCAACTGCTATAAGAGGTACAACTTCCCTTTTTTCACTTACAAGTTTATTCAGTTTGTACATACCATACAATATGACAGGGATAGAAAATACGAACCATAACTGCCACCATGGGGATGGCAAGAAGCCTTCGAATATATGCATTATTTTTCACCTTCCATTTTTGATCACCATAATCAATTAGAGTAGCATAGATAATCAACTAAATTTGTTTTAGCTACTGGATGTAATATGTTATGGTACTTAAACATAACGATTCACCCATGAGATTAATAATGTTTATTATTTAGCTAACAACAATAAAGCACGAGGAAACAGTAATTTACCTAATGTCTAACTAGTATCACCCAAAACGCCAGTTAAAGAATGCAGGCATAGTGATAATACTATGGTAAAAATAAAAACATAATAAGTTGATTTATTATAAAAAAATAGAGAAGACAATAAGTAAATTGAATTATTGCACAACCATAATGCAATATACATCAGAAGTATTAACCGGTGGCTCTTCCATAGTACCGCTTGCAGCACGCTCGTCGGGATAACCGATGTTTTCGTATATATGAAGTTTACCGGTCACACCCATACCTCGAAGAAGTGCTCCAACCTCTTTTACACCAAAATTCTCAGCGGGCAACAGGAAAATATTCTTATTGAGCCCGACCTCCCTTATCAGAGCTTCTTTTGCAGGAGCAGGATCCCTGCCATGTGCTGTGATTATTGCAAGAGTTGACATGTCCACATGGAAACGGGCACATGCAGCCTGAACAGATGAAACACCAGTAACAACTCTGTCCTTTTCGGTTGCGAATTTCCCAAGTCCTGAGAACATCGGATCGCCGGTTGAGAGTACGACCGCATCCTCTGGAAGAAGATGGAGATTCTTATAATCCTTAATTATATGAGCTTCACATTTGATGAACTCTTCAACAAGTTCTATGGAACGTTTTGAACCATACACAACAGGAGCATTACTGATTACATCTATGGCTTCCTGGGTCAACATGTTCGGACCAACGCCAACGCCCACTACGATCATATTCACTCACCACTGTCCATCAACACTGTACCGTCCCTGTCAACAACAACGATACGTGCACCATTGCCTTTCTCCACAGCCATATTAAATGCCTGCTTAAGGCGCTCATTCTCCGGGTCAAGTTCTATCATCTCAACAACCGTAGCAAAGCCGCTGTCCTTTAACATATCAGGATTGCCCCATTTCAGTACAAGTCCCGGCAGTCCACAGATAACCACATCACCATGTGCAGAATCAAGAGCCTCGGATATGCGGCTTCCTGCAAGAACAACGGTGTGGTCAGGGAAAAGCATGGTAGAATAACGAATACCGACCCTGCCTGTGGTGAGAACCACTTTGTCAGAGTGTCTTATAAGATCACCTTTCATTTCACCGAGGTGATCATTCCAGGGTTCCACAAATCCCGTACTTCCAAGAATAGAGATACCGTCAATGATACCAATACGACTGTTCAGGGTCTGCTTGGCAATTTCCTTACCCCTTGGAAGATAGATAGTTACTTCAGCACCCTTAAGTCCAAGCTCGTCCACAGCTTCCTTGATGGATTCCCTTATCTGTTTCATAGGACCGGGATTTATTGCCGGATGGCCTTTCTTGGATTCAAGACCACTACGGGTGACAATTCCTATACCTTCACCTGCATAGACATTAATGCCTTCAGCTTCCCTGGCATCGGCAACGAATTCAAGACCCCTTGTGATATCAGATTCATGATCGTTATTCATCTTCACTGCAACAGCGTGTCCCTTGCTTCCTGTGACATCCATCTCTGCCCTGAGTCCGACAGACGTTGGAACTGAAATATGGTTCACATCACCGCCCAGGGAAAGAACAGCCGCCTTTGCAGCCATTGCCGCAGTGGTTCCGGTAGTATATCCTCTCTTTAGTACAGAACCATCGCTCAGAACTACAAGAGTTCCGTTCTTTATACCTTCTTCAAGCTCTTCACGTGGCATTTTAGAACGATCCAGCCATTCGTCTGGGATCCTGGATTTGTTTACCGGGTCGATCATCTCAGGTCAATTGTAATTAATACTTTTAAAATCTACCGACTCTATCCGGTCCTTTTGAACAGCTTTGCCAGTTCATCCTTTGAGAAGGAAATCATAGTTGGACGACCATGCGGACATGTGTAAGGATTACTGCAGTTCATCAACTGACGTATGAGTTCTTCCATTTGTTTAGTATTACAGATCGCACCGGCCTTGATAGCTGCGCGACATGCCATGGTACTGCAAAGAAGGTCATAGCGTTCTGTATCTTCCTTTACTCTGCCAACTGATAGAAGATCTGATATTATATCATGGATCACATCAGTATCCTCAAGTTTACCGAAGATGCTGGGAACAGTGGTCACAACATAGCTCTTCAGGCCGAATTCCGATATAGAGAAACCCATTTCCTCAAGCTGCGGAATAAAATCTTCAATGATTGCTATCTCTTTCTGGCTCAGGTCAAGTGTTACCGGAGTAATAAGTTCCTGCCAGCCCATATCCTGCATCCTCAGCACCTGCTCATACATAATACGCTCATGCGCTGCATGTTGGTCGATAAGCACAAGCTTGCTGTCCATTTCTGTAAGAATATAAAGATCGGCATACTGGCCGAATACCTTCACTCCCGATGGATAAAATGTTGCGTTCAGTTCTTCCAGATCCTCCGAGACTTCAGAACTTACATTCATCTGAAGCCTTTCACTTCTTTTCAGGCGGCGTTGCGTATCTTTAGCAGGATAATGATAAGGCTCTTTTTCTTCTTTGGCAAGATTTGCTTTTGCCTTTTCAACAGGTTCCTCATCTGAAATTATGATTGGAGAAGAAGCTTCGTAGTCTGAAGTTAGTTCTCGAGGAGCTGGCTTCTCTGCCTTAGAAGTTTTATCCTCCTGCAAATCACAGGATGATTTTGATAAATTTGATAAATCTGGTAAAGATGTTGCCTGTGCAGAAGAAACAGAAAACTCAGAAGGTTTTTCAGATTCTGCTGAATCATATGTTACTGGTTTGTCTGCCGAAGCACTTGAAGAAGATGAAATTTGTTTAGTTTCTGAAATATTTAAACGGGACTGAACTGGAACATCCTTTTTATTCAATTGAACTTCAGGTACCAGAGAATCCTTTGCAAGTGCTTCCTCTACAGCAGCTATGATTATGACACCAATTTCTTTTTCATGACTAAGCCTGACTTCCCTCTTTGCCGGATGTACATTTACATCAACGTTCACAGGGTTGATAATGAAGTTAAGGAAAGCTGCCGGATAGCGACCTTTTGGCAGTAAAGTGTAATAACCAAGTCTTACGGCATTGCTAAGCTGATTTGAATATATGGGTCTGCCATTGATGAAAAATACCTGAAAGTCCTTTCCACTTCTTGTGAATTCCGGTTTTGATACATATCCTGAGATCGTCAGGAGATCTGATTCATATTCCAGTGGAACAAGGGAACGTGCAACGTCAGCACCATACAAATGCACAATGCTGTCAAGCATCTTTACAGAAGATGGTGAGCGAAGGTTCACTTTACCATCTATGACCAGAGTAAATGAAACATCGGGATGTGACAAAGCGTTTCTTGAGACGACATCAACGATATGAGCCAGTTCAGTTCTGGCAGTCTTAAGATATTTCCTGCGTGCAGGAGTACTATAAAAAAGGTCATTGACAAGAATATTGGTTCCTACTGCAGCACCCGTGGTAGTTATGTTCTTGATCCCACTGGTGTCAACCACGACCTTTGTGCCTTCTATTTCACTTTCCTGTCGGGTGACCAGTTCCACACGAGCAACCGAAGCAATGGAAGCAAGAGCTTCACCCCTAAATCCCATTGTAAGAATGGAATCCAGGTCTTCGATGCTGTTTATCTTACTGGTGGCATGCTTTTTAAAGGCCATTGAAGCATCAGTATGACTCATTCCAACGCCATTGTCTATGACATGGATACTTTTCGTGCCATACCCCCCTATTTCCACTCGAACATCGGTTGCATGGGCATCAATAGAGTTCTCAATTAGCTCTTTTACCACTGACGCAGGACGCTCAATAACTTCTCCTGCTGCTATTTTATTGATGGTGGACTCATCCAGTAATTTTATTCTGGAACCTTTGATATCACATGATCTCTCAGTCATTTTCCACTTCCTGTCCACGGCAAGTACAGACAATTAAACAATAAATGAAGACAATAAATTCAGTTCTCCAACCCATCACGGCAAAAATATCTTGTTGTTAGTATTTTTGTTTTTTCATTGGGAAAGTTCCACTAACCCCCTACAGATAACTTTCTACCTTAATTTGATACCTATGAAAAATTATGACTGACGAACAACAGAATTATATCATTTCATGTTATCAAAAAGCAACATCAAATAAGAAGGCTTTACATGGACAATTCCGGTAAACTAAAAAACATAGTTCCTTTATTAGCTCTTTTGACAGCATTCCCGGCTTTTTCTACAGACATGATACTGCCAGCGATACCGTCACTGGCACTTTTGTGGAACAAACCACTCTCAGTTGTTAACCTGATACTCATCGGTTTCTTTGTAACCTACGGATTCTCACTACTTTTCTATGGCCCGATATCTGACAGATACGGACGCAAGAAACCTCTGATAGCAGGCATCACATTATACATAATTGCTAGTGTCCTTTGTGCTACAGCCAGCGGCGCAACAGCACTTATCATATTCAGAATATTGCAGGCTGCCGGAGCTGCTGCAAGTGCATCCCTTTCCATGGCAATGACAAAGGATATCTTTGCAGGAAACGAAAGGCAGAGAATACTTGCATACATTGCAGTCATAATGGCGCTTGCACCAATGTTCGCACCTATTGTCGGTGGATGGATACTTGCATACATGTCATGGCACTGGATATTCATTGCTCAAGGTGCAATGGGACTTATCGGTCTTCTTGGCGTCATCAGAACACCGGAGACATTGAAAGAGCCAACAATAGTTCCTATCTCAAAGGTCATGAACTCTTATGGAAGCCTGCTGCTCAACACAAATTACGTGGTCATGGTGCTCGTGATGTCTATCAGCCTGTTGCCGCTTTATAGTTTCATTGCAGGTTCTTCAGCCCTGTACATCAACAAATTTGGAATGAGCGAACAGACTTTCAGTTACTTCTTTGCTTTCAATGCCCTCGCACTCATGACAGGATCAATGTCATGCCTGAAACTCACAGACAGGATAAATCCCAAACACCTCATGACTGCCGGCTTTGCAGGAATTACAATCGGGGCCGCCCTTATACTCACAATAGGACATTACGGACCCTGGGCATTTGCACTCCCAATGGCACTCATCACATATTCCATAGGAATCAGCAGGCCACCGAGCAACCATCTGGTACTTGAACAGGTACAAAAGGATGCCGGTGCTGCATCCTCCCTGTTGATATTCACATATTTCACACTTGGAGCAGTCGGCATGTGGTTGGTATCACAGGAATGGATGGAACGTATGCAGATGCTTGGAATTATCACCCTGGTCTGTGGAATTGTTGTTTTTTCAGCCTGGATCATGTTGCAAAAAAGAGGACTTGGTTCTGAACACTAGGACCAACGAAAATATCAGAAAATATAAGATAGAGATTAGGTGCAGATTGCACCTATAACAATTTACCTTTTAACTCATTCAGTTTGTTCAGCGCCTCGATAGGAGTCATAGAGTTTAGGTCCAGTTTTTTCAGCTCTTCAACAACAGGGTCCGAAGCTGGTTCACCATATGATGCGTCCTGGTCAAAAAGTATGACCTGAGTATATTTGGCACTGCTGCGCTGTTTCTTTTTGCTGCCCTTGCGGTCCTCTTCACTAAGCATGCATTCATCCTCAATATCTTCGAGAATTTCCTTTGCCCTGGAAGTGACAGCATGAGGCACACCGGCTATTCTTGCAACATGAATACCATAACTTCTGTCAGTTGCACCCGGAACGATCTTACGCAGGAAGACGAGGTCATCGCCATCTTCCTTTACAGCAATATGATAATTCTTAACCCTCTTTAGACTGGCTGCAACTTCTGTAAGCTGGTGGTAATGAGTGGCGAAAAGTGACCTGACACCAACACGTCCTTTATTATGAATGTATTCAACAACTGCCTTTGCAATGCTATAACCATCATAAGTGCTTGTACCTCTACCGATCTCATCAAGCAGTACAAGGCTTTTAGGTGTTGCATTGTTCAGGATGTTGGCAAGCTCAACCATCTCCACCATGAAAGTACTCTGGCCACTTGCAAGGTCATCGAAAGCACCCACCCTTGTGAAAACACGGTCAACAATTCCGATGGAAGCATGTGATGCAGGTACAAAGGAACCGGACTGCGCCATGATAACTATCATAGCTATCTGCCTCATGTATGTGGATTTACCTGCCATGTTAGGTCCGGTTATTAACTGGAACTGGTTCTCACTGCAATCCATCTCAGTATCGTTGGGAACAAATCCACCCGGAACAGTATTCTCAACCACGGGATGTCTTCCATCCCTGATAAGCAACCTGCAGTCAGGAGTTATCGCAGGTCTTACATAATTGTTATTTGCTGCAACTTCCGCGAGGTTTGCAAGCACATCCAGTGTTCCGATAAGAGCAGCAGTTTCCTGCAACTTTCTGGAATGGGATGCGATTATAGTATTTAACTCACTGAGAAGTTCGTATTCAAGTGCCGTCATTTTCTCATCAGCCGAAAGTATGGCACTCTCACGTTCTTTCAGTTCAGGAGTATAGAACCTCTCTGCATTGGTCATGGTCTGCTTCCTGATATAATCATCAGGAACCTGTGAGATGTTGGCCTTGGTAACCTCAAGATAGTAGCCGAAAACCTTGTTGTAACCTACCTTCAGGGATTTAATTCCGGTCCTTTCACGCTCTTTCTGCTGGAATTTAGCAATCCATTGTTTTCCGTTCTTTGAAAGATCGAACAACTCATCCAATTGCTCATTATAACCGGGTTTTATCATTCCTCCATCCCTTACACTAAGAGGAGGTTCCTCAACTATTGCACTGTCTATGAGTTTTGCAAGCTCATCCAGTTCTGCAAATGATGAAAGCTTTGATGAAGTACTCTCAAGCAATCCTATGTCTTTGCACCCCTGAAGTGAATCAAGCAAAAGAGGAACTGATTCAAGTGATTTTTTTAGAGATACAAGGTCTCTTGCATTGGAGTTTCCATACATTACCCTTCCAACAAGACGTTCCATGTCCTTTACATAGGAAAGATGAGCACGAATATCGAATCTCACAAGTGTATTATCATGGAGCCATGAAACGGCATCCAGCCGGTCATTTATAGAATCCACAGATATCAGTGGTTTCAGCAGCCATTTCTGCAATTGTCTTCTGCCCATAGGAGTTTTTGTTTCGTCAAGAACACCGATAAGAGATGCATCATTTCCTTCACCCCTGACGTTTCTTACAATTTCCAGATTCCTTAAGGTTATGGCATCCAGAACCATGAACTCGGAGTCAAAATAGGTCTTTAGTGTTTGAACCTGTGAGAGTTCCCTCATCTGAGTGTCAGTAGCATAACGCAATGCCGCACCTGCGGATGATACTGCCGCCAGGAGTTCGCTACAACCCATGCCCTCTAAAGTGGAAACTTTAAAATGGTCAAGGAGAACTTTTTCGGCAATTTTGTGATCGAATAAATCTTCATCAAACTCATGAATAATTATCTTCAGGTCTTTTATCCTCTCTTTAAGATGACTGTCCTTTAGCATGGACGGAGGCATAATGCACTCAGAAGGACCCATGCGTGCGAGTTCACTTACAATCCGGTCATATGGTTCCTCGTCGGTAAGCTGGGTCGCAAGGAATTCTCCAGTGGAAATATCCAGAAACGACAGACCAAATTCATCCTTATCCCCATACAAAGCCACAAGATAATTATTAGAAGAATCAGAGAACATGGAAGAATCCATTGCAGTTCCCGGAGTTACAACTCTTACAACTCCTCTTTTTACAACACCTTTTGCCTTTTTCGGATCTTCAAGCTGCTCACATATGGCAACCTTATATCCTTTCTTGATAAGTCGGGGAAGATAATTGTCAATTGCATGGTAGGGAATACCGGCCAGCGGCATTTTCTCCCCATCTTTCGTCTTTCCACGGGTAGTGAGGGTGATCTCAAGTTCTTTTGCAATTGTCTTTGCATCTTCTCCGAATGATTCGTAAAAATCCCCCATCCTGAAGAATATGAGGGCGTCCTTATGCTCTTCCTTGGCTGCATAATACTGTTGCATGGCAGGGGTTACTTTACTCATGATGATTCACACAAAATTGGTGCCCCAAATTATCTGGTTGTTAGTATTTTTGTGTTTTCATTGTGAAGAGTAGTTGAACTATTCCCGGATGACTTTTAACATCGTATTCCCACCCTTCTGAAACTCATATTCTACTTTTTCCTCACTAACAACATGTTCTTGTGAAACCAAGAGCCCTATAATTTCATCCAGATGAATGGATTTCCGTGAATTCAGATCTACCACCGGAAATATCCTGACTTCTCCGGCAACCCTTAAAAGCTCATTAATTGCCTGCACATGAAAATCAAATGATAGCTGCTCCGAATATAAGAACAGAAAATGAGATACAAGCACCAGGTCAAAAGAATTGTCTGAAAAAGGCAGCTCAGGAAGGAAACCTGCAACATATCTTCCATGCTTTTTGCCTTCCTCAAGATCATCGAGGAAAAGATTCATAGAACTCATACGAATTTTTCCCAGTTCTTCAACCGAGGATATGTTCTTCCAGATGAATTTTTCTTTGTTTGCCTTTGTCTGCTCCAGTACTTCTAAATAGGTCTCACCAATCCTTTTTCGAATTGTTTCCTTGTCCATTTCATAGATTGGATCAACTGAAACAACCGATTTGCCCTTCCGGTTCATTTCATAGTTAAAACTTGCAGGACCGTCACTACAACCCAGAATGGATCTGTTCAGGTCTTCGTCCGTAAGACTGAACATATCAACATATTCCTTAAAAGAGCGCCCCCATGGAACTACATTATGGTACTTTACAGACATAACTGTTCATTAATCTTTGAAATTATTTAGCATTCTGCATTAACGCATAACCCATTCCTATCGTATATATCGGCATGGAAAGATATCTCATGCCTATATCAGTAAAGTATTGGGTCACTGACATCTGGAAAAATCCACCATACACCATTGATAGGTCCAGTGCAAGATTGACAAGCAGCCATATCAGACCAAGAAAGATTCCTTCATTCAGATAATTTGTTTCAACATCCCTGAAATATCTCACTGCAAGAATCACACCAATAAAAGCACCGGTTACCACCATGATAGATTTGAAGAATGTCTCATCTATGACGAAATTACCCTGACTGTCCACGAATGCAAAAGAGATGATAAAAGGAACCAGCCATACTATCAGTCCGTAAAGGACCATTTTGAGATATTTGTTCATTTGGAATCCTCTTTCAGCTTATAGTTTATAATATCTGGATTTGACTGAAATAAATACTTGCTGTTTCTGAACTATTTCCTGCAAAATGTTACATTACAATGGTTTTACAGGAATCTGGACCTCAGTCAGTAATTCCTCTTCGGAAACTTCATTCGGATCGTTCAGGTATAATGACCTGGAAGGACCTGCAGCCTTAAGATCGTTATTTTTGATGTATTCAAAAAGACGGGTATATGCTACTCCCACTTCCTCATAGGGTCCCTTATGGATAGCCGATACAACATTAGCAGCCGGCAATGTTACCATTTCAACGTCAAAATTATCGGTAGTAATGCTACCTGATACCGGAAGAGCAACTTCAATATTTGCTTCTGTTTCTTTGTATTCCTCATCATGGCAGATGAACATACAGGGTCCTGTCATTTTGAGATTGTTTCGGAGATTATTTTGTGATTCTATAAACCCGAATAGTTCTCCTATGAGTTTTCCGATTGTCACTTCATAGTTTCCAATCTCTTTTTTGCTTAACACACGCATCTGCGGGACTTCTTTAATTGCTGGTTCTGATACTGACATACTATACAACTCCAATGTGTCTTTTTGTCTGAGCAAGACCTGTTGTACTTTCTGCAGTCTGAGAATTTCCTTCTCTGTGTGTGCGCATCTTTTCTGCATAAGTACACTGATAGTGGCACTGTCACTTTTTTCCTCTGCATCCAGCAAGGTAGCTATCTCATCAAGAGAGAATCCCATCCAGGAAAGAATTCGTATCTTTACTCCTCTTTCTATCTGATCATAGGTGTAGCAACGGTAATTGGTGAATGCATCCTTTGCCTCAGGTACAAGAAGACCTTTCTTGTCATAGAGACGGAGGGCTTTCTGCGTCAGGTGCGTCATCAGGGAAAACTTTCCAATTGGTATCCGATCGAATTTCATCTTGGTCAACACAGAATTGAGTTGTAAATATTTAATGTGATTTTTTCTGACACGGGTCAGAGTTTGACAGAAATAAATAATTGATGTTTCTAAACTATATTCTGCAATATTCTGTAAGTAGCTTTTACTTCCTCACTGATATTTTCAACACGCTTTCCTGAAGGAACGAACATTACATGTGTCCCGTTGGATTCAATTGTATAATTTCGCCCGATTTTCTCTGCCAGAGATTCATCCATAAAAGAAGAATCTCCGTCCAAGGAGAAGTATTTGTTATAAGCATTATTAGAGAGCGGTGAACGAGGCTGCAACTCAAAAACAGGAGCAGTTTTCTCAAAGATGATACCAGATGATTTGAAAGTACCTCCATGAGAACTTGCAGAACCGGTTATAAAATAACCAATAACTATTGTGATATCAAAAAATATCACCTGCAAGCCATCATATGTACCTGTGAAAACATTGTACACCTTTTGTTTGTTTCCAAGCTGGGTTTGTTCAAAACCAAGAGACGTAACAATTTCTTTTGAAGCTGGTTTAAATCCCATTTCATTTGCCTGTTTTACCAGAGTTTTCGTTCTGAGTTTCTCATTAAGAATTGTAATTACAATTGCCAACAGGATAACTGTAACAACAAAGCCTGCAAATCCAATAATGAAAATTAGTCTGAAGTCCATTTTACCCAGCTCTTTTAGAAGGAAATTATTCTGGATAAATATGCAATTGTAAATTATAAAAAGAAATGGGAGGAAGAGAAAAATCCCTTCCTTTCCCCTATCATTCAACAGTCACATTCATTCCCTTCACCTCAGCCACAACCTCTGGATTATAATACGAGTAAGCCTTGCTCTCTGACACAACAGCCTTCACTGGGAAGAGAGCCTGTACCTGCATACTGAAGTTCAGTTCTTCTCCGGCCTGCATATCATCGATGTAGAAGATAACCTTCCTTCCGGCAATCTCGTATCGGGTTATCTTTTCTTCAGATACCTTTGTTGATTCAAGGCTTGAAGTAACAGGACTGAAACCAGTAGGAACGGCAAGGTCAACTATCATCATACCGCTTGAACTTGTAACACCATCGATACCAGTGATCCCATTGTACTTTATGTGAGCATTCACTGTTACAATATCATTAACTGAAACATCAGTTGAATCATACTCTACGTCAAGCTCGATCTCATTCTGCTCAACGACATCAGGCAGGATGACATTGAAACGTCTTACAAGCTGGTAGTTCAGGTCACCTGTACCTTGCATTTCAAGTTCCACCTTTGAAGTACCGTCTGGTATCTCAATTATCTGAACGACATCGAAGTTCTGCTGATTCACTTCAACGGACTTGACCTCAGTTCCATCAGTAATCACATGAACCGTAGCATCGATATCCCTTCCGGCAGATGCTGCTGCACTCATCAGTGCCCTGAAAGCCATGACAGTATCCTGAGTACTTGAGAATCCTCCATTTGAATTGCGCTGTGCAGCAATCCATTTCAGTGATGATGTTGCTGAAGGATTATTTGCTTCGATGAGTGCAAGGGTGGCATATGCAGTCGTTTCCACATTCTTGCTTGAAGGAGCTATGAACCCATAGCCACCATATTCGTATGGAAGCTTTACATCGCCTGAACCATATCCCCAGTACATGCCATCATCGTCCTGTTTTGAAATCGCCAGCAGCCCGGTAAAAGCCTCTTCTGCCAGGGGACTGTTAAGTTTCTGTAATGCAAGAGTTCCGATGGCAAGAGCATAAGGGTCATCCTGGCCTGCAAGATTATCCTCAAGATACTTCTGGGCTTTTGCCATAACAACAGGATTTGCAGAACCATATTCATCCAGTGCAAGGGTTGTGTATGCTGTCAGGGCGTAGGTTCCACTCACACCACCCATCATGTCCTGGTGGATAACAAAACCGACCTGCTCCCATGAACCATCTTCCTGCTGGTAGGATTCTATCCAGTCTGAAGCCTCGGAAAGAATACTCTCATCAATAGTGGTGACATCTCTTGCACCACTGAACTGGGAAAGCACGAATGAAGTCAGCCAGAGACTGCCGCTATCGTCACTCTCGCCGAATGCTGAAAAAGAACCATCGCTATGGCGGTATGTAAGTTCACGCTGATAGCCTGTGATAATGTACATCTCAGCTTTGGCACGAACTTCAGGATTATCCTGCCCGGTTGCTTTCAGGTATCTCAAAACCTCAACGTCAGTGGAGAATAGCATCATATTCTGTTCACCGCATCCGTATGGCATACCAAGCAGGTCGTCCACTCCGCTTATGCTCTGAGCAACAATACTTGGAGTGAAGCTCACAAGGATCTTCTCGGAATCTGAAACAATGTCTGCCGGAAGTGTTGCATCAAGCTCCACAGAGCCGTTACTGAGCACTCCATTATCAACTATCTCGCGGGTTGCACCCTCAGCCTCAACAATTATGTCCTTTCTCACCGCGTCGGCTCTTTGTGTTGTTTGGCCTGTGATCTCAATTATCTGTTTTCCAACCTTTGTAGGACTTATCGTAAAGCTGGCATATCCAACACCATTTCCCTCCACGTTAATTGTCTGGACATCATCTCCGATAATCTCAAACCAGTCAGCACCGTCCAGAGTTAGTTTGACATCCTGCTCCGTGTCAAGATAATTGTAGACCTGCACCTGTACAGGGAATTCCTCACCTCTTGTAACAGAATATGGTAAGTCCGGGTCAACGAAGAAATCCTGAAACACCTTGAGACCGGATTCTGAAATACCAATTCCTTCGGGGCCGGTTGAAACTGCATGCAACCTCCATGTGGTAATGCTGTCCGGTGCATTCAGGTCAACGCTTGCAAGACCATTCTCGTCGGTTAGAAGTTCAGGCATCCATACCCATGTCTCAGGGAAGAACTGACGCACACGCTGCACTTCTGCAAGTTCACCTCCACTTGCCATGGGTTCAGCAACTGCTTCTTCAGTAGGTATAGCCACCATAGCTTCTTCAGCCACTACCATACCATCTTCAACGTCCATCATGAAACCTGCAAAGTTTGCAACATCAACTTTAACTTCACGTCCAGTAGTCTGATAACCATAGTATCTGGATTGAGGAACATCAATTCCAGGCGATGCCATAACTACCATACCTTCATTGTAAAGAGTGTCATAGGCACCTTCTAAGTACCATGAAGGATGAGATTCCGCCTGTGGTTCCATGAAACGTTTTTCCAGTTCATCAAAAACCTGCTTGAGATTGAGCCTGCCTTCACTTAGAGCATAGACCGACTCATCAACTATGGAGAAACCGATCATTGACCTGCTTCCTGCATTGAAATCAACTGTAACGTCATCTCCTGGTTCAGCCGATTCACTGCTGAATGAACTTGAAAGATCTACCTGAGTGGAGAATTCCACATCAAAAGGAAGCACATCAACTGATACTTCACTGTTAGGGTTTATCATGTAAGCAACAACTTTTGCCTGAGGACTCATCTGTGGCGTTACTGGGATGCTGATATCAGCTTCATCGCTTGTTGCTGAATAGACAGTTCTTCCATTGGCAAACACATCATAGAAAACAGTTCCCGGATTTGTCGAGTAGACATGGAATGAAATAGTGTCACCAACTGCTGGCACACCATCACTTGTCTGAGTAATATGAATGAAGCTTGCACTTGGGGAATACGTAGCATATAGAACTTCACTTGCATGAGCATCCTCTGTATTGGCATCTATAGACATTGTAGTTGTATTAAGAGGAATATCGTATTCCAACATTTCAATGCCTCCTACAGTAGTTACTGATTCGCTATTTGTAACTTCATTATAGGAAATATCCCTGATAAGGGTCTCAACACTTACCTTTGTATCAACAGGATTGCCTCCCGGATCTTTTGTGACCAGCAGAACCTGCAATGGCATGCCTGGTTTTATTGAATTTGACTCAGGGATTATCTGGAGAACTACAGGAGATTCTGCAATGGTCAGAAGCTTGTTTGTGGATTCACGATGATTGCCCGTATCTGTGACAGTCACGTTGAGCATGAGACTTGCCTGCCCACCTGCTCCGTATGTTCCGGTTGCGTATTCTACAGCCGGAAGCTCAAATTGAATTGAACCGTTCTCAAGTGTGCCGGAGAAAGTTGCATATTGTTCCCATTCACCAACATAGCGTGATGCTTCCACAAGCACATCACCATCAACCTCTTTTCCAAAGAAATAATTGGCTGAAACTGTGCCTGTAATTTTATCTGAAACAAGGAACCATTCCTGTGGGGTTTCAAGTGAAACATCAAATTTTGGAAGCACATATTTATCTATCTGGATATCAACGTTAGAACTGGAGCTTCCTGATGTTGCTATTATTTTCCATGTTCCAAGATTGAGTTCAGATGCCAGTGGCAGATCAAAGGAAATTACTCCGTATTCGTTTGAGGGAAGTTCTTCCTTGAAGACCTTGATACCTTTTGCATCTGTGATCTCAACGGTGATGTCTTCCTGAACAGGTACGAGGTTGTTGTTCAGAGAAACTATCCTGCCATGTATCGTCTGGCCGGGTTTGTAGATGGGTTTGTCTGTTTCGATGAACAGTGGATTGTTCTTTACCACATCTACTGTTGCCGTGAATTCAGTGTCTACACCTGAAGGCTTCGCAGTAAGTACATAAGTTCCCTCTTCAACGTCAGGCACTTCAAATGTAGCTACAACATTTCCGGATTCGGATGTCGATGCCTGGACAAGAGTTATCTCATTGTCATTTTCATCAGTTAGCGTATATTCCACACAGCGCTCCACGGATTTGTTGTCGGAAAAAGCTGCCATTGTTACGGAACTCTCGCCACCTGAGAAAAGGGTTTGTGGTGCAAGTATGAAGAATTCATCACCTGAAGATGATACCTGACCGCTACATGGATCAGCTATATTTGATGAAAGAACTGTGTCTGTATTGTTTCCTATGCAACCCGATATCAGAACTGCAAAAATTGCAGCCACCGATACTATAAGTACTAAAGAGACTGTTTTTTTCCCTGTTAAGTTCAATTTTAACCACTCCAGACTAAGAGTATTATGCTCCTTAGTACAGAGTTTGGGAATATGACTGTATATACTTTGCTTAAACTTCAAAGATGTTCGAAGTTATATGCAGTGGTGCATTTCGGTAATAAAAATAAGAAATGACAATAAAAACAAAAAAGATTTGTGATGATTAATTCACTCACCAACCATTTTCTTTGTGATCTCAGCAACATGCCTGCCCTGGAACCTTGCAATCCCAAGCTCATTCTCACTTGGCTGCCTCTTTCCTGATCCGCTGCCTGTTATCGTGGAAGCTCCATAAGGACTACCGCCTGTGATCTCATCAAGTGTTGACTGTCTCTTTTCAGAATACGGAACGCCCACTATAATCATTCCATGATGCAACAGCGTTGTATGGAAACTCAGTATTGTGGATTCCTGACCACCGTGCTGTGTGCTGCTGGATGTAAAAACACTAGCTACTTTACCGATAAGTTCACCCTTTGACCAGATGCCACCAGTCCTGTCAAGGAAAGCACGCATCTGTGCAGCCATCATGCCAAAACGTGTGGGTGTTCCAAAGATGATGGCATCTGCTTCTGTGAGATTATCCACTGTTGCAACAGGAATGTGCTCAAAGCTCTTTTTCGATTCTGCGGCTCTCATTTTTTCGAGGATCTCAGGAGTAAATGTTTCATGAACCTGAAAAAGTCCGACTTCTGCTCCTTCAACTTCCCTGGCACCTTCTACAACAGCCTGAGCCATCTTGTAATTATGTCCATACAAACTATAAAAGATCACATTTATTTTCATCATTCCCACCTGTCAAAATAGTTCTTTAAAAGTCAATTATACAGGCATAATATCAGTTGAAGACAACATAAATAATTTTCGAGTACTTAGAATAATGATTTACTATAAATAGTAGATGTTAGATATAGATAACATAATGATAGTTTAACCTAATATAATGTTAGAATTAATTCCATCGAAATGAAGAATAGAGGATAAATCATGGGACAAATTGAAAAATACACAAAGATAAGTTACACTTTTGCTTTGATCCTTATACTAATAGGCATTTTCATGGTTGCGTTCCAGGAACAATATCAGGCTCTTGGGACTGGATTCATAAATGCCGGATCGATTATTATCTTTGTAACATTCGTAAAAGCAAGAAGATATCGCAACGGACCTGTAAAAGATGAGAGAACTATCAAGATCGGTGCTTACGGGCTTTCATATTCATGGCTCATAACATTCATTCTAATCTCCCTTTTGTTCTGGGTAGATGAATTCCAGATCATACAACTGACAATCAGGCAAGTACTGGCAATCCTCATGGTAACAATGCTTGTAACTGCAAAAGGAATTCAATGGTACCTTTTCAGAAAAGGAGATGTTGAATAAGAACAAAATGCAGGGATGATAGGATGAGAACAAGGATCAAGGAACTCCGGGCCAGATATGACATGACTCAGGAAGACCTTGCAAACAAAGTTGGTGTGAGAAGAGAAACCATCGGTTTTCTGGAAAAAGGGAAATACAATCCCTCACTAAAACTTGCATATAAAGTAGCAATAACTCTTGAGACAACAATAGATGAGCTGTTCATCTTTGATGAATCTGACCTCAAATGACACCAGGAGATAAATAATGGAAGCAAAAACAAAAGTCTGGCTTGCAGAAGACGGAAAACCAATAATAGGCGGTGGAAAAGTCGAACTTCTCAAAGCCATCGACGAAGAGAGATCACTTCGCAAAGCCTGTATGAAAATGGATATATCCTACAAACATGCATGGAATGTCCTCAATAAGATGAGTGAGAGACTTGGTAAAGATGTAGTTACGACTATAAGGGGCGGAAAGAACCAAGGAACTTTTCTTACAGATGAAGGTCGCAGACTTATCAAGGAATATGAGATGAACAGGAAATTCATCAACAATACGATGGAAGATGAAGGATCCTGGGAAAAACTGGGTCTTGCCATCTCAGCACGTAATAAGATTCCTGCAAAGGTTGTGGGCATTGAAAAAGAAGGTCTTGTTGCAAAAGTAAAACTGGAGATCGACCCATCTGCGCTCACATCCATCATAACTTCCGAAGCAGTGGAACGACTTGAGATCAAAGAAGGAGACAATGTCTTTGCAATAATCAAATCAACGGAAGTGCTTATCGGAAAAGAGCAAAAACAGAAATAAGAGGACATTAGAGGTTGGATTAATTAATCCGCCTTTCAAAAGTCGTATATACTTTTAGGACACATATTATCCTGGTTAGAAATTATATTAACGATCAAGTTGTTGATATTTTTGTTTCACGCCGGGAAGAGAATCATGAAAAGTAAGCAAGATTTTTCGTGGGAAGACGGCAAGATCAAAAACGGTGATACTCTGGGCAGGATTGTATCAATTCCCACTCAGGAGGATTTAGAGCCGGAAACATTCGACGATAGAAAATTAAAACAAATCAAACAGAATTTTGATGAAGACTCTGACATCGTAGTGGATGAGTTCAAAGAGAAAATGACAGAAATTCTCTCAAGGGAACTACATCGGAGAAGATGACGTCTTATTTTTCTTCAATTTTCGTTGATTATAAATACCGTGTATTATGAAAGGGATCAATAATAGCGCAAACACTGTTTTAATCCCGGGGCTTAGCACTTCACTTGCATTTCCTGCAATAGATGAAGCTTCAATGCCTAATCTGAAATAGATAGCGTCAAGCAACAATCCAAAAGCCAGTGAACACACCGCAATCATTGTAAGATACAATGCTGCACTTCTTTTTCCCAGGAATTTTGTTACCATTGTAATGGTGGCTGCATTTGTTGCGGGACCTGCCAGCAGAAATACAAATGCTGTGCCCGGACTCATTCCTTTTGACACCAGGGCTGCAGCAAGTGGAGTTGAAGCTGTTGCACAAATGTAAAGAGGAATTCCTATTACAAGCATAAGGACCATGGAGAAAACTCCTCCTCCCAGATAATTGCTTACCATTTCATCAGGTATTGCATAGGAGATAATTCCGGCAATCAGGATTCCTATCATCAGCCAACCTGATATATCACCAAGGAGTTCAACAAATGAATATCTCAAGGCTTCTTTGATTTTTGTCAATACTGAAGCATTCCCGTCTGGTACTGAACCTGAATGGCATGAGCATGATGAATCGCTGCATGCCGGAGCCTGCATAAGAGCGATAGAACCGTTTTCAGATGAAAAGAAAGACTTCTTTGAATCCCTCTTTTCACCTATGATATTTTCTGCAATTCCCGTGAATAAAGCCGTTGTCATACTGGCAATGGGACGGAAGACGGTCATAATTGGATCCAGCAGAGCGTATGTAATAGCAATCGAATCCACACCAGTTTCAGGGGTTGATATTAGGAAGGAGAGAGTTGCACCTTTTGTTGCACCTCTGTTCTTTAGTGAAAGTGCAGTTGGGACCACACCACAGGAACAAAGCGGCAGTGGAATACCAATCAGTGAAGCGTTCAATGCTGATCTGAACTTTCCTGCGGATTTTCCCAGATATTTAAGGATTTTCTCATCGGGCACAAGCGCATGCAATAGCCCTGCAACTACAAATCCAAGGAAGAGATATGGTGCAGCCTCTCCAAACAGGTTCCATGATTCTGTCAGAATTCCAAGTATTATGGCTGGAACTGCATCTATAAGTGTCATTGTTTGACCTCCTCCACGTGTTCTCTACACATAGACATTAGTAATTCAACATGTTCGTCGGCAAGATAATAAACAGCAAATCTTCCTTCTTTCCTGACCCTTACAAGATCAAGCTGCCTCAGGTTTTTCAGACTATGGGATATTGTAGACTGGGTGAGTCCCAGAGCATCTTCAATAGCCTTTACACAAAGGTCGCCCTGCAGCAGCAGAAAAAGTATCTTCAGGCGGGTTGTGCACTGGAGTGCATTGAATATTTTGCACATTGAATAAATGGAATCTTCTGAAGGAAGATGCCGGACTCTATCATCAAGACAAGTTGAATCTGCACAAACATGCTCTGAATTATCCATGAACATATGAACACATGTTCATATATCAATATATCCCTTCTTCAATCTTCAAATACAAAGCAAAAATAGCAGCATACAATAGAGAACAAGTAAAGCATAATCCGACAACCTGAATTCCAATAAGTACATGGAACTGCGTCCTTCACCAGTATAACAACGGCTCTCCATCGCAAGAGCCACTTCGTTCACTGATCTCAAAGACATTCTTACAAGCGGAACAGTTAGTGACATTATCGCTTTTACAGGTTCTTTTTTTATGTCCAGTCCACGTGAGATTTGCGCATCCCTGAGATCCCTGAAACTATCAAAAAGCATTGGCACGAAATAAAGTGACAATGACATCATCATTGCAAGATCGTGTGAGGATATTCCGACATACCTGATTGGAAGAGGCCTGAGAAGTCTTTCAACACCTGCAGTAATTCCGGCAGGTGACGTGGTAGCTGTTATCAGGGCTGCAAAGAGGATTAGGAAAATAAATCTCAATGCAAGTATGCTGCCAAGGAGAAATCCTTCGTAAGTACCTGTCAGCAAGCCAAATTCAAATAGTGGACTTCCTTCTGTGAACAGTAATTGCATGAGGAATATGAATATGAAAAAAGGAAGCATTGGGCGCACAGATCTTGCAAAGTGAATTGTTGGGAGGTGACATGCAATGACAAGTATTGAAAAAATGATAGATATCAACAACATAATTTCAAAGGATGAAACTTTAAGAATACAAAAACTGACTGCCATAAGTCCTATTATCTTTGTCCGCGGGTCAAGCCTGTGAAGGAAAGACTTACCGGGCATGTAAGATAGTAAAAGATCATTCATTTTCATTCACCCCATTTGATCCAAGGGCCCTGATAATCTCATTGAAAGCATCATCCACAGAGTAGATATTACTGGTTACTTCAAAACCACATTTCTGTAACTCTTTCATAAAGGAGGTGATCTCAGGGATGGGTGAAGCTATTGATTGCAAGTATTCGTCCCGACTTCCGATAAAATCGACACAGCCATTCTTTAAAAGAAGGATCTTATCAGCAAACGGAAGAAAATCATAGATCTGGTGCGATACTACAATAACTGATATCCGTCTTCCCTTAAGATGTGACAGAGTTGAAAAAAGAGAAGCTCTGTTCTCAGGATCAAGACCTGATGTCGGTTCGTCCAGAATCAGGTATTCAGGTCTCATGGAAAGAACACCTGCAAGGGCTACAAGCCGCATTTGTCCTCCGCTTAGAGAAAATGGCGAAAGGTCTGCAATATCATGACTGAGACCTGCAAGGGTAAGGGAAGCACTTACACGTTCATTGAGTTCTTCATCTTTCAAGCCGAAATTTGAAGGTCCAAAAGAAACATCTTCAAAGACAGTCTTTCCAAAAAGCTGCCTTTGCGGATACTGCATCAACAGGCCTATTTTTGACCGCAGTTTCTTACTTGTAGAATCAATACCGTTTATTCTCACTGAACCTGAATGGGGTTTTAACAAGCCGTTCAAATGTCTGACAAGAGTCGATTTGCCTGAACCTACCTCCCCGGTAATGAGAATGAATTCACCTTTAGCGATAGAGAAACTTACCTTATCAAGAGCTTTCTTTTCAAGGGAAGTACCTTTGTTGTAGAAAAAGCTGACATCCGCTACTTCAACTGACATATAGCCTCCCGAAGTTCATCTTTCGATAAAGGCAAAAATGAAGGTTCAAGTATTCCTGCATCTACAAGCCTTTTTGATAATTCTATAATTGGAGGAGCGTCAAAACCAAAACGACCGGAACTTATCTTGCTGATAATCTCCCTGGGATCACCATTGCAGATCATGCGACCATTTTCCATTAGCATAAGCCTGTCTGCGTGTACAAGTTCTTCCAACAGATGAGTCACATAGATTATAGTTGTACCTGCCTCATGCAACTGTCTGACCAGAGAAAGTATGTCCATTCTTGACCCGGAATCAAGCATAGATGTCACTTCATCAAAAAGTATGATCTCAGGTTCCATTGCAAGAACTGAAGCCAGGGCCACTTTCTGCTTCTGACCTCCACTGAGAGTTCTGGGTGTGTTATACCTGTAAGCAGACATTCCCACAGATCCAAGTGCATTGGATACTCGTTTTTTGATCTCAGAGGTGGAAAAACCCAGATTCTCAGGACCGAATGCAATATCATCTTCAACTGTCATACCGATGAATTGGGATTGAGGATCCTGGAACACCATTGCGGCTGTTCTACGGATCTCCTGAAGTTTTGAATTATCTGAAGTATCCATCCCTTTTATTATTACGGAGCCCTCTGAGGGTTGCAGAAGTCCGTTAATATGTCGCAACAGGGTTGATTTACCACAACCATTCTTTCCGGCAATGGCTACAAATTCGCCTTTGCGGATATTCAGAGTTATAGAATCCAGGGCAGAACTGCCATCGGGATAATGATAACTCAGGTTTTCAATTTTAATCATATTAGTTGTTCAGGGAATATCTGGAAGAGATCACAGCAGCAGCAATGAGTTTTAAAATTGCACCTGGAAGATAGGGAAGCATTCCAAGCACTATTGCCTGCGTAAGACTCAGGTCTGCGACGTTCATAAGCTGGAAAATTCCGAAAACATAGATCACAAAAAGACCTGCAAACATAATAGTAATATTCAGACCTATATTTTTTGTTCCAAAACGATCGGACAGATAACCTATGATAAAAGCACCGAACATGAACCCAATGAGAAAACCACCGGTTGGTCCGAATATCATACCCAGACCAGAACTGCCACCTGAGAACACAGGAAGACCTGCAATTCCAAGAAGCAGATACACAACCACACTGATAGCTCCCCATCTGGCCCCTAATATTGCACCTGTGAGTAATACAAAAAAGGTCTGCAGTGTAATAGGAACCGGACTTGCAGGTACAGGGATCTCAATGTATGCACCCACAGCCATCAAAGCAGCAAAAAGAGATGCAAAGACCATTTTTTTAATGTTGTCACTGTTAGTGGTTTGAAAATGATTTTCTTTTACCATTATATCACCATTTGTATTTAAACATTTAATGTTAACCTTTCTGATGGTGCATGGTTTACAAAATATATAATCCTTATGTCAGATGAAAAGCAAAATCAACCGAAACTATAACAAAAAGAGAATTGCTGTGCAGGAAAAACCTGCACAAAAAAGAATTACATATCCATATCAGGCTGTGGCATTCCTGGTGGCATTGCGCCGCCTCTGCCGGTTGCAGCTACAACATCATCGATCCTGAGGATCATTACTGTTGCTTCTGTTGCTGCATTGATTGCCTGGGTCTTAATTCTGAGTGGCTCAAGGACATTGTTATCGTACATGTCTACAACCTTACCGGTGTAAACATCAAGACCCATGTTCTTGTTACCCTGCTCGTGCTGTGCACGGAGGTCAATAAGCTTGTCTATTGGGTCAAGACCTGCATTTTCTGCAAGTGTCTGTGGGATGATCTCAAGTGCCTCTGCAAACTTGCCAACTGCAAGCTGCTCTCTGCCCTTAAGTGTTGCTGCATAGTCTCTGAGTCTGAGTGCAAGCTCGATCTCAGGTGATCCGCCACCAGCTACGATCTTCTTGTCTTCAAGTGCTACACCGATAACACAGAGTGCATCGTTAAGTGCACGTTTGAGACTGTCTACGATGTGTGTTGTACCACCGTGAAGAATGAGTGAAGCGGTCTTAGCTTCCTTGCATCCAAGCAGGAATGTCATCTTTGAACCGTGGAGATCGCGCTCTTCTACAACATCTGCTGCACCAAGATCTTCTGTTTTGATGTCAGTTACATCCTGGAACAGAGTTGCACCGGTTGCCCTTGACAGCTTTTTGAGGTCGCTCTTTGTGATCCTTCTGCATGCGTAAACACCGGCTTTCTCAAGGTAATACTGTGCAAGGTCATCAATACCTTTCTGGCAGAATACTACATTTGCACCACTTGCAACGATCTTGTCAACCATTTCCTTGACCATTTTCTCTTCCTGTTCGACAAACAGATTCATCTGGTCAGGAGAAGTTATCTTGATCTCTGCGCTCTTCTCGATCTTCTGGAACTCGATTGCGAAGCTTGCAAGGAGGATCTTTGCATTCTCTACTTTTCTTGGCATGTTTGGTCTGACCCTTTCCTTGTCAATCACAAGACCTTTGACAAGTTCTGTGTCAAGGATGCTGCCACCTTCACGCTTTTCAATTGTAATGTCGTCGACATCTACACTGATGTTTCCATTTGTCTCTTCAACAACTGAGAGTACTGCATCAAGAGCTTTCTCTGCAAGGAAATCCTTGTATTCGCCTGCTGCCTTTCCTGTGAGAGCAGTTTTTGCCAGTTTCATCAGGGTTTCCCTGTCATCTGTGGAAACATCGATTGTAATCGTCTTTAGAATCTCAACAGCCTTCTCTGCTGCATGCCTATATCCGCCGGAGATGATTGTTGGGTGAACACCTTTCTCAATAAGCTCTTCGGCCTTTGTGAGAAGTTCTCCTGTGAGTACCGCTGCGGTTGTTGTACCGTCACCGACTTCTGCATCCTGTGTTTTTGAAACCTCAACTACCATCTTTGCAGCTGGGTGTTCAATGTCCATTTCCTTGAGGATTGTAGCACCATCGTTTGTGATGACGATATCTCCAAGTCCGTCGACAAGCATCTTGTCCATACCTTTTGGACCAAGTGTTGTTCTGACTGCTTTTGCAACTGCTTTTCCTGCAAGGATGTTAATGCTCTGTGCATCCCTTGCACGGGACCTGTTTCTGTTCCCTGAAGCGTAAGACTGTCCTGCCAATTTTTAACCTCCTAATAATCATAACGTTCTGTAAGTTAGAAGTAAACATTAGTTTGATCTGAGTACTATCTATGGTACTGCTCAATCTAAATGCAGGCAGTTCTATATAAAGATAACTGATTAGATCTTGAATGCCAACACAAAAAAAAGAACAAAAATAAAGACAGGATTATCAATCAGCGATATAATGTAAAAAGATAGAGAGATTATTTTCTCTCATAAAGCTTCTTCAAATGTGCAAGCATCATATAATAGAGATGATTCTTGTAAACAATCCCATCAAGTATATCGAAGATTGCCATACCACCCGCATTCCATGAGACATTTGTTATGACTTTTCTTTTTTCCATTTCATCCATCACCTGCTTTAGCATTGAGAGGTCATCAACTATTGGACGCCAGTCACCTGCATGAACATCTGAAGATGCGGACCTGTTTGCCAGTTCCAGTTGTTGTAAAGCAAACATGTAAACCTGGAAGAGATGAATATCATCATTAGAAAGCTCTATTAGCCCATTTTTTGCGTCCTGTCGCAATACTTTAAGGATCAATGGAATATCAGAGGATCTAAAAATGTTCTTTTCTATCTTTTCAAAATATATGTTTATTTCCTGCATACTCATACTTTTACACCCGGGACTATAAACCCTGATAAAAGGAGGAGCTGAAAACAAATAAGAATTTCTCTATTGGAAAACAAGAATCGTAAGAAAAAACAGATAAAAAAATAAAGAACGATGCAAATGCATCGCTAATTACTATGGAATCTGATTCAGATCAAAGTTTTTCAGCAATCTGCACTGCATTGAGTGCTGCACCTTTAAGGATCTGATCACCACATACGAAGAATTCAAGACCGTGGTCACCAAACACAAGGTTCTGCCTGATCCTGCCGACTTCTACATTGTATTTCTTTGTAGCAGTTATTGGCATTGGATAAACATTGTTAGCAATATCATCCTTAAGATCAACACCTTCAACTGAGCTTAACAGTTTCTTTGCATCATCCGGGTTTACAGGCTTTTCGGTTTCAATTACAATACTTTCAGCATGTACCCTCATGGTTGGGATCCTTACACATGTGCAGCTTATCGGTATGCCTGGCTCAGAGAAGATCTTCCTGGTTTCCCAGACAACCTTCATTTCCTCACGGGTGTAGTCATTATCCTGGAAACTGTCAATATGTGGAATTGCGTTGAAAGCAATTGGATAAGTAAAGACCTTGTTTCCGACCTCTTTACCATCAAGGTAATTGCGAGTCTCTTCTGTAAGTTCGCTCATACCTGCAGCACCGGCTCCGCTTGTAGCCTGATAAGTACTGATGATTACCTTTTTTACACCGTATTCTTTGTGAAGTACGTATAGTGGAATTGCTGCAATAGCAGTTGTACAGTTAGGATTTGCAATGAGTTTTGAATCTCCGATTGCATCTGCATTTATCTCAGGAACTACCAGAGGTACATTGTCGTCGTACCTGAAAGCACTGCTGTTGTCAATAACATAGCATCCGGCACTGGTTGCTTTTTCAGCATTTTCCTGGCTCCATCCACCACTTATTGCGAAAAATGCAATATCCATTTCGGAGTAATCTGCCTCATCTGCATTTTCAATGGTGATCTCTCCAAATGGAGTTTCCATGACTTTGCCAGCACTTCTTACTGATGCAAATAGCCTTAACTTTTCCACAGGGAAATTCCTGTCGTGCAATACTTCAATAATTTCTCTACCTACTGCACCGGTAGCACCCATAATTCCTACTTTGTAACTCATAATTATATCATCCGTCAGATTGCAGGGATTTACTGTAAAACCAATTAGCTTAATAAGTTTCTGATTTTACTTATATCGTTACCGCATATCGGCCTTTTTCTGACACTATCATATATAAGAAATGATATGAAGATTATCCTTGCTTATGTTTGGAAAATATACCAGATGGCTTCAGGTATAAATATTAAAAAAGTAGAGCAAAAAAACTAAAGGAACACAAAGCCAGCATTTTCCTAAGATCAGTATATGGCTATTGCTTTGTTTGAAGACTAATGCCGCCTGTAATTGATATATTACTGTATCAATATGAGACCAGGGTCTGTATACATGCTGTTTTTACGAAATTTATCATGTGGCATCTGAGTTCAAATTCCTGTTCGGAAAGATCATCTGTTTCCATATATCTGCAGAACATTTCCCTGAACTCATCGAACTTTTCTTCATCTTGTTTCTTCATAAATTCCCCTCGAATTTACGTGCATAGAGTATTCTCTATAAATAAGATATATTATTTTTTATTATATAAAAATATTCTGATGCTGATTTCTATATAGCCCTATATTTCCCGGAGAATAAGATGGGATATGTAAAACTTTAGCAGACTTTGGTCTATTTCATATAGCTATAATTATTTTCCTAAATAGAATAATTTGTGAATTCAAATTCTGTTCGATATCAGAATATTCTATTCCAATAATCATATTGAAGATAAATATCCGACGTACTTTATTAAAAATTTATAAATATGTTGCATTGCAAGGGAGTCAAGGTAGTATAGACTATCATGGTGGTGGTAAATACGTTAAAAGAATCAAATAGAAAGAACTTTGTTTTTAGAATTGCTAAGGTTGCAATACTAATGCTTGTGGCAATTATTGCATTATCCACACAAGCTTCTGCATGCCATGTATCCATTGGCGATAAAGTATGGAACGACCTTAACATGGATGGAATACAGGACAGTAATGAACCAGGAATACCAGGAGTAAATGTGTATTTGTATAAATATGATTACTGCAAAGAAGAATGGCTCAAGATCGAAGAAACAACTACCAATGAAAATGGAATATACAGTTTTTCCGTAGACAAATGGTATTATTATTATGTTGAATTCGAACTTATCGATGGATATGTATTCAGTCCGAAAGATCAGGGACATTATTATCAGCAGTATAAGTATGACAGTGATGCTGACACGACTACAGGAAAGACAGACTGTATCTATGTAACAAGTAGTATGTGTACGGTGGACGCAGGAATGTACTGCCAACCAACTCCAGAACCAGCCGGCGTAGGTAACTACGTATGGAACGACCTGAATGTTAATGGAATACAGGACAATGGCGAAACTGGTATGGTGGGAATTACTGTAAAGCTGTATACATGCTCAGGTCAACTGGTAGCAACAACAGTTACAAATTCAAGTGGTTATTATGAGTTTACCGATCTTGATGCAGGAAGCTATTACATTGAATTTGTAAGCCCTTCAGGATATGTGTTCACTACAGCAAATCAGGGTGGCGAAGATGTAGACAGCGATGCGGAAGCTGGTGGAATTACAAATTGCTTCACACTCAATGCAGGAGACTATAACAGTGTAGTTGATGCAGGTCTGCATAATAGTGAACAGGAAATCCCTGAATTCCCAACAATAGCAATTCCAATGGTTGCAATTATAGGACTTGCATTTGTCTTCGGACGCAGGAAGGAGTAATTATTACTCATTCCTTTCTCTCTTTTTTACTGCTTGATCTATCACATTATAGCAGAATATTTATAGTTTTGATCTGGACTTTAAGCTATGCAGAACGAAAGATATCCAAAAGGTCATTTTCTGGCGATAGGAATGGTCATGGGTCTTCCTCTTGGAATTCCTATAGGCATAGTATTGGGAATGATAGCTATTGGACCGGCCATTGGGCTTATTTTTGGAATAGGAATTGGTTCTTATCTGGAAAACAAGTATAATCCTGACCCATTGCCAACAACTCCTGAAGAAGAAAAACAAAGAAGGAAAATGATACTTCTTCTTGGATCATTACTCCTTATCGGGATTCTTATGTTTGCAGTACTTTTGATGACCAGCTGAAATTGATGTGTGTAATTCAATTTTTAAAAGAAAAAGAAGTCAGAAAGCAAATTGACTCCTGTTTAGGTAATATTTAGCACCTTTATTTGATGACCTTGCCCTTCTTTTGGAAGAAGCTCTCTTAAATTTAGCTTTCACCGGGCCTTTTTTCTTAGAGGAATTATTATTCCCATTTTTCTTATTGTTAATATCAAACTTCACTTTTTTAATAGCCAGATCAACAGCAAGTCCCCTGAGCATCCAGCGAAGCGCCTGTGCCTGATAGTATTTATTTTTACCACACTTCCCCGGGAAGGTTTCAATTACCATTCTTGTGGCTCTTTTCCCTGCCATTTCCCGAAGCTCAAAAATGTCTTTATCTGAAAGTATATCCTTAGAGGATACATGAAGGCGTTTATACATGGCATTTGTAGGGAAAGGAGTAGCATTCATTGCAGCTACCTTCTTTCTCAGTTTGCCGATTGCAGGAGAATTTCTTACATCGATAAGGAACTCCCGGTCATTCGGATACTCGATCCTGACCTTCTGTTTTGTCTTTGAGAGCCTGTCTGCCTGCTTGTTCTGCATTCGTGGAACCCATCGGAAATGAATGTCCAGCTCATATTCCCTGATGATGTTGGTAATATCCCGACGAATGTTCCAGATATCATCATCCATTATTGGATAGATACCACGCATCTGGTAGATCACGGTCTGACTGTCTCCCATTACTGTCAGAGGACCCTGACCATTAGCTTTGACATATTCAAGCATGCCTTTTTTAAGGGCAAGATATTCTGCAAAAAGAGCGTTGTTGCTGGCCCCTTTCTCAAGGCGGTCGTTTCCGAGTATTGAAAATGAGTTGTTTTGCAAGGTAACAACCCAACCTAACCCCATGCATCCTCCCGGATTAGGTGTGCATGAGCCGTCGAAGGTTATTGCATCCATGTTTCTTGTACTGTTAGAATCTATCTTCAGCCGTACACAGGAACTATCCCTTGTACATTAATATATACTCGAAAATATATAAGCCTGCTCACAATGAATTATTGAGGGATATATAGAGGAATGCGAAAAATAAAAAAAGATTAAAAGACCCTGCCAAAAAGCAGGATCTTATTGAAGAGACATTTTATTATTCATTTGATCTTCTCTTTAGAATGAACAAAAGCAGCAAGAACAAAATGAATGTGCCTGCTACCAGTATGGTACCATTAGACCCTGATGAATCCTCATTATCTATTATTTCGGAAGTTGTGGAAGCAACTTCATGTGAACCAGCATTAACTTGTTCATTTTCAACAACTGTGGGGACCTCTGAATCTGCTGCATCTTCAGCGATGGCTGATTCCTGAGACACTTCTTCAGTTGTTTCCTGTGCAGCCTTATCCAATATCTGCTTTTTCAGGTAATACGGAAGACCATCGGAACTACTGGTAGTGGATGTCGTTGTAGAACCATAACTCGCCATAACAGCAAAAGGTGAAAAACCAGTCACATTATAGACCATGAAATGAGAATAATTTCCATCATCATACAACAACGTAGGAGTATAAGTTTCCCACGTACCAGTTTTAAGATGCTTTAGAGCAACAGTATTGATTATCAAATTTCCACCGTTCAGTTCATTGAGTACCTTGAATTGAATGTTTCTGCTGTAACTCTGATTGTTCACCAGTGTTATGTTATTGAAACTTATATCAACATACTGATAGACCGAATCTTGTGAAAAACCTGCTTCAGATTCATTGATAGAAGTCTTGTTTATAACTTCGACCTTGAGAATTACACCGGAAGGATTATTCGTGGTATTGAACTCAACAGAAACGATACCACAAAGTAATCCATTATCATCAGTGTTGTTACTGTCAGTTGTGTTAATCTTTACATAAGATTCGTTTCCTGAACTTGTGACATTTACAGACCCATTTATAATGAAAGATATGTCATCTCCACTACTGGCAGTTGAGGAATTTGTTATAGTCCAGTCCCATGAATAGGTATCATTTCTTAGGAGACTTGAATTACTTGCAACAACTGATATGTTGTAAGTCCCCATGAAGAAATCAGCATCATTTATGTACTCACTGGAATTTATCAGGCAATAGGAACTTGTTGCAGAATCATTGCTGTTCTGGACAACTGTATACCCAGAACCGCTTATAGGACTGCCATCTACAAACCACTGAAAACCTGACATCAATGTACTTTCAATGGTAAAGTTGAGTTCTTCACCACACTTTGATAATTGTTCCTGATCTTCCGGACTATATGTGAATTCAGGAGCATCCAGTATACCAAAAGTCACGTTTATCTCAGAGGAATTGAGCAATGTGTCGTTGGCGTAAACCTTGAACTTTCCTTCTGTGACATTATCCGAAGGCATTGTGAACAACATACTTGCAGAGCTGAGCATGTTTCCTATTTGTGTCCATGTGCCATTGTAGAACCAGAGATCATAATTAAGATAATCACCATCAGGGTCAGTCGCTTCTTCCCATGTTATGTTTACTACGCCTCCTCTCTCAAGTGAATGTCCTGTGGAAGGATTTGTAAAATTGCCTGGTGCACCAGGCACATCATTTACAGGGGTAATGAGTATTGTTGCAGAACTCGAGTCTACATCATTGTTGCTTTCTTTTAATGTGACATTATATGTCTTCAGTATATTAGGAGCATCACAACTATTACTAAATTCTATATTTTCAATGATGTTCTCTGCAATTGTATTATTCACGTAGGAAGTTGTATTTATGTTCAGAACGATTCCGTCAATATAAAGGGATGAACCGATACCCTGTCCCCCTGTATTATCATAGTTACCGTTCAGGAACAAGAATCTAATGTTAGATCCGGCAACGTTGGAAGCTATTGTTGCATTGGTTGTGATCCAGCCACCTGTATCTGAACCTACATCGTGGAATAGTTTCTGATACTCCTCCGAACTGTCCCATATTCCGTCATTGTCAGCATCCTTGTATACAAAACCATAAACGTCATACCAGTCACCACCATCAAGTGCATACCACCTGACTGAAAGGTTATCTCCTTCATCAGCACTGAATGTTGAACTTGTGACCATTGGCCCATGTGCAGTTCCAAATGTTTTTGAAACGGTTCCTCCTATTGTAAGCTTGAGTGCATATGAACCGGCATACACCAAAGAAGATTGAACTGCTGTCGTTTGTGAAACTGAAGAATGATCATCTACAAGAGGATCATCATTTGTTCCAGGACCTGTGACGACATCAGGATCATCAAAAGGACTTTCCACCCATGCCTGGCCATTAACTCCTGGGTACGAATTATTGATTATCCAGCCAGTAGTATCTCCTGTCTCAAACCCTGAATTCGGGAGTGAAACAGCCGAGGTGAAATCAATCCTCAGTATTCCGTTTGATCCGTCATAAGTGCTATCTATTGTTCCAATGCGATCACTTTCCCAGTAAACAGCATCTCCGGTAACGTTGAGTGAACCATTACTAACTACTCTTAAAGCGTCGTAACTGGTCAAGTTATCAGTTATATTCACTATCAGGTATCCATTAGAGAAATCATCTGTCGTTGATGACACAGTTACATTAGTATCAAGCTTTTTCCAGCCTTGCTGTTCAACATATGATGTGTTACTCAGTGTTGAATCTACCCATGGAGTGGCAGTAACAACAAAAAAAGAACTTAAGATAATTCCTACAAAAACGATACACAATGCCAATGACCTTATAGACCTATAATTCCCTGGTATTGGCAATTTCAAAAAGGTTTTTTTTGTATTTATGTCAGATAATGATTTGATCACATCAATCCGTCCTTATGGTAAATATAATCCAGCCCCTTAATTCTAAAATATGTAGCTTTAGGAAGACACATTATAGAATAATCGATATAATCACTAATATATATCTGCTAATATTTAAAGTTAAATATAACTGGTGTTACTAACCAATAGCTTCAGAAATGAACACAAAACGTAGGCAAGGCCTATTTGAACAGAAAATCTGAAAAGGTTACATAATACTTATTTAGAGTTACAAAAACTACAAAGCTACCAAAATACTAAAAAAGTTATTTCCCGAATTTTATCGATGAAATCTTGCACAGTGTCAGCATCTATTTCACTATCAAAATTTGCACATTTAAGATTTATACCTGAAAGATACTCGATTGTCTGAAGCATCTGACTATCAAACTCATATACATTATTAGACTCATAGAGTTTCTGAGCCATTTCAACAATAGAATCTTCCGGGCTGGTTTCAAGTCCGTTCACTTCACACAATATCGCAATATATCGTTCAAGGACACAACCTGCCATATCACATGCCGAAGTTATAAGTCCTTTTTCACATAGACTTTCGGCTTCTTCAAGATCAGATACTAACTTATCTGCTTTGTTTATTTTCTGTTGATAGTTCATATTTAAAGCCACATGAGGCTTTATCAAATGAAGAATACTTACCTGGGAATCAAGACAGGAAATGAATTCCTTTCTCAGATGATTTCTTTCATTGGATTTCCTGATGGAATCTTCAAGATCTATCAGGCTTATTATCCTGTCATATCGTTCTGTGAAGGATTCATATTTGTTGCTCCGGACCTGACCTGCATATTTCTGAATAAGTTGATGGCAGTCATCATACCATGAATTGTATCTTTCCAGGAGAATGCTTTGAAGTAGCTCATTTTTGGAATTTATTACACAAATTCTGTATTCGACATTTTGCAGGCCTGTTGAACCGTCATCGATACGTTTCATCCTTCTTTGAGTGGTGCCTTCCAGAAGATCCAGATACATTTTTTCAAGGTTCTCGGCTTCCTGAATGTATGTGTCAATATCCGGACTGTCCATAATATGAGAATGGAAAAAATCGTATATAAAAGAACGCTGCCGTGGATGGCATCTGTCAGCGTGCATCAAATGCACAAAACATAAATAGACACAAACAAATCTTATTATTAGAGGTTTTTAACATGCCAGATTTCGTATCGGTAGATATGAAAAAATATAGAGATGAAAAAACCCGGAGGCACATAGCTTTGATCCAGGATGATATGGAACACTGCTGTACTCCATGTCGCTATGCTTGCATTTCTGAGGCTATGCAGCAGCTTTACGACAACCACCCCCCTTCACGGATACAGACCCTTCTTTTGCAGTTTAAAGAGAAGAGTGAGAACCATTCTAACGAGAGTTTTGTTCAGAAACTCAAAGAGCTTCTTTTTGTGAACTAGGATATGGATAAATCTGGATGATTTAGAATTGAATCCGAGAAGATTATGGTGGATGCTACAGGTAGTTGGGCTTTTAGACCTGTAGCCAGGTTTAGGGATATATTTACGATAGCTTTTTAGAGATAATTCCAAGAGTTACTGGAACAAATATCCCGAAAAAGTAGCCTGTATAATGACCGACTGAATTTACGTAGGCGCCATTCTGCATTATTTCCTGTGGCACAAGATGAGGGAGAATGAACAGGAAGTTGATGGTGGCTAAAATTATTATTGCCAGATATATTTTCTGCAGATGAGGGAACTTTTCCAGCCATTCTATGAACTCAAAATGTTTCTGGATCACTTCTATTATGACTTCTTTTTGCATGTATACCAGTATCAGAGCGAATGTTATTATGAGTGAGTACTGAAGTATCTGAGCGGAGATATTTGCAAAAACTAATAAAAGATTCATTACGATGATCAGAGCCAGGAATGTGAGATTCATGTGCTTGCAACAGAATTTATGCAGGAATTTGTAGATTGCGTATGTCAGATAGCCAAACATAGAGCTGACAATTCCTGAAAATCCCTGATATGTTGTTTGAAAGCCTAGCACATCCAGCGATATTACTGAGATTATCCACGGCAGGAGCAGGAACATGAATATTGAATACACACGGAAACTGCGCTTGTTGGTCTCAAAGTTAAATATCAGAAAACATGTTGCCAGATACGAGACAAGATTTCCCACAAAATGTGGCAGATTGCTATGTGTATAATTGGATAAGAACAGCGAGTAAACCGTTACATCAGATGGAACCAATACGAAATACGCTTCTTTTATCCCGGCTGGAAGTTCAAATATGATTATGAGCAGCGCCGGAACTAATAGAAAATAAAAAACCCAGTCCCTTGTTTCCCACTTTGCAGCAAAAAGATGTGTTGAAAACAAAGGCTCAACACGACACTTTATTGACTCAAACATTATAATTTACATTAGTTTTTTTAGTATATTAGTGAACTCGTTTGAACGGTAGTATAGTATTTTTTTCTTATCAACTTTATTTTTCCCCAGTAAACCAAGCTGCTCTAAACCCATTATATCATTCCTGGCTGTTTGATAAACAACAGATAACCTATTTTCCATTTCCTTTATAGTAAAGGTCATTTTAGGGTCATCAAGTAACCACTTTAAAATGTAAGATTGTCTTTCATTGATTCCAGGTATCTTCTTAAAATCGTACAGTTGTTTCTTTTCTTCTATTTTCTTTGAGATATACCCTTTTAAACTTTTAAATGCCTGGTCCATCGTTTTCAATTGATAATTTATGAAGTAAGTTACGTCATTCTCATCAAGTTCTGTATATAAATAAGCTTGAGAATATTGCCCGGGAGAATCTTTGATCATCCGTGATATTGACATATATTCTATTAACCAATAATTCTTTGAAAGTAAGTACCAATAGAATAATGCCCTTGCTGTTCTTCCGTTACCATCAACAAAAGGATGGATATATCCTATTAAGAAATGCAATATGCTTGCTTTAATTATAGGATGAATGAAATCATCATCAGATTCTTTATTGACAAAATCACATATATCCTGCATAACCTGTGAAATATGGATATGCTCCAATGGAGTGTGTACAATTTCACCGGTCATGTTGTCAATTACATAAATGTCATCTGATTTGCGGAATACACCTATATTACCCGGATCATCCAGAGTGTTTTCAGTCATACAGCTATGAATATCCAGTATCGATTCAATGGTCAGTTTTTCGTGTTTCATCGATGATAATTTCTTGATTGTTTTGTAGTTGTTGAAAATCATCTGCTCTGATTTGTCTTTTGGATTTCTTTCCTGCATCAGCATTTTTTTTGCTTCCTGCCGTGTAGTACTTGCACCTTCCAGTTGACTTGATGCTATTGCTTCCTCCATTATCGAATTCATCAAATACTGCTGTTGATGGTCTTTTCCAATAATATTCTGGCTTTCAAGAGTACCACCTAAATTCAAATCAAAATTATGCAGTTTTTCCTGAATATCAGGAGTTAAATAATAACTAAGTCGAAATCCGGGAACATCACTGATTTTTAATTGCTCCGAACCCAGATCCCTGCTCAATTTAAGCAATAACCATAGTTGTTCATGTGTGATAAAATCAGGAATCGGTTTGTGTTTAAATTCAGACCAATATAGATATCTATTGTTGTATTTTTTTGTAGCCGCACTTACGTCAGCATTATTAAGATAAGGCAGAATGCCCTGCAAAGACGAATCATTTAATTCAGGAGGAGCTTCAGGAATTCTCATTGTAACCCTCACAGTAGTAATTACTAATTTAGTACAAATTAGTAATTCATAGTAATTAAATCTAATTACTAATTTTAACAAAATTAGTAATTAATAGTTTTCAAAAACAATAAGGCAGTGTACAATGATGTGCACGTACAACAATTCTTGCTGGTGCTGGGCTGTTTTTCAATTGTAATTTCAAAATAATAAAAATTGTGTCCAAATAAAGGAAAACAATTAAAGCACCAAATATGGAGCCACATAAGCAAATTTTCAATATAGAGCTTATTATGATCCGATATAAAGAAGGCAACGGCACATTCACAAAATACATAAATAGATTGTTATCATTAATTGTAGATATAAGATATTTTGTACGCGACGTGAATTAATGAAATCAACTTTTAATGAATATTATAGACCCACTGATGACGAGTTTGATAATCTATGGAATAACTGTGAATTTGTTTTTGATGCTAATGTGTTACTGAACTTTTATCGTTATTCATCTGAAACCTCGAGAAAACTATTCGACATATTAGAGGAAATACAAAATCGTATATGGATACCACATCAAGCTGCTTTAGAGTATCAAAAAAACCGACATAATGCAATTGAAAATGCTGAGAATGTCTACAACGAAGTTATTAAAAAATTAGAGAACAAAGCAATTATTAAGTTCTTGAAAGAGAATCCCAGACATCCATTTATAGATTCTGAAGCTCTTATTTTAAAGATAGAACAATTTTATGCAAAACTCAAAAGTGAATTGGAAGCTCTTAGAACTGATTATCCTAATTCAATTTCAAAAGATGACTATAGAGACACTATCACAAGGATATTTGATGGCAGGGTGGGGGAGGAATGTTCCAAAGAAGATTTAAATAAAATCTATAATGAAGGAAAACAAAGATTCGCAAACGAAATTCCACCAGGTTTTGAAGACAAAAATAAACCAGGTAACCAAAAGTATGGTGATCTTGTCCTATGGCATCAAATAATGAAGCATGCAAAATTAAAACAGAAACCTATTATTTTCATAACAGATGACTCTAAAAATGATTGGTGGTTAAAACGAAAAAATGGAGGGAAAATAAGTCCGCACCCTTCCCTAATAAAAGAAATACAGGTGAAAGCAAATATCAGTTTCTATATGTATACCAGTGACATGTTTATGAAAAATGTCAATAAATATCTGCATATGGACATTAATGAGAAGTCGATTCAAGAAATCAAAAATGTCCAGCACGATATTTTACTTGATGAAAGACGTGCTGAAATGGAAGCAGATCCAGAATACTGGGAAGTAATGGCTGAGGCGGCTGAAGCAGAAGCGGAATATTGGGAAGCAATGGCTGAGGCAGAAGCTGAAAGACGTGCTGAAATGGAAGCAGATCCAGAATACTGGGAAGTAATGGCTGAGGCGGAAGCTGAAAGACGCGCTGAAATGGAAGCAGATTCGGAATATAAAGAAGATGAAGATATATGAGATAACCTCAACTATTATTCCTTTTTATTTATTTCATCACTCACCTTTAAACTTCTAAATCATTCCCACGAAGTTCCATCAAAACTATAGCAACATCTGAGTATTTCTTCTCAACATAATAGCAACCTGCACAGCAAGTGCATACTCGGAGAAGAAAAATAATTACTAAAAAATGTACGTCATCCAATTCAAAACCAAGTTAAAACTCAACCTTCACAAAACAATAAGAAAAAAGCGTCCCGATCGAGGATCGAACTCGAGTCTAAGGCTCCGCAGGCCTCAAGGATATCCACTACCCTACCGGGACATTGGGGGGTTCATGCACTAATGTCTTTCTGGGATATAAAGATTGTTGATAATAGGATTGGCGTGTCTCCTTAAAAATGTACGTGTGCAATCAATAAGAGTTAAATGCTGCAAGAATGATTACTAAGCATGTCGATGACAATAGGACTTGCAGGAAAGCCAAATGCAGGCAAATCCACATTCTTCAAGGCTGCAACACTTGCAGACGTTGAAATTGCAAATTATCCATTCACAACCATCCATGCTAACAAAGGAGTCACCTACGTAAAAGCAGAATGTCCGTGTGTAAGCCGTGACAAACGCTGTGGCAACTGTGCCGATGGCATACGTTATGTTCCGATCGAACTCATAGACGTTGCCGGACTGGTTCCTGACGCACATCAGGGACGTGGACTTGGTAACAACTTCCTCGACGACCTGCGTCAGGCACAGGCCATCATTCACGTGATAGACGCTTCAGGTGCAACCGACATCGAAGGCAATCCCGTGGACATCGGAGACCATGACCCGCTTGGAGACATCGATTTTCTCAACCGCGAACTCACAATGTGGATCCACAGCATCATCATGAGAAACTGGACCAAACTCTCACGCAAGATCCAGGCAGAAGGACTTAATATCGAGCACATACTCGCAGACCAGCTCATGGGAGCAGGAGTTAACGAGCAGCACATCAGTGAAGCACTAAACGAATGCAAACTTGACAGGAACCACCTCACAAAATGGACCGAAGAAGACATAATTCATTTCTGCGACGTAATTCGTGCCCTTAGTAAACCAATGATAATCGCTGCAAACAAAATGGACGTAGCACCACCGCAGAACATCACAAATCTCCAGACGCTTGAGCAAATAGTCGTTCCTACAAGCGCAGCCGCTGAACTGGCACTGCGTTCCGCATCCAAAGGACAGGCCATCAAATACGAGCCAGGGGACAAAGACTTTACCATCCTCTCAGAAGAGTTAAGCCCCGCACAGAAAAAGGGACTTGAGAACGTGCGCATGCTCATACAAAAAACCGAAGGCACAGGCGTACAGAAGTGCATCAACAGCGCCGTATTCGACCTTCTTGACCTTATAATTGTCTATCCTGTGGAGGATGAAGGAAAATGGACCGATAAGAACGGACGCATGCTTCCTGATGCATTTCTCATGAAAAAAGGGTCAAATGCTCATGACCTTGCATACAAGGTACACTCTGATATCGGAGACAGGTTCCTCTATGCAGTGGATGCAAAAACAAAGATGCGTCTTGGTGAGAAGCATGAACTCAACGATGGTGATGTCGTCAAGATAGTCTCAACTGCAAAATAAGATTTTTAAGCAATATTAAAAATAATATAAAGAACTATACAAGCGTTCTGACCCACAATGAGCTTTGTAACATCTCTTTATGAAAAGCATCTGATGCAACAGATCAGTAAGTATCCCATACCAGAACACGTTTCCCTGGTAATCTCCGAGACTGATCTGCTCTACGCAGATGGTTTCAGAAAACTCAAAGATTACGTCACATGGTGCAAACAGACAGGCATCAAAATGACAAGTATCTACATTGAGGTTCTTGACACAGAGGAAACACTCAAGTCCCAGATGATAGAGAAACTTACAACAAAGCTCACTGACTATCTTACAAAAACATCAGGGAACATCGGATACCAGATATTCGGAGAGAACGGAGAGCTTCTTTCCGAAAGAAACGGAAAGGATTTTCAGATCTACATCTCAATTGGATTCGGTGGAAGAAAAGAAGTCACAAAAGCTGTAAAGGACATACTTCAAAAAGTAAAAGAAGGGAAAATAAAACCATCCGAGATCAGTGAAAAAGATATCGAATCCCGTCTTACAGTCAAACATGAACCTGACCTTTTTATCCGTTCAGGTGGAAAACACCTCTCTGATTTTCTTATCTGGCAGTCCATTTATTCAGAATATTATTTTACCGATGTGGACTGGCGCAGTATCAGAAAACTCGACATCATCAGAATAATCAGAGATTTCCAGAAGCGTCAAAGGCGTTTTGGAAAATAGATCAAAAAACTAAAGAAAAAACAAATCATATCAAATATCCCTGCCCATCAAAATGGCATTATCATCGACATAGTAGCCGTCTATCCTGCCCTCTACCTTAAAACCATTCTCAGAGTAAAATAACTGTGCATCAACATTTTTTTCTCTGACCTCAAGCGTCATTCTGTCAAAGCCATAGAGCTTTGCAAGGTCAATACACCAATTAAGCAACTTTGTAGCAACTCCCTGCCGGCGGCAATCCTTATGGACAGCAATACTCTGCAAATGCGACCTGGTTCTGTCCTCTGAGGTTCCGATTATTGCATAACCTAGTATGCTGCCGTTCTCATAGACAAGAAACCCGGGATTGCTAAGATTGGCCTTGAAAAGAAAATCAGGCCAGGGAACCTTAAAAGAACATTCCTCAATCTCTACAATAGCTGGTATATCCGATATCTCTGCCCTTCTAATGACAACATCTTTCACTTTATGCACACCTGAACGCACGGATTATGCTTCACTTTCTATGAGCACTATTATTTATAGAATACATACTAAAAAGTTGCCGATGACCTACGGAGTAATCATCTGTACCAAATGCAGGGAGCATGCACAGATCATTGAAATTGGAAGCAGCAAGACCACACGCTGCCAGAGATGCAATGCTAACCTGAACACCAGAAAGCTACGTGTCTTTTTTTCATCAGATGATCTTGACGAGACTATCTCAGTCAGAACACAGATACAGGCACAGCTCTCAGGAACAGGATCTAAAGGAAGATCACTGGATGTATTCGCAGAAGAATATTCTCACAAACACCAGACATTCGGAAATGAAATTGATGAGAAAGCTGCCTGTCTGATAGATAACAGAAAACCACAGAAAAAGAAGAAGGCAGATGAACTGATTATCGGCATACTCATTGAAAACAATGGCCAGATGAATCTTAAAGACCTGAAAGATAAAGCTCTGAAAATGGATGTTGGAGGGGAGCAGTTCGATGATATTATCAAAAAATTGTTGATGGCAGGAGAGCTTTACTCACCATCAAAGGATGTCATCAGAATTGTAGGATGATTTTTTAAATTCAAGCGTGACCCGCTGCAAAAAGCAAGGATGACCATGATTATATTTTATTCAAATATATTCCGGGAGACTATACAAAAAATATATCTAAAAAGATGTATAATATAGAATGTCTGAACGATTACAAAATACTGAAATTTCCTTTAAAAATGACTTCATCAGGTATTATTATGTCCGATACAACCCTTGATATTGTGGAACTGCTCCTTACAGCGCAAATTTACAGCAAATATCCAGAGATGGATGCCAGTGATCTACCAAAGGAGACACGCAAATATTACTGGAGCAGGGATCATAAAACCGTTCCAAAGCCCATCAGGGTCACAGTCAAAGATATAGAAAAGATCTTTGGAGAAGAGAGTATTGACAATAAATTAAAATCACTTCCTTTCATCAACATCGATGACAAGGAATTCTCCGCAAAAATTACTGCACTTGAGATCGGTGCTGAGTGGTTCCAGAAAAAAGATGAGCAAAGGGACAGGATATCACAGAACCCTGTACTTGCATTCTATTTTGAGAAAAGGCAGACTGAAGGTGCAGATTACAAGAGCGCAAAATCAAAGGTCAGACCAAAGGAAGTTGACAGGGAATGGATCGAATCCCTTATAGCTGACATTGAGAAAGAAGAAGGCGGCTCTGACATGCTCAAACTGGCGCAGATCAGTGCACCTGAAGATATCCGTCAGACAATGAAGGATTTCGTCCTGACACATGAGCAGGAAGAGGAAACTAAAAAGATCGTTAAGGCCATCCAGTATCGTGATTACCTGAAACATATCGGACTTTATGATGTTGGTAAAATCCTCATGGTTGGTCCACCAGGAACCGGAAAGACATCACTTGCCAAGGCAATGTCTGAACACCTTGCTATTCCTTTTGTTGAGGTAAGACTTTCTATGATAACCGATCAGTACCTCGGAGAAACCGCAAAGAACATAGACAGGGTATTCAACCTGGCAAAGAAACTAAGTCCATGCATCCTTTTTATTGATGAATTCGATTTCGTTGCAAAGACACGTTCTTCCGATGAACATGCAGCACTTAAAAGAGCTGTTAACACACTTCTCAAAGCAATCGACAACATTAGTCTTACAACTGACGGAGTACTTCTCCTTGCAGCAACAAATCACCCGAAGATGCTTGACTCTGCAGCATGGAGACGTTTCGATGAAATTATGAAGTTCCCGCTACCTGATGTTGATATGCGCAAGAAGATCCTTGACATTGTCACAAAGGAAATAAAAGGTGACTTTGATACCGCCGAGATTGCAGCACTCACACACGGATACAGCGGTTCCGACCTGAGAATGGTTATCCGCGAAGGCGTGCTCAGCGCGCTTGTTACGGAAAGAATGGAACTCACACAAAAGGATATGCTCAACGCAGTGGCAGCATTTGATGAGAGAGCTGTCATCAAGACAAACGAATACGAAGAATAAGGACAATTCATGAAGATCACACTTCTGGGAACCGGTGACGCTACCGGAACCCCTGTTATAGGTTGTAATTGTCCCACATGTCAGGATGCGTTGAAAGGTACTAAAAGCCAGAGAACCAGATTTGCAGTCCTTGTGGAATCTTCTGAGGGAACTGTCCTTATCGACAGTGGACCAGACCTCAGGTACCAGTTACTCAAAGCAGGAACAAGACACATAAACGGAGTTATATGGACACACGGCCACTATGACCATTTTGCAGGTTTTGCCGAGTTTCACAGAGTACAGTACAATGTTGATGTCTATGGACTTTCTGAAACACTGGAATACATTTTAGGTTATCTTCAATTCCTTCATCCTAAAAAGCATGAGAGGGAAATGTACGAACCTTTCAATCTCATCGGACTTGAATTCACACTTTTTGAGGTAATACATCCTCCCGTGAAGAAATCCATTGGAGTGATGATCCGGGAAGGCGACACGAAAGTTGTCATTACAGGCGACACCCAGAGAGAGATTCCGCAAAAGAGTATCGATCTTATTATGGAACCAGATCTTCTTATTGCAGATGCCATTGTGCCTCCCACGGTCGAGGTCAAAAAGCACATGAATACAGAAGAAGCTCTGGACCTTGCAAACGAGATCAAAGCAAAGAAAGTAATATTCACTCACCTGAGCCATTTTTTTGCCCCACATGAAGAAGCCATCAAGGAATATCCACTCGGATATGATGGGATGGTTTTTGAATATCCTGAAAAATAACTATTGTTGAAAATAAGCTGAATTGAAGATTACAATTCATGTATCCTCAATTCTTGCCATTGCCTTTCTTTTTTGAATATAATTGACTTTCAAATTCATTGCGTATTTTTTCCAGTTTTTTCCTTTCATTCTTGAATCTCAAATAAACCGAAAGAGCAACTAATCCCAGTACAACACCAGCTATTGACAGGTCCCTTGGAGCATCTTTCGTGTAGAATTTCACACTTATAAGCTTTGGAATAGGTTCAATAGATGTTTCATTCCCCGATGAAAACTGTCCAAGCATGCTCAGGAAACCATTTGTTGTAACTTCGTTGGTCCAGACAAGATTCTCTCTTCCATCTGAGTCATAATAAATCTCATTTGGCGTAGGGTTCACTTTTCCAATCAGGGAATTGCCGGTTGTATAACCTGCCGGAAGAACATAACGGACAACAGATGGCGGTGTTGTGATATAGATAAAATCCTGACCAAGAGCAGTGGTCATCGTATAAGCTACAAATCCTGTCACTGGTTCTTCAAAGTTGACGAATACGTATTTCTGTCCTCTGATTACATCATCTGATATTGTGTAATTAATAGAGGAAGGTGAGCTCATGGAAGCGAAATACTCAATGTTTTCCGGTGTAGCATTGGTATTGTTGGAAATGTCCCCAAGTACAACTACATTACTTACGGTATCACTATTCTGATTACTAAGGTCTTCCAGTGGCATTATTTTTATGATCGATTGATTCTCAAGAATAGATACTACCTTTGCAGAACCGTTATTTGAAAGATAGAAAGTATGAGTTGGAATAAAAGTTCCATTGTCATAACTATTGTTAAGAAAAACTTCAAACTCATAAGCAGACATATCCTGAGTAGTATTTTCACCAACAGGCACAAGGTCACCTACACAACCTGATGCGAAAAGTATGATACTTAACAGGATCAATGTCAGAAAAAAATATTTTTTCATTGCTACACCAATTGATGATTTATTTTATGAAACTATCGCTACATATATTGAAGCGTCATATCATATATGCTGTTGCATAACAGGTTTTTCATCAATTCTCAAATTTCCAGTTATCAATCAGACTATCAATCTTCTTTTCATGAGATTTATTGAAAGCACCAGCAGAGCCATGCCTACAAACAAAACCCACGCAACATCAAATATCAGAGATGAACTTAGCATTCCATAGGAGAGAATCCTTATGACATTCACAATATGGGTCAGCGGAAGAAATGCCGTGGCAAAATACTGTATCGGAACAGGAAGTGCACTGAGCGGGAAAAAGGTTCCACTGAAAAGGAACATCGGTGTAATGAATAACAGCACCGGATAGTTAATAGACATAATGTTTGGAGTGATGGCTGTAAAACACATACCTATGGCTGCAAAGAGTAATCCTCCAAAAAAGGCGAAGGGTATTATCAGAAGAGAGTACTTCAGGTCGATCAAACCAAAAAGTGCTATCACAGGGATCATAACTGTAGCATTGATCACGCTTCTGGTAGCTCCCCACAACAGTTCTCCTGCAATCACATCCTCTATCGTAAGCGGAGTTGCAATGATGGCATCAAATGTCTTCTGGTAATACATCCTGACATAAGAGCTGTAACTGCACTCGAAGAATGATGCATACATAACTGAAACTGCTATCAGCGCCGGGGCTATGAACCGGGCATAAGGAACTCCGTCAATACTCTCCACAAATTTCCCAAGCCCAAAACCAAGAGCCACAAGATACAATATAGGTTCAAGGAAAGGCGGCAGGAAGTTGAGTTTGATGTCTTTCATGAAAACATCTTTGTTCCTCTGCCAGACCTTAAATGACCTTGAACTTACAGAGGGAATCCTGAAATAATCTACCGGGTTCATTCTCTCAGACTCCTGCCAGTGAGTTTGAGGAATACATCCTCAAGTGTTGCCGGCCTTGCACTGATCTTTGAGAGAGAACATTCCATTACCAGATACTCTGAAATTTCCCTGGCGTTGTCCGCATAAATGTGGACAATATCACCTATGACCTCGTATTTTGCTTCTTTCTGACGGAGGCATTCCAGAAGTTCCGGATTGTTCTCGGCTTCTATGATATCTGAGCCTATGAACTCTTCAATAACACCCGTGGGACTGCCTTCCACCAGTATCTTGCCATTATCCATCACCACAAGCCGGTCACAGAGCTTTTCGACCTCGTCAAGATAATGAGATGTGAGTACGATGGTAACTCCCTGTTTTTTAAGACTCCTGAGCTTATCCCATATCAAATGCCTTGCCTGTGGATCAAGTCCGACAGTCGGTTCGTCAAGTATCAGGACACTTGGACGGTTTATCAGCGCTCTTGCCAGTACAAGCCTGCGTTTCATTCCACCTGACAGGCTTTCTGTCATTACATCCTTTTTTTCCAGAAGGTGCACAAAATCCAGCAATTCTTCAACCCGCTTTTCTGCCTCATCTTTTGGAATATCAAAGTATCTTGAATACACAAGCAGGTTCTCATAGACCGTGAAGTCCTCATCGAGATTATTTTCCTGAGGAACAACACCCATGAGTGATTTTATCTCACGCTGCTGGCTGGAAACATCCATATTCAGTACTTCAAGTGTTCCACCTGTTATCGGAGATACACACTGTATCATTCGCATAGTGGTTGTTTTACCTGCTCCGTTGGGTCCGAGGAATCCGAACATCTCACCTTCTTCAATACTAAAACTAATCCCGTCAACGGCTACTAAGTCCTTGAAAGACTTTTTCAGATCTCTGGCTGCAATTATCGAAGCTATCTACACCACCATTATGGAAGTTGGAAAGACTCGGTATTAATTATTTCGACTGGAGATTAAAGGCTCCAGGGGTTTTGCATATTATATGCAAACAGTATTTAACGATAAAAGACATAATACATCCTGAATAGCAAGAAAAATCGGAGGATTACAATGACCGAACTGAAGAATCTGATAGCAACAGCAAAGGAAAAGGGTTCTTTTCCAACCCTTATGAAGGCAGCAGAGAAACTCAAGCTCGTCAGCAAATATAGCAACGAAGGTCCTTTCACTATCTTTGCACCGGTAGAATCGGCTTTTGAGCCAATACCCGATGATGTCATTGATGAGTCCTTTGATGACCATGGTTATCTTCTGGGAATTATAAACTATCACATCGTTGAGGGGAAATATACTACAGAAGACCTTGCAGGACTTACAGAACTTGAAACCATAAGTGGAAACAAGCTCAGGATAACAAATAACAACGGTATAAAAATTGATACTGCAAATATCATTGAAGCTGATATCGAATGCAGTAATGGGATAATCCATGCGATAGATGAGATTCTGATTCCGTGAATAATTCGGAACAACTCTTTTTTAAAATGAATACAAAAATGGTGGGACTGCGGAGATTTGAACTCCAGTCGCTAGACCCCCAGCCTAACAGGATGGACCAGGCTACCCTACAGTCCCGCAGGATTGTAATTAGATATACATTACAGTATTTTAGTGTTTCCGAGAACAGAAGCTTCGAAAGAATAAAAAGAATAGTTATTGAGACTTCAGCCAGATATCGTAAGCCTCAATGACTTCCTCTCCCTCTACAAAGACAAGGTCATTGTCTTTTCCATACTGCTTTGCATCAGTCTTTTCAAGCGCTCTGCCAGTCTCATCGTCCAGCATCTCACAGACAACCATTGCAGGAGTTATTCCGGCAATCTTTGCAAGAGCAATAGAAAGTTCTGTCTGACCCATGCGTTCATGGACAAGTCCTTTTGCAGCACGCAGGGTTGCAACATGGCCGGGAGTCCTGAATTCACTTCCAAAGTGAATCTTTTCTCCGTTGAGGGTCTTATCGACGATCTCGCCAAGTTTGTTAATTGTAAGTGCCCTGTCATTGTCAGGGATTCCGGTACGAGTATCTCTGTGATTTACCCATATGGAAAATGATGAACGTGAATCATATTTGAGATCGCCTCCCTTTTCCACAATTTTGTGGAGTGCTGTGCTGCACTGGTTGGCTTCCCTTACTATATCTGCCATGAATGGAAGACCAAGTTCTTCTGATGCTTCGGAGTCAAGAGCAACACAGATAAGCCCACCTGCATCTTTTCGCATCCATCTGACATCTTCAGATGTAACAGCAGTTGCAGGAATTGTGAAATCTGTTTCAGCCTCGCGGCCCTCAAGATCGAAAAGCAGGATCATCTCGCCTCGTTGGAGAGACTTGATCGCGTTCTGTATGTTCTTACTATAATTTTCAATTGAATCCGCATTTGAAACCATAATTATCACTTCTCCATTTCTCCCTTGCACTTCTCTCTTCCACTATTCTCTTCCTGACTTTCCAATCATCACTTGCATTTTTGCGGGTTTTTCACCACTATCTTTACTTCGTCACCATCATTCAGTTTCAGAGCTTCACGCAGTTTTAATGGCGCGATTATCTCAAGGAGGTCTGCCGGATAGTGTGTCCTGTCTGGTATGATGACTGCACTCTTTATCCCCTCAATCTCAATGAGATAGCATTTTACGCCACCAAAACTGCGCTCCCCATCATTGAAACCGTGGATTGTGAGCGGTTCCATGAAGTCCATGTTATCACGCATCTGAGCACTCTCGTCATTGAGACGCACATTTAGTGTTCCGGGAAATGGTTTGAAATCGAGTTTGTCCCTGAACTGGGACATGTAGCCGTCCTTTGCAATGTAGTACTGCCCTTCTCCAAGACCGGTTATGACCTCTCCGTAGAGTTCAAGGTCAAGATGGTCTTTGCAGAATATCTGCTGGTAGTCGGCATATTCTTTTTTGAGAAGCCCGACACCTGCTTCTGTGAGATGAACCATCTGTCCGCCTGCAACAAGTTGTCTTGAGATGTAACCGTTGTCCTCTAGCTGTTTGAGCACCCTTGCAGCAGTCTTGGAACTGGTTGATACGTGGTGCATGAACTCAGTGGAGGAGATCTTCACAGGTTTTTCGATCGCACCGAGCAGTGCCAGTTTCTTCAGGGACGTTGTTGTGTACATTGACTAATCACATCAATCTCATATTTGAGCAGAATCTCATTTATGAGAGGAGAGCAGATAAAGGTTTTGATGCTAATAACGATGTAGCTTTTGTTTTATTTATCAAATACAGAATCAGACTGAAATATAAGAGAAGATTTTAAATAAAAGTATATTATCAGTAAAAATTTTAAAATAGAGGTACATCGTTTAGTTGACTTGGTTAAATGTACATGTACTGTCCTGAATGTGAAGAAAAAAACGAAGATTCTGAAACTACATGCAAAAACTGTGGCTATGAACTAAGAAGTCATCCATCAGCCCAACCACGTTTGCTAACATATGCAGGTTTTTGGAGTAGATTGATGGCTTGCATTATCGATGCGATCATATTGTCAGTTGTTGATTTTACCATAGTTGTTTTTGTGTCAGTTGGCACAACTGACATGGATTTCTCTTATTATGAACTATATCTAAATTCAATTGACTGGTACAACCTATTGTTCTCTACAACTGACTGGTCCGCCATATTGTATTCTGCAATCAGCATTATTCTTGCTTTATTCTATTATGCCATTATGGAGAGTTCACCCAGCCAGGCTACTTTTGGAAAACAAGTAATAGGTATTATAGTGACTAATCAGGAAGGAAAAAGAATCTCTTTTAAAAGAGCATTCATGAGACATATATGTAAAGTCATCACAGGCTCCTTATTTTATATTGGATACCTGACGATCATTTTCTCCGAAAAGAAACAGGGACTCTATGATATGATTGTTGGAACAGTAGTTGTGTATAACCAATGATTTTTGTAAAAATACAAAAAGAATAATATTCTGCCTTCAGCTTTTTTATATGGATACGAGATTGAGAAGAATATTACATCAATTTCATGTATGATTATAATCACATTTATGCAAAAATGCCTGATAAATGCTGGAAATGATACTACTTACATCACAATACAGTAGAAATATACAAATACTGATACAGTCTATGACCTGATGTGATCAAATGAAGAGAACAACATTCATATTTATAGGTATTTTACTTGCAGCAATCTTATTATCGGGTTGTGCAGAGTCTACTGAGAAAGCTACCAGCGAATCAGAGGACATAACCATAGGAGCGCTTTTACCACTTACCGGTAATCTTGCCTCCATTGGAGAAGCGAGCCAGGCGGCACTTGTTGTTTCAGCCGGGAATATCAATGATTATTTTTCAGGACTTGGTTCAGGAAAGAATGTAGAAGTAGTTGTAAAGGATACTGAAAGCAATCCTGAAACTGCACTGGAAAAGCTCAAAGAGCTTCATGATATGGGAATTACAATAGTTATTGGTCCGCAGTCAAGCAGTGAAGCAGAAGCAGTACTGGATTATGCAAATGAGAATGGAATTACTCTTCTGAGTACGGCATCAACTGCCCCTTCTTTAGCTATTCCTGATGATAACCTGTTCAGGCTTGTACCTGATGATACGAAACAGGGAATGGTTCTGGCTAAATTCATGAATGAAGAAGGAACCAGTGCTGTGATCCCGATCTACGTTGATGACGTATGGGGTAACGGACTCGTTGATGAGATAGGCGCAAATTTTGAGGAACTCAACGGCACAATGATAGAGGGAGTTGCATATGATACGGAAACCACAAACTTTTCCGCAGAAGTAGAATCACTCAATGAAAAAGTAGTGGCTGCAACTTCTGAATATGAAGATGGAAACGTTGCCGTACTTATTTGTTCATATGGAGAAGTAACAGATATCTTTGCTTTAGCTCAAAATTACCCTGCTCTGTCAGATGTAGACTGGTATGCTACCGATGGTATAGCACTTAACAACGAACTGATCACCGATGAGGATGCAGCCGCATTTGCTGCAACAACCAATATCAAGGCAGCTATGTACGGATACGTAAGAGCTAATGACCTATATCAGGTAGTTGGACCTGAAATTGAAGAAGAGCTTGGAAGAATGCCTGATTCCTATGCATTGGCTGCATATGATGCTCTCTGGCTGGCCACATTCGTGGACCTCGACTCAATCCCGGAGAATGATGATAGCGTTAAACTGGCAATGAAGTCACTCACAAACACATACTACGGTGTGAGCGGATGGACAATTCTCGATGAGAATGGAGACCGAAAATACTGGGATTATGATGTCTGGACAGTCAATGAAACAGACGGAACTTACCAGTGGGAACTTTACGGCAAAGTACTCCTTCCATACAAGAATAACATGGTCGTCATGCGTGGTGAAGAACTGACTTTTGCTTAATTAATGATGGTGGGCTCAAACCACCATTTACTTTTTTATTTCTCTTTTTCCAGAAATCTTGATTGAAATATGACTCTGTTCATAAACATTATTCCCATAAAAGAACTAATAATACCTGAAACTTAATAATAATGATAAACAATATGGTTATGAATATGAATTCTGCTAAGAAAGAAAATCAAATCGATGAATACAAGCAGATCATCATTCCGATACTTGTCAGGAATGATGTTGATAAAGCAGGTATCTTTGGTTCATTTGCCAGAAACGAGGCAAGAGAAGATAGTGACATCGATATTCTTGTAAATTTCAAAAGCAGAAAAACTCTTTTTGACCTTTCAAAACTGGAGATGGAGCTTGAAAAAGAATCTCACCGGAAAGTTGAAGTCATTACTTATGATTCCATAAGTCCGCTTATTCGTGACAGAATCCTAAAAGAAGAAGTGAAGATACTATGAAAGATCCTGAAGTCTTTGTGATGCATATTATTGACTCTATTGAAAAAATAGAGGATTTTACTAGCAACAAAACAAAGGACGATTTTCTGGAAGATGTTCAGCTTCAGGATGCAACTATCAGAAGAATAGAGATTATAGGCGAAGCATCAAAAAACATACCTGAAGATTTCAAAAGCAAATATCCTGATGTGCCCTGGAGTGAAATGGCAAGGACCAGAGACAAGTTGATTCACGGATATTTTGGTGTTGATCTTAATCTCACATGGGATATTATCCAATATGACTTGCCGACACTTAAAGAAAAGATGCATCAAATTCTTGAAGATTTGAAATAGGGACTCTTTTGTCAACAATTTACAATGTTGAATCAAATGTATTTTACATCATTGTAGAGTTCTATTGCCTCTTTGATACGCTGGTTAAGTTCATCAAGTGTCTCTGCCTGAGTATGACAACCTGGCAATTCCGGCACTGAAGCAACATAAATGCCATCCTCATCCTGTTCTATTTCAACTATATAGTTTGCCACAATAACATCCATATTATTTCCGCATTTAGTAATTTAATTCCCTCAACAAATCCTCAATTACAGGTTTTGCTTCGGGAATGCCTTCTTTCACACTAAGCCACACAACTTCCAGATTTACGCCAAAATAAGCATGTATTAATTTGTCCCTGATGCCTGCCAAATCTTTCCACGGAACAGCAGGATACTTTTGTCTTATATCATCTGGAACGTTCTTTGCAGCTTCACCAATAATCTCCAGTGCCCTGATTACAGCATACTGGGTCTTAGTATCCTCAATAAACTCGTCAAATGAACAGTCACTTACAAAGTCTTCTGCTGTTTCCATAGCATTATAGATATCCTGTACATAGTCCCTTATGTCCCGAATTCTAACACCTCAAACAGCTTCAACTTCGTTCAGTATGTACTTCCCAATATTCGGCTTTAGTGCATCTTTCATTACAAGATCAACCTTTATTCCAAGGCAATCTGATAGATAGTTCTCAAGATGAACAAACCTGAAAATTGTCGGAGTCCTACTAAATTCCACCAGCACATCAAGGTCACTTTCTGGAGTGTGCTCTCCACGTACATAGGAACCGAATAGTCCTATGTAGCTGACATTGTATTCTTCCTCAAGCTCCGGCAACATTTCATGGAGCTTTTTCCTGTAAGTTTCAATATCATTTTTGGCTGGCATTTTCATCTCGAAAAGTGTTTTTCAGTTATATGTTATTTTTAATATGTATAAGTTCTCTGTTAATTTCAATACTGTTTTATTTCTTGAAACTGTTTATTTTATAAGAATTCTAGAACAAAACAAAGAGTAAATATGACTTTCTCTGAAATAAACAACAAACTTACAACTATTAATTCAGAAGACCTTCTAACATCAGATATAATTGGATGTTGTTCTTTTTTAAACTATGAAGATTTTTTGAAATGCATACTGAAGGTAGCAATACATTTTGATGAAAGAAAAAAATTGGTTGTCAACGAACCTGTTCTTTCAGATCAATACATTTTTTGGCCAATGGTAAAAACAGGAAGAACACGCACAGAGCCAGATGTTATAATTATCCTACATCACCCTGAAAATAAGTGTACCTTAATTCTTATAGAGGCAAAATATAACTCAGGAAAATCATCCGAAGCAGACTATAATGTAGACGATGTTACCGATCAACTAGCAAGAGAACTAAGAATAATCGAAGAACAACAGTTATATGTGCAGCTATCAGGGCTTGAAGGAAAAGAGATAATTTCAAAAGCCTTGGTCTATGTGACTGCCGATGATACCATCCCACAAAAATCACTTTCTGATTCTGCTAGTGAATTTATGAAAAAACCCAGGGGGACCAAATATAAAAAAACAATAGAGTTGCCTTTATACTGGCTTCCCTGGTGGAAAATAGAAGATATTGCAACAAAAGCAGAACATTACAAATTTGAAGAGAAAACAAAGAACAGAATAATAAGACATATCAAAGACGTATTGCAAGCAAAAAAACTTTCAAGATTTGGTGGGGTATCTATAATCAATTTTGAGTTCCCACATTATTCATATACATCAGAAATTGAAGATCACGTTGATATGAAATATCATTTCTTAGTCTGTGTTCCTCCAATATCATACAAGTATAGTAAACATGAAAACGCAAAAGAATATAATTTTAATAGCTTCTTCTCAAAAATTACATACAATTACCATATAAGGGAGTAAAACATGGAGAGTATAGATTTCAATCAGCAATTAAGCCAATCTTTTGAAAATATGAATAGGTTTTTTCATGAAATTGCATCTTTACTAAGGGATTGTGACCGATTGATAGGCGAAGAGGGCTACACCACGTTTAATGGAAATACAGCAATCTACGAACAAAGCAGATCATTATTGAATCCAGAAGCATGGATTCCCTCATATTTTTGTAGAGCTTATGCTCTTGAATCGGAAATTGATGAGAAAAGTCCAAATGAGATTTTGTTTATTAGCCTCTTTTTAAGATATGATGGTGGCTGTAAAGATATAATAATGAATGATAATGTTCCCCTTATTGTTTGTGGCGTCATCATTCCACATGATCCTAAGTCTTTTAAATTTGAAGGCTGGTTGTCTAAAAGATGGTTCTGGACAGATAATCCTGAAAAAAACAACATGCTAAACGATGATATCTCGAAACCAAGAATTTATGAAATACCATCGGGACATTATAATAACTCAAAATCAATTACAACTTTCGCTTATCCATTGGAAAAAGTGAAAAGCACAATAGAATTGAAAGACCATATTATTCAAAAATTGGTTGAGTCTGCAAGAGAATTGAAAGATAATTAAAGAAACAACATACTTGCTACAAACATCTGTGTCATTTGGCCCAAATCACATTATTATTTCCAACCAAACCAATGTTTTAATCAGCATCAACCAAGTATTTGGTTTACTAAACCAAATAATAATACATTTATTTGGTCTACCAGACCAAATAGATATAAACAAAGAACACTCACTATAAAACATGGACAAAGAGAAACTAAAAATCCTGCTGAAAGAGCAGAATGACCACATCAAAGATGTTGAAGATCTGGTCAAAAGGGAACTGCTGGATGAAATAAAGGGCAGGAAGTCAGACCTTATCACAATAGTTGCGGGGCTTCGCAGAGTTGGGAAATCAACGCTCATGAATGAGATAAGGAAAGATCATCTTCATGAAAGCTATTTTGTGAACTTTGATGATGAGAGGTTCTTTGATTTTACAATAGAGGACTTTCAGACCATGCAGGAACTGCTCATCGAGCTGTATGGTGAAAGAAACATCTACTTTTTTGATGAGATACAGAACATTCGCGGTTGGGAGAGGTTTGTCAGAAGGCTTCATGACAGTGGAAAAATGGTGTATGTCACCGGTTCCAATGCAAGTATGCTGAGTCGGGAGATGGGAACACACCTCACAGGCAGGCATCTTAGTTATTCATTGTATCCGTATTCTTTCAGGGAATTCCTTCGTTATAAAAAATATGAGCTGCCAATCCCGGAAGTGCTTACTACTGTGGAGAGAAGTACACTTAAAAGGCACTTCAATGAGTATATTGAAGCCGGAGGAATACCGGAATTCGTGAAGAACCGGGATGAGCTCTATGTCAAAACACTGTATGAGAACATAATCTACAGGGACATAATAGCACGATACAACCTCAAAGATGAAAAAGCACTCAAAACAACTGCCTACTTTGCGGCATCCAACATCGCAAAGGAGATAAGTTACAATAATGTCAGAAAACTTACAGGCCTTTCCAGTGCAACTACAATAAAAGAATACTTTGAGTACCTTGAGAACAGTTATCTCGCGTATCTTTTACCTAGATTCTCCACATCCCTCAAGACGCAGGTCTATTCCAACAAAAAAGTGTACTTCATAGACACAGCCATCGCTAAGATACTGGGTTTCAGAACATCAGAGGATTATGGAAGAATCCTTGAGAATATTGTGTTCATGGAACTAAAAAGAAGGAATCTTGAAATCTATTATCACAGAGAAAAGAAAGAATGCGATTTTGTCATCAGGAATGGTTACAACATAGCAGAAGCAATCCAGGTCACAAAGAGTCTTGAAAATCCGGATACAAGAAAAAGAGAAATTGAAGGATTGTTTGATGCTCTGGAAGCCTACAACCTGAGTGAAGGTCTTATTCTCACAGACGATACGGAAGACAGTATCGAGATGGATGGCAAACAGATAACTGTTAAGCCTATCTGGAAATGGATGCTTGAATGAGTTATTAAATTTCAAGGTATGTCGGAGTCAATATTTCATGGCAATTATGTAACGCGCCGCCTGCGGCGGATGGTTTAATTGTTACTAATCCTGAAAACTTCATTCCTCATCATCCACAAACATCTTTGCCACCAGACCCAGATGGTCTTCGTGGAAAGGTTCAAGCTCTTTTCTTTCCAGCACCTCGAACTCGATGTCAAAACCGCTTTCCAGTTTGCGGACCTCTTCCTTGAATATCTTCTTCGGGCTGGCAACGGTGTCAATGCTCCGTGACTTGATGGAGAGCATCAGATGGCCGTGTTCTTCTAAGAAGTATTTTGAATTGATAGCTGCAATCTCAGCCTGGTTGGGCTGGGCAACATCCTGAAAAATTACATCCGCTTTTTCCACTATATGAGCGTAGGATTGTGGTTTGTTGGCGTCTGCAAGAATAGGAATAATATTCGGACGCTGGTCGCAGAGCTGGATAAGGTCACGCATGGTGCGTGGAGAGAACTCAACTGCGTAGACAAGTCCGTCTGTTAGTATGTCGGATACGTGGCTTACTGTTGTTCCTGAAGCTGCACCGAGATAGAGTACTATGGAATCAGATTTAAGTGGAATATCGAAATTCTTTAGCACCATAGCTCCGAGTTTGCTCCTGCTTGGATCCCACTGGCGGTATTCTGTATCGTCTTCTGTAATGAGACGCTCACCGTAGACACTCATGCCCGGAATCATATTCCTTGTTGCAAGCATCTTCCTGTCATCGATATCCAGTTCATAGATACCGCTGGATAACTCTCTTACCGGCATCAGTTACTACCTCCTGACTTTTTGTTTTTTTTCCGTCCCCTGTTCCTGCGTTTGCCACCTTTACCTTGTGGTTTTGCTTCCGGCTTCCTCTCAGGAGGATTTGGGTTAGCCTGTCTTATGTGTTCCAGTTTCTTATCGAGGGCTTCCTTGATGGACGGATCAAGTTCACCGGAGTAAAAATCAGTCCTTGCAGCAAGACTGATCTTAGCTGCAAGTGCCCTTGCAAGTTTTCCTCTCTGCCACCAGGGTGCATTCTTGATAACAGGATTGTTAAAGATAATTCCGTGTTTAGGGGACGGTGCCCGGGAGCGCAGATGCTTGAAAAGCGCCCTGCTAGCACCAATTACCTGAACCGTGCTGGATGGGAAAGCAGCCAGCTTCTCAAGGCTTCCAGCCATACTCATAAGACGGGCACCAAGTGAAGCACCGGCAATCTCGCAAAGGTTCGGTGCTACCGAGCCCATGCTTGTATTAATGTAATTCTCGATATACCTGCGTGTGTCGTACAGGCTGCAGATGTTGTTTGCAAAAGTTCTCAGAAGCTCCTCATCTGCAAACAGGAGTTCAGCACCCATTGAACTTGATGCCTTCTCTGACATTTCATGGTCCTCAGGAACATTTGTCCTTGAACCGTAAGCAGAAACAAATCTTGCAAGCTCCTCACCTGTCATTTCAAGTTCCGGGAAATACCTTCCATACCACTCGAACAGGCGTTCGCTCAACTCGTTCACGTTCTTATCGATATCATCCAAAGCCTCGACTGCCTGGATAATTCTTGAATCATCGGTATCGGTCTGTGAAATCTGGCTCTTTGCAGCTCTTATACAAACATCACGCAGCAGAATATCATAATCCTCGTCAAGTTCTACAAAACCACATTCAAGTGCAGCATCCCTCAGATCAGCCCTCTGTAATGGGACAGACTGTGGATTTTCCTTTGAGCTCTCCTGCAACTGCACAACAAGCTCTGCCAGCTTTTCAGGGTCCTTATCAAAAAGATCGCAGTCCTCCATCTCACCGTCTGCATCAAGTTTTAGTTTTCCGAACCATGCAGTGAATTCAATATCTGCCAGCTTAGACCCTCCTTATCTCTGCACCAGTGTTGTTCGCCCTGGTAACAAGAACCTTTCCACCTATTGTTTTGTCAAGAAGTTCCTGTACATCCTCCTGCAGATATGCAGCATCTTCAGGATTTTCAACGATTCCATAAACAGCAGGTCCGAATGAACTCATACCTGCACCGTAGGCACCGTTGTCCTGCATCAGGGTCATAACGTCTTTTACAACCTGATGCTGAAGGGCTACTTCACGTTTCTTAAAACCGATGTTCTGTATGTGGTTTATGCAATAACCAAAAGCTTCGATGTCCTGCTCCATAATAGCAGGCATCATTTTCATAAGAATGATATGTGAGAGTTCCTGAACCTCATTCAGAGGAATCGGACACTCTTTCTGGAAGATATTGACCTCTTTTGCATCGTGTGCCCCTGTTGTATCAGGAAGTGCAAGCACTATGTCCCAGTCTGGAAAATCGTTTCTGAAAAGCACTGGAGCCGGGTCTGCCCTGCTTGCAGAAGATGGTGAGAATGAACCTTTATCGATAAACCTGTGACCTCCGTCAACTATGAAACCGCCCATCTCAAATGATGCAACACCAATACCGGATGTTCCACCGCGTCCAACTGCAACTGCAAGTTCCCTTACGCTCATGCCAAGACCATATATATCATTCACAGCCGCAGCGGCAGAGAGCGCTGCCTGGGTGCCGGAGCCAAAACCGACGTGTGCCAGCATATCTTCTTCAATTTTAAGGCTAATACCCTCGCCTTCAGGAAGGACCTGCTTTACAGCACTGACCATCCTTTCGGCAAGAAAAGAGTCACCCATCACTTCAATAGTATCTGATTTTTCCGCAGATATAATAACATGCGGAGATTCTATCGAAATTCCTGCGCCTCCATCCACTCTTCCAAGTTGCGCATTCAGGTCGATAAGAGTCAGATGAAGTCTTGATGGGGACTTAATAGTAATCATGTCATGGGTTATCAGTGACACATACTATTAAAGATTACCACTTGATTTTCTGTAATATTTTTTAATAAAAAAGCTCCATGAAAACCTAAGTACACTCATGTTAAATACAAACTTCAAAATAACAGGAATAAAACGATACAATCTTATACGGAGCTTGCCGGACATATCAAATTCAATCTTGCTCTCCACAAAATCCGGCTCCAGATTCATTCTCAGATTTTTAAAATTGCATTTGAGATAAGCCATCAATGCATGCGAATATCCACATGCAATACCAGTATATGATGGATCAGGGAATCCATAAACTGCATTTACCCTGGCATCAGGAATCTTTATAGCGCAGACAAGTCCCTTGATAAATCTAATTACAGGTGCCCTCAGTTGCCTGAAAGTCTGTATCATCTCGGAATAGGTCATATCAATTGACTTTTTCTTTTTAGTTTTCTCTTTTTCACCGGATTCCTGAAAATGCCCCTTTACCTTTTCTGTAACGTATTTTTCTGCATCCTTGAACTCCTCAGGAAAATCGTCATTTGAATGCTCATCATTAACCTCATCCTCCGGCTCGGGACTCACCTGTCTGGAAAATAATAACCAGTGAACAACAACAGTATGTTCAACCGATACACCGGAGCCTTTCATATCAAAAACAACATCTATTGCGGCAAACAGGACTAAGAGAACTAAAAATACAATAAGAAGCAGTATCACCGTTAGGATCGATAGCATATCTGCTCCTGTGCGGGCCTGTCAGCAAAAAAAGAAAGAATCAGTCTTCTGAAGACTCTTCTGCACCCTCACAGGGTCCATCGCCTTCACAACTGTCATCTTTCTTTGACTTCTTCATGGACTTGACTTTCTCAATGAGTCCCGGAACTGATTCAAGGATCTTTCCAAAATCAGTCTGTCCTGACATAGTCATGAGTTTTGTGCCTTCTGCAGATATCACAATAAATGCAACAGGCTCTATTTTCGCACCGGCACCGCCACCGCCGCCAAAGCCTTCTTCCTCACCCATTTTCTTGCCTTCACCGCCGCCGGTTCCAAATCCAAATGAAACCTTGGTGACAGGAATAATGGTAGTCTCACCTACGACCATAGCTTCTCCAACTACGGTCTTTGTGCTCACAAGTCTTTCAAGTTCTGTGGATACTTCCTTCATTAGATCTTCTAATGCCATATTTTAACCCCTATAAGAATAATGGAATTTCATTGCTAATATTATTTCCTGATAAGAGAAGTATCTTCAAAATATATAGAAGTAGTCCCTGTAAAATATGGAGGAACTATATATCAAAAATCCCGTAAATTTCAAAAAATACGGTGTTTAACTTTCAGAATTGTCCTGGAAGAAATTCATAAGAGAATATTTCACCTTTTCAGGATCAACATCAATAAATTCGTCTCTTTCATCATCAGGGAACATTTCAAACACGGAGAATTTCCCGAACTTCTTCGGCGCTTCAGTTGTGAACCTGCCGTCAAGAAGGATCCTTACCCCATAATCGACCGGTGAACGCACAACTCTCCCCATAGCCTGACGGATCTTACGGATAGTCGGCACCTGAACTGCAAATTCCCAGCCTGCACCAAACCCAAAAGTATGATCATAAGCAGATTCAACAGCATTCATCCTGTCATTCAATGCAGGATAACCGACACCTACTATAATAACAGTTCTTCCCCTGCCATCACGGTAATCAATTCCTTCGCTGAGAGTTCCCCAGAGATACGAGACAAGAACTGCTTTTCCACCGGATTCACCCATCCTGAAGAAATCTTCCCTGATCTCCTGGGATGACACACCCACCTCATCAAGAAAAACAGGAACACTCAGACGTGATTCCAGTTTATTGTAATAACGCCTTGCTTCAAAGGAACTCTGGAAAAAGATAATCACATTACCTTCTGTCTGCTCAATGGAATCAAATATTACTTCTTCAACTGCCTGAAGAGTCTGCGGATCATCTCTTGTCTTTGCAAACAAAGGTGGAACTGAAACTGAAAGAGTCAGCCTTCTATCCTCCGGGAACGAGGTTCCGTAGGATAATTCACAAGTAGGTCTTGCAATTCCAAGTGTGGACTTGACCATATCAAATGGTCGCAGGGTTGCTGACATAAGCACCGCTGAGAAAAGCGAATCAAACAAAGGCTCAGTTACATTCTTCGGAATACATGTGAAAAGTTCTATACGGCCGTATATCTCATCATTGAGGTCACGCCTCACATTCAATACCGGATAATAGTTCAGGTTATTTGAAAGTACAAGATAGGATGATAGGAAATCTGCCGCATACCTTATATGGGAGCGTTTCAGGACACCTGTAAGTCCTTTTTTATACTGCTCGCGATAGTTCTCATCAAGCATAGCTCCAAAAGCGCTTGCTTCAGAAAGGGTTGCCTGAATTGCAGCTTCATCGCCAAAACCTGCTTCTAGTGCTTGTTTCAGGAATTTACCCCTAACCATATCATTACGCTCATATGGATCACTGATACGCATATCATACCAGTGTCTTCCAACACGTTCACGTTCTCCGAATTTGAAACGGTTGTTATAGATATCCTGCATTACACTGGTCAGTATCTTAAGCAAATTATGGATTCCGCCATCCGGCATGATATCGAGATTTGCCTCGATCTCGGCAATTGCTTTTTCCAGTGTGTGTTCGGTTATTGTAATGGATGAATGAGACCTTGCAGCAGATTCGATATTATGTGCCTCGTCAAAGATCACAATAACATCCTGCGGTTCTTTTTCAAGCCAGTTGAGCACGGTCATGAAAATATCGGAATTGAGCACATGATGGAAATTACATATCACAAGCTCTGCATGTTTCAGTTCACGTTTCAGCAGTTCGTAACCACACATGCCTTTCTGGAAAGCATAATCATTGACCTCTTCAGGCGTGCGGACATCATCGAAAAGCCATTGTCTGAAAGCTTCTCCGTCATAACGCAGCACTTCATAAAGATAGTCACAGGAACGCTTGCGAAGCTCTCTTGATTTTTCTTCTGCAACATCAAGCTCCTTGGAAAGAGCATCACGCAATGCTACAAGAGCAGGATCCTTTGATTTTTTATAATTCTCATACGCAGACTTCATTTCCTGCTTTTTAAGAGCGAGTTCCCTTTCGGTTTCCAGAAGTTCGAATGTGTTCTCACGTTTGAGCCTGCATTCCTCATAATCAGTCTCATTCGGACACATTGTGGCTTTACCTTTTACCACTGCAACCTTCAGGTCGTTTGTCTGCTTTATCTCACGGGCCTCGTTAATGAACTGAACCATCTGCTGATGAACGTTTGTTGCAATAATGACGGTCTTCTGAAGTTGTTTTCCCACATTAAGTGAAGGTGCCAGTGCACTGAGAGTTTTGCCTGTACCGCATGCTCCTTCAAAAAGTATGATCTCCTTATTAATGAGAGAAGCATGGATCTTATCCATTGCATCCTGCTGATTCGGGTAGCAGGTTTCCTTTGGGAAATATTTCATGTATCCGGTTTTGCCGCTCATCGCACTACCTATGAGCTCACATTACTTAAACGATTTTGATACAGCAGAATCATTCTACAGGAATCACTTTACATTCACATTCAGATATCAGGCGCTGTGTTTTAATGTCAAATACTTTGATGGTTATCATGCTATTCTCTTTCAAACCATAGTTATTGGACGTATTTGTATTTCCGTTTACGCTAACAGATACTGAAGATGCCGAAGTGCCATCAATGCTGTCTTTACCATTCAGGATTAATTTTTCGCCTGGAGACCAAACACCATCCAAAAGAGCAGAATTCCTTGAAGCATATGCCGAAATCTTACCATCAAATAAAAGGTTATTGTAACTGATAAAGACATCACCATTCAGGTAACCACCAACCCCACCTATGCAGACGGGAGTGTAACTATTCCCATCACCAGTTATGATTATTTTTGTAGAATCAATAAATAATGGTTCACCACCTGTATGTTCAAGATAAATAAAGTTCTTAGCAAAGCCTACATGATAGCCAATAGAACCTTCTGACTCTGCCTTTATACCTGACATTGGAGCGCTAGAGAGTGATGTACTGAGATCATCACTATAAACTGCCGACACTGTAACACCTGCCAGTACTATTGTTAAAAGTAACATCAGCACAACTCCCAGTATAGGTGATGTGCCACCCCCATCATTCAAAATCATAAAATTTTTTTCAACCACATGTAGAAATCTAATACCAACTATATAAATTAATCTTAATCATCATAATATATTCGGTGCCAGTATACAAGCGCCCGAATAATTAAATTATAGAAAAATTAGCTTTTTATGCTTATATATAGAACAGCAATAGAATAGCAGTATCCATGTTTTCATTTTAATAACGATAACTTTTTATCTCACTTATGTTATGATAGAGTGTAGAGTTCAACTAGTATACTCTAGTAAAATATACAAATGCAATAGCATGTTGTTATACAACTAAAGGAGCGTAAAACAAATGGTAGCAATTATTACTGTCGATGAATGCGTAGGATGCGGAACATGTGTAGACGAGTGCCCAGCAGAGGCAATCACACTCAACGGTGAAAACATTGCAATCGTAGATGCAGGCGAGTGCCTTGACTGCGGTGCATGTGTTGACGTCTGCCCAACAGACGCAATCGCAATGGAATAAGATTAGACATCTATTCCACACTTTTTCTTTTCTATTCTTTTTTCATCCAGAATATTTTTTAGCATTTTAAGTTGCACACATTTATACCAGTGCAAAATATAAATACATAGATAACTTAGTTAGTATTATAATCCCACGATGTGATAATGTGTTGAAAAGCAGTACTGTAAGAATAATTATTATGGCATTACTTTTACTCAGTTGTACTGCCACCAATGCATATGCTTCAATGTTTGAACTGGAGATAGTGCCGATATCCAAGATCAATAAAGATCCCACAGTTTATGATAGCACAATGGCTTATCGCAAGATAAGTGTCGTTGGAAATATTTCAGAACTCAGTAAAAAGTATGTAAACCTTACTGAGAATTCAACTTCATTAAAAGTTGACACAACCGAGATAAAGCTGTTTGATGGATTCAATGTTGGCGACCAGGCTATGATAACAGGTCAGTTCAGATATGATCCACTGGAAGATAGTATATTCATACCAACATATGTTCTCCATTATCCTACTGTGGACATGGGACTTGTCAATATCAGTAGCATTGTTTCTAATTCATCCGCCCATAATGGAAGATACATGACCGTAATAGGCAACATGTCCAAAATTGATATGAGCACTGGAATATACCAGATGACCATTAGGGACGATAATAACAATGACCTGAAAGTATATTATTACGGTTCAACAAAACTTGTCCCAGGGGATGTAATAAAGGTATTCGGACTTTACAATGGCAGGATACTCTACAGTGAAAGTATGGGACTGAACAAATCACCATTGTCAATATCCACGTTGGTCCCGGGATTTTCATCCATAATGGGATCTTTGGCTATTTTATCGATAGCGTTACTTTTAAAATCAAAACGACGTAACGACTAGAGATCATTATGTTAATCGTATTATCAGTCGGTGGATCAATACTGGCAAAAGAACTTAACCCTGACAGTTTCAGAGGATATGCTGATGCTCTCAAAGAGCTTGCAAAAGAGCATGAAATCGTAATCGTGACTGGAGGAGGTGCTTCTGCAAGGGATTATATCAACGTTGCACGAAGTACCGGTGCCAATGAAGTCGAATGTGACTATATTGGAATAGACATAACACGTCTCAATGCAAAGCTTCTAATTTCTGCCCTTGGAGACGCTGCTTATCCTGAACCACCAAAGGACTATAAGGAAGCACAGGAAAAACTTTCCTCTGGCAAGATACTTGTAATGGGTGGAGTTATTCCAGGACAGACTACCGATGCAGTAGCAGCGATTCTTACAGAATACCTGGGTGCAAACCTTCTTGTAATCGCAACAGCAGTTGATGGAGTATATTCTGCTGATCCACGCAAGGACCCTGATGCGGTGAAGTATGAAACAATGACAGCTAAAGAACTTGTAAGCACTGTGATGACCACTGAGATGAAAGCCGGCTCAAAATCACCTGTAGACCCTCTTGCTGCAAAAATTATTGAGCGCTGCAACATCGAGACAATTGTAATGGATGGCAGCGATCCACAGGATGTACTGAAGGCCATTCGTGATGAAAACGGAAAGACCGATAAAAAAGCTGTTTATTTAGGCACAAGGATCATTAACTGATCCTTCTATTTTAATTAAGAATTAAAAGTTGTTAAGGTGGCTTTAGTTATAAGCCACAAGATATTCTACGGTTTCTTCCTTGCAGGAAGTCACCTCTTTTAATTTATCATTGGATCTCTTAAGGGTCTCAATGGTCTTCTCGAACTTTGCCATCTGTTCTTTAGCCTTTCGGACCTTTTCATTTTCAACTTCCAGTTTTTCCATGAGAGCTTTACGCTGATCCTCAGAAATATCTGCGTTGTTTATCTGCTGCTGGTAATTTAAAGAGAGTTTTACATACTTACGAAACATCTCGTTCATGACATCAAGGTCATTTTCCAGTTCTTCAATTGTTTTTGCCATACGAGTTTCACACTCCTTTAAGTTAACTTTGACTAAAGGTCCGTTTTTGATTAACTCTACAGCCCATATGCCACAAGTTCACATTTAAAGGGTACAATTACTAATATATAACAATATCTATTCTAAACCATCTAATCATCATAATGAGGATGATAGAAAGGAGAGACAGGAAAGAAAATAAGAACTGAACAAAAAGAAATAAAAAAAAATTTGTAGAAAAGATGTCCAAGTTACATGTCCCATACTAAATTGACAAAGGGTACCAATATCGAATATACATTCCAGATAACCATTGATTCCTCTGGTCATCTGAATACGAAAATTTTCTACAGAGCTAAATAAAGCAACTAATAAAAACTAGAGATTATCGTGTTAATGTTCTTTTTATTATCACTGGGCACCGGAACATTTATAGTATAACTTCTGGGTCCTGTTCGGTCAAAGTAATCATAGATTATTTCCAGATGTACATATGGTTTTTCTTTGAACTTTGCGGAATTGAATTTTGATAAAGGGAAGTTCCATGTATGGAATTCTTTATTCAAAAGAACACCTTTCTCAAGCAAAATGACCTCTCCTACGCTTTTTCTTTTGACATAGAACAGGATTGAAGGAAAGACATACCCCATGAAAAAGTAAAGCATGAATAAACCTAACATAACCATTAACATGGAAAACTTACCTTCCGGTATAAACAAGATAAATGGAATGAATATGATTGCAGTTATTACTGAGAGAACAATAGCCATTAGAATTCCCGTATTGCTCCGATAATCCTCCTCATGCGATAAATAATCCAGCCATTCTTCATCTGTGTATTTCCAATGAACAATCATATTTTGCCCATTTATAGCCTCATCCAGAATCTTAGCGTTTTTCATAGTTGCCCGGATGAATAATAATGAAGTCAGTACAAATGTGGCTGAAACTAAAATAAATAAACCATCATATGAGTGAATATCAAACGTTATATAACTGTGTACACCAAAAACAATAAAAAAAAGATCTGCAAGAACCCACCTAAAAAAAGATACTCGTTGAGGATTTTTAGTTTTGAAGATGGGATTCTGTTTCATGCTATAGAAACTATATTTAATGGTTTAAAAACAATATGTATCAAGGTTTCTGAAATATCCTTATTTTGATTAACTAACCATTTAATCAAAATTTAATAAGAGGATCAATAATTTAAAATTAGTATGCTAAAATAAACAAGAGGTAGGATTCCTACCAAAAAAGAAGAAATTACATTTCACATAGCTGGAAAGTTGTCACACCCGGATTGGCAGTAACTTTTTCCATGATCTCTTCCTTACAGGATTCAGGAATATTTACAAATGCTTCATCCTTTTCAAGGAAATCAACTATTGGAACATTGTCTGGAATTTCGACAACATCATAACCGTTTATCCTGAACATTGCTTCAAGGACATCGATCTTTTCATCCCTCTGACCTTCACTGATAAGTTCGATAGCAATGTTCTTACTGAGTTTATTATATTCCTCACACTCCTCAAATACAGCAAGACCTGCATCCAGAGTGTCGGCTGCTGCAAAAATATGGAGGAGACATGCGTTTCCCTCTTCAAACATGTCCCCAATTGCTTTCATGCCTTCGAGAAATCCTTTCTCAATAATTTCGTTTATGTTGTAACCCAACTCAAGGGCTCCATTTGCCGCGTTTTCTGCGCCTTTCTCATCAAAATCCAGTATGGATCTTTTTGCTTCATCTATAATTTGTGTAATAGTTTTTCCCTGAGACAAATTATCATCCCTTTGATTGGATTAGCACATTATAAATTGCGCACGTTAGTGCAATTTAGTCACATTTTTCACAATTTTGCTATTGTATATAAATTCATCGAATAAAACAGAGAGATTTTTCATGAATCTACATAATAAAATAAAAATATCACAAATAATTCAGATATAAATGTATTTGGCAATAAATAATGAAGAGATCAATAATATATTCTATTAAAGAAGAAGTACTGAATAAAAATAGAAAAGAGTGCATCCCGGATGGATGCAAAAGAACAATTTATTTTCCAAGAACAATTCTTGCGATATCGTCACCAACATCTGATGTGCCTGCAGAGCCACCCATATCGTATGTCTGGACCTTTGCTTCACTAATGTTGGTCTCAATTGCAGAAACAATAGCATCTGCAGCTTCTTTCTCGCCCATCTGTTCAATGAGCATTGCGCCTGCCCAGATAGTAGCGATAGGATTGACCTTGTTCTGACCCTTGTACTTTGGTGCTGAACCATGGATTGGTTCGAACATGCTTGTACCTTCAGGGTTGATGTTTCCTCCAGGTGCAAGTCCGAGACCGCCCTGTACCATTGCACCAAGATCAGTGATGATGTCACCGAACATATTTGGTGTTACAACAACATCGAACCATTCAGGGTTCTTAACGAACCACATTGTGATAGCATCAACGAAGTTGAAGTCGGTCTTTACATCAGGGTGCTTTGCAGCAACTGCATTGAACTCCTCTCTCCAGAATCCGTATATGTCTGAAAGGACGTTCGCCTTGTCAACTGATGAAACATGCTTGTCACTGCCTTCTGCAAGATCGAATGCATAGTTGATAACTCTCTGAGTGCCTTCCTTTGAGATCATACCAATCTGGTAACCTATCTCCTCGCTGTCGGTCTCTATGTCAAGACCGAACTTTGCGTTGTAAAGTGTCCTGTGAACCTCAAGGACATCCTTGCTTACACCTGACTTTGCACGTCCGCCTATACCAATGTAAAAGTCCTCGGTATTTTCCCTTACAACTGTAAAGTCAATGTCTGCAGGAGTCTTGTCCTTGATAGGGCACCATACACCATCAAGAAGCTTGATTGGACGAAGGTTGACATACTGATCGAAGTAGAACCTTGCAGCAAGCAGGATACCTTTTTCAAGTACACCTGGTGCAATCCTGTCATCTCCAATCGAACCAAGGAAGATTCCTTTGTAACCTGAAAGCTCTTTGAGGGAATCCTCTGAAATAAGTTCCCCTGTTTCAAGATAGTGGTCTGCTCCATGTGGGAACTCCACCCAGTTAACATCAAAACCGAATTTCTCACCTGCAGCATCAATTACCTTACGTCCTTCAGCAATGATCTCAGGTCCTATACCGTCTCCTGGTATTACAGGTATTTTATACTGTGTCATAAATAATAACTCCTAACCATTATTGCATTTAGAATAGAATTGCTAATGTTGATAAAATAAAATAGCCAGATCAGATGATCTGCCTTGTGTATTCGATAAGTCCGCCAGCATCCATGATCCCTCTTACGAAATCCGGCAGAGGTGTTGCCTGATACTCTTCGCCCTTTGTAACATTCTTAATTACACCGGATGCGAAATCAACCTCAAGCTGGTCACCGTCCTCTATCCTGTCAGTGTCAGGACACTCAAGAAGTGCAACACCGATGTTAATTGAATTTCTGAAAAAGATACGTGCAAATGACTTTGCAATTACGCAGCTTATCTTTGTTCCTTTCAGTGCGATTGGTGCGTGTTCTCTTGAAGAACCACAGCCGAAATTGTTACCGGCAACAATAATGTCACCTTCTTTTACCTCTTTAGGGAATTCAGGTCTTACACCTTCAAAAGCATGTGCTGCAAGCTCTTCAGGGGTATTCATAATAAGATACCTTCCCGGAATTACAGCATCAGTATCAACATCGTCTCCAAATTTCCAGACTCTTCCGCTCATATTTACACCTAATTAGTATTAATTGATAATTATCATTAATGAACTTGAAACTATACCATAGATAGCATCATACTAAATAATACTACTGGAAAACTCAATGAGTTTGAAAAAGTATATAGAGTAGACATTTACAACAGAAACAAGTTAACAAGAAATCATTAATAATAGCAAACCTAAGTTAAAGGCGATGGTCAGCAAAAAGGATGAACTAATTCTATCCATACTGCAACAAGGAGCCAGAACGCCAATATCAGAGATAGCCAAGGAAGTAGGCCTTAGTGAGAATGGTGTCAGGTACAGGCTTGAAAAACTGGAAGATGAAGGATACATCAAGAATTATACTGTTTTACTAAACCCCAAAAAGTTTGGAAAGGGAACATTTGCCATCTTCAATCTGGAAATGGAACCAAAGAAGACAAAAGAGAGTATTAAAAAACTCATGGATATTGAAGAGTTCATCAAAATATACCAGACTACAGGACAATACTCTATCAAAGCCTTCGGTCTTTTCAACGATGAAGAAGAACTGACAAATTTCATAAACAATCGTCTTCTCTATGAGATTCCCGTACAGAATTATAGTGTAGAGATAATTACAAAAAATATCAAGGACAGCATATATCACATCTGATCAAGCTTTTTATACCAGACGTTCATGCTTTCAATGGACCCGGAAATGTTAGTATTATTCACTAGGGTTCCTGCATATGAATATGAACTACGGGAAAATGTAATGTTCATTCCATAGGATCTTGCCCTTGCAATCGTATAAGCAGTTATTATCCCCATCTCACGCATTTTTGATTCCATCTTTTCCAACAGATAGTAAGAATAACCTCTACCTCTGTATTCAGGTAATGTTGCAAAATCGGTCATCTCAACATTGCTGTTCTCAACATCCATTTCACTGGATGCAAGAGCAACAATTTTCCCTGCTTTCCTTATTCCAAAATAAACAAGGTTCTCCTGCATTGTCCTGAGAAGATATTCCGGGCTTTGTATAGGAAAAGGATAACTTGGAAAAACTTTACTATATATTTTTGCCATTTCCTGAGCGTCTTCTTTGGTGCAAACAAAAGAATATTCATCGCCTGAAAGTTTTACTTCCTTAGAGTTATTGAGCTTTGAAAGTGCGGTACTGATTACTCCTGAAACCTCATCAGGAGTTTGCTCTTTCTTACGTTCATCTGAAAGGAACTTTGCCATGAAGCTGGCACTTTCATCTCCATTATACATACCTGGTACACAGGCTTCTTCAACATGGCCTGTTTCCTGAAAATGATCTTTTGCAGACGAAGGTATCTTGGAGAATATCTTTGAATATCCATTCGTTTCTGCTATTTCCTCTACCCTGGCAGGTACTTCTGCAAAATCCTCCGGTGAAAGCTTCATCAGGTACACACGGTCATTGAAAGGACCGTGCTGGATCACTGAATTATTGATCTTAAGAACCTTATCACTCAACGTTCCTTCTCTCCATACGTTCGGTATCTTCAGGTACAAGACTCAATGCATCATCAAAATCAGAAAGCAGTTTTGCAATTCCCACTGATCTGAATTCCTGAGCTTCATCAAGCTTTAACTGCAAAGCACAATCATCGCATTTCCTGTCACAATAAATTGCTTCATAAGAATCCGGTTCTTTGTAGGAAGTGATAACTCCCTCATAATTTCTGAGAATGACTTTGTTAGTTGACCAGGAGATCAGGTAGTTTGGCATTACAGGTATTTTTCCTCCTCCGCCGGGAGCGTCAATTACATAGGATGGAATTGCAAAGCCACTTGTATGACCTATGAGATTTTCCATGATCTCTATGCCTTTACCCACAGATGTCCTGAAATGAGTCAGACCTTCGGAAAGGTCACACTGATAAAGATAATATGGACGGACACGGTTTTCCACAAGCTTGTGGAATAGTCTTTTGAGAATCCTGTAACAGTCATTCACACCTGCAAGCAGGACGGTCTGGTTACCCAGTGGGATACCTGCATCTGCAAGCTTTCTGAGTGCCTGTTTTGAAGAAGTTGTAACTTCACGCGGATGGTTGAAATGAGTGTTTAGCCACACAGGATGATGTTTTTTCAGGACGTTTACAAGATTGTCCGTTATTCTGTATGGCAGAACAACCGGCATTCTGCTACCAATCCTTATGACCTCAACATGTGGAATTGCACGTAATTCTGTAAGAATCCAGTCCAGATATTCATCCGAAAGCATCAGAGGATCGCCTCCGGAGAGAAGAACATCTCTCACCTGAGGGTTGTTTGCTATGTACTCTATTCCCTGAAGAACTTCATCTTTTTCAGGAATGGAATCTACGTCACCTACCTTTCTTTTTCTTGTACAGTGCCTGCAATACATTGAACATACATTACTGATATGGAAAAGTACCCTGTCAGGATATCTGTGCGTTATTCCCGGGACAGGACTGTCATGATCTTCACTCAGCGGGTCTGCCATCTCATCAGATGATACAATGAGTTCCTGCGGAGAAGGAAAAGATTGCATGAAAATTGGGTCATTTCTGAAATCTTCCACTTCTATGAGAGAAAGATAGTAAGGAGTAATTGATAACGGGAATTTTTCAAGTGTTTTTAGTAAAGCTTCCCTTTCTTCAGCCTCAAACTTAATGTCAAGAAGTGTTTCAAAAGTGTCAATATCATTAACTGAATGTCTTAACTGCCACTTCCAGTCATTCCATTTTGCAAGAGGTTCTTCAGAGTCTATTCTATCTACAATATTTTGCTGCCTGAGTTTGTAAGATTGCATCAAATCACTTAATAGTATATGGATCTGCAGAAGAGAGTTGAAAACAGAACACACTGAACCTGTTTTCTGTTTGCGAAATATCATTAGATCACAAACATAGTCCAGCGCTGATCTTCTGCGCACGTATCAATTCTGATATAATAGCAAATAATCTTTTTAGGTATTATATAATTTATTGGAGATATCTGAATTTTTGCCATATTATTTTTGCAGAATCCGCAGAACCCACATTATGGAATAACCGAAGGATCGTCTCCCCCATGCCAGCTAAGGCGGGGACGAATACGGATGATATGTGTAGCCTCTGTATTATCATCCACAACAAACGCAATTCCTTTCTCAGAACCCATTTTCATTATTGAATCTGCGAAATTGTCTTTCATATAGGTAGGTCTGACAGATTCAAGGATATCGATATCATCCTGGGACGTGAGCCTATGGCATATTACAAGATCAGATTGTGAAAGTACATCTGGATGAATCGATACCGGGCGCTGCGTTGCAAGGACAAGTGAAAGACCGGGTTGTCTTCCCTGTTTTAACCATTCGTTCAGTAACACATCCGATGCAAGCGTCTCGCCCTGTGCAGGAAGGAACTGCTGAGCCTCATCGATAAACAGCCACACCATTGGAATTCCTTTTTCGACAGAATTATCGCCCATCATTTTTCTTTCATATGAACGCCTGGCTTCCAGTCTCAGATGATAGATAGTCCTGGCAATTGAACTCACAAGTGCAGACCTTACAGCCTCACTTCTGATAGTACTGACATCAATTACTGATGTTGACCCGCCTTTAACCAGTTCTGCGATTCCCACGCCTTTTTCCGAAAAGATACCCCATGAATCTGCTGTCCTGAAATGATTTTGAACAGCACTTTTTGCAACTGGATCAGCACGTTCATCTACCGTCACTGAAGCAATGATATCTTCAAATGAGAATGTTTCTTTATTTCTCAGATCATCTATCAACCGTACAATAAGAACTCCGGATGGAGATACCTGGTCTATGCCAAACAGCCTGCACCACTCATACCCATCCATCTCTGATATTGGTAAAGAGATCGGGTTTACATTGATGTGTCGTTCTTCATAGGAAGCAAGACTTCCTTCAGGTACGAAAATATCGACATCAAATGCTGCAGGTTCAAGTTCCCATTTGAGCATCTGTTCTTTTTGAACCTCGTTAGCTTTCCCAAGTGTCCAGAAAATACCCATAGTATCAATAACAACTGATGAAACATTACTCCTGATATCATCTGGCAGCATCATCATACCTTCCATGAGAACTGCCATTGTGTAGGATTTACCATAGCCTCTTTTGCCTGCTATGAAAACTGCATGCGGTTTATTCACATCCAGTGATACATGTGAACCGGAAGAGCGATCACGTGCAAGATACCTTCCCATGTAAAGAAGGACATCTTCACCGTTCCCACCAAGGATATATTGCTGCTTTGAAACACCTGCATTTAAAGAGTCTGACATACAGGACTGGAGAACATAGTTACAATATATAGTATTTTTGATTTCGTCTGAAAATGTAAAATATACAATTTTAAAAGATTAAAATGAATAACAGGAGACATTTAAAAATAAAAGAGTGTCAGTATTTTAATTAATAAAGTATTTATAGGGACATCAATATGTAGGAGAAAGAGGAATCTCCGTCATCACATCATTCCCCTCTGATGCATTGATTATTTTAATGTATCATACCCCAAACTTCACCCAAACCATCATTATGCGAGGTTCCTCATTTCTTTTCATTGATACTTATTTTTAAGAGAGTTTTTCCATGTTCTGCATGGGTGAGTATGCCTCTTGCAGCCAGAATTCCCGTGGCTGAAGAGTTAATAAGATCACGTGATAAACCGGCACCATCACCTGCAACGAACAGACCTTTGATATTGGTCTGCATGCTTTTATCCACATCTATTTTCAGGGAATAGAACTTTACTTCCGGAGCATACAAAAGAGTGCAATCTGAGTAGACACCTGGAATTATCTCATTAAGAACTTCAAGACCCTCCATGATATCCATAACTATTCTGTGGGGCAAAGCCATGGAAATGTCACCCGGAGTAATGTCTGTCAAGGTATTGTTAACAGCATTTCTGCTGATACTTTCTGATGTTGAACGCCGGCCTCTTTTAAGATCACCGAGCCTTTGAAGGACAGGTTTTCCACCTCCAATTGTCGTTGCAAGCTTTGCTACTGACCTTGCATATTTGATGGTGTTCTCCATAGGTCTTGTCAGTTCCACATGCACCAAAAAAGCGAAATTGGTGTTCTCTGATTCTTTACTATGCATGGAATGTCCATTCGTGGCAACAAAACCCTCGTATTCTTCCTTAACCACAAATCCATGTTCATTGGTACAGAAGGATCTTACAAAATCATCGTGACCTTTGGTATATATATGGAATTTCGGATCATGATTTATCTTTGTTACCGGGTCCATGATTATTGAGGGAACCTCCACACGGACACCAATATCAACACCACTATAAGAGAATTTAATTGAATGGTGATCTACAAGGTAGTTTACCCACTCATATCCAACTCTTCCAGGTGCAACCAAAGTGTATTTTGAACGTATCTCCCTGTGTTCCAGAAGTACTCCATTGCATCTGTTATTATCAACAATTATATCTTTTACTCTGGATTCCAGCAAGAAGGATACACCTTTTGACTCCAGATCATTTTTCATGCGTTCAATAAGCACAACGGAATTATCAGAACCAATATGACGTTGCTTGATATCTATAAATCTGGCACCAACAGAAGCTGCTCTACGCTTGAGCATTTCAGCATCTTCACCTGTTGCTGAATATGTTTTGGTAGGCGCTCCATATTTAAGATAGATATTATCCACATAATCCACAAGTTCCCATGCAGAGTCAGGATCCCCTGTCTGTTCTGCAAGATTTCCACCTACATCCGGCCTCAGATTAAGAGTTCCGTCCGAGTAAGCTCCTGCACCACCTACTCCGCATAAAATTGAGCAAGGAGAACAATGACCGCATGTTGAGCTTGAAGATACACTGCAATGCCTTTCTGTGATATTCTTTCCTGCATCCACAACCAGCACTTCTAACCCTTTTCCGGCAAGTTCGTAGGCTGCGAACAAACCTGCCGGTCCGGCACCTACGATAATAACATCATAATCATAGCTTGCGTCAGAAATAGTATCACTCCGTGGTTCCCTATAAAAGAACCACAGAATAATATTAGCGTTGTGAAGATAAAAGAATTATGATAATATTTTGTCGAGTTGTCCCATTGAAGTTGCAAGTTTTATTTCCTGAGCAATTCTCTTACCGGTTGAGAGATTTGGTTCAATGAGGTCGGAGTAAGGAGAACCTGCAAGATAAATGTTTGTACCTGCAACTATACGTGCGGATATCTCAAAGACCTTGATCTCAAGTTTGTCCGTGACCACTGTCTCAAGACAGAAAGGACCGATCATACCGCCGAACAGTTCTAGTGACTGCTCAACAACCCTTTCACCAAGATTGAATATTTTTGGAAGAAGTGATTCCCTGGCAACCAGCGGAACATTTCCCGTAACCACATAAGTTGGAATTATGTCTGCCTCTTCAAGCTCTTTTGGTGAACCAAGCCTGAAGATCTCATCTGCATTTGACTCGACCCTGCGGTCCATGCTGAGCATTTCAAGGATACCAGTACTTAGTTTGTAGCCTTCTTCCCTTAGTGGTGAATAGAAGAAGTGAAGGTAATATCTGGTTCCTACAATGAACTCCTGAATTGTGAATTTCTCATTCGGATCAATGTGTTCCTGGAATTCCTCATAGTTCTTGGCAACAAAGAAACCGCGGCCACCTTTTGCACCATGGTATTTGACCATTACCGGACCATCGATCTCCTGAGGTTTCACCAGCTTTGGCATTTCAATTCCCGCACCTTCAAGCCATTCACGTTCCATTTCCCTGTCTGATTCCCATTCAAGAACGGCCCTGTTCCCGAAAGTTGGAATTGGGAGCTCGGCAAATACCTCTCCACCCATGTACTCTACAAAAGAACCATGTGGAATGATAATAGCATTCTTTGTGCGCAGCTCATCAAGGATAGTTGGGATTTCCTTGTAGCTGTCAACTACAATGAACTCATCCGGTTTTGCAAGAGGAAAAGCATCGTAGAATCTTGGTGGCTCTTTTACACAGATGCCTATGGTCCTGAAACCTTCCTGTCTTGCACCATAGAATATTTGAAGACTGGAGTGAGAACAAACAGTGGCAATGCTCAGATTGTCCTGGTCATAATTCTCAACGATTTCCATTATTTCTTCTTTAGTGATCATAGTGTAATAGCCCCTAGAATTTACCTCATATTGTTCTTGCTATTCTTTAACTTTTCGAGTTACATTTTAAATTGTTATAAGTTCAAGTGAAATTGAACTTAAAGGAAATAATATAAATCAACATTCATATACTGGGATTTATGGGAGAGAACGAAGAAGGTACAAGCTCGGAAAAAGTGCTCATTCTTCCTCTGAGTGAGGATTCTAAAAAAATAACCCAATTGCTTTCAAATGAAAAAGCAATGAAAATGCTGGAGATACTTGCAGATAAACCAATGTCTGCCAGTGATGTCGCTGAAGAACTTGACATGCCGCTGACAACTGTAAAATATAATCTGGACGGGCTTATTGAAGCTGATCTTATAAAAGTCAAAGAAACAAAATGGAGTCGCAAAGGCCGGGAAGTCAAGATATACGAACCGGTCCAGAAACTGATAGTTGTTGCCCCTGGAAGCATGAAAAAAGACAGATCTTCCATTATCAGTATGCTCAAAAAGTATCTTGGCCTCATCGCAGGTGCCGTTTTTGCTGCAACAGGACTTGAAGCCCTTAGCAGATACTCAATGTTTTCTTATGCACCTCAAATGGCACAGGATTCTGCCAGCACCAGCAGCATTCCTGTTTATGCAGGAAATGAATCCGTGGCTGCAATGACAAAAGAAGTACCGGCATATGAAGCAGCGAAATTTGCAGGATACCAATATGATGTGGATACAAACGCATCTGGCACCGTACTCCATAATCAAACCATTGTACATGAGATGCCTGCTGAAATGACATCAATACCATCAAACGGCGTACAACCTGAAATGCTTGCCTCATCAGCTCCTAATGGAACTGATACAGGTGCTGATCTTATTAGAGAAAGTGCGATGGCAACAAATCATACACAGGTCGCACCCATGTCTAATACAGTAACAGATAGTGTGACTGCAACAGGAGGAACTGTTACAGATCCGTTTATGCACGGAATTCTGTCACATATGAGTGTATGGTTCTTCTTCGGCTGCATTTTTGTGATCACCCTTCTATTTGTAAGAGAAATCTATTATAGAAAAAAGAACATATGAAGCCAGAGTGAATTGTATGAGAGTTGCTCTGAAAATAGCATATGTAGGCACTGGCTATCATGGATCACAGGTCCAGCCGGATGTAGCTACGATAGAAGGCGAGCTGTTCAATGCACTCACACAGCTTGAGATCATAGAAAATCCTAAATCTGCACGTTTTTCAAGTTCCGGAAGAACGGATGCAGGAGTACATGCAAGAGAACAGGTTGTTGCTTTTGATACCGACAAACCCAATCTCGCAATCCCAAGGGTCATTAATTCAAAATTACCAAATTCAATATGGGCATGGGCACATGCAGAAGTACCTGATGATTTTGACCCAAGGCGATGGGCCATCAGCCGCAAATATAGATACATTATGAGCGGCGAGCAGTATGACATAGCAAAGATAAGAGCTGCTTCAAAACTGCTTGTTGGTGAACATGATTTTGCCAATTTCTGCACCAAGGAAGGAGACAAAAGCACCGTCCGCAATGTGGAAAAAATAGATGTGCGCGTCAGTGGAACCTTAACTAAAATAGACATCCAGGCAAACAGTTTTCTCTGGAACATGGTAAGGAAAATCGTCACAGCCCTCACAATGGTTGGAAGTGGTGTAAGGGATGAAGAATGGCTTATGCAAATGCTTGACCCTGAATCATACGAAGAAGGACTTGAGTCATCGGCTGCATACGGCCTGACACTCATGGAAGTGGAATATCCAGAACCTATTGACTGGTGTGAGGATGCTTATGCTATCAGAAGAGCCAGCGATAATGTGCACGACTATCTGGTGCGACATAGGGTCATGGCTGAAGTAATGGACCACTTGGTTCCAAACGAATAACCCTTTCAACTTTTTTAAGAAAATGCGTTGTACTGCAAGCATTCGGGATCTGGTCATAGACTATGAACTGATCCGCAGGGATGTGAAGAATCCAAGATTAGAGTTTCGTGAGGGAGAGCTGTATCTCATTGTTCCGAAATCGTTCATAGAACATGAGAAAATAATCCGCAGGCATCAGAGATGGATATACAACCGCTATTCCAGAATGCAGAAAATACAGGATCTTTCTCAGGACATTGAACTTGTAACCGGTAGGTCAGTGGACGAACTGAAAAGTCTTGTTCATAAATGTGTGGTATTGATTGGAAAGGAACTCAAAGTCAAACCTGAAAATGTCAGGTTCAGGAAAATGAAAACAAAATGGGGAAGTTGTAGTTCCAAAGGAAATCTCAATTTCAATACTTTTATGCAATGCCTTCCAGATGAAATGGTGGAGTATATTGTCCATCATGAGATGGTTCATCTCATCGAACTGAACCATAGTCCTAAGTTCTGGAGTCATGTCAAAAAGCGTTATCCTGATTACAAAGAATCAGAGACAAGGCTTGCAGCCTACTGGTCGATGATACAGCAAGAATCTCAAAATTATCAGTAGGGCCTTCTGTTAGTTTTTTCGAAGGACAGTAAATGTCCTTGTAAGACTCTTATGTACTTTTTGCGTGAAAATATCTACAACTGTAAAGCCAGCCTTTTCTGCGAATTCAACAACCTTCATCTCTGAAACCACAACTGCAAGTTTTCCGGCTTTAAGGACGCGATACATTTCTGCAAATGAATCTGTGTACAGATGATGAAGAGATTCAGCCCTGATAGCTGCAGACCTCCCGTAAGGAGGATCGGTTACGATTGCATCCACACACGAATCTTTAAGAGAAACACGACATGCATCACCGACCAGTAATGAATACTCAGCATTGTATTCATCAAGGTTCATCTTTGCACCGTGAGAGATCTTACGGCGTACTTCGATGCCAATAACATGAGCACCTATAAGACCACCTTCTACCAGAATACCTGCCGTACCGCTGAAGGGGTCAAAAAAAACCTCATCTGAACGGATCTGAGATATGTTCACCAGAGCTCTTGCAACCCTTGGCATGAGCACACCGGGGTAGAAAAATGGTTTCTTATGTGGTGCACGGTGTTCATAGTCGCCCCTGTCAACTGTTGCCACCAATGAGCCCAGGACTGCCTTGTTGGTCATTATTAAACGGAAAGTCACATCAGGTTCTTTCATATTAGCCCTGAAGCCTTTGCGATATATACTGCCACCAAGTCTTCCTTCTATGAACTCTCTTTTGACATCACCATGATGTTTTGCCCTTTTTGCACGGACAACATAGGTCTGGTCTTCTGACAGGTGTCCTGAGAGATCGGAACTGTCACACATCTCTATGATCTGCTCGGCTTCAACATCGCAGATCCCGACAACCTTCAGTATGTAATGGGACATTGCCAATCTGCCTGCAATGAAGCGAAGCTTTGCAGCCACGCCCTCACCTTCAATATCAACTATCAGGCACTGGTCATAGAATGCATGTTCCCTGAATGTCAGACCTTCCATTGAAAGACAGGCGTAGACCTCTTTTACTGGCAGGACAGCGTGCTCACCGGATAACTCAAAAGCATACAGCATAATAACTGCAATAGAGAATAGAAGTAGTATTTAAAGCGTTTCAGTGAAGGTTTAAAAACAAAAAACAAATTAGGAATCGGCACAAGAAAAGAATCAGAACATCAGTTCTAATGCTTCTTTTCCTGTCATACCTACTTTAATACCGAGGTTAATAGCTTTCTGAGTTGCTCCGACAACCGGTGCTGCAAGCACATCTTCAAAGCTGTTCACACCCTTGACCTTCACAGCTACATCACCAAGAGCTGATGCGGTTTCCATGTCAAGATAACCGCACATCACAAAACCTCTGTCAGCGCGAATTACGAGTAATGATGCATTCTGCATAGCGAAACTCAAACCCATGCAAGTTCCGTTCTCAAGTTCGATCATTTCTATCAGCATAATACCACCTCGATCTTTTCAGTATATATGAGGATTGTTGGTGCCATCCAATTTCAATTTCTTAAGTATTTCGTCAGTACCACCGGAAAATAACCTGTCAAAGAAATCCTCTATGCGTGTTTTCTTTGCTGATTCGGGAGAAGACTTTGTCATGTTTGAAGTTACATTTCCAGCATTTCCGTCGTTAAATTCAGATTTTTTCTTTGCAATGGAATACTCAATGACCACTTCACCAGTGAAGCCAAATGTTCCTTCAATTATAGTTCCTTTTGATGATTCCTTTACAGATTCATTATCTATCCCATCTATAGATAAGACATCCATACCTTCAGGCAAACTGATAGCAACATCGGTTTGAGGTTCACCCTGGAACCACAGCACAGAACCTGACTCATCTAAGGGAACCTTGAAGTCGTAAGATACCTTATATTCGTTGACTACATCACGTTTCTCGTTTGTGGGACCAATAAGCTCTGATGACATGTCCGCTTCAACGTCCAGTAAAATGACATTCTTTGAAGAATTGTCAATTTTCACATCCATATTGTCCTCTATGGACTGTCTGAATGTCTTGCTCATGGACACATCCGCTTTCAGTAATTCCCAGGCGGCCACAAAACCGTCATCATTCCCGAATTCTATATCAACATATTTTTTGAAAATGATAGATCTGTCACCTGAGTACTGTTCCGTGTAAGACCAGGTCATATTGTCTTTCTGTACATTTATGCTGTTATCCCAGGTGTAGGCTGCACTTGCAGGGATGACCAGCAATAAAAAAAGAATAAAGATTAAAGATAAGAAACTCCCGATTCTCAATCAAATCTCTTCCTAGTACGTTATTTAGTTGTAACCTGACACCCGTCTTCTGTTACTATAACAGTATGCTCTGCCTGTGAGACCATTCCACCTGCGACTTCCTTAAGGACAGGATATGAATGGACAATTCCTGCTTTTTCAAGTTGCATAAGTGCAAAGTCAAGTTGCGGTGTCTTAAGCCATCTCTTTGCAAATGGAAGAGTCCTGTGAGGAGCAAGTTCTTTAAGAAGAGCCCTTGCAGCTGGTAAACGTACTGGTTTTTTGTTCACTACCTGGAAGATCTCAGTTAGTGATCCGTCAACTACCCTGCCTGCACCATCTGTTGCGAAAGGCTCTATGGCAATTATGTCACCTGTTTTAAGTACAACTCCACTGCTTACTCTTCTGTTGGGCACACTTGGAGGAGCATGAGGAATATACTGTGCAAGCCCGTGTCCTGTGAGGTTTCCTACTGGTTTCAGGTCATGCGCAAGAATTGCATCTTCTATGGCTGCGGCAATATCTGCTGTGGTTACACCATTCTTAACAGTATCTATTGCTGCATCAAGAGCATCTCTGGACGCGTTCACAAGTTCAGTATACTTTCCGGAAAGGTCAATTGTGATTGCAGAATCTGCAATATAACCATCAACATGAACACCAAGATCAAGTTTTATGACATCTTCACCAAAGACAGTTTCCTCACCTGCATATGGAGTGGCGTGTGCCGCTTCATCGTTACGGGAAATATTACATGGGAATGCAGAGCCATCCGCACCGAGTTCTACTGCACGGTTCTCCACAAACTCAGCGATCTCCAGCAGGCTGACACCTACCTTGATCCTGTCCTTTGCCTCACTTCTTACCTGTGAGAGTATCTTTCCTGCTTTGAGATATTTTTCAACTATCTCTTCGATCTCCTTAACTTTATCAGCCATGTAAAATCTCCTAATAACACTTTAGTTGGCACTAATATACAAATTTCTTTTCCATTTCAGTCAGGTTCTCATGCCCGTCTGCTGTCACAAGGATCAGGTCTTCAAGACGAATACCGCCTACATCAGGATAATAAAGTCCCGGCTCAATGGTTATGATATTACCTTCTTCCAGTTCCACATCACTGTTGCCAACAAAGGGAAGTTCATGGATCTCAAGACCTACACCATGCCCGGTTGAATGAATAAAACCAACATTTGAGCCTTCCCTTACTGTGTCATATCCCCTTTCCTTAAAAACATCACAAACCTTGTTGTGTATATCGCTGCATTTAACACCAGGTTTGACCATCTCAATACCTGCGGTCTGCGCTGCAAGTACTGCATCGTACATGTCCTTGAGCTTATCAGAAGGAGTTCCGTTGAGAACTGTGCGGGTCATGTCTGCATAATATTTTTTTCTTTTACTACGAGGGAAGATATCTATGACCACAGGTTCATTTGCCTTTATCGGACCTTCGCCTTCCCAGTGAGGGTTTGCTGAACCTTTTCCACCGGCAACAATGGTACTGTCTGCCTCACAGCCATGTTCCAGAAGAGTGATATCAATCTCTTTGCGGATCATTTCTGATGTCAGGGCAAAGCCACGGTAATTAAGTATGCCTTCCACGTTTTCGGATTTACGGATCATTTCTGCAGCTGCTTTCATTGCAGTGTTACAGGCATCCTGTACCTTTCTGACGATTTTGATCTCGGATTCGTCTTTCCTTGCACGCAGCTGGGCAAATGGGCTCTTGATTGCCTGTATACTAAAACCTTCTTCCTTTAGGGTCTGAGCAATATGATAGGGGAAATCCCTGGGTACGGCAATGTGCCTTGCACCTTCCTTTTGAAGGATTTCAGCAATGCAGTCGCAATAGGCAAGAGCAGGATCCTGCCTTTCCTTTACTTTTGACCTGTAATCGCATCCCTGTAAGGTACGAATATCAGAAACCCGGGATTCCAGTTCAGCTCTGCCTTTTTCCATGTCAGATATCAGAAGGATTTCTTTACCGTTCTTTATCTGAGTATATGTGAACTCGTCTGATGCTGAAAAACGGGTTGCATAATAAATATCAGCATTGTTCGAATTCCCTACCATCAGATATGCATCTGACTTGTGGCTTTCCAGCGTTGCGGAAATATCAATGGGAACTGTTGATGAGGTCATAATATAATATCTAGTAGCTACTAGTACAAAATTGTTATCAAATGTTTGATTGGAAGTTGATTGTAAAATATGTGATTATAAAAGAATAATGTATTCACAAATATTGCGCCATGCCACTAGAAACCTAATTTACATGGGAAAAGTACATTTATCCGGGATCTATGAACATAGATGTGCAATATAACCACATTCTGATTATATACAGCTCCATAAAAAGCAACTATTATGCACAATGCAAATCAGTACGTTTCACAGTTCACAAATGTCTCTGATTTTCTCAGGGATATTAAGTATATAATACTGTTTTACGTACTTGGAGATTTCCTGACAACGGCTCATGCGCTTAACTATGGATTCGAAGAGAATGATTTCCTGGCGGCAGTTATGCAGAACTATGGCGTGGGCTCTCTCCTTATGCTTAAAATCCTGTTCATTGGAATCGTGTACTGGAATTACACAATCCTGAAGAATGCAGATTCAAAATGGACAGATCTTTTGTGGAGGGTGTCAAGGAAAGGTATTGCATTCGTAGGTCTGTTCCTGGTGGTGAACAACCTGATGGTCATATTCATGGAATGCAGCCTTGTGCAGATACTCCACACTGTGGCATTATGATGGTAAAAACGGAAAAACGTTCCAAAAACGACGAAAAACAGAAAAACGGAAAAACGTCCCAAAAACGATAAAAAACGGGAAATCCACCATTTTTATTACTTTTCTGACATCTGATCTTATCATGCTGTTATGTTGACATTATCCCTGCCAGCAGACCAATAGATAGTACCATTAGAAGATACAACATTAGAACAAATAATATCTTCATGATGGGGAGATTGGCTGCTGAATTCATTCGTACCATAATATTCCATCGGTATACTATTATAAGTAATCATTGAAGTTTAGCTTCTAAAGATAGTGGGAGAACATTATTATCTGAAAGTATGATGGAACTAGCGCATTAAGGCAGAGAAGACACCCACTGACAACATCAAAAGAAGGTAAAGAGAAATAAGAATTATTACCCTTACTGCAGTGGATTTGCTAGCCTTTGTAAACATAACAGTCTACAAAAAGACAGTTGTGTTATAAATACATTTCTAATTATGTCAAACATCATACCGTTAAGGAATATGTAAATGATCCATGCTAGTCAAAAGAGGGGTGACAGGGCAGATGTGCCATTGAGAATTGCACTTGGCTGCCACTACATAAGATAAGAAGCATTGTTATGCAAAAAGAGTTATTCGAAAATCTGTAAATTCATATATTGGTTACGCCTGCAAAGATCACTATCCCAAAAAGAAGAGCGATATACAAAATCGCAAGTATCAACGCTTTAGCAGCAATTAAATTGCCGGAATCATTCATATGTACCACAATTTATGGTTACATATACATGCTATTTATAAGTAGTTAAAATTCAAAATTTATTAAAACTGATTGATAAATGTAATTTAATAAAGGGAGAACTAAGTTTTAGATCAAAGCAAAAAGAGAAAAGAAACCCGGAATACCGGGATTAAGGATTTAACGCCCGAACCGGGATTTGAACCCAATCGAGAATTGAGTCTAAATCCCCGGGCGTTTTTGGTCTTGTAACTGTTATCACAAAATGCTAGCAAGCGGCACGATTAGAAAACTTGTTTCGCATTCCTGACTTGACCTGTTACCAGCAGGCCAGTACAAGTCAGTTTCTAGATGTACGTGCATAATTAAAAATCTTTTTATATTTGGACTTCATTCCAAAAAATGTTAAGTTCACCAAACTTAACAAAATCTTCCAGGTCACCAGCCTGGGAACAAATTGTAGGCACGAATAAAATGAATCCATTGAATATAAACAGCTTAAGCTTTAGCTTTGCTCAGGAGTGCTGATGTCTGCTCTTGGTGCTCTTGGAACCCTTGAGTATGACTATCAAAAGCGACAGGACGAGCTATTTGACCCAAAAACCACCATCCTGAACAAAGGTAACTTTACCGTGCCAGGACAGGGTCAATCACCGGACTACTGTCATACTCCGTATATTAGCCATATCCATGCATCGGGTAACAGTGCCCTTGAAATGATAATATCCTGCAAGCTTTGGCGTTGTCCTTCCTGTTATCGGTTAAAAGTAGATTCTGAAGTATTCAAATATGCTGTTCTCTTGGAATGTTATTCTCTTGTAACCGGTGACAGGCCGTTCAGGGCTGTAGCTTCAATGGATTCAGATAAAGCCTATTCCCTAACCCTTGATGAATACCGGGGATTCCGCAGGAACGCAAAGGACCGGTTAAAGCGTAACGGTGTAACTGCCGGATTCAAACTTGATCACCCATTTAGAATAAAAAAGAGCGTTCAACAGGCTGTCCGTGTTCTCTGTGGAGAAGAAACAAGTTCCGGAGGTTTCTGGAACTATATTCTGAATCCTTCTTCTATTAATGAGATAAACAACTATCTCGATACTGATTTTAAATCGTGGCGTGACCTCGTTAACTTCTCTCCTCATGTTCATTACCTTCTTTTCCCCGGTCATCAAAAGATATCAGGGGATAAAAATATCGTAATCACCAAGCTGCAAAAAACGGACGGCTCCTATACTCTCGATAATGTCTCTGATATCGTTCAACATCTCCGTTATCTCCTTACTCACTGCGGAATACTCGTAAATGCAGGTAAATCCCGGATGGAACCTGCTGGAGTCTTTGGTGATCTCCGTAATTGGAAGCCTGAAGACTATCTCACTCCTGAAGAGATTCAGGACATACAATTATCTGTTTTAAACCACCTGAATGAAAAACGTACCACTCCCTATACAGTTGATGACATGGGAGAACTCTGCTATCTTCGTGATAAGGAAGAAGAAAAAACAGCAGAGGATGCCGGATACTTCCCTCTTAAAGAGTTCATTGCCTATGATGAATGCACCGGCGAGTGTATTGATTCATGGCTCAGTTCAATACGGAATCCTGATAACGCCGTCTATGTCGAGTACCTGCTGAGTGAATACTCTCGAATTTTGAAGGATACTGATATCCCACAAAAAAAGCGGCGTTTGTTCCTGGGAGATCTTCGGGATCCCCCAAACAGCTTTAAGATCACTAAGTTAAACGTGTGAGGTTTGATAAATGAGTTCGATAAACAGTTTGGATAGTTGGGCTTCGGTTAAACGTAAGCCATGTGATAAAAGACGGCCTGATCAAGAACTTACCTTATTTCATTTCCTGAATGGTAAACCGAATACAAGACAATATCATATTGATAATGTTTTGAATCGGGGTGTTGCACTTTGACATTTTTAAAAGATGTCAGGGTTCTATTCCTTCTTTTTATTTTAGGAGATACTCTCACAACGATCTACGCACTGCATACAGGCCTTTTCTATGAAGGGAATCCTGTACTTTCTCAGATATTCAACGCTTATGGATATCTTTCACTAATTCCAATTAAAGCATCATTCCTTATTCTGCTCTATCATGTTTACAAAAATGCAGATCGTTTTTACTGGAACATCACAAGACATTCCGTTTCCTGTATTGGCCTGCTAGCAACGGTATGTAATACGGCGGTGGTCTTCCATGGCTAAGGCAAAATACGCTCTGAAAAGCAATAACGGCAGTGGCGTTTATGTCACTATTCCTTCTGAGCTTGCCTTTGCTCTTGGCCTTCGTGACCTTGATGGAAAATTGTTGATAGATTGTGTTCGGTTCGAGCTTGGATATGATGATACTGGCTCGTACGGAATCATCAGACCTGCTGCCGATGACCCATAGATAAGGAGATGAAAATTTGAAATGCAGAGTTTGCGGTGAAGAGGTCGTTGAAACTGACGGCCTATATTTGATAGGCGGTGATCTTTGTTTCGATCATTACTGGCAGGAAAACAAGGATAGTCCGTACTATCCACATGCGTTGAAGGTAGCCGGAACCCCATAATAATGGAAGGTTTCTAAATGTCTCTAGACTTGCGGCAATTTATATTTATTCTTTTTGTTGGATATAATAAAAACGCTATCAGTAGCCGCCGATGTTTTTATATAGTCTAGAGACTTATAGTTAATTGTCTAGAGACTTTATGAGGTACTAAAATGAATAATGCTAAAATACTATATTTTGATTCAAAGTATAAACATGCGTTTGTATATACTGAATGTGAATTTGGTCGTAGGGATGTGTTTTTTTCATTTGAATGTGATACTATCAGATTTAGAGAGGTCCTTGGAGATATTAAAATAATATTCAGTAAACATCTTGCTTTTTGTTATAACAATGAAGTTGAAACAGGTGATTTAAAACTTGATTTTATTGATAAGATTATAATTGGTCATGGAGTGATTTGAATGAAAGTACATGTTAATTGGCATCCTGATCATATTCCTGAAGATGGTGTTCATTATTCTGATGTTCGGAATGTGGTCCTGAAAAAAGGAGATATCTATATTACTCATATACCCGCTGTTGAATTTTCATCATTCTTTTTTAATGTTGAAAATATCGAAAAAACAGGACTTATGGCGGGTGGTGTCGGTATTTATATTGTACTTCAGGTGTGATTGTCTATAGACATTTTTATTTGTAATGAGGTCTGATTTATGGATATGTCTAGATTAATTTGTCCTAAGTGTGGTAGTAAGATGGTTTCGGCGTATATTCAAAAGCGTATTGATGGTAAATTGAGTACTCCTAAGATTGGTCACTATTGCCAGGCGTGTACTTATTTCGAGCCTCTGAAAGATGACGAGTCTTCTTAGAAAGGTTGTTGATAATAATGTCCGATCTTACAATCATATTTAGTGACTGCCTGAACCGCCAAGAAAAGGAAGTGTTACTTTTTAGACTTCCAACAACATACTGAAAAACGTTCATTTCTTTATATACTAAACTCTCTTTTTTCAACATCTATAAACACCCTTGGAAATGAACTTCTTGGATGATTGACAAAACGGAAGAATTAGCGGGATACATCCCGCTGTCGTAGTCCTTCATGTAGCAACCCTTCATCTAAATACCCACCAATACAGGCAATCCCATAACACTAAGTCGTGAGTTTCTTGAGTGGCTGGTTTTTCTGGAGCGTAGCGGAAGGAATAGCAAGCGAAGCGCAGCAACCAGCACGCAGGGAACTTATAGACGTTCCATAAGTAGCAAGTGATATCTTCTTTCTGTGTGAATGCGGCACTCTGCCATATTGACGCATCAGTTATTTACTAAAATGTTGATCTACGCAGTAATTCAGCCTTTCACTTTATTCAAAACTATATTTTATACTTAATTTTAAGCTTAAATTTAGGCTTAAATTTATGATAATTTGAACAGTTTAAATATCCCTTTCCTAAAGTCTGCATTGATAAGTATGTCAGACTTCAATAAATATGGAATTCGGCAGGTAGGCGAAAGAGTGCGCCTTCCTGGTATTAGTGTATCGGTATCTGAAAAGCAAAAGGACGACGGTTCTACTGTCAGATGGGCGCAGTTATCCAAGTTCAATAAGCACAAGGATGAATACGAGAACTTCTCTATCTTTGCTGATGATCTCGAACTTCTTGGTCTGAAAATACCTGATATCCTCTCTTCTGTAAGAGGGGGTGTTTTACATGGTCAAACTCAGTGATTTTAAAGAAAAGGTCAAAGAACATGGTAGAAAAGCTGTAGTAGCTACAGGTGCAGCAGTCTCAGTAATTGCACCGGCTTCCGCAGCACAACTTAACGAAACCATAACTCCAATGGTCGATGATGTTGTTCTTATGATGCCTTCTATGCAGAGTCTTGTCATTGCCTTTGCAGGTATCCTGATTACTGTTTCAGTAGTCGGATTCTTCACCGGTGCATTCGACAAGCTTCTTGACGGACTTAACATAGGACGTAGAGGAATGAGGTAACTATGAGAAGGTTCCTCTCTCTCCTTCTTCTTTCTTTTTTCCTGCTTTCGGTCTCCACTGCATCGGCAGGAACAGTAAGGATAACAGACCCACTCGATGCTTACGAGTATACGGTCTATCAGGTTACAGCTAATGACACCGAATATATTGGAGATTTCACAACTAACGACACTCTTGTTCTGAGTTCAGCTTACAATTATCAGATCACTGTAAAGCCTAATGTAGTATCTCTTACAGCAGACCCTATTCAGGGTGTCTATTGGTTCCAGGCATATCTACCTTTCATACTGGCCTTTGCACTTGTCGGCTGTGTCGTTGTAGGATTGTTCCTGATATGGAAGAGAGGTGCTAAACTATGAACAAAATAATTATAAGTTTGTTTTTAGTGTTTATTTCTGTCTCTACTGCTTCAGCAGCTTCGTATTCATTGCCTTCTGATATGACTCTTGCAAGGTCTATCTGTTATTATCAGGACGGTCAGTTTTTCCTTTCAGGTTCAACTACATCTTATGGCGAGGCTGTTTACATCTGGGAACCGGGTGTAAGTGCTAGTCTATATGTGAGTAATGCCGATTATGGTATTGAATCCCTATATTATGATGGCTCAAACCTCTATTTTTCTGATGGGGAATTAATATTTAAACGTCTTCAAGCTAATGGCGTTCTTGATATGGATTCTGCAACAATTGATGATGTTCACACAGTATTCCAGTCTGGTGGCTCTGGTTGGGTGTCGTCTATTTATGATCATCAGGATGGTTATCTCTATATAGGGACTGGTTCTGTTCGGTCTGGCGTAGGTGATTTTAATCCTAAACTATGGAAAGTCCATAAGGGCACTGAATCACAATCTATATGGTATACCAATTCATCTGTTTCCGGAGAATGGTATTATATATTTGGACATCCCAATGGTGAAATACATGTAGTACAGGCAGAAAATAATTATCCGGGTAACGGTCTAAATATTTGGAATTTAACATCTTCGGTTCCTTCTTTCAATCCCGTGGTATCATATATCACGTCTTCATGGTACAAAGGTGCAAAATCCGATACAGACGGTATAATATATTACGTCGGTATGGATGAGTTGAGGTATTATAATCCTTCTTCCGGTACACATGCGCAAATATCATCTCTTGGTAATTATGGATGGGATCTGTTAATTGATTCTGGTGGTGTGATCTATGTGGTTCTTCAGGACCAGATAAAAACGTATTCAACTATTAATCTAGCAGGTGGTTATTTTCCCTCATCAGCTGGTAGTTCTGAAGATGACAGTTCGACAACAGGCAATCCACTTTTAAATCTTGATTCCCCTGAAGATGCAAAAGAAGTAGCTACCAATTACAGTGGTATTACCTGGATACTATTGATCTGTTTATTCCTAATGGCTGCAATGGGTGGTAAGAATTGAGATACTTACTACCTCTTATCTGTCTCATTCTTCTTACTATCCCTCTTGCATCTGCAGGAACCTATGAGCTTGAGAACACACCCGGGTTTGATGAGTACATCATAGTGAACTCACTATCTACTGAATGGGTGACAACAGACAGAACAGTAATTGATAATGATGTATACGATAACGTCATCTGCCCTTCAGATGATGAGATATACTATCTTGAAATGGACCTCACAGGAATCAAAGAAGATTCCCAATTACCTGTTTATTTCTGGTATGATAGCTTCAACTCTACGCAGTTGAACTTCAACTTCTTCTATGAAGAAGAAACTGTCCTGTTCTTCTGGACCAATGAAAGATTATGCTATAATCTGACCGATACCCTCGGAAATACCTACCTTGAAGGCGAACAGGGATTAGGTGTTGATTCCTGCAGTATTGAAATTACCCAGGAATCAATAAGTTTAGGTCGGTCTGACCTTAACGTATCCCTGCTTCCAGCACAGGGAATGACCTTTGATATATCCTCTATCAGCTTCATGTCCGCTGAAGAAAAGCCAGGACGTGGAGGATATGGATATGCAACACTCAGGGTCCAGGATTCAGATTATTCAAATGATATCTCAGGACCATTGCACTATCTGTATGAACTAATAGATTTTGCAGATTCTGACAGGACACTTTATCAGATACTCTATTACATGCAGAAGATGCTCACCTTCCTTCTATTCCTTGTTGAGTTCTTCCTGAGTTCATTCTGGGTATATGTTGCGGTTGCTCAGTGTGGCTCCCTCTTCTGGGGTATCCTGCACAAGAACCAGGGCGTTTTTAGGATGATACAGAAGTACATAGAAGCCTTCGGCTTCTTCATGAAACTTCCATTCATCCTGTTCAAGTTCTTCGTAGAATTTGTATTCAGCATAGCGAACCGGCTCATCCCCGGTTAATCCTTTTAACGAGTTGGTGACATGGAAAATGTAAAGATACACTTAGAGATCAATCACCGTAAGGTATTGAAAGTTCACAGTACAGACACAGAAAAAGCGAAGAGGCAGTTCGACAGCCTCTATAAAAAGAAGGGGATGTGTTCAGAATGAGCCTGAACATAGACTTCAAGCAGCTTCGTCATTTCTTCAAGGACCTGCGAAGCAAAGGCAAGGTCGTAAAAGATAACAAGGTTACAGTTTACTATCTGACACCCTCACATAAGATTGTCAAAAAAGAAGGTGAATACCTACCGGATACGGACTGTATCAGTGTCTTTGGTCTGAAGCTCATCTACCTTGGAAATAAAGGCATGTATCACGATGATAAAGGACCTGCAGTTATGGCTTCCTATAACTCAGCAGTATCCATTCGTCATGAGAAGGAAAAACAGGACTATCTCACAGGCGAGCAAACAGAAGCCCTGCTATGTTCCGGACTTCTCACGAACATCCTCAGACCGAATATCACCCTCGGTGTTATCGGTTTTGTAATGGGTATCTGTATTACCCTGGCATTCGTTACGACAGTCCTTGGAGTGAGCCTGCTATGAGCAATGAACCTGTCAATTTCTCCGAACTCATACAGACCAGTATGAGAAAGACAGAGCATGAACAAAAGTATGAGCTCATGAGGGATTCCATGGGAATCCTCTTCCCCCAGGACCTCAAAGCATGGCTTGCAGTCTCAAACCTCAATAGTACACAGATAAACGAGATAAACAAGATACTTCTTATCAAGAACATGATGCTCCCTGATACCTGCGAATTCATCAATGAATTCGTAGAGATCTACCTCAAAATAAATGTCTCCAAATCAGCCCATGGAAGACATGACATAAGAGACATCATGCAGGGATTCTTCAAGAACTCCCTTGACAAAAAAGAAGAACTCATGAGCAAACTAAAGGGTGTCCTCCCATGACCGGAAGACTACCAACCGGCAGATACGCAATAATCGGCGACCTCTCAGCCGGTAAGACCCTTCTCATGACAGCCATAGCCTACCACGACCACCTGAAAGGAATCCCCATCTACAGCAACTACGACCTGAACTTCCCACACACCAGAATAAACAAAGTAGAAGACCTCGACAAAATGCACTCCGGGACCCTTGTAATGGATGAAGCCTGGTACACCTTCGATAGCCGTAACTTCGGCACCAATAAGAATAAAGAAGGATCCTATATCTTCTCTAAACTAGCAAAACGCAATATGAATGCATACCTTAACATGCAATCTATGGACCTCATAGATGGTCGTTACCGTGATAGAATGATGGCTATCCTTATAGTAGAGACTCTCAAAGATAAAAATGATAATCCAATTCTCATGAAAGTAGATACTCTTAAAAAAGATAAATGGGGTGTCTTCTCTCTTTCTCCTTCTCAGATCTTAATTGAACCTTCTCCAGTTCTGGGTTTATATGATACCTGTGAGGTTATTGATTCTTTGATTTAGGGCGTAGCTGGTTGCGGGGTCGGTTGGGCGGGTTCACTTCATAGACAGGGTGCGTGTGACTAATGTCTTGGGTTTTCTAAAGTTTAAGAAAGTCTTTTTTAGTGGGTATAAAAGACTGTCTTTCTCGTAGGTTTGGCTGGCCCCTGGGAGGGTGCTCTCCATTTTTGCTGCATAACTCAAAAGGTTTCAACGTTATTTTAAACGGGTTCCCTTTCCTCTCTTCTCTAATCTCTCTATCATCTTTCTTTTCAGTCAATGGAGTATTTGGTTCCTTTAGCGTTAAAGAACTTCTCTATCTGCAACTTAATCTAACTCCTTCTTAAGTTCAGATTTTTTACTATTTCTGTATTATATAACAAAATAAAATCAATAACGAATCACTCTTTCAGAATGCCGGTTATTGCGCTCAGGCAAAGGGAAGCGATTCAAGCGCCCGCCTTTGGCGGCGCATAGGCAGAGTTTCAATATAATGCATATTATGGTTGGATTAATAGAATAATGTTAACTATATATAATAATGAATATTATGTATTATTAAAATTAATTCAGGTGCTCTATATGCTTGACATATCATCCGATGAAACTGCGTTAAATGGCTATTCTTATTTCATCTCTATTTTTATAGGTTCTTTAATTGGTTATTTTTTAAATCCAGTTCGTATTTTTACCAGTGATTTAACGTATGTTGATATTCTTTTTAGAGGTATGACTTTAAAGGATTCCTTTTATGTGCATTATGCTGAAATTGCTTCTTATTATGTTTATGCAGGTGCGTTAATTGGGTTTTTTGTTATGTTTGTTGTTGATAATATTAAATCAAAAAAATCTTAAATTGCATCTTTCAAAATCTTGTTTTGCCTGTTCCAGGACCCAGGCTTTAGCCTGGGTCCCTATGCTCCTTATACCGAAGGATTGTGCGACGTATGGTCGGGGTGCTAATAGCGAAAAAAACTATTTTACAATGTTCTGGAATTAACACCTTTTCGTTACCTATAAATTATATATCTGACTTTTATATACACTGTATGAATAATTTGATAGATGACTTTGTTGTTGATTGTAAAACTATGGGTTATTCATACCGAACAATTGAATCCTATACTGGCCATGTGAAATATTATCTTGGTCGTTATTCTATTGGACCTCAGATTAAAGCTGAAGACCTGCAACCTTTCCTTATACATCTTCGAGATGAGCGGAATCTGACGTTTTCAACCATCAATGCATACTTTGCATCCCTAAGTACTTTTTTTGACTATCTGGAGCATGTAGGGATACTTCAGAAGCATGAAATAGGGAAGTTCCGGAAACGATACTTAAGACGCTACAAAAAACGACATACACCACAAAAAAAGCAACTTATTAGCATTGACAAGATGCGAGAACTCATAGAATCCGCCGATTCCTTGGAACATCAGACTTTAATGATCTTCCTGGCTAAAACTGGAATACGTCGAAATGAGTTAATTACACTTGATAGATCAGATATTTCCCTGGCAAACAATACAGTATTGCTTAAGCCTACTCCAAAGAGATCTAACCGCCTGGTATACTTTGACGATGAATGTAAAGCCTTCCTGGGGGCTTATCTAAAGACCAGGACAGACAAAAATCCGGCTTTGTTCCTGTCAACTACTGGAGATAGGATCAGCCGTAATATGGTCTACAAGATCATCACAGAATATGCAAGGAAACTTGGTATACACAGACCGAAAGGTCATGTTCATGAGAAGTTCACACCACATTGTTTTAGGGTCTGGTTCACTACTCATCTAAGACGTTCTGGAATGTCTAAATCCTTCATCCAGGAACTCCGAGGAGACGTAAGAGGAGAGGCAATAGATATCTATGACCACATAGAATGTGATGAACTAAAAGCTGCATATATGAGACATATCCCACAACTTGGTTTAACACCTTGATGTATATACATGAGTTGCGGCGAATGTTTTCAAAGAAGGATAGTTTCTAAGTAAAAATAGTTAAAAATCCCCGGAAATTCCGGGAATTAGACCAAAACGCCCGAACCGGGATTCGAACCCGGGTCGGAGCCTCGACAGGGCTCCATGATAGGCCTCTACACTATTCGGACATTCAAGTGGATTTCGCTTGTGAGCACCCCTAAAAGGCTGCTCTTGTATATAAAGCTTTTTGTGCTTTATTCATGATTTTGAAAGTCCCGCCTCCCAGACTCGAACCGGGGACATCGCGGTGCCTGCGCGTAATGTGACCATGCACATGAATCAAACTACAGCCGCGCACTCTACCAACTGAGTTAAAGCGGGTCTTACAAATCATGCTTCCGCACGACAGTGCCGTGCGATGCAACACTCCAATACGCATAATCATACTTAGCTCTTTCGCCGCAAAATACGTTTGCGTCTGCGAACTATATAAAGAGAAGCATCTAAACCTGCCATAGTAAAAATCTAAAAAAGGGAATAAAATAGAAAATACCTAAAAACAAAAAAGAAGTTGCCCTGTCACTTATCTGAAGGGCGCACTTCGGGATAGAGTTAGAAAGTGTCCAGTTCGCCGTTGATGACCATCTTTGTGATCTTAGTAACGTCAGCGAGCCAGTCATCCATAATGACCTCAACTTCTGACTTAATAGAGTTGAAGTTTGCACCGTCAGCAGGGATGATCTGTGCGCTGGCTACAAATGGCTGGTCTATTGGCTGGCCTATCTGGGAAAGGAGCTTAATGTAAACATCATCTACATCAGGAACAGCCTTTACGATATCCCTTGCCATCTGTGTTGACAGCAGGTTGTATATCTTACCAATGTGGTTGATCGGGTTCTTACCACTGGTTGCTTCCATACTCATTGGCCTGTTAGGAGTGATAAGTCCGTTACAGCGGTTTCCACGTCCTACTGAACCGTCATCCCCCATTTCTGCAGAAGTACCGGTAACTGTAAGGAATACTGAGTTACACTTTACATTATCTGCTGCATTGACAAATGTCTTTACTGTGCGGTCTGTGCGCTTAAGAGCAAGGTCAGTAACGTAATCCACCATTTCTTCCTTGATGTTCAGGTAGTGGTCCATATCATCGACGTACTTGCCAACCATACCACAGCAGATGGTAAGCTGAATATCATTGTTATCTCTCAGACCCATTACCTTGATATCTGTACCGATTCCAGGAATCTTCTTCTTAAGATCTGTGATCAGCATCCTCTCAGAATCATAGACGATCTGTTCAAGTTCTGAGAATGGAGCATGACCTACACCAAAGGAAGTATCGTTTGCCACAGGAACCCTGTCCCTCTGGAAAACATCTCTAAGATCAGATGAACCTGTACCAAGTTTACAGTCAAGAATAATGTCACCTTCAAGGTCAAGGTCAACTATTGTATTTCTGAGGTAATCTTTGGCAGCTCTTAGAGCAACCGCTTCAGCAGGTATTTCGACACCATTGAATTCTTTGGTTGCCCTTCCTACAAGCAGAGTGTAAATAGGCTGGATGACCTCTCCACCTCCAAACTGAGGGTTTGACCTTCCTGCAACGATCTGAGTCTCATCGGTATTGTGGTGAAGAACCACGCCACATTTTTCGATATATTCCTTACACAGTGCACGGCTCATTGCTTCTGCCAGACCGTCTGAGATACTGTCAGGGTGACCTACTCCCTTTCTCTCCACAAGCTCGATCTGCTGTTTTTCCACCGGCGTTTCGATCAGGTGTTCAACTTTGATGTTTCGCATCATATTAATCCTCTATAAATTAATTAAAAGACAAATGTAAGAAGATAAATCAAATTGATTATGTATTCTTCGCTATATCAAGAACGCAATATATATTTAATATTTACCATCAGAGAATATAACTAATAGTAATAATACCTCATGTATTAAATAAATTATAGAATTTTTAAGTTCAGCGTGAACTCTATATGCTATAAAAGTCTTTCAAAGAACGTTCAATTGATACTGATTATAATATTACAGAAGGATCCCCATGATACGTATTGCAATACCCAACAAAGGGCGCTTACATGACCCTACCGTAAACCTCCTCAAAGAGGCAGGTCTCCCTGTACTTGAAGGAGGGACAAGGAAACTTTTCGCCAAAACAACAGACCCTGAGATCACATACCTTTTTGCAAGGGCAGCAGATATCCCGGAATATGTACAGGATGGTGCCGCAGATGTAGGAATCACCGGTCTTGACCTCATTGATGAGACCGAGTCCGATGTAGAGGTCATGCTTGACCTTAAATTCGGTGGTGCAAATCTGGTACTTGCTGTGCCTGAAGATTCCAGTATCAGTTCTGCCGCAGAGCTTCAGGGAATGCGTGTTGCAACAGAATTCCCAAACATCACTGCAAAATACTTCAAAAACCTTGGTGTTGACATCGAAGTAATAAAGGTCAGTGGCGCATGTGAAATGACACCACACGTTGGAATTGCTGATGCTATTGTTGATATTTCAAGTTCAGGAACAACTCTTGTAACCAATCATCTCAAAATGATAGAGAAAGTGTTCACTTCATCAGTTTACCTTATCGCAAATAAAAAGACAAGGGCTGATAATGAGAAGATCGAACAGATCCAGACAGCCGTTGAAAGTGTGCTCAGGGCAAAGGGAAAACGTTACCTTATGATGAACGTTCCGGAAAGCGAGCTTGAAACCGTAAAGAAAGTGCTCCCTGGAATGGCAGGACCAACTGTAATGAAAGTTGAGTCTGATAATTCCATACTTGCCGTACATGCTGTTGTTGATGCATCCAGTATCTTTGCCACCGTTGGCGAGCTCAAAAAAGCAGGTGCAAAGGATATACTGGTAGTTCCAATTGAAAGAATGATGCCCTAACTGAGGTTACATGTCATTTGAAGTGATCCCTGCTGTTGACATGAGAAACGGCAAATGTGTACAACTCGTACAGGGTGTTCCGGGAAGCGAGATGATTTCCATCGACGACCCGGTTGCCGTAGCAAAGGACTGGGTATCCCAGGGTGCAAAGACCCTGCATCTCATAGACCTTGACGGTGCCATTGACGGAAAACGCAAGAATTCACCAATTATCGAGAACATAGTAAAGGAATGCAAGCCTCTTGGAATGAAGATCCAGGTCGGTGGCGGAATCCGTTCTTTTGAAAATGCTGCTGAACTTCTGAATATTGGTGTTGACAGAGTGATACTCAGCACTGCCGCCATCAATAACCCACAGCTTGTAAAAGAGCTAGCCGAGGAGTTTGGAAGTGAACACATTAACGTGGCTCTGGATTCAAAGAATGGCAAAGTGTCAATTGAAGGCTGGAAAAAGGAATCAGAATTCACAGCTGTTGAAATGGGAATCAAATTTGAGGGACTCGGAGCAGGAAGTATTCTGTTTACCAATATAGATACTGAAGGACTGCTTCAGGGAGTGAACACTGCCCCTACCGAAGAACTTGTCAGATCAGTGAATATTCCGGTAATTGCATCAGGTGGTGTGACAAAACTTGAAGACCTCATTGCACTGAAGAATACCGGAGCAAAGGCAGTTGTTGTCGGAAGTGCATTATATACAGGAAAATTTACACTTCCAGAAGCGATAAATATTATCAGAGAGGATTTATAAATTAGTATACTATAGAGAGCAAATTCAACAGGTGCACCCATGAGAAAAGCAGAGATTTCACGCAAAACCAGCGAGACCGACATTTCTATTGAGATCGACCTGGATGGAAAAGGAGTTGCAGATATCAGTACAGGAGTCGGTTTTTTTGATCACATGCTGACTGCTTTCACAAAACATGGGAACTTCGACCTCACTGTAAAAGCCACCGGAGACCTCATTGTGGATGACCACCACCTGGTTGAAGATACCGGCATAGTAATTGGTCAGGTGCTTGCTGAATCACTTGGAAATAAAGCAGGTATCGCAAGGTTTGGAGAAGCACGCATCCCCATGGATGAAGCACTTGCAACCGTTGCACTGGACCTTGGAGGACGCAGCTATCTTGTAATAGATGCAGAGTTCAAAGCTCCTAAAGTTGGTGAGTTCAGCACCCAGATGGTAGATCACTTCTTTGAAGCCGTTGCTCAGAATGCAAAAATGAACATGCATGCCCATGTTTATGGTGACAACGACCACCACAAGATAGAAGCACTCTTCAAAGCCTTCGCCTATGCTCTCAGAAGAGCAATAGTTGTAGAAGGAGATGAGATCAAAAGCACCAAAGGAGTGCTTTGATCCTTTACTTAGAAAAATAGAATCTATTTTTCAATTCCATAATTCCGAATTATTGGGGCTTTGTTATCTAAACATAGTTATATATATTGAATTCTTATACTTAAATATGAACTGTCCAAAATGTAAGAGTTCCAATCACAAGAAGAATGGAAAAGTTGGTGGACGTCAACGCTACAAATGCCATGATTGCGGCTATAATTATACCGTCGAGATAAAATCAACTGCTAGTTCCACTTCTGTTAAAAGGCAGGCATTACAACTTTATCTTGAGGGATTAGGTTTTCGTTCTATCGGAAGAGTTTTAGGAGTAAGCCATGTTTCAGTATATAAATGGATTAAGAAATTTGGCCAGGAATTAGAGGATCTAAAAAGCGAAAACCAGATAGATATTGTGGAATTAGATGAGATGCACACTTAT